>NZ_JBNRLJ010000003.1:0-431356 GCF_050378655.1 Klebsiella sp. 7-CIP_Kleb.
ACGTGTTCACTCTTGAGACTTGGTATTCATTTATTGTCCGAAGACATTAAGAATCCATGTCACTTTGAGTGCCCACACAGATTGTCTGATAAATTGTTAAAGAGCAGTTGCGACGCGCTTTAGCGCTCTGTCGCGAGGTCCCGTATAATACGTTTTCCTCATTCAGAGTCAAGCGCTTATTTTGCTTTTCTCTGTCGGCTTCAACGTTATCTTTCGCCGTTGAATCCTGCTGCCCCGGCGGCTTGCTTGCCGTTGTTCCGTGTCAGTGGAGGCGCATTATAGGGGGTAATTCTGAAGTGACAAGGATAAATTCAAAAAAAGAATTCAATCGCTCACTTTTCAACCAAATCAGGTGTTGAGCTTTAATTCTTGCCTGGTTTTTAAACAAAAACGAGCCCGCTGGGCCCGTTTTTGTCGTTTTGTGACTTACTGCACTGCCACGATACGGTCGCCTTTCACTACCAGCTCGACGGTTTTACCCGGAATCAGCTCACCGGAAAGTATCTGCTGGGCCAACGGGTTCTCAATCTGCTGCTGAATAGCGCGTTTCAGTGGCCGCGCGCCGTATACCGGATCGTATCCGTTGGCGCTTAGTAACTTCAACGCCTCATCGGACATCCGCACTTCATATCCGCGCTCTTCCAGACGTTTATACAGACGCTGCAGCTGGATCTGGGCAATAGAAGCAATGTGTTTCTCACCCAGCGGATGGAAGACCACCACTTCATCGATACGGTTGATGAACTCCGGACGGAAGTTCTGGCTGACAACCCCCAGCACCAGGTCCTTCATATGTCCGTAATCCAGCTCGCCGAACCGTTCCTGAATCAAATCGGAACCGAGGTTCGAGGTCATGATGACCACCGTGTTACGGAAGTCGACCGTTCTCCCCTGGCCATCGGTGAGGCGCCCGTCGTCGAGTACCTGCAGCAGAATGTTGAACACATCCGGGTGCGCTTTTTCCACTTCATCCAGCAGGATGACGGAATAAGGACGACGGCGCACCGCCTCGGTCAGGTAACCGCCCTCTTCATAACCGACGTATCCCGGAGGCGCACCGACCAGACGCGAGACGGAGTGTTTCTCCATAAACTCGGACATATCGATACGCACCATTGCGTCGTCGCTGTCGAACATAAAGTTAGCCAGCGTTTTACACAGCTCGGTTTTACCGACCCCGGTCGGACCGAGGAACAGGAATGAACCAATCGGCCGGTTCGGATCGGACAGCCCGGCACGGCTACGGCGAATAGCGTTAGATACTGCTTCAACCGCCTCATCCTGACCAATCACCCGATGATGCAGTTCCTGCTCCATACGCAGCAGTTTGTCACGCTCGCTTTCCATCATGCGGGAGACCGGGATACCGGTCCAGCGGGCCAGCACTTCGGCGATTTCAGCATCCGTCACTTTATTACGCAGCAGACGCATGGTTTTTCCTTCGGACTGAGTGGCTGCCGCCAGCTGTTTCTCCAGTTCCGGAATTTTGCCGTACTGCAGCTCGGACATCCGCGCCAGGTCACCGACGCGACGCGCCTGTTCGATGGCGATTTTCGCCTGCTCCAGCTCGGCTTTGATGGTCTGGGTGCCGGAGAGGGACGCTTTTTCCGCTTTCCACTCTTCTTCCAGCACCGAGTACTGCCGTTCTTTATCCGCCAGCTCCTCGTTGAGCATATCAAGACGCTTCAGACTCGCCTCATCAGACTCTTTCTTCAGCGCCTGCTGCTCCAGTTTCAACTGGATGATGCGGCGATCGAGACGGTCCAGCTCTTCCGGCTTCGAGTCGATCTGCATACGGATGCTGGACGCCGCCTCATCGATAAGGTCGATGGCTTTATCCGGCAACTGACGGTCGGCAATGTAGCGATGCGACAAGGTCGCCGCCGCCACGATAGCCGGGTCGGTGATCTGCACATGGTGGTGCAGTTCATAACGTTCTTTCAGACCGCGCAGAATAGCGATGGTATCTTCTACCGACGGCTCGGCGACGAACACCTTCTGGAAGCGGCGCTCCAGCGCAGCGTCTTTTTCAATGTACTGACGGTATTCGTCGAGCGTCGTCGCCCCGACGCAGTGCAGTTCACCACGCGCCAGCGCCGGCTTCAGCATGTTGCCCGCGTCCATCGCGCCGTCGGCTTTACCAGCGCCAACCATGGTATGCAGTTCGTCGATAAACAGAATGACGTTGCCTTCCTGTTTCGACAGGTCGGTCAGCACGCCTTTCAGACGCTCTTCAAACTCACCGCGGTATTTCGCCCCGGCCACCAGCGCGCCCATATCCAGCGCCAGCACCCGGCGGCCTTTCAGCCCTTCCGGCACTTCGCCGTTGACGATACGCTGCGCCAGGCCTTCGACGATAGCGGTTTTACCCACCCCGGGTTCACCAATCAGCACCGGATTGTTTTTGGTACGGCGCTGCAGTACCTGAATGGTACGGCGGATCTCTTCATCACGGCCGATAACCGGGTCCAGCTTGCCCTGTTCGGCACGCTCGGTGAGATCGACGGTAAATTTCTTCAATGCCTGACGTTGGTCTTCGGCACCCTGATCGTTCACGCTTTCACCTCCTCGCATTTGTTCAATCGCCTGAGTCACGTTGGCGGTTGTTGCTCCGGCGGATTTTAAAAGGTCGGTCAGCGTACCGCGTGATTCAAGCGCCGCCAGAACAAACAGTTCTGACGATATAAAGTTGTCCTTTTTCTTTTGCGCCAGCTTGTCGCAAAGGTTCAGGATCCGCACTAAATCCTGAGAAGGTTGCACATCGCCGCCGGTGCCTTCCACCTGCGGTAAACGGCTCAGAGCCTGTTCGATGTCAGTGCGCAGTTTCCCGGCATTCACGCCCGCCGAGGTTAATAAAGGACGTACCGATCCCCCTTCCTGATTCAGCAAGGCGCTCATTAAATGAAGAGGTTCGATGAATTGGTTGTCGTGCCCGAGTGCAAGCGACTGGGCATCGGCAAGAGCAAGCTGGAATTTATTGGTAAGACGATCCAGACGCATAACTCCTCCCATAACAGGTCAAATTTGCTACTGGAGATTAAATGAGGTCATCCCTCAATTATTCAAGGTTAAAGACCTGAACTATGCGAAAAATAAGTTTGCCTTCTGGATCGTCTTGATTCTCTAGGTTATATCAGCCAAATGAAACTTGCCATACGACCGGTGGTCTTGTCGCGCCGGTAAGAGAAAAAATCATCCTTTTCGCTTAGCGTGCAGCGATCGCCGCCGAAAATCTGCTCAACGCCGACGTTTGCCAGGCGCTGCCGAGCCAGCTGATAGATATCAGCAAAATATTTTTCGCCTGCCGGACGAAAAGCCTGATGCGCATTCTCATCCTTAGCCATAAAAGCGTCGCGAACTTCTGGGCCCACCTCAAACGCCTGCGGACCGATGGCGGGTCCCAGCCACGCCATAATGTTTTCGGCTTTATCGGCGAAACGGGCGACCGTCTCTTCCAGAACCCCTTCGCATAAGCCGCGCCATCCCGCATGCGCCGCGGCGACTTCGGTACCGGCGCGGTTACAGAACAGGACCGGCAGGCAGTCAGCGGTCATCACCGCGCAGACAGTCCCTGGCGTACGGCTATAAGAGGCATCCGCGCGTTTCGACGGATAGGGTCCGCCGTCCAGCGTGAGCACATCGGTACCATGAACCTGCTCCAGCCAAACCGGGTAAGACGGTAAGCCGCCGGCGGCAAACATCCTCCGCCGGTTTTCTTCGACATGCTGCAGATTGTCGCCGCAATGGGCGCCCAGGTTGAGCGAGTCATAGGGCGGCAGACTCACGCCGCCGATGCGGGTAGAACTACAGGCCGCCACGCTGCCGGGCATTGGCCACTGCGGTACAATCAGTTTAGTCATAACCAGTCAATATCGTCCTTATGGGCTTCAAAATCGGCGCGCATCGCCTCGATGAGCTCGACCATATCTTGTGGGATGGGCGCGTGCCACTCCATTTCAATGCCGGTAATCGGGTGGTACAGACGTAGCATGGTGGCGTGCAGCGCCTGGCGGTCGAATTTACGCAGCGCGGTGATGAACTCCTCCGACGCGCCCTTCGGCGGACGCGGGCGGCCGCCATACACCTGGTCGCCTACCAGCGGATGGGTGATATGCGACATATGCACGCGGATCTGATGCGTACGACCGGTTTCCAGACGCAGGCGCAGGCGGGTATGGATGCGGAAATGTTCCATAATGCGGTAGTGGGTCACCGCCGGTTTGCCCATCGGGTGCACCGCCATATGGGTACGCTTGGTCGGATGACGGCTGATCGGTTCTTCAACCGTACCGCCAGCGGTCATATGACCGATCGCCACCGCTTCGTATTCACGGGTGATCTCGCGCAGCTGCAGCGACTCCACCAGCCGGGTTTGCGCTGGAATGGTTTTCGCCACCACCATCAGACCGGTGGTGTCTTTATCCAGACGGTGGACGATCCCCGCACGCGGCACATCGGCAATAGGCGGATAGTAGTGCAGCAGCGCATTCAGCACAGTACCGTCAGGGTTGCCCGCGCCAGGATGTACAACCAGATCGCGCGGTTTGTTGATCACGATGATGTCATCATCTTCGTAAACGATATTGAGCGGAATATCCTGCGGCTGGAAGCGCGCCTCTTCTTCGATTTCCACATCGATAGCGATGCGTTCTCCCCCCAGCACTTTTTCTTTCGGTTTATCGCCAATGGTGCCATTGACTAATACGCGTTGGTCGAGGATCCATTCTTTTATCCGCGATCGCGAATAATCAGGGAACAATTCGGCCAAAGCCTGATCTAAGCGTTGACCGAGTTGATTTTCGGTCACCGTTGCGGTGAGTTGTACTCGTTGTGCCATATACAGCTTCTTCGTTTAACGTTGGGTTTTACGGCTTTGCCGTTTAATATAGTGTGCTATTGTAGCTGGTCTTAATCGGGAGCAGGAACAGAGATTCTCCCGCATAAACATTTTGAGGAAGTCAAAACGTCATGACGCGCATGAAATACCTGGTGGCAGCCGCCACACTGAGCCTGGCTTTGGTGGGTTGCTCCGGCTCTAAGGAAGAGGTGCCTGATAATCCGCCGAATGAAATCTACGCGACCGCCCAGCAAAAACTGCAGGACGGTAACTGGAAACAGGCGATAACGCAACTGGAAGCGTTGGATAACCGTTATCCATTCGGCCCTTATTCCCAACAGGTACAGCTGGATCTGATTTATGCGTATTACAAAAACGCCGATCTGCCGCTGGCTCAAGCGGCCATCGATCGCTTCATGCGCTTGAATCCCACCCATCCGAACATCGACTACGTCATCTATATGCGCGGCCTGACCAACATGGCTCTGGATGACAGCGCCCTGCAGGGCTTCTTCGGCGTCGATCGTTCCGACCGCGATCCGCAGCACGCGCGCGATGCCTTCAATGACTTCTCCAAACTGGTACGTGGCTACCCGAACAGCCAGTATGCCACGGACGCCTATAAGCGCATGGTATTCCTGAAAGATCGCCTGGCGAAGTATGAGCTGTCGGTGGTGGATTACTACACCGACCGCGGCGCATGGGTTGCCGTCGTTAACCGCGTGGAAGGTATGATGCGTAACTATCCGGATACCCAGGCCACCCGCGATGCCCTGCCGAAGATGGAAAATGCCTATCGTCAAATGCAGATGAATGCTCAGGCGGACAAAGTCGCGAAGATTATCGCCGCGAACAGTAAGAACACCTGAGCCTGACTCATGGATCGCAAACGGCAGCCACTGGCTGCCGTTTTTTTATTCGTTATCCTGGTTAGCTGAAGCGGTTTAGCGTCGAGTTAACTCATCAAATATGGCCTGCTTTGGCAGGTTCTACAAGTAAAATCTCACTTCTTCCTGCCCTGTCTCACAAAATGAATTCGTTGACAAAAAGTGACAATAAAACGTGATTTAGATCACACATTTTGACATTAGGAAAGGTATGCTGGATTCACCAAGACGGGAAAGACAAGAGGTAAAATTTATGACAATGAACATTACCAGTAAACAAATGGAAATTACTCCGGCAATCCGCCAGCATGTCGCAGACCGTCTCGCCAAACTGGATAAGTGGCAAACTCATTTAATTAACCCGCACATCATTCTGTCTAAGGAGCCGCAGGGTTTTATCGCTGATGCAACCATCAACACGCCAAACGGCCATCTGGTTGCCAGTGCGCGTCATGAAGATATGTACGCCGCCATTAACGAATTGATCAACAAGCTGGAACGGCAGCTCAATAAAGTGCAACACAAAGGGGAAGCCCGCCGCGCCGCGACGTCGGTGAAAGAGGCAGGCTTTGTGGAAGAAGAAGAGTAATCCTTAACTTAAGTTGTGTCATGCCACGCGCCTTCGGGCGCGTTTTTTATTGACAGAGTGAAAACAGTACAGGTACTGTAATCCCCACTACTTAAAGGAATTCATCATGAAACTCGTCCCGTTCTTCTTCGCATTCTTTTTTACCTTCCCCTGACCGGGAGGCAATTCGTCGTATAAGAAAGAATGCGAAGACGAACAATAAGGCCTCCCACCCGGGAGGCCTTTTTTATTGGATAACAACAAAGGCAACATCTATGACCGAGGAAAACCCATTACTGGCGCTGCGCGACAAGATAAGCGCGCTGGATGAGAAACTGCTTGCTCTGCTGGCGGAGCGTCGCGGGCTGGCTGTTGAGGTTGGTAAAGCCAAACTGGCCTCCCATCGCCCGGTGCGTGATATTGACCGCGAACGCGATCTGCTGGAGCGTCTGATGACCCTCGGCAAGCGCCATAATCTGGACGCTCATTACATCACCCGCCTGTTCCAGCTGATTATCGAAGACTCTGTACTGACCCAGCAAACCCTGCTGCAGCAGCATTTGAATAAAATTAACCCGCATTCGGCTCGCGTGGCGTTCCTCGGTCCCAAAGGCTCTTATTCGCATCTGGCGGCGCGTCAGTACGCCGCTCGCCACTTTGAGCAGTTTATTGAAAGCGGCTGCGCGAAGTTCGCCGATATTTTTAATCAGGTGGAAACCGGCCAGGCCGATTACGCCGTAGTGCCGATTGAAAACACCAGCTCCGGCGGGATCAACGATGTCTACGATCTGCTGCAGCACACCAGCCTGTCGATCGTAGGCGAGCTGACGATCCCTATCGATCATTGCGTACTGGTCAGCACCTCGACGGATGCCGATAAAATTCAGACCGTCTACAGCCATCCGCAACCGTTCCAGCAGTGTAGCCAGTATCTGAGTCGCTACCCGCACTGGAAGATTGAATATACCGAGAGCACCTCAGCGGCGATGGAAAAAGTCGCGCAGGCGAACGCCCCGACCGTCGCGGCGCTGGGCAGCGAAGCGGGCGGCGCTCTGTACGGCCTGCAGGTGCTGGAGCACTGCCAGGCCAACCAGACGCAGAATATTACGCGCTTCCTCGTTCTGGCGCGCAAATCGGTAAACGTCTCCGATCAGGTTCCGGCGAAGACCACGCTGTTAATGGCGACCGGTCAGCAGGCGGGTGCCCTGGTGGAAGCCTTACTGGTGCTGCGCAATCACAATCTGATCATGACCAAACTTGAATCTCGCCCCATCCATGGCAATCCGTGGGAAGAGATGTTTTATCTCGATATTCAGGCAAACCTGGACTCGCTGCCCATGCGCAAGGCGCTGAAGGAGCTGGCGGAGATCACCCGCTCCATGAAGGTTCTCGGTTGCTACCCCAGCGAAAACGTCGTGCCGGTGGATCCGGTTTAACGTTCGCGGAACGGTAATTTCTTCATCCCTGCCACCGCCACCGGCAGGGTGAAGATGGCGCCGGACAGCGGATACTGCGCCAGCTCATCGTCCTCCATGTTTTCCCGGGTGGTGGTGATATAGAGCGTTTGCATATCCGCCCCGCCAAAGCAGACCATCGTCGGGCAACGTACCGGCATCGGGTAGGACTCCAGCTCCTCACCCTGCGGAGAGAAACGGGCGATCCGCCAGCCGTCAAACATTGCGCTCCAGTAACACCCCTCCACGTCAATCGCCGCCCCGTCCGGTATCCCTTCGCCAGGCTGAAAACGGCGAAAGACTTCGCGCCGGCCAGGCTCACCCTGCTCATCCAGCGGCGTACGGTAGATCACGGCGTTCGGCGTATCGGAGGTATACATCCAGCGCCGGTCGGCGCTAAACGCCAGACCGTTGGCGCCATGGATGTTACACTGGATCACCGTCGGCTTCAGGTCGTTATCGACCCGCATCAGCAGCGCGCCGTTATAATCCCCCGGGCCCCAGAAGGTGCCGGCATAAAAGCGCCCATCGCGATCGGTCCCACCATCGTTAAACCGCGCCAGTTCCGGATTGCTCGGGTTATCGCAGACTTTACGCCGTAGCAGACCGTGGGCGTCGGTCAGCCAGATACCGCTGCGCAATGCAACGATAAACCCACCCTTCTCGCGCAAGGAAAAACAGCCGACCTCCTCCGGAAATTGCAGCACCTGGTGTTCGCCGCTGCGGGTATCGTAGCGGTGAATTTCACATTCCATAATATCAGCCCAGTAGAGGGCCTGCTCTGCCTCGCTCCAGGTCGGGCATTCCGGCAGGTATCCGGTGTAGTCAAACAGCGGTTGTGGTTCAGCCATCGTTGTCATCCCTATAAAAAAAGCCAGCGGTCGCTGGCTTTATTGTATACACCTTTTTCGCTTTACTGCCGATTATCGTTCGCCTGACGCAGCAGCGTGCGGCTCTCGCTCTGGAAACGCTGCGCGTAATCGCCAAACCAGTGTTCGACTTTACGGAAGCTATCGATAAACGCCTGCTTATCGCCCTGCTCCAGCAGACCGATCGCCTCGCCAAACCGCTGGTAGTAGCGCTTAATCAGCGCCAGGTTGTTTTCCGAAGACATAATAATGTCGGCGTAGAGCTGCGGATCCTGGGCAAACAGACGGCCCACCATCGCCAGCTCCAGCCGGTAAATGGGTGACGAGAGCGCCAGCAACTGCTCAAGGCGCACATTCTCTTCCGCCAGATGCAGCCCATAGGCGAAGGTGGCAAAGTGGCGCAACGCCTGAATAAAGGCCATGTTCTGATCGTGCTCCACCGCGCTGATGCGATGCAGGCGCGCGCCCCAGACCTGAATTTGCTCGAGGAACCACTGATAGGCCTCTGGCTGGCGGCCATCGCAGTAGACCACCACCTGCTTGGCAAGGCTGCCGCTGTCCGGACCAAACATCGGGTGCAGGCCGAGTACCGGGCCCTGATGCGCCGCCAGCATCGCCTGCAGCGGCTCTGCTTTAACCGAGGCAAGGTCGACCAGAATGCAATCCGCCGGCAGCGGCGGCAGCCTGGCGATCGTCTCCACGGTGGTGTGAATCGGCACGCTGACAATGACCATGCCGGCATCGGCGACGATATCCGTCGCCCGCGCCCAGTCCTCTTTTTCCAGAATGCGCACCTGGTAGCCGGACAGCGTTAACATCTTCTCAAACAGACGCCCCATCTGCCCGCCGCCGCCGACGATCACTACCGGCCGCAGATTCGGGTAAAGGGTTTTGAAGCCTTTGTCGTTTTCGCTGGAATAGGATTCGCGCATCACGCGACGCAGAATGTCCTCGATCAGATCCGGTGGAACGCCGAGCGCAGCCGCCTCTTCACGCCGGGAGGCGAGCATCGCCGCCTCGCGTTCCGGGACGTAAATCGGCAGGCCATACTGGCTCTTCACCTCGCCGACTTCGGCCACCAGTTCCAGGCGCTTAGCCAGCAGGCTAAGCAACGCTTTATCTACTTCATCAATTTGATCGCGTAACGCGGTCAGTTCAGCAACCATACTTTCCTCTTACACCAAACGGGCCGCCAGGTGGCCGCGGAGATCCTTATCCAGTTCACGCAGTAGCGCATCGGTGGTTTCCCAGCTGATGCAGGCATCCGTTACCGAAACGCCGTATTTCATCGCCTCACGCGGCTGTTCAGAGGACTGATTGCCCTCGTGGATATTACTCTCGATCATCAGGCCGATAATGGAGCGATTGCCATCTTTAATCTGCGCGACAACGGATTCAGCCACGGCCGGCTGGCGGCGGAAATCTTTATTGGAGTTCCCATGACTGCAATCTACCATCAGCGACGGCTTCAGTCCCGCCTGCGCCATCTCTTTTTCGCATTTCGCCACATCGTCCGGACCGTAGTTTGGCGCCTTACCGCCGCGGAGGATCACATGGCCGTTCGGGTTACCCTGCGTTTGCAGCAGGCAGACCTGCCCGGCCTGGTTGATACCGACGAAACGGTGCGGCATCGCCGCGGCGCGCATGGCGTTGATGGCCGTGGCCAGGCTGCCGTCGGTGCCATTTTTAAAGCCTACCGGCATGGAAAGACCAGAGGCCATTTCGCGGTGCGTCTGAGATTCCGTGGTTCGCGCGCCGATGGCGGACCAGCTGAACAGATCCCCAAGGTACTGCGGGCTGTTGGGATCCAGCGCTTCCGTCGCCAGCGGCAGTCCCATATTCACGAGCTCGACCAGCAGACGACGCGCAATCTTCAGGCCGCCTTCAACATCAAACGAACCATCCATATGCGGATCGTTAATCAGCCCCTTCCAGCCGACGGTAGTACGGGGTTTTTCAAAATAGACGCGCATCACCAGGTAGAGGCTATCGCTGACCTCTTCGGCAAGGGCTTTAAACCGACGAGCATATTCGATCGCAGCTTCCGGATCGTGAATGGAGCAAGGACCGCAGACCACCAGCAGGCGCGGATCGCGGCCGGCGATGATATCGGAGATGGTTTCACGGGCGTGCGCGATCTGCGCTTCCTGTTCAACGCTCAGGGGGAATTCCGCCTTCAGTTGCTCCGGGGTCATTAACACATGTTCGTCGGTAATATGTACGTTATTCAGCGCGTCTTTTTGCATGATTGCGATCCTGTGTAGCTCGTTTGCGATAGGGGTTGCCTCAGCGGGCATGACGTAACGATACCATACAAAGTAAAGAATTCAATCCATATTCCGTAAATTTTACTTTACACCAATAAATTAATTGGCACTTACCACGGCATTAAACGTACAAAAATATTTACACATAGCGAAATCGCGCCAAAATGGCTCATCAGAGCCATCGGCATTACGAAAAATCCTGGTGAGATTTGTCCCAAAGCAAAGGGCGCATCTAATGACGGGTTTTGCTATCAGTGATATTCTTCGCCGGGCATCGGCAGCGGCTTTTCCCGCGCCAGGGCGAATTTGACGGAAGCGTTAATGACAGTATTACACCGTCTTTTATTGACTGTATTTTTTCTCATCGCGGTATCTCCTGTTTTTGCTGCCGGACCTTCAGAACATGTTCGCGCGATTGTTTCCGGGATCGTGACCTATACCCGTTGGCCGTCATTAACAGGGGCGCCGAAGCTGTGCATTTTTGCCTCATCACGCTTCACCCATAGCCTGGCTCATGAAGATCCGGATGCATTGCCCTATCAACCGGTGATAGTACGTAATAGTGAAGAAGCGTTAAAAACAACCTGCGATGGTTTTTATTTTGGCAGCGAATCGCCGACCCAACAGTCGGAATTAACTCGCCGCTATGGCTCGAGGCCGCTGTTACTCATCGCAGAACAAAATACGGATTGCTCAATTGGTAGCGCGTTTTGCCTGATCATCAACGACGACAGGGTCCGCTTCTCCGTTAATCTGGACGTTCTGACGCACAGCGGGGTTCGGGTTAACCCGGACGTCCTGATGCTTGCCCGGAAGAAACCACATGAATAAGGACTTTTCACAGACATCGCGCCCGACGTTCAAACGCGCGTTGCGTCGCATTAGCGTGATAAGCGTGGTGATTTCCATGACGCTGGTCTGGCTGCTGCTGAGCACGGCCTCTATTTTCACGCTCAAGCAGTACGCGCAGAAAAACCTTGAGCTCACTGCCGCGACCATGGGCCGCAGTCTCGAAGCCGCCCTGGTGTTTGGCGACAGCGCGGCAGCAGAGGAGACCCTCGCTTCGCTGGGGAAGCAAGGGCAGATTTCCCAGGCAATCGTGCTCAACGGCCAGAAGCAGCCCTTCGCCGCATGGCGCCACGAACCGCTGGCCAACAAAGAACAAGTGAGCGGCCTTATCAGTAAATGGCTGTTTCCGGAGCCCACGGTGCAGCCCATCTGGCACCAGGGTAAACAAATCGGCGAGCTGCGACTAACCGCGCTTGATGAACTGATTAGCCACTTTCTCGGCATCTCGATTCTGGTACTGACAGGCAGCATTCTGCTCGCCTCGTTTATCGGCCTGCTGCTGACCCACTCCCTGCACCGGGGGATCGTCGCCGCCCTGCAGAGCATCACCGAGGTCGTGCATGATATTCGCGAAAACCGCCACTTCTCCCGGCGGGTGCCGGAGGAGCGTATCGAGGAGTTCCATCTGTTTGCCCAGGACTTTAACAGTCTGCTGGGGGAGATGGAGGACTGGCAGCGCCAGCTGCAGGCCAAAAATGCTCAGCTGTTGCGCAGCTCGTTACACGATCCGTTGACCGGCCTGGCTAACCGCGCCGCCTTTCGCAACGCGCTTGCCGAGCTGATGAAAAATGAAGTGGATCACCAGACCTCAGCGTTACTGTTTCTCGATGGCGATAACTTCAAATTGATCAATGACAACTGGGGACATGCGGCGGGCGATAAAGTGCTGATGGAAGTCGCCAGCCGCCTGATGACTTTCGCCGGTAAACGCCATCTGGCGTGGCGTCTCGGCGGCGATGAGTTTGCCGTTCTGCTGCGCGAGGTGCGCTCGGAAGCAGAAGTCCAGGCCCTGTGCCAGGCGCTGTCGGAACAATTTCTTCCGCCATTCAATCTGCACAATGGCCATAGCGCCACGCTCTCGCTGAGCGTCGGTTATGCCCTGGCGTGGGAGCACGCCACTGCGGAATCACTGCAAGAACTTGCCGATCAGAATATGTATCGGATGAAAAACCAACGTATCCAGCAGACGCTGAAATAATAAAGGACGCATTATGATCACGAAATATTTCGCCCCCGCCCTGATGGCGGCGGCGCTTTTGACAGGTTGCCAGGCTCCTCAGGGAAAATTTACCCCCGAGCAGGTGGCGGCGATGAAATCTTACGGCTTCACTGAAAGCAACGGCGATTGGTCCCTGGGCTTATCCGATAGCATCCTGTTTGACAAGAATGACTACCGACTACGTCCCGACAGCCGCCAGCAGATCACCCAAATGGCCTCGCGGCTGGCGACAACCGGGATAACGCATAGCCGCCTTGAAGGCCACACCGATAATTATGGTGAGGATAGCTATAACGAAGCCCTGTCGCTTAAGCGGGCCAACAGCGTAGCCGATGCCTGGGCGGAAGGCGCCCATATCCCGCGCAGTAATTTAGTCACCCGCGGCCTTGGCAAAAAATACCCGATCGCCAGCAACGACACCGCGGCCGGGCGCGCTGAAAACCGCCGGGTTACGGTGGTCATCAGCACGCCGTAAACGTCCGCTTAATCGCTGGACTTCGCCATCCTCATTGCCGTTGCCGCGCGCCAGCGCAGGTAGTCAACGGCAATGAACAACACCAGGCTGATGCCCATCAACGGCATGGCCAGACCCAGGGCTAACGCTATCCCCAGCACCAGCCCACGGGCAGGCCAGGCGAGCGACAGCCACGCCCGCAGCAGCGAATGCGCCGGATCCCAGACGGCCTGAGGCGGACGGCGCATCCACCACAGCCGGTACCCCACGGCGATGGTTACGCACAGCGCACAGCCAAACCCCACCAGCAGCAGTTGATTCGCCAGACCGAAGAGGATCCCCATATGGAAATCGACGCCCCAGCGGGTAAGTTTCGCCATCAGAGGAAAGTCGGCAAAATGGGTGCGATCCACCACCTCCATCGTGGCGCCATCGATCGCTACCGCATCCACCTGCGTCGGCCAGCGGCGGTCGATCTCATTCACCGTCCAGGCGCGTCCGTCTGATACCGGGGGACGGATCTCCAGCCGGCTGGCGTTCAGCCCCGCCTGACGGGCCACCGCCAGTGCCCGGTCAAACTGCGCGGGCTGATGCTGGGTCATGGCCATCGCCTCCCTGTGATGCCCGGCATGGGGATCGTGTGCCATCGGTGCCTCACCGTGCAGCAGGGTATTGACCTGCGGCGTCCACCAGCCGAAAGCCGCCCGCATTTTATCCACATTGCCGCCGGCCCATTGCGACCAGGTCAGGCCGGTGGCGGAGAAGAGCAGCATGCCCAGCAGTAAACTCCAGCCCAGCGTCACGTGCAGCCGACGATGATTCTGCAGGGCGTTATTGATCCGCCGTTTTGGACGCGTCATCGCCCACAGGGCAATGCCCCCCAGCGCGGCCACCCACATCCATGAGGCAGCCAGTTCGCTGTAGAGCCGCCCGCTGTCGCCCAACAGCAGCGAACGATGCGCATAGTCAATCCACTGACGCAGCGGCAGGATGCCGCTGGTGCCGTAGACCGTCATATCGCCCTTCACCCGCAGCGCGATCGGATCGACAAAAATGGCCCGGGATTCCGACTCCCCGAGACGCGGATCGGCAAACATAATGCGGGTGGTCTCGCTCACCGCGGGGGCCGGACGCACCGCCAGCAGCCGCAGATTACCCTGGGTCGCTTCCTCGGCCAGCGCAATCTGGGCGCTGAGCGGTTGCGGGGTGCCTTCGGGAAGGCCATACAGCGCATCGTGATAGAGCCAGTTTTCCAGTTGCGGCGTCGCCACATAAAGCGTACCGGTCAGGGCTGCGACAAAGATAAACGGTCCGATAAATAGCCCGATATAGAAATGGAGGCGACGCAGCAGGTTCAGCCATGCCGCGCGCGAGGTGCAGGTTGTCATACTTTTCCTTTTTTTAAAGCAAAAGAGGTCGTTGCGCGGTGCGCAGATTGATTTTTATGAAAGGGAAAAAGCAGACAGCCGCGGCGGGGCGCGGGTTTCGGGGTAGAGCCAGGGAAAGTAGCGCCAGTGTTTTAATACCGGGCGAGAAGCCGGCAGGCGAATGCGCCGCAGGAGCATGGCGACGAACAGCGCCAGCGCGAAAATCAGCCCTGGGACATGGGCTAACAGCACGCAATAGCCACAGGCTTCGGCATGGTCCAGCGGCAGTTCGTGTCCGGTAGGCGTAGCGCCGTCTGTGCTGTGCATCATCGCCATATCGTGGCCGGGCATCTGCGCCATACTCGCTGGCGAGCTGTCCATCATCATGGCGTGGTGCATGCCGGGCATGGCGCTCATAGGGTCTTTTTGCAGGGAGACGGAGATCAGGGGGGCCACCACGATCAGCAGGATCGCCAACAGCGCCAGCCAGGCGGCTCGCCGTTTAGGTGTCGTTTGCTGAAAACTGTTACTGACCACCGCCCCTCCGAATAGAGGGCGTATTGTAAATGATTTAAATCACGATGGTTACAACAAAGATAAAAAAAGGGCCGGCCCTGAGGCCAGCCCTTTTTGTCAGGATGTCGCGAAAGCGAATCTTAGTTAAGACGCTCTTTGATACGAGCAGACTTACCAGTGCGCTCACGCAGGTAGTACAGTTTAGCTTTACGTACAGCACCACGACGTTTAACAGCAATGCTGTCAACTACCGGAGAGTGAGTCTGGAAGACACGCTCAACGCCTTCGCCGTTGGAAATTTTGCGAACAGTGAATGCAGAGTGCAGACCGCGGTTACGAATAGCGATAACCACGCCCTCGAATGCCTGCAGACGTTTTTTGGAACCTTCAACAACCCATACTTTCACTTCCACGGTATCACCCGGACGGAAGGAAGGTACGTCCTGCTTCATCTGTTCTTGTTCAAGTTGCTTAATAATGTTGCTCATAATTTAATCTCTTATCCTGGGTAAACTGATATTGGGGGCTCACGCCTGCCCATCATGTTTATGCTGCTGTTGCGCGTGTTCAGTTTTGAACTCCGCCAGCAGCTTTGCTTGCTCTTCAGTCAGAGCCAGGTTTTCCAGAAGTTCAGGTCTTCTAAGCCAGGTGCGGCCCAGCGACTGCTTCAGACGCCAGCGACGTATCTCAGCATGGTTTCCCGACAGCAATACTGGCGGTACTTCCATCTCTTCTAACACTTCAGGACGGGTATAGTGGGGGCAATCCAGCAACCCATCAGCAAAGGAATCTTCCGTTGCCGATGCTTCATGGCCCAGTACTCCCGGAATGAACCGGGAAACGGAGTCAATCAGCGTCATTGCCGGTAACTCACCACCGCTGAGAACGTAATCGCCGATTGACCATTCTTCGTCAATTTCGGTTTGGATTACGCGCTCGTCTATCCCTTCGTAACGACCGCACACCAGAATCAGTTTCTGATTCGTTGCCAGTTCGCTGACGCCCGCTTGATCAAGCTTGCGTCCCTGAGGTGACAGATAAATCACCTTCGCGCCTTCACCTGCCGCGGCTTTTGCTGCATGAATGGCATCCCGTAAGGGTTGCACCATCATTAGCATCCCCGGTCCGCCGCCGTAAGGACGATCGTCCACGGTACGGTGCCGGTCATGCGTGAAGTCGCGAGGACTCCAGCTTTCGATGCTCAGCAGGCCATTTTTTACTGCCCGGCCAGTTACCCCGTAATCGGTAATTGCGCGGAACATTTCAGGAAACAGGCTAATTATGCCAATCCACATAGCGCCGTCTTTTACCGTTTATCCGGAGAATTTAAAAACCAGGATCCCAATCTACTTCGATAGTACGCGTAGTGAGATCGACTTTCTTGATAACCTGCCCATCGAGGAACGGAACCAACCGCTCCTTGATACCAAATGCATCTTTCAGGTTTGCCTTGATGACGAGCACGTCATTAGACCCGGTTTCCATCATATCGATGACTTTACCGAGGCTATAGCCTTCCGTCGTCACTACCTGGCAGCCCATCAGGTCTTTCCAGTAGTAGTCACCCTCTTCCAGCTCCGGCAACTGCGATGAATCCACGATAATTTCGCAATTAGTCAGTAGATTCGCGGCATCACGATCGTCAACGCCTTTCAGCTTGATGATGATGTCCTGATTGTGGTGGCGCCAGCTTTCCAGCTCAACAACCTGCCACTGACCCGCCTTCTGGATTAACCAGGGCTGATAGTCAAAAATGCTTTCGGCGTCTTCGGTGGAGGAAAACACTCTGAGCCAACCACGGATACCGTAGGAAGAACCCATTTTCCCCAATACGATCGGATCAACAGGTGCTTGTGCGGTGTGTTGCTTGCTCATCATGACCACCGTGACAGATTAAGCTGCTTTGTTAGCGGCTTTGATCAGCGCGGCAACGCGATCGGAAACAGTAGCGCCCTGGCCAACCCAGTGAGCGATACGATCCAGATCCAGGCGAGTTTCTTCTTCCGCACCGTTAGCGATCGGGTTGAAGAAACCAACGCGCTCGATGAAGCGACCGTTGCGTGCATTACGGCTGTCGGTGACAACAACCTGGTAGAACGGACGCTTTTTAGCGCCGTGACGTGCTAAACGAATAGTTACCATAACATCCTCTTGTGTGAATAAAACAACCGGGCCCCATCGAGGAACGGAGCCCGGTGTCATATTAAAAGCCCGAAAATTTTACTGATTTCTGTGCAAAAATCAATTCAAAACTACATACGCTAAATAATTCGAGTTGCAGGACAAAACGCGAAAGCGTTTTGAACAGCGCTTGCGCTGGCCCCGAAGGGGTGAGGCCGAATGGCCGAATCACGCGGCAAGTGAGTAAATCCCCGGGAGCGTACACAAGTACGTGACCGGGGTGAACGAACGCAGCCAACGCATCTGCGGCTTGAATTATGACGCGTATTAACGGCCCGGGAAACCTGGAGGCATCATCCCTTTCATCCCGCGCATCATCTTCATCATGCCGCCTTTCGACTTCATCTTCTTCATCATGCGCTGCATGTCGTCGAACTGCTTGAGCAGACGGTTCACATCCTGCACCTGCATCCCGCAGCCGGCGGCGATACGGCGCTTACGTGAACCTTTGATGATTTCCGGCTTAGCGCGCTCTTTCAGGGTCATCGAGTTGATGATCGCTTCCATACGCACCAGCACTTTGTCGTCCATCTGCGCTTTGACGTTGTCCGGGATCTGGCCCATACCCGGCAGCTTGCCCATCAGGCTGGCCATGCCGCCCATGTTTTTCATCTGGCGCAGCTGCTCCAGGAAGTCGGTGAGGTCGAAGCCGTCGCCTTTCTTCAGCTTGGAGGCCAGCTTCTCGGCCTGTGCGCGGTCGACTTTACTCTCGATATCTTCGATCAGCGACAGCACGTCGCCCATGCCGAGGATGCGGGAGGCGACGCGGTCCGGATGGAACGGTTCCAGCGCTTCGGTTTTCTCGCCGACGCCGAGGAATTTAATCGGCTTACCGGTAATATGGCGAATCGACAGCGCCGCGCCGCCGCGGGCGTCACCGTCCACTTTGGTCAGCACCACGCCGGTCAGCGGCAGCGCTTCGTTAAAGGCTTTAGCGGTATTCGCCGCATCCTGGCCGGTCATCGCATCGACGACGAACAGGGTTTCAACCGGATTAATGGCGGCGTGGACGTGCTTAATTTCGTCCATCATCGCTTCGTCAACGTGCAGACGACCGGCGGTATCCACCAGCAGCACGTCGTAGAATTTGAGCTTCGCTTCTTTCAGCGCCGCGTTGACGATATCAACCGGCTTCTGCCCGACGTCGGACGGGAAGAAGTCGACGCCGACCTGCTCGGCCAGGGTCTCCAGCTGTTTGATCGCCGCCGGGCGGTAAACGTCCGCGGAGACCACCAGCACTTTCTTCTTGTGCTTCTCGCGCAGGAATTTCCCCAGCTTACCGACGCTGGTGGTTTTACCAGCCCCCTGCAGGCCCGCCATCAGCACCACCGCCGGCGGCTGCGCCGCCAGGTCGAGGGTCTGGTTCTCTTCGCCCATCGCCGCCACCAGCTCGTTGCGGACGATTTTGACGAACTCCTGACCCGGGGTCAGGCTTTTATTGACTTCATGGCCGACCGCGCTCTCTTTGACGCGGCTGATAAAATCACGTACCACCGGAAGCGCAACGTCCGCTTCCAGCAGCGCCATGCGCACTTCGCGCAGGGTGTCTTTAATATTGTCTTCTGTAAGGCGTCCGCGGCCGCTAATGTTGCGCAGCGTACGCGACAAACGATCGGTTAAATTATCAAACATTGTCTCTCGCCTGAGGTGGAAACGGTCGGTCGCCGCAGCGACACACAAAACGAATGTGGCGGAGTATAACACGACATCAATCTGAATGTGCTGCAACGGTTGGAGCAGAGGCCTGCTGACGTTATACTGCTTCTCTTTCTTATTTAGCCAACAGCCGACACCTATGCCTGTTTTTGCTCTACTCGCCCTTGTCGCCTACTCCGTCAGCCTCGCGCTGATTATCCCCGGCTTGCTGCAAAAAAACAGCAGCTGGCGGCGAATGGCGATTTTATCTGCGACTATCGCGTTGATTTGCCATGCTTTTGCGCTGGAAGCACGGATATTCCCCGGCGGCGAGAGCGGGCAAAACCTCAGCTTACTGAACGTCGGGTCGCTGGTGAGCCTGATGATCTGTACGGTGATGACTATCGTGGCCTCGCGCAATCGCGGCTGGCTGCTGCTGCCTATCGTCTATGCCTTCGCGCTGATCAACCTGGCCTTCGCCACCTTCGTGCCTAACGAATATATCACCCACCTGGAAACCACTCCGGGGATGCTGGTGCATATCGGCCTGTCGCTCTTCTCGTACGCCACGCTGATCATTGCCGCGCTGTATGCGCTACAGCTGGCGTGGATCGACTACCAGTTAAAGAACAAAAAGCTGGCCTTCAGCAGCGAAATGCCACCGCTGATGAGCATTGAGCGCAAAATGTTCCACATCACTCAGGTCGGCGTAGTGCTGCTGACTCTGACGCTGTGCAGCGGCCTGTTCTATATGCACAATCTGTTCAGCAGCGAAAACATTGATAAAGCGGTGCTGTCGATTATTGCGTGGTTCGTCTATATCGTCCTGCTGTGGGGCCACTATCATGAAGGGTGGCGCGGACGTCGCGTGGTCTGGTTCAGCGTCGCTGGCGCCGGTCTGCTGACGCTGGCCTATTTTGGTAGCCGCGTGCTGCAACAGTTCGTGAGCTAAGTCTTTTAAGGAATCCTACGTGGAACATATCTCCACCACCACGCTGATCATAACGCTGATCGTCATGGTGATTATCTCTGCCTATTTCTCCGGCTCCGAAACCGGCATGATGACGCTGAACCGCTACCGGCTGCGTCATATGGCGAAACAAGGCAACCGCCCCGCCAAGCGCGTGGAGAAGCTGCTGCGCAAGCCGGACCGCCTGATTAGCCTTGTGCTCATCGGTAATAACCTCGTCAACATTCTCGCCTCGGCGCTGGGCACCATCGTCGGCATGCGCCTGTACGGCGATGCCGGCGTCGCGATCGCCACCGGCGTACTCACCTTTGTGGTGCTGGTATTTGCCGAAGTCCTGCCGAAAACCATCGCCGCCCTCTACCCGGAAAAAGTTGCCTACCCCAGCAGCTTCCTGTTGGCGCCCCTGCAGGTGCTGATGATGCCGCTGGTGTGGCTGCTGAATACCATCACCCGCATACTGATGCGCATGATGGGCATCCGCACCGATACCGTCATCAGCAGCGCCCTGAGCAAAGATGAACTGCGCACGATTGTGAATGAATCCCGTTCACAAATCTCACGACGCAATCAGGATAT
Organism: Klebsiella sp. 7-CIP_Kleb.; assembly: GCF_050378655.1. Lineage (NCBI taxonomy): Bacteria > Pseudomonadati > Pseudomonadota > Gammaproteobacteria > Enterobacterales > Enterobacteriaceae > Klebsiella > Klebsiella sp. 7-CIP_Kleb. Next base: position 20,650 of record NZ_JBNRLJ010000003.1, read on the forward strand.
GCTGCTGTCGGTGCTGGACCTTGAGAAGGTCAGCGTTAACGACATTATGGTGCCGCGCAATGAGATTGTCGGCATCGACATCAATGACGACTGGAAATCTATCGTCCGCCAGCTGACCCACTCCCCACACGGCCGCATTGTGCTCTACCGCGATTCGCTGGACGATGCCATCAGCATGCTGCGCGTCCGCGAAGCCTACCGGCTGATGACGGAGAAGAAAGAGTTCACAAAAGAGATCATGCTGCGGGCGGCAGATGAGATCTACTTTGTTCCTGAAGGGACGCCGCTCAGCACCCAGCTGGTGAAATTCCAGCGTAATAAAAAGAAAGTCGGTCTGGTTGTCGATGAATACGGCGATATTCAGGGGCTGGTCACCGTAGAAGATATTCTTGAAGAGATTGTCGGCGACTTCACCACCTCCATGTCACCCACCCTGGCGGAGGAAGTGACCCCGCTCAACGACGGCACCGTGATAATCGACGGCAGCGCCAACGTTCGCGAAATCAACAAAGCGTTCAACTGGCACCTGCCGGAAGATGAAGCGCGCACCATCAACGGTATCATCCTTGAAGCGCTGGAAGAGATCCCGGTCCCGGGCACCCGCGTGCGCATTGAGCAGTATGATATTGATATCCTCGACGTGCAGGACAACATGATCAAACAGGTGAAAGTGATGCCGGTGAAATCATTACGCGAGAGCGTTGCGGAGTAGCGCGAGCGAAGGAATTAACCTCACGGTGGGCTGCGGCCCGCCGTTTTTTTATCTCGCGCCGGGGAGCGATGACATAAAAAACGGCCGCCCGCGGGCAGCCGTTGAGCAAGGCAGCAAACGTTATTTCGCTTTTGCTACCGTCACCATCGCGGCGCGAATGGTGCGGCCGTTCAGGGTGTAACCTTTCTGCATTACGGCCAGCACGTTGCCCGCCGCCACGTCTTCAGACTCGACCATCGCAATGGCCTGGTGGACGTTCGGATCCAGCGGAACGTTGGTGTCGGCGATCACTTCCACGCCGAACTTACGCACTACGTCCAGCATAGATTTCAGGGTCAGTTCGATCCCTTCCACCATCGGCGCCAGCTCCGGGTTAGCCTTGTCGGCCACTTCCAGCGCGCGGTCCAGGCTGTCGATCACCGGCAGCAGTTCATTGACGAATTTTTCCAGCGCGAATTTGTGCGCTTTCTCGATATCCTGCTCGGTACGACGACGCAGGTTATCTTCGTCGGCTTTGGCACGCAACATCACTTCACGTTCACGTTTCTGCGCTTCAGCAAGCTGGGCTTCCAGATTCGCAATTTTTTCATCGCGCGGATCCACCTGCTCAGCCGAAACTTCAGGCTCTACCGCCTCAACGTCGTCGTGCTGCTCCGTGATAATTTCTTCCGGGGCTTGCCCCTCAGGCGTTTTCTGTTCTTTACTACTCATGAATTTCTCCGCGTTTTTTTCGCATTCATCTCGCTAACTTCGCTTATTATGGGGATCAGTTTCCGGGTTTCAAGGGAAGCGGACAGATTGTCACTATTTCATTTAACGCAAGGACATCCAGATCATGAAGAACCATTTCAAGTGTATCGGCATTGTGGGACATCCTCGTCACCCCACCGCCCTGACCACACATGAAATGCTCTGGCGCTGGCTGTGCAGCAAAGGGTATGAAGTGCTGGTTGAACAGCAGATCGCCCATGAACTCCAGCTCAGCAACGTGAAAACCGGCACGCTGGCGGAGATTGGCCAACAGGCCGACCTCGCGGTGGTCGTGGGCGGAGACGGCAATATGCTCGGCGCGGCGCGGACTCTGGCCCGTTATGACATTAACGTCATCGGCATTAACCGCGGCAACCTCGGCTTTCTCACCGACCTGGACCCGGACAACGCCCTGCAGCAGCTCGCCGACGTGCTGGAAGGCCACTACATCGCCGAGAAACGCTTTCTGCTGGAGGCCCAGGTGTGCCAGCAGGATTGCCAGAAACGCATCAGCACCGCCATCAACGAAGTGGTGCTGCACCCCGGCAAAGTGGCGCATATGATTGAGTTCGAAGTCTATATCGATGAAGTCTTCGCCTTCTCCCAGCGCTCCGATGGCCTGATAATCTCCACCCCGACCGGCTCCACAGCCTATTCGCTGTCGGCCGGCGGCCCGATCCTCACCCCGTCGCTGGACGCCATCACCCTGGTGCCGATGTTCCCGCACACCCTCTCGGCGCGACCGCTGGTGATCAACGGCGACAGCACCATCCGCCTGCGCTTCTCTCACCGCTGCAGCGATCTGGAGATCAGCTGCGATAGTCAGATTGCCCTGCCGATCCAGGATGGCGAAGATGTCCTCATCCGCCGCTGCGATTACCACCTCAATCTGATTCATCCCAAAGACTACAGCTATTTCAATACATTAAGCACCAAGCTCGGCTGGTCGAAAAAATTGTTCTGATTTACATCGCTGCCTCTTTACTGGATAAAAAACCAGTCTATACTGTACGAAAACACAGTATTGGTTTTTCATACAGGAAGGCAGCTATGTTGGCGCAACTCACCATCAGTAATTTTGCTATCGTTCGTGAACTGGAAATTGATTTCCACAGCGGTATGACCGCCATCACCGGGGAAACCGGCGCCGGGAAATCCATTGCCATCGACGCGCTGGGGCTGTGCCTCGGCGGCAGAGCGGAAGCCGACATGGTGCGTCGCGGCGCTACCCGTGCCGACCTGTGCGCGCGCTTCGCGCTGAAAGATACCCCGGCCGCCCAGCGCTGGCTGGAAGAGAACCAGCTGGAGAGCGGGCGTGAGTGTTTACTTCGCCGGGTGATCAGCGCCGACGGCCGCTCGCGCGGCTTCATCAACGGCACCGCCGTCCCGCTCTCGCAGCTGCGCGAGCTGGGCCAGCTGCTGATCCAGATCCATGGCCAGCATGCGCACCAGCTGTTGACCAAACCCGAACACCAGAAAACGCTGCTCGACGGCTATACCGGTGAGTATGCGCTCACTCAGCGTATGGCCGAGCACTATCGCCAGTGGCACCAGAGCTGCCGCGAGCTGGCCCAGCATCAGCAGCAGAGCCAGGAGCGCGCCGCCCGCGCCGATCTGCTGCAGTACCAGCTTAAAGAGCTGAACGAATTTAACCCGCTGGCGGGAGAGTTTGAGCAGATTGACGAAGAGTACAAGCGCCTGGCCAACAGCGGGCAGCTGCTCAGCACCTGCCAGCATGCCCTGACGGTACTGGCGGACGGCGAAGAGGCCAATCTGCAGAGCCAGCTTTATACCGCGAAGCAGCTGGTCAGCGAGCTGGTGGGTATGGACAGCAAGCTTTCCGGCGTGCTGGATATGCTGGAAGAGGCGGCCATTCAGCTCAGCGAGGCCAGCGACGAGCTGCGCCACTACCATGACCGTCTGGACCTCGATCCTAACCGTCTGTTCGAACTTGAGCAGCGGATTTCCCGGCAAATCGCGCTGGCGCGTAAACACCAGGTGATGCCGGAAGAGCTGCCGGCAGTTTATCAGGCGATGCTCGAAGAGCAGCGCCTGCTGGACGACAGCGCCGGCTCGCTGGAATCCCTCAGCCAGCAGGTGGTCGAACATCATCAGCTGGCGCTGGAGACCGCGCGCCAGCTGCATGCCCTGCGCCAGGCCAGCGCCGACGAGCTGACCCAGCTTATCACCGAAAGTATGCACTCACTTTCGATGCCGCACGGGGTCTTCGCGATTGAGGTCGCGTTCGATGAACGCCATCTCACCGCCGACGGCGCCGACCATATTGAGTTCCGCGTCACCACTAACCCCGGTCAGCCGCTGCAGCCAATCGCCAAAGTGGCCTCCGGCGGCGAACTGTCGCGCATTGCGCTGGCGATTCAGGTGATCACCGCGCGTAAAATGGAAACCCCAGCGCTGATTTTCGACGAAGTGGACGTCGGTATCAGCGGCCCGACCGCCGCCGTGGTCGGCAAGCTGCTGCGCCAGCTGGGCGAGTCCACGCAGGTGATGTGCGTGACCCACCTGCCGCAGGTCGCAGGCTGCGGCCACCATCATTTCTTTGTCTGCAAAGAGACCGATGGCGAGATGACCGAAACCCATATGCAGCCGCTGGATAAACGGGCTCGCTTGCAGGAGCTGGCCCGTCTGCTGGGCGGCAGCGAAGTCACGCGCAACACCCTGGCGAACGCGAAAGAGTTGCTTGCGGCGTAAACTTTTTGATTTTCACAGGGTCATAGTGAACAGCAAATTGCCTGCTGACCTGCAGCCGGAGGTTTCCAACGGCGCGAAGGTCTATTATTATCGGCATATTACAGATGAGCCACGTACTGCTCGGGCCCAAAAAGGAATCAAATCACTATGCGCTGTAAAACGCTGACTGCTGCCGCAGCGGTTCTTCTTATGTTGACCGCAGGCTGTTCCACTCTGGAACGAGTGGTTTACCGTCCTGACATCAACCAGGGTAACTATCTGGCACCAAACGATGTAGCAAAAATTCGTGTCGGTATGACGCAACAGCAGGTAGCTTATGCTCTGGGGACGCCAATGATGACGGATCCGTTCGGCACCAATACCTGGTTCTATGTCTTCCGTCAGGAGCCGGGCCACCAGAAAGTGACTCAGCAGACCCTGACCCTGACCTTCAACAGCGGCGGTGTGTTGACTAACATTGATAACAAGCCTGCGCTGACCAGTCAGTAAGGCCCGGAAAAGCAAAAAGCGCTCGGTGAGCGCTTTTTTTATGGCTGATAGCCGGTCTGCTGCAGGTTACTTTGCGGCGCTTTTCTCTGCCCGCTGGCGACGCAGCTCTTTCGGGTCTGCGATCAGCGGTCGATAGATTTCGACCCGGTCGCCGTCGTGAACTTCGTCATGCAGCTTTACCGGACGACTGTAGATACCCAGCTTGTTTTTCGCCAGATCAATGTCATCACGCAGCGCCAGCAGACCGCTGGCGATAATCGCCTGCTCGACCGTCGCCCCCTCGTCCAGGGTGACCCGCTGCAGATACTGCTTTTCAGGCAGCGCGTAGGCGACTTCAACACGAATATTAGCCGGCACTGTAAACCTCTTTGGCGCGCGAAGTGAACGCCTGCACCATGTTGGCGGCCAGTTCCTTGAAGACCCGGCCAAAGGCCATCTCAATCAGCTTATTGGTAAACTCAAAATCGAGATGGAACTCGATTTTGCACGCCTCCGGGCTCAGCGGAATAAACTTCCAGCCGCCAATCAACTTCTTGAACGGGCCATCCACCAGGCTCATCAAAATGCTCTGGTTGCTGGTCAGTGTATTGCGGGTTGTGAAGGTCTTACTGATGCCGGCTTTGGACACATCAACCGCCGCCGTCATTTGCGTCGGCCCGAATTCCAGCACGCGGCTACCGGTGCAGCCTGGCAGAAAATCAGGATAGGACTTCACATCGTTTACCAGTTGATACATCTGTTCCGCGCTGAAAGGCACCAGCGCAGTACGGCTAATCTGAGGCATAGCAGGTTCCACATTTAAACACAGTGCAAATAATATCATTTATCTGCTGCTAAAAAAAACGCTGTGCCGCAACTCGTGCTAAGATGCGCAGTACACCTCGCAGGATGCGATCGAGGTAACTGTGTATAAGACGATGACTTCAGGACATTATGACTAAGAAAAAAGCCCACAAACCTGGATCAGCCACCATTGCGCTGAATAAACGCGCCCGTCACGAATACTTTATCGAAGATGAATACGAGGCTGGTCTCGCCCTGCAGGGCTGGGAAGTCAAATCCCTGCGTGCAGGCAAAGCCAACATCGGCGATAGCTATGTCATCCTGAAGGATGGCGAAGCCTTCCTGTTCGGCGCCAACTTTACGCCTATGGCCGTGGCTTCCACCCACTATGTCTGCGACCCGACGCGCACCCGTAAGCTGCTGCTCAACCAGCGTGAGCTGGACACGCTGTACGGCCGCATTAACCGCGAAGGTTACACCGTCGTCGCCCTGTCGCTGTACTGGAAGAACGCCTGGTGCAAAGTGAAAATCGGCGTCGCCAAAGGTAAGAAACAGCACGACAAGCGTACCGACCTGAAAGATCGTGAATGGGCGCTGGATAAGGCGCGTATTATGAAGCACGCCGGACGTTAATTTCCCCTCCCCGAGGGCCAGCTCTCGCTGGCCCTTACGCTATATCCTTGTTGATGCTGATTTTTCGTCCACCCTGCTGAAATAATCCTGCGTGATGGGGCTGGTAACGACATTCACAAATCTGTTATACTTGACCTACACATTGGGGCTGATTCTGGATTCGACGGGATTTGCGAAACCCAAGGTGCATGCCGAGGGGCGGTTGGCCTCGTAAAAAGCCGCAAAAAATAGTCGCAAACGACGAAAACTACGCTTTAGCAGCTTAATAACCTGCTCTGAGCCCTCTCTCCCTAGCTTCCGCTCTTAAGACGGGGATCAAAGAGAGGTCAAACCCAAAAGAGATCGCGTGGATGCCCTGCCTGGGGTTGAAGCGTTAAATCTAATCAGGCTAGTTTGTTAGTGGCGTGTCTGTCCGCAGCTGGCAAGCGAATGTAAAGACTGACTAAGCATGTAGTGCCGAGGATGTAGGAATTTCGGACGCGGGTTCAACTCCCGCCAGCTCCACCAAAATTCTCCATCGGTGATTACCAGAGTCATCCGATGAAGTCCTAAGAGCCCGCACGGCGCAAGCCCTGCGGGCTTTTTTGTGCCCTCAATTTGTCCCGCGAAGTCCGAAGAGAACTAATTAAATCCGAACCTTTTAGGCCCATTGATAGGCCCAACGAAAAGCTCTATTGTTTTTGTTGGGCCTAAACGCATGGAGATTCCCCATGGCAAGAAAAACCAAGCCGTTAACCGATACGGAAATCAAAGCCGCCAAACCTAAAGATGCCGATTACCAGCTGTATGATGGTGACGGGCTTACTCTATTAATCAAGTCCAGTGGTAGTAAGCTCTGGCAGTTCCGTTACTATCGACCGCTGACAAAACAGCGAACCAAACAGAGCTTCGGTGCCTACCCTGCTGTCTCCCTTTCTGATGCGCGTAAACTCAGAGCTGAATCTCGAGTCTTGTTGGCGAAAGATATTGATCCTCAGGAACATCAGAAAGAACAGGTAAGAAATTCTCAAGAGGCTAAAACCAACACTTTCCTGTTAGTTGCCGAGCGTTGGTGGAATGTGAAGAAAGCCAGCGTAACAGAGGACTATGCCGACGATATCTGGCGCTCGCTTGAGAGAGATGTTTTCCCAGCAATCGGCGATATCAGTGTCACTGAGATTAAGGCTCATACTCTGGTTAAAGCTGTTCAGCCGGTTCAGGCCAGAGGTGCATTAGAGACTGTTCGCCGCCTTTGTCAGCGTATTAACGAAGTCATGATTTATGCGCAGAACACAGGCTTGATTGATGCAGTTCCCAGTGTAAATATCGGAAAAGCATTTGAGAAACCGCAAAAGAAAAACATGCCAAGCATCTGCCCGGATCAACTTCCGCAGCTAATGCAGACTATGCGTACGGCAAGTATCAGCTTGTCCACAAGATGCCTTTTCATGTGGCAACTTCTCACCATCACCCGCCCTGCCGAGGCCGCTGAGGCTCGATGGGGTGAGATCGATTTCAATGCTAGCGAATGGAAAATTCCTGCAGCTCGAATGAAGATGAACCGGGACCATACGGTTCCACTATCCGATGAGGCTCTTTCTATTCTGGAAATGATGAAGTCACTCAGTGGTGGACGAGAGTTTATCTTTCCCAGTCGCATCAAACCAACCCAGCCAATGAACAGCCAGACAGTGAATGCAGCACTCAAGCGTGCTGGCTTAGGAGGCGTACTCGTATCACACGGTCTACGTTCTATCGCTAGTACGGCACTCAATGAGGAAGGATTTCCGCCTGATGTCATTGAAGCAGCACTGGCTCATGTAGACAAAAATGAGGTACGTCGCGCTTATAACCGCAGTGATTACCTTGAGCAACGTCGCCCTATGATGCAATGGTGGGCTGATTTCGTGATGGCAGCGGATCGCGGAAGCGTGATTGCAGATGGGATAAAAGGGATGCGGTTAGTGGGATGATAAGAATGGGTTAAGTCCAGCTCAGATTTTCCCTATAGATAGGTTAATACTTTATTTTTGAATCAAATACTTACTGGATCTGACCGTCCTTAACTGGACTAACCCTACCTCAGTAGGCATATTCTGTCCTCACGACGAAACCGGTTCTTAAGCCTCCGGACTGACGCCTCCGAGGTTGCTTTGAACCGCTCCAAGTTTCCGGGAGAATGTTGAACCTGTAAACTCAGCCACGGGACCGCTCAACCTACTATCGAACATCTGGTATGAACTTTGCCTCCATAGACGATGGAACCTCCGCCGGCCCACGAAGACTGCTCCTATGTGCTTGTTCCGATGACACAGATACTAAGTCTATGGGGGCGATTCCAGCTCATGGCATATCGGTCCGCCCCCTAGTGTATCACTCACGTATTTTTCTTGATTAAATATAACTGCTATGATCGGCACAACTATTCTGATGGTATAGAATAAATTGCAATTCGTAATATTAAAACATTAATGGACGAGGAAATAACATGCAAGGTTTAAATTACCTTTCAGAAATTGAAAAATTAAAGCTTTTCAAAAACATTCGAATTGGAATGAGTTCAGAAGAAGAATTTGAGGCTTTCCTTACCTCTGTAGGGAATGATGAAAATAAAAATGAAATAAAAAGGCGAATTAACGGTTTGTTTTTAGAGGATGAATTCGCTTTGCTGTGCTTTTTCATGGAAGTATGTACAAGTCTAACCTCTTTAGGTCAATCACCAGTAAATAACACTGGCATTAAGGTGCCAGATTATCTGGCTAGTTTTAATATGCCAAAAGGGAAGGAATTAAAATGTTTTATTGAGGTGAAGACGAGCAATGCTCTAGAAACTAAAAAAATATCAGGGTCTTTCTTGAATAAGTACAGTGAGTTTTGTCATAGATTCCGACACCCTTTATTTATAGCATCACGCATACATCAAAACAATCTTCTTTTCTGGATATTGCAAAGCGAGAGCGAGTTTATAAACTCTGGTCGAAAAGTAGATGTGAGTAATATAACAAATAATAGTGGATGTATTCTTTTGGATGATTGGTTTATTTCCTCAATTAATGCTTTAACAGTGACAATTCATTTTAGCGAACACCCTTTAGTATCCCAGGCCAGATATGAGGATAAGGGGTATTTACATCAAATTACCGTATCACAGAAGCATGAAGGAAATATTTTCGAGTTTAATCTTAACGAGAAGGAATTCGTTTTAAATGCATTCCTAGATGAGTTTCAGTCTAATGATACTTATCATAAAGAAAAAAATATATTAGTAAGAGAAATACCTGAACACTCTGCTAATCTAATAAGCAGTTTATTACTAAAAATGAACATGCGAGTAATTGATTCAGAAAGTCCAGATGACAGATTGAATGCCAGTAGAATGTTGGCGAAAATAGAATCAGGTTATAGTACTTACATAAACAAAAGTTATCTTAAAAAAATAATAGATAGTTTGAATAAAAAATCAATCGTAAGTGGTGCTGGTATTATTTTTGCCCCAATGGGGCTTGGGAGTAGCCATGATAGAAAAAAGAAATTGGGTGAATTACTCAAAATTTCTAGATGATCTAATTATGTACTTATGTACTTAGATGTCTGATGTCCAAGGTTTCTGTTCTGCGCCTTTATTGGCGCTTTTTTTCTTTAGCGTTGCGTTAAAGGCAGCCTTAACTACGGCGTCATTTCTAGACCAATCTTCAATCAGCCGGGGAATTCTTGAAAATAATACAGCTAAGTCTTCCTGTTTTTCTTCAGGGGAACCAGGATAGCCATGCTCTTGAATAAATATGCTTACATCCTCATCAATCAACTCTGTAGCCTCTCTCCTGTTTCTCCAGCCATCCGCAGGCTTGTTGCAATACAACAAACGGATAATTTCAGCTTTTAGAGGAGCGTAAAGCGATGCTTTTGCTTTACCCCCATTAGTGGCCTGTTCTTTTTTTTTCGCCTCAGTGTTTTGCCATATTTCATGGTGAACAATTCCATGGCACATGTCGAGAAGTTCTGTCGATTTGAGCAACAACGTGACACCATCACGCCAATCTGAAGCCACGAGATGTATCCCTAGGCACCAGTATACTGCAGCCAAAAAGATCCACTCATCTATTGATTCCTGGATAGTGTCAGCCTCTTCATACAAAATATGGTACGACTGATTTTCCAATTCACGACGCTTCGCTGTATCCAGCATAATATCATTGACTATTTTGTTAATATGAGTATCGCCATCATTTAAACAGGTTATACAGCTTTTCCATCCAACCGCACGTAGAGCGAGCACCAGTCTACTTTTCTTTAAGTTGAATGATTCCTTTATCGTATCGACAAAAAAACAGAGATTAAAATCATCCATAAATCAATAACCTAACTCGTGTAAAAAATGAGGTAACGCAGCCGTATACCTTATACCCGCGTCAATGAATAACCTTCCTCTCATCCAAAGCAAACCAGATTAGAGGAAACAACACTATGTCATCATCTACCGTAAAAATCCTTCGTATCAATGCACTTACCCAAAAACTGGGCATCGCCCGCTCGACGATTTACGACTGGATCAATCCTAAATCGATACGCTATGACAGGACATTTCCAAAGCAGCGCCGCCTTGGGAACCAGTCTGTCGGTTGGCTAGAATCCGAAGTAGATCAGTGGATCTTACAACGCGAAATTTCCTCCCAATAAAATTACTTAGCTAAGTAAACCGGAGAATGTAATCTCCGGTTAAGTCACTCAGCAATCATTAGCATCAAACATTCCAGTGAAGATTAAAATTCATCCAGTAATGCTGATATATGTGCTTCACGTACCCTATCACGCACATCCTCAAAACTTTCAGACGCTAATCCTGACTGCAGATATGGTAAAATCTTTGTAAATTCAGCGCGAGCGGCAGGACGCGAAGAACCATTGAGATAGATTGCATTTGCAAGAAGTTCTGGGCTAGAGCACCCTTTCCTTACCGCCCCACTTAAAGTCAGTATACTGACAGGAACAATGGGTTCATTACCATTAGCGATAGCTTGGGCGGTATATATACGGGCTGGAAGACCCGCGACAAAAGCAAGATCTGCAGTTAAACGAACCGCAAAATGTCGCGCTATTTCACATGTCTTGATATCCTTCTCTGCTGTTCCAATCGCGCGTTCAAGATCGCTGAGAGGTTTACCATCCATCCACGCGACTAAAAGTTTTTTCAACAAAGGGATAGCTAATTTTGTTTTATTTTCATCGCTTAAAGAACGATAATTTGTACCAAATAGACCGGCAATATCGTTGGGTCTAATTAGCTGGAACAACCAACCAGGATGCTTTTCAAGCCATTCAAAAAGATCTTGGATACAATCGCGGGTGCTCCCAAGAAATGCCCCACTACTTACCAACTGAGTCATACTCTCAATAACTACATAAGGCAGTCCGCAAGACGCCGCAACTCTTTCTAACCAAGTTAACTCTTGCTTCGGAGAAAGTCTAGAGCGCTCAAGTATAGCTGAAGATATCCGAGTCTCGATCCAATCATTATTGCCCTCCTGACGCATGCGGTAAGCAGCGAATGATCTATTGATCATATATTTCGCTAATTCATCAGGAGCATCGCCATCACCCTTTGGTAATCTGGCGAGGAAATATGCCTCATTATCATCAAGAGCTCCTGAGTGGATACGGTCAAGTAGACCTGTGAGCGGATCGTCTATCCTGAGGCACTGGTCTGACTGAGAAAATATTCCTTGTAAAGTCATCCAATGACTATTTATGTTACTTTTATCTTCATCAATATTGATTATTTTACTGGGAATGACTAAAACAAACCCTTGCCCTCCTTCCCCTGCTCGTCCAGCTCTGCCTGCAGCATTAAGCAATTCATGAGCATCTAACTGCTTCATTTTGTCTCCCTCAACATCCCAGCGGCTATCTCCCGCAATCAAGACGATATCACTAGGAAGATTCATTCCTTGAGCAAGAGTTGAAGTCGCAAACATAGCACTTAGACCATCAGACCGTTTAAAAAGCGATTCATGCAAGAGACGTTCTTGTTTTATCAATTGAGCATGATGACTTATAGCACCACCTACAACTCTATAATTATCGTCAATTTTAAGATAACAATGTTGAGATCCACCAAGTTCCTCCTCAACTATTTTTCGTAATACTTTCTCGTCTTCCGTAAGAGTAACTCCGTGTTTCGGTAATAGTTCACGAAAGTATTTAACAGTAGATTCCGCAGCAATAGTACTTTGAACAAATATAAGTGTCTTAAGCTTATCTTGTGCAGCAGCAGCAGCAATCTCCCCTGCAACTTTATTTCCGTTTGGGGTTAAGTACCAGTTACCTTTATATTTATTTATACCTGTAGAAAATGACACCGATTTATTTAATAATGTCATCAACGCATAATCTTTACGCTTACGCGTCGCCCAAGTCTGTCTAAGACAGAAGAAAGCAGACGGTTGAGCATTAAGCTGTGATTTAACTTTTGCTGGTACACCTTTAGTTGTTGCTTTGGCTTGGGCTTTTCGAAGTATTTCTTCTAACTTTGAAATTCGATCTGAACTGTAAGCTACGCAACCACGGGCTTGTCGGGTAGGTTTCCATGCTAAATCTAACTCAAGACAAGGACGGCCAGTAAGTTCGGAAATCCAACCAGCAATTTCGGCAGCGTTTTGCATCATTGCTGAAATCATCAAAAAATCTGCTTCAGGTGCCAGTTGAGTAAGATTTAAAATACATAACATTGCATCAATGCTGCGACGACTTCGATCAGCATCTCTTGGATGCAAAAGATGACATTCATCGAACACTATCAAACCGATATCGTTAAATGCTTCTGGCTGCAGAGATTGCAGCATTAAGCATCTTTCGGGAGTTGTCACGATTATTTCTGGCAATTCAACAATATCTGTAAACACAATATCTTCGTCAAGATCGCCATAAACACTAAAGTCTTTGAAAGCATTTTTAAGTGTAAAAGCAGTCTGATCTACTAGAGCCAACGTAGGAGCAAGAACAATAGCCTTACTGCCGCTCAGTAATGAAACAGCTATTTTCAGCTCCGCAAGTGTTGATTTCCCCCCGCCAGTCGGAAAACTTATTGCAGCAGAAACGCCTTTGGTAAGATAACCTCTTTCAAGCGCAGTGCGGTGATTACGCCAAAGGTAGGGACGTTTATTAGCCGCCTGACGCACAATACGCCACCATTGTTTTACATTTATACCGGCAGGTGCCTCAATTCGGCATAATGAGGTATCGGCAAGGTTAATAGAAACCGCTAGTAGTAATTTTGCTAAATGAAGTGGACCGGGAAAGATATTAACAGCAACAGGCCCTTCATCATCAAAAACCCCATCGATACGAGAAATACATAACGATATAACCTCTTTAAATATCATCTGAGAGCGAGGAATCTCAGCGACTTCATTTGGCTCTGATAATAATTCTTGAGCAAGCTCTACCAAACCAGCATGAAGATGCCTTAGTAATGCGTCAACAGCAACTTCGGGGCCAGTAGTTTCATTACCCAAATCCTTTTCCCGTGATTCTATATCCAGAATTTCACCAAGCCGTCCTGTTGCAAGAGCTCCAATATCTTTTATCAAAATTGATTCGGAAGAATTTGAATCATCCCGTTGATTCAAATGCTTTGCCATTTCTGCTGCATCACTTTGAAAGTCAGCAATCAAAAAGAGTAAGGTGCTACAAATTTCCGGCGCGACACGAACTATATCGATAAAGGCTTCACGCTCTCCTCCTTTAATAACCTCAGCCATCATGCAAAGTTGATGTGCAGTTCCTGCAACAAATGCAGCAGCAGCTCGATCAACTCTCTCAGGCGAAGATGTGACTAATAGCTCCTGTGTAGCCGCTAAACGTCGCATCTCTTCTAGCAATTCTTCCAATTTTTCGTTTTTCTCTTTTGTATCGATGGCACCATGGTACCTGACACGTGCAGCAACGATTTCTGCATAAGCATTAGTGAAACGCTGAGGTAGTTCCTCTAATTCGAGAGAGTCAAGCTGAGGAGCTGAGCTAATTAGATCTATAGTTACAGGGTCAAACATTGTCTATCCAAGCCTCAATATATTTTATTGCCTTTGACGAAAACTGCTCCATCCAGTTACGTAGATCTTTTATGCACATAGTTTCGCCTTGTCGACGTTCATGCTTACCAGGAGCAACTTCATCAAAGCCCTTAAATAGAGCTTTACGGCTACTATCATCGTCATCTTTAGTATCTATCGTTACCGCAACACGATAATGTCTAGCCTCTTCCCAAATAATCTTTTCGACCGCAGCATCAATATCCATCTCTGGGAATTTAATCTGATGAGCTTCTAACAGTGCGCCTGTCTCTTGTATTAATTCAGGCATTCGTTCACCGCACTCTAATGAGCGTATTCCCTTCCAAACATCACCAGTAATTGTTGATCGGGGATTTATAGTGGCCTTATCTTCGAATATAACAACAGCAATAACATTTTCATTGGTTTGGTCTAGTTGAAGTTGCATACCATCAAACCCTTTATGCGCCAAGATAGCATGTGGCGCACGAACAATATTTCCTTTATTTGCTCTATGGGCTGCAATCCATGAAATCGCTTGGAAAATCCAACCGTCTCGATGATAAGGATCCTTTCCAGCGGGCACGGTGAGAAGTTTGATTGCTTCCTTAGCAGTATCAGGGCGGGTGGATGGTGGTTTTTTATCAATTCCAGCAAGGATTATGGATATATGCCGTGCTTGGCCCAGAGCGAGAGAAGCAACCTTACTAGCGAGATCATTTTCATCAGCAATGATCCATCTTGAACCATGGCAAAGAGAGTCGTGTACTATTTCAGTCAGCGTTAGAGGCATCATTACCTCCCCATCTTTTTATAAGGTTGGTGTAAGGTCATTATCGCAGCAAAATTCAATTCTGCTCTTGTCCCTAAAGACAATGTTTTATCTTTTTTCATTTTGTTTTAAAAGGAATATACATATGTTTGACAACTATTTAAGACAGTCCATTGTCACAATTTTTTTAAGATTACTCAAAACTACGAATCTAGTAGCATCTTCAGAAATACCATGAAGCAGGGCTATTTCATGCACAGCGCGATAAACATCTCGAGGACATATAGCCCTTCCCTCGTTCTTTACAAAAGGGCCATCTGTTTCTGTCAGCAGTCTGTTTAGAGGAATACTAGCAATAAGTTTCCTGTGTTTGACTGAACGTAGCATCTCCTCATTAACTGAAAAGTAGCATCCGAGTTCAACAGCACGTCGAGCCTCTGCAGATGACCCTGTAAACCAATGAAGAATAGCTTGGCAATTTTCAAGAATTTTGCTTTTCTCAAGATGATCTAAAACTTTTGCTGCTGTACGTACACTATGGATACTAAGTATTTTGTTCCCCTGTTCTGCACAGGCTTGAAGAATACGCGAAAACACACGCTCCTGAGCTTCAAAGCTTTGGTAAAAACGGGGACCGGCATCTAGACCAATTTCTCCCACATAGCGTGCTGAAGACAAGTAGCGTTCTAGCAGTACCACTTCATCTTCACGTTCTGAGACCAGTTGTGGATGTAGACCCAATCCGACACGAACGAATGATGAATCTAAAGCCAATTCACAATTTCTTTGCCATGCTTTAGGGGTTGTAGTTACCGCAAGTGTAGCCACACGTGCCAGCTCGCATTCCGCAATGACAGCCTTATGATCCGGATATAGATCAAGGTGGCAGTGAAAATCTACCCAGTGCGGAGAAAGTTGATGCTTGGTTGTATTCATGATAATGGTCTCGTTCTCACCCCAGTTAGCAGGCGGCTAACTTCCTCCATGCCCCTTATATATACGCCTGCATAGTCATCATAATTATCTGGGTGATCACTTAGTGGTCCAGGTTTATGGATATCAAATTTCGCATGGCCGGGGAAACGTGCTAGCCGCTCCAGTGAGAACTGAAAGGCTCGCACATGCTCCCCTTCAGCTTTACTACAATCGAGTACTCGTGCTCGAAGATCCGGGATTCGATAAGCAGTTCCGTCTGAACCAAAAGCCGCAAATAACGATGCGCGTCTTATCAAACAAGGTACGCACCGACCGCAGTGTATAGACTGTTCTTCATTTAAATCGGGATTCCACCGGGTACTTTGTGGGGATGAACATGACATGGTATTTTCAGCATGTTGGCGAAGAAATGTCTGATCATGGCACTGTCGCGCCATTTCGCCTTTTGTCATGAAGGCATAAGGATTATTTAAATAAGCGTCTACCCCTAAATTACGTAGCAGTTCATTATAGCGAGCCATGTAATATGGATGCGTCGTTCTGGTGCTGAGTGCGCCCACACGTAATGGATCTAAAGGGACGTTGAGAGATATGAGACCATTCTCAGGAACATTTATCTCCATAGCTCCACCAGCAGCATCTGCTGCTAACGTTGCAAGGGAAAAAAAGAGAAATGATCTACCTCTTAAGGTATTTTCGCCCTCATCACCTACAATGGTATCTTTCTTAAAACCGATGTGTGCCCGGACATGGCCAAATTCTTGAGTGAATCTGCTAGACAATAATTCTGAACACTTTTTTTGGTATTTACTAGTAATAGAATCCCAGTAATGGCTGACAAATAGTGGAGTTCTTCCCTGAGAAAGAAGATCAATCGCACCAATAAAACTGTCCAGCCCGCCAGAGAAAAGACATACAGAAGTGGGATTAAGTATTCGTGGTTTAGTTGATTCTCTGACAAGGCCGCGCTCAATTTCAGGCCGTTCATGAAAATGCAATGACCAACGATCCCCTGTCAAAAAATTCAATAAATTACTTAGCAGCCCCGTCTGACTACTCCATAAAACAGGATCAAATACAGGAATATGCAAAGATAATTCACGAGTCCAAAGATCTTGGGCATTTCGATTACGTGAAATTCTAGTATCTGCAGCAGTAACTGTTGCAGCTAACAGAGCAAGATCAACTGAGGTTTCCGAAGGAGTGAGCCCAAGCTCCCTTAATCCTGTTAACGCTTGCCCTAGACCAAAGTCCAACTGCCCATTATTTTTTAAAAAGTTAATTTGGGTAATATTGGTCTGTAATCGGCTTAGTACAGGCTGCTGGGAATCTCTAGCGCCAAGTCTCGCAATAATAGTGTGATGGCTCATTCTGATCTCTCCCCTTCACTAGCAATCAGTTCGAATGCCAGTTCATAAATCTGTTCGACCTTTTGGTTAATTTCACGACCTGATAGTCCTGATACATCTCTCAACTCGTCTCTCAACTGAACACGAGTAGCACC
Organism: Klebsiella sp. 7-CIP_Kleb.; assembly: GCF_050378655.1. Lineage (NCBI taxonomy): Bacteria > Pseudomonadati > Pseudomonadota > Gammaproteobacteria > Enterobacterales > Enterobacteriaceae > Klebsiella > Klebsiella sp. 7-CIP_Kleb. The sequence continues at coordinate 37,968 of NZ_JBNRLJ010000003.1, forward strand.
ATCAACAAAATCGTGGAGTGTATCCTGAATGTCACCAATAGCATCGACATCATCAGGTAACTTGATGCCATTTTTACCTATATCGGCCATGATTCGCCCTTCAATGGAGTGAACGATGAAACCGATAAATATTTCTTGCATCTGCTCGGTGTTTAATGAATCAAAACTAACCACATCGGTATCAGACATGTCAGCAATCGTATCAAGCATTGCCTGTCTGGAGACCCCTTCATCGACTGATCCGCCAGGGGGGCACAAAAATTCGACAAGCGATACGAAAACTGTTGGTGCAGGCTCTCCAGCCAAATTGCTTAGATTAAAACGCTGAAGGGCTTGTTCTGCACCTCCCTGCTGGAAATCACCCAAGATATGAAGTAGCCCACCAGCAACGACGCGGGAGGAGCCCATACGGCGACTGGCTCTACTCGTCCCCCCTGTGCCGTTGCGCACATAACCGGCAATTGCCTTGCCGAGCGAACTTCGACTTCCGGAACGAACGTAGCGGGTAAAGTTACCTTTAGGTGTACTTAACGGCCCTGCACCATTTGAATCGGGAGGGATTAGTGATGGAGTTAAAGGCCCACCCTGAAGTTGGTCATCTTCCGGAGTTGTTGGGGATATAGGTAATGTAGGTGCCGGAGGGTTGTCTACAAAGTCAGGTACCAGTCCGCTGGTAGGCCCCCCATAAGATTTTGAAGTTCCCATTTACTTTTTCTTCCTTGGTAAATCAAGCATCGCTTGAGCTGTACTGCTTAATTTTGAATTATCAGGCTGATCTACCCATCCCTGAAGGATAGATCGGAATTCCTCTTCATGAGTATCGTCAACAAAACACTGCATGAAGGTTGATCCCAGCCAGACTCCACCAGTCTTCGGAACCGGGATTCGGCGGATGAAATCAAGCAGCTTTCTTTGCATCTGAGGCAGTACTTTCACGAGGAATTGAATTCCGTCAATTCCAGCTGGTTTTTTACCGAAACTATCTTCTTGGAGGATCTGCTCGCTAAGTGTTTCAAATACCTCGTCCACTTCTGAGGCTGTAAGTTTTTCAAGTACTGCTTTTGTTCCTGCAACGGCCATACTAGAGCCGAGAAGTTTTTCAACAAGCGGGGCAAGATGACTGGATGTTAGGGAGACTCCAAATGTACTTTGCTTGTCCCTGGTCACGAACACATAGGGGCGTAGGTCTTGGTTAGCTAATGCAGGTTCAATTTCAGCCCATCCAACTGCCCAGTCGTTTTTCAGCCATTCATTTATGTCAGAATGCTCGGCAACAGTAATTTTGCTAGGTGAATTCGATTCCTGCTGCTGTTTAGACTTTGCTCCCCTTACCAGCTGTTCAAATTGAATTAGTGCCTCAGGTTTCCCCTCTTTATGACTACTTGCCTGTCTCACTATTTGCTCATAAAAGGCAGGATAAAAACGTTCAGCCAACATAATCTTCGCCAATACAGGACGCTTAATGTCTTCACCAAACCCCCGTTCTTCTGCAATAGACTGGCGCAATATCATCGAATTGAGAAAACGTTTTATCTGACGTGGATTTCCCCTAGTACCTTTACTAAGAAGTGGCGTTACGTGTGCACTAATCTTTAAAGCCTGTTCAATTTCCTCTGGTATGTGCTCTCCCAAGGCTTCAAGTACTACTTTCCTATCTAACCCACTACTAATCCATGGTCTTTTCATTTCTTCACGGGCTTTGCCAAGCAATTTCATAAAATGCTTATTTTTCGAGCCTAAGGCATTCTCTGCAAGAAGAAGCGTTGTATAAACACGGGTTTCAGCGCTACCTAGCGCCGGTATCCGAAATGGCACCTGTATAAGTTTTTCCAAATAGTTTCTGGCATAAGTCAAAGGACCAGTGCTTTGCGGAAGGTCGGGAAAATGTTCGCGCACCGCATATTCGATCATCGCTTCATCCGCACCGATAACAAAGGCTGTTTTCTCAACAAAAAGAAATAAACGTATAGCCTCAAGTGTTTCTATCGCTGTTTTTGGCAAACATCGGTCAAGATCATCAACGATTACAACTAGCTTTTCGACTTCGGCAACATTGAGAAGGTCTTTAAACTCTTCACGAAAGGCATGAATATGCTTGGGAAGGGTTTCCCCATCGGAATCCGCTTCTTTTATGAAATCACCGGCTCTGTCCGCAAAATTCTTTATATCATCGACTGATATATTATCTTGGGGATTGCTAAGGATACCGGAGGCAAGCTCGTAGACACTTTTGAGTTGCTCCATTGTAGGAATACCTGTAAATGCGGTGAAAGCTAACCCCCCCGCTTTACGTGCCATTTTCAACCAGTCAACCCGGCGCAATACTTTTTTTGCAGCCGCAGCAACCTTGATACACCCCGGTCGGGCTTGCATTAATTCTTCGACCAAGGTTTCTATAATGACCGTCTTGGCATCCTCAAAGCCTTCAAATGTCCATCCGTTAAACCATAAGCAAAGTGTCTTATTTTTTCCTTCGTATGATGCTTCTAGCATTTTCAAAACGCTTGACTTACCAGCCCCCCAATCACCATGCACACCGATGGTTATTGGCGCATCAGGAGTATGATCTATCAGTTTTACGACCGTCCTCGCGATAGCTTCGTAATACAAAAGGTCTGTTGCAGTTTCTTGATCATTCAAAAACATGTGCTCTTCCCCTGAGTGCGGTAAATGTGCATCACAGCAATCACTTTGCTTATCACACTCCCCTCTTGAAAATCAAATCTCACATTTTCAATCAGATAAGTACGAATACATTGTATTTATATTACAAGAGAACTTAGTTGATGTAGCTCACGTTCTTAGCTTTAGATAGTTGAATAAATAAGTCATTATTATCAATATATTAGGTTTTTTCTTCACTTCATTTACCAACCGGATTGCTCCAATAGGTAACCAAAGCTTCCACTCAGAGAGCGGGGGAAAGGAGCCCATCAGGTTGATACAGGACTTGGCCAAACGAAGTTGCGCCAACCACCATTAGACCGAAGCCTACAGTTCCTTTAGATGTTTTTTGCCATACTAAATTTTCGTTAGTTTACAGCGCAAAAAAATTTTAGAGACGACAGTCAAAGCAATTTGCCCATCCAAAGTTCATACTGTGACTTCTTTCACCCTCGGCTCATTCCGATTGATCGATATCTGTCGTTATAGTTCTTGGTGTGGTCTTTTGCCATATACTCCATACGCTTCAGCAATTTGGTAATCTGTTGCATATAATTAGGGGAATTTCTGTTTAAATAAAAACACCCGTTCTCAGTCATATTCGTTAAACCTGAATATTCCTCCGAATCCAGACCTAACGCACTACACCATGCCTGCTGGATTAATGCGTATAAACTGTCATCGGCGTTATAGTTCCCGGCACCATGGTAGAAGTCTTTATTCAGCAGCAGTAATACATGGTAATGTTTACGGCGGTTAAGCTCACCGACTTCACGTACCCATACATACCGTAACCTATTAGACCGATTACGTTTCCATCGTCGGTTCTTACGTTGGCAATCGACCAGTAACTTAGCTTTCAGTGATTCAATAAAACGAGTAACCTCTTTGTTCGAATCACCATAATGATAGTTGCGGGGAAAACGTAAATCAACACGTAGTGCTAACGTACGCGGAAACTCATCTACTGCATTACGAATAACATCGTAAAATGCCTGCTGGTAATCAGCGTTCAAGGAATTAAGTTGCATATTAAGACCTGAATAAATAACTCACTCAATAATTAACATTGAGGTAAGTATGAATAACTAACCATGCGATTAACAATTGTGTTAATGTTACATGCAGATATGTACATGAACATAATCGAATAATAATCATTAACCGTATGGTGTTACGTAATCAATGTATGCTGCGTTATAATTAACTGATTGTATAGGCATAATGTATTAGTATGTTAATGACCAACACTCTGGATAGAGAGTGGATATATTATTAACAAACATATATTACTATACCGACAGTTAATTCATCAGTAATAATATAACAATAAGCACTTTAGCTTGATTAAACCTCATACAAATAGTAAGCATGATAATAATATTACCCTGATATTAGTTTTACTGGTTTTTGTCATTTTCTACAGGTTCCTCCCCCGGTAGTTGCGACTGATCGCAACTACCGGGGCTCAATAGTGTTGATATGCTGCATGTTTTGTAAACGGATTATTATCAAAATGACGACCTTTATATACCTTTCGGGCACCATATTTTGAATAATCAATATCTATCACCTCTTCCTTTTCAAGTCTGTCAATAACCCTGTCCAGTAACTTTCCCTTACGTAACACATTAGGTCCGCCGTTTCGGATATCATTATATCGAACTACATCTTTCCATGAGCGTGAATACTGCCGACGTAGCCACGACAATAACAGTGCTTCATAATAGCCCTCCTCATTGCCAAAGAGTGTTACTGCCTGTTGCATATACCATTCGCACAGCAACCATGCATTTTCGACATATTCTTTTTTTATCGCACATTCCCCCTCACTCCAGTAACTCAACAGGGCGGCTACGCGTGCAGTATTATTCGACATTTTGGATGCAAAATCTTTCGAGTTTTCATAGTCTCCCTCTGGCCCCAGGCGACGCTCTATCTTATTGTGAATTCTCACCCATGCTTCCTGAGCTTGAGGTTCGAAGGATAAACATGTCTGATGCCCGGTTCCGTGTTGAGAAGCACTTTTTTCTACCAGTTCATTCATACGTTGGTAGAAGGAATTAAGATTCTCTAGGTCACCAGACTGAGGGCCTGATTGACGACGAATCAAACGCTGGCCTTGTGTCGATAAATTCTCATCAATATTCAAGACAAGACAACGTGCAAAAAAACCACTTCCGCGTGCACTTTCGCCCTTACGTTTTAAATAATCATCAAATATAGCTTTTTGTACCATAACCAACAAAGTAATACGTCCATTCCTGAGCGTAAAACTCGGTGTTGTTTTACGTTCAACCTGAAAATATCCCCCATCCCACATTGAGTTAATAAAACCGAAGTCAGTCATGGTCTTTCTGTTAAGTATATTAGCTCCCTCATCGGTTATGAGTCCTGTTTGCGGCGACTGAGTGTACATTGCAAACTGCAGGGCTTCCGGTGTGGTATTATTATAAACAAATCTTCTGGCTTTTGGTGGTTCTGGTTTTTCAGCGTATAACGCCTTTAACTGCAGTGAAAATTCATCTGTACACTTTCCTTTCATAGTGGCTTTATCTACACATTTCAAGAGTGCACTTTCTTTTCTGCGCCATATTTTAGAGTAGCGCTCATGTTCTTTTTGCTGTTCTTCATACTGGAGTAATACACGTAGATCATGCTCATGAAAAGGCTTGAATACCAGTTTATCCACCGTCGTTTTTCTCTCGCCAGACTCTGCTATCACGAATGAATACAATGACACCGGAGATATTAAAGTGTCATTGATCTTTACATTAATCAGGCTCTGGCACCCCAGGGATAATGCACTTAAAACTGCGGATGCAATCATTTCAGGTGGTGACTGTGTGTGATCCTCAATATTAAAAATAGTTTCACGCAATAGTCCTGTAAAAGCATTAAATGGAAAATCTTTCATTACGATACCTGCGAAGTATGTTGTTTATGGAGCTGACAATTAATCGCAAAATCCAATCGCAAGTCAATATAAAAAACTGATATTTAGTCCAATCCGACAGCGTTGGACTAAATTAGTTAAGTGGCAACCTCTGGTGTTTTCATTCGCCTGTGCTTTCTTTATAAAAACACAGGCGAATAATGTCAGTACGGAGATATACTGCCAGGTAATATGATTTAAATAATTCTCAGATATATATCACCTCAGTGAATCCCCACCCGTTTTAATCCAACAGGTCATCCCCACCGGATGGCCTTTTTTCATTCAGAGGCCGATATGAAACATCCCTCGGGTTATACCCTTATCCGTCGCCATCTGCGGCGTTATCCACACGCGCTACGCCAGCATTTGCTGCAGGAGCTCAACCTACTCGTTACGTATGAACCGGTGATTGGCATCATGGGGAAAACCGGCGTCGGCAAATCCTCGCTGTGTAACGCACTGTTCCGGAGCGAAGTCTGTACTGTCAATGCTGTGGAAGCCTGCACACGTCAGCCACAGCGTGTCCGGCTACGTTTCGGTAATCACTTCCTGACGCTGGTTGATTTACCCGGTGTGGGCGAGAGTGTTACCCGTGATGGTGAATACCGTGAACTGTATCGTGACCTCATGCCACAACTCGATATGGTGCTGTGGGTACTCAAGGCCGATGACCGCGCCTATGCGGTGGAAGAGCAGTTTTATCAGGACGTATTCGCGCAGTACAGCGGACCGCAGCCGCCGGTGTTATGGGTGCTCAACCAGGTGGACAAAACCGACCCCGCCGAGCAGTGGAACTGGCCGTCCGCCCAGCCCTCGGCGTTACAGGCCGAGCGTATTGCGCAGAAACAGCAGGCGGTGGCCCGGCAGTTAGGTATCGCTGAGCAGGATATTCTGCCGGTTTCGGTCAGGGGGCGCTATCGTCTGTCGCGTCTGGTGGAGGCCATGATTACCCTGCTCCCAAAGCAGGCCCGCAGTCCACTTGTGCCGCACCTGCAGAACGGGTATCGCACTACCAGTATCATCAGCACCGCCAGCAGCAGCTTTGGCGATGCCGTGGTGGACGTTATCGATAAGGTTATTGACCTGGCCCCGCTACCACAGGTGGCACGCATTGCACTGCAGGCTGCAACACACACTGTCGCCCGCGCAGCACGCTCCCTGTGGGGATTTTTCTTCAGCTAGTCACTTCGCTTTCGATAAGCGGCCTTGCCGTTTTCGATAAGTTTCTTTGTTTCATTACGATCGATTTTGTCGATCGAGCCGATCGATATTCATCGTTGTACTTGATTAATCCGGTAGCCACATAATCCACAGGGCATTATGTGATTTGTTAATTTTAACCATCAAAATCAATGCGATGTATTGCAGGGATTGTCACGCATTAAGGAAAGTATATGCCGTTAATTCTGTTATGGGGCGGTCTGGCCTTGTTGCTGGGTTTCGTGGCGTCCGCTAACGGACGCTCGTTCTGGGGCTGGTTCATTCTCGGTCTGATAATCGACCCGATACTGGCGGGGCTGCTGTACTGGCTTGTTGCAAAGGACCGCACATGAAAACATTTCTTCGTCTGTTCGGTAAGTTCACCCGCTGGTACATCACCCTCATTATCTTTATGGCCTGCCTGCTGTTCATTATCACCACCCTGGGCAATATGGCTGGCTTCTGACAGGACACTCCAATGAAAAATAAACTGATTATTTCATTTTTACTGGCTTCAGTGCTGACGCCTTCTGTCTCGCATGCGTTTGGCAACCGTGATAGCTGGGTAAGTGGCTATGCGCAGGGAACGTCTGAATACACCATCCTCGGTAAAGGGCAATCACAACTTTATCTGGCCTGCGATAGTTCCGGCTCACAGCCAGCGACCATTATCTTCACTGATGTGAACGGCCATCAGGTCAGGATGGACAGCGGCCAGACACTTGCCATGAGAATTGATAACGCTGAAGAAGTGAATATCAGCGAAAGCGAGTCTCATGTGGGATCTGACAATGTCATGTGGGCATGGAACAAATTACGCACCGGCAAACGTGTTGTGGTTTCAGGTAGCGGGGTAAAACCTGTCACTTTCACTTTAGCGGGGGCTGCTGCAGTTATTCCTGCGTTCGGTGACAACGGCTGCGTGCCCGGATTTGCACTGTAGTTCTGCCTCACTCTTACAGGTTAAAGGAAATTTAATGAAGAAAATCATCACAGTCGCAGCACTCTTTCTGCTGTCATTTTCTTCGCTGGCCGCTTCTTCACCGGTCAGCGTCAGTGTTAGTCGCGGAAGCTACAGCCACTACTCATTGATTCGGATTACATCAAAAGTCGATTCGATTGTGATTAAACAACTCATTGTCAACCGGGGAAACTGCCAGGATGCAGAATTCGCCAGCCCCTGGAAACCGGTACGTCTGGGATTTGGCGGGGCGGTAGCACATGAGTTTACCGGCAAGGGGCTGATGGTTCCCTGTAATGTACTGGAAGTGGTGGTCCAGACAAGCGAAGGCGCATGGCAGTTTGATTTTGACAGCTGACACCGCGCGCTTTTCCACCTTTGTTTTTCTATCTGAACGCCCTGCTCAAACGAGCAGGGCGTTTTCTTTTGCCTCTTTTAAAGAAATTACTCATGAGATTAGCCAGCCGCTTTGGCCGTATAAACCAGATACGCCGTGACCGTCCTCTGACCCATGAAGAGCTGATGAGTCATGTTCCCAGCGTGTTCGGGAGCGACAAGCATGAATCACGCTCAGACCGTTACACCTACATCCCGACCATCACCATCCTTGAAAGCCTGCAGCGTGAGGGCTTTGAGCCGTTCTTTGCCTGCCAGACAAAGGTTCGCGACCAGAGCAAGCGGGAGCACACCAAACACATGCTTCGCCTGCGTCGTGCCGGTCAACTGACAGGGCATCAGGTGCCGGAAATCATTCTGCTTAACAGCCACGACGGCTCATCAAGCTACCAGATGCTGCCGGGGCTGTTTCGTGGCGTCTGTACCAACGGCCTGGTCTGCGGTCAGTCGTTCGGAGAGGTACGGGTGCCACATAAAGGCAATGTCGTTGAGAAGGTGATTGAAGGGGCTTACGAAGTGCTCGGGGTGTTTGACCGGGTGGAGGAGAAGCGCGATGCAATGCAGTCACTGGCGCTGCCAGCCCCGGCCCGTCACGCGCTGGCAAATGCTGCGCTGAAATATCGCTTTGGTGAGGACCACCAGCCGGTCACAGTATCGCAGTTGCTGACCTCACGTCGCCGGGAGGATTGCAGCGATGACCTGTGGACCGTCTACCAGCGCGTGCAGGAGAACCTGATGAAAGGGGGATTGTCAGGACGAACCGCACAGGGGAAAAGCAGTTGCACCCGTGCCGTTACCGGTATTGATGGCGACGTGAAGCTCAATCGTGCCCTGTGGGTAATGGCAGAGAATATGCTCGAGTTTTTCGGGTGTTAAACAACGGTACCAGCATAAGGAGATAATTTAATGAATACACAGAACCTTCAGTTCGCTGAGCAGACAGCTGTTACTGCCTCAGTGGTACCTGACGAGTTACGCATCGGCTTCTGGCCACAGCACTTTGGCTCCATCCCGCAATGGATAACCCTTGAGCCCAGAATTTTTGCCTGGATGGACCGCCTGTGTACCGATTATCACGGCGGTATCTGGCACTTTTCGACGCTCAGCAACGGCGGCGCATTTATGGCTCCTGAGACAGAGCAGGATGAGACTTGGACATTGTTCAACAGTATGAATGGTAACGGCGCGGAACTTACTGGTGAAGCTGCAGGGATAGTCGCCTGTCTGATGGTATACAGCCATCATGCCTGCCGTACCGAATGTGACGCGATGACAGAGCATTATTATCGCTTACGAGACTTCGCGCTAAACCATCCAGAGTGCAGTGCCATTATGTATCTAATCGACTGAGGAATACCTGCCATGAATACCGTATTATACCCGGAGTCTTCACAGTGCGAACTCTTTCCGCTGACTGTTATGCCTCGGCATGGTTGCCTGCTTCCTGCTACATCAGGATTAACACCTTATGCCCAACGGACCATCCGCCGCGCTATCAACCTGCTGGATAAATATCTGCGCCAGCCCGGCATACCCTTTACCTCAAGTACTGCTGCTCGTGACTGGCTTCGGTTACAGCTGGCAGGGCAAGAACGGGAAGTATTTATGGTGCTGTATCTCGATAATCAGCATCGTTTACTGGAGAGTGAAACGCTGTTTGCCGGTTCGGTTAACCATGTGCAGGTCCATCCCCGTGAGGTAGTGAAGTCAGCGCTTCGCTTCAATGCTGCAGCTGCCTTGCTGGCGCATAACCATCCATCCGGTGATCCGGAGCCCAGTCAATGTGACCGCAACATTACGGGCAGGCTTAAAGAAGCGTTAGCACTGGTTGATGTGAACACGCTCGATCATCTGGTCATCGGCTCAGAGGGCATTGTGTCGTTCGCGGAGCGAGACTGGATATGAAAATCATCAGTAAACGCCAGGCAATGACCCTATACCGGCAACATCCTGGCTCCCGGCTGTTTCGCTTCAGTACAGGAAAATATAAATGGTCAGGCAGTATCTGCCATTATGCTGGCCGCGAGGTGGAAGATATACGCGGCGTTCTGGCCGTATTTGCTGAACGCCGTCAGGGCCGCAATGGTCCCTATGTCATTCTTCGAAGTGTCACTCTCAATTAATCTTTCCCTTTAATCAGGAACAATAATGAACAATCACTCCAAATCCGGTACCAAGCCGGAGAATCCCGCCTGCCAGCAGTGGGGACTAAAGCGCACAATCACACCCTGTTTTGGCGCTCGTCTGGTGCAGGAAGGCAACCGGGTGCATTTTCTCGCTGACAGGGCCGGATTCAACGGTACTTTCAGCGACAACGATGCATTACGCCTCGACCAGGCCTTTCCGTTGATACTCAAACAACTGGAGTTGATGCTCACCAGCGGAGAACTCTCTCACCTGCATCAGCACTGCATCACGCTATACCACAATGGACTGACTTGCGAAGCTGACACACTCGGCTCCTGTGGCTATGTCTACATCGCTATTTATCCCGGCCAGCCTGAACCCCATTAACTCTAAGCTTATCTCTTAAACTCATAGAGCAAACATCATGCAAACCTTATCATCACACCCGACACGGGCGACTCAGCCCAATCTGTCACCCGTTGAAACCTGGCAACGGCTGCTGACTCATCTTTTATCGCAGCACTATGGCCTGACGTTGAATGACACACCGTTCAGTAATGAAACCACCATACGAGAACATATTGATGCTGGAGTATCGCTCAGCGATGCGGTGAACTTTCTTGTCGAAAAATACGGGCTTGTCCGTATCGACCGAAAGGGATTTTCGTGGCAAGAACAAACCCCGTATATTTCCATAGTGGATATTCTGCAAGCAAGGCGCTCTACCGGCTTGCTAAAAACTAATGTGAAATAAACGCTTAAATACAGAGCAGACTAAAGGAAAGCAAAATGCTAATCTCACAGACGAAGAGACTTCTACTGTAACCTCCCCTCCCCTCCCCTGCAAAAAACCTGACATTTTCTTTTGGGACCAACAATGGGACCAAATTGAAAATTGAATTAAAGATTACAAACTATTAAACAACAAGTTACGCAACCAATTCAGACTCCGCCAGCCCACCAAAATTCTCCATCGGTGATTACCAGAGTCATCCGATGAAGTCCTGAAAGCCCGCACGGCGCAAGCCCTGCGGGCTTTTTTGTGCCTGCAATTTGTCCCGTGAAGTCCGAAGAGAACTCATTAAATCCGAACCTCTTAGGCCCATTGATAGGCCCAACGAAAAGCTCTGTTGTTTTCGCGCTACCAATTACCCGCCCCCCCTCTCAGGATAAGACCACTCGCGACATCTCGCACAACCCTTGCACACTCCGGCCGCGTCCGCGGCCGGAGGGATAGATTTACCCCTTGGCAGAATACGCGTCCAGCATGGCAAGGACCGCCCGACGCGCCGCATCGTCTGCGATATTGTCAGGCAGCGCATCAGCCCGCAGAGTGACATAAGCGTCAGCAGCCCTTCGGATGGCAATCCCGACAGAGTGACGATCGTGCGTTGCCAGGGTGGAAGTCAGCAGGCCATCGGGATCAATGCCGAGGGCTTCTATTCGGCGAACGCCGCGTTGCGGTAGATTGGCGCGACGGAACAGCATCGGTCCCAGCACCTGTTCGCGGAAGAAAGACAGCATCCCCAGCGCTTCGAAGAGTTCGCCCCTGCCCAGTTTAACCACGGCATAATGCAGCCAGATCCAGGCTCGGGACTCAAACCACTCCGGCGTCATGTTCGGCCAGTGCGCGCTAAATTTTGCCAGCTGGCGCTCGAGCGCATCGTTATCACGGGTAAATAGCACGGCAGGCTCTTCAACGCGCTGAGTGAGCATGTCCAGGGTGATAAATTTGAGATCGACATGCAGAAGTTGCGGGCCAAACAGGCAGATCAGCAGGCGAGGCTCACCGACGTGTTCCCCGGTGAAAGCATGTAGCAGATGGCCGAGGGTTCCGGCGAACGCCATACGCTGAGCCATAATTTCGTCATAATAGAGAGGGTCGACCACCACCACGAAATCCAGATCGGAGTATTGATCAAACCCGCCATGGATAAACGAGCCGCCGGCGAGAAGGGCGTGGATCCGCGAATCAGACTGTAATTTAAGCTTCAGTTGCTCTGCAAAACTTCTGTGTAAATCGGGTAGCGTATTCAGCATGCTTTTTCCTGTTCACAAAAAAGACAAAGCATTACAGAATATCGAGTGATTGATCGGCAGACCAGATATTTCTGCAGGAACCCTGCGCTCCCTGGAGGGGCTCCCGAAACGATACTCCCCTCAAACCACCTCCCGCATCCACTCAGCAAACGCCCGCACGGCGGGAGAGAGAAAGCGCTGGTGCGGATAGAGCAATGTGACGGGTACCGGCGGCGGCTGCCAGTCCGTCAGCACTTCCACCAGCCCCCCCTCCCGCAGGTGGTCAGCAACGATATTCTCCGCCAGCTGCGCCAGTCCAAATCCTGCCAGGCACATTTTTATATAGAGCCCCGTTTCATTCACCGCGGCGGTGCCGCTGATGGGTACAGAAAAAGTCTCGCCGTGGCGAAGGAAGCGGAACTCATCGGCCCGCCTCGCCTGGCCGGAGAAGTAATGCACCGCCCGGTGCTGAGAGAGCGCCTCCGGTGACGGCGGCACGCCATATTCCCGAAGATAGTCCGGTGACGCGCAGGTGACCCAGCGAAAGCGGCCCAGAGGCCGGGCCACCAGGCTGGAGTTGTTCAGCTCTCCCGTGCGTATCACGCAGTCGACGCCTTCTTGAATGAGATCGACCGGCCGATCGCTGACGCCGATCATCAGGTAGATGTCAGGGTAGCGTCGGTAAAAGTCTTGCAGATGGGGCATGACGATGAAATGCGCGATGCCCGCGGGCATATCAACCCGCAGGCGCCCCTGAGGCCGCGCCACAGACTCGCTCAGGCTGGATTCGCTATGTTCGATGAGGGCGAGAATTTCCCGGCACTGCGCCAGATACTGCATCCCTTCCGGAGTCAGGCTCACCCGCCTTGTGGTCCGGTTCAGCAGCCGCACCTTCAGGTATTTCTCAAGGTTTTTAATGGTACTGGTGACAGTGGAGGCTGGCAGGGAAAGGGTTTCCGCGGCACGCACGAAGCTCCCTGCCTCCGCGACGCGCACAAACATCTGCATAGCCTGGATACGATCCACCTTCTTTCTCTCCTGTAGCGAGCAGCTTACCGACAGATGGCATAATTATTCGTTGATTATGAATAATGAAAACAATTTACGCATCTTTTTGCGCTTAATCGCCTGGCGTATCGTTGCACGGTGGATGACGAATGAGGGGTTGAAAACGACCATAGCCTCAACAAATATCCATACAATCAACAAATTAAATAACACGTATAAAGGAAAAATCATGTCCGTTCAGGCTGTCGAATTACGTAAGGCCTATCGTTTATTGCAGGTCGGGTCCACCACCATGATTTCCGCAAAATATGATGGCGTCGAAAATGTCATGTCAGCCGCCTGGGTTGGGCTGGCAGGCGAGCGAAAAGTGGTGGCCTATATCGGCACCCAGGCCTTCACTCGTCAGCTGGTGGAAAAGAGCGGCTATTTCGTCGTGCAGATCCCCGTAGTCAGCCAGATGGCAACCGTCCTCTACGCTGGCGGGCGCAGCTATGCCGATGCGCCGGATAAAAATGACACCATCCCCTTCTTTTATCAGCCGGAGTTCGATCTCCCCCTTGTGGCAGGCTGCGCGGGCTGGCTGGTGTGTAAAGTGATGCCTTACCCGGACATCCAGCAACAGCACAATCTGTTTATGGGTGACATCGTCGCCGCCTGGAGCGATGACCGGGTATTCCGTAACGGGCACTGGATTTTTGATGATGCGCCGGACGAGCTGCGGACCGTTCACTATGTCGCTGGCGGGCAGTTCTATGCCATCGGCAAAGGCAGCAAATTCGATCATGGACCGGGTAAGGACTGACCCTCCCCGGTCATGAAGATCACTGACGAGATGTCTGCGCGGCAGAGCGGCTGATACTCCGGCGCCAGACGCCGGGCGCCTGGCCATACTGGCGCTTGAAGCTGCGGTTGAAGGACTGCTGGGAGTCAAAGCCGAGGGCGATCGCCACGTTGAGGATCGGCTCGTTGCTGTGGGCTAAGCGTTCAACCGATTTTTGCAGCTTTTGCGCCCGGATATACTCCCCGAGGGGGTGCCCGGTATGTTCTTTGAAGATCCGCTGCAGGTGCCACTTCGAATAGCCAGCTCGCCGGGCAACGGTATCAATATCCAGACGGCTATCAAGATGGTTGTCGATCCAGTCGATCAGATCCTGAATGATGGCGCCAGTGTTCATCATATTTCCCCCTCGCGGCCGGTTAAAAGCATCTTTAGCAGTTGCATTAAAAGGTGGCCTGGTTTTACACAAAATGCAAGTTTTATTGTTGCATTTAAAACCCTGCCAGGATCGCGCCTTTTTTCTCCGGCGAGGATCGCACATAAAGTGCAACAATTATTCTTGCACTTAGTTAAGCGCCTTCCTACAATCGCCGCGATAGTGTATTCGAAATTGTTACAATTTTGTGGCGATGATCGACACAAATGGCCTTAAGCCAGCCCGGACAAAGGAAGTGGCGCAGCCTCTCAGGCTGCGTCTTGCCCGGCGGCTACAATGACTGGAATAAAAATAATGAGCCTGCAAAAAACCTGGGGAAACATTCACCTGAGCGCGCTCGGCGCGATGATGCTCTCCTTTCTGCTCGTCGGCTGCGACGACAGCGTCGCGCAAAACGCCGCGCCGCCCGCGCCTGCCGTCAGCGCCGCTAAGGTGTTGGTGAAGTCGATCAGTCAGTGGGATAGTTTTAACGGTCGCATTGAAGCGGTGGAGAGCGTTCAGCTCCGCCCCCGCGTCTCGGGATATATTGATAAAGTGAATTATACCGACGGCCAGGAGGTGAAAAAGGGCCAGGTGCTGTTCACGATAGACGACAGAACCTATCGCGCCGCGCTGGAGCAGGCGCAGGCGACGCTGGCGAGAGCCAAAACGCAGGCCAGTCTGGCGCAAAGCGAGGCGAACCGCACCGATAAATTAGTTCATACCAACCTCGTCTCCCGTGAAGAGTGGGAGCAGCGCCGGTCAGCCGCGGTTCAGGCCCAGGCCGATATTCGCGCCGCGCAGGCGGCGGTGGATGCCGCGCAGCTTAACCTCGACTTCACCAAAGTGACTGCCCCTATCGACGGCCGCGCCAGCCGGGCGCTGATCACCAGCGGCAACCTGGTCACGGCGGGCGACACCGCCAGCGTGCTCACCACCCTGGTCTCGCAGAAGACGGTGTACGTCTACTTTGACGTCGACGAGTCAACCTACCTCCACTATCAAAATCTCGCCCGCCGCGGGCAAGGCGCCTCCAGCGATAATCAGGCGCTCCCGGTGGAGATTGGCCTGGTTGGCGAGGAGGGCTACCCCCATCAGGGCAAAGTGGATTTTCTCGATAATCAGTTAACGCCGAGCACCGGCACCATCCGCATGCGCGCCCTGCTGGATAACTCGCAGCGGCTGTTCACGCCGGGGCTGTTTGCCCGCGTGCGTCTGCCGGGCAGCGCGGCGTTCCAGGCTACGCTTATCGACGACAAAGCGGTGCTCACCGATCAGGACCGCAAATATGTCTATATCGTTGATAAAGAT
The DNA here is from genome assembly GCF_050378655.1 of Klebsiella sp. 7-CIP_Kleb. NCBI lineage: Bacteria > Pseudomonadati > Pseudomonadota > Gammaproteobacteria > Enterobacterales > Enterobacteriaceae > Klebsiella > Klebsiella sp. 7-CIP_Kleb. Next base: position 53,785 of record NZ_JBNRLJ010000003.1, read on the forward strand.
GGCAAAGCGCAGCGACGTGATATCACGCCGGGGCGGCTGGTCGATGGTTTACGCATCGTGAAGCAGGGTCTGAAGCCTGGGGATAGCGTCATCGTCGACGGCTTACAAAAAGTGTTTATGCCAGGTATGGCGGTTAACGCCAAAACCGTTGCCATGACCCCCAGCGCCGCCCTCAACTGATCCCTTATCAGAGAATCCAAGACATGGACTTTTCCCGCTTTTTTATCGACAGGCCCATTTTCGCCGCGGTGCTGTCGATTTTAATTTTTATCACCGGGTTAATCGCCATCCCGCTGCTGCCGGTGAGCGAATATCCTGACGTCGTGCCGCCCAGCGTGCAGGTGCGCGCGGAGTATCCCGGCGCCAACCCGAAAGTGATCGCCGAGACCGTGGCGACGCCGCTGGAGGAAGCGATCAACGGCGTTGAAAACATGATGTACATGAAATCGGTCGCCGGCTCCGACGGCGTGCTGGTGACCACCGTGACCTTCCGCCCGGGTACCGACCCGGATCAGGCGCAGGTTCAGGTGCAGAACCGGGTCGCGCAGGCCGAGGCGCGTCTGCCGGAGGACGTGCGCCGTCTGGGGATCACCACCCAGAAACAGTCCCCGACGCTGACCCTGGTGGTGCATCTGTTTTCGCCAAACGGTAAGTACGACTCGCTGTATATGCGCAACTACGCCACGCTGAAGGTGAAGGATGAGCTGGCGCGCCTGCCCGGCGTCGGCCAGATCCAGATATTTGGCTCCGGCGAATACGCGATGCGCGTCTGGCTGGATCCCAACAAGGTGGCCGCCCGCGGTCTGACGGCCTCGGATGTGGTGACGGCGATGCAGGAGCAGAACGTCCAGGTCTCCGCCGGTCAGCTTGGCGCCGAGCCGCTGCCGCAGGAGAGCGACTTCCTGATCTCGATTAACGCCCAGGGCCGTCTGCATACCGAAGAAGAGTTTGGCAATATCATTCTGAAAACGGCGCAGGACGGCTCGCTGGTCCGCCTGCGCGACGTGGCGCGCATCGAGATGGGTTCCGGTAGCTATGCGCTGCGCTCCCAGCTCAACAATAAGGATGCGGTCGGGATCGGTATCTTCCAGTCCCCGGGGGCTAACGCCATCGATTTGTCGAACGCCGTGCGTGCCAAAATGGCCGAGCTGGCCACCCGCTTCCCGGAAGATATGAAATGGGCGGCGCCGTACGACCCGACGGTTTTCGTCCGCGACTCCATCCGCGCGGTGGTGCAGACGCTGCTGGAGGCGGTCGTGCTGGTGGTGCTGGTGGTGATCCTGTTCCTGCAGACCTGGCGCGCATCGATTATCCCGCTGATCGCGGTGCCGGTATCGGTGGTCGGTACCTTCAGCATTCTCTATCTGCTGGGCTTCTCGCTGAATACCCTGAGCCTGTTCGGGCTGGTACTGGCGATTGGTATCGTGGTGGATGACGCCATCGTGGTGGTGGAAAACGTCGAGCGCAATATCGAAGAGGGGCTTGCGCCGCTTGCCGCGGCGCATCAGGCGATGCGAGAGGTCTCCGGGCCGATTATCGCTATTGCGCTGGTGCTGTGCGCGGTGTTCGTGCCAATGGCGTTTCTCTCAGGCGTTACCGGTCAGTTCTACAAGCAGTTTGCGGTGACCATCGCCATCTCCACGGTGATCTCGGCCATCAACTCGCTGACGCTCTCCCCGGCGCTGGCGGCCCTGCTGTTAAAGCCGCACGGCGCGAAGAAAGACCTCCCTACCCGGCTGATCGATCGTCTGTTTGGCTGGATTTTCCGTCCGTTTAACCGCTTTTTCCTGCGCAGCTCGAACGGCTATCAGGGGCTGGTGAGTAAAACCCTCGGTCGCCGTGGCGCAGTGTTTGTGGTGTACCTGCTGCTGCTCTGCGCCGCAGGGGTGATGTTTAAAGTCGTTCCCGGCGGATTTATTCCCACCCAGGACAAACTGTACCTGATTGGCGGCGTGAAGATGCCGGAAGGTTCGTCGCTGGCGCGCACCGATGCGGTGATCCGCAAAATGAGCGAGATTGGGATGAATACCGAAGGGGTCGATTATGCGGTCGCCTTCCCCGGTCTTAATGCGCTGCAGTTCACCAACACGCCGAATACCGGGACGGTCTTTTTTGGCCTGAAACCGTTTGACCAGCGCAAACACTCGGCGGCGGAAATCAATGCGGAAATCAACGCTAAAATCGCGCAAATCCAGCAGGGCTTTGGCTTCTCCATCCTGCCGCCGCCGATTTTAGGACTGGGTCAGGGCTCCGGCTACTCCCTTTACATCCAGGATCGCGGTGGGCTGGGCTATGGCGCGCTGCAAAGCGCGGTGAATGCGATGTCCGGGACGATTATGCAGACGCCGGGGATGCACTTCCCGATCTCGACCTACCAGGCTAACGTGCCGCAGCTGGACGTGCAGGTCGATCGCGATAAGGCGAAAGCGCAGGGGGTATCGCTGACCGATCTGTTCGGCACGCTGCAGACCTATCTCGGCTCGTCTTATGTCAATGACTTTAACCAGTTCGGGCGTACCTGGCGCGTGATGGCCCAGGCTGACGGACCATACCGCGAGAGCGTGGAAGATATCGCCAATCTGCGCACCCGCAATAATCAGGGCGAAATGGTGCCGATCGGCAGTATGGTGAATATCAGTACCACCTACGGGCCGGATCCGGTGATCCGCTACAACGGTTATCCGGCGGCGGACCTGATTGGCGATGCCGATCCGCGCGTTCTCTCCTCCTCGCAGGCGATGACGCTGCTGGACGCCATGTCTAAACAGGTGCTGCCGAATGGGATGAATATTGAATGGACGGATCTCAGCTTCCAGCAGGCCACCCAGGGCAACACGGCGCTGATCGTCTTCCCGGTGGCGGTGCTGCTGGCGTTCCTCGTGCTGGCGGCGCTGTATGAAAGCTGGACCCTGCCGCTGGCGGTGATCCTTATCGTGCCGATGACGATGCTCTCCGCGCTATTTGGCGTCTGGCTGACCGGGGGCGATAACAACGTCTTCGTGCAGGTGGGGCTGGTGGTCCTGATGGGCCTGGCCTGTAAAAACGCCATTCTGATCGTCGAGTTTGCCCGCGAGCTGGAGATTCAGGGCAAAGGCATCATGGAGGCCGCGCTGGAGGCGTGCCGCCTGCGTCTGCGCCCGATTGTGATGACCTCCATCGCCTTTATCGCCGGGACCATTCCGCTGATCCTCGGCCACGGCGCAGGAGCGGAAGTTCGCGGCGTCACCGGGATCACGGTGTTCTCCGGGATGCTGGGGGTGACGCTGTTCGGTCTGTTCCTGACACCGGTGTTTTACGTGACGCTACGGAAACTGGTGACCCGTAGTAAGCCGGTCCAGGAGGATCTGCCCGCCTAGCCTGCAGCAGATAACAAAAAACCGCCTTCACAATTTGAAGGCGGTTTTTTTTCGTCACCAGAAAATGATTAATGCGCTTTTTTAAAGCGGGCGATCATTTCCGGTACCGGGTCGCAGCCGCTGGTATCGGCGTTTTTGAGCGCCTCCAGCGCGCTGGCCACGGTATGGCGAGCGAGGACGTTGAGCGAAGCCTGCTCCGCTTCGTCAGCGACCGATTTGAAGTACCAGCAGGCGTTGGCGCTGACCACGCAGCGGGCCGGGACCTCAGGACGCGACGCCCACAGTTTTTTATCTTCGATAACGGAAAGGTAGATATCACGCAGAGTGATTTTGTCCGCCGGGCGGCCAAGATGAATAGAGCCGTTGCGGCCAAGATGAATAGAGCCGTTGCGGCCAAGCGTGGAGACAATGATGCCGTCACGGGTGAGCGGAACCATTAATTTGCGGATAAAGCTCGGGTTGGCTTCCAGGCCGTAGGCCAGAATCGCACTCGTTGAACGTTCACCCATCTGCTCCGCCATTGCTACGCTGAGAACCATCTGCAAAGCTGTCGGGAAGCGGTAATCTAACATGGTTTTGTCCTGGGTTGCGGTGAATCTTGTTCTTTTTGGCACCGCAGAGGTGAGTAATCAATGAACAACAATATAACAAATACGGGAATTTTTTTGAAGCAATCTGCGGTTAGCCTGCGAAGTAAATTTTCCTATTTCGTCTGCACAGGCGGGCTGAGAAACCGCGCTCTTCCGAAGCGGTTTGACTGGACGGCAATCTCCTCAGCGCTCCCCGGTGGCTGCCCCGTGGTATAGAAATCCGCTGCCATAACGGCAGCGGATCCTGCAGGGTGTTATGCCGTTAATTCCAGCTCGGTTTCAAAGGTGGTCACCGGCACAAACGGCAGATAGGAGATCCGCAGCCTCTCGGCCACCTTCAGGCGATGCCAGCCGGCCGGCAGGCCACCGGGTTTGAGCACCGTGATGGTCGCCTTTTCACCGAAGTTCCACCGGTCGTCGTAGACGCTCTCCAGCTCGTCGAGCGTCCACTCCCGGCCGCGCAGCGCCAGGCGGATCGCCTGCCGCGGGATGGCTTCGCCGTTGAGGGTCACGGCGATATCTTCCACCATCGACAGACCCAGACCGCGGTAGTAAGGCAGACGGGCCAAAAAGCGCACGCCGATAACTTCTCCGTCGCGGGTGACGTTACTGAAACCTTCGCGGCAGATAATATGCTGATCAAACATGATAATGCTCCTTACTGGCCCAGCAGCGCCGGGGGTGGGGTTTCATCTAACAGGCGACAGAACATCAGCTGCTGGCGGCGGACCTGCTCCAGGCTGTCCACCTCCTGCGCGTCTTCCACCCAGCGGTTGCCTTCATACTCGGAGCACACATACCCCTCATAGCCGCCCTTCTGCAGCACGCGGAAGATCTCATCGTAGGGAATCGACCACTCGCTTATCTCATCGGTCATCTCATAGAATTTGGCATGAATGTTGTGGATCCGCGGCATAAAATCGAGCATCCGCTTCGGCTCGAACGCCGCGTTGTGGCGCAGCGTTTCCGCCATCGCCAGCTGCGGGCCTGGTCCCCATTTTTGCATCACATCCAGGATCACGTATTCGCTGAGCGTCCGCTCCTCATAGGCTTTCTCGATAAAATCCGCTGCCGCCTGTGGGCAACCGTTACGAATAAAGCGCTCTTTCCACACCCGCGGGAAGCGGGCTAAAAACATTCCCATATCCGGCAGGAAGCCCAGCGCCCGGGTATTGGCTTTTTCATAGGCTTCGGCATGACGAATAATCCACGGATGATCGAAATGCAGCGGGGCGTGCACTTCCAGCAGAATGGTGATCCCTTTGTCTTCCGCATACGGCGCCGCCGCCACCAGCACCTCCGGCGCCACGGAAACCAGAGAGCGGATAAAGCGCATGCCCAGCCGGGCGGCAAAATCGATGTCGTTTTGCACGCTGCGCACCTGCTCGTCAAACGGCATCGGCCGGTCTTTATAACGCTTATAGTCGAGCATAAAGTCATGGCACACCGGCACCGTGTCATGGCGCTGCATCAGACGGTGCCAGTCGGCGATCGCCGCCTCCGGCATGCCGCGCTCCGGCCAGCCGGCGAAGGTCTGTTCGCCGACGACTTCAATCCCGCGGGCGCCGAACGCCGCGCAGTGACCGATCGCCTGATCGAGGGACATCTTGCCGAGATAGGTCTCATTCTGAAAACTGTACAGACTGACGCCGCGTTTTATTTTCTGAGTCATAAAAGTACCAGGTAAGTTGGTTAACAGGATAAGCCGGTCGCTTCGCGGGCGCGGGCCACCGAGGCCGCTGCGGGCAGCGACGGTTTATACTCCAGGCCAATGGCCCCGTTGTAGCCCAGGCGTTGCAGCCGGGCGATCACGTCGGGCCACTCGCCGCTGCGCGGATCCGGTTCGTTACGATCCGGCGCCTGCGCTATCTGCACGTGCCCTACCCGATGCATTCTGCCGCCGAGCACCTCCTCCATCTCCTCTTCCATCACCATCGAGTGATAGACGTCAAACAGCAGCTGCAGCCGCGGGCTGTCGACCGCCTCGATAATGTCCAGCGCCAGCCGGGTGTTGTTTAAGAACATCCCCGGATGATCGATGCGGGTGTTGAGCGGCTCCAGCAGCAGAGTGACCCCGGCGGCTTCCGCCAGCGTCGCCGCCTGGCGCAGGATGTGGATCGCCTGCGCCTGCTGTTCGGCGATAGCCACCCCTTCGCGGCTGAAGCCGGAGGCCACCACCAGCGGCGGCGACCCCAGCTGGCGCGAGACCGCCAGGCTGTCGCTCACTGCCGCCAGAAACTGCTCATGCTCCGCCGGATCCACCAGGCTGCGCCGGGGCTCCACCACGAAGCTCGACAGCGTCACGCCGGTTTCCTCCAGCGCCTGCGCCAGCGCCGCCAGCGGTTTATCACGCCAGAGATGAAACTCAACATGGCTGAATCCCTGCGCTTTCGCTGCCCGGACCCGATCGCTGAAATCGGGATACTCTTCACGAAACAGCCATTCAATACATGCGGACAAATACATCCGACCCCCTTCTCTACTTGCCAGAACAAAACAAACAAAATTAGAATAAGAATTCCTATTCTGTTTCGGAGCGGCAGTGTGACGCCTTCCCTTCTGGCGTCGCGGTCAACAGCAGGATCTGACGCGGCATAACCAGAATGAGTGCTCTAATTCTAATCTCTGGTTGCTATAAATTGTCAACATCATTTAACAAGTTTTTAACCAAATCTGAAGGTACATCATGCTCAATAACGCTTCGGCGGCCACGGTTCAGGCGCCTCCCTATACCAGCGAGCGGCAGCGCACGCTGGCCACGCTGGTGGTTTCGATAGCGCTGGTGCTGGAGATCATCGACGTCTCGATCATTAATGTCGCCATCCCGGTGGTACAGCGGGATCTGCTCGCCAGCCCGCGGCAAATTGAATGGGTGGTCACCGGCTACCTGTTCTTTTTCTCCATTCTGCTGCTCACCGGCGGTCGGCTCGGCGATCTGTATGGCTACCGGCGGCTGTTTATCAGCGGCCTGCTGGCGTTTGGTGCCGCATCGGCCGGCTGCGGACTGGCCGCCAGCCCGGAGATGCTGGTGGCGATGCGTATTGCGCAGGGGGCCAGCGGGGCGATGATGGGCCCGCAAATTCTCTCCCTGATGCAGGTGCTGTATCGCCCGCACGAGCGTTTCCGGGTGATGAGTATTTTCGGCCTGCTCGGCGCCGCCGCCGGGATCCTCGGCCCGGTGCTCGGCGGGATCATCATCGAAAGCAATCTGTTCGGCCTCAGCTGGCGGCCGATCTTTTTGATCAACGTGCCGGTGATCGTTATCGCCGTCGCTCTCGCCTGGCGGGCGCTGCCGGCGGTGCGCAGCCCGGAGGCCAAAGGTATCGATCCGCTGGGAACCCTGCTGGCGGTGGTGGGCGGCGGCGCGCTGCTGCTCACCTTGATCGAAGGCCCCGCCCTGCGCTGGCCGCTATGGATGGCGCTGCCGCCGCTGCTGTCGCTCATCACGGTGTCACTCCTCTGGCGTCATCTGCTGGGCCGTGAACGCCGGGGCGGCACGCTGCTGTTGCCCCCCGCGGTGCTGCGCGACCGCTTCTTTCGCGCCGGGATCGTCATCACCCTGCTCTATCAGCTGACCACCGCCTCGCTGCTGCTGGCCACCGCGCTGGTGCTGCAGAGCGGACTGGGCTTCAGCCCGTTCCATACCGCCCTGCTGCACATCCCCTTCGCCCTTGGGGCGATGTTTTCCATCGCCGTCGCCGGCCGCCGGCTATCGCCTCGTCTTGGGCGTAACGTGACGCTGGTCGGGGTGGCCGTGCAGATGAGCGGCCTGCTGCTGATGGGCTACGGGATCGCCACGGCGCCGGGGACGCTGGCGCTGACCGCGCTGGGTCTAGGCTTCGGCCTGTGCGGCTGTGGGATGGGGCTTATCTCCGCCCCGCTGCCGGCCTTTGCCATGGCGGCGATCCCGGTGGCCCACGCCGGCGCGGCGTCGGGATTATTTCGCACCGGCCAGCAGTTTGGCGCCGCCCTCGGCATGGCGACCCTCGGCGGATTCTATCTGGCGCAAAGCGCCTCCGCGCCGGATGCCTGGCGCGGGGCCTTTATCACCCTGCTGACCCTTGGCGCCCTGATCCTGCTGGCGATTGCCGCCCTCAGCCGCCTGCTGCCCGCCTCAGTGCTTCCCCCGGCGGGTAAGCCATGACCTATCGCGTCCGGCAATGGCTGCTATCATGAGGAACCATTTATCAGGACGCACAAAGCTGTAGTACCTATTTTCTGTACACCTGCAACGGGCATGCGCCCGGAGAACAACAAAGGCATGGACTGATATGGATGAAAACATCGATGTACTGATTATTGGCAGCGGCCCGGTGGGCGCCACTTTCGCGCGGCGGATTGCCGATCGCCGCGCCGCGCGGATCCTGATGGTGGAAGCCGGCGAAGCGCTGACGTCCGCGACCGGGGTTAATATCCGCAACCTGGCGCCAGCGCAGCGGGAAACGGCCTACGACCGCGTCCGGGCGTTTCCGCTGGCCGCCCTGCCGGAGAACCTGCCGGCAGACGCCCTGCAGGCACGGCCCGGCACCCACCTTCTCGACCCGGCGGCGCCCCACAGCGGCATGCCGGCCGCCGCGCTCTCCACTAACCTCGGCGGCATGGGCGTCCACTGGACCTGCGCCTGTCCGCGACCGGGCGGCAGCGAAGTCATTCCCTTCCTCGATCCGCGGGAGATGGCCGACGCCTGGGAGTCGGCTGAGCATTATCTGCAGGTGACCCGCGAAGGATTTCCGGCCACCGCCATCGGCCGGCAAATCGTCGATGCCCTTAATCAGCACTTCGCCAGCGACCGTCCGCCGGCGCGGCTGGCGCAGCCTATGCCGCTGGCCTGCGCCGCGACGCCGGAGGGCAAGCCGCGCTGGTCCGGCGTCGACGTGGTGCTTGGCGAGCTGGCGGAGGAAGAGACCCGCCGCCAGCGCGGGGTGGAGATCCGTACCGCCACCCTGTGCACCCGGATCCTCAGTGAAGACGGCGTCGCCTGCGGGGCGGAGCTGCGCGATCTGCGTACCGGCGAGCAGTACGTGGTGACGGCCAAAGCGGTAGTGGTCGCCGCCGATGCGCTGCGTACCCCTCAGCTGCTGTACGCCTCGGGCATCCGCCCGCGGGCGCTGGGGCGCTGGCTCAACGACCAGCCGCAGGTGATCGCCCTGATTGAAGTGGACGCCCCGCCGGCCGCCGCCGCGCCGACCTCCCCGCTGCGCGACGGACGGGACAATGTCTCCGGCGTCACCTGGCTGCCGTTCCATGAGCCTGATTTCCCGTTCCACGGTCAGCTGATGCAGATGGATACTTCGCCGATCGCCTTTACCCAGCCGCCGGGGACTCCGACGAAGCCGGTGGTGGGCCTGGGGCTGTTTCTCGCCAAGGAGCTGCGCGAGGAGGATCGAATCGTCTTCAGTGATGACACCGACGCCGTAGGGCTGCCGAAAATGCAGCTTAACTATCAGTTAACCGACGGCGATCGCCGGCGTTTACAGCAGGCGGTGGCGGTGACCGAACGCGTCGGCGCCGCGCTGGGCCGCGTCGCGCCTGGCGGTGAGGCCATTATCCTGCCGGCGGGCACCTCGCTGCATTACCAGGGAACTTGTCGCCTGGGAGAAGCGAACGACGGCACCAGCGTGGCCGACCGCCGCTCGCGGGTGTGGGGTTTTCACAATCTGTACGTCGGCGGCAACGGCGTGATCCCCACCCCAACCGCCTGCAACCCGACGCTGACCAGCGTCGCGCTGGCGATCCTCGCCGCTGACGATATCGTGGCGCGCCTGCTGTAGCGCCTCTGGCTTACCGGGGCAAAAGCGGCCCCGGCTCCTCGCGAAAGGCGACATCGGTCGCCTTTTTATTGCCGCAAAACCCACATAAAACCAATGGTATTTTTGTTTGTGATGGATCACATACGTAATCACAATTTTTCCCCGCGCCGTTCCTGCTCCTACTCTTAAATCCGCGGCTATTCCCGCCGCCACCTGTATCCCTGACCTGCATACTAAAAAACCGCGCCGCCGCCAACGACAGGCGACCCGCGCGATAAAAGGAGAACGTCGTGAGCCATAGCCTGAATCCGCCCCACGCGCCACAAGCCGGCGCGATCCAGGGCATCATCATCGCCCTGACCGCCTTTCTGCCCATCCTGGCGATCGTTTCCCTGGCGCCGGCGGTCCCGACGCTGATCCAGCACTTTACCGGGGTGCCTTATGTCGAAACCCTGGTGCCGCTGATGCTGACCGCGCCCGGACTGGTGATCGCCATCGCCGGGCCGTGCACCGGCTGGCTGGCGGATAAATTTGGCCGCCGTAAACTGCTGCTCAGCGCCACGCTGTTGTATGGCATCTGCGGCACTATGCCGCTGTACATCACCTCCCTGACCGGCATCTTTTGCAGCCGCCTCGGCGTCGGGCTGGCGGAGGCGGTGGTATTGACCATCGCTAACACCATGCTGATCGATTACTTTGACGACAAACAGCGCCGCTTCTGGCTGACGGTGCAGGGGGTGATTGGCCCGGCGCTGGCGGTGCTGGTGCTGGCCAGCTCCGGCTATCTGACCGCCCTGCGCTGGAACGGCGCCTTTATGATCTACTTTGTCGCCATCCTGCTGTTTCTGGCGATGTACTTCTGGATGTTCGAACCCGCTCAGGCGGCCCGTCCGCAGCACGCCGCCCAGGCGGCGCAGCATAATCCGTTTCCGTGGCCGCGAGTGATCGCCCTCAGCGTGCTGACCTTTGTCTGCGCCATCATTTATTACGTGTACACCATCAACGGCGCCAACGCCTTTCATACCCTGCAAAACGCCAGCCCGCAGCGTATCGGCCTGATTATGTCGCTGGTCAGCCTCGCCGTGCCGGTCGGTTCGCTGCTGTTCGGTCTGGTCTCCCGCCGCTATACGCCGGAGCGCGTGCTCGCCATCATGCTCTGCCTGATGGGGATCGGAATGCTGGTGGTGGGCGAATCGCGGACGCTGATCGCCATGGGGATCGGCTCCGCCATCCAGCAGCTGGGTGCCGGCATGGCGATTAATGCGATGATTTACTGGGTAGGATCGTTGATTCCGCCCGCCTACTGCGGCCGGGCGATGGGCGCCTGGTCCGGGGCCTTCTTCGCGGGCATGTTCGTTAGCCCGATTATCGTCGGCGCGATCCGCCTGCGGGCCGGGAACGATGTGTTGAGCGCCTTCCTGACGCTCGGCATCGCGGCGCTGGTGCTGGCCGCCGCGATATTTCTTTATACCTTCTCCCGCCATAGCCAGCGCCTGCGTCAGCACAAGCAGGCCAGCGCCTGGCAGTTAGCGAAGTAAAATCCCGCGGCTTAGCCGGCCTCGACGGGGGTAACCAGATAGCTCAGACACATCATGCCCAGATGGCGTTTGAGCTGTTCCCAGTCGCCCTCGCCGGCGGCTTCTGCCGCCGACCCCAGGCCGAGGAAGCGCGCCAGCGCGGCATACGAAACCGTAAAGCAGAAGCGGGCGGCCTGCTCTGGCTCCGGGTGGCGGATCTCCGCCGCGGCGTCGAGCAGCTGGTCGATGAAGGTCTGCTCATTTTTCTGGTAAGCGGCTTTACCAATCCCCGCCACGCGCTCATCATCCGCCCGCGCCATAAACGGCCGCAGGATCCCGGCATGGCGACGCAGATACTCCGCCTGGACATCCATCAGCGCCGGAAGCCGCTGGCGCAGCGGCAGATTGCGCGCGTGCAGCTGCTGGATCAGCTGCTGCCATTCGGCGTCCAGCTCCTGCATCACCTCCATCATGACGGCGATAAACAGATCTTCTTTGCCGCCGAAGCGGGCATAGATCGAGCCGACAGAAACGCCCGAGCGTTTACTGATTTCAGCAATGGTCAGCAGCTCAAAGGTGCCTTCATGCAGGATTTCACGGCTGGCGGCCATCAGCCGCTCCAGCGCCACCCGGCTCCGGTCCTGTTTCGGCTGGCGCATCGCGGGAAGATCGGTCATCGCAGTTCTCACCTCTTTATCCATAGAAAACCCCCGCAGTGTATTGCAGTTAGCGACCACGCTGCAAATTGCCCACCCGACTCCCCCGTCGGCGATGTGGCAAAAGTGTGATGGCGGTCATTTTCATTCTTTGATAAACAACTAGAATCATAATTCTAGTTCTATTTAATAATAACAACCACCACACAACCCAGGAGTTGCTATGCGTTTCTCTGTTTTCCTCGTCGGCCGTTCCACCGCCCCCGAGCAGGATCGTTTTGTCATGCAGTCGCTGATCGATCATGCGCGCCAGGCCGAAGATCGCGGCTTCGATGCGGTCTTTATGCCAGACCATCACTTCACCGGCTATGCGCCGATGTCCAGCGATCCGTTTGTCTTCGCCGCTTACCTGGCCGGCCAGCTGAAAAAGATCCACTTCGGCATGTCGGTGACCACCGTCCCGCTGCACCACCCGGTGCGCTTCGCCGAGCGCGTTAACCTGCTGGATCAACTCACCGAAGGCCGCCTGCTGGTGGGCATCGGCAGCGGCACCACGCCGGAAGAGATGATCGGCTTTGGCGTGAACTACAAGGACGCCTCCAGCCTGCTGCAGGAGAACCTCGATCTGGTCCAGCGGCTGTGGGAGAAAAATATTGAAGACGATCCGATCATCTTCGAAACCGGCCACTATAAGGGCGCGGTGGTCCAGCGCATCGTTCCTGCCCCCTGGCAAAAACCCTTCAACCGCATTATGCCGGTGGCGCTGCGTGAAACCAGCATGCAGCGCGCCGCCGACAACGGCTGGCCGGCCTTTATTCCCGCGTTTACGCCGCCGATCCCGGCCAGCAACGATCCGTTTGGCCAGCTGACCCACTATTTCACCCGCTACCGCGATGCCCTGCTCAACGCCGGCCATAGCGACGAGGTGGTGAACCACTGCCTCTCGTGGACCACCCACACCTGGCAGTGCGTCCATATCGCCCCCACCGACGAGCAGGCCCGCGAAGAGATGCTGCAGATCATGGGCTGGTACCAGCAGGCCATCGACCGGGAATATGAGTACAACAAGCGGGCGGAAGAGTTCAGCGGCGTTACGCTGCACCGCCATCCGGACTGTTTCAGCGAAGAGTGGATCAAAACCTGGTGCCTGTACGGCAGCCCGGAGACCGTCGCCGAGGAGCTGGAACGCCATCAGCGGCTGGGCATCGGCAACGTGCTGCTCGGCTTCACCAACGGCCCGCTGACCGAGGAGCGCCTGCGCCTGAGCCAGCAGTCGATCTCGTTGTTCGCGGACCAGATCCTGCCGCGCTTTCGCTAATCCAACCGGGAGATCCTGCTATGAATAAGCCTGCTTTCTCACGCCCGCCGCTGCTGATCGGCATCGGCGGCACCACCCGCCCGGGCTCCAGCACCGAGCGCGCCCTCGCCGCCGCGCTGGCCCACGCCCGCACGCTCGGCGCGCAGACCCAGCTGTTCGGCGGCGCTGAACTGGCGGCCCTGCCGCCGTTTAATCCGGAAGTGACCACCCGCACGCCGCAGGAGACGGCATTTGTGGAAGCCGTGCGCCAGGCCGACGGCATTCTGCTGGCCTCGCCGGGCTACCACGGCGGGGTGTCTGGCCTGGTGAAGAACGCCATCGACCTGCTGGAAGATTTGCGCGGCGACAGCCGGGTCTATCTTGATGGCCGGGCGGTGGGCTGCATCGTCACCGCCGCCGGCTGGCAGGGTTGCAACACCACCCTCGGCGCCATGCGCGGGATCGTTCATGCCCTGCGCGGCTGGCCGACCCCGCTGGGGGTCACTCTCAACACCGCCGGCGTGTCGCTGTTCGACAGTGAGGGCCGCTGCACTGACGACGCGGTCCAGCGCGCGCTGGCCACCGTAGCCGAACAGGCGCTGGCCTTCGCCCCCGCCGCCCCCTTACGGAGACAAGCCGATGCCTGCGCTCAGTCTGTCGCTTAGCGTTGCCGAAAAAGCGCGGCTCACCGCCGGGATGGGGATGTGGTCCACCCACCCTATCCCCCGCTCCACGCTGGGTTCAGTCACCCTGTCCGATGGCCCGATGGGGATCACCGGCGGCCGGGTGGACGAGCGGGATATTGCCCTGCTCAGCCCCTGCGGACTGGCGCTTGGCGCCAGCTGGGACCGCCAGCTGGTCAGCCGGGTTGGCGGCGTCATCGGCGAGGAGGCGCTGCGCACCGGAACGCAGGCGCTGCTGGCGCCTAACCTGAACCTGTTGCGCAGCCCCCTTGCCGGCCGCGCGTTTGAGCTTTTCGGCGAAGACCCACGGCATATCGCCGAGCTGGGCGCGGCGTGGATCGATGGCGTCCAGCGCCAGGGGGTGGGCTGCATCGTCAAACATATGGTTTGTAACGATTCAGAAACCGATCGGCGGACCATGAACGTGGTCGTCGATGAAGCCACCCTGCGCGAAGTCTATTTCTGGCCGTTCGAAGTGGCGGCCAGCCGCGGCGTCTGGGGCATGCTGACCGCCTATAACCGGGTGAACGGGATCTATTGCGCCGAGCAGCATCAGGCCATCAGCCAGTGGCTGAAGCGCGATCTCGGCTGGGACGGGCTGGTGATGTCCGACTGGTTCGGCACCCAGAACGGCCCGGCCAGCTTCCGCGCCGGGCTGGATCTGGAGATGCCGGGCCCGGCCCGCCATATGGGCGAGCGCCTGCTGCCCGCGCTGATGGATACCGACAGCGACGCCCGGCGTCTTGACGATGCCGCCGCCCGGCTGGCGCGGCTGGCCGAACGGGTCAGCCATCCTCTGCCCTGGGATGGCTCTGCCGCCGCCCAGGCGCAGCGGCGTCACACCCTCGAAGAGGCGGCGGCGGCGGGCTTTGTCCTGCTGCACAATCGCCAGCGGCTGCTGCCCCTCGCCGCGCAGTCGGGACAGCGGCTGGCGGTGATTGGCCCCAACGCCACGACGCCCTGCTTCCAGGGCGGGACCTTTGCCAGAGTGGCGCTGATGCCGGGACTGATCTCTCCTCTGGAGGCCATTCGCCAGCGCTTTTCCGCCGCCGGGGTCGAAATAAGCTATGCCCAGGGGGTGGAGAGCGATTACCGCATCCCACCTCTGCATCATTTGCCGCTGCGCACCGCCGCCGGCGAGCGCGGCCTGGACGTTGCCTACGCCACCGCTGACGGGGGCGTGGTTCATCAGGAGGTGCGCGACGCCTCCTCGCTGATCTGGTTCCGCGATATGCCGGGCGTCGGCGACATGCTGCGCCTGACCGAACGCGCCACCGTGACGGTAAGCTGCCAGTTCACCGCGCCGGTGAGCGGCCGCTACGGCTTCTGGATCGGCGGCACCGGGGAGATCGCCCTCCAGCTGAACGGCGAGCGCGTGGCGACCTTCAACGGCGAGGCGCTGGAGGGGGATATCATGGGCAAGCTGATGCAAGCCCCGCATACCCGTCTTGAATTTCCGCTGCAGGCGGGGGAAAACCTGACCTTCCGGGCCGAGATGGCGCTGGGCAGCAGTATCGCCCACGGCATCTGGTTCGGCTGCCAGCCCCCTCAAACCATCGACCTGCTGCAGCAGGCGGTCGACCATGCCCGGGCGGCCGACAGCGTGGTGCTGGTGATAGGCGAAACGGCCGATGCCGGTCTGGAGAGCATCGACCGGGACGCTACCGCGCTGCCGGCGCATCAGGTTGCCCTGATCCGCGCCGTCTGCGCGGCGAACCCGCGGACGGTGGTGGTACTGAATGTCGCCCATCCGGTGGATACCGGGTGTCTGGCTGACGCGGCGGCGGTGATGGTCGTCTGGTATCCTGGCCAGGAGTTTGGCCCGGCGCTGGCCTCGGTGCTGGCCGGGGATCGTGAGCCTGGCGGTCGCCTGCCGGTCACCTTCGCCCAGCGCCTGGACGACTATCCGGTACGCAGTCTGACGCCGGACGCCGCGGGGGATCTCTGGTATCACGAGCGCCAGCAGGTAGGCTATCGCTGGTTTAACGCCCGCGAACGCCCCGCCGCCTGGGCCTTCGGCCACGGTCTGGGGTATGCTGATATCACCCTGATCGCCGCTGCACTGACAGGCGACGAGGTGGACGCTCTGCAGCTGCGCTGCCGGTTGGAAAACCGCGCCGCCCGCGCCGGGAAAGCAGTGGTCCAGCTCTACCTGCGAGGGCCGGAGACGGCCTGGTCGGCGCTGGCGGAGTTTGCGGCAGTCAGCGTCCCGGCGCACGACGAGGCCGCCCTGACCCTTGTCCTGCCGCGTCACGCGCTGCAGCGCTGGCAGGTGCCTGCCCAGGAATGGCGCCTGGCCAGCGGCCCCTGGCAGCTGGCGGTGGGTTTCGCCAGCGACGATATCCGGGCAACCTTTGACTTCGTGCTAACTCCCGACGGGAAAATCAGCCACCGGGGCTAAGCCCGGACCGATGGCAAAGAGGGTCGGCAACGTGCCGGCCCTCTTTTTTTGTTCCTGCGCCAGCCGGTTCGCGATAAAAAAACCGCCCGGCGGCAGCGTCCCGACGGGCGGGATTAAAATCCTCGGGCGGTCTGTGTCAGAAGTTCCAGTACATCGAGGACTGCCAGAGGACCGCCGACTCATGCTTCGGCACCAGCGTCGGGTTATCCTGCCAGGTGATACCGTTGATCCAGTAAATACCTTTCGTCACGCGCAGGGCGTGCGACAGGGAGATGGCGTTGATGCTCTGCGGCGCCTCCATTCCCGCCTCGCCGACATAATCGCGGAACTTCTTACTGATAAAGGAGCGGGTGTAGCCCAGCGAGGTCATATCCTGCTCTCGGCCGGGAAACAGGCCGATGTCAAAGAAGGTCACCTGGAAGTCGCTGGTGTAAGCATTGCGATCGTCCGGAGCATAGTCCGCTTTCACATCGAGATACAGCCCCAGCGGAAGCCCCTTTTTCGGCTGGGTCAGCTGCATGGTGTTGGCGACGTAGAACGCATAGTTACTGCTGCTGTCGCCGGGCTGGTCAAAATACTGGTAGTGCGAGGTGTTATAGATAGCCCCGGCGCGGAACCACAGCGAGCGCTGCGACTCGCCCGCCGCCTGCTTAAAGCCAAACTCGTTTACCAGGATCGGGTTGGCGCCATCGACGTGCCATTTCAGCCCCGAGGGGTTCTGCTCCACGTCGTCGAGGTGTCCGGCAGGCGACATACTGCGGCTGACGGCAAAGTTGTTATAGAATTTCTTATCGCTGTCGCGGACGATGGCGGTGAAGGTCGGCGTCGGCGCATTGAGGCTGATCCCCACCTGCACCGGTATCACGCTGGTCGGCCCCAGCGCGGCTGAGGAGGAGTTGCCCCCCAGCACCATGCCGTAAAACTGACGAATTAACGGATAAAAACCATACTGCAGCTCCAGCTGGCCGTTTAATAAGGGCTGGTTCACCGCCAGCACCGCAATATTATGCAGTTCCGGATAGCTGTCATGATAATTCGAGGTCGCCCACTGGGGAGAAAAAGTAAATTGCGCGTCTTTGCTAAAACCAATTCGACTTAAATCATAGGTGACGTTCAGCGACATATTTTGTGACCAGGTAAAATTCTGCCCGGCATATTGTTGCGGGTCGGCGGACTGGCCTTTCAGATCGTACATCACCATCGGGTTCCAGCTTAACTGGACACCCCAGCCACGGTCGGCCAGCGCGCTGCGAAAGCCGCCAATATCGCCGATGAGCGATTCGCAGGTCGACGGAGGGCTGACAACCTGCGCTGAGCGGGTATTCAGTTTATCCAGTTGCTCACAGGTCCAGGTATCGGCCAGCGCGGTGCTGGAGAATATCGCCAGCGTCAGCGCCGAAAGTGGAAAAACTATTTTCTTACTTACGTCGGTACAGCAGAGACTCATAATAAACCCTCATTTTTATTTTTTGCAGGTAAGATGCGCCATATCGTGAAAAATAAATTGGTCACAATATGTTTATTAACAGGGATTAATTAGGCTGAAAGTTAACGCTAAATAAGGTGTACGCTTTTTCTAAATAATGGCCTCCCCTTCCCGCCGGAAGACCGGCGGGCGTGTGGTAATGATGTCGTCAGGTGAAATTAACGAGCCAGCGCGCGGCGGCCCCCCATCCGGGCGCTGGCGATACCCGTCGCGCCGGCGATAGCCAGCGTCAGCAGCGCAAACAGCAGCAGGCTGTCCTGCATGCTGCCGGTCATGCCATTCAGCAAGGTCATCAGAACCGGGCTGATGAACATGCCGAGGAAAAAGAAGGTGTGCCAGATGCCGATCCCCGTCGCCCGGTGCGGCGCCGGCAGGGCTTTCATCATCCAGGCCAGCATCAGAGGGATCAGCATTCCGTTACCGACCTGCGCGACGAACGCTGCCGCCACGCCGGCCAGCGGATTGTGGGCCACGGCGATAAACAGCAGCCCGAGGCCAAAAATGGCGTAAAAAAGGAAAAACTGCCTGTCGACGCGCTGCCTGGCGTTGCGGCCATACAGCCAGGCGCCCAGCGGCACGCCAATGCCGGCAACGGCGGTAGCGATGCCAATCTGGCTGCTGGAGGTCAGCCCGAGCTGACTGAACACCTGGCTTATCTGCAGCGGTTCGAGAAAATAGAGGATCGCGCTGGCGAGGGTAATCAGGCCGATCGCCGCCATTTTGCGCCGTGGAAAAGCGACAGCCTCCTCGCCAGCGACACTGTCCACGCGACGGCGCGTCGCTGGCTCTGCGGTGAACAGACACAGGCCGATAAAGACCGGGATCGCCAGAGCATACAGGTAGATCGGACCATACCAGCCCAGGGTTCCCAGCAGGCCAGCCCCCAGCACGATCAGCGTCGACAGTATCGACCCTATGCCGCTCTGCACCGCCAGCCATTTGCTACGCGCCTCACCGGTAAAGTAGTCGCCAATCAGCGCATTGGCGGTGGTAAGAATAAAGGCGTCGGCAATGCCCATCACCAGCCGCGCCAGCAAAATGGCATACAGATCGTCGAGCATCACCGGCAGCAGGCCAAACCCCGCGTACAGAGCGGTGGCGGCAATCAGCAGGCGGCGACGGCTCAGGCGATCGCCTACCATCCCCGCCAGCGGAGCCAGCAGCGCCATGCTCGCCGCCGGTATGGTGATGATCATCGGCACCAGCAGCTGGGCGTGCGGCTGCGCGGCAAAATGACTGAACAGGAGCGGCATCACCGGCAGCATGGTCAAGGTCCCCATGATCGGCAACAGTGCCGCCAACATCAGTAACATCGCCTGTACGGCCCCCGCCTCGCGCGGGGTTGCTGAAACTTTGTGCATCACCATCTTCCGCTCTCCGTCACTGCTCTTTATTTAGAATATGAATTACAGTTCTATTTTTTATCGGTAAAGAAAGGCGTTTTACGCCCCGGCTTAATGGCTGGAAACGCATCAGCGAACTCAGCACATATACCGTTCTACCCTACCGGATGCAGGTGGCATGGACTGCGATTGCTATCACAATTAATACAATGCATTCACATTAAATTAACATAATCATCGACGCCTTCAGGCGTCGACAATCGCCACCGCGCGAATAAACCCGGCCGAGCCGCGGCGGATCTTGTAGGGAAAACAGCTCACCCAGAAGCCGTGGTCGGGAAGCTGCTCCAGGTTACTCAGCTTCTCCATTTGCCCATAGGCGATCTCCCTGCCGGCTTTATGCCCCTCCCAGATCAGCCCGGCGTCGCCGCTGGCCTGAAAGCGTTCGCGGGTAAAGTGGAAGGGCGCATCCCAGCTCCAGGCGTCGGTGCCAACCACCCGTACCCCCTGCTCCAGCAGCCACAGCGTCGCCGCCCGGCCAATGCCGCAGCCGCGCTGCAGGTAATCCGGCTGGCCGTAGCGGGCGCCGGCCGCGGTATTGATCAACACAATATCCAGCGGCGACAGGCAATAGTCTATTCGCGCCAGCTCGCGCTGCAGATCCTCCGGCTGCAGGATCGCCCCGTCGGCGACATGGCGAAAATCCAACCGGACGCCGGGGCGCAGGCACCACTCCAGCGGCAGCTCATCGATGCCAAACGCCGGTTCGCCGCCGTTGGTGGTCGAGCTGTAGTGCCAGGGGGCATCCATATGGGTGCCATTGTGCGGCGTCACGGTCAGGCGCTCCGAGGCCCAGGCCTCCTCTCCCGGCATCTGCGCTTTTTCCAGCCCCGGGAACATCGCCGCCATTTCCGGCCATCCCTGCTGATGATCCTGATACTCAATGCTCGGCAGCAGCGGCGGCGGATCGGTCCAGGGATTGTTGTCCAGGGTGACGGAGAGGTCGACCAGCCGACGCCCCTGTAAAAGATTGATCATGGTTTACTCCGTTAACATCACAACGTGTTGATCCAGTACGCCAAACAGCGGCCGGCCATCGGGGGCGTGGGCTTCCATCGTCACCCGCTCCCCCGGGGATAAAAACGGCGTGCGCGGCTCGCCGAAGGCCAGCATCTCTATGGCCCGCACCTCGGCGATACAGCTGGCGCCGCGGCTGGCGTCCGGCCCGGACACCGTGCCGGAACCCACCACCGTCCCGGCGCGCAGACGGCGGGTCTGCGCCGCATGGGCAATCAGTTCGCCAAAATGGAAATGCATCTCGCTACCCGACTGGCAGCCAAACGGCTTGCCATTGCGGGTCACCTGCAGCGTCAGCGCCGCCCGCCCGTGCTGCCAGGCCTGCCCCAGTTCATCCGGGGTAAGGGCCACCGGTGCAAAGGCCGAGGCGGGTTTGGCGTGAATAAAACCAAACCCGGTCTGCATCTCGCGCGGCGCCAGCGCCCGCAGACTGATATCGTTAAGCAAGACGATCAGGCGGATACAGCTCAGCGCCTGTTGCGGCGAGCAGCCCTGCGGCACCTCGTCGACGACTACCGCGAACTCGCCCTCAAAGTCGAGGCCATCCTCGACCCGGCGGCAGACTATCCCGGCGTGGGGGGCAAGAAAGTCGTCCCCGCTGCCCTGATACATCAGCGGCGTCTGGTCGGCGCCGGCAATCGGCGGCAGGTGAAAGGCCCGCTGCATGCGCTCGCCATGGCTGAGGAAGGCCGAACCGTCCAGCCACTGCCACGCCCGGGGCAGCGGCGCCAGCAGGCGCCGGGGATCATAGGGCTGCGCCGCCGGATAGCGGCGCGCATTGAGCGCCTGATAGCGCGCCTGCAGCGCAGGCCACACCCGCGCGGCCTGCTCCAGCGCCAGCTGAAGCGTCGGAGCGATGTCCGCCGCATCGGCCATCAGCGTCAAATCGCCTGAGACCACCACCAGGCAGCCGTCGCGTTCACCGTTATCTCGTGTTGCCAGTTTCATGACCTGCCTCCTCCAGCAGACATAGCCAGCCGTCGACGTCCACGTCGCCAGCCAGCGGACTCAGACGTTGGCCAGCGCAGGCGCCCTGCACGCAGAGGCCGCTGTCCGGCATAAAAATCGCCCCGTGGGCGAAGCAGACCAGCCGGTCGCCCCGGGCGTTGAGAAAAGCGTCCTGCCGCCAGTTCATCGGGGTATCGAGATGCGGACAGCGGTTGCGCCACAGATAGAGCGTTCCCTGATAGCGGCAGGCAATCACCGTCGCCTGCCCGCTGCCCGTGGGGTCAAATCCCCGCGCCTGGCCCTCAGCCAGGCTGTCGGCACGGCACAGGCGAACCATCAGCGGGCGTTATCCGGACCGGGAGCCCACTTCTCGCGATACCCCAGCAGGAAATATTGCGAGTTATCGGCCCCCGGCAGCGCTTCGCGCGGCTGCCAGTGGTCATCGTGCTGATCCATATCGGCGTCGTATTCGATATGACACCCGAGCGGGCTGTTGAAGTACCAGAACCAGTTCGATCCCAGCTGATGGCGCCCCGGTCCCCAGAAGGTCTGATACCCCTTCTGCTGAAAGCGGCTGCCGGCCATCATCAACTCGGTGGGCCCGCCGAGGTGGAAGGTAAAGTGTTCAATGCCGGTCATAAACGGCGGGGCCTGGATCAGAAACAGGGTATGGTGATCCTGGGTGCCGGCGGGTCGCAGGAAGGGGCCGACGTGGGTGAAGCGATCGGTACAGACAAAGCCCAGCCGTTGATAAAAAGCTTCCGCGCGCGCGGCGTCCGGCACAAAATAGACCACATGGGAGAGCGAACGCGGCTCCGCCGCCATGTCGGCGCTGGCCCCGGTCTGATTGACCGGCCGCCCGGCGCGATCCCCCGGGGCGTTGATTTTCTCCCCTTCCCGCTGCAGCGGCTGGCGCTGGCTGACGCGAAACCCGAGGGCAAAGCCGGCATCATCGACGCAGCGCAGCACGCCGTCGGCGCCAAGTTTCACCTCGCGATCGCGGCGCAGCGTCTCGGCAATAGCCTCAAGCGTGGCGCTATCCGCCACGCCATAGACGGTTTCCCGCAGCTGGCTGCCGCTGGGCAGCGCCGCGGGCAGCGACGGATCGTCACGTCCCCGCAGCAGCACCCCGGTGCCATCCAGCGCGCTAAAGAAACCGTTCTCCTGCTCGCGTAAACCGTAGTCGATAAGAAACTGTCGACAGCCCGCCAGGTCATCGACGCCAAATACCAGATAATCCGGACCAAGAATATTCATCGCGGTTGTTCCTTATGCGTGTTCAGGCCACCCGGCCGCCGAGGGCTTCCGCCACCCAGTCAGCGATGTAGTGCCCGGCGTTAATTGAGTTGTCGAAGCTGGAGTGCTGCACACCGCCCTCGCGGTCAGTGAAAATTTTCAGCTCGCGGCGCGGGCTGTTCACCAGCTGGTCGTAGGTGCGCTGCGCCCATTTCACCGGGATCTGCGAGTCCTTTTCACCATGGGTGACGAGAAAAGGCACCCGTATACGGTCAAGAATGCCGTCGAGATGGACGTTCTCCGCGATGCGCATAAAAGCGTCGATATCCTCGCCGCCCCACACCCAGCGCACGTGCTGCCAGTAGTGTGGTACCGGAAAATCCCCTTCGCGTTCGCGGCGGCGCTGCTGTACCTCCCGCCAGTCGTGATTGGCGCCCCACACCACGCCGCAGGCGAAGCGCGGCTCAAACGCCACCGCCCGCGGGCAGTAATAGCCGCCCAGCGAGACCCCTTCCATGCCGATGCGCCCGGCATCCACCTCCGGGTGCTGTTCCAGCCAGTCAACGATCCGGCTGGCCCAGTGCTCGCTGTCATAGCGGGCTTGCATGCCGTGAAGACGCAGCGCTTCGCCGGTTCCCGGCTGGTCGACCACCAGCGAGGAGACCCCGCGCCGCGCCAGCCACTGCGGCAGCCCCACCAGATATTTCATCTCTTTGGTGGAGTCGAGACCGTTGACCTGCACCAGCAGCGGCGCGCGGCCGGTCGCCCCTTCGGCGCGGACGTAAAGCGCCGACAGGGTTTTGCCCTCGTAGGGGATAGTCACCCGCTGACAGTTGGCATGGGTATGGTGCAGCCCGGCGGCAAAGACATCGAGAAAGCGGCAGTACAGCGCATCGCGGTCCGGCGCGCCATGCGCCTGCAGGCGCTCGCAGGTCAGGTAATAGTTGGCCGCCCGAAGATACTTCTCGCCTGCCGACAACTGCCGTCCCCGCGCTTCATCTTCGCCCGCCAGCGCGCATAATTTATCGGCCATGCGGGACCAGGTTTCCCGGAACGCGCGGGTGCCTTCGGCGTCGGGATGCTCGGACGCGGCCAATAGCGGCGCGCACATCTCTTCGATCTCACCGATGCGGGCGCCCATCTCGATGGAGAGATCCACCGACAGGTTCCAGACATAGTTTTTAGGGAAATAGCGAAACATAGGGTCATCCTTCAACATTCAGTCGCAATCGCTGTAGCGCAGGCACTGTCACATAAAGCACCTGCGGGCGACCAATCATGTCTCAGGATGTCAGGTATCGACGGGAACAATACCAGTGGGTTAGCGTGCGCTGGCGACGATTTTCGCTTTCAGCCAGCCGAAGATAGGATCGTTATCCAGCGAGCGGTGCCAGACGATAAATTCGCGCATCACCGGCAGCGTCACCGGGACCGGGAAAAGACGCAGCGGCAGCATCGCCGCGTACTGCTCCGCCAGCCGCCGGTGCAGCGTGGCGATCCGCGAGGTGCCGATCAGCAGCTGCGGAACGCAGTGGTAGCTGTGGGTCACCACCTCGATACGGCGGCTGAGCCCCGACTCGGCAAACAGATTGCCCTCCAGCCCCGGCTGCCGCTCGCGGCCAAAGACCACCGACACGTGCCCCAGCTGTTGCCAGGCATCGAGGGTCAGCGCCTCGCCGGTGTGGGGATTGTCCGCCCAGGCCAGGCAGACAAACTCTTCGTCAAACAGCGCTTCGGCGGGATGGTCGGCGGCCATAAAACGCTCCGGCGCCACGATGATATCCAGCTCGCCGCGGTTGAGCATGCCGGTGGACTGGGCGTCCGGCGAGAAAAACTCAAAGGTCATATTCGGCGCCTGCAGGTGCACCGTTTGCAGCGCATCCTTCAGCATCACGTTGATCACGTAATCCGAGGCCATAATGCGGAAATGGCGCTTGCTGGTTGCCGGCTCATCCACCGGCCGGCGGGCAATGGAGGTCTGAATTTTCATCAGCACGTCGCGGACCGGTTCCCGCAGCTCTTCCGCCAGCGGCGTGGGCCGCATCTTTCTGCCCACCTGGGTGAGCAGATCGTCCTCAAAGTAGGTGCGTAGCCGGTTGAGCACCCCGCTGGTGGCAGACTGGGTCATATGCAACCGGCCCGCGGCGCGGGTGATGTTCTGTTCATCGAGTAACACATCCAGTGCCACCAGTAAGTTCAGATCAAGATGTTGGTAACGCATGGGTCCCCCGGCGAGAAATGGCGTGCTTATCCTGTGGCTGAATTTAACTTTTCTGCAACTTTTTGTTTTCAATTTCCACGGCGATATCGTTTTTTGCGATAGCGATCATTCTTTATCGCGATTAGTCAGCGCGCCGCTGGCCTGGTTAACGTCCTCTACTCTGTACCCTGGAGAAAACAGCTACGATGAACATCAATAACGTATTAATCGTTGGCGGCGGCATCGGCGGTCTGTGTACCGCCATCGCCCTCCGCCAGGCCGGCGTCGCCGTCGATGTCGTAGAGATCCAGCCGCAGTGGCGGGTCTACGGCGTCGGTATCATTCAGCAGAACAATGTCGTGCGCGAAATGCAGCGGCTTGGGGTGCTGGAACGCTATCTGGACGCCGCCTGGCCGTTTGACAGCGTCTCGGTGCACACCCTGAGCGGCCAGCAGCTAGCCAGCTTTCCCGGCCAGCGGCTGGCCGGTGAACAGTTCCCGGCCAACGTCGGCATCTCCCGCCTGGCCCTGCACAACGTACTCTGTTCCACCGCCCGGGAGTTAGGGGTCCGACTGACCACCGGCGAGAGCATTGACGCCTTCCGTCAGGTTGACGATGCGGTTGAGGTGAGCTTCAGCCGTGGCGGTCAGGGGCGCTACGATCTGCTGGTGGGCGCCGATGGGATCTACTCCCGGGTGCGCGGCATGCTGTACGGCGAGCGCTATCGCCCCCGCTTTACCGGTCAGGGCGTATGGCGCTACAACTTTCCGCGACCGCCGGAGGTGGACCATCTGATGTGCTTTATGGGCGAGAGCTGCAACTGCGGGCTGGTGCCGCTGGCGGACGATCTGATGTATCTGTTTATCACCTCCCACGAAGCGGATAACCCCCGCTACGCCCGCGATCAGCTGGCGGCGGAGATGCGCCGCCGTCTGCCGCCCGGCGCGGGGTTGCCGGGCAGCCTGCACGAGCATATCGTTAACAACGACGAGGTCGTCTATAAGCCGCTGGAAGAGCTGTTCGTCGACGATCCCTGGTATCAGGGACGCATCGTGCTGGTGGGCGACGCGGTTCACGCTACCACTCCGCATCTCGGTCAGGGGGCGGGCATGGCGATTGAGGATGCCATCGTGCTGCGCGAAGCGCTGCAGCAGACCGACAGCGTCGCGGCCGCGCTGGCGCACTTTGACGCCCGCCGCCGGCCGCGCTGTCAGCAGATCTGGGCCGCCTCGCTGCAGGTGGGCGAGAGCGAGATCCACCGCGATCGCCATTTTGACCGCCAGCAGGCGATCGGCGATATGATGACCCTGACGGCGAAGCCGATATAAGCCCTGCCCGGCGCCCTCCGCCGGCCACGCTGGCGGATTATTCCCCTGTTCATTGGCCGGCACGATCGCCATCGCATCCCCCTTTCACCAGGCGCTGATCTGCCTGCACAAACTCTCCACCATCACGATTGCGGAAAAAACCATTAAAGCGAATCGCTAACGACCGCGCCGCCCGGCGAGCTGTCCACACCTGCGGCGCCTAACCCTGTGGATAACCTGGAGGCAGTTGTCCGGCAGCCCCAGCACAAGCGGGCTACCGGCTGCCGTTCGTTTTTTGAACAGGAAAACCGCCGCCACGGCGGAGGGAAGCGCCCGCCCCGCTTAATAATTCCACTTCGGCCGCGCCACCGTGTTCTTCTTCAGCAGATCGCGGAACGCTTTCAGATAGGGTTCATTGCTGCGCCCGCGCTTACAGATAGCCGAGAACGGCGACTGAAAGCCAAACTCGTTGGGCAGCAGCACCCGCAGGCGGTTCTCTTTGATCCACGGCCAGGCGTAATGCTCCGGCAGATAGCCAATATATTTTCCCGAGAGGATCAGCAGCAGCTGGGCGTCGACGGTCTCAACGGTGGCGCTGCCTTTGCTGAAGCCCCGGCGGCGGAGATCGCTGGTGTTCCAGTAGCTGCGGGTCACCAGCGGGCACTGGCTGATCTGCTCTTTATCGAGCTGGCGGCTGAAGAACATCGGGTGCAGATCGCTGCAGTAGAGCCAGTGCTGCTCGCGGTACAGCGGCTCGCTGATGATGTTATGCACCTGCGAGTTGTAGCTGCCGATGGCCAGGTCGATATGGTTGTTCAGCACCCCGTTCAGTTGCTCCGCCGGGGTGCGAATAATCAGTTTGATATGCACATGGGGAAATTTGTCGCTGAAGCTGCGCAGAACCACCGGCAGCGAGAGCGCCGTTTCGGTCTCGATGGAGTCGAGCGTCGAGATGCACAGGGTGCCGCTGTGCTCCCCTTTAAGCAGGGCCGACTGCCGCTCCAGCTCATTGAGTTCGCTCAGCACGCGGATCGCCTGCTGTAAAAACTGCTGACCTTTCTCGGTCAGGGAAAAGCCGCCGCGCCCGCGCTGACAGAGGGTGAAGCCGAGCTGTCCCTCCAGTTGCGACATCGCATTGCTGATGGCGGAGACCGAAATGCCCAGCTCCTGCTGGGCCCGGCTGTAGCTCTCCAGGCGCGCCACCGCCTCGAAAACCTGCAGCTGGCGAATATTGAGGCTGGCGTCATTATGCATCGTATTTAGTTCACCAATAAATGAACTGAGTATTTACGCCAGACGATGTAAAGTCCAGCGCGGGTTGCGCACTATCTCTCCTGTTACGTTTCATCCGTCAGATTCAGGAGCAGACATGGATAACCTCTTTCACCAACCGCAGGGTGGCAATGAGATGCCACGCTTCGCCGGCCGCGCCACGATGATGCGCCTGCCGTTTATCGAAGATTTACAGGGACTTGATGCGGCGTTTGTCGGCATTCCGCTGGATATCGGCACCTCGCAGCGCTCAGGTACGCGCTACGGACCACGCTATATTCGCGCCGAATCGGTGATGATCCGTCCGTACAATATGGCGACCGGCGCCGCGCCGTTCGACTCGCTGTCGGTGGCCGACATCGGCGATGTGCCGATCAATACCTACAGTTTGCTCAAATCGGTGCAAATTATCGAAGATTACTACACCGGTTTGAATAGTTATCCGCTGATCCCCCTCACCCTCGGCGGGGACCATACCATTACCCTGCCGATCCTGCGGGCGCTGACCAAAAAACATGGGCCGGTGGGGCTCATCCATGTCGACGCCCATACCGACACCAATGATGAGATGTTCGGTGAGAAAATCGCCCACGGCACCACCTTCCGCCGCGCCGTTGAGGAGGGACTGCTCGACCTCAAACGGGTGGTGCAGATTGGCCAGCGCGCCCAGGGCTACGCCGCCGGCGACTTCCAGTGGGGCGTTGACCAGGGCTTTCGCCTGGTGCAGGCGGAGCAGTGCTGGCATACCTCGCTGGCGCCGCTAATGGCCGAAGTCCGCCAGCAGATGGGCGACGGGCCGGTATATCTCAGCTTTGATATCGACAGCCTCGATCCTATCTGGGCTCCGGGAACCGGGACGCCGGAAGTTGGCGGTCTGACCTCCATTCAGGCGCTGGAGATCGTCCGCGGCTGCCGCGGCCTGAACCTGATTGGCGCCGATCTGGTGGAGGTCTCGCCCCCCTACGACGTGAGCGGTAATACCTCCCAGCTGGCGGCCAACCTGCTGTACGAGATGCTCTGCGTCCTGCCCGGCGTGAAGTACGCCTGAGGAAGCCGCCATGGAGCTGAAATGCTTTCGCACCCTCTGGGGAGTCACCACCCCCTGGCCGCAAACGCTGGATGAACTGCAGCGCGTCGGCTGCTGCGGTATCGAAGCCCGCGTCCCGTTGACGGCGGAGGAGCGGCGGCAGCTCGCCGACCGCCTGCAGGCGTCGGGGCTGGAGTATATCGCCATTCTTTTCAGCGGCGGCGGAGTGCTCCCCGCCCAGCATGAAACGCCGGAACAGCATCTGGCGCGCCTGCAGACCCGCTTCGCCGAGGCCAGCAGCCTCAACCCGCGCTTTGTCAATCTGCTGGCGGGCAATGATCGCTGGCCGCTGGCGCAGCAGGTCGATTTTCTCGGCAAGGCGCACGAGCTGGCCGCCGGGTTTGGGTTGACCTGCAGCTTTGAAACCCATCGCGCCACCTCGCTGTACAGCCCGTGGCTCACCCTGGAGATTGTTCAGCAACTCCCCCAGTTGCGCTTTACCGCCGACATCAGCCACTGGGTGGTGGTCAGCGAGCGCTTGCTGGATGACCCCTGCGATGACTTCAGCGCCTTTATCGACCGCGTGCATCACGTGCAGGCCCGGGTGGGCTACGACCAGGGGCCGCAGGTGCCGCACCCGGCGGCGCCGGAGTATCAGCCGGCGCTGGCCTTTGCCGAGCGCTTCTGGGAGCAAATCTGGCATTCACAGCGCCGGCGCGGCTATCAGCAAACTACCCTGACGCCGGAGTTTGGCGCCGACGGCTATCTGCACCACCTGCCGTTCACCAACGTTCCGGTGGCCGATCTCTGGTCGCTCAACGCCTGGATGGCCGCGCGCCAGCAGGCCCACTTTCAGCAGTTTTTAACGCTCACTGAACAGGAACCGCAGCCATGACCGCCGTGAAGCACGCTTTTACTGAACTCCCGACCATCGATATCCGCGATCTGGCCGGCGACGATCTCGCCAGGCGCCAGGCGGTGGCCGACGCCATCGGCCGCGCGGCGCGCGAGGTGGGCTTTTTCTACATCACCGGCCACGGCATCGACCCGGCGCTGATCGCCGGCGTCCGCGCGGCGGCGAAGCAGATCTTCGCCCTGCCGATGGAGGAGAAGATGAACTACTACATCGGCCGCTCCAAAAGCCATAAGGGCTACGTCCCGGAAGGAGAAGAGATCTACGGCGCCGGCAAGCCGGACCATAAAGAGGCGTTCGATATCGGCTTCCAGGCGGCGGACGACCATCCGCTGGTGCTCGCCGGTACGCCGCTGATCGGCGCCAACGAGTGGCCCGATCTGCCGGATTTCCGCGCGCGGGTGCTGGCCTACTACGACGCGGTCTTCGCCCTCGGCCACCGCCTGTTCGACGCTTTCGCCCTCGCGCTCGGCCTGCCGGAAGGGTATTTCAAACCGATGGTGACCTGCCCGCCGGCTAAGCTGCGGCTAATCCATTACCCGTTCGACGCCAGCGTCGAAGATGTTCCCGGAATTGGTGCACACACCGACTATGAGTGCTTCACCCTGCTGCTCGCCGACCAGCCCGGGCTTGAAGTCCTCAATGAAGAAAGCGTGTGGATCGACGCGCCTCCCGTCACGAACGCCGCCGGAGAAGAGGCGTTCGTGATCAATATCGGCGACATGCTGGAAGTGCTCAGCGCTGGCACATTTGTTGCTACAGCCCACCGGGTGCGCAAAGTGCCGCAGGAGCGGTACTCCTTCCCGCTGTTTTTCGCCTGCGATTACCACACGCTGATCCGCCCGCTACCGACCTTTCTGGCCGCCGGCGAAGCCAGCGAATATCAGGAGCTGAGCATCGGAGAGCATATGTGGAGCCAGGCGCTGCAAACCTATCGCTATCTGCGCGAGAAGGTCAATCGCGGCGAGCTCCAGCTGCCGGAGCGCGCGCGCGGCACCAATACCTTTGGCCATTTGAAAAAACAGGCACAGCAAAAAAACCCCTAACCCCCCGTGAGGAACCATGATGACTAGCACCCTGAAAAAAATCTCGCGCCGCGTCGCGCTTACCCTCGCCGTCAGCGCCTGTTTCTCCTCTGTCACCCAGGCGGCGGAACTGCTGACCGAGGGCGTCTTTAAGGTGGGGATGGAGGTTACCTACCCGCCGTTTGAGTCCTATGACAGCAATAACAACATCGTCGGTCTCGACCCGGAGTTCGCGACGCTGATCGCCGAGCATCTGCAGGCCAAACCGCAGCTGATCGACACCAAGTTCACCAGCCTGATCCTCGGCATCGGCAAGAAATATGACGCGGTGATCTCCGGGATGTACGTGACGCCGGAACGCCAGAAGCAGGCCGACGCCATCCCTTACGCCCTCTCCGGCGCGTCGATCATCGCCCTGAAGGGCGGCGCGGTGCAGCCGAAAACCGAAGATGAGCTGTGCGGCGTGAAGGTCGGTCTGCAGGCAGGCACCACCTGGGTGACCAGCCTGAAAAAACACTCCGATGAGTGGTGCCTGAAAAACGGTAAACCGGCCATCACCATTCAGGAGTTCCCAACGGCGCCGGAAGCCTCCCAGGCGCTGCTGTCGAAGAATATCGACGCCCAGCTCGAGATAGCCCCGGCGGCGCAGATTATCGTCGATAAGAGCCGTGGTCGCCTGGCGATAAGCTCGACGCGCCTGGTCTATCCGCTGCCGCTGGGGATCTACGTCGCCAAAGGCAACACGGAGCTGGCGGAGGCGATTAAGGCCACCCTCACCACGCTGAAAGCCAACGGCAAATATGCCGCGCTGATCAAAAAATACAACTTAGAAAGCATCGATTAAGACAATAAGCACTGCGCAACAGGAGTCGGTATGGCGTTCGATTGGGGATACTTTTTTTCATTGTTTAGCATTGGGGCATTCTGGCAGGCGTGCGTGACCGTGATCGTGGTCAGCACCTTGTCCTGGGGGATCGGCCTGGTGGTCGGTTTTCTGCTAGCCTGCGCGAAGCTCTCGGCGCCGCGCTGGATCAAGATCCCCGTCGAACTCTATATTTGGTTTTTCCGCAGCGTGCCGCTGATGGTGCTGCTGGTGTTTGTCTACAACCTGCCGCAGCTGTTTCCGGTGACCCAGCCGCTGCTCGGGGTGCCGTTTATCGCCGGGCTGGTGTCGATGACCGTCACCGAAGCGGCCTATATGGCGGAGATCCACCGCGGCGGGCTGTTGTCGGTGGCCAAAGGGCAAAGCGAGGCGGGCCATGCGCTGAGCTTCAGCTTTATCGGCATCCAGCGGCTAATTATTATTCCTCAGGCGTTTCGCATCTCGCTGCCGACGCTGATCAATGAATACATCACCATCATTAAGCTGAGTTCGATTCTGTCGGTGGTCTCCTTACCCGAGCTGCTGCTCACCGGCCAGCGCTTGTACGCGCAAAATTTCCTCGTGATGGAGACGCTGCTGGCGGTGGCGGTGTACTACGTCATGGTGGTTACCGTCTTCACCTGGCTGTTCCGGGCGCTGGAAAATAGCCTCGATATTCAGCGCAAGCGTCCGCAAACCCTCAGCGAGGCGGAATGCCAGGCGCTGCGCCAGAGCCTGCCGGCGCTGACGGAGGAGATCAAAACTCCGGCCGTCAACGGCGCGCCGCCGGCGCTGGATCTGCGGGGCATCCGCAAATCCTGGGGCCAGCATGAGGTGCTGAAAGGCATCGACCTGCAGGTGGAGAATGGGGAGGTGATCAGCATCATCGGCCCGTCCGGCTCCGGCAAAACGACCCTGATCCGCACCATCAACGCCCTCGAAAGTATTGATGGCGGGGAGATCATTCTCTACGGCGAGGACTATCTGAAAGGCGGAGCCATCGTCGATAAACGTCAGATGCGCGCCGGGGTGCGGCGTATCGGCATGGTCTTCCAGAGCTTCAACCTGTTCCCCCACCGCACGGTGCTCGACAACGTGATGCTGGCTCCGCGCTACCACCAGCTGCTGGATCAGCCGGTCGCCCGCGAGCAGGCCCTGGCGCTGCTCGACCGCGTCGGTCTGCTGGCCCACGCCCACAAATACCCCGGCCAGCTCTCCGGCGGCCAGCAGCAGCGCGTGGCGATCGCCCGAGCGCTGGCGCTGAAGCCGGATATCATGCTGTTTGACGAACCAACCTCGGCGCTGGATCCCGAGCTGGTGGGCGAGGTGCTGAAGGTCATTCAGTCACTGGCCCGCGAAGGCATGACCATGCTGATTGTCACCCACGAGATGGATTTTGCCCTGTCGATTTCCGACCGCGTGGTGCTGATGGAGAACGGCGTGGTGCAGGCCGACATCGCCCCGCAGGTGATCCGCAGCCCGCTGGAGGCCCCTTCTCTGCAACGAATCCGTGAATTTATGGGAGTACGCTAAATGACAACTGAGCAACACCTGCGCCAGCAGCTGGCCGCCGCCTACCGTCTGGCGGCGCTGTTCGGCTGGGAGGATACCCTCTACACCCACTTCTCCGTGCGCCTGCCCGGCGACGGCGAGCCGCGCTTTTTAATTAATCCCTTCGGCATGATGTTTGACGAGGTCACCGCCAGCAACCTGATCGTAGTGGATATGCAGGGCAAGGTCGTCGAGGGCGACGCGCCGGCTAACTCGGCGGGCTTCACCATCCACAGCGCGGTGCATATGGCTCGGGAAGACGCCCACTGCGTGATCCACACCCACACCCTGCCGGGGATGGCGGTGGCCGCCTGCGAGGACGGCCTGCTGCAGCTCAACCAGATTAGCACCGAGTTTTACCAGCGCGTCGGCTACCACCCCTATGAAGGGGTGGCCTTTGACCTTGACGAACGGGCGCGCATTCAGCGCTCGCTGGGGAATAATATCGCCATGATCCTGCAGAGCCACGGCCTGCTGTCGGTGGGCCGCACCGTGGCTGACGCCTTTTACATCATGTACTACCTCAACCGCGCCTGCGAGATCCAGATGGCCACCGCCCAGCTGGCGGCCCTCAGCCCGATCCACACCATCGCTCCGCACCTCAGCCAGCACGCCTGCGAGCAGCTGATGGGCGTGGAGCATGAACGTCAACAGGTCTGGCAGGCGTGGCTGCGCCGTCTTGACCGTCTCGATACCTCTTACAAAGACTAACGCCTATGTCTGATATCACTATCGTTGTGGATTGTAACGACGCGGATTTCGCCCGCGATATTTGCGCCGCCCTGCAGCAGTTTCCCGACGTCACGGCGCTTCTGCCCCATCACCAGGCGGCACGCGACGCCCAGTACGCCAGCTGCTGGTTCCCGGACCCGCAGCTGCTGAGCCGCTCGCCGGGGCTGAAGCTGATCCAGGCCGCGTCCGCCGGGGTCGATCATCTGCCGCCCGCGCTGTTCGCCAGCGAGATCCCGCTGTGCCGGGTGATCGATGAAGATTTTCGCCACGGCATGTTCGAATATGCTCTGTGGAGCGTCCTGTGGTTTCAGCGCCATTTCGACCGGGCGCTGGCCCACCAGCGGACCCAAACCTGGAAGCTCTATCCCCAGCGCGCCGCCGCCGACTTCCATATCGGCATTATGGGGCTCGGCGAAATTGGCGGCTATATCGCCGACCAGCTGGCCCGCCTTGGCTATCGGGTCTCTGGCTGGTCGCGCAGTGAAAAGCAGCTGGCTGGCGTCACCTGCTATCGCGGCGCGGAGGCGCTCGACAGCTTCCTCGGGTCGCTTGACGGACTGATTAACCTCCTGCCGCTCACCGCGCAGACCCGGGGTATCCTCGCCGCGCCGCTGTTCAGCCGGCTTCCCGCCGGAGCGGTATTAATCAACTGCGGGCGCGGAGAGCATATGGTCAATGAGGATGTACTGGCGGCGCTGGAGAGCGGCCAGCTCGCCGGCGCAGTGCTCGACGTCTTCCCGCAGGAGCCACTGCCGGCTGACGATCCGCTGTGGCGCCATCCGCAGGTGGTGATCACCCCGCATATGGCCTCTGCTGCCCCTGCCGAGGTGATCGCCCGCCAGCTGCTGGAGAACATTCAGCGCCAGCGTCGCGGGCTGCCGCTCAAAAACCTGGTCAATAAGCACGCCGGTTACTGATCCCCACCGATACCGTCGCTGCTACGCTTAATGGGTGATTCACAACCAGAAGACAGGAACATGAAGATTGATTTATCGGGGAAAGTCGCGCTGGTCACCGCCTCCACGGCGGGTATTGGCTTTGCTATCGCCAAAGGCCTGGCGGAGAGCGGCGCAGAGATCATCATTAACGGGCGCAGCGAGCAGAGCGTGAACGCCGCCATCGCTCGTCTGCAAAATGAGGTGTCGGGCGCGAAGGTGCGACCCGCCATCGCCGACCTCAGCGGTGCCGACGGCGCAGCCCAGCTGCTGCGGGCGGTGACCGGCGTCGATATCCTGGTCAATAACGCCGGGATCTATGGCCCGCAGGATTTCTACGCCACCGACGACGCGACATGGGACAACTACTGGCAGACCAACGTCATGTCCGGCGTACGCCTGTCGCGGGGGCTGCTGCCGGCGATGGTCAGCAAAGGCTGGGGACGGGTGGTGTTTATCTCCTCGGAATCGGCGCGCAATATCCCGGCGGATATGATCCACTATGGCGTCACCAAGACCGCCCAACTGTCGCTGGCCCGCGGCCTGGCGAAATATGTCGCCGGCAGTGGAGTGACCGTTAACAGCGTTCTGCCGGGGCCGACGATTTCTGACGGCTTTGCCGAAATGCTGAAAGACGAAGTGGCGAGAACCGGCCAGTCGCTGGAGGAACTGGCGAAAGCGTTCGTCATGACCCACCGTCCGAGTTCGGTGATCCAGCGGGCGGCCTCGGTGGAAGAGGTCGCCAATATGGTGGTCTACGTCTGCTCGCCGCAGGCGTCGGCCACCTCCGGCGCCGCGCTGCGCGTCGACGGCGGCGTGGTGGATGATATTCTCTGACGCCTCTCATTCAGGGGAGTCCCCCTCCCCTGTCGCCTTTCCCGGCGCTAAAAAGCGCAAAATGTTAAAAAACAGCCGCAAAGTCGCACAAAGTGAACAGGAACATGTATTCCCAAAACTTATGATATTTGTTTTAACTATAAGTTGTGGTGTTAATGTCTCTGTTACGAAGCTTGCTTTTCTTTCTCGGCGCGGCGGTCGCAGCCGCTCTCGCGGTACTCTGCCTGTGGGTGGATATTCGGGTATTTGGCAACGACATCCCGGAGGTGTCGCTGACTGAAGTGGTGCAGGAGAGCGTGCTGGCCGTCATCGTACTGGTTCACTTCCTGCTGGCGCGCAACTACCCCCACTTACGCTACAGCAATATCCTCATCGGCGGCTTCTTCCTCGCCATGCTGATCCGTGAGCTGGATGGCCTGTTTGATTTACTTTCCCATGGCAGCTGGGTGTGGTTTGCCCTGCTGGCCACCGCGGGGTCGCTGCTGGCGCCGCTGCGCCATCTGCGTCAGACCCTGTCGCAGCTGGCGGCTTATACCCGCACGCCCTATTACGGCATGATGATCAGCGGCCTGCTGGCGATTCTGGTCTTCTCGCGGCTGTTCGGCATGCACGGCCTGTGGTACGCCGTACTGAATGAGAACTTCGCCCGGGTGGTGAAAAATACGGTGGAGGAAGGCAGCGAGTCGTTTGGCTATATGCTGTGCCTGACCGCCACCCTCGGCTACGCCTGCTACTTCCGCGGTCTGGCGCGACAGGCGCTGTCGCCGCAGGGCTGACTGCGGCCGATAACCACCGCCGGACGCGCCCGCCGGCGGTGACGCGCCGCCGCGTTAACCGCGAATTTTCCATTTCCGTTTGAGAACCTCTTTGTCCTGGCTATCCAGCCACTGGTTCACTTTCTCCAGCAGCGCCGGATTATCTTTACTCATCATATACACCTTATCGCTGGCGGTGCCGGCGAACGGCGTCTCGTTGGCGACGCAGAACACACCGGGTTCTTTGCTCTGGTAATAGTCGCCTTCGATCAGATCGGTCACCATCATATCGGCCGTTTTCTGCCGCAGCGCCTCCAGATTATCGACGTTGTTCTGTACGCGAATAATCTGCGCCTGCTTAATATGCTCATCGACAAAGCTCTGGTTTGTGCCGCCAGGGTTGACGACCACCTTCACCTCCGGACGGTCAATCTTCTCCAGCGATCCAAGCCGTGGCGCAGCCTGACAGTTGGCTAAGGCGATTTTACCGTTCGCCACCACCGGGTGGCTGAGGGCGAAGTCCTTCGCCCGCGCCGGCGTCTGCGTCACGCCGCCCATCGCAATATCGAATTTGTCCGCCTGCAGATCGGCGGCGAGCGCGGGCCAGCTGGTGTAGACGAAGCTCACCTTCAGCCCCAGCGTGCGCCCGAGATCGCGGGCCATGTCGACGTCATAGCCCTGCAGCTCGCCGGCGGCATTGCGAAACGCCAGCGGGGCGTAGTCGCCCGGCACGCCGACCTTCAGTTCACCGCTGCGCTCGATGGTTTGCATATCGCGCGCCTGGGCGCCGCAGGTCATTATCGCCAGCGTCAGCGCCAGCCCCACCGTCAGTTTCATCTCGCCATCCTTATTGTTATCGGGTTTGCGCGCCGGGGTGGCGGGCCGCTTCTCAGTCAGCACCCTCCGCCGCGCGTAACAGGGAATTCATCCTATTTTTAAATTCCGGGATATACAACCCGGCGTGGCGGTTGCCGATCGCAAATCTGACAACGAAACAGGGCTACGCCCGGTGAATGATTTCTCATCCGCCGGGCGTAGCCTTACGCCAGCGATCGTATTTTCCAGCCTGACGTGATGTCGAAATTAGGTTCAAAAACAGCAGCAGGAAAAATCTAACTCATTGTATTAAAATAACAAAACATTTTATCTCGCGATATTCCCCCTTCCACTCTGGTCATTGTCCGTCTTATTTACTCCGCTATTTTCCCACGCTAATATCCCGGTAAAGCGATAATAAATAACATGCGCAGATTATTTCCAGACGTAAATAAATTGGTAAGTTAAATAAATTAATTAAAAACATATCCAGTGCAAATAATTCCCCCCTGACGCGGCAGAATTCATGCTCTGGCGATCTGTTTTATCGGCAATACAGAAGGAAAGAAAATGAAATTAATCTCGCTGTGTCTGGCGACATTGGTTGCCGGACTGGTTGCCGGCCCGGTTGGCGCGGCAGACGGCACGCTGAACTTTATCGGTAAGGTTGTGAACGGGGCATGCAAGCTTGAGGGAGCGGGCGACAACGGGGTCATCAACGTCAGCATGGGCGACATTCCGCTGTCGCGGCTGAAAAACAGTCAGTCTGGCACCGGGCCGGCGGTAGGTGTCGATATTCGCGTCAAAGATTGCGAGAAAGGCACCTACTATATTGTGGTGGATGGCCCCACCCCCACCGGCATGCCTGAACATCGCGTACTGGCCCTCGACGGCCGCGGCAAGCCGGCCGGCAACGTAGGAATTCTGCTCACCGACCGTACAGGCACTCCGCTCAGCCTCGATGAACGCATCGATCCGCAACACGATCCCCGCATTGAGATCCCGGTGGACGGCGGCTCCGGCACCTTCAGGCTCAAAGCTTTCTACTACACCTGGGATAAAGCCCACATGGATCCTGGCGACGGCAACGCGACGGCCCGGTTTACCATTATGCAGGAATAGCTTTCCGGTCAGGGATGAAACGTCGACGTAAAGGAAGCGATCATGAAAACTCAGGTGGCTGTTTTGCTCAGCGCATTGGCCTTTCAGGCCTGCGCCGGGATAACCATTAATGCCTCACGGGTGATCTATTCAGGAAAAGACAAAGTCGCCAGCCTGAATATCAATAACCGCAGCAGCACCCCCTATAAAGTGCAGATCTGGCTGGACGCCGGGCTCAATGCCTCGCGCGTCGGCCTGCCGATGGTGGCGACGCCGCCGCTGGTCTATTTATCGCCGCAGCAATCCGCCCAACTGCGCTTTATCTATCTCGGCAGCGGGCTGCCCGACGATCGGGAAAGCCTGTTCTGGGTCAATATCCAGGAGACGCCGCCGACCGCCGGCGGCAATCATACGCTGCAATTTGTCGTCCGCACCCGTCTGAAGCTGTTTTATCGTCCACCCACCATCGCCACCACCCTCGTCAAAGAGGTGCAAAAGCTGCAGTGGCAGCAGAGCGGCAATAACCTGCGCTTGACGAACTCAGGCCCACTGCATATCACCCTGGTCAACGGGGCGCTGATCGATAATAAAGGCCACCTCTCGCCGATGAGAAACGTGATGCTCCGGCCCTACAGCAGCCATACCGTAATGACCACCGACAGCGCTCGCCTGTACCAGTTGAACTATATCGACGACTACGGCGCGGTAGTGCCGATCCCGCTGCAGGGCAGTCTGCCCCCGGGGCCAGGCTAGTTATACTCCAGGGCGAAGGTCACCATGCTGTTGGCCGTGCCCGCCGCCACGGTGGCGTCGGTTTGCACATACTGCGCGTTAAAATTGATAGCCTCGGCGGTCCCGGCGCTGGCGCCGGTTACCCTTTTCAGGATCGGCAGATTGCTGGCCTCATTGATCTTAACGCTGGTGCCGTCGGGCACCGCCGCGCCGGGGTTATTGCCGTAGGTCAGCTTCACGCCGACGCCGCTGGCGCTGTTGCTGACCTGGCTCAGCGCCAGGGTATCGCTCTCCACGCTCACGCCGAAAAAGCCGATGCGCACGTCGGTCGGCGTCGGACAGAACACCGGGATCGAAAAGCGCTTCGCCTGGCCGCCGGTGCTCCCTTTACCGTGAAACTCCGCCCGGTTTACCGTGCCCAGAGTGACCTGGATCGACGACGTCGTCACCTGACAGCTACCGCTGCTGCCGATGTCCACGTTCAGGGCAGCCATATCGATACTGACCGGCGCGCTGGCGACATAGCTGGCGCTGCCGCTGGCCTGCTGCTCAATGGTCATCTCCCCCACCTGCGGCAGCGACGGCGAGTTGGTATGCGTCCCGTCCGCCAGCTGCACCGTCCCGGTTTTATAGAAGGTCACCGCGATCCTGACCGTGGTTTGCTGCTGCGTCATCAGCGCCGGGAGCATCGCGCTGTCGCACACCACCACCGACTCGCCGCCCGCGGAGTGGCTGCCGTCGATAGCGCGCATCGGGCCGCCGGCGCACTGAAAGCTGAGCGAGTACCCGATGCCGTCGATGGCGCTGGGGTAGACGTGCTGTCCGTTAATCACCACCGGCGCGCCGCCGGTTTTCAGCTGCTTATAGACGATGCGTTTGGCGCTCGCCGTCGGCAGCTGCAGGTCGCAGGAAAAAGGGATCCCACTGCCGTTATCCGCCATCGCGCTGGTCATCTGGGTATTGATCGGCAGCGTGGGTAAATACTTGATATTGGGAATATTGACCGTAGTCTGACCGATATTCGCGCGGCAGGTTTCCGCCCGCACGCCGGGAAGATAACCGCTCAGCGTCAGCAGAAAGAGGAAAGGAAGTAGACGAAAAACAGATTTCATAGCCGCCTCAGCGTGTCTGGCACAGTCCGGAGACGGTTTTCACCGTGTTCAGACTCTGCTGTGGGTTATCCGGAAGATGAAAATGCAGCCTGCAGCTCTGCGACTGGTTGTTCACGACCCAGCTCACCGCCAGGGTCCCCTCCTGCGGTACGCCGCTGAGGTACACCTGGCCGCCGTCAGCCACCATGCCGCCCGGCGCATTGCCGCTCTCCTCCGCCGTGACCAATTGCGCGCTGGCGCCAAACGGTAACGGCCCCTGGGCATTGCGGAGGGTAAACAGCACCCGGTTGCCAATGTGGGTCCGGTAGTTG
The DNA here is from genome assembly GCF_050378655.1 of Klebsiella sp. 7-CIP_Kleb. Lineage (NCBI taxonomy): Bacteria > Pseudomonadati > Pseudomonadota > Gammaproteobacteria > Enterobacterales > Enterobacteriaceae > Klebsiella > Klebsiella sp. 7-CIP_Kleb. The sequence goes on from NZ_JBNRLJ010000003.1 coordinate 93,613, forward strand.
GCCATCACCACCGCGCCGCCGCTGGGGATCACCGTCTGCCCCTGCTGGTCGACGTCGGTATCATCCGCCATCGACTCCGTGTCGAGGGTAATGACATTTTTCCGATAGGCGGTGAGGGACGGCACCACGGCATAGCCGCGCCAGTCGGTGTGCACATTGTTGCCGTTTTGTACCGCCACCCCGGCGGCCCCCGGCGCGCGGACGATGGCGAAGCTCTCACCCACCGTCTGGCCGAAAGTGACCCCGTGCGGATGCGCGACCACCGAGCCGGCGCCTCCCCAGGTCAGCTGGTTGCTGGCGGCGTCATGGCGATAGCCAAGCTGGGCGTTGCCGAAGCCGCCGTGGTAGTCGAGAGCAGCGCTGCTATTGCTGCCTCGTCCCTGATTGCCATAGCCCTGCTGAACCGAGTAGAACAGGTTCGGCCGCGACGGCACCGCGCCATACAGCGACACCTGCTGCGAGGTATAGCCATTGCTGTCCGAGGTGGTGTTGTAGCTCACCGCGCTGTCGGACAGCGGACCACCCAGCGGAATATTGATATTGAAAGACCAGGAGCGATCATTTTTTTGCTGACCGCTGGCGCGGGTGTAGTAATAGCCCACCCCCCAGGAGATCCCTTTCCAGGCGCTGTAGAACCCGAGATGTACCGTCTCATCCCGGCTCTGCCGGTGCCAGTATTCCTGCGACCAGGCGGAAACCGCCAGACTCCCCAGATCGCCAAGGCTTTGTGACACCGAGATCTCTTCCCGTCGGCGCCGGTTGTCCACCTGCCCCTGCGCGCTTTCCAGGGCGCTGGCTTCGGCAAAATCGTAATAGCCGCTGGAGGAGTAGCGATAGCTGGCGAGGCTGAATGCGGTGCCCGAGCTGACAAAATTTTTCTGATACTGAGCGCGCAGCGAATGGCCCGCATAGCGCTTACCCGACGGGGTACGGGTGACGGCCTGGGTGACGTCGCCTCCCAGCGATCCGAATTCGCCGAAGCCGCGGCCCAGGCCCAGCGCCCATGACTGATAGTCCTGGGCCAGCTGCGTGCCGCCGTAGAGGGTAAATCCCGCCGACAAACCATAGAACAGGGTGCCCTGCAGGAATTCCGGCGAGCGCACCGAATCCGCCCCGGAGTGGTAGCGGCCGGCGCTGAGGCTGAATTTGCCTCGCCCTTCGCGCAGCATATACGGCACGGCGGAATAGGGTTGGGTAAAGGTGCGCACCGAACCATTGCTCTCGGTCACCTTCACCTCCAGATCGCCGCTCTGCGAGGTGGGATAAAGATCGCTGATGGCGAACGCCCCCGGCGACACAAAGGTTTCGTAAATCACATATCCGTGCTGGGAGACGGTCACTTTGGCATTGCTGTGCGCCACGCCGTGAATGGTGGGGGCAAAGCCACGCTGGCTGTCCGGGAGCATCTCATCGTCAGACATCAGCTGTACGCCGCGAAACGGGATGCTATCAAACACGTCGCCGGTGGTGTAAGTATCGCCGATCCGCAGCAGACTCTTCAGCGAGCGGACGTCGCGCTGCAGCCAGGTGCTCTGTGAATCCCAGTGTCGGCGCTGCTGGTCGTACTGCATTGAGGAGACGTTGCGCAGCCGCCAGGCGCCCAGGTTCACGCCGCTGCGTAAATTGAGATAGTTTGAGCGGCTGCTCTCCCCGTCATCGGCGTTCTTGATTTGCGCGCCGGAAAAGTAGTAATCGACAAACGCGGCCGGCACGCCATCGTCCCAACGCGAGGGATCGACATAGCCGCGGCTTTGCACGTTCATCGCCGCCTGGGGAATACTCAGCGTCAGGCGCTGGTTAGCGAAGGTGAAGCGGCTGCTGGCGTCGGGAATAAACTTCCCGATCCGGGTGAAGGTCTCACCCTCATGCAGCGTTTGAAAAGCCGGAAACGCGCTAACGTTAACCCCATACTCCGCCAGCTGCCCGGGCGTCAGCACCGGCTGCAGCTTCCCGCCATCGTCAACAAACGTAATATCGGCCTGGCCCAGCTCCTGGTCGTTAACCACCACGGTGACAGGGTAAGTCCCCGGCTGCTGTCCGCCGGGTTTGGCGAAGTAGTGCAGATCGGAGGTTTGCTGCTGCGGGTCGGCAAACTCCAGCGCCGCCGGGTCAAAATAGTCGTCAGCCAGCGCCCGGCTCAGCGGGCTGAGACAACAGATCATCGTCGGCAGCGTCGCCAGCGCCAGCGCCCGTCCGGCGGTGACGGGCAACGCGGCATACTCCCGCACCCTGGCTGTTGTTATTCTTTTCATGCTGGCGCCGTCCGGTAAGCTCATTACAAAGGGGAATTACTGCTGGGCGAAATCGCTGACGCCGCCGTAGTCGTTAATCGCCCGCCATTTGACGGTGCCGTGCCCGCTCACCGACCACGTTTTCTGACCGAAGGGGGCCACCATGCCAGGGTCGTCGATTGCCTGCCCGCCCACCGCGACGGAATAAAAAGAGACAAAATAGGGAGTGGGGTTTGCCACCGTCAGATGACCGCCGGACTGGCTAAACTTCAGCTGCTGCCAGGCTTTCGCCGGGTCGCCCGCCAGGCCGTTGGGGCGATAGAAGATTTTGAATTTCGACTTAATATTGACCTGCAGCTTGTTCACCTCGCCCTGGGGCGTCGGGGCGATACTTTTGACGTTCAGCCAGTAGACCGATTCACGGTCGCTGGGCAACGAGGCGCCAATAAAGTTAATGCGCAGGACGTTATTTTGCTCCGGATCGAGACGGAACAAGGGCGGTGTGACAATGAAGGGCACCCTGGCCTTATCGTTTTCCGCGTAATTTTCCACCCATGACTGCACCAGATAGGGCGTATGGGTATCGGCATTAGTGACTGAAATAGCAGCTTCACGCTTCCCTTCCTGATAAATCACACGGGTTCCACCCATGACAATACCGGCCTGCGCTGCCGTGGAGCACAGCAGAAAGGCCGCAACGGCAATTATTTTCTTCATCATGACTTACCATCAGGCAAAGGTTGAACAGACAATAAAATAAAGCAGTAAATAACAGAGCCAGTATCCGTCGGGATAATTCGCAAAAACAACTATACCGTCACGAATATATTTCATGACTTCATGACAATTATCTCTTTAGCTATCTGCAATTAATCAGGACGCAATGAACTGACTCTGAATAACGTGCAATATAATTAGTTATAAATCATATTGAAATTAGCCGTACCGTCGGCTTTACCTGCCGTCACGGTCGCCGCGGTGGAGACATAGTCGGCGTAAAACTCGAGGTCGGCAGTGCCGGTGCCGCCGCTGGAACCCGGAGTGACCGTTTGTTTTGCGGTCGTTTTACCGAGGCTGACCGCCGTCGTCTGATCGTGCTCATACAGCTTAATGGCTACGCCTTTGGCGCCGCCGCCGTTGATGGCCAGCAGGGAGGTATCCGTCTGTTCACGCGCGCCGTCAAACAGCACGGCGACGGTAGTCACGCTGGCCGGGCAATCTTTCACTTTGATATGGAAAGGAGTTTTCGTGGTTTCGGCGCCGGTGCCGGTAAAATAGTTGCTGGCCCATTTGCCCAGATCCACAGGCTGGCCGGAAGAATTACTATCGACGTTGCAAGAGCTGTCGGTGATCGACCCATTGAAGGTGATCTGCCCGCCGGCGCCTTGCGCACTGGTGCCCGAGTTTGGATTAATGGTATTGGCCGCAGTAGCCTGGAAGGCGACGCCAGAAAGCAGCGCCCCTATGAGGATGGTGATAAAGCGAGGTTGTTTTTTCATTATTTATCTCATCGTTAACGAATATATTTTCCATCATCGCTAATAGCTCCATAGCTATCGCGAAACGGCTCGTCAGCTCCTCCCTGTAAATGTTCATTGCGTTCCTTCCGCAGGATAGTAGGCACACGTTCTCTCCACTCTGCTTTATTTCGCCAACAGATGGCCATGAATGACAAGCAGAAGAAAAAAGAGTTATTTTGATGTGCGAAATAAATATATTACCCGAAGTATCAAAAGGCAACCTGAGTAAATGTTAATTGTAGGTTAACAACTGTATTCGCCATAAACTTAATTTTTGAAATGGCTTTTCAATGTTAATTTACATATCTATACAAAAGAAATTAAAATACCTTTAAACAACAACAGATCAATTCCATTAACAAATTTAAAGATAAGTGTTCAAAAAGTCGTCTTGTTTTATTGTGCGCTTGCCGGGCAGCACCAAAAAATTAGGAATTTTCCTGGTATTAATATTCATCATTTCTACACAAACGACGCTAAGACAGTCAGCCCCATCCGATAATTTCTTGTTCTGGAAGTGTTTTTATTTTCAAGTGAAAGTAGTTATATCAGTGATGTGAATATATCGCCGTTGCCGCCGATACTAACCCATCGTTTGCATGGGGTTATTTTGAAGTAAAAAAAATCCGCAACCCGAATGGATTGCGGACTGGGGATCAATCAGAAATGAGATGGACTTCAGAACAGGCCCAGCGGCGCGGTGCCGTAGCTCACCAGCAGGTTTTTGGTTTGCTGGTAGGCATCCAGCGCCATCTTGTGCGTTTCCCGGCCGACGCCGGACTGTTTATAGCCGCCGAACGCCGCATGCGCCGGATAGACATGATAGCAGTTGGTCCATACGCGACCCGCTTTTATGCCGCGGCCCATGCGATAGGCGAGGTTGGTATCGCGCGTCCACACCCCAGCGCCGAGGCCAAACTGGGTCTCATTGGCGATAGCCAGCGCTTCCGCTTCGTCCTTAAAGGTGGTCACCCCGATCACCGGCCCAAAGATCTCCTCCTGGAAGGAGCGCATATCGTTGCGGCCTTTAATTAGCGTGGGCTGAATATAAAAACCATTATCCAGCGCCGGCGCGATAGCCGCCCGCTCGCCGCCTGTCAGGATTTGGCCGCCCTCTTCCCGGGCAATCTGAATATAGGAGAGGATCTTGTCGAACTGCTGGCGGGAAGCCTGGGCGCCGATCATGGTGTCGGTATCTAACGGATCGCCGCGGCGGATCTGCGCCACCTTCTCCATGACCCGCGCCATAAAGGGCTCATAGATGGATTCATGGATCAGCGCCCGCGACGGGCAGGTACAAACCTCACCCTGGTTGAAGAAGCCGAGCACCAGCCCCTCCACCGCCTTCTCAATAAACTCCTCTTCTCCCTCCATCACATCGGCGAAGTAGATATTGGGCGATTTGCCCCCCAGCTCGACGGTGCAGGGGATAATATTCTCCGCCGCGCAGGCGAGAATATGCCGCCCGACCGGCGTGGAGCCAGTAAATGCCAGCTTGGCGATACGTTTGCTGGTGGCCAGCGCCTCGCCCGCCTCTTTGCCGAAACCCTGCACCACGTTCAGCACCCCGGCCGGGAACAGATCGCCGATCAGCTCCAGCAGCAGAGTAATACTCAGCGGCGTCTGTTCCGCCGGCTTGAGCACCACGCAGTTACCCGCCGCCAGGGCCGGGGCCAGCTTCCACGCGGCCATCAGCAGCGGGAAGTTCCACGGGATAATCTGACCGACAACCCCCAGCGGTTCATGGAAATGGTAAGCCACCGTGGTTTCATCAATCTCGGCGGTACTCCCCTCCTGGGCGCGCAGGCAGCCGGCGAAGTAGCGAAAATGATCCACCGCCAGCGGCAGGTCGGCGTTCAGCGTTTCGCGGATCGGTTTCCCGTTGTCCCAGCTCTCCGCCACCGCCAGATATTCCAGATGCTGTTCAATACGATCGGCGACCTGCAGCAGCAGCCGGGAGCGCTGCTGCACTGAGGTTTTGCCCCACGCCGGCGCCGCACGGTGGGCGGCGTCGAGGGCGAAGTCAATGTCTCTGGCATCCGACCGGGGAAACTGCGCAATGTTGCTGCCGTCTACCGGGGAGGTATTCATAAAGAATTCACCGCTCAGCGGCTCGACAAATTTACCGTCAATAAAGTTGCCGTAAGCGGATTTAAATGAAACCAGGGCGCCGGGCTGGCCAGGGTGTGCATAACGCATCGCAAATCTCCTTCTGTAGGGTTGAGACGCAGCGGCATATTGATTTTTTAAACTTGCCGCCGAACGCTTCTCACTTTGCAGGGGTTATGCCAGTTTTTTATTTACTTTAAATCTTTTTATTTATTAATAGGTTGCCTTCACTAACTGGGCAGATGGTCAGCCACTGTTGCACGGGTTTCCACTTATGTGTTGCAAATCGCAACACCAAATAAACCAAATAGCTACAATATCGCAACACAGCAACATCGACCCAGAGGTGCCCTGTGCCAGGCAATCCCTTTCTTCTCGCACCAGAGGTTAACGCCAATCCCCTGCTGAGCGATTCATGGTCTCGCTGCCAGCGCTACGGTCTGGATCCCGCTACCGAGGATTTTCCCCGCCTCGACGCCGGCGAGCTGGCGGATCGACTCGCCAGCCACCGCAGCCTGCAGCAGTTGGCGCAGCCGGTGGTGGAAGCCCTGTCGCGCCAGGTGGCGGACCTGCAGTCGGTGGTGATCCTCTCCGACCCCGGCGGTCTGGTGCTGCACACCGTCGGCGATACCCAGGCGATGCAAAAGGCGCAGCGCGTGGCGCTGGCGCCCGGCAATCTGTGGAGCGAAAGCGGGCGTGGGACCAACGCCATCGGCACCGCGCTGGCGATTGACGACGGCTGCGAAATCGATGGCCGTCAGCACTTTCTCACCCGCAACCAGAATCTGTACTGCGCGGCGATGCCGCTCCAGCGGCCGGACGGAAGTATCGCCGGCGTGCTGGATATCTCCGGCCCGGCGGATTTTCCCCACCAGCATACCTTTGGCTGGGTGAAAGCAGCGGCAAAGCAGATTGAGTATCTGTGGGTGAAGCAGAGCCTGCATCCTGAGCAGTGGCTGATGAGCCTGCACCGGCAGGTGGACAAGCTCGACAGCGTCGAGGAGCTGCTGCTGGTCTTTTCCGATAACGTCCTCACCGCCGGCAACCGGCTGGCGATGCGCGAGTTCGGCCTGAGCGCGGCGCAGTTTGGCCAGCTCACCTTTGCGTCGCTTTTTCCGACGCTGACGCAAACGGCGGTCAGCGTTCCCCTGCCGCTGACCACCCCGCAGGGTCGCTATCACTATCGCCTGCGCGAGCCCACCCGCCGCCGGGTGGCGGTGAGCGCCCCGCCGGCCATGCAGCTCCCCTTCACCAGCCCGCGGGAAGGCGAAAAGCTGCTCCGGCTGCTTAACGCCGGCATCGCGCTCTGTATTGAGGGGGAAACCGGCAGCGGCAAAGAGTATGTCAGCCGCACGCTGCACCAGCACAGCCGCTGGCGCAGCGGTAAATTCGTCGCCATTAACTGCGCCGCCATCCCGGAATCGCTGATCGAGTCCGAGCTTTTCGGCTACCAGCCGGGGGCGTTTACCGGCGCCAGTAAAAATGGCTATATCGGCAAAATCCGCGAAGCCGAGGGCGGGGTGCTGTTTCTTGATGAGATCGGCGATATGCCGCTGGCGCTGCAGACCCGCCTTCTGCGGGTACTGCAGGAGAAAGAGGTGGCGCCGCTGGGCGCCAGCCGCAGCGTGCCGGTGAACTTCGCCTTGATCTGCGCCACGCACCGCAACCTGACCCAGCGGGTCAGTGCCGGCGAATTCCGCGAAGATCTACTGTGGCGCCTGCGGGAGTATGCCCTGGCGCTGCCTCCGCTGCGCGAGTGGCCAGCGCTGGAAACCTTTATCGCCACCCTGTGGCGCGACCTGGGCGGCGCTTCGCGCCGGGTGACGCTGTCCACCGCGCTGCTGATCCACCTCAGCCAGCTGCCGTGGCCGGGAAACGTACGCCAGCTGCAGAGCGTCCTGAAGGTGATGCTGGCCCTCGCCGATGAGGGCGACACATTAACGCCCGATGCGCTGCCGGAGACATATCGCACCGCGCCTGCGCCGCTGCCGCGCGGGGGATTGCAGGCCCATGACGAGCAGTTGATTGTCGATACCCTCGCCAGAGTCAACGGCAACGTCAGCCGGGCGGCGCAGATGTTGGGCATCGCCCGCAGCACGTTATACCGTCGCGCCGCCCGTGCCGGACGGCCACGCCGCTGAGACTATGGCGTAAAGCGCGCCGGCAGCCAGGAGAACATCCGCCGGCTGACGGCCTCGCACAGCAGCACCAGTCGTGGGCCGACCGCCTGCCAGACTCGCTTCGCCACGATGACCCCACCGACGGCGACCAGGGCCGCGCCCACCATATCCAGCGGAAAATGCACCCCAAGATAGATCCGCGACCAGGCCACCGGCAGCGCGGCCAGCAGCATCAGCAGGCCAAGCGCCCGCAGGCGCAGCGACAGCAGCGCAAACGCAGCACTGAACATTACCGTACCGTGATCGCTGGGAAAGCTGTTATCCGCCGGATGGCTTATCCAGGTATGGCCGAGGGGGATCATAAACGGCCGCGGATGGAACCAGAGCGTCCCGCACACCATCCCCAGCCCGAGGGAAATGATCACGGCCAGGGTCATAAACAGCGCCTGACGATGTCCCTCACGGCCACCGAGAAACCACAGGCCGAGCGCGATCGTCGGCATCATAAACACAATGCCATTGGCGCAAAAACTGGCCAGCGACAGCAGGCCATCCGCGGCGCCAGGCTGCGCGTTAAGCGCGAAAAAAACAGATTGATTCAGGGTTTCCAGGGCGTTCATGGCGATAGCTCTCAGTCGTCATCTTTCTGTCATTATCGCCCGGATGCCTTAAGATACCCTTAACCGCTGGGCGGTGTGCTTTTAGCAAGGCGCAGTCCTTCCCGCAGGGCATCGATCGCCACCCGCGTTTTTTGCGGCAGCCACGGCCCTTCCGGCCACACCGCGTGGATAGCGAAACGCACACGGTCGCTGGGCGCCAGAACCTGCTGCAGCGTCCCGTCGGCGAGCGCCTGCGCCACCAGCCAGTCCGGCAGCCAGGCGATGCCCATCCCCTGCTGCGCCGCGGCGGCGATGGCGGCAAAGTCATCCTGCACCAGCCACGCCTCCGGGGTGAAGCGCACTTCGCCCTGCTGCGGGTCGTAAAGTTGCCATTTTTGCAGCTGACCGTTATGCAGATAGCCGAGGGTGCGGTGCTCGCTCAGCCCGGCGATGGTCTGCGGCGCCGGCTGGCGGCGCAGGTACTCCGCCGCCGCGCACAGCACCATGCCATGCTCCCCCAGCGCCCGCGCCCGTAGCGACCCGGTATCGGCCAGGCTCCCGATACGCACCGCGAGATCAAACCCCTCTTCCAGCAAATTGACCTGCCGGTCGCTGTAGTGGAGCTCGAGCTTCAGCAGTGGATAGCGCTGACTCAGGCGGAACAGCAGCGGCGCCACGCAGCGCTGGCCAAACAGCACCGGCAGCGAAATCCGCAGCCGTCCCTGCACCTCGCCTTTGCCGCGCTGCAGCGCTTCTTCGGCCTCGCGAATGCGACCCAGCGCCTCCCGACACTGGTGATAAAATTGCTCTCCCTCTTCCGTCAGCAGTTGCCTGCGGGTGGTGCGCTGGAATAGCGCCACGCCGAGACGCGCCTCCAGCCGGGCAATGGTTTTCCCCACCGCCGATCGCGTGACGTGGAGGATCGTCGCCGCGCTGGCAAAGTTACTGCTCTCGACCACCGTGACAAACACCGGGATCGCGTTCAGATCGTCGCGCACAGATTGGTTCCTTATGGGATACAATAGCGGAAAATAATGTCACTCCAGAGAGAAAAAAGACAGTGTTAGTCTCTGCCTCTACCCTTTACCTGAGGCACTTATCATGGCTAACGTTCTGGTATTAAAATCCAGCATTAATGGCGAAACGTCCCTGACCAATCAGCTGATTAACGAATTTCTCGCGGCGCGCCAGGCGGCGGGTCACCCCGATCGGATCCGCGAACACGATCTCAGCGCCATGGCGCTGCCGACGCTGGATGGCGCGCTGTTCGCCGCCCTGCGCGGGGCGGCGGATCCGCAGCCGGCCATCCGCGCGGCGGTTGCGCTCTCCGACCAGCTTATCGCCGAGTTAAAAGCCAGCGACCTGCTGGTGATCGGCGCCCCGATGTATAACCTCAACGTCCCGACCGATCTGAAGAAATGGTTCGACCTCGTGGCGCGGGCGCGGGAAACCTTTCGCTACACCGACAGCTGGCCGCAGGGGCTGGTCGAGGGCGTCCGGGCGGTGGTCGTCAGCAGCCGCGGCGGTATTCACCAGGGCGAAAGCACCGACGCCGTCACCCCCTATCTGCGCGCGGTGCTGGGGCTGATGGGGATCCATGAGGTGGAGTTTATCTATGCCGAAGGGCTGGATAACCGCCCGCACGGTCGCGACGCCGGGATCGCCAGCGCCCGGGCGCAGATAGCCGATCTCGCCGTTCCGGCCTGAGTCACGGGAAAATGTGCTGGCGCTGGCGGTCTTTTTATTTTAGAGTTATCTAAATTTAGAAAAAGCTAAAATACATGACCACACCTGAAGATCTGCAGGCCCGCGCCGGAGAAGCCGCCGCGCTAATGAAAGCGATGAGCAATCCTCACCGATTGCTGATCCTGTGCATGCTGTGCGACGCGCCGCGGGCCAGCGCCGGTGAACTCGCCCGCGCCACCGGCCTGAGCCCTTCCGCCACCTCGCAGCATCTCGCGCGGATGCGTGACGAGGGGCTGATCGACAGCGAACGCGACGCTCAGCGTATTCACTATTTCATCACCCATCCTGCAGTACAGCAGGTGATCAACACGCTGAAAACGCTCTATTGCCCGTGAGGAGCCTATGACCATCGCCACCTTAACCCCTGCCGAAGCCCGGGCGCAGATTGCCCAGGGCGCGAGACTGATAGATATCCGCGATGCGGATGAATACGCGCGCGAACATATTCCCGATGCCGAGCTGGTGCCGCTCGCCGCCCTGAACGGCGGCGCGACCCTAAACGCCCGGGCCGGCGAGCGCGTGATCTTCCACTGCCAGGCCGGCTCCCGGACGCAGAATAACGCCATTCGTCTGGCCGCCGCTGCCGCGCCGGCGCAGGTCAGCCTGCTGGCGGGTGGGATTCAGGCGTGGAAAGCCGCGGGGCTCCCGGTTGAGGAAGATAAATCGCAACCGCTGCCGCTGATGCGTCAGGTGCAAATTGCCGCTGGCGTTCTGATTTTACTGGGGGTGCTGCTGGGCTATACCGTGAACGGCGGCTTTTTCCTGCTCAGCGGCGCGGTCGGCGCCGGGCTCACTTTCGCCGGGGTGACCGGCTTTTGCGGCATGGCGCGCCTGCTGGCGATCATGCCGTGGAACCGGCGCCAGGGGAGTTAAAACGCACTCCAGATAAGCCAGGCAATGCCGCCGAAAAGCAGCCATTTGACGATGTAATAGACCGTCTTATTCCATTTTTTCAGCCGCTTGCCGACAATACGGATCTGGTAGATATAGCGAAATGCCCGGTTAATTCCGCCGGTGCGATCGCTGGCGTCGTTGGGCGCCGAGGCGGCGCTCATCAGATAGCGCCCCAGCCAGTGGTTGACCTTCTGCGCCCAGCGGTAGCGCATCGGCCGTTCAATATCGCAGAACAGAATCAGTCGATTCTCACCGCTGGTATTTTCTGCATAGTGGATATAGGTCTCGTCAAACAGCACGCCTTCCCCGTCGCGCCAGCTGTAGCGCTGACCATCCACCTCGATAAAGCAGCGGTCATCGTTCGGCGTCGCCAGGCCAAGATGAAAGCGCAGGGAACCGGCGTAGGGGTCGCGATGGCGCGGCAGACGGCTGCCGTCAGGCAGGGTGGCGAACATGGCCGCTTTTACCGACGGGATATCCCGCAGCAGCGCGGTAGTTTGCGGACAAAGCTGGCTGGCGGAAGGATGGGCATCCTCATACCATTTCAGATAAAAGCGTTTCCAGCCGGTTTTAAAAAATGAGTTAAATCCGGCGTCATTATATTTATCGGCCGCTTTAATCTGCTCCAGTTGCTGGAGGCGGATCCCTTCTTCGCGAATAACCAGCCAGTTCTGCTGCAATATCGCCAGCTCGGGAAACATCTCCGGGCGCAGATAAGGCGTATTCGGTACGCGGGAAAATAAATACATAAATCCATTCAGCGGCGCGGTAAATGTGGAATGGTCGGAGAGCTGTCGCCAGAAACGATAGCGCACCCGTCCGCGGTAATGGACATACAGTACAGCAATAACAATGATCAACAGAATGATATACTTCATGGTGTCTTTCCTGACCTGATTGGTGGTAACCCTACCCTCGCCGTCCCCCCTTCTCAGCAGCGGTATGGCGCCAGCAAAACATTAACAACTCTAATACATATACCTCCAAATTGTTTTAACAAAAAACAGCACACCCGGTGTTCAGTGAACGGGCGTTGAGCTATGGTTTAGGTTCATACGTAGTATTAACAGTAAGGAGTGAATGATGTTTTCTGTCGGCGATCTGGTGCAACCGCGTGCGGGCGGGCCAAAACTGAAAGTGATCGAAGTGCAGGGCGAGGATCTGGTGGTGGTTCAGGCCGCTCAGGAGCAGGGAGAACGGTATACGCTGAAGTCAGACGAGGTGACGCGATATCAGGAAGAGGGAGACTTCGGCGTCTGCTGAAGCTCCCTCGCTGCAGGTCATAAGGCCAGGCCGGGCGGTGGGTCTTCCCCGCCGTCGTGGCGCTGGCCGAATCGGTTTTAAATTAAAAAGCTGTCCAGCGATTTCCCCTCGGCGACCGCCTGGGCAATCGGCTTCGGCATTCTTCCCTGGCCGGTCCAGGTTTTCTCGGCGCCGGTATGATCGGTATAACGATATTTCGCCGGGCGCGGTTTCCGCTTTTTACCGCCCGCCATCGGCGGCTGAATATCGGCCACCAGCTCGTCAGGAGAAATACCGTCGGCGCGCATCAGCTCAAGCCAGGTATTCACTTTTTCCTGATATTCCGCTTGCTGCTGTGCCGCCAGCTGCTGTTGCGTACGTATTTCTTCAGTGACGATCCTGAGCTTTTCCAGCATCTCTTCAAGCACGTCAATGGAGAATTCACGGGACAGCGCGCGCAGTGAACGGATATTATTCAGTTTGTGTAACATTGAAGACATAAAATTAAAAAATTCCAAATAGCAAATTAAAAGACACAACGCGGCAAGTGTAATAGAAACGTTTATTTATTTCCAGCCTGCGGTTGTCCAGATAAATATATTATGCAGAGATTAAATCTCTTCCGCCTGCCCTATATCGGAAAATCCCCGATTCTTTTTCGCCAGCGCGGGCCAACGAGACCATGAATAAATAAAAGCGGCGGATAGTGAGATAGGAAAATATATTCAGCAGGCGATATTACCTTTATGGTCAGCGGCTTATCCTCTTATCGTCGGCGGATGCGCAGGCCCTCTCAGCCCAACCTAATGAATAGTTACTCGGCCATTCAGAATAAAACGCCACTCGGCACTTTAGAATTTTCCACCACAAAAACCGGCATAATGGCATAAAAACATCTAAACGAGACACTCATCACAGGCTAACGCGATTTTGCGCCACGGCGAGTGCTCAGACGCCGCCTCCCTGGTCAAACACCATGGCAAAACACCACATAACCACCTGAAAATAAACACATTTAATGAAAGAAGCAATAAAAGTAGCGTAACGGGCAGAAAACCAACCGTCGCAGAGTATTTTATCGACAAAAAGGCAATAAATAAAAATTTATAGCTAGTTGCCACTTTTAATGCAGAGATATACTCTACGCACATCAAAACAGGCAGCCCAAAAACGCTATACCAACGCGCATTTTTCGGCGTTCTTGACTTCATTTTCGAGGAGCACTCCGATGTTCTCTGCGCACTCCCGCTTGCGGCACGCGGTTGCAGACACCTTTGCGATGGTGGTTTACTGCACCGTCGTCAACATGATGATCGAAATTTTTCTCTCTGGTATGACGTTTGAGCAGTCGTTATCGTCGCGTCTGGTGGCGATCCCGGTCAACATTATTATTGCTGTTCCTTACGGGATTTATCGCGATTTCGCCATGCGTCAGGCCCGGCGCATCACTCCGGCCGGCTGGATGAAAAATATGGCCGACGTGCTGGCCTACGTGACCTTTCAGTCGCCGGTATATGTCGCCATTCTGTGGAGCGTGGGTGCGGACTGGCACCAGATTGTCGCTGCGGTGAGCTCGAACCTGGCGGTATCGATGATGATGGGCGCCGCTTACGGCTACTTCCTCGACTATTGCCGCCGCCTGTTCCGCGTGGCTCCCTACCAGCAGGCAAAAGCCTGACCGACACGTTAACAGCGACTGGCTCTGCCAGTCGCTTCCTCCCGCCAGCCGATTTCGCCCGGGCCTTTATCCAGCGAATTAATTCGTCGACATGGCCGGCTTAGCTTCGCCAAATAGCCCATTCAGAAAACGCTCAAGCGCCATGCGTGAGCTAAATCCGTGCGGAATTCCATAATGCTGCTGCGCATCCCCGGCTAAATACAGCGGAAACTGTTCATAATGGTCGCAGGTTTTGATATCTGAAGCCGGTTCAGCCAGCATATTGCTGCGCTCTTTTAACGCCGGATGAATAACTAACGCTGTTCGCCCCATGCGCGCTTCGCGGTTCACATAAACATAATTATCGCCGCGGCGATAGCCGTACGCTTTTTGCGTCACAACATCCATGGTGAAGCCGGCTTTTTCAAGAACACGCGCCACCTCATCGGGTCTTAAATACATACTGATTCCTCGTTATCTTTTACCGCACATTGACCTTACCTTATTCATTAAGGGCAGTGCTTTCGGAATATTCCAGAAACCACAGCAGTAAGCATAATTCAAAATCTTGTCCTACACTTACTCACTCGATGGAATTAAGGGAGATAACGATGGCTAACCATGTGAACCGCAACAATTTTGACGATAACGCCGAAGATATTCATAACGATGTCAGCCAATTAGCGGACACGCTGGAAGAGGTGCTGAAATCGTGGGGCAGTGACGCGAAAGAGGAAGCGGAAGCGGCGCGTGCCAAAGCGCAGTCGCTGTTAAAAGAGACCCGCGCCCGCATTAATGGCCACAACCGGGTGCAGCAGGCGGCGCTGGATGCGCGCCAGGCAGCATGTGATGCGCTGGGCTGCGCCGATACCTACGTGCGCAATAAACCGTGGCACAGCGTGGGCGCCGCCGCCGCCGTCGGGGTATTTATTGGCGTATTGCTCAATTTACGTCGATAATAGCTATAGCGTTTGCTGCCGCCGCGCGATCAGCGTGCGGAAGCCCGCCAGCTTCACGGAAAGCAATGAAGATAACAAATACGCGTCAGCCCCTGCGCGCCTCTGGCCGCAGGGGTTTTTTACGCACCATCGGGTGTGACGCCGACGCTGATCGCCTCCCCCAGCCGCCGGGCCAGCGCGCCAGCCATTGCCGGCGAGCGAAGATTGGTAAAACTCATCAGTAATCCCCCCTCGCCGGTATGGCGCATCCGCCAGTCGCTCAACGCCTGTACCGCCAGCCCGGCCGCCACCGCCCGTTGGGCCAACAGGCGATCGTCGCCGCTAACCGGCATGACCAGCTGA
The DNA here is from genome assembly GCF_050378655.1 of Klebsiella sp. 7-CIP_Kleb. Lineage (NCBI taxonomy): Bacteria > Pseudomonadati > Pseudomonadota > Gammaproteobacteria > Enterobacterales > Enterobacteriaceae > Klebsiella > Klebsiella sp. 7-CIP_Kleb. The sequence continues at coordinate 109,032 of NZ_JBNRLJ010000003.1, forward strand.
ATCCCCCCTTGCTGCGGCGTAACCTGAAAGCCCTGCGCCTGCAGAGCAGACTCCAGCCACTGCCTGCGCTGGCTGTAGCTGGCGCGCATTTTTTTCAGATGACGCCAGAAATGGCCCTGCTGGATAAAATCCGCCAGCGTCTGCTGCCACAGGGTGGGAACCGTACAGGGCTGGCGCTCCACGGTCTGCTGAAAGCGCGCCGCCAGCGCGCTCGGCACCACCAGCCAGGCGGTGCGCAGCGCCGGAAACATCGACTTGCTGAAGGTGCCCGCGTAGATGACCCGCTGTGGCGCATCAAGGCTTTTCAGCGGCGGCAACGGTTTGCCGCGATAGCGAAACTCGCTATCGTAATCGTCCTCAATGATCCATGCGTCACGCTCCGCGGCCCATGCCAACAGCTGGCGACGCCGGGGCAGCGACAGCGCCACGCCCAGCGGACTCTGATGCGCCGGGGTGAGCAGGGCAAACCGCGCCTGCGGATGATGGCGCTGGCCCCAGGCGATATCCATCCCCTCGTCGTCCACCGGGATCGCATCCACCACCAGTTGCCCGGCCTCGACCACCGGGCGGATAAAGGGATATCCCGGATCTTCCATCCACATATGCTGCCCCGGCTGTGCCAGAGTACGCAGGATCAGGTTCATAGCGGTGGCATAGTTGCCGGCGATCAGCACCTGCTCCGGCTGACAGTCGATACTGCGCGACAGGCGCAGATAGTCGACGATCGCCTGACGCAGAAGCGGGTCGCCGCCGGGATCGCCGGGCGCCAGATCGAACCGCGACTGCGTGCGCAGCCGGCGCCCCATCACCCGCGCCCACAGCCCGCGCGGAAAGAGATCCAGCGCCGGGAGCCCCATCTGAAACGGCAACGGCTCCGCCGGCGCGGCAGGTTGCGCTGGCATTACCGGCGCCAGCTGGCGCGGACTGAGCCGTTCGCTGACAAAGGTTCCCGCCTGCCCGCGTCGCTCGAGCCAGCCCTGAGCGACCAGTTCGCCCCAGGCGTTTTCGATGGTTGCCCGGGAGACGCCCTGCTCCTGGGCAAACACCCGGCTGGCGGGCAGACGGCTGCCAGGAGCCAGTTCGCCCCGTTCAATGGCGGATTTCAGCTGGCGGGCAATACGCTGATAGAGAGGGAGGTGGCTGGCTTCCATTATGGTCTGCTTTTTTCATCACAATATGGCTATCTTTTACAGTCCATTATAGTGCTATTTTGGCTGCCGTCTTAGAGAGGAGAACACCATGAGCCAATTACGTCAGCCATTCAGTGAACTAAGCCCGGAAGTCTATAAAGGGCTGGTGCAGGCCAGCCTCGCGCTGGAGAAAAGCGAACTGGGCAGCGCCCTGGTGGAGCTGGTCTATTTACGCGTGTCGCAGATCAACGGCTGCGCCTTCTGCCTTGAGAAGCACAGCCAGGCGCTGCGCAAGGGCGGCATGGCGCAGAGCAAACTGGATGCCCTGGCCGGCTGGCGGGTGAGCGACCATTTTACCCCTGCCGAACGCGCGGCACTGGCGTGGGCCGAGTCGGTCACCGACATCGCCGCCAGCCATGCGGAAGATGAGGTTTACCTGCCGCTGCGCGAACATTTTACCCCGCGTCAGATAAGCGATCTCACCTTCGCTATCAGCCTGATGAACGCCTTTAACCGCCTCGCCGTCGCCATGCGTCTGTAGTTTCGCGCAACCTTCCCCCTCCTCCGCCTGGCCATCCCGGAGGGGGAATCCTTTGCTAAAAACGCTATATATTGAGTGGTTGAAGTTTTAAATAACTACATCTAGTATTTCCTTATTGAATGGCCCACAACGTTCGACGCTACGTTTAGCGCCGTGCTGTTATCTTAAATGGAAATACGAATCATGCGCATTATTATTTACACTCGAAATGACTGCGTGCAGTGCCATGCCACCCGGCGAGCCATGGAGAGCCGGGGACTGGCCTTTGAAATGGTCAACGTCGACCAACAGCCGGATGCCGCCGACATCCTGCGCGAGCAGGGATTTCGCCAGCTGCCGGTGGTGATCGCCGGCGACCTGCGCTGGAGCGGCTTCCGCCCGGATATGATCAATCGCCTGCGTCCCTCCGTCGCGGCGGCCAGCGCATGAGCCTCATCGTCTACTTCTCCAGCCGTTCGGAGAACACCCATCGCTTTGTGCAGCGCCTGGGGCTGCCGGCGGTGCGCATCCCGCTGAACGAGCGTGAACATCTGCAGGTAGACGAGCCCTACATTCTCATCGTTCCCAGCTATGGCGGCGGCGGCACCGCCGGCGCCGTGCCGCGTCAGGCGATCCGCTTTTTAAACGACGTACATAACCGTCGACTGATCCGCGGGGTGATTGCCGCCGGCAATCGCAACTTTGGCGACGCCTGGGGGCGCGCCGGGGATGTCATCGCGCAGAAGTGCGCCGTGCCCTATCTCTACCGCTTCGAGCTGATGGGAACCCCCGACGATATCGATAACGTGCGTAAAGGAGTCAGCGAATTTTGGCAACGACAACCGCAGAACGTATAACCGCCGCCGTGGATTTTCACGCCCTCAATGCGATGCTGAATTTGTACGACAGCGAGGGCCGCATCCCGTTTGAGAAAGATCGCCAGGCGGTTGAGGCCTTTATGGCGACCCAGGTTCAGCCCAACACCCTCGCCTTTGCCAGCCAGGAGGATAAACTCAGCTGGCTCGTCCGCGAGGGCTATTACGATCCGCAGGTGCTGGCCGGCTATGACCGCGGGTTTGTGTTGGCGTTGTTCGACCATGCCCGGCGCGCCGCGTTTCGCTTCCAGACCTTCCTCGGGGCCTGGAAGTTCTACACCAGCTACGCGCTGAAGAGCTTTGATGGCAAACATTACCTCGAGGATTTCGCCGAACGCAGCGTAATGGTGGCCCTGACGCTGGCCCGGGGCGATGAACAGCAGGCGCGGCAGCTGACGGAGGAGATACTCAGCGGCCGCTTCCAGCCGGCTACCCCCACCTTCCTCAACGCCGGCAAACAGCAGCGCGGGGAGCTGATCTCCTGCTTCCTGCTGCGCATTGAGGATAATATGGAGTCCATCGGCCGGGCGGTGAACTCGGCGCTGCAGCTGTCGAAGCGCGGCGGCGGCGTGGCCTTTTTACTCTCTAACCTGCGCGAGGCCGGGGCGCCGATCAAGCGCATCGAAAACCAGTCCTCCGGCGTGGTGCCGGTGATGAAGATGCTGGAGGATGCCTTCTCCTATGCCAACCAGCTCGGTGCCCGCCAGGGGGCGGGGGCGGTCTGGCTGCACGCGCACCATCCGGATATTTTGCGCTTCCTTGATACCCGGCGTGAAAATGCCGATGAGAAAATCCGCATCAAAACCTTGTCGCTGGGGGTGGTGATCCCTGATATCACTTTCCAGCTGGCGAAAGAAGACGCGCAGATGGCGCTGTTCTCGCCGTATGATGTCGAACGGCTGTACGGCAAACCCTTCGCCGACTGCGCCATCGGCGACCTCTATCCGCAGCTGGTGGCCGACGAGCGGGTGGGCAAACGCTGGATCCGCGCCCGCGACCTGTTCCAGCGCCTGGCGGAGATCCAGTTTGAATCCGGCTACCCGTACATCATGTTTGAAGACACCGTGAACCGCGCCAGTCCAGTGGCCGGGCGGGTCACCATGAGCAATCTGTGTTCCGAGATCCTGCAGGTCAGTACGCCGTCCGCCTATAATGAAGACCTCAGCTATGCCCATATCGGGGAAGATATCTCCTGCAACCTCGGCTCGCTGAATATCGCCCATACCATGGACTCGCCGGATTTCGGCCGCACAATCGCCACCGCGGTGCGCGCCCTGACCGCCGTGTCCGACATGAGCCACATTCAGTCGGTCCCTTCCGTGGCGGCCGGCAACGCGGCCTCCCACGCCATCGGCCTGGGGCAGATGAATCTGCACGGTTACCTGGCGCGGGAAGGCATTGCCTACGGCAGCCCGGAGGGGCTGGACTTCACCAATATCTACTTTTACACCGTGACCTGGCACGCGCTGCACACCTCGATGCTGTTGGCTCGCGAGCGCGGTCAGCGCTTCGCCGGCTTCGAGCAGTCGCGCTACGCCAGCGGGGAGTACTTCGACAAATATCTGCATGAGGAGTGGCAGCCGAAAACCGCACGGGTCCGCGCGCTGTTCGCCCGCGCCGGCATCTCCCTGCCCGACCGGGAAAGCTGGCGCCAGCTGCGCGACGACGTCATGCGCTATGGCATTTACAACCGCTATCTGCAGGCGGTGCCGCCCACCGGCTCGATCTCGTACATCAACCATGCCACCTCCAGCATTCACCCGATCGTCTCGAAGATTGAGATCCGCAAAGAGGGGAAAACCGGACGGGTGTACTACCCCGCGCCGTTTATGAATAACGACAATCTGGCCCTCTATCAGGATGCCTACGAGATAGGGCCCCAGAAAATCATCGACACCTACGCCGAGGCGACGCGCCACGTCGATCAGGGGCTGTCGCTGACCCTGTTCTTCCCCGATACCGCCACCACCCGCGATATCAACAAGGCGCAGATCTACGCCTGGAAGAAAGGCATTAAGACGCTCTACTACATCCGACTGCGCCAGCTGGCGCTGGAAGGCACTGAAATTGAAGGCTGCGTGTCCTGCGCGCTGTAAGGAGATCAGGATGACCCATTTAACGCGCGTCAGCGCGATCAACTGGAACCGCATCGATGACGATAAAGATCTGGAGGTGTGGAACCGTCTCACCAGCAACTTCTGGCTGCCGGAGAAAGTGCCGCTGTCGAACGACATTCCCGCCTGGCAAACCCTCAGCGCGGCGGAGCAGCAGTTGACCATTCGCGTTTTTACCGGGCTGACCCTGCTCGACACCATTCAGAACACCATCGGCGCGCCGGCGCTGATGGCGGACGCCCTGACCCCGCATGAGGAGGCGGTGCTGTCGAACATCAGCTTTATGGAAGCGGTTCATGCTCGCTCTTACAGCTCCATCTTTTCCACGCTGTGCCACAGCAAGGAGGTGGATGCCGCCTTCGCCTGGAGCGAAAGCTGTGAGCCCCTGCAGCGCAAGGCGCAGCTGATGCTGGGCTACTATCAGGCCGACGAGCCGCTGAAGAAAAAAATCGCCAGCGTGTTCCTCGAATCCTTTCTCTTCTACTCCGGCTTCTGGCTACCGATGTACTTCTCCAGCCGGGGAAGGCTGACCAACACCGCGGATCTGATCCGCCTGATCATTCGCGATGAAGCGGTGCATGGCTATTACATCGGCTACAAATATCAGAAAGGACTGGAGATCGTCAGCCCCGGCAAGCGCGAAGAATTGAAAAATTTCGCCCTCGATCTGCTGATGGATCTTTACGACAACGAGCTGGCCTACAGCCGGGAACTGTACGGCGAGAGCGGCTGGTTCGACGACGTTAGCGCTTTCCTGTGCTACAACGCCAACAAAGCGCTGATGAACCTCGGCTACGAGGCGCTGTTCCCGGCGGAGATGGCGGCGGTTAATCCAGCGATCCTCGCGGCGCTGTCGCCCAACGCCGATGAAAACCACGACTTTTTCTCCGGTTCTGGCTCCTCCTACGTGATAGGAAAAATGGAAGAGACCGCCGACGACGACTGGGACTTTTAACCGTACTTTCACCAGGAATATCGCGACCGAATTCCTGGTGATCTATTTCGCAGAAAAGTGGGTTCATCTGTCAAATATTCTCTCCATGGCCTAACCGTCATCATCCCGTCATATTTAGCAGAAAACTGGTCTATTTCAGTCGAATTATCCAGAGATAATCAAAAAATATTACCCACAACAAATTACCGCTCAGCCCTTATATCACGGGGGCTGCGCCGCCATGTCCCTCACTCCATTTTGCCGAGAGTTTGTCATTAAGGGTTGTCACAGAATCTGAGTATGATAGGGTGTAAAAAGATCATAATCACCATTGGGTACCGTATCGCAATAAACAAATAACAGGAACTTCTCTATTGCATGGCAATTAAATTAGAAATTAAAAATCTTTATAAGATATTTGGCGAGCACCCTCACCGTGCTTTCAAATATATTGAGAAAGGACTCAACAAAGCGCAAATACTGGAAAAAACGGGGCTGTCGCTTGGCGTCAAAGACGCCAGTCTGGCCATTGAAGAAGGCGAGATATTCGTCATCATGGGGCTCTCCGGTTCGGGGAAATCCACCATGGTTCGCCTTCTCAATCGCCTGATTGAACCCACCCGCGGCCAGGTGCTGATTGACGGGGTCGATATCGCGAAAATGTCGGACGCCGAGCTGCGCGAGGTGCGTCGTAAAAAAATTGCGATGGTTTTTCAATCCTTTGCACTGATGCCGCACATGAGCGTGCTCGACAACACGGCGTTTGGCATGGCGCTTGCCGGCGTCCCGGCCGCTGAGCGAGAGCAAAAAGCGCGGGAAGCGCTGCGGCAGGTGGGGCTGGAGAATTATGCCCACGCCTGGCCGGATGAACTCTCTGGCGGGATGCGTCAGCGCGTCGGTTTAGCCCGCGCCCTGGCGATTAATCCCGATATTCTGTTAATGGATGAAGCCTTCTCCGCGCTCGATCCGCTCATTCGCACCGAAATGCAGGATGAGCTGATCAAATTACAGGCTAAGCATCAGCGTACCATTGTCTTTATTTCCCATGACCTTGATGAAGCCATGCGAATTGGCGATCGTATCGCCATTATGCAAAATGGCGAAGTGGTCCAGGTCGGTACTCCGGATGAAATATTGAATAATCCGGCCAATGATTATGTCCGCACCTTCTTCCGCGGCGTCGATATTAGCCAGGTCTTCAGCGCCAAAGATATTGCCCGTCGTAGTCCGGTCGGCCTGATTCGTAAAACGCCAGGTTTTGGCCCCCGCTCAGCGCTGAAATTATTACAGGATGAAGACCGGGAATATGGCTATGTCATCGAGCGTGGTAATCGCTTTGTCGGGATTGTGTCGATCGATTCTTTGAAAACCGCGCTCAGCGCCGGCCAGGGGATCGAGGCGGCGCTGATTGACGCCCCGCTGGCGGTGGAGGCGCAAACGCCGCTCAGCGATCTGCTCTCCCACGTCGGCCACGCCCCGTGCGCCGTCCCGGTGGTGGATGAAGAACAACAATATATTGGCATCATTTCCAAACGAATGTTGCTCCAGGCTTTAGATCGCGAGGGGGTGAATCATGGCTGATCAAACCAATCCGTGGGACAGCGCCCCGGCAACCGACAACGCCGCCCAGGCTGCAGACGCCTGGGGTGGCGCTTCTACTGCCGCGCCGACCAATGGCGGCGGCGCCGACTGGCTGCACAGCGCCCCGGCGCCGCAGCCGGAACAGTTCAATATCATGGATCCGTTCCATAAGACCCTGATCCCGCTCGACAGTTGGGTGACCCACGCCATCGACTGGATCGTGCTGCACTTCCGCCCGCTGTTCCAGGGGATCCGCGTGCCGATCGACTACATTCTCAGCGCCTTTCAGCAGCTGCTGTTGGGAATGCCGGCGCCAGTGGCGATTATCGTCTTCGCGCTGATCGCCTGGCAGATCTCCAGCCTCGGCATGGGGGTCGCCACCCTGGTATCGCTGATTGCCATTGGCGCCATCGGCGCGTGGTCGCAGGCGATGGTCACCCTGGCGCTGGTCCTCACCGCCCTGCTGTTCTGCATGATCATCGGCCTGCCGCTGGGGATCTGGCTGGCGCGCAGTCCGCGGGCGGCGAAAATTATCCGCCCACTGCTGGATGCCATGCAGACCACGCCGGCCTTTGTCTACCTGGTGCCGATCGTAATGCTGTTCGGCATCGGCAACGTGCCCGGCGTGGTGGTGACGATTATCTTCGCCCTGCCGCCCATCGTCCGTCTGACCATCCTCGGGATAAACCAGGTGCCTGCGGATCTGATCGAAGCGTCGCGCTCATTTGGCGCCAGCCCGCGACAGCTGCTGTTTAAAGTTCAGCTGCCTCTGGCGATGCCCACCATTATGGCCGGGGTTAACCAGACGCTGATGCTGGCCCTGTCGATGGTGGTGATCGCCTCGATGATCGCCGTCGGCGGTCTTGGCCAGATGGTGCTGCGCGGCATTGGTCGCCTGGATATGGGCCTGGCCACCGTCGGCGGCGTGGGGATCGTGATCCTGGCGATTATTCTTGACCGCCTTACCCAGGCCGTCGGCCGCGACGCCCGCAGTCGCGGCAACCGCCGCTGGTACACCACCGGCCCGCTGGGGCTTCTCACTCGCCCTTTCTGTCGATAAGTCGATAACAGCGCCGCTCCCCGGCACCAGCCGATGCCGGGGGGCCGCCCTTCCCGTTAAACAATAAGAGGAACCACCATGCGACATAGCACGATGATGGCCACCGCCGCCTTTGCCACCCTGATCGCCACTAGCGCCTTCGCCGCCGACCTGCCGGGCAAAGGCATTACCGTCAAGCCGGCCCAGAGCACCATCTCCGAAGAGAGCTTCCAGACCCTGCTGGTCAGCCGCGCGCTGGAGAAGCTTGGCTACACCGTCGAGAAACCGAGCGAAGTGGACTATAACGTTGCCTATACCTCGATTGCCGCTGGGGATACCACCTTCATCGCCACCAACTGGCAGCCGCTGCACGATGACATGTACGCCGCGGCGGGCGGTGATAACAAATTTTACCGCAAGGGGGTATACGTCTCAGGTGCCGCCCAGGGCTATCTGATCGACAAAAAAACCGCCGAGCAGTACCACATCACCTCCATCGATCAGCTCAAAGATCCGCAGATCGCCAAACTGTTTGATACCAACAACGACGGCAAAGCGGACCTCACCGGCTGCACCCCTGGCTGGGGCTGCGAAGCGGTGATTAACCACCAGATTGACGCCTATGGCCTGAGCAAAACCGTCACCCATAACCAGGGCAACTACGCGGCGATGATGGCCGACACCATCGCCCGTTATAAAGAGGGTAAACCGGTGCTCTACTACACCTGGACGCCGTACTGGGTTAGCGACGTGCTGAAGCCTGGCAAAGACGTCGTCTGGCTGCAGGTGCCGTTCTCCTCCCTGCCGGGCGAGCAGAAAAACATCGATACCAAACTGGCCAATGGCGCCAACTATGGATTCCCGGTCAACACCATGCACATTGTCGCCAACAAAGCCTGGGCGGAGAAAAACCCGGCCGCCGCCACTCTGTTTAGCGTCATGAAGCTGCCGATCGCCGACATCAATGCCGAGAATGCGATGATGCACGACGGCCATGCTTCTGAAGCCGACATTAACGGTCATGTTGATGGCTGGATCAAGGCCCACCAGCCGCTGTTCGACAGCTGGGTGAAAGCCGCCCTCGCCGCGCAGCAGTAACCCGCTCCCGGATAAGGCCCGACGCCTTATCCGGGCCCCCTTCCCCGCCTTTCATCCCGTCTGGGTCAGGGAAAAGCGGATTGCGGGCATTTTCATAGTGTTAAGGCGCGTCGCGCTCTGTTAAGGTGGGGACATCGGTCAATTTGCCACCTTCACATGGATCCAGCGATAAGTTATTCATATGGAAAACCCCGCGCCCTTAACCTGTGCCTTATCTGAACGTGTCGCCACCGTCGGCGAAGGCATTAAAGACAGTCTCCCCATCGTCATCAGCTACCTTCCGGTGGCATTCGCCTTCGGACTCAATGCCACCCGGCTGGGTTTCACCCCGCTGGAAAGCCTGTTTTTCTCCTGCATCATTTACGCCGGCGCCAGCCAGTTTGTGATCACCGCCATGCTGGCCGCCGGCAGTTCGCTGTGGGTCGCCGCCCTGACGGTGATGGCGATGGACGTACGCCACGTGCTGTATGGCCCCTCGCTGCGCAGCCGCATCCATACCGCGCTGAACAAAAAGAAAACCGCCCTCTGGGCCTTCGGCCTGACCGATGAGGTTTTCGCCGCCGCCACCGCCAGGCTGGTTCGCGACAACCGCCGCTGGAGCGAAAACTGGATGCTCGGTCTCGCGTTCACCTCGTGGGCATCCTGGGTGTGCGGCACGCTGGCCGGCGCCTGGTCCGGCAACGGTTTGCTGGTGGACTATCCGGCGGTGGAAGCCGCGCTCGGCTTTATGCTGCCGGCGCTGTTTATGAGCTTCCTGCTGGCCTCTTTCCAGCGCCAGCAATCCCTGTGCGTCACCGCGGCGCTGGCGGGCGCCCTGGGCGGCATTCTGTTATTTTCCATTCCGGCGGCGATTCTTGCCGGAATTGTCTGCGGGTGTCTGACGGCGCTGGTCCAGGCCATGCTGAAGGGGATGCCGGATGAACAGTGAGGTCCTTCTGCTCGGGGTGATTGTCGGCGGCGTGAACTATCTGTTTCGCTATCTTCCCCTGCGTCTGCGCGCGGGCCATGCCCGGCCTGCCCGCCGTGGCCCGGTCAGCGTGCTGCTGGATACCATCGGTATCGCCTCGATTTGCGCGCTGCTGGTGGTCTCCAGCGTGCCGGAGATCCTCGCCGATGCCCATCGTCTGGCGCCGACGCTGATCGGCTTCCTGGTGCTGGGGGGCGCCTTCTGGAAAACCCGCAGCATTATTATCCCGACCCTCCTGTCGGCGTTGGCCTACGGTCTGGCCTGGAAAATCGCCAGCGGGCTCTAAGCTTTACGTATCAATTTTGGTCAATAATTCATTTGATTTATTTGTCACAATAGTTATTATATCGGCTGTAATTAATGAGGTCATACCCAAATGGATAGTTCGTTTACTCCCATTGAGCAAATGCTCAAGTTCCGCGCCAGCCGCCATGAAGATTTCCCGTTCCAGGAGATTCTGTTAACTCGTCTTTGCATGCATATGCAAGGTAAGCTGCTGGAAAATCGCAATAAAATGCTCAAAGCGCAGGGAATTAACGAGACATTATTTATGGCGCTGATTACGCTGGAGTCGCAGGAAAACCACAGCATTCAGCCGTCCGAGCTGAGCTGTGCGCTGGGCTCGTCGCGTACCAACGCCACCCGTATCGCTGATGAACTGGAAAAACGCGGCTGGATTGAACGCCGCGAGAGCGATAACGATCGTCGCTGTCTGCATCTGCAGCTGACCGAAAAGGGCCATCAGTTTTTGCGTGAAGTCCTGCCGCCGCAGCATAACTGCCTGCATCAGCTGTGGTCTTCACTCAGCACCAGCGAAAAAGATCAGCTCGAACATATTACCCGCAAACTCCTGAGCCGCCTTGACCAGATGGAAGAAGAAGGCGTGCTGGCGGACTCTCTACGCTAAGGGCGGCGTCGCTCAGCCCATTTTTACGTTGCAAGGAAAACAGCCAGGCCAGCAGATCTCTGCTGGCCTTTCTGATAAACAGGTCGGCTCAGCCGATGTGAAATAATAAGATCGTGGAGAATAACATGAGCGCAAATGCGGAGAGCCAAACCCCGCAGCAACCAGGCAGCAAAAAAGGGAAGCGTAAAGGCGCCCTTCTGTTGCTGACATTGCTCTTCATTATTATTGCCGTGGCATATGGGATTTACTGGTTTCTGGTACTGCGTCACTATGAAGAGACCGACGATGCCTACGTGGCAGGGAACCAGGTACAAATTATGGCCCAGGTCTCGGGCAGCGTGACCAAAGTCTGGGCTGACAACACGGACTACGTGCAGAAAGGCGATCCGCTGGTCACCCTCGATCAGACCGATGCCCAACAGGCGTTTGAGAAAGCCAAGACGCAGCTGGCCGCCAGCGTGCGTCAAACCCGTCAGCAGATGATCAACAGCAAGCAGCTGCAGGCGAATATTGACGTCAAAAAGACCGCCCTCGCCCAGGCGCAGGCTGACCTGAACCGCCGTATCCCGCTGGGCGCGGCGAACCTCATCGGCCGCGAAGAGCTGCAGCACGCCCGCGACACCGTCGCCAGCGCGCAGGCCGAGCTTGACGTGGCCATCCAGCAGTACAACGCCAACCAGGCGATCGTGCTGGGTACCAAACTCGAACAGCAGCCGGCGGTGCTGCAGGCGGCGACCGAAGTGCGTAACGCCTGGCTGGCCCTGCAGCGTACGCAGATCGTCAGCCCGATTAGCGGCTACGTTTCCCGTCGCTCGGTACAGCCTGGCGCGCAGATCGGCACCACCACGCCGCTGATGGCGGTGGTTCCGGCAACTAACCTGTGGATCGACGCTAACTTTAAAGAGACCCAGCTGGCGCATATGCGCATTGGCCAGCCGGCCACGGTGATCAGCGACATCTATGGCGATGACGTGAAATACACCGGCAAGGTGGTTGGTCTGGATATGGGGACCGGGAGCGCCTTCTCCCTGCTGCCGGCGCAGAACGCCACCGGTAACTGGATCAAAGTGGTACAGCGTCTGCCGGTCCGCATCGAACTGGATGAAAAACAGCTGGCGGAACACCCGCTGCGCATCGGCCTCTCGACGTTGGTAGAAGTTAACACCACCGATCGCGATGGCGAAATGCTGGCAAGCCAGGTGCGGAGCTCCCCGGTCTACGAGAGCAACGCCCGCGAAATCGCTCTCGATCCGGTCAATAAGCTGATAGACGAGATCATTCAGGCCAACGCCGGATAATTCGGGGTGAGTGTAATGCAACAGCAAAAACCGCTGGAAGGCGCGCAGCTGGTCATCATGACCATTGCGCTGTCGCTCGCGACGTTCATGCAGGTGCTGGATTCCACTATCGCCAACGTGGCGATCCCGACCATCGCCGGTAACCTTGGTTCATCGCTGAGCCAGGGGACCTGGGTCATCACTTCGTTCGGGGTCGCTAACGCCATCTCCATTCCGATCACCGGATGGCTGGCCAAGCGCGTGGGCGAGGTGAAGCTGTTCCTGTGGTCCACCACCGCTTTCGCCATCGCCTCCTGGGCCTGCGGCGTCTCCAACAGCCTGACGATGCTGATCTTCTTCCGCGTCATTCAGGGTATTGTTGCCGGGCCGCTGATCCCGCTGTCGCAAAGTCTGTTGCTCAGCAACTATCCGCCGGCGAAACGCTCTATCGCCCTGGCGCTGTGGTCGATGACGGTGATCGTCGCTCCCATCTGCGGCCCGATCCTCGGCGGCTATATCAGCGATAACTACCACTGGGGATGGATCTTCTTTATCAACGTGCCCATTGGCGTGGCGGTGGTGCTGATGACCCTGCAGACCCTGCGCAACCGGGAAACCAAAACCGAACAGCGGCGTATCGACGGCGTCGGCCTGGCGCTGCTGATCATCGGTATCGGTAGTCTGCAGGTGATGCTGGACCGGGGCAAAGAGCTGGACTGGTTCTCCTCCAATGAAATTATCATTCTGACCATCGTGGCGGTGGTGGCGATAAGCTTCCTGATCGTCTGGGAGCTGACCGACGATAACCCGATTGTCGATCTGTCGCTGTTTAAGTCGCGCAACTTCACCATCGGCTGCCTCTGCATCAGCCTGGCCTACATGCTCTACTTCGGGGCCATCGTGCTGCTGCCGCAGCTGTTGCAGGAGGTCTACGGCTACACTGCGACCTGGGCCGGCCTGGCGTCAGCGCCGGTGGGGGTGATCCCGGTCATTCTGTCGCCGATTATCGGCCGCTTTGCGCATAAGCTCGATATGCGGCGGCTGGTCACCTTCAGCTTTATCATGTACGCCGTCTGCTTCTACTGGCGCGCCTGGACCTTCGAACCGGGGATGGACTTTGGCGCCTCGGCGTGGCCGCAGTTTATCCAGGGCTTCGCAGTGGCCTGCTTCTTCATGCCGTTGACCACCATCACCCTTTCCGGCCTGCCGCCGGAGCGGCTGGCGGCGGCGTCGAGCTTGTCGAACTTCACCCGTACCCTTGCTGGCTCCATCGGGACCTCGATCACCACCACCCTGTGGACCAACCGCGAGGCGCTGCACCATGCGCAGCTCACCGAATCGGTGACGCCGTTCAACCCCAACGCGCAGCAGATCTACGATCAGCTGCAGGGGATGGGAATGACGCAGCAACAGGCGTCCGGCTGGATAGCACAGCAGATAACCAACCAGGGGCTGATTATCTCTGCCAACGAAATCTTCTGGATCTCAGCGGCCATTTTCATCCTGCTGTTGGGACTGGTATGGTTCGCCAGACCCCCGTTCAGCGCCGGCGGCGGCGGCGGCGGCGCGCACTAAGCCTCACATTAAGGGACCTGCGGGTCCCTTTTTTACGCCTTCAGGTTGTCCAGTTCTCGCTAGTTTCTGTCTCGTTTGCGAAAGCCTGCCCGCCGGCGCTCGGGCAGGATAAAGGCAGACCATTAAGGAGAACACTATGCTGAGCCATCCTGCTGAAAAGTACCGTCCCTATCCGCCGATCGCCCTTCCCGACCGCCGCTGGCCTGACCGGCAAATCAGCCACGCCCCACGCTGGCTGTCGACTGACCTGCGCGACGGCAACCAGGCGCTGGCCGAGCCCATGGACAGCGCCCGCAAACTGCAGTTCTGGGATCTGCTGCTGGAGTGCGGCTTTAAAGAGATTGAGGTCGCCTTCCCTTCCGCTTCACAAACCGACTTCAACTTTGTCCGCCAGCTGATTGACGAACAGCGCATCCCGGAGGATGTCACTATCCAGGTGCTGACCCAGGCGCGAGACCCGCTGATCCTGCGCACCTTTGAGGCGCTGCGCGGCGCCCGCCGGGCCACCGTCCACCTCTACAATGCCACCGCGCCGCTGTTCCGCGAGCTGGTTTTCGGCATGGACAAGGCCGAGGTGATCGCCCTCGCGACCCGCGCCACCCGGCTTATCCGTCAGCAGTGCGAACAGCAGCCGGAGACCCGCTGGCAATATGAATATTCGCCTGAAACCTTCTGCTTCACCGAGCCCGAGTTTGCGCTTGAGATTTGCGAAGCGGTGGCGGATGTCTGGCAGCCCTGCGCCGAGCGACCGATGATCGTCAATCTGCCGGCGACGGTGGAAGTCAACACCCCGAATGTCTATGCCGATCAGATCGAATATTTTTGCCGCCACTTCTCCCGCCGCGGCGAAGTCTGCATCAGCGTGCATCCGCACAATGACCGCGGCACCGGCGTCGCCAGCGCCGAGCTGGCGGTGATGGCCGGTGCCGACCGGGTGGAAGGCTGCCTGTTTGGCAACGGCGAACGCACCGGCAATGTCTGTCTGGTGACGCTGGCGATGAATCTCTACAGCCAGGGCATCGACCCTGAGCTTCGCTTCGAGCAGATGAACCGGGTGGTGGAAGTGGTGGAAAACTGCAATCAGATCCCCGTTCACCCGCGCCACCCGTGGGCGGGAAGTCTGGCTTACACCGCCTTCTCCGGCTCTCATCAGGATGCGATCAAAAAAGGATTTGATGCCCGTCAGCCTGGCGACCTGTGGCGGATGCCCTATCTGCCGATTGACCCGCAGGATATTGGCTGCAGCTATGAGGCGGTGATCCGCGTCAACAGCCAGTCGGGGAAAAGCGGCAGCGCCTGGCTTATCGAACAAAATCATGGCCTGAAGCTGCCCCGCGGGCTGCAGCAGGACTTCAGCCAGCACGTTCAGCAGGCCACCGATAGCGACGGCAAAGAGATGACCCACCATGCGCTGTGGCAGCTGTTCCGCACGCGCTACGGGCTGCAGACGCAGTCTGCGCTGACGCTGGTCGATTATCAGAGCGCCAGCCAGCAGAATGGCCAGCTTTCCCTGCAGGCAACGCTGCGTCACCACGGCGAAACCCGACGCCTGCAGGGCCAGGGCAACGGCCTGCTCTCCGCCGCAGCCAGCGGCCTCAGCGCGCTGTTTCGGCAACCGTTTATGATCAAGGACTATCATGAGCATACCCTCGGCGCGCGCAGCGACAGCCGGTCGGTGGCCTATATTCGCTGCATTTTTCCGCAAGGAGAAAGCTACTGGGGCGTGGGTATCGATAATGACGTGGCGCGCGCCTCGCTGCAGGCGCTGTGCAATGCGCTCAGCGCCGCCGATCAGGCCGGGGGACGAAAATAGTCGCTGGGGGCGACGCCCATCACCCGACGAAACATGGCGCTGAAGGCGCTGTGGCTGCCGTAGCCCAGCTCCAGCGCCACCCGCAGCACGGAGTGGCCCTGCGCCAGGCGAATCAGCGCTTCCATTAGCTTCGCCCGGCGCACCCACTCGCGCCACGTCAGGCTAGTCTGCTGCTGAAAATGGCGGTTCAGGGTTCGCTCGCTCATGCTGCACGCCTTCGCCGCCTGGCTGCTGCTCCAGACCCCGCCCGGCGCCTCGCGCACCTGCTGGCACAGCCGGCGCAGCGTTTCGCTTTGCGGCTCCGGCAGGCCAAACGGCAGGATCGCCATCCCGCGGATCTCATCGAGGATCAGCTCATAAATCCGTTCGTCGCGGCTGGCGGGGGCATAACGCTCAGCCAGCGCCAGGGAGGAGACAATCAGTTCCCGCAGCAGGGGCGTGATCTGTACGATCTGGCACCCCGCCGGAAGATCGGCGCGCGCCAGCGGATCGATAAACAGCGTTCGCGCCGCGACGTTGCCGGTCATGCGCAGCGCGTGGGGCGTTCCCGCCGGCAGCCAGACGCCGCGCCCGGGCGGCACCACCCAGTAGCCTGCCGGCGTCGCCACCCGCACCACGCCGCTTAAAATATGCAGCAGCTGGGCGCAGTCATGCTGATGCCAGTCTTCCTGGTCACCGTGAGCATAATCATGGGCAAAGGGCACCAGCGGGCGGTGCTGAAAGGAGAAGGTGGTGGTCGTCGTCATGGCGGCGTCGGGAAAGCGGCCCGGCGACAGGCGTCGGGCCGCGGCGGAAGCACTAGATGTGCAGTTCCTGCAGTTTTTCTTTCGGCAACGCCAGTTCGTCGTTGCTGTTGATGCGCACATCGCGCTCGATGATATGACGAGCGATCTCCTGCGCCTCTTCCAGCGAGTGCATGGTGTAGGTCCCGCACTGGTAGACGTTCAGCTCCGGGATCTGGTTCTGATCTTTCACCTTCAGCACGTCGGCCATCGCCGCTTTCCAGGCGTCGGCGACGCGCTGCTCGTCCGGCGTACCAATCAGGCTCATATAGAACCCGGTGCGGCAGCCCATCGGCGAAATGTCGATAATTTCCACGCCATTCCCGTTCAGGTGATCGCGCATAAAGCCGGCGAACAGGTGCTCGAGGGTGTGGATACCGCGCTCCGGCATCACTTCCTGGTTCGGCACGCAGAAGCGCAGATCGAATACGGTGATTTCATCGCCATGCGGCGTGTTCATTTTCTTCGCGACACGCACCGCTGGGGCTTCCATTCGGGTATGGTCGACTGTGAAACTATCTAACAACGGCATTCGTCACCTCCGGGAGTGAATTTTTTTAAAATAAAATGAACTCTTTGTTCAGCCGCGAGTCTCAGTATATGAAAGACGCGCATTTATTATCATCATCATCCCTGAATCAGAGATGAAAGTTTGGCCACAGTGATGTGGCCTTTTTCTTTTCCAGCGCTTCGACCGCTACGCGTGCCGCGCCAACAGCGCCTCAAACGGCTCGCTGTCTTCCGCTTCTATTTTCTTCTGTCGCGCCACCGACGCGTCACGCTCGGCGATGAAATCTTCTTCGCTCAGGATCTCCAGCGGCTCTTCACGCAGCTGGGTCCGGTAACGATCGGCCAGCGCACGGCCGGTTCCACCAATCCCTTCTTCAATCATAGAACGCAGAATGCGGGCTGAGAAGGTTAATTCCGGATCGTCAAAACAGGCCAGCAGCTCATCGCAGACCTGTTGATAGGCCTCGCCGCCGTGAATGCTGTCCAGCGTCTGCGCTACACGGCGTAAATCGCGGAACAGATCTTTACCCACCTGCGCCAGCGGGAACTGCGCGCTTTCGCAGCCGATGCCCAACGTTAAGCCCGGCTTACGCCCTTCCAGAATCACCCGATTCCAGTTGGTGCGGGTGCACAGCAGCTCATCGCTGCTCATCTCCGGCGCGTCGGCCAGCGCGCACCAGACCATAAACAGGTCGAGGAAACGCACCTGCTGGGCGTCAACGCCGATCGGCGAGAAGGGATTGATATCCAGCGAACGCACTTCGATATACTCAATACCACCGCGCAACAGCGCATCGGACGGGGTTTCGCCCCGACGGGTGACGCGTTTCGGGCGGATCGGCGCATAGAGTTCGTTTTCAATCTGCAGGATATTGCTGTTGATCTGCAGATACTTACCGTCTTTTTCCAGCCCGATTTTAGCGTACTCTTCCGACGGCGTTTTAATCGCGCGCTTCAATCCTGCCACATACTCGTGCAGATCGTTAAACGTAATTCCGAGATTGCTTTGCGACTTATTGGTATAACCAAGGTCGCTGAGGCGCAGCGAGGTGGCGTACGGCAAGTAATACATGCCGTTGCCCGTCTCCTCAAAGGGCAGCGTCGTCGGCTTTCCTTGCAGGAACGAAGCGCAAATCGCCGGCGAGGCGCCGAACAGATAGGGGATCACCCAGCCAAAGCGATAGTAGTTACGAATTGAGCGGAAATAGCCCGCCGAAATGGCCTCTTTACCACTCTCAGTGTCTTCCACACCACATTTAGCCTGCCAGAAGGCCATCGGTAGGGAGAAGTTATAGTGCACGCCGGAGATAGTCTGCATCAGCGCGCCATAGCGGTTCTTCAGCCCCTCGCGATATAGCGTTTTCAGGCGCCCCACGTTAGAGGTGCCGTACTGCGCCAGCTCAATATCCTGACCGGGGGCGATATAGCATGGCATACTCAGCGGCCACATCCGCTCATCACCGATCTGACGCGCGGTATAGCGATGGACATCGCGCATAAAGGTCAGCATATGCTCAATATCGCCATCTACTGGCGTAATGAACTCAAGTAAAGCTTCGGCAAAATCGGTGGTAATCCATTTATGCGTCAGCGCTGAGCCTAACGCCGGAGGGTGACCGGTCGTTGCAAGGGTGCCGTCTGCGTTCACGCGCAGCGTCTCCCGCTCCAGACCACGTTGAATACCCTGCAGGGCCTGCGGATGTTTTTCCAGCCAGGCCAGCGCCTGTGATACGTCCGGGATCAATTTGACCTCCCGCCTGTCGAAATCGTTTGAATAAGCATAATTGTAATGGATGAACTATCAGTCCAATTAGTGCCACCACGTCATGCCCTGAAGCGTCGCTGCTGCAATGACGATATAGCGCAGCGCCTTTCCAAGGCATAAGAAAAAGAGTACCGGTCCCCAGGAAATGCGCATCCATCCCGCCAGCAAACACAGTAAATCGCCGACAACCGGCGCCCAGCTCAGCAACAGCGTAACCGCGCCGTAGCGCTTAAGCCAGCCGGCCGCCCGCTCCTGCCAGCGCGAGGTTTTACGCAGCGGAAACAGGCGCCCCAGAATAACGTTAGTTACCCCTCCAAGGCTATTGCCGATTGTTGCTATTAATACTAACCACCACGGATGACTGACCCCCGCAAGTAGCATAGCCACCAGCACAACCTCCGAATTGCCGGGAAGTAGCGTGGCGCTTAAAAAGCTACTGGCAAACAGCGAGAGGAGTGACAGCGCATCGCTCACAGCAAACGCACGTCTACAGCGTCCATTCCCGCGCGCTTCGCCGCCTGCAGACCAAAGTCGGCATCTTCGAAGACCACGCATTTTTCCGGCGCGACGCCCATGCGCTCGGCGCACAGCAGGAAGGTATCGGGCGCGGGTTTATGGTTGACCACATGATCGGCCGCCACCACCGCGGAGAAGTAATGACGCAGGCCCAGGTGCGCCAGCAGCGCTTCGGCGACGGCGCTTTCGCTACCGGTGCCGACCGACATCGGGCGACGGCCGTGCCACGCCTTGACCACCTCGATCAGCGGCAATGGACGTACGCTGTCCAGCAGCATCGCCTTAACGGCCAGGGTTTTTTCCTGCGCCAGGCGATGTGGATCGAGATCCGCCTGGTTGAGTTCAATAATCGCCTGGGCAATCCGCCAGGTCGGTGAGCCATTGAGGGCAACCATCGCCTGTTCGTCGAAACGCATACCGTAGCGGCCCAGCACCTCATTCCATGCCTGACGATGGGTCGGCTCGGTATCGAGGATAGTGCCATCCATATCAAAGATCAGTCCTGCGTAACCTTCGTACATCGTCTTCTCACCAACCGGTTAATGAATGGTTACTGTAACGCAAAAGCCGGTCGTTGTCGCGGCCAGCGGCGCAGACGACAAAGGCGCCCACAGGCGCCTTCAGGCATCAGACCGTATAGGCGGCCTTATTTAATACGCAGATCGTTTTCGACCATTCGCACGCCCTGCACCCGACGGGTGACTTCCACCGCCCGTTTAGCGCTTTCCGCGGAGGAGACAAATCCACTCAGTTGGACGCGGCCTTTAAAGGTCTGGACGCTGATTTCAGAGGACTTGATGTCTTTATCGTTAAAGAGCGCCGTTTTCACCTTGGTGGTCACCACGGTATCGTCAATATAGCCGCCCGTACTCTCCTTTGTAGCCGATCCCGCACAGCCAGCGAGGGCCGTCGCCACCAGCAGCGTTGCGCAAAAAGCAGGTATTGCTTTGAACCATTTCATGGATTTCTCTCCTTGCATTTATCTCAGCCTGATAACGCTGATATACAAGGATAAATTATAGTGGAAAGCGCGGCTTGCCAATAAAAAAGTCAGGATGAAACTGGCGATGGAAAACGCGGTTATCGGGATGGTGAGAGAAGAGTGAAGATGATGCATTCAGAACGGGTGCTGCGATAATTTCGCAGCCTATGTAACAACATCGTCGTTGTTACTGAGGAGAATAGGGTACATCCGGGAGGATGATTCGGCTTCGCCTCACCCTTCGGGCCGTTGCTTACGCAACGTTATCCTCCCTGGTGCTGGCGATGATTTCGCAGACCATAAAACAACATCGTCGCTGTTATTAAGGAGAATATGGTGCATCCGGGAGGATTCGAACCTCCGACCGCTCGGTTCGTAGCCGAGTACTCTATCCAGCTGAGCTACGGATGCATCGGGAAAGCTATTTTACTGCGGGGTTACTCTCCTGGCACTTACGATGGTTTCGCAAACCAGATAACAACAATGTTGCTATTACTAAGGAGAATATGGTGCATCCGGGAGGATTCGAACCTCCGACCGCTCGGTTCGTAGCCGAGTACTCTATCCAGCTGAGCTACGGATGCATCGGGATTACTGCTGTAATTCTGATATCAAATTTCGCGATTTGCCATTCTTGTTAAAGAATGGTGCATCCGGGAGGATTCGAACCTCCGACCGCTCGGTTCGTAGCCGAGTACTCTATCCAGCTGAGCTACGGATGCATCGGGAAACTTGCTTTACTACGCGTCAGTGTCACAACTAACACATGCCACACTGAGTATGACGGTCTAATCGGTAGAGTGACTCGATTATGCCTCGCACTGCGGGCCGCTGCTTTCACAGCGCGCTTCTCTCTTAATTCAGAAAGAAGATGGTGCATCCGGGAGGATTCGAACCTCCGACCGCTCGGTTCGTAGCCGAGTACTCTATCCAGCTGAGCTACGGATGCAAAATGGCGGTGAGGCGGGGATTCGAACCCCGGATGCAGCTTTTGACCGCATACTCCCTTAGCAGGGGAGCGCCTTCAGCCTCTCGGCCACCTCACCACACACGCCTCTTTCGAGTGCTTCGAAGAACTTGTTTCTGCTCTTCGTCGCTGCGATGGCGCACATATTACTTTCTGGTACTTATAAGTCAAACACTTTTTCGAGACCTTTTTTCGTTTGCACACTTCGCACGCAATTCGCGTGCAAAAACGGCAAAAAGGGCAATTTATCAACAGGAAATCAGCCCTGACGCTGGCATAATGTCAAACAACCAAAGCGGCAAAGGGTAATGAAAAGCGGTATGGCGCAGGGGGAAGAAACAGAAAAAGGGAAAAAGCGGCGATAAGTGATGCGCCTCACTGAACAGCGAGGCGCGGAAACCTTAGTAACTGGACTGCTGGGATTTTTCAGCCTGAATACGCTGGTAGATCTCTTCACGGTGTACAGATACTTCTTTAGGGGCGTTTACGCCAATACGAACCTGGTTACCCTTCACCCCTAAAACTGTCACAGTGACCTCATCTCCAATCATGAGGGTCTCACCAACTCGACGAGTCAGAATCAGCATTCTTTGCTCCTTGAAAGATTAAAAGAGTCGGGTCTCTCGTATCCCGGCATTATCCATCATATAACGCCAAAAAGTAAGCAATGACAAATACCTTACGGTATAAGCAGTCATGGCATCACATTCTGTTAAACCTAAGTTTAGCCGATATACACAATTTCAACCCGACTTTATCGTTATCGGTGTTTCTCGCGCAAGGTGCCATTTCCCTGAGGTTACGGCACCTAAACCCGCCATACTTCAAGTTGCATGTGTGTTGGTTTTCCTCGCTCACCCCAGTCACTTACTTGAGTAAGCTCCTGGGGATTCGCTGTGTCGCCGCCTTCCTGCAACTCGAATTATTTAGGGTATATGCGTTTATAGTTATTACAGTTTTGCGCTGACCCAGCCTTTCACACTGGCTAACGCTGCAGGGAGAGCAGACGCATCGGTACCACCGGCCTGCGCCATATCCGGACGACCGCCCCCTTTACCGCCCACCTGCTGAGCGACCATACCAACCAGCTCCCCAGCCTTGACGCGATCTGTCACATCCTTAGACACACCGGCAATCAGGGAAACTTTACCGTCTGCGACCGTAGCCAACACCACAACCGTCGAACCCAGCTGGTTCTTCAGATCGTCAACCATGGTGCGCAGCATCTTCGGCTCCACGCCGGCCAGCTCGCTGACCAGCAGCTTAACGCCGTTAATCTCTTCCGCTTTGCTGGAGAGGTTTGCGCTCTCCTGCGCCGCAGCCTGCTCTTTCAGCTGCTGCAGCTCTTTTTCCAGCTGACGGGTACGCTCCAGCGCGGCGCGAACTTTCTCGCCGAGATTGTGGCTGTCGCCCTTCAGCAGCTGTGCGATATCGCTGAGCTGATCGCTCTGCGCGTGCAGCATGGCCATCGCGCCCTCACCGGTCACCGCTTCGATACGGCGCACGCCAGCGGCGGTACCGGACTCAGACGTGATACGGAACAGGCCGATATCACCGGTACGCGCCGCGTGAGTCCCGCCGCACAGTTCGGTGGAGAAGTCGCCCATCCGCAGCACGCGGACGCGGTCATCGTATTTCTCGCCGAACAGCGCCATGGCGCCGGATGCGCGCGCGGCATCGATATCCATAATGTTGGTTTCGATAGCCAGGTTACGACGGATCTGCGCGTTGACCAGATCTTCCACTGCACGAATCTCTTCCGGCTTCATCGCTTCGAAATGCGAGAAGTCAAAGCGCAGCGCTTTATCGTTGACCAGCGAGCCTTTCTGCGCCACATGGGTGCCGAGCACCTGGCGCAGCGCCGCGTGCATCAGGTGCGTCGCGGAGTGGTTCAGGCGGATACGCTGACGGCGAGCCTCGTCCACATCGGCCTGCACCGCGTCGCCCACTTTCAGGGAGCCGCTGGCGACTTTACCGATATGACCAATGGCCTGGCCGTACTTCTGCGTGTCGCTGACCGCGAAGGAGAAGCCCGTGCCTTTCAGTTCGCCTTTATCGCCCACCTGGCCGCCGGACTCCGCATAGAACGGGGTCTGGTCGAGGATCACTACCGCTTCCTGACCCGCGCTGACGCTATCCACCGCTTTGCCATCGATGAACAGCGCAGTCACTTTGCCGTTCAGCTCCAGATGATCGTAACCTTTAAATTCAGAGGCGCCGTCAACGCGGATCATCGCGTTATAGTCAGCGCCGAAACCGCTGGACTCGCGCGCGCGACGGCGCTGCTCTTCCATGGCGGCCTCAAAGCCGGCTTCGTCAACCTTGATGTTGCGCTCGCGGCAGACGTCCGCGGTCAGGTCGACCGGGAAGCCGTAGGTGTCGTACAGACGGAAGGCGGTTTCGCCATCCAGGGTGTCGCCTTTCAGCTTCGACAGCTCTTCATCCAGCAGCGCCAGTCCGCGCTCCAGAGTACGGGCGAACTGCTCTTCTTCGGTTTTCAGCACCTGCTCAACCTGAGCCTGCTGCTGCTTCAGTTCTTCGCCGGCGGAGCCCATCACGGCGATCAGCGGGGCAACCAGTTTCCAGAAGAAGGTATCCTTCGCGCCCAGCATGTTGCCGTGACGGATCGCGCGGCGAATGATGCGGCGCAGCACGTAGCCGCGGTTTTCATTCGACGGGATTACGCCGTCAGCGATCAGGAAGGCGCAGGAACGAATGTGGTCGGCAATAACGCGCAGCGACTTGTTCGTCAGATCGGTGGCGCCGGTGACTTTCGCCACGCTGGCGATCAGATCGCGGAACAGGTCGATGTCATAGTTTGAGTTAACGTGCTGCAGCACCGCGGCAATACGCTCCAGGCCCATACCGGTGTCGACGGACGGCTTCGGCAGCGGCTCCATGGTACCGTCAGCCTGACGGTTGAACTGCATGAAGACGATGTTCCAGATCTCAATGTAGCGGTCGCCGTCTTCTTCCGGACTTCCCGGAGGGCCGCCCCAGATGTGATCGCCATGGTCGAAGAAAATCTCGGTGCACGGACCGCACGGACCGGTGTCGCCCATCTGCCAGAAGTTGTCTGAAGCAAACGGCGCGCCTTTGTTGTCGCCGATGCGGATGATTCGCTCGCGCGGGACGCCTACTTCATTGGCCCAGATGTCGAATGCTTCGTCATCGGTCTCGTAAACGGTGACCCACAGCTTCTCTTTCGGCAGCGCGAACCAGTTCTCACCGGTCAGCAGCTCCCACGCGTATTTGATGGCATCCTGCTTGAAGTAGTCGCCGAAGCTAAAGTTGCCCAGCATTTCAAAGAAGGTGTGGTGACGCGCGGTGTAACCGACGTTTTCCAGATCGTTGTGTTTACCACCCGCACGCACGCAACGCTGCGCGGTGGTCGCACGCGAATAATTACGTTTGTCGAGACCAAGGAAGACATCCTTGAACTGGTTCATCCCTGCGTTCGTAAACAGCAGGGTCGGATCGTTGTGCGGGACCAGGGAGCTGCTGGCAACTACCTGATGTCCCTTGCTATGGAAAAAGTCGAGAAACGCCTGACGGATCTCAGCGGTGCTCTTGCTCATAATTATCCTGAAATCAAGCTACACGTCATCCTTCAAGTCGCCTCTGTCCTGGCTGCGCTTGCTCTTCCGGCACCGAACTGACGTGCGTTGCGGAAGATAGTCTCTCTTGCCGCCCTGATGCAGCTTGAATGATTTTGTGTAAAGGAATAATCGCCCAGGACGCTGCCTGCACTGTCACAACCAGCGGCCCGACGGAATAAAGTGGGAATAAGATAAGTTTTCTTTACGGCGAAGTAAAATCCCGGATGGGTCAATCTGCAAAATTTCGCCAGATTTCCTGGATATCTTCCATCAGGTAGCCACGGTACAGCAGGAATCTCTGGATTTTCACTTTCTCAGCAAAGGCGGAGGGTAACGGTTCACCGTATTTACGCTGCGCCTGCGCCCTGGCAAGGCTCACCCAGTCGATGTCGCATTCGCGCATCGCCTGTTCCACGGCCTGGCGCGCAATGCCTTTCTGGCTGAGCTCCTGACGAATGCGCGCGGGGCCATAGCCTTTGCGGCTCCGGCTGGCGATGAACTGGCCGACAAAACGATTATCGTCGAGATAACGGTTTTCGATACACCAGGCAACCACCTGCTCCAGCTCTTCAGGGGTGACGTCCAGCGCCTCGGGGCCATTTTTGCTCATTACCGGAGCAGCCAGTTTGCGACGCAGCTCCTGTTCGCTGTGGTCGCGCATCGCCAGAATGCGGATAGCGCGGTCCAGCAGGCGGGCGTAGCCGGAGCGGCGTGATGAAGGTTCAGTCACAGGCACCTCAATAATCTAAGAAAAGCAAAAGGGCCGCATAAGCAGCCCTTTATCACTCTGTTAGACGATATCAGAAATCTTGTTCCGTTTCTTCTGCATCGTTGCCGTCAACGGCGAAGTCCGGCGTAGAGTCCTGGTTGTTGAGCAGCAGTTCGCGCACTTTCTTCTCAATCTCTTTCGCCGCCGCCGGGTTCTCTTTCAGCCAGGTGATAGCGTTCGCTTTGCCCTGACCAATTTTGTCGCCGTTGTAGCTGTACCAGGCGCCCGCTTTCTCAATCAGCTTCTCTTTCACGCCAAGGTCAACCAGCTCGCCGAAGAAGTTGATGCCTTCGCCGTAGAGGATCTGGAATTCAGCCTGTTTGAACGGCGCCGCAATCTTGTTCTTCACCACTTTGACGCGGGTTTCGCTACCGACGACGTTGTCGCCCTCTTTCACCGCGCCGATGCGACGGATATCCAGACGCACGGAGGCGTAGAACTTCAGCGCATTACCGCCGGTGGTGGTTTCCGGGTTACCGAACATCACGCCGATTTTCATACGGATCTGGTTGATAAAGATCAGCAGCGTGTTGGACTGCTTCAGGTTACCCGCCAGTTTACGCATCGCCTGGCTCATCATACGCGCCGCGAGGCCCATGTGAGAGTCGCCGATTTCGCCTTCGATTTCCGCTTTCGGCGTCAGCGCCGCGACGGAGTCGACGACGATAACGTCAACCGCGCCGGAGCGCGCCAGCGCGTCACAGATTTCCAGCGCCTGCTCGCCGGTATCCGGCTGAGAACACAGCAGGTTGTCGATATCCACGCCCAGCTTGCGCGCATAGACCGGATCCAGCGCGTGTTCCGCATCGATGAACGCACACGTTTTACCTTCGCGCTGCGCTGCGGCGATAACCTGCAGCGTCAGGGTGGTTTTACCGGAGGATTCCGGCCCGTAGATCTCGACGATACGGCCCATTGGCAGACCGCCGGCGCCCAGCGCGATATCCAGAGAAAGCGAGCCGGTGGAGATGGTTTCTACGTCCATAGAACGGTCTTCACCCAGGCGCATGATGGAGCCTTTACCGAATTGCTTTTCGATCTGGCCCAGTGCAGCCGCCAACGCTTTCTGTTTGTTTTCGTCGATCGCCATTGTTACTCCTAATCATGCAGGGTGAAGCGTGTTCGCTTCGCCGTTAATATTTGTTCAGTTGAGGCAATTATACTGTATAGTCATACAGTATCAAGTCTTTTGTAGAAATTGTTGCCAGAGCAGATTGAGCGCGTAGGCCGTCGCCTGACGACGTACCGCTTCGCGGTCTCCGGCAAAGCATTCCCGCCGCGTCACCCCTTGCCCGCTAACGCTGGCGACGCCAAACCACACCGTCCCGACCGGCTTTTCGTCGCTGCCGCCATCCGGCCCGGCGACGCCGCTAACCGAGATGGCATAGTCCGCGCGCGCGGCGCGCAACGCGCCGATCGCCATCTCCACCACCACCGGTTCGCTCACCGCGCCGTTGTCCCGCAGCGTCGCTTCGCTGACGCCGATCATTTGCGATTTGGCCTCGTTGCTGTAAGTCACAAAACCGCGTTCAAACCACGCTGAGCTGCCGGCAATATCGGTGATGGCTTTCGCTATCCAGCCACCGGTGCAGGATTCCGCCGTGGTCACCGTCGCGCCCTGCGCCTGCAGCGCCCGGCCGACCTTCTCGCTTAGCTGCATTAATTCTGAATCGGTCATTATCGCCCCGCTTTGCTCCGGATAAAGAGGCCATCAAAGATAGCACTTTCCACAGAGATATGGGGACGAGGTGTGGAATTTACGAGGGGACATCCAAAATGAATCATCCCGGCGGCGCCGGGATGAGAAATCGCACGCTTACTTCATGCTGGCGGCGATCAGCGCCACGTTATGACGCATCATTTTGACATAGCTATCCGCGACGCCCCCCGGGGCGGAGAGCGCCTCAGGATAGAGTTCTCCGCCGGGCTGCGCGCCGGTGGCGCTGGCAATCTGCTTCACCAGCCGCGGGTCAAGCTGGTTCTCCATAAACCAGGTATGGACGCCGTCCGCGTTGATTTGCTTAATCAGCGCCGCCACCTGCGCCGCGCTGGCCTCGCTCTCTGAAGAGAGCCCCTGCGGCGCGAGGAAGGTTACGTGATAAGCGCGGCCAAAATAGCCGAAAGCGTCATGGCTGGTCAGGACCTTGCGCTTGGCCAGCGGAATGGCGCTGAACTGCCCTTTCGCCCAGCCGTCGAGGGCCGTCAGCTGGTCGATATAGCGCTTGCCGCTGCTGGTCAACGCCGCTTTATCTTCCGGGTCGGCTTTCACCAGACCATCGAGGATATTCTGCGCATACAATGCGCCGTTCGCTGCGCTGTTCCAGGCGTGGGGATCGGTCACCGTTTTGCCGTCTTCATCGAGGGTATGGGTCTTGACGCCCTTCGACGCCACTACCAGCTCGCCCTTAAAACCAGAGGCCTTAATCAGGCGATCCAGCCAGCCTTCCAGTCCCAGGCCGTTAACCACCACCACGTCGGCCTTGCTGAGCAGCGCGCTATCCTTCGGCGACGGCTCGAAGGTGTGCGGATCGCCATCCGGGCCGACCAGGGTATCCACATGGACATGCTCCCCGCCAACCTGCTGCACCATATCACCCAGCACTGAAAAACTGCTTACCACATTCAGCGTTTTCGCCATCGCCCCCTGCGCCATCAGGCCGAAGGCCAGCGCGACCACTATTGCACTACGTTTCATCATTTCCTTACCCCATCAATTTGCGCCAGCCGACCAGCAGTCGGCTGCGCGTGCCAAAAAACAGCGAAATAAAAAACAGCGCGCTGGCGGTCAGCACGATGGCGGGCCCGGCGGGAAGACTGGCCGCCCAGGAGAGACTCAAACCCAGCCAGGCGCAGAGCGCGCCGGAGAGCGCCGCCAGCAGCAGGATGCCCGGCAGCGTTCGCGCCCAGCAGCGCGCGGCAACCGCCGGAAGCATCATCACCCCTACCGCCATCAGCGTGCCGAGCACCTGAAATCCCGCCACCAGGTTAAGCACCAGCAGCGCCAGAAAAAGCCCATGCAGCACCGCGGGCAGCCGGCGGTTATTCACCTGCAGCCAGGCACTGTCGAACGCCTCGCTGACCAGACCGCGGTAGCACAGCGCGATGCACAACAGCGTCAGGCTGGCGACGCCGCTGACAAACAGCGCCGCGTCACGATCCACCGCCAGAATGGAGCCAAACAGCAGATGCAGCAGGTCGACGCTGGAGCCGCGCAGCGACACCAGAGTGACGCCCAGCGCCAGCGATCCCAGATAAAATCCAGCAAAGCTGGCGTCCTCTTTTAACGGCGTCCGCCGGCTCACCCATCCCGCCACCAGCGCGACCGCGATGCCGGCGACAAAGCCGCCCACGGTCATGGCCAGCAGCGACATGCCGCTCAGCAGATAGCCCACCGCCACGCCGGGGAGAATGGCGTGCGACAGCGCGTCGCCCATCAAGCTCATGCGCCGCAGCAACAGGAAGACGCCCAGCATGGTGGTGCTTAGCGACAACGCCAGGCAGACCACCAGCGCCCGGCGCATAAAGCCGAATTCAATAAAAGGTTGAAAGAAGGTGTGCCAGATCATGCTGACCTCGCCTGGCTGAAGGCCGGGAGAACCGCCCGGGTGGCACCCCAGCAGGCGCGCTGGCGGGTTAAAAGCAGCGTCTCCGGAAAAAAGTCGGCTACCCGCTGGTTATCATGCAGCACCGCCAGGATGGTTTGCCCCTGCCGGTGCATGTCGAGGATCAGCTCCATCAGTTCGCGACTGGTCGCTTCATCGATACCCGTGAAGGGCTCGTCGAGCATCACCAGCGGCGCCCGCTGCACCATCACCCGGGCAAACAGCATGCGCTGAAACTGGCCGCCGGAGAGCGCTTCGATCGGGGTTTTCGCCAGGCTCGCCAGCCCGACCCGCTCCAGCACCGCGCCGATGCGTCGCCGGGTATCGCCGCTCAGACCGCGCAGCAGCGACACGCCGGGCCATGCGCCCTGACTCACCACATCCTGCACGTTGAGAGGAAACTGTGACTCGAGGGCATGGCGCTGTGCCAGCCAGCCAATCACCGGCCGCTTTCCCTGCCAGCGCAGGCGGCCGCTGACCGGCGGAAGAAACCCGGCGAGGGTTTTCAGCAGGGTCGATTTTCCGCAGCCATTGAGACCAACGATTGCCGTCAGGCTGCCGGGACATATCATCCCGCTCAGCGGAGGGGTGATCGCCGCCCCGCCATAGCCGGTTACCAGTTGTTCCAGTTCAATCATGGCAGCGTCACCGCCCACCAGGTCGCCAGCCATAGCGCCGCCAGCAGCGTTCCAGCGATGGCCAGGCGCGCCGCGCCGGATGCCATAAAAACCGATGCGAACATATCCTTACCCCCTTATTAAATGTTATAACATAACAATACAGAGGCGAAATTAGATTGTAAATCAGCGTCGGTGAGCGGAAATGTAACAAAGGTAGACAGGAAGCATGCCGACGGGAAGAAACAGCAGGATAAGCGCGGCCTTTCCGGGAAATCCCCCGGTCGCGCTGCGCTTACGGGGCCACCAACCAGATAACAGACCGTCGCCCGGATAAGGCGATACGCGCCGTTATCCGGGGAGGCTCGGATACTGTCAGCCGGATGACAGTATTAATAACCGCCGCGGGCCTGAGAAACCGCCAGGCCAAGCTGCCAGACGGCCATGGCGTAGTGGGTGCTGTGATTGTAGCGAGTGATGGTGTAGAAGTTCGGCAACCCGTACCAGTATTCATAGCCGGTACCGACGTCCAGGCGCAGCAGACTGGCCTGCTGATGGTTACCCAGCGGCTGGGTTGGGGTTAGCCCCGCCGCCGCCAGCTGCGACACGCTGTATTTGGTTTTGAAACCATTCTCCAGCCCCGGCGCCTGGCCCAGCGCCTGCACCGCCACCAGATCGCCGCTCACCCAGCCGTGCTGTTTGAAGTAGTTGGCCACGCTGCCGATAGCATCCACCGGGTCCCACAGGTTGATATGGCCGTCGCCGTTAAAGTCCACCGCGTATTGCTTATAGGACGACGGCATAAACTGGCCGTACCCCATCGCCCCGGCGAAAGAGCCTTTCAGATCCAGCGGGTCGTCGCTTTCGCTGCGCGCCATCAGCAGGAAGGTTTCCAGCTCGGAGGAGAAGTATTCGGCGCGGCGCGGATAGCTAAACGACAGGGTCGCCAGCGCGTCGAGGATGCGGGTTTTGCCCATCACCCGGCCCCAACGGGTCTCCACGCCGATAATACCGACAATGATTTCCGGCGGCACGCCGTAGACCTGATAAGCGCGGTTGAGCGCGTCCTGATACTGATTCCAGAACACCACGCCGTTCTGCACGTTATCCGGGGTAATAAACTGTTTCTTGTAGCGCAGCCAGGCGCCGGTTGGCCCGGTCGGCGGCAGGCCGGTCGGCGCCTGACGATCCATCAGCCGCAGAACGTAGTCCAGACGCTTCGCCTGCGACAGGATCTCCTGCAGCTGCTGCCTGTCGAAGCCGTGCTTCGCCACCATCTTATCGATGAACTGCGCCGCCGCCGGGTTGTTGGCGAAGTCGCCGCCCATCTGCATCACGTTATGCTGCGGTTCCAGCAAAAAGCCGCCGGTTCCACTCGCCATCTCCGTTTCCGCGGGAGTCTTGGGTTTGCTGCTGCAGGCAGCGAGGAGCACACAAAGGGGAAGTAAAGCCAGAGAGCGACGCTTCAACATGGGAATTCCGTTTAACAAATTCAGCAAGGGATAATTATGGTAAAGCATGCGACGACCAACAAGAAAGCGACAATCCGTTTGTAGACAAAATAGTCCTTCACCGCCCCCTTCCCTGCATGCTGTCATGCCCCTCGTTATTTCATCCTCTTAGCGCCAATCTTTCAAAATAAAATATTTATCTTTCATTTTGCGATCCATTTAACACTTTAAAACCTTTCAAAATGATTAAAATCAGCCTGCAGTTAGCAAGAAAAATAACATGCTGAAGGAGAGAACAATGATTGACGTCGTGACCCACGGCGCGGAGTGGTTTATCGGCCTGTTTCAGAAAGGCGGCGAGGTGTTTACCGGCATGGTGACCGGGATCCTCCCCTTGCTGATCAGTCTGCTGGTGATCATGAACGCGCTGATCAACTTTATTGGCCAGCAGCGGATCGAAAAACTGGCGCAGCGCTGCGCCGGGAACCCGATCTCCCGCTACCTGCTGTTGCCCTGCATCGGTACCTTTGTGTTTTGTAACCCGATGACCCTGAGCCTGGGCCGCTTTATGCCAGAGAAGTACAAGCCCAGCTATTACGCGGCGGCGTCCTATAGCTGCCACTCAATGAACGGTCTGTTTCCGCATATCAACCCCGGCGAACTGTTCGTCTATCTCGGCATCGCCAACGGCCTCACCACCCTCGGCCTGCCGCTCGGTCCGCTGGCGGTGAGCTATCTGCTGGTCGGGCTGGTGACCAACTTCTTCCGCGGCTGGGTTACCGACCTGACCACCTCGATTTTCGAGCGAAAAATGGCGATTCAGCTGGCTCAGAAAGTGCATCTGTCAGGAGCGACATCATGACCCGGATTCGTATTGAGAAAGGCACCGGCGGCTGGGGCGGCCCCCTTGAACTCGACGTCGTCGAGGGCAAAAAGATCGTCTATATCACCGCCGGCACCCGCCCGGCGATCGTTGACAGCATCGCCAGCCTGACCGGCTGGCAGGCGGTGGACGGTTTTAAAGAGGGCGAACCGGCGGAAAGCGACATCGGCGTGGCGATTATCGACTGCGGAGGCACCCTGCGCTGCGGGCTCTATCCCAAGCGCCGCATCCCGACGGTGAATATCCATGCCACCGGCAAATCGGGGCCGCTGGCCCAGTACATCACAGAAGATATCTACGTCTCCGGCGTCAAGGAGGAGAACATTCAGCGCATCGCGACCGGCGGCACGATAGCTCCCGAGCCACCGGCGGAGAACAACCGCGCGGGTCGCGACTACGACGCCAGCAAAAAGATCACTGAACAGAGCGATGGCCTACTGGCGAAGGTCGGGATGGGGATGGGCTCGGTGGTGGCGGTGCTGTTCCAGGCCGGACGCGACACCATCGATACGGTGCTGAAGACGATCCTGCCGTTTATGGCCTTCGTCTCGGCGCTGATCGGCATCATCATGGCCTCCGGCATCGGCGATTGGATCGCCCATGGCCTGGCGCCGCTCGCCAGCCATCCGCTGGGTCTGGTGACCCTGGCGCTGATCTGCTCCTTCCCGCTGCTGTCGCCGTTTCTCGGCCCCGGCGCGGTTATCGCCCAGGTGATTGGCGTACTGATCGGCGTGCAGATCGGCCTCGGCAATATTCCGCCGCACCTCGCCCTGCCGGCGCTGTTCGCCATTAACGCCCAGGCCGCCTGCGATTTTATCCCGGTTGGCCTGTCGCTGGCCGAAGCTCGCCAGGATACCGTGCGCGTCGGCGTGCCGTCGGTGCTGGTCAGCCGCTTTTTGACCGGCGCGCCAACGGTACTGATCGCGTGGTTCGTTTCCGGATTTATTTACCAGTAAGAGGGGCCAGAACATGACCGTGATTTACCAGACCACCATTACGCACATCGGCGCCTGCGCGGCGATGGCGCTGGAAGAGCAAATGCTGATCACCTTCCGCGAGGGCGCCCCGGCGGATATCGAAGCATATTGCTTTATTCACAACCACGGCGAGCTTGCCGGTTCGCTGCAGCCGGGTGCAGAGCTGCAGCTTGGCGAGCTGCGCTACCCGGTGACCGCCGTCGGCGACGTTGCCGAGCAAAATCTGCGCGAGCTGGGCCATATCACCCTGCGCTTTGACGGCCATCGCGACGCGGAGTTTCCGGGGACCGTCCACGTGGCGGGCCCGGTGCCGGACGCCATTGCGCCCGGCTGCGTACTGAAATTTGTTGCTTAACAGGAGAGAAAGATGAATCAGGTTGCTGTTGTCATTGGCGGTGGGCAAACCTTAGGAGAGTTTCTGTGCCGCGGGCTGGCCGCCGAGGGCTACCGCGTGGCGGTGGTCGATATTCAGAGCGAAAAAGCCAGCCGCGTCGCCCAGGAGATTAACGCTGAATATGGCGAAGGCATGGCGTATGGCTTCGGCGCCGACGCCACCAGCGAGGCCAGCGTCACCGCGCTGGCCCATGGGGTGGATGAGATTTTCTCGCGCGTCGACTTGCTGGTGTACAGCGCCGGCATCGCCAAAGCGGCGTTTATTAGCGACTTTGCGCTGGGGGATTTCGACCGCTCGCTACAGGTCAATCTGGTGGGCTACTTCCTCTGCGCCCGCGAGTTCTCGCGGTTGATGATCCGCGACGGCATTAAGGGACGCATCATTCAGATCAACTCGAAATCCGGCAAAGTCGGCAGCAAGCACAACTCCGGCTACAGCGCGGCGAAGTTCGGCGGCGTCGGGCTGACCCAGTCGCTGGCGCTGGATCTGGCGGAATACGGCATTACCGTACACTCACTGATGCTCGGCAATCTGCTGAAGTCGCCGATGTTCCAGTCGCTGCTGCCGCAGTACGCCACCAAGCTCGGTATCGATGAGAGCGAGGTCGAGCAGTACTACATCGACAAGGTGCCCCTGAAGCGCGGTTGCGAATATCAGGATGTGCTGAACGTATTAATGTTTTACGCCAGCCCGCAGGCGTCGTACTGCACCGGTCAGTCGATCAACGTTACCGGCGGTCAGGTGATGTTTTAAAGGGATCCCGGATGGCGCCGCGCTTATCCGGGCTACAAAACTGTAGGTCGGGTAAGGCGTTAGCCGCTACCCGACGAAAAGGCACCGCGGATCGCTCGGGTTAGGCGCTCGCGCCACGACCCGGGTTGTTCCCGCCCCCCTTAAGGAGATACCTATGGTTACCGCATTAATCACCATCGCCGCCATCGCCTGGCTTACCCAAATGGCCTTTGGCGGCTGGCAGATCCGCCGTTTCAATCGCGCTTTCGACAGCCTGTGCCAGCAGGGTCGGGTGGGGGTCGGCCGCTCCGCCGGACGCTTTCAACCGCGCGCCATCGTCGCTATCGCCGTTGATGATGACAACCGCATTTGCGACACGCTGCTGATGAAAGGCTTCACCATTTTCGCCCGTCCGCAAAAAATCCCCACGCTGGACGGCAAACATATCGCGGAATTGCAGCCTGATGTGATCTTTCCCCATGATCCGCGCTGTCAGAATGCACTATCATTAGCGCTTAATCCGAAACATGGATAATTTCGTTGTAAAAGTAAATATCTTGCGAAATTATCACTTCGAAACTTAAACGCAGGATAGACGCCTATGAAACCACGTCAGCGCCAGGCAGCCATTCTCGAGTTCCTGCAGTCGCAGGGAAAATGCTCGGTCGAAGAGCTGGCGCAACATTTCGATACGACCGGCACCACCATCCGTAAGGATCTGGTCACGCTGGAAAACGCCGGCACCGTCATTCGCACCTACGGTGGCGTGGTACTCAACAAGGATGAAGCCGATCCGCCGATCGATCATAAGACGTTGATCAACACCCATAAGAAAGCGCGCATCGCCGAAGCGGCGGTGCGTTTTATTCATGATGGCGACTCCCTCATCCTCGATGCCGGCAGCACGGTGCTGCAGATGGTCCCGCTGCTCAGCCGCTTCAATAACATCACGGTGATGACCAACAGCCTGCATATCGTCAATGCCCTTGCCGAACTGGATAATGAACAGACTATCCTGATGCCCGGCGGCACCTTCCGCAAAAAATCGGCCTCCTTTCACGGCCAGCTGGCGGAAAACGCTTTCGAACAGTTCAGTTTCGACAAGCTGTTTATGGGCACCGACGGCATCGATCTGAACGCCGGCGTCACCACCTTCAATGAGGTGTATACCGTCAGCAAGGCGATGTGCAACGCCGCCCGCGAAGTGATCCTGATGGCCGACTCGTCAAAGTTTGGCCGTAAAAGCCCCAATATTGTCTGCGGCCTGGAGCGCGTGGATAAACTGATTACCGATGCCGATATTGACCCTGCATTCCAGCGGGCGCTGGAAGCCAAAGGCATAGAAGTCATCATTACTGGAGAACATCATGAGTAACTTTTTATTAGAGGCCGGACGCCAGACCCTGATGCTGGAGCTACAGGAGGCGAGCCGCCTGCCGGAACGCCTGGGCGATGACTTCATCCGCGCGGCGGAGACCATCATCCACTGCGAGGGCAAACTGATTGTCTCCGGTATCGGGAAATCCGGTCATATCGGCAAAAAGCTGGCGGCGACCTTCGCCAGCACCGGCACTCCGGCCTTTTTCGTCCACCCGGCGGAAGCCCTGCACGGCGATCTCGGCATGCTCGACGGTCGCGATGTGATGCTGTTTATCTCCTACTCCGGCAGCGCGAAAGAGCTGGATCTGATCGTGCCGCGGCTGGAGGAAAAAGGGATACCCCTGCTGGCGATGACCGGCAAATCCACCTCGCCGCTGGCGCTGGCGGCGAAAGCAGTGCTGGATATCGCCGTGGAGCGCGAAGCCTGTCCGATGCATCTGGCGCCGACCTCCAGCACCGTCAACACCCTGATGCTCGGCGACGCGCTGGCGATGGCGGTGATGCAGGCCCGCGGCTTCAGTGAAGAGGATTTCGCTCGCTCCCATCCGGCGGGGGCGCTCGGCGCGCGTCTGCTGAACAAAGTGCATCATCTGATGCGCCGCGACGACGAAGTGCCGCGCGTCGGTACAGACGCCAACGTCATGGACGCGATGCTCGAGCTGAGCCGCACCGGGCTCGGCCTGGTGGCGGTCTGCGATGAGGCCAACCGCGTGCAGGGCGTCTTCACCGACGGCGACCTGCGCCGCTGGCTGGTGGGCGGCGGCACCTTAAACGACGGCGTCACGCAGGCGATGACCCGCAACGGCGTGACGCTGCAGGCGGAGAGCCGCGCGGTGGAAGCCAAAGAGCGGCTGATGAAACATAAAATCAGCGCCGCGCCGGTAGTGGATGAAAACGGCCTGCTGGTCGGCGCCATCAACCTGCAGAACTTTTACCAGGCCGGGATCCTTTAAGCCCCAGACGTTTCGCCAGCCGGTGCAGGTTGGCGACGTCCAGTTCCAGCGCGCGGGCGGTCGCCGCCCAGTTGCCCTGATGCGCCGCCAGCGTGCGGGAAATCGCCTCGCGCTGGAAGTTATCCGTGGCTTCGCGCAGATTGACGTTGCCCATCGCCGGCGCCGCTGCCATCTCCTCGGTCGGCAACGTCGGCGCAGCCGCTGTAAACTGGAAATGCTGCGGCTCCAGTACTACGTCATCGCCAGCCTGGGTAGCCCGCGCCAGCACCACCGCCCGGTGAATGGCATGCTCCAGTTCGCGCACGTTGCCCGGCCACGACCACTGCTGCAGCCTGTTACGCGTTGCCTCACTTAAAATTACCCGCGCCAGCCCCATCCGCAGGCGGCACTGCTCGCAAAAATAGCCTGCCAGCAGCACCACGTCATTTTCCCGCTCGCGCAGCGCCGGAACCGACAGCGGGAAAACGCTCAGCCGGTGATAGAGATCGGCGCGAAAGCGCCCTTCCACCACCTCCTGGCGCAGATCGCGGTTGGTCGCCGCCAGCACCCGCACATCGACCCGCAGGCTGCGGTCATCGCCGACACGCTGAATATCGCCATACTGCAGGACGCGCAGCAGCTTCGCCTGCAGCGCCAGCGACAGTTCGCCGATTTCGTCGAGGAACAGCGTGCCGTTATCGGCCATCTCAAATTTGCCGCTGCGGTTGCTGATAGCCCCGGTAAATGCCCCTTTCACGTGACCGAACAGCTCGCTCTCCGCCACGCTCTCCGGCAGCGCCGCGCAGTTGAGGTACACCAGCGGGTTAGCCGCCCGCGGCGAACCCTGATGCACCGCCTTCGCCACCAGCTCTTTGCCGGTCCCCGTTTCGCCGCTGATCAGCACGTTTAAATCCGAGGCAGCGACAATCTCGATCTCTTTTTTCAGCTGCAGCATCGGCGCCGACAGGCCGATGAGCTCCTGGCGCTCCGGCTGCGGGTAATTCACCACCTGCGGCGGCAGGACGTTTTGCGCTTCAAGGCGGGCGATAAGCAGCGCGTTATTCAGCGCCCCGGCCACCAGGGCGGCGATCAGCCGCAGCTCTTCATCGCTGAAGCTGTCGAAGCGGTCGGCATCCATACCGTCAAGGGTCAGTGCACCGATCAGCGTTTGCCCGGCAAACAGCGGCAGCCCCACGCAGGCGTGAACCTTGAGGCTCTCCTGGCCGGGGATCAGGCCGTCATAGGGGTCCGGCAGGTCGCTGTCCGCCGGGAAGCGCACCACATCGCCGGCGCGGGCGATCGCCTCCAGCCGCGGATGCCCATCCAGCGCAAAGCGCCGGCCAAGCACATCCTGCGCCAGGCCATCAATCGCCAGCGGCACAAACTGATGGGCCTCATAGCGCAGCAGCGCCGAGGCGTCGCAGCCCAGGATCTGCCGCAGGGTGGCGATCAGGCGCGAAAAGCGGTCGACGTGACCGATATCGCTTTGTAAATCAATGGCGATTCTCGCCAGCGCCTCGACGGAAAAACTCATCATCGCTCCATTGTCATTTTGACAATCATCATAGTCATATCGACTATTTTAATCATTGTCATTTTGACAGCAACCAAAACCATAAAAAATTAAAAAACTGATAATTATCAATTAATTAAAAAACTGGCACGCAACTTGTAATACACCAGGCAACTGAGTTTAAACACACTGTATTGATTGAGGTTGCTATGTCTATTGTGGTGAAAAATAACATTCTTTGGGTTGGCCAACGTGACTGGGAAGTGCGTGATTTCCACGGCACCGAATATAAAACGCTGCGCGGCAGCAGCTATAACAGCTATCTCATCCGCGAAGAGAAAAACGTGCTGATCGATACCGTCGATCACAAATTCAGCCGCGAGTTCGTCCAGAACCTGCGCCGCGAAATCGACCTCGCCGACCTCGACTACATCGTTATTAACCACGCCGAAGAGGACCACGCCGGCGCGTTGACTGAGCTGATGATGCAGATCCCGGATACGCCGATCTACTGCACCGCCAACGCCATCGACTCCATCAACGGTCATCACCACCATCCGGAGTGGAACTTCCACGTGGTGAAAACTGGCGACACTCTCGATATCGGCAACGGTAAGCAGCTGATCTTCGTCGAAACGCCGATGCTGCACTGGCCGGACAGCATGATGACCTACCTGACCGGCGACGCGGTGCTGTTCAGCAATGACGCCTTCGGGCAGCACTACTGCGACGAACATCTGTTCAACGATGAAGTGGACCAAAGTGAACTGTACGAACAGTGCCAGCGCTACTACGCCAACATCCTGACGCCCTTCAGCCGCCTGGTGACGCCGAAAATTAACGAAATCCTCGGCTTCAATCTGCCGGTAGCGATGATTGCCACCTCCCACGGCGTGGTCTGGCGCGATAACCCGACGCAAATCGTCGAGAAATACCTCGAATGGGCGGCGGATTATCAGGAAGATCGCATCACGATTTTCTACGACACCATGTCCAACAACACCCGCATGATGGCGGACGCCATTGCCCAGGGGATCACTGAGGTCGACCCACGGGTGGCGGTGAAAATCTTTAACGTCGCCCGCAGCGACAAAAACGACATCCTCACCAATGTTTTCCGCTCGAAGGGCGTGCTGGTGGGCACCTCCACCATGAACAACGTGATGATGCCGAAAATCGCCGGGCTGGTGGAAGAGATGACCGGGCTGCGTTTTCGCAACAAACGCGCCAGCGCCTTTGGCTCCCACGGCTGGAGCGGCGGCGCGGTAGACCGCCTGTCCACCCGCCTGCAGGATGCCGGGTTTGAGATGTCCCTGAGCCTGAAAGCCAAATGGCGCCCGGATATCGACGCGCTCGAACTGTGCCGCCAACACGGTCGCGACATCGCCCGCCAGTGGGCCCTCTCCCCGCTGCAGGTTGCTGAAGCGACAGTCACGCCGGAACAACAGGACTGCGCCTGTGCCGCCGCCACGGCCGCCGATCTCGGTCCCATGATGCAGTGCAGCGTCTGCCAGTGGGTGTATGACCCGGCGAAAGGCGAACCTAACCAGGATGTCCAGCCGGGTACGCCCTGGAGTGAAGTGCCGGACAATTTCCTTTGTCCTGAGTGTTCTCTTGGCAAAGATGTCTTTGACGTCCTGGCGATGGAGGCAAAATGAGTGATGGTATCGTCATCATCGGCTCGGGCTTCGCGGCCCGCCAGCTGGTGAAAAATATTCGTAAGCAGGATGCCGAAATCCCGCTGACCCTCATCGCCGCCGATAGCATGGATGAGTACAACAAGCCCGATCTCAGCCACGTCATCAGCCGCGGACAGCACGCCGACGATCTCACCCTGCAAAGCGCCAGCGAGTTCGCCGAGCAGTACAATCTGCGCCTGTTTCCCCATACCTGGGTGAACGATGTCGACGCTGAAAACCATCGGGTGAAAAGCCTGGATAAGCAGTGGCGCTACGACAAACTGGTGCTGGCCACCGGCGCCACGCCGTTTATCCCCCCGGTGCCGGGCCGCGAGCTGATGCTGACGCTGAACAGCCAGCGCGAATATGGCGCCGCGCAGAGCCAGCTCCGCGACGCCAGGCGGGTGCTGATCGTCGGCGGCGGCCTGATTGGCTGCGAGCTGGCAATGGATTTCTGTCGCGCCGGTAAAGCGGTAACGGTGGTTGATAACGCCGCCAGCGTACTGGCGGCGCTGATGCCGCCGGAGGTCAGCAGCCGTCTGCAGCATCGCCTCACCGGGATGGGCGTCCATCTGATGTTAAAAACGCAGCTGGAAGGGCTTGAGCATACCGCCGACGGCATCCGCGTTAGCCTCGATCGCCAGCGCGTGATAACCGTCGATGCAGTGGTGGCCGCCGCCGGCCTGCGCCCGGAAACCTCGCTGGCGCGCCACGCCGGATTGCAGATTAACCGCGGCGTGGTGGTCAATAGCCAGCTGCAAACCAGCGACCCGGCGATTTACGCCCTCGGCGACTGTGCGGAAATCAACGGTACGGTACTGCCGTTCCTGCAGCCGATTTTACTCAGCGCCATGTGCCTGAGTAAAAACCTGCTGGCGCAGACGGGAGAACTGAAACTGCCGCCGATGCTGGTGAAGGTGAAGACCCCGGATCTGCCGCTGCATCTGGCCGGCGATACCCGTCGCGAGGATCTGACGTGGAACATCGTGGCCGCCAAAGAGGGGCTGGTGGCGAAAGGGCTGGATGGTGAGAAGCAGCTGCGCGCCTTTGTGGTCAGCGAAGACAAGATGAAAGACGCCTTTGCCCTGCTCAAACAGCTGGTGAGTTGATGACCTTCCAGGCAGCCCTGTTGCGCCGTTAGTTTGCCGGGTGGCGCTACGCTTACCCGGCCTACAGGATCCACTTACAGGCTCACACCCCGTAGGCCCGTGCAAGCGCAGCGCCGCCGGGCAAGATATCAGGCACGGTATCCTTGATTTCGCCGGGTGGCGGCTGCACCTTACCCGGCCTACAGCCCCAAATCACCGCTGGCGCTGGGGTCGCTGAAACTGCCGGTGCTGACGGCCTCAAAATCGCTGAGACGTTCCCGGAAGGCCGGGGCAGCCCGCATGGATGCGGGCTGAGGGCCGTGTTTTGCACGGACGCTGCCTCGGCCCGACCCGAAGCCTGCAGGGATAAGTCGAAGGGACCGCGCAGCGGCGATTTTGCTGGCCGGAGCCCGGGGGTACAGGGGGCGGCGGCGACTGGCCGCCCCCTGTGCGCTCCCTGCGCCATGAAAGACATAACGCAGAAGATTAACCGGGAGCGCAATGTACGCTGAAGTTACAGGCGACAGACGCTGTTGCCGGAGTGACAAAGTGGCATTCCGATAACCGTATCTGCAATACACGCAGCGCCGCCGGGCAAGCATTGATTACCTCCCACGCAGCCCTGTTGCGCGGTTATTTTGCCGGGTGGCGCTACGCTTACCCGGCCTACGGATGTAACCCGTAAGCTCAAACATTGTAGGCCCGCGCAAGCGCAGCGCCGCCGGGCAAGCGTTGATTACCTCCCACGCAGCCTGTTGCGCGTTAATTTCGCCGGCTGGCGCTATGCTTACCCGGCCTGCGGACGCCGCCCGTAAGTGCATAAGGGCAGAATAATTAACCGGGAGCGCAGGTTCGGTTAACACTTAATACGTTGTTTCTGTCTGAGCCAACTCCTGCAGCACCTGCAGAATGTTGGCCGCGGCGGCGGTCCCCATTTTCACGTAAGAGGCATCGCTAACGCCGCCCACATGCGGAGAGAGAATGACATTATCGATCGCCTGCCAGATATGCGGCGTGGTTAATGGTTCACTATTAAAACTGTCAAGCGCCGCCCAGCGCAAGGTCCCCGCTTTTAATGCCGCGGCCAGCGCCGCATCGTCAATCAACCCGCCGCGCGCGGTATTCACCAGGATGGCGCCCGGCTTACACTGCGCCAGCGTGGCGGCATTGATCATTCCCCTGTTTTGTTGCGTCAAAGGGCAATGAAGCGACAGCACATCGGCCTGCATGAGCAGCTCGCTAAGTTCAGCAACACGTTCACATTCCGGCGGAACCGCTTTCGCATAGGGATCGTAAGCCAGAACCTTCATGCCAAAGGCACAGGCAATCTTCGCCACCCGGCTGCCAATGGCGCCGAGGCCGATGAGTCCCAGCGTTCTGCCCTCAAGCTCAAGCGATTTATGCGTTGATTTATCCCAGTGCCCTTCGCGCAGGCGGCGATCAAGCGGAATGACCGACTTAGCACAGGCCAGAATTAACGCCCAGGTGTGTTCGGAAACCGCGGCGGCATTCGCCCCGGTCGCCGCGCGAACCAGAATGCCGCGTGCGGCAGCCGCCTCAACGTCAATGACATCGATGCCGCTGCCATGTTTGGCAATCACCTTCAATGCAGGGGCGGCATCCATAACGGCGGCAGTGATGTGGCCATAGCGCACCAGGATGGCGACGGGATTGTGCTGCTGGCACAGCGCGATCAGCTGGGCCTCTGTAGGCTGGCGGCCGGCAAAGACAAGTTCGTAATCTTCCAGCATCCCCAGCGCCGCGTCAGCCAAATCGCTGCCGGTAATCAGTATGACATTTTTAGCGCTCATGGCAGTGTCTCCCCTTCGCTCAGCATCCCCGCCTGACGCAGAGCGCTCTCCAGCCAGTGCGGACGAAGGTCGCCGTCGCGGATAGCAACCAGACGTTTTGATTCCATTTCCAGTTTACCTTTCGCCAGCTCGATGATAGTGCGGACTTCATCGCGCGGGATAACAACCACGCCGTCAATATCCCCTACCACTAAGTCACCTGCCTGCACCGCGGCGCCACCGACCGAAATGGCATGATTGACCCGGCCAGGAATGAACTTGGTGGGGCCGCACGGATTCAGGCCGGCTGCGAAAACCGGAAAGCGTTGTTTACTTAAGGTTTCCGCATCACGAACAGCGCCATCGATGACGATCCCGGCGATACCGCTGGCCTGCGCCTGCGTTGCCATGATCTCTCCCAGCAGCGCGCAGGAGAGATCGCCCTTCCCGTCGATGACCAGCACGTCGCCAGGTTTGGCGACGGCCATTGCGGCGTGAATAGCCAGATTATCCCCTGGGCGTACCTCTACGGTAATCGCCGGCCCGGCAACCGTCATATGCGGCGCCAGCGGCTTGATGCGGCCATGTAATGTGCCACGGCGTCCGGCTACGTCAGCCAGGATGGCGGCCTGAAATTCGGCAGCCTGACGGACCTCTTCCGCGTCAACACGCGCAATATCAAGATTGATGAGTTTCTGTTGTGAAGCAGGCATGGTGACTCTCCATTTGTTTTACTAGGTACAACTTGTGTGTACTATATAAAACAACTATACGAGCATTGCGTCGCTTTTCGCCAGTGTTGCGAAGTTGTTTGTGATGTAAACACGAAGTTACTCACAAAATTCAGGTACAATTTTGGTCGGCAAAAAGGAGAACATGATGGGGAATGAAGGCGTAATTGCCGTTGAAAAGGCGCTGGCTTTACTTGACTGCTTCCGTCCCGGTAATGACAGTCTGACGTTAACCGAGCTGGCCCAGCTTTCGGGATATCACAAAACAACCGTTTATCGCCTGATGAATTCGCTTGAGCGAATGAACTACATCATCCGGCACGACGATGGCACCTATACGCTCGGCCACCGTTTGCTCTATCTCGGCAAGCTCTATGAGCAATCATTTGAACTTGCCAGAGTCGTACAGCCGGAATTGCAGGCGCTGTCGCAGGCCTCCAGCGAAAGCGCAAGCTGGTATGTGATTGAGGGTGGGCAACGCCTGTGCCTGTTCCGCGCCGAAGCCTCCCAGGGATTACGCCACAGCAACCTGCCCGGCAGCCAGTTCCCGCTGGATGGT
Source organism: Klebsiella sp. 7-CIP_Kleb. (assembly GCF_050378655.1). Classification (NCBI taxonomy): domain Bacteria; kingdom Pseudomonadati; phylum Pseudomonadota; class Gammaproteobacteria; order Enterobacterales; family Enterobacteriaceae; genus Klebsiella; species Klebsiella sp. 7-CIP_Kleb. Next base: position 153,080 of record NZ_JBNRLJ010000003.1, read on the forward strand.
TCCGCTATCAGCAAGGTTTTACGCCACTGGGGATTGGGTGAATCGTTGCCGGAAGACGAACCGACGCTGCCGTTCTATACCTCCGGCGCGCGCGACCCGCACACTGCGGCCTTCGCAATGCCTGTTTTTGGCGTCCACGATAAACTGATCGCGGCGCTGGCCCTGACCGGGCCGGCATCGCGTCTGACGGAAGATCGTAAAACGAGCGGCATCAGCCAGCTCATGCAGGAGACGGCTAACCGCCTGTCGCTCAAGCTAGGGGCCAGCAAGCCTTTCTGCGAAACGTTTTACGGTGTGAAAGAGTAAGCTTTGCTGAGAAGGCGGGAAAAATCCCGCCTTTGCTTATTAATGGGTCACCTGTTTTTCCTGCCTGGCAGACTGCGAGTAACGGCGCCCCATCGCCAGCACCGCAATGCCGCCTGCCAGACACAAGGCGGCCAGCGGCAGCATCGCCAGCGTATAGCTTCCTGTCCGTTCGCTAATAATGCCATAGGCATTCACCATCACCGCGCCGCCAATCAGGTTGGCGATCGCGCCGATGGCCGCCAGCCCGGCGGCAGCTGACGTGCTGCTCATCCAGCCCGATGCCAGCGCCCAGAAGGGGCCCTTCGCCGCATATGCGCCAATCAGTATGGTACTGAGGATCATAATGGTGGCCGGCAGCGATAGATTGATAAATGCCGCGAACACGCCAGCCGCAATCATAAAGAGGGCAAGGGCCGTGTGCCAGCGGCGTTCATTATTCCGGTCCGAACTGCGTCCCCATACAATCATCAGCACCGAGGCCAGGCCATAGGGGATGGCATTCAGCAGCCCGGTGGTCAGGTTATCAAGATGGAACGACTTCAGCAGCTGTGGAGACCAGACGCTTAGCGTGGTGCCGGCAGAAGAAGCGCCAGCGTAAATCAGCGCCATAAGCCAGATCTGGCGATGCTTCAACAGTTGCCATGTCGTGGTGTGGCCGATCTGTGTCTGCTGTTGCCGCTCCGCCTGAAGGGTGTTTTCCAGCCACGTTTTTTGCCGCTCGGTTAACCAGCCGGCCTGGTGAGGGCGGTCGCGCAGAATAAAAAACGCGGCTATTCCCAGCAGTACCGCCGGCAGCCCTTCAATAATGAATAACAGATGCCAGCCACGCAGCCCTAACCAGCCATCCAGGGTCAGGATCAACCCTGAAAGCGGTGAACCGATAAAGTTAGCCAGCGGAATGGCCACCATAAAAGAGGCTATGATACGCGCACGGTAGCGCGACGGGATCCACCAGGTAAGATAAAGCACCACGCCCGGAAAGAAGCCCGCTTCGGCGGCGCCCAGCAAAAAACGGACGATATACAGTGAGGTCGTATTTTGCACCAGCGCCATACACATCGATACCACGCCCCAGCTGATCATAATGCGCGGCAGCCACAAGCGTGCCCCCACCTTCTGCATCGCCAGATTGCTGGGTACTTCAAAAATAAAGTAGGCCACAAAATACAAACTGCTGGCGAAACCAAAAGCCGCCTTACTTAGCCCCAGATCTTCATTCATCTGCAGCGCCGCCATGCCTATATTGCCCCGGTCAATAATCGACACCAGGTAGCTCACCACCAGGAAAGGCAGGATGCGCCAGATAACCTGTCGCATGGTCTCTTTTTCCAGCGCGTCGTTATCGGTCGCGCGGTTCGGTAATTGATCGGTCATGGTTTCCTCGCAGGGTTTCATTATGTTTATCAGGAAAACGATGTAGAGATGAAATACGTTACTTCAGCTTGATGCGTCCGTTTTGCCGCGCCCGAAGATCAGGATGGGCGGCTCGGGTTGCCATGGCGCTTCACGCTGTAACGCCAGCCACACGTTCTGACCGCAAGGTACGGTGCGCTAACGATCGCCATGAACACCTCACTCATTGTTGTACAATGTACAACCAAGTTTTATTTCACAAAACTACTATAACGAGGCTGCCGTGTTTTTATCCAGTTAACGAATGGTTTAAATGATGTAAATAAGAGGTGAATCACAGATGCTGCGGGTCGTTAAAACGAAGAGAAATGAAGATTTGATAAAAATAATAATTTTTCAATGAGTTAAATAAGTGAGCTGATTAGCGTAGAGCGATGGTTCGTGACGACCGGTGGGAACCTGCGCAGAGAAGCGCCGCCAGAGAGTGATGATCGCCCGGCTTAGCGCAGCGCAAGCCGGGAAAATGCTGAACCTAACGCGCCAGATTATCGTAGCCGCGCCAGCGATAATTGAGCACCGACAGCGCCCAACAGGCGACAAACAGCCCGACCACCACAAACCCGGCGTCGCCGAGGTTGTCGTTTAACGCCCCTACCCAGCGCCATATTCCGCCGCTGAGCGCAAACTTATCCATCAGCAGACCCAGCGCTTCCAGGCCGCCGATAAACAGCGCCACCACCACCGAAGTGCCGGTGATGGTCATGTTGTAGTAAAGCTTGCGCTGCGGCTTGCTGAACGCCCAGCCGTAGGCGCCGACCATCAGCACGTTATCGAGGGTGTCCACCAGCGCCATGCCGCTGGCGAACAGCGCCGGGAAGACCATAATCGACCAGACGGAAATCCCGCTCGACGCGCCGGCGGCGGAGATGCCCAGCACGCCGATTTCGGTGGCGGTATCAAACCCGAGGCCGAACAGGAAACCGACCAGGTACATCTGCCAGCTACGGCTGACCAGACGAAAGGTTTTGCCAAACAGCCAGCTCATCACCCCGCCGCCGCTGACGATCTCGTCGCTCAACGGCTCACCCCGCTTCCACGCCCGAAAGCTACGCCAGACGCTGCGCAATATCACCAGGTTGATAAAGGCCATCGCCAGCAGAAACAGCGCCGACACAGCGGTGCCGATGACGCTACCGGTGTCGTGCAGCCAGTTCATCTGCGCGCTGAAGGCCGTGGCGGTAGCGGCAATCGCTGCCGAGGCCAGCACCACAATCGACGAGTGGCCCAGCGAGAACCAGGCCCCGACGGCGAAGGGCCGCCGCCCCTGCTGCATCATCTTGCGGGTGACGTTATCAATCGCCGCGATATGATCGGCGTCCACTGCGTGGCGTAAGCCGTAGCCCCAGGCCAGCAGGCTGGCGGCCATTAGCGCGCCGCTGTCGCCAAAGGCCTGCAGCGCCCAGCACCAGGCCAGTAAGTTCGCCGCGATCAACCCCAACACCAGGCCCGCGGCGCGCGGCTGCTGGCGTAAAACTGTCATTATCATTGTTGTGTTCCTTGAGCCTGAACGCGAGCGGCGGCGATCACCGCCTGACCATAGGCGATTGCGCCGTCGCCGGCCGGCAACTGCTGCGCAAACAGCAGAGTAAAATCCGCCAGATAAAAGGTCAATCGCGCCGCCAGCAGACGGTTATGCAGCACCCCACCGCTGCAGACAATCGTGTCGATGCCGCGGGCAGTCGCACAGTCGCGGGCCATCGCCGCCAGTCCGCAGGCCAGGGCGTCATGAAATGCCCAGGCTTTTTGCGCCGGGCTCGCCTGCCAGCGCAGCCACTGCCGCCAGAAGGTGGCCAGGTCCAGCGCATTTCCGCGCCACGGCAGCGTGACCGGATGGCTGACGCCGGGGCAGCTGGCGGCCAGCGCCTCCAGCCGACAGGCCGCCTCCCCCTCATAGCTCAGGCTCTCCGGGGCGCAGTCCAGCGCGCAGGCGACGGCATCAAACAGCCGTCCGCAGGACGAGGCGCGCGGCGCGTTAATACCGCGGTCGATGGCCTGCGCCAGCAGCGGCCAGTTACGCTGGCGCAGCGTACCGGTCTGCGGGTAATCCTGCCAGTCAGGGACAAAAGCCAGGCACTGAGCCAGCAGATTACGCCACGGCTGACGCGCCGCCAGGTCGCCGCCCGGCAGGGCGACAGCCGGCAGCCCGCCGAGATGTTCGCACTGGCGATAGTTAACCCGCAGGCACTCCCCTCCCCATAGCGCGCCGTTCTCCCCCATGCCGATTCCGTCGAGGATCAGGGCGATAACGTCTCCGCCGTCGAGCGGCCAGCGGTGCTCTGCCAGGCACGCCGCGGCGTGAGCATGGTGATGCAGCACGGTCTCCACCGGCAGCGGCAGAGCCGCTCCCCACTGCGTCGATCGATAGCCAGGATGGGCGTCAACCACCACCCGCTGCGGCGCAAAGGCGAAGATGTTCTGCATCAGCTGCAGCGCGCTGCGCCACTGCTGCTCGACGCCCTCCTCGCCAAGATCGCCGAAGTGCTGGCTGAGAACCGCTTCGCCCCCGCGCGCCAGGCAGAAGGTGTTTTTCATGTCCGCGCCCAGCGCCAGCAGCGGCGGCACCTTGTCCAGACCCGGCGGCAGCGGCAGCGCATCCGGGACATAGCCCCGGGCGCGGCGCAGCATTTCTCCGCTCGAGCGCACCAGAGAATCATCCAGCCGCTGCACGATGTCGCGGTTATGGAGCAAAAAGCCGTCGGCGATGTCGGCTAAGTCGTTGAGTGCTTCAGTATTACTTAACGCCGGCGGGCGGCCGCTAAGGTTGCCGGAGGTCATCACGATAGGGCGCGCCAGCGCCTGCAGAAGCAAATGCTGCAGCGGATTAGACGGCAGCATCACCCCAACTTCCGCAAGCCCTGGCGCAATCTCGTCGCACAGGCCGGAGACCTGCGCTTTGCTAATCAGTACGATGGGCGCCGCCGGGGAGTCCATCAGCGCCACGGCGTCGGCAGGTAACCCCGCCGCAGAGGGCAGCATCACCGCCAGCGGTTTCGCCGGACGGTGTTTCCTCGCCCGCAGCGTGGCAACAGCAGCGGGGTTGCCGGCGTCGCAGGCCAGATGAAAGCCGCCGACGCCTTTTATCGCCACGATGTCGCCCGCCGCCAGCCGGGCGATAGCCGCCTGCAGCGCCGCCTCGCCGCGCCGCACTTCACCCTGGGCCCGCCACTCCAGCCGCGGCCCGCAGTCGGGGCAGGCCACCGGCTGGGCGTGAAAGCGGCGATCGGCGGGATCGCGGTATTCCGCCTCGCAGGGCGGACAGAGCGGAAACGGCGCCATCGCGGTAAAAGGCCGGTCGTAAGGCATGGCACGAATGATGGTCAACCGCGGCCCGCAGTGGGTGCAGTTGATAAAGGGGTAGCGATAGCGGCGCGCCCGGGGATCATTCATCTCCGCGAGGCACGCCGGGCAGGTCGCGGCATCGGGCACGATCTGGGTGCGCATCCGCCCCGCCCCGCTCTCGCGGATGGTGAAGCCCTGCGGCGGAGCCGCCCAGCAATAAGGGGCGCAGTCGGCGCTGTCGACTCGCGCCAGCGGCGGGCAGTGGGCAGCGAGGGCGGCAGTAAAACCGTCATCGCCTCCGGCCAGCCGCACCAGAACGCCCTCGCCGTCGTTACAGACATCGCCGCAGCGAGCCTGCCTCTGAGCCAGCTGCCAGACAAAGGGGCGGAACCCCACCCCCTGCACCTTACCGCGAATGCGGATTTGCACCCCGTTCATGCCAAAGGTTACCAGGCCAGCGCCGTGCGGCGACGTTTCTCTTGGTTCATCTGCTCCAGCTTGTTGCGGTCTACGCAGACCAGGGCGTGCGTCGGGCAGACCTCCATGCAGGCCGGGCCGCTGTCGCGGTGGAAGCAGAGATCGCACTTGTTGGCTTCGGCTTTTTCCGCCACGACGTTCAGTCCGGCGCCGCTATGGCGGATCACCGGCCGCACCACTACCTCCATCGCCCCGTACGGGCAGGCGACGACACAGGTTTTGCAGCCGATGCAGCGCTCCTGCATCACGTGAACAAAGCCTTTATCGCGACTGATAGCGCCGTTCGGGCAGACGTTGGCGCAGGGGGCGTCCTCACACTGACGGCAGGCGGTAGCCGTGGAGACATTGACCCCTTTTATCACATGAATACGCGGCTGAAAGGTGTGCGGCGTCAGGGAGGCGCAGTCCTGATGTTCCTGATGGGACACCACGCAGGCCACTTCGCAAGTGCGACAGCCGATGCATTTGCTCGCATCGGCGATAATGAAACGGTTCATCCATTTCTCCAGCAGTAAGAGGGTTAGGCGCCGGAGTATGCATAATACGTTCCAATTCTTATATTATTGATAATAAATAGATTTTAATCGGTGATGCGCTGTCATCGTCAGTAGTGACGATGACAGCTGACGACGTCAGGCGCAGGGACCCGCCACCAGCGACTCACGCTCGATCAGCGCCCCTGGGAAGCTCTGCTGAACATTGAATTCCCCGCCATCGAGCATAAATATCAGGCGATTAATGCTCTCTTTAATCATCTCCGTCACCGGCACCCGGACGCTGGCGAGCGACGGCACCATGTACGGCGCCAGCACAATATCGTCAAACCCCACCACCGAGACCTGCTCCGGCACCTTAATGCCCAGCTGGTGAAGCTGCTTCATCGCCCCGATGGCCATATCGTCATTGCTTGCCACCAGCGCGCTGTAGGTCACCCCGCGCTGACGCAGGCTCTCCACTGCCGCCGCGCCGGTTTCCGGCGTCCAGCGCCCTTCGGCGATGAGCGCCTCGTTCAGGGTAATGCCGTGGCCAGCCAGCGCGTCTTTGTAGCCGGCAAGACGCTCAACGCCGGTGGGCGAGTCAAGGGAGCCGGTAATAAAAGCGATATCGCGGTGGCCCAGGGCAATCAGCCGCTCCACCACCCGCATCGCCGACGCTTTTTGATCGGACCAGACGCAGTGGCTGGCGTGGCGGCGCAGGCGGCGGTTAAGCACCATGATCGGCTGCGAGTGGTTCTCAACGATCTCATCCATCTCGTCGACAGTGAGAAAACGCGGGTAGATGATGATCGCATCGCAGCGCAGATCCAGCAGGTACTGGATCGCCTCCCGCTCCTCTTGCGCGCTGTGCTTGCCATCCGCGAGGATCAGCTGCCGCCCCTGGTCCTCGGTCATCCGCGCCACCTGATACAGCAGCTCGCTGAAATAGACGCCGTGGTACAGGGTATTGGTCACCACCAGGCCGAGGGTTTGCGTGGTTTTGGTCGCCAGGTTGCGCGCCAGCAGATTCGGTCGGTAGCCGCTCTCCGCCACCGCCTTAAACACCCGGTCTTTGGTCTCCTGGCTGACATAGCCGTTGCCCGACAGCACCCGCGACACGGTCGCCTTCGATACCCCCGCGCGCTTAGCGACCTCCAGCATCGTTGCCATGTGATTCTTCCTGTTGCAAAAGTTGCAGGCAGTGTACTGCACGTTTCCCGCTTTTACAGCACTCCCCTGCTCACCGCGACGATTAGCGATCAAAATCACAAAACTGAGATCATATTTTTTTATTTCTTGTGCAATCAAATGAAACTCACCATGATTTTGTGGAACCGGTTTCCTATAAAGCATGGTATCGCCCGGCGATGCGGCGCGGTAACAGATCAGTACCCTATTGATAAACAGGATAAAATCCGATGTCGAAAAATTATGCAGCCCTGGCGCAACAGATAGTCGCGGCATTAGGCGGAGTCGATAACGTCGTCGCCGTGACCCACTGCATGACTCGTCTGCGCTTCGTGGTCAAAGACAACGAACAGGTCGATAGCCCTACACTGAAAGGCCTGACCGGGGTGCTCGGCGTCGTGCGCAGCGATAACCAGTGCCAGGTGATCATCGGCAACACGGTCTCACAGGCCTATCGCGAGGTGGTGAATCTGCTGCCCGGCGACCTGCGCCCGGTCGAGCCGCAGGGCAAAGCGCCGGTCACCCTGAAACGCATCGGCGCCGGGATCCTTGACGCGCTGATCGGCACCATGTCGCCGCTGATCCCGGCGATTATCGGCGGATCGATGGTCAAGTTGCTGGCGATGATCCTTGAGATGAGCGGCGCGTTGCCGAAAGGCTCGCCGACGCTGACCCTCCTGACGCTTATCGGCGACGGCGCATTTTTCTTCCTGCCGCTGATGGTGGCCGCCTCCGCGGCGGTGAAATTCAAAACCAATATGTCGCTTGCCATCGCTATCGCCGGGGTGCTGGTGCATCCCGGGTTTATCGAATTAATGGCCAAAGCCGCTCAGGGCGAACACGTTGAATTTGCCTTTATCCCGGTGACCGCGGTGAAATACACCTACACGGTGATCCCGGCGCTGGTGATGACCTGGTGCCTGTCGTATATCGAACGCTGGGTGGATCGCATTACCCCGGCGGTGACGAAAAACTTCCTTAAGCCAATGCTGATCGTGCTGATCGCCGCCCCGCTGGCGATCCTGCTGATTGGCCCGCTCGGCATCTGGATCGGCAGCGCCATTTCCGCGCTGGTCTATACGATCCACAGCTATCTCGGCTGGCTGTCGGTGGCGATCATGGGCGGGCTGTGGCCGCTGCTGGTGATGACCGGCATGCACCGGGTCTTTACGCCGACCATCATTCAGACCATCGCCGAAACCGGCAAAGAGGGCATGGTAATGCCGTCGGAGATCGGCGCTAACCTGTCGCTCGGCGGCTCTTCGCTGGCGGTGGCGTGGAAAACCAATAACCCGGAACTGCGCCAGACGGCGCTGGCCGCCGCGGCATCGGCGATTCTGGCCGGGATTTCCGAACCGGCGCTGTACGGCGTGGCGGTGCGCCTGAAACGCCCGCTGATCGCCAGCTTGATCAGCGGCTTTATCTGCGGCGCGGTGGCGGGTATCGCCGGACTGGCCAGCCACTCGATGGCGGCGCCGGGGCTGTTCACCAGCGTGCAGTTTTTCGATCCAGCCAATCCAATGACCATCGTCTGGGTGTTTGGCGTGATGGCGCTGTCGGTAGTGCTGTCGTTTGCCCTGACGCTGATCCTCGGCTTTGAAGATATTCCCGTTGAACAGGCCGCCGCCGACGCCCGAGCGCGCCAGGCCCAGGCCCAGGCAACCCACGCCTGAACACATCATTGATAACGAGGTAACGCATGGCGAGTTTCCCACAGGGATTTTTATGGGGCGGCGCACTGGCCGCCAACCAGTCTGAAGGCGCATGGCGCGAAGGGGGGAAAGGGATGGCCACCGTGGATACCCTCCCCCACGGCGCCCACCGTCTGCCGGTAAAATTAGGCCTGGAGAAGCGCTTCACGCTTCGCGAAGACGAATTCTACCCCAGCCACGAGGCGATCGATTTCTACCACCGCTACAAGGAAGATATCGCCCTGATGGCGGAGATGGGGTTCAGCGTCTTTCGCACCTCCATCGCCTGGAGCCGCCTGTTCCCGCGCGGCGACGAGCAGCAGCCGAATCCGCAGGGCATCGCCTTCTATCGCTCGCTGTTCGAAGAGTGCAAAAAGCACGGTATCGAGCCGCTGGTCACGCTGTGCCATTTTGACGTGCCGATGCACCTGGTAATGGAGTACGGCTCCTGGCGCAACCGCAAAATGGTCGATTTCTTCAGCCACTACGCCCGCACCTGCTTTGAAGCTTTTGACGGTCTGGTGAAATACTGGCTCACCTTCAATGAAATCAACATCATGCTGCACAGCCCCTACTCCGGCGCCGGTCTGGTGTTTGAAGAGGGAGAAAACCAGGAGCAGGTGAAGTATCAGGCCGCGCATCACGAGCTGGTGGCCAGCGCGCTGGCGACAAAAATCGCCCACGAGATAAACCCGCAAAATCAGGTCGGCTGCATGCTGGCGGGCGGTAATTTCTACCCTTACTCCTGCAAGCCGGAAGATGTCTGGATGGCGCTGGAGAAGGACCGCGAAAATCTGTTCTTTATTGACGTCCAGGCGCGCGGCGCCTACCCGGTGTGGGCCGCGCGGGTGTTCCGGGAAAAGGGGGTCACCATTGCGAAGCAGCCGGGCGATGACGAGATCCTCAAAAACACCGTCGATTTCGTCTCCTTTAGCTACTACGCCTCACGCTGCGCCTCGGCGGAGATGAACGCCAGCAACACCAATGCCGCCAATATCGTCAAGTCGCTGAAGAACCCGCACATTCCGGCCAGCGAATGGGGCTGGGGCATCGACCCGCTGGGTCTGCGCATCACCATGAACATGATGTACGACCGCTATCAGAAGCCGCTGTTCCTGGTGGAAAACGGGCTCGGCGCCCGGGACGAGATCGACGCCAGGGGCGAGATCAATGACGATTATCGTATCAGCTACCTGCGCGAGCACATCAAGGCGATGCGCGACGCCATCGGCGACGGTATTCCGGTGCTGGGTTACACCAGCTGGGGCTGTATCGATCTGGTCTCGGCGTCAACCGGCGAGATGAGCAAACGCTACGGCTTTGTCTATGTCGATCGCGACGACGCCGGCAACGGCACGCTGGCGCGCAAGCGTAAAAAGTCGTTCTTCTGGTACCAGAAGGTAATAGCCAGCAACGGCGCCGACCTCGACTAAGCGCGTCTCCGGCGCTCGCCCGTCTCCCTGCGCTGGCCGGGGGCCGGGGGACGGGCGTCTGCTTTCTGTTGCATCCATTACATGTTTTTTTCTCGAGCCTGATTCCAGTTTCTGGTTTGCCTCCCGTTCACAACAACTGGTATTTTATCCAGTATATTTTCAGGGGTATCTTCAGCAAGGAGCAAATCATGAACGCACAGCATCCCCCCGCAGCCAGAGGGATCGTCAGGGCCATTCGCCAGTTAACCGTGGGTTATGTCAGAAAACGCCATGAGAACCGCAAAACGCGGGAGACGCGGCGCTACACCCGCCACGCGGCCCTGAGCCTGAACGGCGACTGGCTGGAGCAGGCGGGATTTCCGGTCGGCACGCAGGTCAGAGTCTCGGTGTCGCCCGGTAAATTAGTGATAGAGAATCTTGAGCTGGCGCCGCCGGTAACGGGGCTCCCGGCAGGCCAGTCGTGCGCCGTCGGGGAGCCCTGATCGCCGCAGGGTTAATCGTCTGCGGCCTCCAGCCGGGCAAAGCCGCCGTGGTCCTGCCAGCCTGCCAGCTGCTGGTATACCCGGGCAACGGCCTCTTTCACCGGCTGGGTCATCGGATAATAAAAACCGACGATATCCGGCTGAATGCCGAGGAAGATCACCTCGCCGACGTCCTCTTTCAGCTGATCGACCAGATAGTTGAGCGGCATGTTATGGGTGGTCATCATAAACATCTCGGCGATGTCGTCGGGGTCGATGACGCGAATGTCGCCGGGGTTAAGGCCCATGTCGGTGGCATCAACAATCAGCAGGCGTTCGGGGCGTAATTCACGGATCGCCACGATGTCGTTTTCCGGCGCGCTGCCGCCGTCGATGACCACCCACTGGCCGGCCGGGTTCGCCGCGCACATCTCCGCCAGCAGCGGGCCGGCGCCGTCGTCGCCCATCATACTGTTGCCAACACAGAGTAAAACGTTAGTCACGTAATCTCCTCACCATCAGATAGATGGCGCTCTCCTGGTGAATATCATGCAGCATGCTGAGCATCGCTTTGCTCCACGCCTGCTGCTGCGGGGTCTGCGTGGACTGCGCTTTATCAAAGGCGTTGGCCAGCATTGCCACGTGGCTGCTGTCGATGACGATCTCGCCATACTTCGGCACGCCCTCCATTTTGCGCCGCGCGGCGCTGCCGGCCTCAAGGGTGGCGATCCACGCCAGATACGCCTCCCACGGGCAGCTCAGCGCCGCCTCAAGACAGTCGATAACGCCGAGGTGGTGGCCAATCGCCAGGCTGTAATAGACCACCTGCTGCGCCTGATCCGGCGTGGCGTCGTTCTCATCAATAAATTTACGGCTCAGCTGACTGAACACCACCGTCTCGCTCATCGGATACGCGCCCCCTCGACCACCTGGTTGAGATGGGTGACGATCTCGGTCAGACGCGGATCTTTTTCCGCCTCCAGCCAGCGCAGCACCTGGCTGTCGCCCTGGCCGAGCAGACGCATATAGTCGTCAGCAATCTGCCGGCCATAGCGATAGCCCGCCAGACGCCGCGCTTCGCGATCGATACGCACCCGCAGGGGTTGTACCATATCGGCGTGCAGCAGCTCGGTCGGCTGTTCGTCAAGCTCGCCCGGCAGGCGGGCGTGAATTTTCTGCTCCAGCAGGCCGAGGGCCATGGCGAAGCCGTACAGGGTGGCGGCGGGCGTCGGCGGGCAGCCCGGAATATAGACATCGACCGGTACGATTTTATCGGTACCGCCCCAGACGCAGTACAGGTCGTGGAAGATGCCGCCGCTGTTGCCGCAGGCGCCGTAGGAGATACAGATCTTCGGATCCGGCGCCGACTGCCAGGCGCGCAGCGCCGGGGAGCGCATCGCGCGGGTCACCGCCCCGGTAAACAACAGGATATCGGCATGGCGCGGCGAAGGCACAACCTTAATCCCGAAGCGTTCAGCGTCGAACAGCGGCGAAAGGGTGGCGAAGATTTCGATTTCGCAACCGTTACAACCACCGCAGTCGACGCGGTAGACGTAGGCCGAACGTTTAATTTTCTTCAGCAGCGAGGCCTTCATGCTGGCGATGGATTCATCCACCGTCATTGGCACCGGAATGCCGTTTTCATCGCGCGGGCCAAGTAAAGTGCTCATCAGCTGGCCTCCCTTATGTGGCGGGTCAGTTCAATACGATCGGACGGCACCAGACATTTCTGGCGCTTGCATTCTGGGCAGGTTTCGAAACTTTCGCGGTGCAGCTCGGCGCGGGTATCGCCGTTATGCTTGAGCAGCGCGATGGCGTAGTCGATCTCCTTTTGCACCGCGAACGGCCGCTGGCACTCCCGGCAGTGGCAGATAGCGAAGCGCGACTGCTGAAGGAAATCCTCTTTCTTCCACACCGCCAGCTCATACTCCGGCGACAGCTTAATCGCCGCCGTCGGGCAGACCTCTTCGCAGCGGCCGCAGAAGATGCAGCGCCCGAGGTTGAACTGCCACGCCAGCTGGTTAGTGGCCAGATCGGTCTCGACCATCAGGGCGTTCGATGGGCAGGCATTCACGCAGGCCGCGCAGCCGATACACTGCTGCGGGTTATGCTCCGGCTTGCCGCGGAAGTTTTTATCTACCGGCATCGGCTCCAGCGGGTAGGCGTGCGTCGCGGTGCCGGTCTTAATGACTTTTTTAATAAAGGTAAACATGGCGATTCCTTATTTCAGCGGCGAGTTTTTACGCTCGATGCTATAGCGCTCCAGCTCTTTGTACGGCACCACTTTGCTCTTCTTCTTGCGTACATCGACCACGGTCATGCGGTCGGTACAGGAGTAGCACGGGTCGAGGCTGCCGATGATCAGCGGCGCATCGGAAACGGTGTTGCCGCGCAGCATGTAGCGGAGGGTCGGCCAGTTGGCGTAGGTCGCCGCCCGGCAGCGCCAGCGGTACAGTTTTTGGTTGTCGCCGGTCATGCTCCAGTGGATATCGTCGCCGCGCGGCGCCTCGGAGAAGCCCAGCGCGAAGCGGTGCGGGATATAGGTGAACCCTTCCACCATCAGCGGACCGCCGGGCAGGTTATCGAGACCGTAATCAATCATGTTCAGCGCGGTATAAACCTCGTTGATCCGCACCTTGAGGCGGGATATCACGTCGCAGCCCTGCTCGCTGTGAACCTCCATCGGCAGCAGGCCGTAACCGACGAACGGATGGTCGGCGCGGGTATCACGGGCGTGGCCGCTGGCGCGCACCATCGGGCCAACGTTACTGAAGTCGCGGGCGATTTCCGGGTCCAGCCGGCCAATGCCGACGGTGCGCTGCTCCATGTTCGGGGTGCTGAGCAGCATATCCACCAGCTCCTGCACATCGCGACGCATCTGCTGCGCCAGCTGACGGGTCTGGATCATGTCCTCTTTCAGCAGGTCGCGGCGGATCCCGCCGATCAGGTTCAGACCGTAGGTTTTACGCGCGCCGGTGAGGATCTCCGCCATCTTCATCGAGGTTTCGCGCACGCGGAAGAACTGCATAAAGCCTGAGTCGAAGCCGGTGAAGTGGCAGGCCAGACCAAGGTTCAGGAGGTGCGAATGCAGGCGTTCCACCTCCAGCAGAATGGCGCGGATCATCTGCGCCCGCTCCGGCACCACGATGCCCATCGCATTCTCCACCGAGGTGGTATAAGCGGTACTGTGGGCGAAGCCGCAGATGCCGCACACGCGGTCAGACAGGAAAGTCACTTCGTTATAACCCATGCGGGTTTCCGCCAGTTTCTCCATGCCGCGGTGGACATAGAACAGACGGTAATCGGCATCGATAATGTTCTCACCGTCAACGAACAGGCGGAAATGGCCGGGCTCATCGGAAGTGACGTGCAGCGGACCGATCGGCACCACGTTGTTTTTCTTGCTGCCGAGCTCGTTGATGAACTCGTAGGTTTCGGCGTCGGTGGTCGGCGCCGGACGCTGGCGGTAGTCCATGCTGTCTTTACGCAGCGGATAGAGTTCGTCCGGCCAGTCGTCCGGCAGCACCAGCCGGCGTTCGTCCGGCAGGCCGACCGGCACCAGGCCGTACATGTCGCGTACTTCGCGCTCGCCCCACACCGCCGCCGGCACGCGCGGCGTCACCGACGGGTATTCCGGTTTGTTGGCGTCCACTTCCACGCGCACGGTGATCCAGCATTTGGTGCCCTGCTCCATCGACAGTACGTAATAGACCGCGTAGTGGCCGTTCAGCTTACGTTCATCGTTGCCGAACAGCACCGACAGCCAGCCGCCCTGCTGGTAGTAGAGAAACTCCACCACTTCCGGCAGGTAATTGACCTTCACGGTGATGGTTAACTGGTCTTTGGTCTGCCAGGCTTCGTCCAGCACCACGCCCGGAAAGGCCTGGTGCAGCGCCGCAAGATAGTGTTGACCGATTTTTTCTTCAGACATGCTCAAACTCTCTTAAATCACGCCACCAGCAAGGAGACGAAGGCTAAAAAGGCAAAACCAAACCCGGCCCAGGTGACGCGGGAGGTGGCACAAAAACGCAGACGCGCCATGCTGTTCTCGAACAGCGCGATGATCAGCACGCCCACCACCAGCTTGACGACGGCCACCACCAGCGCCAGCAGCAGGCCGCCGACGCTGAAGCTGGTCATCTGGCCCCACGGGAAAAAGACCCCGACAAACATCTGCAGCACCACCAGCTGTTTGAGACTGATGCCCCACTTCAGGATGCCAAAGCCGCTACCGCTGTACTCGGAAAGCGGCCCCTCCTGCAGCTCCTGCTCCGCTTCCGCCAGATCGAACGGCAGTTTGCCCATCTCGATAAAGGTGGCGAAGGCGCAGGCGCACAGCGCCAGAATCAAGGGAATGCTGCGCGCTGCCGGCCAGTGATAAAGGGTATCGGTAATGGTGCTGATGTGCGTCGAGCCGGCGACCTGCGCGGCGACCCACAGGCCCAGCAGGAGGATCGGCTCCACCAGCACGCCGAGCATCGCTTCGCGGCTGCTGCCCAGCGCGGTAAATGGGCTGCCGGTGTCCAGACCGGAAATCGCGAAGAAGAAACGGGCGATGGCGAACAGGTAGATCAAGGTGATGAGATCCCCAAGCACCGGCAGCGGAGAGTCCACCGTCACCACCGGCAAGGCGGTGGCGATGGTCAGCATCACGCCCACCATGACGTACGGCGTCAGGCGGAACACCCAGCCCGAGGCGTCGGGACCAACGCTCTGGCGGCCCAGCAGTTTCAGGATATCCCGATACTCCTGCAGCACGCCCGGACCGCGGCGGTTATGCAGCCGCGCGCGGGCGACGCGAACGATCCCGGATAACAGCGGCGCGACGGCAAACAGCGCCAGCGCCTGTAGCAATGCAATTAACAAACTCATTCTCAGGCTCCTCGCGAAATGACAATCACCACCAGCACCGCCAGCTCAACCAGCGCCATTCCGCGCAGCAGCGCTGGCGCCGAGGCCGATTGCCAGCCCGGCACCAGACGCACCGGATTCAGCCAGTGACGCAGCTTCAGCAGCGGCGCAAAGGCCTCTTTCACCGGCATGGCGAAACCGTGGGCAGTGACCACCATCGACTGTTCGTGATCGTAGCCGCAGACCCAGGCCGCGCCGCGCGAGCGCGCCGCCAGGCGATCGCCTTTAAAGAAGATCATCAACAAGAACGGCAGCAGCGGGCAGG
This sequence comes from Klebsiella sp. 7-CIP_Kleb., assembly GCF_050378655.1. Classification (NCBI taxonomy): domain Bacteria; kingdom Pseudomonadati; phylum Pseudomonadota; class Gammaproteobacteria; order Enterobacterales; family Enterobacteriaceae; genus Klebsiella; species Klebsiella sp. 7-CIP_Kleb. The sequence continues at coordinate 168,980 of NZ_JBNRLJ010000003.1, forward strand.
CGATAAGCAGCAGCGCGATCATCGGCTGCGACACCACGCTCGACACCTGGGCCTGCAGCGGGAAGGCACCGCTCACCAGCGGCAGCAGCCACGGCGCGGCGATGCCGCCAACGAGGCAGAAGACCGCCGCCATGACCACGCTCAGGGTCATCAGCCAGGGGGCGCAGGTGGCGTTTTCCGCCTCTTTGCTCCGCGGCGCGCCGAGGAAGGTGACGCCATAGACTTTGGCCATACACATCACCGCCAGCGCGCCGGTGATCGCCAGGCCGACCGCCAGCAGCGGCCCCAGAAGACGGCCAATAAACAGGTCGCTGGTGCTCATTTTGAAGAAGGACTGGTAGATAACCCACTCGCCGGCGAAGCCGTTCAGCGGTGGCAGGGCCGCCATCGCCATCAGCCCCACCAGCATGGCGAGGGAGATCAGCGGCATTTTTTTACCGATGCCGCCCAGCTTCTCGATATCGCGATGGCCGGTGCGGAACCACACCGCCCCGGCGCCGAGGAACAGCGTAGTTTTGAACAGGCTGTGGTTAATCAGGTGATACATGCCACCGATGAAACCCAGCACCATCAGCGTGCTGTTGCGGGTGGCCACGCCGGTGACGAAGGCGCCCAGCCCCAGCAGGATAATGCCGATGTTCTCCAGGGTGTGATAGGCCAGCAGGCGCTGAATGTTATGTTCCATCAACGCATACAGCCCGCCGATAAAGGCGGTGATCATCCCCAGCACCAGCAGCATCACGCCCCACCACAGCGGCGGCACGCCGCCGGCCAGCGAAACGGTTAACATGCCGTACAGACCGACCTTCATGACCACAGTGGAAAACAGCGCGGCGGCCGGCGCGCTGGCCCCGGCGTGCGCCTGCGGCGCCCAGCCGTGCAGCGGGATAGCCCCCGCCAGCAGGGCGAACCCCGCCAGCCCCGGCAGCCACAGCAGCGGACTCTGCATCATATCCACCGCCTGAAGATTGATCTGCGCCAGCTCGAGGGTGCCGTAGGTCGACCACACCAGCCAGCAGGTCCAGGCCATCAGCAACGTGCCGAGACGACCCAGGGCAAACCACAGCTTGCCGGAGGCGGCGCAGCCCGTGAGAAACGCCGCGCAGAGCGCCATGATCTCCGCCATCACCACCAGCGAGCCGATATTGGTCACCACCACCGCACAGGTGGCGGCGGCCAGCAGCAGGTTGACCAGCAGGCCGTTGGCCTTCACCTGCGGGTGGCGATGCCAGCTAATGTTAAACAGCGACACCGGCAGCGCCGACAGGCCAATGGCCAGCAGCCACAGGGCGTTCACGCCGCCCACCCGCATCGTCAGATGGAGAAACTGCAGCATGCCGCCGTGGATCCGATCCGGCATCAACAGCGCGGCCCCGCCGGCAACCACCAGCATGGCGCTGGCCACCGCGCCGCCGATCCCGGCAATGGCGCCGCTGAGCGGTTTACGCATGGCAAACACAAAGGCCAGCACGGCGCTGGCGGCGTACCATGTCACCGCCTGATTGACTAATCCAATTACACTCATTCCCTCTCCCCCTGTTGCGCCTGGAACAGCGACAAGTCGCCAAGGTCGGTATTAAAGGTCAGCTGGCGTTTACGCTTGCTGGCCAGGGCGATATCACGGCTATCCACCAGCATCAGCGCTTTGGTCGGACAGGTCCGCACGCAGGCCGGACCCTGGTCATCGAAGTGGCAGAGGTCGCATTTCACGGCAATGGCGCGCACCCCAGGCACCCAGTCGAGCAGCGAGCTGACGCGGGCCGGCGCCGGCGGCGCGGGGGGCGCCAGTCGGGTATTGGCATTGGCCGGAATATCCAGCGGACGGCTGCCGGAAAATTCGATCGCGCCAAACGGGCAGGCGATGCCGCACAGTTTGCAGCTTACGCACAGGCTCTCGTTGAGCTGGACAGCGCCATCGACGCGCTGGATGGCGTTAACCGGACAGACAGCGGCGCAGGGGGCGTCTTCGCAGTGGTGGCACATCTGCGGTGCCGATTCTTTTTCATTACGCATCACCTGCAGCCGCGGCATCGCCTGCAGGCCATGTTGGCGATGCGTCTCAGAGCAGGCGGCTTCGCAGGTGCGGCAGCCGATACAGACAGTGGAGTCAGCAATTACAAAACGGTTCACCGGGTCATCCTCGGGTGAAAGTCACTTTTGACGAAATCAGGTTGCGCAGGTGTCATTTTCGACACATGTCGACACCTTGCGATCAGTGGGTCAGAGCCAGATGGCTTAAGTCCACCGGTTGGTCTTGCTCCATGGCGTCGTACAGACGGTCATAGACGGTGGCGATAATCGCCAGATAGTGCTCCAGCACCTGGTCGCGGGAGCGGTTGCTGATCCGCCCGTCCACCGTGCCATCCGCGGCGAGCGTGGCCTGAGCAATCAGATACTTATCACCGCCGCCTTTGTTTTCGACGTAGTATTCGATGGTGTGGCTGTTGAAGCCTTCCGCCAGGGCGACGAACACCTGAAAATGGCCGAACAGCACGAAGCACAGCTCTTTGTCCGGCGCGCAGCTCATCGCGTGATGCAGGCGGGCTTTCGACAGGGTGATCCCCTGAACCAGCGAGTTACAGTAGATATGCCACTGCTCCTGCTGCTGCCGGTGACGGTCGGCGATGTAATCCGCCTTTTCACTTATTTCCCAAATAGTCATATCGGTTTCTCCGTAGCATGAGATGCACCGTTTAAGCATTTTCCGTGCCACATTTTATTTATTTGATTTAATTATGTTTTTATATTTATCTCCTGCCGACGCGACATGTCGATGACAGCCCCGGCGCGTCGTCATCGACATTTCCCACCGCCATGAGTCTGTTCTGGCATCGTTATTGCATAAAAGGCGCATCGCGATACGGAGGCGACTATGCACGAAATCACCCTCAGCCAGCGGGCGCTGGAAATTATTGAACAACAGGCGCAGCAGGCCGGCGCGCGACGGGTGACCGGCGTGTGGCTTAAGGTCGGGGCATTTTCCTGCGTCGAAGCCAGCGCCCTGACCTTCTGCTTTGAGCTGGTCTGCCGCGGCACGCTGGCGGAGGGGTGTGAACTGCATATCGCCGAACAACAGGCTGAATGCTGGTGCGAACGCTGTCAGCAGTACGTCCATCTTGTCTCGCAGCACGTCCGCCGCTGCCCGCACTGCAATAACGACCAGCTACAGATCGTGGCGGATGACGGCTTACAGATTCAGCGTTTAGAATTGGAGTAAATTATGTGTACGACATGCGGCTGTGGCGAAGGCAACCTCTATATTGAAGGAGACGAACGAAACCCGCATTCCGCGTTCCGCAGCGCCCCCTTCGCGCCCGCCCCACGCCAGACGATGACCATCACCGGCGTCAAAACTGACCACTTCGCCCCCACCCGCACGACAGAGGGCGATCTGCATTACGGCCATGGCGAAGCGGGGACTCACGCCCCGGGCCAGAGCCAGCGGCGGATGCTGGAAGTGGAAATCGACGTGCTGGATAAAAACAACCGCCTGGCGGCGCGCAACCGCGCGCGCTTTGCGGCAAAGCAGCAGCTGGTGCTGAATCTGGTTTCCAGCCCCGGCTCCGGCAAAACCACCCTGCTCACCGAAACCCTCACCCGGCTGAAAGGGCGTGCCGACTGCGCGGTGATCGAAGGCGACCAGCAAACGGTCAATGACGCCGCCCGCATTCGCGCCACCGGCACTCCGGCGATCCAGGTCAACACCGGGAAAGGCTGCCACCTCGACGCCCAGATGATCGCCGACGCCGCCCCGCGCCTGCCGCTGGCTGACCACGGCATTCTGTTTATTGAAAACGTCGGCAACCTGGTCTGCCCGGCGAGCTTCGACCTCGGCGAACGCCATAAGGTGGCGGTGCTGTCGGTCACCGAAGGCGAAGACAAGCCGCTGAAGTATCCGCATATGTTCGCCGCCGCCAGCCTGATGCTGCTCAACAAAGTCGACCTCCTGCCGTATCTCAATTTCGACGTCGGTAAATGCCTGGCCTGCGCCCGCGAGGTCAATCCGCATATTGAAATTATCCTCCTCTCCGCCACCAGCGGCGAAGGCATGGACCAGTGGCTCACCTGGCTGGAGACGCAACGATGTGCATAGGCATTCCGGGACAAATTTGCGCCATCGACGGCGTGCTGGCGAAGGTGGAAGTCTGTGGCATTCAGCGCGACGTTGACCTGACGCTGGTGGGCGCCGTTGACGACCAGGGTCAGCCGCGTCTCGGCCAGTGGGTGCTGGTGCACGTCGGGTTCGCCATGAGCGTGATCAATGAAGCCGAAGCGCGCGATACGCTCGAGGCGCTGCAAAATATGTTTGACGTGGAGCCGGACGTCGGCGCCCTGCTGTACGGCGAGGAGCGATAATGCGTTACGTTGACGAATACCGCGCCCCCGAGCAGGTCATGCAGCTGGTGGCCCATCTTCAGCAGCGTGCCCATCTGCTGCCGCACACCGCGCAGCGTCCGCTGCGCATTATGGAGGTCTGCGGCGGCCATACTCATGCCATTTTTAAATTCGGGCTCGACCAGCTGTTGCCGGAGAATATCGAATTTATTCATGGGCCCGGCTGCCCAGTGTGCGTCCTGCCGATGGGGCGCATCGACGCCTGCATTGAGATTGCCAGCCGCCCGGGGGTGATCTTCTGTACCTTCGGCGACGCCATGCGCGTGCCGGGCAAAAACGGCTCACTGCTGCAGGCGAAAGCCAGCGGCGCCGATGTTCGCATCGTTTACTCGCCGATGGACGCCCTGCGGCTGGCGCAGCAAAACCCGCAGCGTGAGGTGGTCTTTTTCGGTCTCGGTTTCGAAACCACCATGCCCGCCACCGCCCTCACCCTGCGTCAGGCGCGGGAGCGCAACGTCGAAAACTTCTTCTTTTTCTGTCAGCACATCACCCTGCTGCCGACCCTGCGCAGCCTGCTGGATCAGCCGGACAACGGTATCGACGCCTTTCTCGCCCCCGGCCACGTCAGTATGGTGATCGGCACCGAAGCCTACGGCTTTATCGCCAGCAACTATCATCGCCCGTTAGTGGTCGCCGGTTTCGAACCGCTTGATCTACTGCAAGGCGCGGTGATGCTGGTTGAGCAGACAATAGCGCAGCGTAGCGAAGTGGAAAATCAGTACCGTCGCGTGGTGCCGGATGCCGGCAACCCGCTGGCGCAGGCGGCGATGGCCGACGTGTTCTGCCTTGATGGCGACAGCGAATGGCGCGGTCTGGGGGTCATCAGCGACTCCGGCGTGCACCTCACGCCGGCCTATCAGCGCTTCGATGCCGAGGCCCATTTCCGCCCGGCGCCGCAGCGCGTGTGCGACGACCCGCGCGCCCGCTGCGGCGAGGTGTTGACCGGTCGCTGTAAACCGCACCAGTGCCCGCTCTTCGCCAGCACCTGCAATCCGCAAAGCGCCTTTGGCGCGCTGATGGTCTCCTCGGAAGGGGCCTGCGCCGCCTGGTATCAATATCGCAGTCAGGAATATGAAGCATGAAAAGCGTCCAGTTAGCCCACGGTAGCGGCGGTCAGGCAATGCAGCAGCTGATCGGCGACCTGTTTATGCAGGCTTTCGCCAACCCCTGGCTGGCGGAGCAGGAGGATCAGGCGCGCCTCGATCTGGCGGCGCTTGCCGCTCAGGGGGATCGCCTCGCCTTCTCCACCGACAGCTATGTGATTGACCCGCTGTTCTTTCCCGGCGGCAATATCGGCAAGCTGGCCGTCTGCGGTACCGCCAACGACGTGGCGGTCAGCGGCGCCATCCCGCGCTATCTCTCCTGCGGGTTTATTCTCGAAGAGGGGCTGGAGATCACTACCCTGGAAGCGGTGGTCGCCAGCATGGCCGATACCGCTCGGGCGGCAGGGATCGCCATCGTCACCGGCGATACCAAAGTGGTGCCGCGCGGCGCGGCGGATAAGCTGTTTATCAACACCGCCGGCATCGGCGCCATCCCGGCGGACGTTCGCTGGGGGACGCAGCAGATCAGCGCCGGCGATGTGCTGCTGGTCAGCGGCACGCTGGGGGATCATGGCGCCACCATCCTTAATCTGCGTGAGCAGATGGGGCTCGACGGCGCGCTGTCCAGCGACTGCGCGGTGCTGACGCCGCTGATCCAAACCCTGCGGCCGCTGCGCGGCGTAAAAGCCCTGCGCGACGCCACCCGCGGCGGCGTCAACGCCGTCGCCCATGAGTTCGCCGTCGCCAGCGGCTGCGGCATTGAACTGCACGAGGCAAAGCTGCCGGTCAACGACACTGTGCGCGGGGTCTGCGAGCTGCTCGGACTGGACGCCCTGAACTTCGCCAATGAAGGCAAGCTGGTGATCGCCGTCGCCCGCGAAGAAGCGGAAAACGTGCTGACGCATCTACGGTCTCACGCCCTGGGATGCGAGGCGGCGATAATCGGCGAGGTGGTCGCCCGCCCGGGGGTGCGTTCTGTCGGGCTGTACGGCGTGAAGCGGACGCTCGATCTTCCCCACGCCGAGCCGCTGCCGAGAATTTGTTAACGACGGCGTCGGGTCCCGGATAGCGGCTGGCGCCTTATCCGGGCTACAAAACTGCGCGCATATGTAGCCCGGCTAAGCGCAGCGCGAGCCGGGAGAAAGCCAGCGTAATTATTTTGCCCAAACCAGCGGGCGCCCATGGATGGGTTAACGGCGGTCACAACCGCTTTATTAACATACTATTATTTGTACCATCATTTTCTTATGCGCCGCGTTGTCGGCGCGTTTTGGACGTAAGCAATGTCGTATACACCGATGAGCGATCTCGGCCAGCAGGGGCTGTTCGATATCACCCGGCTTTTATTACAGCAGCCCGACCTGGCCGCGCTAAGCGAAACCCTGACCCGTCTGGTGCAACAGTCCGCGCTGGCCGACGAAGCGGCCATTATCCTGTGGAACGCAGGCAACCACCGCGCGGCCAGATACGCCTGCGATGAGGCAGGCCAGCCGGTGAGCTACGAAGATGAAACCGTGCTAGCCCACGGTCCGGTGCGTCGCTTACTCTCCCGGCCGGATGCCCTGCATTGCGATCATGAAACCTTTGCCGACACCTGGCCGCAGCTTATCCGCAGCGGACTGTATCGTCCGTTCGGGTACTACTCGCTGCTGCCGCTGGCGGCCGACGGGCGGATCTTCGGCGGTTGCGAATTTCTGCGTCGTGACAACCGGCCATGGAGCGAGAAAGAGTTCCAGCGGCTGCATACCTTCGCGCAGATCGTCGCCGTCGTCACCGAGCAGATTCAGAACCGGGTCAGCAACAACGTCGATTACGATCTGCTGTGCCACGAGCGCGACAACTTTCGCATCCTGGTGGCGATCACCAACGCGGTCCTCTCGCGTCTGGATATCGACGAGCTGGTTAGCGAGGTGGCGAAAGAGATCCATCGCTACTTCCGGATCGATGCCATCAGCGTAGTGCTGCGCAGCAACCGCAAAGGGAAGCTCAACATCTATTCCACCCACTATCTTGACGCCAGCCATCCGGTTCACGACCAGAGCGAGGTGGATGAAGCCGGCACCCTCACCGAGCGGGTGTTCAAAAGCAAAGAGATGCTGCTGCTTAACCTGCACGAGCATGACACTCTCGCGCCGTACGAGAAAATGCTCTTCGAGATGTGGGGCAACAAGATCCAGACCCTGTGCCTGCTGCCGCTGATGTCCGGCAACACTCTGCTCGGCGTGCTGAAGCTGGCGCAGTGCGACGAACAGGTGTTTACCACCACCAATCTCAAGCTGCTGCGGCAGATCGCCGAGCGGGTGTCGATTGCTATCGATAACGCCCTCGCCTACCGCGAAATTCAGCGCCTGAAAGAGCGACTGGTGGATGAGAACCTCGCCCTCACCGAGCAGCTCAACAATGTCGAGAGCGAATTCGGGGAGATCATCGGCCGCAGCGAGGCGATGAACAATGTGCTCAAGCAGGTCGAGATGGTGGCTCACAGCGACAGCACCGTGCTGATCCTCGGCGAAACCGGCACCGGTAAAGAGCTTATCGCCCGCGCCATTCATAACCTCAGCGGACGAAACAGTCGGCGGATGGTGAAGATGAACTGCGCCGCGATGCCCGCCGGGTTGCTGGAGAGCGATCTGTTCGGCCACGAACGCGGCGCGTTTACCGGGGCCAGCGCCCAGCGTATCGGCCGCTTCGAACTGGCGGACAAAAGCTCCCTGTTCCTTGATGAAGTGGGCGATATGCCGCTGGAGCTGCAGCCCAAGCTGCTGCGCGTCCTCCAGGAGCAGGAGTTCGAACGCCTGGGGAGCAACAAGCTGATCCAGACCGACGTCCGACTGATCGCCGCCACCAACCGCGATCTCAAGCAAATGGTTATCGATAGGGAATTCCGCAGCGATCTCTACTACCGGCTCAACGTGTTCCCGATCCACCTGCCGCCGCTGCGCGAGCGTCCCGACGACATCCCGCTGCTGGTGAAGGCGTTTACCTTCAAAATCGCCCGCCGCATGGGACGCAATATCGACAGCATCCCGGCGGAAACCCTGCGCACCCTGACGCGCATGGAGTGGCCGGGCAACGTGCGCGAACTGGAAAACGTCATCGAACGGGCGGTCCTGCTGACCCGCGGCAACGTGCTGCAGCTCTCCCTGCCGGAGCGGGATATCGTCGAGCCTCCGCGGTCACCAGAGGTCCTGCCTGAGGAAGGCGAAGATGAATATCAACTGATCGTCCGGGTGCTGAAGGAGAGCAACGGCGTGGTGGCCGGACCGAAGGGCGCCGCCCAGCGGCTGGGGCTGAAGCGCACCACGCTCCTGTCGCGCATGAAGCGGCTGGGCATTAATAAAGACGAACTGGTGTAGCCTCGCACGCTCCCTCTTTGCGCGCCGGCAGGAGGGAGCGCTGGCGCAGCGCGCTATTTGTCGCGGGTAAAACCGTTGCTGGTCGCCAGTTCGGCAAACCACAGCGCATTGCGTTTTATCTGTCGCTCGCCAGTCTCCAGATCCAGTCGCCAGAAGCCGTAGCGCCGTTTGAAGGCATTGATCCACGACCAGTTGTCGATAAACGTCCACTGATGCACGCCAAAGCAGTTCGCGCCGTCGGCGATAGCGCGGTGCAGCTGCACCAGATGCTCTTCCATCAGTTGAATGCGGAAAGTATCGTCTATGACCCCGTCCGCCGCGGGCTCTCCCTCTGATTGTCGATCCATCGCGATACCGATTTCCGCGAGATACCACTTAATATTGCCGTAGTTTTCACGAATATTGGCGGCAATGTCGTAAATAGCCTGCGGCAGGATCTCGTTGTTATCACGATAGGGGTTAAAGCGGCCCTGCGGGTTCACCGCGTTTTCGAAATAGTATTCCGGGGTGAAATAATCGAGGTCATATTCGCTCTCACGCGCTTTTACCCGCCGCGGCACGTAATAGTTCACCCCAAGAAAATCGATCTCCGCGCTGAGGATCAACGCCACGTCGTCTTTGCTGGTCGTCGGCAGGCAGTCGTGGGCGGCGAGGATCTCGCACAGCGCTTTAGGGAATTCATGTTTTACCAGCGGGTCAAGGAAGCTGCGGTTAAAAAACAGGTCGGCATACCAGGCGGCCTTTTTATCCGCGTCGCTGTCGGTGAGCGTATAGCTCGGAGTCAGGTTGAGCACCACGCCGATCTCGCCCGCCAGCGCCAGTTCACGATAAGCCGTTACCGCTTTGGCATGCGCCAGCATAATGTTAAACGCCACCTGCGCCGCCAGCCGGCCATCTTTCTTACACGGATAGTGGAAGTCGTACAGGTAGCCTCCCTCAACCGGTACAATCGGCTCGTTGAAGGTTATCCAGTATTTAACCTTATGGCCAAACAGGTTAAAGGCGGTGCGGGCAAAGCGGGCAAACAGCTCTGCTACGTGCGCCGATTCAAAGCCACCGTACTGTTTCTGCAGCACCTCCGGCATATCAAAATGGTAGAGATTGATCATCGGCTCAATGCCGTTGGCGATCATCTCATCAAGATAGGCGTGATAAAAACGCACCGCGTCCGGGTCCGGCGCGCCGGTTTCAAAATCCGCGATCAGTCGTGACCACTGAATCGAGGTTCGAAACGAGTTAAAGCCGGTCTGTTTCATCAGCGCCACGTCCTGCGGATACTGATGATAAGTATCACACACGGTTTGCGGCCCTACCTGTTGATAAAATCGCTCCGGCTGTTCAGCAAACCAGCTGTCCCAGATGGAACGATGGCGTTTATTGGTGACCCCTTCCGTTTGCGGGCCGGACGCCGCCGCCCCCCACAGAAACCCTTGCGGAAACTGATACTGCTGCATAACCTCTCCTTTCGAAAAAAGGCTGCGCCCGTCTGGCGCAGCCTGAGCGTACTACTCCGCGACCACTTCGATCGATTTAATAAACATATAGCCCCAGTCGCCGGCGAAGCGGCCGAAGTCAACCTGATTGCTCCCCGCTTTCAGCGTTACGGGTATCCGCAGCTGCTGGCCCTGCTCATCCGTCTGCGGGAAGGCCACGGCCTGCGGAGCGCCCCCGTTGACGACAAAGGAGTTCTGCTTGCCGCCCCATTTGCCGTTGAAGGTTACGTTGAGCTGGAACTGACCGCTCCACGGCGCCTGCACCTGCCAACTGATCTTATCCCCCTCGCTGGCAAATGGGCCGAGAAAACCGTCCTCGCCAACTGCCAGCGCGTCTTTATCACTCTTCATTACCGTCAGGCGCCCCTCAGCCACGCCATAGACTTTGCCGTGATAACGACAGAAATCCGCCGGCGCCTTCCCCGTCGCCTCGCCCACCGTCACGGTCACGGTTTTGCTGCTTTTCAGCAGCCCATCGTCGGCAGTGAACGTCAGCGCATAGGTGCCTGGCGCCGTGAACCAGGCCCGGGTTTGCGGCCGATCGGCATGGCAGAAATGTACCTGTCCGTCGCCGGCGTGCTGCCAGCCCACTTTCACCTCTCGCGACGGCAGGCCATCGTCCTGCCAGTTGGCCGTAAGCTCGACGCCCTGGTCCTGAGTGGTAGTTAAGGCGGGTTCCAGCGTGATAGCCGGCGGCTGATTCACCTCACTATGCTTCACGCTAATCACATTGGAAGGGGCAGAACGACCGCTCTCGTTTTTCGCCCTCACCCGGTAGTAGTACGTCCGCCCGAGCTGAAGCTGACGATAATCGTCGCGGAACAGAACCATGGTTTCCGGGTTCCATTCGTTAACGCCATCGGATATATCCCGGCCCACCACCGTCCACGGCCCGGTCGGCGAGCCAGCGCGTTCGACATCGTAGCTACGTCCTACCGCGGCACCCATCCAGTTGATCGCGAAGGGCGAGGTGGTCTCGCGCAGCAGAGGCGCGTCCGGCTTCGGCAGCGGCGCCATCCTCTGCTGTCCGGCCATCTGCGCTGCGGCGGTGCGCACCAGATCGACCACCGCCTGCTCCTGGTTCGCTTCGCCTTCTTTTGCAAACCCCGGCAGGTGGTAGCTGTAGTGTCCGGTCGACTCCTTATGCCAGTAGAAGCCGCCGTCGTGACGATGGCCGCGGAAGCCCCAGATAAGCCCCCCGGCGGCTTGCGCCCCGTTGACCTCGCTGTGAACAATCGACTGCATAATGGCGTTCAGCTGATCCGCCGGCAGCAAGCCAAACTCGCCGACGAGATAGACTTTTTGCCCGCCGACGGCGCGCAGATCCTGCGTCACCTGCCCGGGATGGTTATTATCGGCGTTGGTGTAATAGTGATTGCTGACGATATCCACATTGGGGTCAGTCAACGCAAAAGAATTGATTTTCTTATAGGTGCCATCCATCACCAGCTGGTTGGGAGCCCACTTTTTAATCCACGCCGCGGTCTGCTGCAGAAAATCGGCATTGGTATCCTCCAGCTCGTTACCGGTCTCCCAGGCCATGATCGCCTTCTCATCAAAATAGGCGCGGCCGGTGACGGTATTTGTCCGGGTGATGACCTGACGGATCACATCCAGATAGGCTTTGAAGGTCTTGCTATCGGTACGATAAAAGTCTTCCGCTTTTTCGTGGTAGAACGCCGCCAGCTGCTCGCGCCCGCCCCACCACCACCAGTGGTCGATAAAGGGCAGGATCAGTCGCAATCCCTGTTTATCCGCTTCGGCAATCATGTTGTCATACACCCGCATGGCTTTCTCATTCAGCCGCGGCATGCCGTCCGCCGTTTCCGGCGCGAGAATATGGGTCTCGCGGCCGCAGGCCTTGTCAAACTCCTGCTGCACCGACAGCACGTAGACGCGCTGGGCTTTCGCCCCGGTTTGCACCATCGCCTGGATCCAGTTTTGCTGCTCCTGGGCCGTCGGCCATTTAAAGTATTGCCCCCAGCCGCGCGGGTCTGCCCTGCAGGGGCCGCGGGCGTCGTCTTCAATGCGGTGCAGCTCCGGCGCGTGGATCCCGGCGAAGCGAAACACCTTATCGCCATCCTTGAGAGCGGCGCCGTCGCGAGTGATAAAGTGTTCAAAATGCGAGCGCTCGGCGGCCAGCGCCCCGCCGGCCCCCAGCGCGGACAGCAGCCCCATTAGCAGCAGGTTTTTCATCGGCTTCATCGCTGTCTCTCCTTAGAACCAGACTTCGGCCTGTACGCCGAAGTTAACGGTGTCGGTTGAGCCACTGCGGGAATAACCGCCGGCGGTGATGGTATTGGTATCCCAGTTGTAGTTGCCGTCCAGCGCATCGGAGACACCTTTGTCCCACTTCGCGTAGGTGACGAAGAAACGCAGCTGCGGGCGCGCCCAGAAGCCGGAGTCAAAGGTCAGCGTTGGCGCAACGGTGACTTTGGTCAGGCCGCCTTTGCCTTTTCCGTTAACCCCTTTGTAGTTTTTGTCATCCAGGTATTCGTAGCCCAGCTCGTACTGCATGGCAAAGTTGCGGGTAATCTGATGATAGGGGCGGATACCGGCGACCCACATCGAGCGTCCCCAGCCATTGTCATCTTCCGTCCACCAGCGGTAGTTTTTATCCTTCTGCCAGAAGGCAAAGGTGGAGATTTCCAGATCGCCCATCGAGGCCACGCTATCCAGCACCACCCGCCAGGACTGGGTGTTTTCCAGATTGGCCCAGCCCCAGCCGTTTTTACCCAGCGAGTCGCCCGCCGCCAGCCCTTTGCCGTACTGCAATGCGAGGCGGGAGTACCCCCCGGTGAGGCCATAGAAACCGTCAAAGTTATAAATACCGGTCACGCCATAGCCCTTTTCGGCGGAAGTCGGATGCTTTTCGTTACGGTTCATGTGGTGGCCGATCAGCTCCAGATCGAAGCCTGTCCCGGCGATCTTTTTCAGCCACAGGTTGAGGGAGTAATCATCCGGGTAGCCCTGATCTCCCTTATCCACCGGGTAGGCTTTGGTTTCATCGGTGGGCGAAAAGGCGTAGACCCCGGCGTCGAAGCGGGCGAAGCCCAGATCCATGTTATCGAAGCCGCCGCCGGTGCCATTGTATTGAATGTACTCCCAGTCAAACTGATGGCTGGAAGTGTTGGAGCTGCTGTAGCGCTTACCGGCCCAGAAGGTCATCTCCGGCGCAAAATCCAGATTGCTCAGCTCGGCGAACCCTTCACGAAACTGCACATCATGGCCATCGTCATCCTGACAGTTCCAGTCGGAGGTGCATTTCGACTGGTGAGTAAGGTTGGCCTGCACTTTCGCCACCACGCCGCTGTCCGCCGTCAGCGTCACGGTGGGGATCAGTTCGATCTTGGTGTCTTCTTCGTTGCCCAGTCGCCACTTGCCGTCCGGCATCAAGCCGACGGAGTCCGCGCGGTTGCCATCAGAATTGGCAAGGATCCCGGAGCGAATATAGCCATGCAGCGCAAAATCATACTTCGGATCGGCGCAGGCCAGGCTGCTGGTCCCGGCCAGCGAGAGGAGAGCCAGAGGTATTGAGTGTTTCAGCTTTATCATTATTTTTTTCCCACGTTATGTTTGTTAACACGAACCGATAACGGAGGGGAAATTTACGGATCAAAAATGGAAATGTACATCCACTAATGGAAAGCGCTTTCCATAATTGCCTATCTGGTTCACAAAATTCGCTCTGCGACGAATATATTCGTGAGACTGATCACATAAAATAACAAGAATACCGCCGGAAGCCGGCAGCAGAGCGGAAGAAAGAGAAAGTGAACAGGTGCCGTCGGGGGAGAAGCCGCCGACGGCGAGGGGATCAGCGCTCGGTTTCCGCGAGCTGGCGTTCGTAAACTTTGAAGAAGGGGCGATAAAGCATCCAGGCGTTAAACATCGCGAACAGGCTCATGCACAAATTTTTCCAGCTGCCGTTCGCCGACCATGCCGCCCCCAGCGGAGAAGGCATCGACCAGGGTAGCATCGCCACCGCGCGATCGAGGATGCCCAGCTGAGTCAAATACCATGCAATACAGGCATTTATCAGCGGAACAAAGAGAAACGGCAGTAAAAAAACCGGGTTCATGATCACCGGAAAACCAAACAGTATCGGCTCGTTGATATTAAACAGCGACGGCAGCAGGCCAATTTTGGCCACGCTTTTCAGCTGCCGTGAGCGGCTGCGCATCGCCATCAATACCAGCGGCAGAGTGGAGCCGATACCGCCGATCAGCAGGTAAAAATCCCAGAATCCCTGCAGATAAATATGCGGCAGCGTTGGCGAACCCGCCGCCAAAGCCTGCTGATTTTCAAACAGATAGGTCATCCAGAAGGGGTTCATAATCCCGGTGATAATCAGCGCGCCGTGGATACCGATAAACCAGAGTAAGTTACAGATTAACAAAGAGATAAGTACCGCCATCAACGTGTCGGACGCCAGCACCAGCGGTCGCACCGCTTCGCTGATTAGCTCCGGTACGATGCGCCCGGTCGTCTGCAGCAGTATGGCATTCATCACGCTTATCGACAGCATCACCACCAGCAGCGGGATCAGCAGTTGAAAGCCATTGCGAGTCATCAGCGGCACTTCATCAGGCAGGCGGATACACCAGCCTTTTTTGTAGAAAAAACGAATTATCTCAATGGAGTAGGTACTGGATATCAGGGCGGTAAATATCCCCATGCCGCCGAGATAAACGTTGCTCACCGCAGTCTCGCGAAAGCCAATAAACAGCAGAAAAGCCAGACACCCGGTTAAACCACAGAGCCGTTCCGGCAGACGGTACTGCTTGGCGAGACTGGCGCTGGCGCCGAAAGCGACAATCAGCGCCACCAGGCCAATGGTTAGCTGAAAGGTCGGCAGCAGGATAGGCCGCAGCAGCAAATAGACCTGGCCGAAACGCGAGGCGCCGTCGATGGAAACGGGCGGAAACAAAATGGGAACCAACAGGCTGCCAACAATCACAAATGGCATCGCCAGCGCAAAGCTATCGCGCATCGCCGTAATGTGGTTGTTGCGCGTCAGAACATTCGCCAACGGCGCCAGCCGCTGCTCGATGATGTCCACGGCCACATTCATTAACTGAATGTTCATACTCCTACCTTTGCGAATGATTGTCTCGCCGGGATGATCGCCCACAACACCGGAAAGTGAAAGCCTGCCATAGGTGATCATGGTCACAATAAATAAATCCATAAATGGAAAGCGCTTTCCGTAATGCATCCATTTTGACTATAGTCCGCACATCCAACCTCATCAGGAGCGGTACTTATGAAAAAAATTATGTTGTGTTGTTCGGCAGGCATGTCCACCAGCCTGCTGATGAAAAAAATGATTGCGGAAGCCGAACAGCGGGGCCTGCCGGTAGAGATCAACGCCTATGGCGTAGCGGAGTTCGCCGAACAGGTTGGCCATTATCAGGTGGTGCTGCTGGGGCCGCAGGTGAAATACATGCAGCAGGATTTGCAAAAGCAGGCGGATAAATACGGTATCCGCGTCGAACCCATCAATATGATGGACTACGGCATGCAAAAAGGCGCCGCAGTCCTTGATTTCGCCCTTTCCCTCATCGAAAACAAGAACTAAGGAAAGATCATGAGCTCTCTGTACGCTAAATTGATCGATGTGATCGAACGGCAGATCACGCCTATGGCGGGAGCGATCGGCCAGCAAAAATACGTTACCTCCATCCGCGACGGTTTTATTACCGCCCTGCCCTTTATGATCGTCGGCTCGTTTTTGCTGGTGTTTATCTTCCCGCCGTTTTCTCCGGATACGACGTGGGGCTTTGCCCGCGCCTGGCTGCAATTTTCGCTCGATCATCGCGAGGCGCTGATGCTGCCGTTCAACTTCAGCATGGGGGTGATGACCCTGTTTATCGCCGTCGGGATCGCCGCCAGCCTCGCCAAGCACCATCACCTGGACTCATTGACCGCCGGGATGCTGTCGCTGATGTCGTTTCTGCTGGTCGCCGCGCCGCTGAAAGATGGCCAGATCTCTACTGCCTACTTCTCCGGCCAGGGGATCTTTACCGCCATTCTGGTGGCTATCTATTCCACCGAGCTGTACGCCTTCCTCAAGCGACATAACATCACCATTCGCCTGCCGCCGGAAGTGCCTGCCGGGGTAGCGCGCTCGTTCGAGATCCTGATCCCGGTGCTGGCGATCATCCTGACGCTACATCCGTTGAACCTGTTTATCGAGGCCCAGCTGGGGATGATCATTCCGGAAGCGATCATGTCGCTGGTGAAACCGCTGGTCGCAGCTTCCGATACGCTGCCGGCGATCCTGCTGTCAGTGCTGGTCTGTCAGGTACTGTGGTTCGCCGGGATCCACGGCGCGCTGATCGTCACCGGGATCATGAACCCGTTCTGGATGGCCAACCTGTCGGTCAATCAGGCGGCGATGGCCGCTGGCACCGCTATCCCGCACATCTATGTCCAGGGCTTCTGGGATCACTATCTGCTGATCGGCGGCGTCGGCTCAACCCTGCCGCTGGCGCTGATGCTGCTGCGCAGCAAGGCCGTGCATCTGCGGACGATTGGCCGGATGGGCGTGGTGCCGGGCGTATTTAACATCAACGAACCGATTCTGTTCGGCGCGCCGATCATCATGAACCCGCTGTTCTTCCTGCCGTTCGTGCTGGTGCCGATGGTCAACGCGACCCTGGCATACTTTGCGCTGAAGCTGGACCTGGTCAGCCGCGTAGTGTCGATGACGCCGTGGACGACGCCGGCCCCTATCGGCGCCTCGTGGGCGGCGAAC
Source organism: Klebsiella sp. 7-CIP_Kleb. (assembly GCF_050378655.1). NCBI lineage: Bacteria > Pseudomonadati > Pseudomonadota > Gammaproteobacteria > Enterobacterales > Enterobacteriaceae > Klebsiella > Klebsiella sp. 7-CIP_Kleb. Next base: position 186,027 of record NZ_JBNRLJ010000003.1, read on the forward strand.
TGGAGCTTTAGCCCGGTGATCCTGTGCCTTATTTGTATGGCCACCGCCATGGTGATGTACCTGCCATTTCTCAAAGCTTACGAAAAACAGCTGCTGGCCCAGGAGCGTGAAAACGCCGTCGACCAGGCTGAAAACGCGGCGCAAACCGCTTAACGCTAACGATTCAGAGGATAATCATGGAATTAGAAGAACAGGTGATGGGGATCATCATCAACGCCGGCCAGTCCCGTAGCCTGTGCTACGAAGCGCTGCACGCCGCTAAAGCGGGTGATTTCGCCACCGCCGACGCCAAAATGCAGGAAGCGACGCACTATTCCCGCGAAGCTCACCTTGTGCAGACCCAGCTTATCGAAGCTGACGAAGGCGAGGGAAAAACCAAAATGACGCTGGTGATGGTCCATGCTCAGGATCACCTGATGACCTCCATTCTGGCGAAAGAGCTGATTGCCGAACTGATTGCGATTTACCGCGCGCAACCGCTTCACGCCTAGCGCCTTGCCCGGCCAGACGTGCTGGCCGGGTCTGATACCCCGAGGTCACTATGTTACATCTTGGAATAGATATTGGCGGCACCAAAATGGAGGCCGTACTGCTGGATCCCGCAGGCGAATGCGTCCAGCGCCTGCGTCGGCCAACCCACAAAGAGAGCTATGACGCCTTTATGCGTCAACTGCTGACCCTGATTGCCGATATGCGCGCGGTCAGCCCGCAGCCGTTCACTCTGGGGATCGGCCTGCCCGGGGCTATCGATCCGCAAAGCGGACGCATTAAAAACTGCAACTGCCTGGTGCTCAACGGCCACGATCTGCGCCGGGATATCATGCAGCAGCTTGGCCAACCGGTGTGGATGGCAAACGATGCCGACTGCTTCACCCTTTCCGAGGCGGTCGATGGCGCCGGCGCCGGCGCCACCACCGTCTTCGGAGTGATTATCGGTACCGGCTGCGGCGGCGGGATCGCCGTTCATCAACAGCTGCTCAGCGGCCCCAACGCTATCGCCGGAGAGTGGGGACATAATCCGCTGCCGGGCTATACTCCTGAGCGCGATGGCCCGCCGCAGCCCTGCTACTGCGGCAAAACGAACTGCATCGAAAGCTTTGTTTCCGGCACCGGCTTCGCCCGCCGCTACGGGGAACAAGCGCGTGCGGAAGCCATTGTCGCCGCAGCGCAAAACGGCGATCCGCGCGCGCTGGCCCACTGGCGTCATTTTATCGACGCCTTTGCCCGCAGCCTGGCGTCAGTGATCAACATTCTCGACCCGCAGGTGATTGTGCTGGGCGGCGGTTTGTCCAACGTCAGCCAGATCTATCGCGATCTACCTGCCGCCATCGTGCCGTGGATCTTCTCCGACAGCTGCCGCACGCAGATCAAACCGGCCCGCTTCGGCGACGCCAGCGGCGTGCGCGGCGCGGCCTGGCTGCCCCGGTTGCCCGGCGCCGCGGACGGGCCTCGGTAGACACTTTTTTCAGCAGGTATGTTAAGCTAGGCGAAAATGTCCAGACAGAAAAAGCCATGCCAACGATTGATGATGTTTCAAGATTAGCGAATGTCTCAAGAGCGACGGTTTCCCGCGTGCTGACCGGCACCCGGGGCGTGCGCGAAGAGAGCCGGGAAGCTGTGCTGCGGGCCGTTGAAGAACTCAACTATCGCCCGAGCTTTGCCGCGCAAAACCTCGCCAGTCAGACATCCAGCCACGTTGGCCTGGTGATTTCCGCGCAGGACGAGAGCCACGGCGCGCGTCTGTTGCCGCTCCTCTCGCAGGCGCTGAAAGGGCTGAATAAAAGCCTGCTGGTCCAGTACGTCAGCGACCCGGTAGAGCAGGCGGCGGCGATCGACGATCTGCAGCGCCAGTGCGTGGCGGTGGTGGTGCTGGGCGCCGTTGCCGCCGACGCGCCGCGCAACGTTATCGCCTTTGACCGCTTCGGCGTCGCTGGAAGCAACAGCCAGGGCTATGACTTCGCCTTCGCCACCGAAAGCGCCTGCCGCTATGTGATTGGCAAGGGACACCGCAACATCGCCCTGCTGGTGGACAGCGATAGCGACGATGCCAGCCGCCAGATGCTGGAAGGCTACCGCAACGTCCTGCAGAACTACTCCATTCCTTTTAACCGCCAGCTGGTGCTGACGGCCAACGATGATGTCGAGCAGGCGCTGCTGACCTTAATTAACAGCTTCAGTAAATACTCAGTCATTATCGTTAAACGCGACCGCTACGCGGCTGAAGCAATGCGCCTGCTGCGCGAATTCACCATCGCCGTCCCGCAGGAGGTCTCCCTGCTGAGCCTTGAGGATTCCCCCCTCGCCTCGCTGCTCTATCCGCCGCTGACCTGCATCTCATGGCCACTGGAGGCGCTGCTGGATAACTGTATTCAGCGTATTCGCAGCCTGATAGACGACCGGCCAACGTTCACCGCCGAGGGCCGCTCGCTGGCCGGCCGCCTGATCCCGCGCCAGTCGGTCGCCGATATCTCTTGATCTCCGCCCGGTTCGCGCCGGGCCAACCTTGCCTCCCCCTTTCTCGCGCTTTCGTTTCCCGGCTCATTATTATCCCCGCACGCAAATAAGAATTATTTTCATTTATAAATAGCTTGTGCTATATAACATAGCAATTGCTATAAACGCTGAGAAATTAACCACACCATTGCGAGGGATCCTATGCTGCATCTGACACCGCTGAAATCATTGCTGCTGGCCAGCGCGCTGGCCCTGCTGGCCGCGGCGCCGGCCTCGGCGCAGGAGAAATTCAGGGTTATCACCACCTTCACGGTTATCGCCGATATGGCGCAGAACGTGGCCGGCGATGCCGCCGTCGTCAGCTCCATCACCAAACCGGGCGCGGAGATCCACGACTACCAGCCCACCCCCAGCGATATCAAACGCGCACAGGGGGCGCAGCTGATCCTCAGCAATGGTCTCAATCTCGAACGGTGGTTTGCCCGCTTTTATCAACACTTGCAGGGCGTCCCGGAGGTGGTGGTCAGCGAGGGGATCCAGCCGATGGGCATCAGCGCGGGTCCCTATAGCGGGAAGCCCAATCCCCATGCCTGGATGTCGGCAGATAACGCCCTGATCTATGTCGATAATATTCGCGACGCGCTGGTGAAATACGATCCGCCTCACGCCGACACCTATCGCCGCAACGCCGAGGCCTACAAAGAGAAGATCCGCCAGACGATGGCGCCGCTGCAGGCCAGACTGGCGCAGCTGCCGGAGGATAAGCGCTGGCTGGTCACCAGCGAGGGAGCCTTCTCCTATCTGGCCCGCGACTATGGCCTGCGCGAACTCTATCTGTGGCCGATTAACGCCGACCAGCAGGGTACCCCGCAACAGGTGCGCAAGGTTATCGACACCATGAAGAGAGAACAGATCCCGACGATCTTCAGCGAAAGCACCATCTCCGATAAACCGGCGCGTCAGGTGGCGCGCGAAGCCGGCGCCCACTACGGCGGCTTGCTGTATGTCGATTCCCTGAGCGCCGCCGACGGCCCGGTGCCGACCTGGCTCGACCTGCTGCGCGTCACCACCGAAACCATCGTCAACGGTATCCAGGACGGGATGAGGAAACAGCTATGAATACAGCGCAAGCGGGTCTGTATGTCGACCAGCTCACCGTTACCTGGCGCAACGGCCACACCGCCCTGCGCGACGCCTCGTTCAGCGTACCACGCGGCGCCATTGCCGCGCTGGTGGGGGTTAACGGCTCGGGTAAATCCACGCTGTTTAAAGCGCTGATGGGCTTTGTGCGCATCGGTCACGGCGAAATCGCCATACTCGGCCAGCCGGTCAATCGCGCGCTGCGCCAGAATCTGGTCGCCTATGTCCCGCAGTCGGAAGAGGTGGACTGGTCCTTCCCGGTGCTGGTGGAGGATGTGGTGATGATGGGCCGCTACGGCCATATGGGCTGGCTGCGGCGGGCAAAGCCGCGCGATCGCGAAATCGTCGATGCCGCGCTGGCCCGCGTGGGCATGAGCGAGTACCGCCATCGGCAAATTGGCGAGCTCTCCGGTGGGCAGAAAAAGCGCGTCTTCCTTGCCCGCGCCATCGCTCAGCAGGGTCAGGTGATCCTGCTGGATGAGCCTTTTACCGGCGTCGATGTGCAGACCGAAGCGCGGATCATCAGCCTGCTGCGCGAGCTACGCGATGAGGGCTGCACCATGCTGGTCTCCACCCATAACCTCGGGTCCGTAAGTGAGTTTTGCGATTATACGGTGATGGTAAAAGGCACCGTGCTGGCCAGCGGCCCGACAGAAACCACCTTCACCGCCGAGAATCTGGAGCGGGCTTTCAGCGGCGTGCTGCGCCACGTCGCCCTCACCGGCGCGGAAGCGCAGATTATCACCGATGACGAGCGGCCGTTTATCAGCCGGCGCGCGGCGGGAGGACCACGATGAGCTGGCTGCTGGAGCCGTTTGGCTATCACTATATGCTCAATGCGATGTGGGTATCGGCGCTGGTGGGCGGCGTCTGCGCCTTTCTCTCCTGCTACCTGATGCTCAAAGGCTGGTCGCTGATTGGCGACGCCCTTTCCCACTCGATTGTGCCCGGCGTCGCCGGGGCCTATATGCTCGGCCTGCCGTTTGCCCTCGGCGCGTTTCTCTCGGGCGGCCTGGCGGCGGGCAGTATGCTGTTTTTGCAGCAGCGATCGCGGCTAAAAGAGGATGCGATTATCGGCCTGATCTTCTCCTCCTTCTTCGGTATCGGACTGTTTATGGTGTCGCTGAACCCGACGTCGGTGAATATCCAGACCATTATCCTCGGCAATATTCTGGCCATCGCCCCGGAGGATATTATCCAGCTGGCGGCGATCGGCTTTATCTCGATGGCGATCCTGCTGCTGAAGTGGAAAGATCTGATGGTGACCTTCTTCGATGAAAACCACGCTCGCTCGATTGGTCTGAACACCCGCGGCCTGAAGCTGCTGTTCTTTACCCTGCTGGCGGCCTGCACCGTAGCGGCGCTGCAGACCGTCGGCGCCTTTCTGGTCATCTGCCTGGTGGTCACTCCCGGGGCCACCGCCTGGCTGTTAACCGACCGCTTCCCGCGCCTGCTGGCCATCGCCGTCGCCATCGGCAGCCTGACCAGCTTCTTCGGCGCCTGGCTCAGCTACTATCTCGACGGCGCCACCGGCGGTATTATCGTGGTGGCGCAAACGCTGCTGTTCCTCATCACCTTTATCTTTGCGCCGAAGCATGGCCTGCTGGCCAACCGCCGCCGCGCCAGGGAGGCTGCATGCTGAATCTGTTCCTGGCTCCGTTTCAGTTTCCATTTATGGTCAACGCGATAACGGTATCGATGGTCGTCGCCGTGCCCTGCGCGCTGCTGTCGGTCTTTCTGGTGCTTAAAGGCTGGGCGCTGATGGGCGACGCCATGAGCCACGCGGTCTTTCCCGGCGTGGTGCTGGCCTACATTATCGGCATCCCCTTCGCCATCGGCGCGTTTATCGCCGGGCTGCTGTGCGCCGTAACGACCGGTTTTCTTGACGATAACAGCCGCCTCAAACGCGATACCATTATGGGAATTGTCTTCTCCGGCATGTTTGGCGCCGGGCTGGTGCTGTACGTAGCGATCCAGTCCGACGTCCATCTCGACCATATTCTGTTCGGCGATATGCTGGGGATCTCCCTCAGCGATATTGGACAAACGGCGGCTATCGCGCTGGTGATTGCGCTGATTATCGGGCTGAAATGGCGGGATTTTTTGCTGCACGCCTTCGATCCGACGCAGGCCAAAGCCAGCGGCCTGCGCGTGGGGCTGCTGCACTACGGCCTGCTGTGCATGATCGCCCTGACCATCGTCGCGACGCTGCAGTCGGTAGGGATTATTCTGTCGATTTCGCTGCTGATTGCCCCCGGGGCGATCGCGCTCCTGCTGGTACGGCGCTTTATCCACGCCCTGCTGCTGGCGGTGGCAGTGGCGGTCTGCTGCTCGGCGGGAGGGGTGTGGCTGGCGTTTTATCTCGATAGCGCGCCGGCGCCGACTATCGTGGTGCTGTTCACCGCGCTGTTTGTGGTCGCCTTTGTGGCAAGCACGATCCGGGATAGCCGGAAACAGAAAACTTCAGCAACCATCTCCGGCGGCGGCTAACGCCTTACCGGGGCTACAAAAAACGCGAGTTGTCCGCCGGCTGCGCGCCGCGCAGGCCGGGGAAGGCCGCTATTTTTTCGGTCGGTATTTTTCCGGCAGCGGCGGCACCGGCCGCCTGTCATCCAGCAGATGGCGAAGGGTCAGGATCGGGTGACGCCAGAGCATTCGCGGCCCGGCCCAGCGCATAATCTGCTTCATCTCTTCGCGCTTCGCCGGCTGGTAGCAATGCACCGGACACTGCTTGCAGGCCGGTTTATTGTCGCCAAACACGCACTTATCAAGGCGCTTATCGGCGTAGGCGTTCAGCGCCTGATAGTGTTCGGCGTCGTCGCGGGCCTCCGGACAGCGGCGCTGATAAAGCCCAATCATCCGACCGATCGTCTGCTTTTCACGTTCGATGCGTTTGCCCACCGTCAATTTCCCTCCCCACAAAAAGATGCATCAATAATACACCTTTTAAGCCGGCCACGCAGCCGCTTTCCTAACGATCAGGTCGGGTTAGCGGGTTTATCAACATGCCCCAATGCTTTTTCCGGGAAGCAGACATCGCGCACCCGGCGTTTCAGCTCTGCCGCATCCGGAAAGCCGCCATCCTGCTTGCGCTCCCAGATCTGCTGGCCGTCGATATCGATAGTGAAGATCCCGCCGGTGCCCGGCACCAGCGTCACCGAGGCGATATCGGTGCTGAAGGTGTGTAACAGCTCCTGCGCCATCCAGCTGGCGCGCAGCATCCAGTTGCACTGGGAACAATAGGTGATGGTGATAGCCGCTTTTGAATTCATCGTCATCTCGCTCAGGCTGAAAGGGCACAGTGTAAACAAAGTGCAGTTTAAATGAGGAATACATCAATATTTTGTTGCAAACGATAATACCTATCATTACCATTCGCAATCAACAAATGGAGTTAGACCCTATCCGCAACGGAAAAGACGGAGCAACCTGCAACTCTGGAAGTAACGCGTGAGCCGATACTAATAACGATCAAGGCGTGGCGACTATGTACAAATCGACTCCGTCAGCAGCAGGGTGTAAAAAACGCCTGCTGGTGACCTCTTTGCTTGCAGCAATTTATCAAACTTCTGCCGTCGCAGCAGGCACTTCCGCCATCGGCGGCGAGGCGGTGGATGACACCTCGGAACAAATGACCGTCACCGCTCCCGCGCCGGCGCAAAAAGCCGGTAACGAGCACAGCATCAGCGCCCGGGAGCTGGAGGATAAAGGCGCTAACGATTTCGGCTCGATCATGCGCTATGAGCCGCTCATCAGCGCCACCGGGGCCAGCGGCGGCTCCGGCAACGGCAAAAGCGGCTTCGACCGCGGGGGCTACACCGGCTACAACATTCGCGGTATGGAGAGCAACCGCGTCGGCATCGACGTGGACGGTATCGCCCAGCCCAACGCCACCGGCCGTGGCTACGTCGGTCGCGCCGGGCTCAACACCTTCGGCATCGGCCGCGATTATATCGACCCCTATATGTACGGCAGCGTGGATATCCAGTCCGGCGCCACCTCGACGGAAACGGCCAACAGCGCCATCGGGGGGAATGTCTCCTTCCGCCCGAAATCGGCGGATGATTACCTGCGCCCGGGCAAAACCAGCGCCTTCGGCTATCGCAGCGGCTACGACTCCGCGGATCGCAGCTGGCACAACGGGGTGACCGTCGCCGGCGGCGATGAGTTCCTGCGCGGCATTTTGGTCTACAGCCGCCGCGATGGTCAGGAAACCGAAAATAACAGCGGCACCGTCGATGCCTACCCGGCGAACTGGCACTCCGATGCCTTTCTGGCCTCCGGGATCTGGCAGCCCAACGACGAGCACAAGCTAACCAGCACCTTCGACTATTACCATAAAACCAACCACACCCACTACGATACCTGGGACTCCAGCGGCAACAGCACCATCGGCACCGCCAACCAGACCAGCCAGACCCGGCGCTGGGGTCTGAGCCTGAAGGATGACTGGACGCCGATGAATGACTACCTCGACAGCGTCTCCAGTAAAATCTATTACCAGCATACCGAAGCCCATGACTGGACGTATATGCCGGACAGCGTCACCCGCAGAATGCAGACGGTGAACTCCAACTACGACACCGACACCTGGGGCCTGCAGACCGCACTGGCGAAAACCCTGGGCCGCCACGATCTGAGCGCCGGCTTTAACGCCAGCACCAGCAAAACCCAGCGGCCGTTCAGCCAGTCGCCAATCCCCAGCGTTTACAGCGAGATCATGCAGCCGGAGGCGGATAGCCGCAGCTACACCCTCGGCGGTTTTGTTCAGGATAAGATCAACTTCGATCTCGATAGCCACAATTTCGCCATTATTCCCGGCGTGCGTGTGGTACATCAATCGACGAAGCCGGAAAATCTGTCCGACCTCGCCGCCAACAGCAGCGCGCTGACCGAATCGTCAGTGGCCAGGCTGTATGGTAAAAACAGCGATACCCAGGTTCTGCCGTCGTTGACCTTCCAGTACGACCTCACCCCGCGTCTGATGACCTACCTGCAGTACCAGCGCGGGGCGCAGTTCCCCAACGCCAGCCAGCTGTATGGCTCCTGGAACCTTGGCTCCAGCTACGCCGGCAGCCAGCAGTATGCCCTGATCGGCAATACCGATCTGAAGACGGAAACCAGCGATAATCTTGAGTGGGGACTGAAGGGGGAAGTTACCGAAGGCATCACTCTGCGCACGGCGCTGTTCTACAACAGCTATAAGAACTTTATCGCCTATACCCGCTATACCCGGGCGAATAATCCGGGCCAGTTCACCAACGTGCCGTCGAATATCTACACCATTTATCAGGCGGAAAACCGCGATAAAGCCTATATCTACGGCGGTGAAATCAGCACTAAATTTAACTTTGGCACCTGGTATGAGCAGGTGGACGGCCTGAGCGCCACCCTCGCCCTCGGCTATAGCGAAGGGAAATCGAAATCCAGCTACAGCGGCGATAAATACGTCGACCTCGACAGCGTAGCGCCGATGAAAGCCATCGTCGGCGTGGCGTGGGACGATCCGGCGAAACGCTACGGCACCGCCCTGACGGCGACCTTCGTCAAAGGGAAACAGGCGACCGCCACCAATCGCGAAAGCTACAGCAACAGCGGATCCGCCATCACCGATGCCAGCAGCGACTATATGCGCGTGCCGGGCTACGGCATGCTGGACTGGACCGCGTACTGGCAGGTAGCGAAAAACGTGCGCCTCAATGGCGGGGTCTACAACCTCACCGATCGTAAATACTGGGATTACCTGAGCAGCCGCAATATCGAGACCGGCACCAACCAGGACGCCAACGATAAAGCGCTGTCGGTGATGCCGGGCCGCACCTGGCAGCTCGGAGTCAACGTCGACTTCTGATTGTCCGAATAACCACTCACCTGCCCCGGCCCACCGGCCGGGGATATTGATCATCGAGAAGGATATAATTATGCCCAATGCCCACCCCGATTTGTGGCAGCGCTACCAGGCCACCAAAGCGGCCAGCACCGCGAAATATGCCCGCGATATCGCCGCGGAAATGGGGATCAGCGAAGCCGAACTGACCGCCGCCCGCCTCGGCCATGATGCCGTGCGCCTGAGCGATGACGCCCGGGCGCTGATTGCCGGCCTGGAGCGCGTCGGTGAAACCAAATGCATCTGCCGCAACGAGTATGCCGTGCATGAGCAGGTCGGCCAGTTCACGCACCAGCACCTCAGCGGCCACGCCGGGCTGGTGCTCAACCCGCGCGCGCTCGACCTGCGTCTGTTCCTCAGCCAGTGGGCCAGCGCCTTCCATCTGAACGATAACGGTCGCCAGAGCATTCAGTTTTTCGACCACCACGGTGACGCCCTGCTGAAAGTCTATGCGACCACGCAGACCGACATGGCGGCCTGGGACACCCTGATCGCGGAGTATCGGGTGGCGGCCCCGGCACCGCTGACCCTGCGCCCGCTGGAGCCGGTGAAATATGCCGAGAGCGCCGATGGAGCCGCGCTGGAGAACGACTGGCGCGAGATGACCGACGTACACCAGTTCTTCGGTCTGCTGCGTAAATATCAGCTTTCCCGCCAGCAGGCCTTCCGTCTGGTGAGCGACGACCTCGCCTGCCGCGTTGATCGCCATGCGCTGCCAGCGTTACTGGAGACGGTGCGCCAGGAGGGCAATGAAATCATGATCTTCGTCGGCAATCGCGGCTGCGTGCAGATTTTCACCGGCGCCCTGGAAAAGCTGGCGCCGATGCGCGGCTGGCTGAATATCTTCAATCCCACCTTTACCCTCCATCTGCGCGAAGAGAGCATCGATGAAGTGTGGGTGACCCGTAAGCCGACCTCAGACGGACACGTCACCAGCATCGAGCTGTTCGCCAAAGACGGCACCCAGATTGCCCAGCTCTATGGCCAGCGCAGCGAGGGCCACCCCGAGCAGGCGCAATGGCGCCAGCAGGTGGATCGTCTGACCCGCGAAGGACTGCCCGCATGATGCGCTGGTTACTGCTTCTCATCGCCTTCCCGCTGCTGAGCCACGCCGCTGTGGAGCGGCTCGTCACCCTCGGCGGAGATGTCACTGAGATCGTCTATGCCCTTGGCGCGCAACAGAGCCTGGTCGCCCGGGACAGCACCAGCAGCTGGCCCCCGGCGGCGCAAAAACTGCCGGATGTCGGCTACCTGCGGCAGCTGAACGCTGAGGGGATCCTCGCATTACGTCCGCAGCTGGTGTTAGCGAGCGCCCAGGCGCAGCCCTCGCTGGTCTTACAAAAGGTGCAGGCGAGCGGCGTGAAGGTGGTTAACGTGCCTGGCGGCGAAAACCTGGCCGCGATCGATAAAAAAGTGGCCGTCATTGCCGAAGCATTAGGCAAAACCCCGGCAGGCGACGCGCTGCGCCAGCAGCTTCAGCAGCAGATCGCCGCCATTCCAACGCAGCCGATTGCCAGGCGGGTGCTGTTTATTCTCAGCCACGGCGGAATGAATACCCTGGTGGCCGGGCAACACACCGCGGCCGATGGCGCCATTCGCGCCGCCGGTCTGCAGAACGCGATGCAGGGCTTCGACCACTATCGGGCGATGTCGCAGGAGGGAGTGGCCGCCAGCCAGGCGGATCTGGTGGTGATCTCCGCCGATGGTCTCAAAGGGATGGGCGGCGAAGCCGGGCTGTGGAGCCTGCCCGGCCTGGCGCAGACCCCGGCGGGTCGCCATAAACAGCTGCTGACGATCGACGACATGGCCCTGCTCGGCTTTGGGCCGCGCACCCCGCAGGCAATTATCGCGCTGCGTGAAAAAGCGGAGCAACTGCCCTGATGCGCCCTGCCCTCGCCCGCCGTTTGCTGATGATGACGCTACTGCTGGTTTCGCTGACGCTGTTCGCCACCACCCTTGGCGCGATGCGTTTGCCGCTGGCCAGCCTGCTGCCCGCCGGGGATGAGATGCTGCGCCACATCTGGCTGACCATCCGTCTGCCGCGGGTGCTGCTGGCCCTGCTGGTAGGCGCGGCGCTGGCCCTCTCCGGCTGCGTGATGCAGGGGCTGTTTCGCAACCCGCTAGCCGACCCGGGCCTGCTGGGCATCAGCAGCGGCGCCGCGCTGGCGGTGGCCTGCTGGCTGGTGCTCCCGCTTTCCGCATCGGGGCTGATCGCCCTGTATATGCCGATGCTGGCGGCGTTTATTGGTAGCCTGGCAGTGATGGTGGTGATTTTTATCCTCAGCCGGGCGGAGGAGGGTTCGCTGTCGCGCCTGCTGCTGGTAGGGATCGCCATCAACGCGCTGTGCGGGGCGCTGGTCGGCGTGCTGGCCTGGCTGAGCAACGACGCCCAGCTGCGCCAGCTGTCGCTGTGGGGCATGGGCAGCCTGGGCCAGGCCGAGTGGCCGACCCTGCTGGTGGCTGCGACCCTGATCATCCCGGCGGCGCTGGCGGTGTGGTGGATGGCCTCCCGCCTGAATTTGCTGCAGCTCGGCGATGAAGAAGCGCACTATCTCGGGGTCAACGTGCGGGCGCTGCAGCGCTGGCTGCTGCTGTGCAGCGCGGTGCTGGTGGCCGCGGCGGTGGCCATCAGCGGCGTCATCGGCTTTATTGGCCTGGTGGTGCCGCACCTGATGCGCCTGTGGCTGGGGCCGGACCATCGCGGGCTGATCCCCGGCTCGCTGCTGGCCGGCGCGATCCTGCTTCTGCTGGCCGACACCCTGGCCCGCACCATGGCGGCGCCGGCGGAGATGCCGGTCGGTCTGCTCACCAGCCTGCTGGGCGCCCCCTGGTTTCTGTGGCTGGTCTTTCGTCGGGAGAACTCCAGACATGGCTAATGCATACTGCGCCCAGGGTCTGTCACTTCGCCTTGGTAAACGACAGATTATCGACAACGTCTCCGTCGCGCTGCGCGGCGGCGAGATGACGGCGCTTATCGGGCCGAACGGCGCAGGCAAATCCACGCTGCTGCGGCTGCTTACCGGGTACCTGACTCCGGATAGCGGCACTCGCCATCTGGCGGGCACGCCGCTGGAGGAATGGTCACCCGAGGCGCTGGCGCGCCGGCGGGCGGTCATGCTGCAGCGCACGGCCCTGCAGGCTGACTGGACGGTGGAAACGGTCATCGCCATGGGGCGCTCGCCGTGGGGTCCGACCGCGGACCCGGCGGTGCTGGCGGCGGTAATGGCCGTCACCGGCTGCGATGAACTTGCCGGCCGCCGCTATCCCGGCCTCTCCGGCGGTGAGCAGCAGCGGGTACAGCTCGCCCGCTGTCTGGCGCAGCTGTGGCACGACGGCGCGCCGCAGGGCTGGCTGTTTCTTGATGAACCCACCTCGGCGCTGGACCTTTACTATCAACAGCATCTGCTGCGCTTGCTCAAACGGCTCACCGCCGGCGGGCAACTGCACGTGTGCGTGGTGCTGCATGACCTTAACCTCGCCGCCCTGTGGGCCGACCGCATCCTGCTGCTTCACCAGGGCCATCTGGTCGCCCAGGGCACGCCGCAGGAGGTGATCCAGCAGCCAGTTATCCATCGCTGGTACGGGGCGGATGTCCGCCTCGGCCAGCATCCGGACAACGCGGCCCCCCAGGTCTATCTGGCGCCGTAACCCCCGCGCGGCGCAACCGGAATCCGGATCGCGCCGCGCGCGTTCGTCAGTTTCCCTCGCCTGCCCATCTCCGTTATCATGTCTCATCCATGTGATAACGACGAAAACAACAAAATCGCCGCCATTTCAAATCAGGGATCTGGATAACACCCCATGAGCACAATTGACAATCTCGACGCCCACACGCCGATGATGCAGCAGTATCTCAAGCTGAAGGCGCAACATCCTGACATTCTGCTGTTTTACCGGATGGGGGATTTTTACGAGCTGTTTTATGACGATGCGAAACGCGCGTCGCAGCTGCTCGATATCTCGCTGACCAAACGCGGCGCCTCCGCGGGCGAACCCATTCCCATGGCCGGCATCCCCCACCACGCGGTGGAAAACTATCTTGCGAAACTGGTTAATCAGGGCGAGTCGGTAGCTATTTGCGAGCAGATAGGCGACCCGGCCACCACCAAAGGGCCGGTCGAGCGTAAAGTGGTGCGTATCGTCACGCCGGGCACCATCAGCGATGAAGCGCTGCTGCAGGAGCGTCAGGACAACCTGCTGGCCGCCATCTGGCAGGACAGCAAAGGCTTTGGCTACGCGACGCTGGACATCAGCTCCGGCCGCTTCCGCCTGAGCGAACCGGCCGACCGCGAAACCATGGCGGCAGAGCTGCAGCGTACTAATCCGGCGGAGCTGCTGTACGCGGAAGATTTTGCCGAATCGTCGCTGATCGAAGGCCGCCGCGGCCTGCGCCGTCGCCCGCTGTGGGAATTTGAAATCGACACCGCGCGCCAGCAGCTTAACCTGCAGTTCGGCACCCGCGATCTGGTCGGCTTCGGCGTGGAAAACGCCCCCCGCGGCCTGTGCGCCGCCGGCTGCCTGCTGCAGTATGTCAAAGACACCCAGCGCACCTCGCTGCCGCATATTCGCTCCATCACCATGGAGCGCCAGCAGGACAGCATCATTATGGATGCCGCCACCCGCCGTAATCTGGAGATCACCCAGAATCTCGCCGGCGGCACCGATAACACGCTGGCCTCGGTACTCGACTGTACGGTGACGCCGATGGGCAGCCGGATGCTCAAGCGCTGGCTGCATATGCCGGTCCGCGATACCGCCGTGCTGGTGGAGCGCCAGCAGACCATCGGCGCGCTGCAGGAGCGCTATACCGAGCTGCAGCCGGTGCTGCGCCAGGTCGGCGATCTGGAACGTATTCTGGCGCGTCTGGCGCTGCGTACCGCCCGTCCACGCGATTTAGCCCGCATGCGTCATGCCCTGCAGCAGTTGCCTCTGCTGCGCGAGCAGCTGGCCGACGTTGACAGCCAGCCGGTGCAAAAATTGCGCGAAAAAATGGGCGAGTTTAGCGAACTGCGCGAACTGCTGGAGCGCGCGGTGATCGACGCGCCGCCGGTGCTGGTCCGCGACGGCGGGGTTATCGCCCCGGGCTACAGCGAAGAGCTGGACGAGTGGCGGGCGCTGGCCGATGGCGCCACTGATTATCTCGATAAGCTGGAGATCCGCGAGCGCGAGCGGCTGGGCCTCGATACCCTGAAGGTCGGCTACAACGCCGTCCACGGCTACTATATCCAGATCAGCCGCGGCCAGAGCCACCTGGCGCCGATCCACTACGTGCGTCGCCAGACGCTGAAAAACGCCGAACGCTACATTATTCCTGAGCTGAAGGAATACGAAGATAAGGTGCTGACCTCCAAGGGCAAGGCGCTGGCGCTGGAAAAACAGCTTTATGACGAACTGTTCGACCTGCTGCTGCCGCATCTTGCCGACCTGCAGGCGAGCGCAAGCGCGCTGTCCGAGCTGGACGTGCTGGTCAACCTGGCGGAACGCGCGGAAACCCTGAACTACTGCTGCCCGACCTTTAGCGATAAGCCGGGCATTCGCATCAGCGAAGGCCGCCATCCGGTGGTCGAGCAGGTGCTGAAAGAGCCGTTTATCGCCAACCCGCTGCAGCTGGCGCCGCAGCGGCGGATGCTGATCATCACCGGGCCGAACATGGGCGGTAAAAGTACCTATATGCGCCAGACCGCGCTAATTGCGCTGCTGGCCTATATCGGCAGCTACGTCCCGGCGCAGAAGGTGGAGATAGGCCCCATCGATCGCATCTTTACCCGCGTCGGCGCGGCGGATGACCTGGCCAGCGGCCGCTCGACCTTTATGGTGGAGATGACTGAAACCGCCAATATCCTGCACAACGCCACCGAACACAGCCTGGTGCTGATGGATGAGATTGGCCGCGGCACGTCCACCTACGACGGTCTGTCGCTGGCATGGGCCTGTGCGGAAAATCTCGCCAACAAAATCAAGGCGCTGACGCTGTTCGCCACCCACTACTTCGAGCTCACTCAGCTGCCGGAGAAAATGGAAGGCGTCGCCAACGTCCATCTCGACGCGCTGGAGCATGGCGACACCATCGCCTTTATGCACAGCGTGCAGGATGGCGCGGCCAGCAAGAGCTACGGCCTGGCGGTCGCCGCGCTGGCCGGGGTGCCGAAAGAAGTGATCAAGCGCGCGCGGCAGAAACTGCGCGAGCTGGAGAGTATTTCGCCCAACGCGGCGGCGACCCAGGTCGACGGCACGCAGATGTCGCTGCTCGCCGCCCCGGAAGAGACCTCGCCTGCAGTTGAGGCGCTGGAGAATCTTGATCCGGACTCCCTGACCCCGCGTCAGGCGCTGGAGTGGATTTATCGTCTGAAAAGTCTGGTCTAGCACCCCAATCGCCCTATTAAGGTGAAAAACGGCAGCGCCGTTCAGCGCTGCCGTTTTAACAAACTAAAAATGGGTGCAAGAGGATGCGTCCTGACAACCGATACGCGGGGTTGCCCCCGCGCGGATGCTACTTCTTCGATTCGTAAGCGAGAACAGCTTTAAACTCAATATTACGCTCTTTAATACTCAGCTCGCATAGTGAGCTGTGCGCCAACAGCGTAAATCCCAGTACCGTAATACAGAGTACGATGATTGCCACAAGGGCATATTTTGTCAGCATATCTTGCCTCCCTGCAAAGAAGAGACTAACATCTGAATTGTCGATGTTCATTCGCTAGCCTCAGTTGATAGAAATATCTCCTGGGGCTTTCGTCTGTCTGGGGTCCTGGTAATGCTCAAGGCCAGACAGCCTCAAGCACCCGCCGCTATTCTATACTCGTCAGGGCGTGAAATTTATCTGCAAGGAATTAATCAGACGGATTTTATAATAATCTGGAAGCAGGCTCGCAAAAGCGCCCCATTATATTACCCCTTTACATAATTTCTGGATTTAATGAGTAAATAACTTTTATCATTTTGCGAAATATAAAAAAGCCGACGGAGAGATTATCCCAGTAGGCATGATGGTCGCAGGCAGTTTGCGCACGACCCAGTTTTAAAATGGCAGGTAAAATAGCCTTAACAGGATAAGCCCTTAGCAGGCTCTTTTCATTAACGCTTATCTTCCGGCAATAGCGGCGGGACGTGCGGTACCTGCGGCGCCTCATCAATATCTTTCTGCGTCATCCGGAACGCTTCAGGATAGTGCTCGCGGCTGGTGCGGCGCAGCGGCTCGGTATCCCGCCAGGTATACAGACAGTGCTGGCACTGATACACCGTCCAGACTCCTTTCACCGGCGATTTCGCCATGACGTCAATCTTTTCATCGGCGCAACGTGGACAAATCATCTTCTTCTCCTTATTTACGGTTGGCCAGCATGGCGGTCAGTTTTTCAGCCCAGGCTTTGGTTTCCGGCAGATCCTGCACCGGCTGGCTGTAGTGGCCGCGCAGGTCCGGCGCAACCGGGGTGGTGGCGTCGATAATGAGTTTGTCGGTGATGCCCGCCGGGCTGGAGCCTGGATCAAGTTCAAGGACCGACATGTTCGGCAACTGCACCAGGTCTCCCGCCGGGTTAACCTTAGAGGAGAGCGCCCACATCACCTGCGGCAGGTTGAACGGGTCGACGTCTTCATCAACCATAATCACCATCTTCACATAGCCGAGGCCGTGGGGAGTGGTCATCGCCCGCAGTCCCACCGCGCGGGCAAAGCCGCCGTAGCGTTTTTTGGTGGAGATGATCGCCAGCAGACCGTGGGTGTACATGGCGTTGACCGCCTGCACTTCCGGAAACTCTGCCTTCAGCTGCTGATACAGCGGCACGCAGGTGGCCGGGCCCATCAGATAGTCGATTTCGGTCCATGGCATACCGAGATAGAGCGATTCAAAAATCGGTTTGCTGCGATACGAGACTTTGTCGATGCGCACTACCGTCATGTTACGACCGCCGGAGTAGTGGCCGGTAAACTCACCGAACGGCCCCTCTATCTCACGCTTGCGGCCTTCAATCACCCCTTCGAGGATCACTTCCGAACCCCAGGGCACGTCAAAGCCGGTCAGCGGCGCGGTGGCGATGGGATACGGGCTCTCGCGCAGCGCGCCGGCCATTTCATATTCTGACTGATCGTATTTCAGCGGCGTGGCGCCCATCAGGGTGATAATCGGGTCGTTACCGAGGGTAATGGCGATCGGCAGGTCTTCCCCGCGCTCTTCCGCCTTATGCAGATGCAGGGCGATATCGTGCATCGGCACCGGCTGCAGGCCGAGCTTGCGCTTGCCTTTCACTTCCATACGGTAGATACCGACGTTTTGCTTACCGAAGTTGTCAGGGTCAAGCGGATCGCGCGAAACGACACAGGCTTTGTCGAGGTAGAAGCCACCGTCGCCATCGTTGAGGCGGAACAGCGGCAGAATATCGAACAGGTTGATATCGTCGCCATCCACGGTGTTTTCCGCCCATGCCGGGTTGGCGCGGCGCTCTGGCGTCACCGGGAAGTTATCCCAACGGCGGATGAATTCATCAATCTGCTTTTTCACCGGCGTGTTGGGCGGCAGGCCCAGCGAGATGGCATGGTTCTGCCACGAGCCGATGGTGTTCATCGTCACCCGGGCGTCGGTAAAGCCGCGAATATTATCGAACCACAGCGCCGGGGCGCCGTCGCCGATGCGTCCGGTGGCATTGGCCGCCGCCGCCAGGTCTGGCTCAGCGTTCACCTCTTCACTGATTTTCAGCAGTTGTCCCTGGTCATCCAGTGCCTGCAAAAAGCTGCGCAAATCATCAAAAGCCATTATTCGATCTCCTGTGCAAATTGTTCTGCCGTACGCAAGCCGTTCCAGCGGCGCGCCTTGTGGTAGTCGAGGCCAAACTGATCCAACACCCGGGTCACAATATGGTTGGTGATATCGTCAACCGTTTCCGGGTGGTTGTAGTAAGCCGGCATCGGCGGCACCATCGCCACGCCCATCCAGGACAGCGCCAGCATGTTCTCCAGATGGATCGTGCTGAGCGGCATTTCCCGCGGGACCAGCACCAGCTTGCGCCCCTCTTTAAGCACCACGTCCGCCGCGCGGCCCACCAGCCCTTCGGCATAGCCCGCGCGAATGCCCGCCAGCGTCTTCATACTGCAGGGAATAACGATCATGCCGTCGGTGCGAAATGAACCTGATGAGATGGTGGCGGCCTGGTCGGCCGGGCTGTGGGAAAAGTCCGCCAGCGCGGCCACTTCCCGTGCCGTCCACGGCGTTTCCAGCTCGATGGTGGTTTTGGCCCATTTCGACATCACCAGATGGGTTTCCACCTCCGGCATATCGCGCAGCGCCTGCAGCAATGCCACCCCAAGCGGAGCCCCGGTGGCCCCCGTCATCCCAATAATCAGTTTCATTCCACACCTCATTCACTTTGTTCGTACACGAACTTTATGTTTAAATTACCCCTTCCTGATTCAAATAACAAGATCGTTCGTATACGTGCGCATTTTTAATCAAACAGGGAAAAGGTATAAAAAGGCGTACGAACAGCTATCATAGAGGTGACAGTTTTGTTACGGAGTATTCATGGAGTTACGAAACGAAGCATTCCACCTGCTGCGCCAGCTTTTTCAACAACATACCGCCCGCTGGCAGCAGGCGTTACCGGACCTGACTAAGCCTCAGTATGCGGTGATGCGCTCGGTTGCCGAGCAGCCGGGGATCGAACAGGTGGTGCTGATTGAAGCGGCGGTCAGTACTAAGGCCACGCTGGCGGAGATGCTCAGCCGGATGGAAGCGCGCGGCCTGGTGCGCCGGGAGCACGATCCGGCCGATAAACGCCGCCGTTTTGTCTTTCTGACCGACGAAGGCGAGGCGCTGCTTAACCGTTCCATTCCGCAAGGCAATGAGGTCGATGACGAGTTTCTCGGCCGCCTGAGCGATGATGAACGCGAGCAGTTCTCCCGGCTGGTGCGTAAGATGATGGTTCCCTGAGCAAGCGCCTAGTCGAGCTGCTCACGCAGAAAGTCGATAAACGCCCGCACCCGGGTCGGCATATGCTGCGCATCGGGAAAAAGGGCATAAACGCCCTGCGGCGGGAAATGGTATTCCGGCAGGACAGCCACCAGCTCCCGCTGCGCCAGTTTCCCGGCCACCAGCCAGGCAGGCAGCAAAGCGACGCCGCATCCGGCCAGAGCAAAGCTCATCAGCGCCGTGGCGCTGTCGGCTGAAAACCGTGGCGCGTTGACTATCGTAAAATCCACCTCTGCCTGTTCATCCGTTCGCAGCTGCCAGCGCAGCGGCGCCGGCAGACGCTCGTGAATAATCCAGTCAGCTTGCGCCAGATCGGACAGCGTCTGCAGCGGATGGCTCGCCAGCCAGGCCGGTGAGGCGACGGGCAGGATCGCAAAACTGGCAATCCGCGTCGCCCGGTAGCGGGAATCGGCCAACGTGCCGAGGCGTATCGCCACGTCAAATCGTTCGGAGATAAGATCCGCATGATGGGAGGACGAGACGTGCCGCACCCGTAACGCCGGATGATGACGGGAAAACGCCGCCAGCGCCGGGATGATAACCTGTGCGCCATACTCCGGCGTGGTGGTGATCCGCAGCTCTCCGCTTAAACCGCTATGGCTGGCCCGAACCTCATCCTGCAGATTTTCCGCCGCTTTCAGCAGCTCCACCCCACGCTGATAGAACAGCGCCCCGGCGTCAGTGAGCCGCAGACGGCGCGTCGAGCGCAGCAGCAGGGTCACCCCCAGCTCATTTTCCAGTTGCCTTACGTTAAAGCTGACCACCGCTTTGGTCTGCCCCAGCGCCGCGGCGGCCTGGGTGAAGCTGCCGGCGTCCACCACGGCGATAAACATGGTCACGCGCTGAAGGTTTAGCATCGTCGTCCGGATGATTGTCAAAAATATTCAGACAGTATATCCCGATTCACCCCGTTTATCCCCCGTGGCGCCGGGTTTACAGTAGCCGCCTGTCTGAGGGAGTGAATCATGACCTATCGCCACCGCGTTGCCACCGTTTTTCTGTTCGGCTTTTTTCTCGACTTAATCAATATGTTTATCGCCAGCATCGCCTTCCCGGCTATCAGCCACGCGCTGGCGGTATCCGTCTCGCAGCTGGCGTGGGTCAGCAATGCCTATATTCTTGGCCTGACGGTCGTCGTGCCGTTCAGCGCCTGGCTCAGCCAGCGCTGTGGACCAAAACGGCTGTTTTTACTCTCGCTGGGGCTGTTCAGCCTCGGCGCGCTGGCATCAGGGCTGGCCCACAGCCTGGGTGCGCTGATTTTCTGGCGGACGTTGCAGGGGATGGGCGGCGGGCTGCTAATCCCCCTCGGTCAGGCGCTGACCTGGCCGCTGTTTCAGCCGCAGGAGCGGGCGAAGCTATCGGCGGCGGTGATGCTGGTCGGCCTGCTGGCGCCCGCCTGCTCGCCGGCGATCGGCGGTCTGCTAGTCCAGGCCTTCAGCTGGCGCTGGGTCTTTTTCGCCAGCCTGCCTGTCGCCCTGCTTACCTTTATGCTGGCGGCGCGATGGCTGAACGACACCTCCGCCCCTGTCCGGCCGGCCCGCTTGCTCCCGCTGTCGTTGCTGGCCGATCCTCTCCTGCGCTTCGCCATGCTTATTTATCTCTGCGTACCGGGAATGTTTATTGGCGTCAACGTCGTGGGAATGTTCTACCTGCAACGCGTCACCGGGATGGCGCCGGGGGCCATTGGCGCCCTGATGGTGCCCTGGTCGCTGGCCTCGTTTGTCGCCATCACCTTTACCGGCAGGTATTTCAACCGCTTCGGACCGCGGCCTCTGGTGATAGTCGGCTGCCTGCTTCAGGCGGCAGGGATCCTGCTGCTGCTGCAGGTCGATGCGCACAGCTCGCTGGCGCTGTTGATTCTGGCCTTTACGCTGATGGGCGGCGGAGGCAGCTTATGCAGCAGCACCGCGCAAAGCAGCGCTTTCCTGCATACGCCTGGCGAAGAGATGCCTGACGCCAGCGCGCTGTGGAACCTTAACCGCCAGCTCAGCTTCTTTGCCGGCAGCGCGCTGCTCGCTCTGCTACTGAGGATATTCCCGCCGGCCTACGCATGGCAAGGCGCGTTTAGCTGCGCCGCCGCCATAACCCTGTTGCCGCTGCTGTGTTGCCTGCGGCTGAATAATCGGGCGATTATCCATCGCCTGCACACCACTCTGGAGAAGTCATGAACCCGTATCTGCAGGAAGTCCTCGACGCCCATGTCCTTATCGAACGCTGGTTAAGCCAGGGGGAAGGGAGCGCTGAGGCGCTGATGAGCCGTTTTGCCGCCGAATTCACTATGATCCCTCTGAGCGGCGAGAAGATGGACCACCCGACGGTGAGCCGTTTTTTCCACCAGGCGGGCGCAAGCCGTCCGGGATTACACATCGTGGTGGATCAGACGAAAATCATCAGCGAGTGGCACGACGGCGCCGCCGTGCTATACCGTGAACGCCAAACGCTGGCGGATGGCAGTGAGAACGTACGCTGGTCGACGGCGATTTTTCAGCAAGCGGAAGGGAAAATTGTCTGGCGCCATCTGCAGGAAACCCGCCGCGGCTAGCGCAAAGAAAAAGGCCCCGACTTTCGAGGGGGCCTTTTTGAGAGAAAAGATCTTATTCGCGGAAGAGCGCTTCGATATTCAGTCCTTGCCCCTGCAGAATTTCCCGCAGACGACGCAGACCTTCCACCTGGATCTGACGCACACGCTCGCGGGTGAGGCCAATTTCACGGCCCACATCTTCCAGGGTGGCGGCTTCATAACCCAGCAGACCGAAACGACGCGCCAGAACCTCACGCTGCTTGGCGTTCAGTTCGAACAGCCATTTAACGATGCTTTGTTTCATATCATCGTCCTGCGTGGTGTCTTCCGGGCCGTTCTCTTTCTCATCGGCCAGAATATCCAGCAGCGCTTTTTCTGAATCGCCACCCAGCGGGGTATCCACCGAGGTGATGCGCTCGTTCAGACGCAGCATACGGCTGACGTCATCGACCGGTTTGTCCAGCTGTTCGGCAATCTCTTCCGCACTCGGCTCGTGGTCCAGCTTATGGGACAACTCGCGCGCGGTACGCAGATAGACGTTCAGCTCTTTGACAATGTGGATCGGCAAACGGATCGTACGGGTTTGGTTCATGATCGCCCGTTCAATGGTCTGGCGGATCCACCAGGTCGCATAGGTCGAAAAACGGAACCCACGTTCCGGGTCAAACTTCTCAACGGCGCGGATCAGGCCGAGGTTACCTTCTTCAATCAGATCCAGCAGCGCCAGACCACGATTGCTGTAACGACGGGCAATCTTCACCACCAGACGCAGGTTGCTTTCAATCATGCGACGGCGTGAAGCGACATCACCACGCAGTGCGCGACGCGCGAAATAGACTTCCTCTTCCGCGGTCAGCAGTGGGGAATAACCAATCTCTCCAAGATAAAGCTGAGTGGCGTCAAGCACGCGTTGCGTTGCGCCTTGCGACAGCAGCTCTTCCTCAGCCAGATCGCTATCACTGGGTTCCTCTTCTACTAAGGCCTTCTCGTCGAAAACCTCAATTCCGTTCTCATCAAATTCCGCGTCTTCATTTAAATCATGAACTTTCAGCGTATTCTGACTCATAAAGGTGGCTCCTACCCGTGATCCCTGAGCAAAGCACCTTCCACGGCGCATCAACAAAAGACGCCAGGACGATTTCCCCTACTCCTCTCTGCGAGAGGCGCATAGACACCGCCCTGGCGCCTGTTAGCTAATGCTTCGCTTATCCGTACTTTGCCAAATTATCGCTGCGGTAAGTACTGCAGCGGGTTGACGGATTTCCCCTTGTAACGAATTTCAAAATGTAATCTTGTTGAGCTGGTTCCGGTGCTACCCATGGTAGCGATTTTCTGCCCCGCTTTGACTTCCTGTTGCTCCCGAACCAGCATGGTATCGTTATGAGCGTAGGCACTCAGGTAATCATCGTTGTGTTTGATGATAATAAGATTACCGTAGCCGCGCAGTGCGTTACCGGCATAGACGACGCGCCCATCGGCGGTCGCGACAATAGCCTGTCCCTTACTGCCTGCAATGTCGATACCTTTATTGCCGCCTTCCGCGCCACTAAAGTTCTCGATAACTTTGCCATCAGTCGGCCAGCGCCATGATGAGATCGGCGAACTGGTTGACGTACTGCTTGCAGTCGGCTGGGTTGTGCTCACCGTTGTTGGTGCCGTCACCGGCGCGACGACCGTCGAGGTCGTGGTCGCTGGTTTATTATTAGGCAACATCTTGGTAGCACTTTGTTCACCTGAGGATTCAGAATACGTAATAGTCGGTTGTGAAGCAACCACCGCGGTCGATTTTTGTGCAGAAGTTGTGGTGGCCGTCGCACCGCCGCTCGCCCTTGCGCTGGCCTGAGAAACGGCATTTTCACCGGTGATCGGCTGGCCTGAAGCGTTGCCGACCTGCAGCACCTGGCCGACGTTCAGGGCGTACGGGGCCGGGACATTGTTGCGTTGCGCCAGGTCACGGAAATCGTTGCCGGTGACCCAGGCGATATAGAACAGCGTGTCGCCGCGTTTGACCGTATAGGTACTGCCGCCGGTATAGCTACCTTTCGGAATATCGCCATATTTGCGGTTATAAACGATCTTGCCATTCACCGTCTGCACCGGCTCCTGCGCCATTGGCTGCGGCTGAATGGTCTGGGTCTGTACCGGCTGGATCGGCTGCGCCTGAGGAGCAGACTTGACGCCGGAGGATGGCGGCGTAATCAACATGCCGGAGTTGGTGCTGGAAGAGGCGGCACCGCCGGCAGAGCTGACCGGCGCAGGCGGATTATTGGTGTTGGTACATCCGGCCAGCCAGAGTGAAACCAGTGAAAGAGCCGCAATACGGCTGACGGTAAATTTGGTGCTTCCCGCGCTCATTTATCCCCCAGGAATATGTTAACTGCCAATATCTTGCTTACCGGGCGACGCCCGGCCAGGACACTGAAAAATGTGTCCACCCTACGCCTAAAGTCAGGCAAAAAAAACCTGGAATAATCCGGGTCTCAGGCCAGCTCCCCTTTCACCAGGGGAACAAAGCGAACGGCCTCGACGGTATCAATGATAAATTCGTTGCCCCGGCGACGGATCCGTTTGAGAAACTGATGCTCCTCGCCAACCGGCAGTACCAGCACGCCGTCGTCATCCAGCTGCGCCAGCAGCGCGGTCGGTATTTCCGGCGGCGCCGCCGTCACAATAATGGCATCAAACGGCGCCCGCGCCTGCCAACCTTGCCACCCATCGCCATGACGGGTTGAAACATTATGTAAATCAAGTTGTTTCAGGCGACGACGCGCCTGCCACTGTAAACTCTTAATTCGCTCTACCGAGCAAACGTGATGCACCAGATGCGCCAGGATGGCCGTCTGGTAACCGGAACCGGTGCCGATCTCCAGCACCCGCGACTCCGGCGTCAACGTCAGCAGCTCGGTCATCCGCGCCACCATGTACGGCTGGGAGATGGTTTGCCCCTGGCCAATCGGCAGCGCGGTGTTTTCCCACGCTTTATGTTCAAAGGCTTCATCAACAAACTTTTCGCGCGGGACGCGCGCGATCGCCTCGAGGACACGTTCATCGACGATGCCCTGCGTGCGCAGTTGATTCAACAAACTTTCAACACGTTTACTTACCATTGCCTGTCAACCCCGACACGTTCCAGCCAATCGGTGACCACCTCATGCGCCTGATGGGCGGTTAAATCGACGTGCAATGGCGTAACGGAAACATAGCCTTCATCCACTGCCGCAAAATCGGTGCCCGGCCCGGCGTCGCGCTTATCGCCCGGCGGGCCTATCCAGTACAGGGTATTGCCGCGCGGATCCTTTTGCGGGATCACCTGATCGGCAGGATGGCGGTTGCCGCAGCGGGTCACGCGGATGCCTTTGATCTGGTCAAGGGGCAGGTCCGGGACATTGACGTTGAGGATCCGCCCGGTGCGCAGCGGTTCACGGCTGAGTCCGCGCAGGAGAGTACAGGTTACCGCCGCGGCGGTGTCGTAGTGTTGATAGCCATTGAGCGACACGGCCAGCGCGGGGAACCCCAGATGGCGGCCTTCCATCGCCGCCGCCACGGTGCCGGAGTAAATGACGTCATCGCCCAGGTTGGGTCCGGCGTTGATGCCGGAAACGACGATGTCCGGGCGCGGGCGCATCAGCGCGTTCACGCCAAGGTAGACGCAGTCCGTCGGCGTCCCCATCTGGACGGCGATATCGCCATTTTCATAGGTAAAGGTGCGCAATGACGATTCCAGCGTCAGCGAATTCGAAGCCCCGCTGCGGTTACGATCGGGTGCAACCACCTGGACCTCGGCAAACTCCCTTAAGGCCTTCGCCAGGGTCTGTATCCCCGGCGCATGGATCCCGTCATCGTTACTCAGCAATATTCGCATAGTCACCCGTTGTATTGATAAGCTCCCTGACCACGCTGGTGGCGAAGCTGCCCGCCGGCAGCCAGAAACGCAGTTCAACGGTTACATCATCCCACCAGTTCCAGCTCAACTGCTGCGGATAGAGGAGCATCGCCCGGCGCGCCGCCTCGACTTTCTCCCGCACCAACAGTGTCTGCAGCGAGGTTTCCTCGGCGATGGCGGCCTGCTCGGCGGCCAGGGCGTCGCGCTGGCTTCCCCAGTCACCGCTGCCCGGTAGCGCAGCCGTGATCATCAGTTCGCGGTTGTGCACCCGCGCCTGCGAAACCTCGAGTTCTTCCGGTGTGACGACAAACCAGCTCCCACGCCCCGCTAATTGTAGCGCATCGCCATCAACAACCTGATTAAATTCCGTTTTTTTTAATCTAATACTGACTTGCTGATTAAACAACGCGCTGCGGGCCGCCGACAACCAAAAACTGCGCTTATTGCGATCGCGCACCGGCGCGCCGCTCTCCGCCCAGCGCAGCGCGCCCTGCAGGTTACTGCCGCCAATGCCGAAGCGCTGAGCGCCGAAATAGTTTGGCACGCCCCGTTCAGCGATGGCCTGCAGACGCGTCTCCACCTCCTGGCGATCGCTAATCTCGCGCAGGATCAGGGTAAACTGGTTGCCCTTCAGCGCGCCTAATCGCAGCTTACGCTTATGGCGGGCATATTCCAGTACCTGGCAGCCCTCAAGCTGAAATTTGCTCAGATCCGGCATCTCTTTGCCGGGCACCCGAGCGCACAGCCACTGCTCGGTGACGGCGTGCTTATCTTTTTGCCCGGCGAAGCTCACTTCACGGGCATGGATTTTGAGGAATTTCGCCAGCGCGTCGGCGACAAAGCGCGTATTGCAGCCGTTTTTAAGGATCCGCACCAGCACGTGCTCGCCTTCGCCGTCCGGGGCAAAGCCCAGGTCTTCCACTACCAGAAAATCTTCCGGATTGGCTTTCAGCAGCCCGCTGCTCTGCGGCTTGCCGTGCAGCCAGGTCAGTTGGTCAAAGGCGATCATTTGTCGGCCTTACGCAGCAGCGCGACCGCTTCGCAGGCGATCCCTTCCCCGCGGCCGGTGAAGCCCAGCTTCTCGGTGGTGGTCGCTTTCACGTTGACGTCGTCCATATGGCAGCCGAGATCTTCAGCGATAAAGACACGCATTTGCGGGATATGCGGCAGCATTTTCGGTGCCTGGGCGATAATGGTGACGTCGACGTTGCCGAGCGTATAGCCTTTGGCCTGAATGCGGCGCCACGCTTCGCGCAGCAGTTCGCGGCTGTCGGCGCCTTTAAACGCCGGATCGGTATCCGGGAACAGCTTGCCAATATCGCCGAGCGCCGCGGCGCCCAGCAGCGCGTCGGTCAGCGCATGCAGCGCGACGTCGCCGTCGGAGTGGGCCAGCAGCCCTTTTTCAAAAGGAATGCGTACCCCGCCAATGATGATTGGGCCTTCACCGCCAAAAGCGTGTACGTCAAAACCATGTCCAATTCGCATTAAGCTTTCTCCTGGTGTCGGGAACGGGTGAGGTAAAATTCCGCCAGCGCCAGATCTTCCGGGCGCGTCACTTTAATATTATCAGCGCGTCCGGCGACCAGCTGCGGATGGAAGCCGCAATACTCCAGCGCCGAGGCTTCATCGGTGATGGTGGCCCCCTCGTTCAGCGCCCGGGTGAGGCAATCCACCAGCAGCTCGCGAGGGAAAAATTGCGGGGTGAGCGCGTGCCACAGGTCATTACGATCGACGGTATGGGCGACGGCGGTTTTGCCCGGCTCGGCGCGCTTCATGGTGTCGCGCACCGGGGCCGCGAGGATCCCGCCGACGCGGCTGGTTTCACAGAGTGCCAGCAGGCGGCTGAGGTCATCCTGATGCAGGCAGGGGCGCGCGGCGTCATGCACCAGCACCCACTGCGCTTCCGGTAACGCCTGCAGGCCGGCGAGTACCGAATCGGCGCGCTCGGCGCCGCCATCCACGACGGTAATTTGCGGGTGCTGGGCCAGCGGCAGCTGGCTGAAGCGCCGATCGCCGGGGCTGACGGCAATCACCACGCGCTGGACGCGCGGATCCGCCAGCAGCGCGGCGACCGCGTGTTCGAGAATCGTTTTGTTACCGATTGAGAGATATTGTTTCGGGCATTCCGTTTGCATGCGGCGGCCAAAACCGGCTGCCGGCACCACGGCGCAAATGCCCGGAAAAGTGGCTGCCATGTCGTAATCCTGGGCCTGGTTATCGATTGTTCTGCTGTTGCCCCGATGCCTGGTTGCGTTTAGACGCATCCGGTACCAGACGATAGAAGGTTTCGCCCGGGCGGGTCATGCTGAGTTCATTGCGCGCACGCTCCTCGATCGCTTCCTGACCGCCGTTGAGGTCGTCAATTTCGGCAAACAGCTGATCGTTGCGTGCTTTTAATTTGGCGTTAGTCGCCTGCTGGGCGGTGACGTCGTCGTTAACCCGCGTGTAGTCATGCAGGCCGTTTTTACCGAACCACAGCGAATACTGTAGCCAGACCAGCAAAGCTAATAATAGCAGCGTTAGTTTACCCATCCTGCCCCCTGAAAAACGGCATCATCATCCCAAAACTCGCCCGGGTACGCTACCGGGGCGCGCGGACGATGCCGCGTAACGCGGGGACTGTACCATATTTTTGCCGCTGATACCCATGCTTGATTCATACCAGAAACGGGTTATCCCAACAGCCAGAGGAAGAGTAGCGCAAACATCAGCCCGACGGTCAGGATAGTCGCGCTGGCGCTATAGAGCAGTTTGCCATTGAGCAGAGAGTGCAGCGCAATACCGACCACCACCGCCACTGGCATCAACGCAAGGAAGAATGGCCAGGTGTAGAGGAGGAAGAAAAGTGTATTACTGCCATAGAGAAGGAAGGGAATACCCAGCGCCAGCAGCCATGAAATAAAGCCCACGGCAGCGCCCGACAAAGACCAGGTGGTCTCGTCGCCGGTCGCCGGAGGCGGTTCTGAACGAATAATACTGAGGTTCTGGGTATTGCGCATATCGAATCCTGTAGACCGGGCAACCGGCACCCCTCGATGCCGCTGCCGTTTCAGGATCTGATAATATCGCTCTGTTGCAGCAGGTCTAATAGTTGGTGCACCAAATTTGTTACCAATTGTTCACCATCCAGATGAATTTCCGCCTTTTCCGGTGCCTCATAGACCGAGTCTATGCCGGTAAAATTGCGTAATTCCCCTGCCCGCGCCTTCTTATACAATCCTTTCGGATCCCGCGCCTCGCAAATGGCCAGCGGGGTATCGACGAACACTTCGATAAAGCGTCCCTCCCCCAGGCGCTCGCGCACCATCTGTCGCTCCGCGCGGTGCGGAGATATAAATGCCGTCAATACAACCAGCCCGGCATCGACCATCAGCCTGGCCACTTCACCGACGCGGCGAATGTTCTCTTTGCGATCCTCATCGCTGAATCCCAGGTCGCTGCACAGGCCATGACGCACGTTATCGCCGTCCAGCAGATAGGTGCTGACGCCGCGCTCATGCAAGGCTTCCTCCAGCGCCCCGGCGACGGTGGATTTACCCGACCCCGAAAGGCCGGTAAACCACAGCACCACGCCGCGATGGCCGTGATGCTGTTCCCGCTGCTGCTGGGTCACAGGGTGGGCATGCCAGACGACGTTTTCGTCATGCTGGGCCATTATTTGCCTCCCAGCAGGTCGCGGGCGTCCCAGTGCGGGAAGTGTTTGCGGATCAGCTGGTTCAGTTCCAGCTCGAAAGCGCTGTACTGCGATGCCGACGTCGACGCCTGCAGGTGCGGCTCGTTGACCATCCCGGCGCCGACGGTGACGTTGGTCAGACGATCGATAAAGATAAGCCCGCCGGTCACCGGGTTTTGCTGATACGGATCCAGCACTAAAGGTTCGTCAAAGGTCAGCTCCACCAGCCCGATGCCGTTCAGCGGCAGAGACTCGACTTCACGCTGGGTCAGGTTGTTAATATCCACCTGGTAACGGATAGCGTCCACGCGGGCGCGGGTCTTTTTACCGGCGATTTTGATGTCGTAGCTCTGCCCCGGGGTCAACGCCTGCTCGGCCATCCATACTACGTCGATGCTGGCGGTTTGCACCGCCGGCAGCGTGGCTTGCGCGTCAACCAGCAGGTCGCCGCGGCTGATGTCGATTTCATCTTTCAGCACAATGGTAATGGCTTCCCCGGCGGCGGCTTCCTGCAGATCGCCGTCGAAGGTGACGATCCGCGCTACGCTCGATTCGACCCCCGACGGCAGCACCTTCAGGCGCTGGCCGACCTGCACGGTGCCCGAGGCGACCGTACCGGAGAAGCCGCGGAAATCGAGGTTCGGACGGTTAACATACTGCACCGGGAAGCGCAGCGGCTGGCTCTCTACTACCCGTTGGATCTCCACGGTTTCGAGGACTTCCAGCAGGGTCGGGCCGCTGTACCACGGCATGTTCGCGCTCTGACTGGCGACGTTATCGCCTTCCAGCGCCGACAGCGGTACAAAGCGGATATCGAGGTTGCCCGGCAGCTGCTCGGCAAAGGTCAGGTAAGCTTCACGGATCTCGTTGAAGCGCGCTTCGCTAAACTCGACGAGATCCATTTTGTTGACCGCCACCACCAGGTGTTTAATGCCCAGCAGGGTGGAGATAAAGCTGTGACGGCGGGTCTGATCCAGCACGCCTTTGCGCGCGTCGATCAGCAGGATCGCCAGATCGCAGGTGGACGCGCCGGTGGCCATATTGCGGGTGTACTGCTCGTGCCCCGGGGTGTCAGCGATGATAAATTTGCGCTTCTCGGTGGAGAAATAGCGATAGGCCACGTCGATGGTGATGCCCTGCTCGCGCTCGGCCTGCAGGCCATCCACCAGCAGCGCCAGGTCCAGTTTTTCGCCCTGGGTGCCGTGGCGCTTGCTGTCGTTGTGCAGCGAAGAGAGCTGATCTTCATAGATCTGGCGGGTATCGTGCAGCAGACGGCCAATCAGGGTGCTTTTACCGTCATCGACGCTGCCGCAGGTCAGAAAACGCAGCAGGCTCTTGTGCTGTTGCGCGTGCAGATAAGCTTCTACGCCGCCTTCATTAGCAATTTGTTGGGCAATGGTCGTGTTCATGGCGGCTCCTTAGAAATACCCCTGACGTTTCTTCAGCTCCATCGAGCCGGCCTGGTCGCGGTCAATGACGCGCCCCTGACGTTCGCTGGTGGTGGATACCAGCATCTCTTCAATAATTTCCGGCAGCGTTTGCGCTTCAGACTCCACTGCGCCGGTCAGCGGCCAGCAGCCGAGGGTACGGAAACGCACCATCCGCTTTTCAATCACTTCGCCCGGCTGCAGATCGATACGGTCGTCATCGATCATCATCAGCATGCCGTCGCGCTCCAGCACCGGGCGCTCAGCGGCCAGATACAGCGGCACGATTTCGATGTTTTCCAGATAGATGTACTGCCAGATATCCAGCTCGGTCCAGTTGGAGAGCGGGAAGACGCGGATGCTTTCGCCTTTGTTAATCTGGCCGTTGTAGTTGTGCCACAGCTCCGGACGCTGGTTTTTCGGGTCCCAGCGGTGGAAGCGGTCGCGGAAGGAGTAGATGCGCTCTTTGGCGCGGGATTTCTCCTCATCACGGCGCGCGCCGCCGAATGCGGCGTCAAAGCCGTATTTGTTCAGCGCCTGCTTCAGCCCTTCGGTTTTCATGATATCGGTATGCTTGGCGCTGCCGTGGACGAACGGGTTAATGCCCATTGCCACCCCTTCCGGGTTTTTATGCACCAGCAGCTCGCAGCCATAGGCTTTGGCGGTACGGTCGCGGAACTCATACATCTCACGGAATTTCCAGCCGGTATCGACGTGCAGCAGCGGGAACGGCAGGGTTCCCGGATAAAACGCTTTGCGCGCCAGATGCAGCATTACGCTGGAATCTTTCCCGATGGAGTACATCATCACCGGGTTAGAAAATTCGGCGGCCACCTCACGAATAATATGGATGCTTTCCGCCTCCAGTTGCCGCAGGTGAGTGAGTCGTTTTTGGTCCATAACCGTTCCTTAAGCCAGATTGACCACCGAAGAGTTAAACCCCTCGGCGGATGATGTATGTTGAAACCAGGCGAGCTGCTGATGCAGCTGCACCACTTCGCCGACCACCAGCAGGGCGGGCATCGGGGCGTCTTTCGCCAGGTGTTCGAGTTGTTGCAATGTGCCGGTTATCGTCTGCTGATCGTCGCGGGTACCGCGGGATATCACCGCTACCGGCGTATTGCTGTCGCGACCGTGGGCAATCAGCTGGGCGCTGATTTCCACCGCCTTCATGGTGCCCATGTAAATCGCCAGCGTCTGTTGGCTCTTCGCCAACAGCGCCCAGTCGAAGGGGGCGCTGTCCGGCTTATAGTGCCCGGTGACAAAGACGGCGCTTTGCGCATAATCGCGATGGGTCAGCGGAATACCGGCGTAGGCCGTCGCGCCGGCGGCGGCAGTGACGCCTGGCACCACCTGGAACGGGATGCCCGCAGCGGCGGCGGCCTGCAGCTCTTCAGCGCCGCGGCCAAAAATAAACGGATCGCCGCCTTTCAGGCGCACGACGGTTTTCCCCGCCTTCGCCGCCTCCACCAGCAGCTGATTGGTTTCATGCTGCGGCACCGAGTGCTCGCCGGCGCGTTTGCCGACGCAAACCAGCTCGGCATCGCGGCGCACCAGCTCGAGAACCGGCTGGGTCACCAGATGATCGTGGAAAACCACGTCCGCCTGCTGGATCGCCTGCAAGCCACGCAGGGTCAGCAGCCCGGCATCGCCCGGTCCAGCCCCTACCAGAATAATTTCACCCGTTTCGCGTTCGGGCTTATCCAGCTCATCCTGCAGCGCCTTTTCCGCCTCCGCAGCGTTGCCCGCCACCATCAGGCTGGCGAAGCGACCGGTAAAGACCCGCTCCCAAAAGCGGCGACGCGCTTCGGTGGTCGTCAGACGGGTTTTCAGATGGTTGCGCCAGTAGCTCGCCGATTCCGCCAGACGCCCGAGGTTCGTCGGCAGTAGCGCTTCGATTTTTTCGCGCAGAATGCGCGACAGCACCGGCGCTTTCCCGCTGGAGGAGATCGCCACCAGCAGCGGCGAACGGTCGACGATAGAAGGGAAAACAAACGAGCACAGCGCCTGGTTATCCACTACGTTGACCAGTCGGTAGCGCGCGTTAGCCGCCGCAAACACCCGCTGGTTAAGCGCCTCGTCCTCCGTGGCGGCAATCACCAGAAAGACATCGTCCACCAGAGCGTCGCTAAATTCCGTCGCCCGCCAGCTAAGCGCCTGGCGCGCCGCCAGATCGGCCAGCGCCGGAGACAACGTCCCGGCGACCACCTGCACCTGCGCCTGGGCTCGCAGCAGGAACTTGATCTTGCGTTCGGCAATCTCACCGCCGCCGATCACCAGTACGGGCCTTTGTTTCAGTTCGGCAAAAAGGGGCAAGTAATCCACGGGGTAACAACTCTCTTACAATCAGCGATACTGCGACTATAGGGTGCGCCTTAGAGCAAATGAAATTACGAAATGGAATGAGTTGTGACGCAAAGGAATAACGCGATGGAAATCCAAATATCAAAAAGTGCTTAACACGCTATTTTTCCGCTATTTAAGAGCAGTTGAAATTGTTTAACCGCGGTCACAGTTTCATACTGTACGCGTCAAATTGTCTCGTTCGTGTAAGGACCCCTTATGTTTTCCGCGTTGTGCCGCCGTCTGCTTCCGCTGACGCTCGGCACCGGTTTTGTTTTCGCCGCCGCCCCCGCCTTCTGTGCGCTGGGCGACACCGCCAGTAGTCAGGCTCGCCATATCGCCACCGTCTTCCCGGGACGTATGACCGGAACGCCCCCGGAAATGCTCTCAGCTGACTATCTGCGCCAGCAGTTCGCCCGGATGGGCTATCAGAGCGACGTGCGGAGCTTCAATACCCGCTACATCTATACCGACAGCAACCAGCGTAAAAACTGGCATAACGCCACCGGCAGTACGGTGATCGCCGCCCATGAAGGCCAGTCTCGCCAGCAAATCATCATCATGGCCCACCTTGATACCTACGCGCCGCAGAGCGATAAAGACGTCGAAAACAACCTCGGCGGCCTGACGCTGCAGGGAATTGACGACAACGCAATGGGGCTCGGGGTGATGCTGGAGCTGGCGGAGCATTTAAAGAACGTCCCCACCCGCTATGGCATTCGCTTTATCGCCACCAGCGGCGAAGAGGAAGGTCGTCTCGGCGCGCAAAACCTGCTGCAGCGGATGAGCGAGGCGGAAAAGAAAAATACCCTGCTGGTGATCAATCTCGATAACCTGGTGGGAGGCGATAAGCTTTACTTCAACAGCGGCCGCCGCACGCCGGCCTCGGTACGCAAGCTGACCCGCGATCGCGCGTTGGCTATCGCCCGCAGCAAAGGCATTGCCGCCTACACCAATCCGGGACTCAATCCGGCTTACCCGAAAGGCACCAGCTGCTGTAATGACGCCAGCGTCTTCGACAACGCGGGGATCCCGGTGCTGTCGGTGGAAGCGACCAACTGGTCATTAGGCAAGAAAGATGGCTATCAGCAGCGGAGCAAATCGCGCAGCTTCCCACAGGGCATCAGCTGGCATGACGTGCAGCTGGATAATCAGCAGTATATCGACCACGCGCTGCCGGGACGGATCGAGCATCGCGGGCGCGATGTCGTGAAAGTGATGCTGCCGCTGGTGAAAGAGCTGGCGAAGGTGGAGAAGAAAAGCTGACGGCTGCAAATGAACACGCGGCATCACCCGCGTGTTCTCTTGCACACCTTTCCCTCAGGAGGCGCTATTAACCCTCGTGCAATCCGCACTCGCGTTTAAGCCCGAAGAACCGGGTCTCTTCTTCTGCCATGCCCGGCTCCCATTTGCGGGTGGTGTGGGTATCGCCTACCGACAGATAGCCCTGATCCCACAGCGGATGGTATTTCAGCCCGTGCTTTTGCAGGTACTGATACACCGTCCGGTTATCCCAGTCGATAATCGGCAACACCTTGAACACCCCGCGCTGGACCGCCAGCACCGGAAGCGTAGCCCGGCTGCCCGACTGCTCGCGGCGCAGACCGGCAAACCACGTCTGCGCGTTGAGCTCTTTCAGCGCCCGGTTCATCGGTTCAACCTTGTTGATCTCATTGTATTTCTCAATGCCCTCAACGCCCTGCTCCCACAGCTTGCCGTAGCGCGCCTCCTGCCAGGCCGCGCTTTCAGCCGCGCGGTAGACCTTCAGGTTCAGCTTGAGTTTGTCCGTCAGCTCATCAATAAACTGGTAGGTTTCCGGGAACAGGTAACCGGTATCGGTAAGGATCACCGGAATGTCCGGGCGGATCTGGTTCACCAGGTGCAAACTCACCGCCGCCTGAATGCCAAAGCTTGACGACAGCACATAGTCTCCCGGCAGGTTTTCCAGCGCCCAGGCCACACGCCCTTCGGCGTCGAGCTTTTCCAGCTGGGCGTTGGTTTCCGCGAGTGCCAGAATGCGTTCCACTTTCGGCAATGCATTAAGCGCGTTTAGATCGAGTACGGACATAAGAACCTCGTTTGCCTGTTTTGCCGGGCGGCACTGCGTTTGCCCGGCCTACGGGTTTTACAGGCCCGGATCGCTACGCGCCACCGGGCACCAGGATGTTACTCCCAGAAATCGCGGGCTGGATCGAGCACCGGGCGAATGATGCCCGCACGCACCGTAAAGTCGCCGAAGCCTTCACCCGCTTCGCGCTCTTTCGCCCAGCGCCCTACCAGTTGGTCTAGCGAGTCGAGAATTTCCGACTCGGTAATGTTCTCCCGGTACATCCGCGGGATGCGGGTGCCGCTGCGGTTACCGCCGATGTGCAGGTTATAGCGACCTGGCGCTTTCCCCACCAGCCCCACTTCCGCGAGCATCGCGCGACCGCAGCCGTTCGGGCAGCCGGTGACGCGGGTGACGATATGCTCATCGCTCACGCCGTGCTTGCTCATCACCCCTTCCACCTTGTCGATAAACGACGGCAGGAAACGCTCGGCTTCCGCCATCGCCAGCGGGCAGGTCGGGAAGGAGACGCAGGCCATCGAGTTTTCGCGCTGCGGGGTGACGGCATTCATCAGGCCATGATCCCGCGCCAGCTTCTCGATCCGCGCCTTCTGATCTTCCGGTACGCTGGCGACGATCAGGTTCTGATTGGCGGTGATGCGGAATTCGCCTTGATGGATCTTAGCAATCTCCAGCAGACCGGTTTTCAGCGGGCGCCCCGGATAATCCAGAATGCGGCCGTTTTCAATAAACAGCGTCAGGTGCCATTTATCATCAATCCCCTTCACCCAGCCGATGCGGTCGCCGCGGCCGGTGAATTCGTACGGGCGGATCGGCTCAAACTTAATACCTGCCCGGCGCTCCACTTCCGCCTTGAAGGTTTCGACGCCAACGCGCTCAAGGGTGTACTTGGTTTTCGCATTCTTACGGTCGGTACGGTTACCCCAGTCGCGCTGGGTGGTCACGACCGCTTCCGCCACCGCCAGAGTATGCTCCAGCGGCAGATAACCGAATTCGCTCGCCGTGCGGGCGTAGGTTTTTTTGTTACCGTGTTCGATAGACAGACCGCCGCCCACCAACAGGTTAAAGCCCACCAGCTTGCCGTTTTCGGCGATCGCTACGAAGTTCATGT
The DNA here is from genome assembly GCF_050378655.1 of Klebsiella sp. 7-CIP_Kleb. Taxonomy (NCBI): domain Bacteria; kingdom Pseudomonadati; phylum Pseudomonadota; class Gammaproteobacteria; order Enterobacterales; family Enterobacteriaceae; genus Klebsiella; species Klebsiella sp. 7-CIP_Kleb. The sequence continues at coordinate 222,495 of NZ_JBNRLJ010000003.1, forward strand.
CGTTGGCGTGCAGATCGATATCGTTCTGCGGCGGGATCACCACCGTGGTTTTAAACTTACGCGGCAGATAGGTCTGACCGAGGATCGGTTCTTCGTCAGTGGTGGCGACCTTTTTCTGATCCAGCCAGATTTCGGCATAGGCGCGGGTGCGCGGCAGCAGATGCTCGGAGATCTTTTTCGCCCACTCGTAGGCCTCGGCGTGCAGCTGCGACTCGTAAGGGTTGGAGGTGCACAGCACGTTACGGTTCATATCGTTGGCGGTGGCCAGCGCGTCCAGCCCCACCGAGTGCAGCATCTGATGCACCGGCTTGACGTTCTTTTTCAAAATGCCGTGGAACTGGAAAGTCTGCCGGTTGGTCAGGCGAATACTGCCGTAAATGGTGTTCTCGGCGGCAAACTTATCGATCGCCTTCCACTGGGTGGTGGTGATCACCCCGCCCGGCAGACGGCAGCGCAGGAGCATTGCATGGCGCGGCTCCAGCTTCTGAGCGGCGCGTTCCGCGCGGATATCGCGATCGTCCTGCTGGTACATACCGTGGAAACGGATCAGCAGGAAGTTATCGCCTTTAAAACCGCCGGTCAGACCGTCGTTTAAATCTTCCGCAATGGTGCCGCGCAGGTAGTTGCTCTCGAGCTTCATACGCTCGGCATCGGTCAGTTTACCTTCGACCACTAAAGGCCCCGGATGTTTTTCGCTCATTAGTAGACATCTCGCTGATAACGGCGCTCAACGCGCAGCTCACTTAAAAATTCGTCCGCCGCTTCGGCGTCCATCGCGCCGTATTCGGCAATCACTTCCAGTAAAGTCTGTTCCACGTCTTTCGCCATACGATTGGCGTCGCCGCAGACATAAATGTGGGCGCCATCATTGATCCAGCGCCACAGCTCGGCCCCCTGCTCACGCAGTTTGTCCTGCACATAGATTTTTTGTTGTTGATCGCGGGACCAGGCCAGATCGATACGGGTCAGCAGCCCCTCTTTTACATAGCTCTGCCACTCCACCTGATAGAGGAAATCTTCAGTGAAGTGCGGGTTGCCGAAGAACAGCCAGTTCTTACCTGGCGCCCCGTCCGCTGCGCGCTGCTGCATGAAGGCGCGGAACGGCGCAATACCGGTGCCCGGGCCAATCATGATCACCGGCGTCTCCGGGTTAGCCGGCAGACGGAAGTTGTCATTGTGCTCGATGAAGACGCGGACTTCGCCATCCTCTTCCACGCGGTCGGCGAGGAAGCTGGAGGCGCCGCCAGCCCGGGCGCGGCCTTCAATGTCATAGCGCACCACGCCCACGGTGACATGCACTTCGCTCTCCACTTCCGCCTGCGAGGAGGCAATGGAGTACAGACGCGGCGTCAGCGGGCGCAGCAGACCGATTAACGCCTCGGCGTCCAGCTGCGCCGGGGAGAAACGGACCATATCGACGATCGGCGTCGCGGCGGCATACTGCTGCAGCTGAGCTTTATCGCCCACCAGCGGCAGCAGCGATTCGCTGCGGGTCAGGGTGGCGTAGTTCTCAACGATAGCGGCGGTGTTGACCGTCAGCTCAAAATGCCACTGCAGGGCTTCCGCCAGCGGCAGGGTTTTGCCCTCGACGGTTACCGGCTCGTCGCCTTTCAGCCATAGCAGCTCCACCAGCTCTTTCACCAGCTGAGGATCGTTTTGATACCAGACGCCCAGCGCGTCGCCCGGCTGATAGCGCAGACCGGAATCACCGAGGTCAATTTCGATATGGCGTACATCTTTTTCTGAATCGCGGCCGGTGATTTTCTGGTTGACCGACAGGGTCGCCGTTAGCGGAGCCTCTTTGGTGTATGGGCTGGTATGAATGTCGTTCACTGCGCCGCTGGCGGCCAGCTGAGCGGGCGCGGCGACCGGCGCACGAGCCTTCAGCACCTCAACGACGCGCGCGCGCCATTCAGCGGCCGCAGCCTGATATTCAACGTCGGCGTCGACGCGATCGAGCAGGCGTTCCGCGCCAAGTTCGGCCAGCTTGCTGTCGAAATCTTTGCCGGACTGGCAGAAGAATTCATAAGAGGTATCGCCGAGGCCAAAGACGGCGAATGCGGTTCCGTCCAGCTTCGGCGCTTTTTTAGAGAACAGAAACTTATGCAATGCGACCGCTTCTTCCGGCGGCTCACCTTCCCCCTGGGTGGAGGTCACGACCACCAGCAGTTTTTCAGCAGCAATTTGTTTGAATTTATAATCACCTGCATTCACCAGCTTCACGTTCAGCTTCGCCGCCAGCAGATCGTCACGCAGCGCTTCGGCGACGCGGCGAGCGTTGCCGGTTTGCGAGGCGGAAATCAGCGTGATCGTCGGGACCTCGGCGGCCGGGGCGGGAGCGACTGCCGTTGCGCCAGAGTGCTGATTCAGCACGCCCCAGAAATAGCCAGACACCCAGGCGAGCTGAGTGGGCGTGAAGTCAGTGGTGGCCGCCTGAAGGCGCGCCAGTTGCTCCGGGTTGAGCGGCAGCAAGTTGGAAGGTGGGGCCTGTGTCGTCATGCGTCGTTTGTTCCAGTAAGCAAAGCTGTTATTCGCACCCTGTCAGCGCGACAAAAACAGAAGAGAATAGAAGGTTAACGGCGGGCATAGTAACAATTAAAGAAGGGATGGAAATAATAAATAACCAAATGGACTAACCGGTTTTAGTTGTAGTTATTAACAACAAAATCGATTAAATAACCATCTGAAATATCGAAACTTTATGGACTTAACCCAGATAAATGTGTCGATTTTCTGTTCAGGGCCGTTTTAGTTAATGCGAAAAAATGTACTTTCCGGTACCCTACGGCGGTTTTTTTCGTCCTGTTGAGAGTCAATGATGTCCACCACGCTGTTTAAAGATTTCACCTTCGAAGCCGCCCACCACCTGCCGCACGTCCCGGAAGGACACAAATGCGGTCGCCTGCATGGCCACTCCTTTATGGTGCGTCTGGAGATAACCGGTGAAGTCGATCCCCATACCGGGTGGATCATGGATTTCGCCGAGCTGAAGGCCGCCTTCAAGCCGACCTACGATCGCCTGGACCACTATTATCTGAACGATATCCCCGGTCTGGAAAACCCTACCAGCGAAGTGCTGGCCAAATGGATCTGGGATGAGATGAAACCGCGAGTCCCGCTGCTGAGCGCGGTGATGGTGAAAGAGACCTGCACCGCCGGCTGCGTCTATCGCGGCGAGTAAGCGAAAAAAAGCCCGGTCAGTATGCTACCGGGCTTTTTTATCAGGCGATATTCAGATATTTATGCGTCTGCATGGACAGGCGCCAGTTGCGGGCGATGCAGGTGTCGATACACAGGCGCGTCGCGTCTTCTTTCTGACTGATCGGCTGCAGGGCGATGATCCGCGGTTTGTCATCGCTCAGCGTTTCCAGCAGTTCGTCCAGCGCTTCGATGTCGCGGACGCGCCCTACCGGATGCTTGATCTCATCCGCCCGCTGCAAGGCCTGAGACAGCACGTCATACCCGCCGCGCATGTTGACCTTCGGGGAAACCGTCACCCAGGTGTTGTGGCTGCAAAGCACTTCATGGGTGCCGCTGGTTTCAATCTGACAGCTAAAGCCGTTTTGTTCCAGAAGCGAGGTTAACGGCGTTAAGTCGTGAATGCAGGGCTCACCGCCGGTAATGACCACGTGGCGGGCAGTCCACCCCTGACGACCGATAATCGCCAGCAGATCTTCACTGCTTGCCGGCCCCCACTTATCGCTCTCTTTGGTTTTCGCCAGGATGCTGAACAACGACACTTCCCGATCGGCCAGTTTGTCCCAGGTATGCTTGGTGTCACACCACGCGCATCCTACCGGGCATCCCTGCAGACGAATAAAAATGGCAGGCACGCCGGTGAAGTAACCCTCGCCTTGCAGGGTCTGGAACATCTCGTTAATCGGGTACTGCATAGTCATCTCTGTTTAGGGTGATAAACGCTTATTATCGCAGATTTCACTGTCCAGGTCTTGTCCTGCGCTGCGATCGTTTTTCCCTCACGGGGTCGCTTTCTCACCCCGGACGTTATTCATTGTTAATTAAAAGTATGCATCTGTTTTCGTTTATTTCATTAGTGTGGTAAGGATTTAAATAAACAGCGGAGCGTACTGCAGCGAAGAAAGATGTAACAGAAGATGTTTTTCGTGTTATATACCAGAACATAAAAAACGTCAGCGGAAAAATAAAAACATGTTTAAATACATGCATGTACAAATTGATACATGAAAGAGTGAATTATTTACCTGGTCTGAGAGTCGAATCCAATCCGCCGCCGAAAATAAGCTTAAGCCCCTCTTAATAAAGTCCTGCTGCCCGCCATTTTTTATTTAATCGTCGTTTACTTTGGCCCTCCTAGAATCCCGCAGACCAACCATAATGAGATAGCGTTTATGACCACATTATTCATTACCGGCGTCACCGGTTTTCTGGGCGGCGCGGCGTTAGAGAAAATACTCCATCAGGATAGCCAATTAGATCTGCTGCTACTGGTGCGTGCCAACAGCCCCGAAGCAGGCCTGGAACGGGTCAAGGAAAACATGCGTAAGTTCAACATCGCCGAGGAGAAACTGGCGATGCTGCGACCGCAGCAGATCCTGCTGGGCGATCTCGCCTCTCCGGAGCATTTTCTTAACGATCCGCGGCTTGAGCAAGTCACCCATGTTCTCAACTGCGCCGCTGTCGCCTCGTTTGGCAGCAACCCGCTCATCTGGAAGGTTAACGTTACGGGTACGCTGCGTCTGGCGCAACGGATGGCGCAGGTGGCGGGTCTGCAGCGTTTTCTCCACGTCGGCACCGCAATGTCCTGCTCACCGGAGCCGGATTCGCTGGTCGCCGAGAGCGCGGAGTTTCGGCAGCGCGCCGAGCATCTGGTGGAATATACCCACTCGAAATCGGCCATCGAGCAACTGATGCAGCAGCACTGCCCTACGCTACCGCTGGTCATTGCCCGCCCTTCTATTGTGGTGGGCCATACTCATCACGGCTGCCGGCCTTCCAGCAGTATTTTCTGGGTATTCAGCATGGGACTGATGCTGCAGAAATTTATGTGCGCGATGGAGGACCGGATCGATGTTATCCCGGTGGACTACTGCGCCGACGCCCTGCTGATGCTGCTTAACCAGCCGCTGGCCCACGGCGAGGTAGTGCATATCTCTGCCGGTGAGGAGAACAGCGTGAAGTTTGCCGACATCGACCGGGCGATGGCCCTGGCGCTGGAGCAGGCGCCGGTGGGAGATAAGTACGCCCAGGTGAGTTATGAAACGCTGGTCAAAATGCGTCGCGAACTGAAAGGAATTTTTGGGCCGTGCAATGAGCGACTGATGCTGAAAGCGATGCGCTTATATGGCGCGTTCGCCACGCTGAACGTGCGCTTTAGCAACGACAAGCTGCTGAGCATGGGGATGCCAAAACCGCCGCGCTTTACCGATTACATCGACCGCTGCGTGGAAACCACCCGCGGGTTGTCGATCCCTCAGCAAATGGCCGTCGACTTTAAATAATGGCCGCAGGTATAAAAAAATGCCAGCCCGAAGGCTGGCATGGTTATTTCATCAGGACAGGATTAAGCCTGGCCTTTGATCTCTTTACGACCATTGAACGGCGCTTGCTCACCCAGCGCTTCTTCGATACGAATCAGCTGGTTGTATTTAGCAACGCGGTCAGAACGGCTCATAGAACCGGTTTTGATCTGGCCTGCAGCGGTACCCACAGCCAGGTCGGCGATGGTCGCGTCTTCAGTTTCGCCAGAACGGTGAGAGATGACAGCGGTGTAGCCAGCGTCTTTCGCCATCTTGATAGCAGCCAGAGTTTCGGTCAGAGAACCGATCTGGTTGAATTTGATCAGGATGGAGTTAGCGATGCCTTTTTCGATGCCTTCTTTCAGGATCTTGGTGTTGGTTACGAACAGGTCGTCACCAACCAGCTGGATTTTGTCGCCCAGTACTTTGGTCTGGTAAGCGAAACCTTCCCAGTCAGATTCATCCAGGCCATCTTCGATGGAGACGATCGGGTACTGTTTGGTCAGCTCTTCCAGGAAGTGAGTGAACTCTTCAGAGGTGAACGCTTTGTTGCCTTCGCCGGCCAGAACGTATTTACCGTCTTTGTAGAATTCAGACGCTGCGCAGTCCATCGCCAGGGTGATGTCTTTGCCCAGCTCGTAGCCTGCTGCTTTAACCGCTTCAGCGATAACAGCCAGCGCTTCGGCGTTGGAACCCAGGTTCGGCGCGTAGCCGCCTTCGTCACCAACGGCAGTGTTCATGCCTTTGGACTTCAGCACTTTCGCCAGGTGATGGAACACTTCAGAACCCATGCGTACTGCTTCTTTCAGGGTCGGCGCGCCAACCGGCTGAATCATGAATTCCTGGATGTCGACGTTGTTGTCAGCGTGCTCACCGCCGTTGATGATGTTCATCATCGGAACCGGCATGGAGTATTTGCCCGGAGTGCCGTTCAGTTCAGCGATGTGCGCGTACAGCGGCAGGCCTTTGGAGGCAGCAGCTGCTTTGGCGTTCGCCAGAGAAACGGCCAGGATTGCGTTCGCACCGAAGTTAGATTTGTTTTCAGTACCGTCCAGGTCGATCATGATCTTGTCGATGCCAGCCTGATCTTTGGCATCTTTGCCCAGGATTGCCTGAGCGATCGGGCCGTTTACCGCAGCAACAGCTTTGGTTACGCCTTTACCCAGGAAACGGGATTTGTCGCCATCGCGCAGTTCCAGCGCTTCGCGGGAACCAGTAGAAGCACCTGACGGAGCAGCTGCCATACCGACGAAACCACCTTCCAGGTGTACTTCGGCTTCAACAGTCGGGTTACCACGGGAGTCGATGATTTCACGACCGATGACTTTAACGATTTTGGACATTAGGTTTTCCTCAGTACAAGTTAAACTAAAACTCCAGACAAACAATGCACCCGGATGGGTGCATTGCCGTTCTAACTCTTTTTACTTCGCCTGGCGTTTCTGGTACTCGCTGGCGGCTTTCACAAAGCCGGCAAACAGCGGGTGTCCATCACGCGGCGTCGAAGTAAACTCCGGGTGGAACTGGCAGGCCACAAACCACGGATGGTTCGGCACTTCGATGATCTCGACCAACTGATCATCCCCGGAACGGCCCGCAACGCGCAGACCGGCAGCTTCAATCGGTTTCAACAACATGTTGTTGACTTCGTAGCGGTGACGATGGCGCTCGGTGATGGTCGGCTCGCCGTACAGCTGGCGTACCAGAGAATCCTCATCCAGCTGGCACTGCTGCGCGCCCAGGCGCATGGTGCCGCCCAGATCGCTCTTCTCGGAGCGGACTTCAACGTTGCCATCTTCGTCACGCCATTCGGTAATCAGGGCCACAACCGGGTATTTACAGTCTGGCACAAATTCCGTCGAGTTGGCGTTTTCCATACCCGCTACATTGCGCGCGAATTCAATCAGCGCAACCTGCATACCCAGGCAAATGCCCAGATAAGGAATATTGTTCTCACGCGCATAGCGCGCGGTGGCGATCTTACCTTCCACACCGCGGTAGCCGAAGCCGCCCGGGATAAGGATAGCATCTAAATCCTTGAGGATTTCGACGCCGCGCGTTTCCACATCCTGCGAATCGATCAGCTTGATGTTGACGGTAACGCGGTTTTTCAGACCACCGTGTTTCAGCGCTTCAATCACCGACTTGTAGGCGTCCGGCAGTTCAATGTACTTACCGACCATGCCGATGGTGACTTCGCCTGCCGGATTGGCTTCTTCATAGATTACCTGTTCCCATTCGGCCAGGTTTGCTTCCGGACAAGTTAAGCTGAATCGTTTACAAATATAATCGTCCAGCCCCTGAGATTTCAACAGGCCTGGAATTTTATAAATGGAATCGACGTCTTTCAGAGAAATAACAGCCTTTTCCGGAACGTTACAGAACAAAGCAATTTTCGCCCGTTCGTTGGCCGGAACCGCGCGATCGGAGCGGCAAATCAGGATGTCAGGCTGAATACCGATGGAGAGCAGCTCTTTCACGGAGTGCTGAGTCGGTTTGGTTTTGACTTCACCGGCGGCGGCCATGTACGGCACTAAAGTCAGGTGCATAAACAGGGTATGCTCGCGGCCGATCTCTACCGCCATCTGACGAATAGCTTCGAGGAACGGCAGGGATTCGATATCGCCTACGGTACCGCCGATTTCCACCAGCACCACGTCATGGCCTTCGCCGCCAGCCAGTACGCGCTCTTTAATGGCGTTGGTGATGTGCGGAATAACCTGTACGGTTGCGCCCAGATAGTCGCCACGGCGCTCTTTACGCAGCACGTCGGAGTAGATTCGACCGGTGGTGAAGTTGTTGCGACGAGTCATCTTGGTGCGGATGAAACGCTCGTAGTGGCCCAGGTCCAGATCGGTTTCTGCGCCGTCTTCAGTAACGAACACTTCCCCATGCTGGATTGGGCTCATGGTGCCCGGATCGACGTTGATATACGGATCCAGTTTCATGATGGTCACGTTGAGACCACGGGCTTCAAGAATGGCTGCCAGGGAGGCTGCGGCAATGCCTTTACCCAGAGAGGATACGACCCCGCCGGTCACAAAAATATAGTTCGTTGTCATGCTGAACCTGAGAAGTTAGGGTAAAACGATGGAATAACCAGGACGGGAAAGTAGTATACCCGAACATGCGTGACGCCACAAACTTTCATTCTTCCCCTCCCCTTCGTTCTTCAAGTTGCACCTGTGTTGCGACCCGAACAACTCGAAGAGGCAGGCTACATGGTGTTTCAACGACATAACGGAAAGAGAAAATAGACGCTTTTGGCGAAATGTTTTTGACGTAAATCAAGCGCTTGTTATTTATAAAATCACACAAATCGCGCTTGAACACGAAAACTCGTTAGAGATCAGTTTCCTGGCGTTTTACCTGTTGCCATACTTCTTCCATGGTATCGAGGTCGACGCCGGTCATTTCCAGGCCGCGGGCGGCGACAATGCGCTCGACTTCGCGAAAGCGCCGCTCGAATTTGCGGTTCGCTTTTTGCAGCGCCACCTCGGCTTTGACCCCTAAATGGCGGGATAAATTCACCGTGGCGAACAGCAGATCGCCCACTTCCTCTTCCAGTTTCGCTTCATCCACCACCGCCTGCTGCGCTTCATGCATCACTTCATCAATTTCTTCATGCACTTTGTCGAGCACCGGGCCCAGCGAGGTCCAGTCAAAACCGACCGCCGAGCAGCGACGCTGGATTTTATGCGCGCGCATCAGCGCCGGCAGGCTATGCGGAATGTCGTCCAGCGCCGAGTGCTGGGCTTTTTCCGCCCGCTCCGCGCTTTTGATCTGCTCCCAGCGGGCCAGGACTTCGCTGCTGTTTCCCGCGGTGGCATCAGCGAAAATATGGGGATGGCGGCGCTCCAGCTTGTCGCTGATGGCGGCGCAGATATCGTCAAAGTTAAAACGTCCCTCTTCCTGCGCCATCTGCGCATAGAACACGACCTGGAACAGCAGATCGCCCAGCTCACCGCGCAGGTCGTCAAAATCCTCTCGCGAAATAGCGTCCAGCACTTCATAGGTTTCTTCGAGGGTATAGGGGGCGATGGTGGCAAAGGTCTGCTCTTTATCCCACGGGCAGCCGTTTTCCGGGTCGCGCAGGCGGCGCATGATGCCGAGCAAGCGGTCAATTTGAGTCATGTGACAATCCTGGAAATTCAAAAAAAGTCGGCCGGATAAGGCGTTTCGACCTTATCCGACGTTGCGAAATTGCCGGATGGCGGCTTCGCCTTATCCGGCCTGGAGACGAATTAACCGCCGTGCAGACGACGCGCGTCGATCACATCGGGCACCTGGTTCAGCTTACCGAGCACCCGGCCCAGCACCTGCAGGTTGTAAATCTCGATGGTCATATCGATGGTGGCCAGCTGCTGACGGGTATCGCTGCGGCTGGCAACGCCCAGCACGTTCACCTTCTCATTGGCGAGGATGGTGGTGATATCTCGCAGTAACCCGCTGCGATCGTTCGCCTCCACCCTGACCACCAGCGAATATCCCGCCGAGTAGCTTTCGCCCCATACCGCATCGACGATGCGCTCCGGGGCATGCGACTGCAGTTCAGCGAGCTGATCGCAGTCGGCGCGATGCACGGAAATCCCGCGCCCTTGAGTGATAAAGCCGACGATCTCATCGCCCGGGATCGGCTGGCAGCAGCGGGCAATATGGTGCATCAGATTGCCAACCCCTTCCACCACCACCCGGCCATTATCCTTGGTGCGGTTCTGCGGAGCATAGGTTTTCTGCTGCAGCTGCTTCAGCGCTGCCGCATCCTGCTCGGCGGCGCTCGGTTTATTGAACTGCGCCTGCAGGAAGTTGACCATCTGGTTGAGACGGATATCGCCGCCGCCGATGGCCGCCAGCAGTTCATCGAGCTCGTTGAAATTGTAGCGCGGCAGCAGGTGCTTTTCCGCATCCTTCAGGCTGATGCCCAGATGCTCCAGCTCATCGTCAAGGATCTGCCGGCCGGCAAGAATGTTTTTGTCGCGATCCTGCTTACGGAACCAGGCGTGAATTTTGGAGCGTCCGCGGCTGGTGGTAACGTAGCCGAGGTTAGGGTTGAGCCAGTCGCGGCTCGGGTTCGGCTGCTTCTGGGTAATAATTTCGATCTGATCGCCCATCTGCAGCTGATAGGTAAACGGCACGATGCGGCCGCCGATTTTAGCGCCGATGCAGCGATGACCGACGTCGCTGTGGATATGGTAGGCAAAATCGAGCGGCGTCGACCCCGCCGGCAGGTCCACCACGTCGCCTTTCGGCGTAAAAACATACACCCGGTCATCAAAGACCTGGCTGCGCACTTCGTCGAGCATTTCGCCGGAGTCGGCCATCTCTTCCTGCCAGGCAATCAGCTTGCGCAGCCAGGCGATACGGTCCTCATAGCCGCGACCGCCACTGGTACCCGCTCCCGCGCCCTCTTTGTACTTCCAGTGCGCGGCCACGCCCAGCTCGGCGTCTTCATGCATCTGCCGGGTGCGGATTTGAATCTCCACCGTCTTGCCGCTCGGCCCCAGCACCACGGTGTGGATAGACTGGTAGCCGTTGGGTTTCGGGTTGGCCACGTAATCATCGAACTCATCCGGCAGATGACGGTAGTGAGTATGAACGATCCCCAGCGCGGCATAACAATCCTGCAACCGCTCGGCCACGATGCGCACCGCGCGAACGTCAAACAGCTCGTCAAAGGCGAGGTGTTTTTTCTGCATTTTGCGCCAGATGCTGTAGATATGCTTCGGCCGACCATAGACCTCGGCCTTGACCCCTTCGGCTTTCATTTCTGCCCGCAGGTGGCCGACGAACTCGTCGATATAATGCTCGCGGTCGATACGGCGTTCGTGGAGCAGTTTGGCAATACGCTTGTACTCTGCCGGGTGCAGGTAGCGGAAGCAGTAATCTTCCAGCTCCCACTTCAGCTGGCCGATACCTAAGCGGTTCGCCAGGGGAGCATAGATATTGGTGCACTCTTTCGCCGCCAGCACGCGCTCATCTTCCGGCGCGTCCTTGACCTCGCGCAGATGCGCGATACGTTCGGCAAGCTTGATAACCACGCAGCGGAAATCGTCCACCATCGCCAGCAGCATGCGGCGAATGTTATCCACCTGCTCGGAAGATACTGAGTCGGTATGAGTAGCTTTCAGCTGACGGATGGCGGCCATGTCCCGTACCCCGTGAATCAGGGTCACGACCGATTTACCCACGCTCTCCTGCATAACCGCTTCGCTGACGACTTCGCTGTCGGCCAGCGGGAACAGCAGCGCCGCGCGCAGGGTATCGATATCCATACTTAGGGTGGAGAGGATCTCCACCATTTCGACGCCCCGCCACAGCAGCAGGTCCGCCAGCGGGTGTCCTTGCGTTTTTTCGCGACAATAATCCCAGGTTTCGGCTAAGCGCTCACACGACTGCTGGCTGGAAATCCCCAGACTCGCGATCCATTTCTTCGGGTCAAATTCACCAGCTTTATTAAGATGTGCACTTCTTACCGCAACCATTGTCCTCTCCTTAAGGGACCGGCCTGCCGAAGTCGGCAAGCCTCAACTTTCTACATGTCATCCTGCAGGTCGCGTCAGCATTGATGGCCGGGGCGGCTCTTCTGCGACGTTGTGAATGACCTTATGTAAGCCTGCGCTCAAACAACACCATTGATTCCAGATGACCGGTATGCGGGAACATATCCAGCATCGCCAGGCGTTGAATCTGATATCCAGCCTGCAACAGGGTTTCGCTGTCTCGCGCCAGCGTCGCCGGGTTGCAGGAAACATACACCACCCGCCGCGGCGCCAGTTTTATAATATGCGGCATCACGCCCGGCGCGCCGGCGCGGGCCGGGTCCAGCAGCACTTTATCAAAGCCGTGCTTCGCCCAGGCCTGGCGGGTGACATCCTCTTCCAGATTTTCATGGAAGAAGGTGACATTGGATAAACCATTGAGGGCGGCATTTTCCCGCCCCTTCTCCACCAGCGCCGGCACCCCTTCCACCCCGACCACGTGGGCGGCGCGAGTCGCCAGCGGCAGGGTAAAATTGCCCATCCCGCAGAACAGATCCAGCACCCGGTCTTCGGGCTGCAGATCCAGCCACGCCAGCGCGGTACGCACCATCTGCTGATTCACGCCGTCGTTGACCTGGATAAAATCCCGCGGACTGAACACTAAGCGTAGTCCGTCTGAGGTATACCATGGCGCTTCGCCGTGAATATGTTCCAGTATCTCGCTTTGCGGCGCGAGGTACAGGGAAAGACCGTGAGTTTGCGAAAAACGTTCCAGTTTTTCCCTGTCAGCGGCCGGCAGCGCAGCGGTATGGCGCAGCACCATTAGTGGGCCGTTGTCCGCTAGCACCAGCTCGACGTGGCCAAGGTGGCGTAATGCGCTCAGCGCGCTTAAGCACTCGCGCACGGCGGGCAGCAGCGCCTCAAGTTGGGGCACCAAAACAGGGCACTGCACCACCTCGACGATCGCTTTGTCGCTGGCCTGACGAAAACCCATCTGCAATTGTTGGGTCTTTGGCTGATAATTCAAGCTTAAGCGCGCGCGACGGCGATAGCCCCACGGCTCGCCGGCGATGATCTCATCCACCTCGCGCTTCATCAGGCGCGCCAGCGCGGCGCGTTTACTTTGCTGCTGAAGCGTGATGCTGGCATGCTGCTGTTGGCAACCGCCGCAAACGCCAAAATGGGGGCAGCGAGGCGCCTGGCGCTGCGGGCTGTCGGTCAGACGGCGTTTTACCTGGGCGCGGGCGTACTGCTTTTTGTCTTCCACCAGCACCACCTCAGCCTGCTCCTGCGGCAACACGCCGCCGACGAACAGCGCTTTCCCCTGGTGGCGGGCCACGCCCTGGCCAAAGGGATCGAGGTCGTTGACTGTAACGGTTATGATCTGGCGCGTCGTCACACGCCGTTTTGCAGAGTAGAATTGCGCCATCGTAGAGAGTTGTCTCAATCAAATAAAACGAGCTCGTTCAGAGCGGCAGCGCCGCGAAGCGCACCGACGCGCACCGAACGATGATGTCTATATTCTCCCATAATGGAACCGCATGACCAACTACAGCCTGCGTGCTCGCATGATGATTCTGATTCTGGCGCCAACCGTCCTGATAGGGCTGTTGCTCAGTGTTTTCTTTGTCGCTCACCGTTATAACGACCTGCAACGTCAGCTGGAGGACGCCGGCACCAGCATTATTGAGCCGCTGGCAGTCTCCAGCGAATATGGCATGAATCTGCAAAACCGCGAATCCATCGGCCAGTTGATCAGCGTTCTGCATCGTCGCCACTCGGAGATCGTGCGGGCCATCTCGGTGTACGATTCGCATAACCGCCTGTTTGTCACCTCCAATTACCAGCTCAACCCCAGCGACCTGCAGATCCCGAAAGGCGAGGCGTTTCCCCGTCGTCTCAGCGTCATCCGCGACGGCGACATGATGATCCTGCGCACGCCGATCGTCTCGGAAAGTTATTCGCCGGATGAATCCCCCGAATCCGATGCCAAAATGCCGGGCAATATGCTGGGCTACGTCGCGCTGGAGCTGGATCTGAAATCGGTCCGCCTGCAGCAGTACAAAGAGATTTTCATCTCCAGCGTGATGATGCTGTTCTGCATCGGCATTGCGCTGATCTTCGGCTGGCGCCTGATGCGCGACGTCACCGGCCCTATCCGCAATATGGTCAATACCGTCGACCGCATCCGCCGTGGGCAGCTGGACAGTCGGGTCGAGGGCTTTATGCTCGGCGAGCTGGATATGCTGAAAAACGGCATCAACTCGATGGCCATGTCGCTGGCGGCGTACCATGAGGAGATGCAGCACAACGTCGACCAGGCCACCTCCGATCTGCGGGAAACCCTTGAGCAGATGGAGATTCAGAACGTCGAACTGGACCTGGCGAAAAAGCGCGCCCAGGAGGCGGCGCGCATTAAGTCTGAATTCCTGGCCAATATGTCCCACGAACTGCGCACCCCGCTCAATGGGGTGATCGGCTTTACCCGCCTGACGCTGAAAACCGATCTCAACGCCACGCAGCGCGACCACCTGACCACCATCGAACGCTCGGCCAATAATCTGCTGGCGATCATCAACGACGTGCTCGACTTTTCCAAGCTGGAGGCGGGGAAACTCATCCTGGAGAGCATTCCGTTCCTGCTGCGCACCTCGCTTGATGAGGTGGTCACCCTGCTGGCGCATTCCGCGCATGATAAGGGGCTGGAGCTGACGCTGAACATTAAGAACAACGTGCCGGATAACGTCATCGGCGACCCGCTGCGTCTGCAGCAGATTGTGACCAACCTCGTGGGCAACGCCATCAAATTTACCGAGCACGGTAATATCGACGTGCTGGTGGAGCAGCGGGCCATCAGTAATTCGCGGGTGCAGATCGAAATTCAGATCCACGATACCGGCATCGGCATCCCCGAGCGCGATCAGTCCCGGCTGTTCCAGGCCTTCCGTCAGGCCGATGCCAGTATTTCACGCCGCCACGGCGGCACCGGGCTCGGGCTGGTGATCACCCAGCGTCTGGTCAAGGAGATGGGCGGCGATATCTCGTTTCACAGTCAGCCGAACCGCGGCTCCACCTTCTGGTTCCATATCAACCTCGATCTCAACCCGAACGCCATCCCGGATATGCTGAATACCGACGGGCTGGCGGGCAAGCGTCTGGCCTATGTGGAAGCCAACGCGACGGCGGCGCAGTGCACGCTGGAGATGCTGGCCGCCACGCCGCTGGAGGTGATCTACAGCCCCACCTTCTCCTCGCTGGCGGAAGCCCAGTACGACATTCTGCTGGTCGGTATCCCGGTCTCAATGCGCGATTTGTCACCGCACCGGGAAAAATTAGCCAAAGCCTGCGCGATGTCAGACAACGTACTGCTGGCTCTGCCGTGTCATGCCCAGGTTAGCGCCGAAGCCCTGAAACGCGATGGCGTCGCCGCCTGCCTGTTGAAACCGCTCACCACTACCCGTTTACTGCCAGCGCTGGTGGCCACCAATCATGCGACAGCCTCCGCGCCGTTGACGCAGGCCGACAGCCATAAGCTGCCGATGACCGTGATGGCCGTCGACGACAACCCGGCAAACCTGAAGCTCATTGGCGCCCTGCTGGATGACCTTGTGCAGCAGGTGATCCTCTGCGACAGCGGCCAGCAGGCGGTGGACAAGGCCAAGCAACTGCAGATGGATCTGATCCTGATGGATATTCAGATGCCGGATATGGACGGCATCCGCGCTTGTGAGCTTATCCATCATCTGCCGCATCACCAGCTAACGCCGGTAATCGCCGTCACCGCACACGCCCTGGAGGGCCAGCGTGAGAAGCTCCTGAGCGCCGGCATGAACGACTATCTGGCGAAGCCGATCGAAGAAGAGAAACTGCACGCCCTGCTGCTGCGCTATCAGCCCGGAGTACACAGCATCGCCCCGGCGGCGATACCGCCCACAGAGCCGGTCATCGACCATAACCAGACGCTCGACTGGCAGCTGGCGCTGCGCCAGGCGGCGATGAAGCCAGATCTGGCGAGGGAGATGCTGCAGATGCTGATCGCTTTTATGCCGGAGGTACGTAACAAAGTGGAAGAGCAACTGGTTGGCGAGCAGCCGGAAGGGCTGGTGGATCTGATCCACAAACTGCATGGCAGCTGCAGCTACAGCGGCGTGCCGCGGCTGAAAAAGCTGTGCCACACCCTGGAGAGCCAGCTGCGCGCAGGCACCGCCGCCGAGGATCTGGAGCCGGAGCTGCTTGAGCTGTTAGATGAGATGGACAATGTGGCGCGCGAAGCGTGCCGGATGGGAGTGTAAACCCCGGATAGCGGCGCTATGCGCCTCATCCGGGCTACGCCCTACGGTCCGGTATTCGGTTGGTAGCCCCGGTAAGCGTAAGCGCCACCGGGGATGGTTCCCGGATCGCGGTGCTACGCACCTTATCCGGGCTACAAATACCACTGCGCCAGCCGGGATCCCTCAATTACAGCTTACCGCCCATCTGCAAAACCGCGGCGACGTTTCGCGCCGTCATCCGCAGATTGGCGGCGGCATTGGCCAGCGCTTCATCCAGAGTGCAGATGGTGTACAACACGCTGAATACCGCATCCAGCCCGTGCTGATGCACGACGCCGACATCGGCGGTCAGGCTGCCGGCAATCCCGATCACCGGTACGTTAAATCGCTTCGCCACCCGGGCCACCCCCACCGGCACCTTACCGTGGATAGTCTGACTGTCGATACGCCCTTCGCCGGTGATCACTAAATCAGCATCCGCCACCCGCTCCGCCAGCTGCAGCGCATCGGTGACAATCTCAATGCCCGGGCGCAGCTGAGCGCCGCAAAACGCATACAGCGCCGCGCCCATCCCGCCCGCCGCGCCGCCGCCTTCCAGGCTCAGCACGTCGCAATCTAAATCACGGGCGATGATCCGGGCATAGTGCCGCAGGCCGCCGTCAAGCCGGTCAATCATTTGCGCCGTCGCCCCTTTTTGCGGGCCGAATACCGCGCTGGCGCCCTGCGGGCCGGTCAACGGGTTGGTAACGTCGCAGGCCACTTCAATCCGACAATCTGCCAGCCGTGGATCCAGCTCGCTAAGATCGATGCGCGCCAGCGTCTCCAGCGCACCGCCCCCTGGCGCGATCTGCTGACCGTCGGCGGTCAGCAGTTTCGCCCCCAGCGCCTGCGCCATGCCGGCGCCGCCGTCATTGGTCGCGCTGCCGCCAATGCCAATAATGATCTGCCGCACACCAGCGTCCAGCGCATGGCGGATGAGCTCCCCGGTGCCCCAGGAGGTGGTCAGCAGCGGGTTACGCTGCGCCGGGGGAACGCTTTCCAGCCCGCTGGCCGCCGCCATTTCGATAAAGGCGCACTGGCGATCGCCGGACAGCCCATAAAATGCCTCTACCGGCTCCCCCAGCGGCCCGGTCACCGTCAGCGGAACCTGATGCCCGCCGGTCGCCGCCACCATGGCTTCCACCGTCCCTTCCCCGCCGTCGGCAACCGGCAGCCTGACATATTCCGCGTCAGGATAAATCTCGCGAAAGCCTTGCTCTATCGCACTGGCTACTTCCAGCGCGCTCAGGCTCTCCTTCCAGGAATCCGGTGCGATCACTATTTTCATCTGCAGTCCTTACTCTGAGCTAACCCTTGTGGCTATCGCGCAATGCCGGCCCCCGCAGAGGCCGGCGGCCTTTTAGCGCACCATGCATGGACGCTTGTTGTCAAAGGTCCAGCCCGGGATCAGGTACTGCATCGCCATCGCATCGTCGCGGGCGCCAAGGCCATGTTTCTTATATAGCTCATTTGCCTGCATTACGCGGTCCATATCCAGCTCAACCCCCAGACCCGGCGTGCTCGGCACCTGCACCATTCCGCCTTTAATTTCAAATGGTTGTTTGGTCAGACGCTGATTGCCCTCCTGCCAGATCCAGTGGGTATCGATAGCGGTGATCTTGCCCGGCGCCGCAGCCGCAACGTGGGTGAACATCGCCAGCGACACGTCGAAGTGGTTATTAGAGTGCGAACCCCATGTCAGGCCAAACTCATGGCACATCTGCGCCACGCGAACCGATCCCTGCATGGTCCAGAAGTGCGGGTCCGCCAGCGGGATATCCACCGACTGCAGGGAGAGCGTATGGCCCATCTGCCGCCAGTCGGTGGCGATCATATTGGTGGCGGTCGGCAGGCCCGTCGCGCGACGGAACTCCGCCATCACTTCGCGGCCGGAGAAGCCCTGCTCAGCGCCGCACGGATCCTCCGCATAGGCCAGCACTCCCTTCAGCTGCTTGCCAATCTGAATGGCTTCTTCAAGCAGCCAGGCGCCGTTCGGATCGAGGGTCACGCGGGCATTCGGGAAGCGCTTCGCCAGGGCGCCGATCGCTTCGGCTTCTTCAAAACCGGCCAGCACGCCGCCCTTCAGCTTAAAGTCGTTGAAGCCATATTTTTCATACGCCGCTTCCGCGAGGCGGACCACCGCATCCGGCGTCATCGCCTCTTCATGGCGCAGGCGATACCACTCGCATTGTTCATCAGGCTGGCTCTGATAGGCCAGCGGCGTGGCGTGGCGGTTACCGATAAAGAACAGGTAGCCCAGCATTTCAACTTCGCTGCGCTGTTGTCCATCGCCGAGCAGCGAGGCGACGTTGACCCCAAGATGCTGGCCCAGCAGGTCCAGCAGCGCCGCTTCGATTCCGGTCACCACGTGAATGGTGGTACGCAGGTCAAAGGTCTGCAGGCCGCGGCCGCCGGCGTCACGGTCGGCGAACTGATTGCGCACCGCACCGAGCACGTTTTTATACTCGCCCAGCGTTTTGCCCACCACCAGCGGAATGGCATCCTCCAGAGTCTGGCGAATTTTTTCGCCCCCCGGAATTTCACCGACGCCGGTATGGCCGGCGTTATCTTTGATAATCACGATATTGCGGGTGAAGTACGGAGCGTGGGCCCCGCTCAGATTCATCAGCATACTGTCATGGCCGGCAACCGGGATCACCTGCATGGTGGTGACAACGGGCGTGGAAGAGAAAGTCGTCATAGCATCATCCTTTTGTAATTAGTGGCGGCCGAAAACGGGACGTTTGCGGTCGAATGTCCAGCCGGGGATCAGGTACTGCATCGGGCCCGCGTCGTTGCGTGCGCCGCCCGGCAGCGCTTTATAGGCCTCATGGGCTTTGCGCACCTGCTCCCAGTCAAGTTCCACGCCGAGTCCCGGCGCGTCTGGCACGGCAATCTTGCCGTTAATAATCTGCAGGGGATTTTTGGTCAGGCGCGCCTCGCCTTCCTGCCAGATCCAGTGGGTGTCGATGGCGGTGGGCTGACCCGGCGCCGCGGCGCCGACGTGGGTAAACATCGCCAGGGAAATATCAAAATGGTTGTTGGAATGGCAGCCCCAGGTCAGCCCCCATTCGTCGCACAGCTGCGCCACTCGTACCGCGCCGGAGAGCGTCCAGAAGTGCGGGTCCGCCAGCGGAATATCGACGGCGTTGAGCATCACCGCATGACCCATCTCGCGCCAGTTAGTGGCGATCATATTGGTGGCGACCGGTAGCCCAGTGGCGCGGCGGAACTCGGCCATCACCTCCCGGCCGGAAAAACCCTGCTCGGCGCCGCACGGATCTTCGGCGTAGGTCAGAACATCCTGCAGCCCTTTGCACAGGGCGATCGCCTCATCCAGCAGCCAGGCGCCGTTAGGATCGACGGTGATGCGCGCGTCCGGAAAGCGCTTTTTCAGCGCCCGGGCGGTGTCAATTTCCTGCTCGCCGGGCAGCACGCCGCCCTTCAGCTTAAAATCTTTGAAACCGTAGCGATCCTGAGCGGCTTCCGCCAGGCGCACCACCGCTTCGCTGCTCAACGCCTGCTGGTGGCGCAGGCGATACCATTCGTGATCGCCCGGCGTATGGTCCAGATAACCAAGGTCGGTTTTCTGCCGATCGCCGATATAGAACAGGTAGCCCAGCACGGTGACGGCATCACGCTGCTTGCCCGGCCCCAGCAGCTCGCAGACCGGCACATTGAGCACCTTGCCGAGCAGATCGAGCAGCGCGGCCTCCAGCGCCGCTACCGCGTTGACTTTCAGTTCAAAGGTCCACGCCCCTTTGCCAAAGGTGTCGAAATCCGCCGCCTGATTGCCTTTGTGTACCTGCTGCACCACGCGATTCAGCCTGGCGACCTCCTGACCTACCACCTGCGGGATCGCCGCCAGCAGCGTCTGGTAGATAACCTCACCGCCAGGGGCTTCGCCCACGCCGGTGTTGCCGGCGTTATCGGTCAACACCACGATATTGCGGGTAAACCAGGCGTTATGCGCCCCACCGATGTTCAGCAGCATGCTGTCGTGTCCGGCCACCGGAATGACCTTCATCTCTGTGATAATCGGGCTGGATTGGGTAGTCATGATTAACGTCCCGCTACAGGTTTCAGTTCAATACGTTTGATGTCGCCCACCAGCACCAGGTAGCTCAGCACTGCCACCAGGGCATGGATGCCGACGTAAACCAGCGCCCCGTTGAACGAGCCGGTGGTGCCGACGATATAGCCGATAGCGATCGGGGTGACGATACCGGAGATATTGCCGAACATGTTGAACAGGCCGCCGGAAAGACCGCTAATCTCTTTCGGCGCGGTATCCGCCATCACCGCCCAGCCAAGCGCGCCGATCCCTTTGCCGAAGAAGGCCATCGCCATAAAGCCAATCACCATCCACTCCACGTTGACATAGTTACACATCAGCATGGTCATGGAGAGCAGCATCCCCAGTACTATCGGCGTTTTGCGGGCAATGTTCAGCGAGCCGGTGCGACGCATTAACCAGTCAGAGATCACCCCGCCCAGCACCCCGCCGACGAACCCGCACACCGCCGGAACGGAGGCGACAAACCCCGCTTTGAGGATCGACATGCCGCGCGCCTGCACCAGGTAAACCGGGAACCAGGTAATAAAGAAATAGGTCAGGGCGTTAATGCAGTACTGACCGATATAGATGCCGATCATCATCCGCGATCCGATCAGCTGCTTGATTTGGCCCATTTTGACGCTGAACGGCACCTTCTGCGCGCTGCTCTTTTGATCCATGTTGATCAGGGCGCCGCCTTCGGCGATATATTCCAGTTCCTTCTTGTTTACTCCCGGATGGTTGTTCGGATCGTGGATCACTTTCAGCCAGACAAAGCTAATCACAATCCCCAGGCCGCCCATAAAGAAGAAGACGTGCGACCAACCCACCTCATGCGTCAGCCAGCCCATGATCGGCGCGAAGATAACGGTGGCAAAGTACTGAGCGGAGTTGAAGATCGCCACCGCCGTGCCGCGCTCCTGCGCCGGGAACCAGGCGGCCACGATACGGCTGTTACCCGGGAACGACGGCGATTCGGCCAGGCCAACGAGGAAACGCAGGGTAAACAGCGCGACAATAATGCCAAAGCCGCTGAAGATGCCGACGAAGCCCTGCAGCAGGGTAAACATCGACCAGATGAAGATCGACCAGAAATAGACGCGCTTCGAACCGAAACGGTCGAGCAGCCAGCCGCCCGGGATCTGGCCGATGACATAAGCCCATGAGAACGCGGAGAAGACATACCCCATCCCCACCGGATCCAGGCCGATATCTTTGGCCATTTCCGAACCGGCGATCGACAGCGTCGCCCGGTCGCCATAGTTAAAAGAGGTGACGATAAACAGCATCACCACTATCCAGTAGCGGGCATTGGTGCGCTTTTCAGCCGCCGTCGCCGCCTGACTTAATGAACTCATTGTTGTACTCCTGAATCATAGCGTTTAGCTACGTTCATTCTGAACAGCACAACCTGTAGGGTAATCAGAATGACGTGGTCGTGTTTTGATAGTTGTCGTTATATCTGGCACTGCATTTGTCACTGGCTGGAGCAGTATATGAAGAGGCACACCGCGGCTCACCGTGCATCTACACAGCTTTTACGCCGCTATTGCAGGTGGTTTATGGCGTATGCCTGAAAGAATGGGGGGAAGTTCACGGAAATGAAAAACCAGCGCCGCGGGTGGTCAAAAGGGCAGCAAAAAGAGCCGGAGTGTGAAATACCTCTCTTGACGCGGTGAAACTGGCTAGCTTAAACCATGATATTGCTAAGGATATTGTGCATTTGCCTGAAGGCGTGCGGCCCGGGAAGAGCTACACTTTTGCTGTCCGCGTATCTGGCCGCGACAGCTTGAAAGGGCGCCCTCTGCGTAGGGAGAGGGCAGCGCTTTTATTCTAGCAGGGTAGCCCACTGCTCAACCCATGGATTAGAGACGCTCTCCGGCTCCGGATCTTCGCTGGCGTCAATCTTCAGCATCTCGCCGATGCGCTTCGCGCCCTGCTCCTGCAGTAGCTGATCGAACTTCAGGCCGCCGCCGCAAAAGTTGGCGTAGGTGCTGTCGCCCAGCGCGATAATGCCGTAGCGCAGGTGAGGTTGATACATATCTTTGATGCCCTCATACAGCGGGACGATGCTGTCCGGCAGATCGCCCTGCCCGGTGGTGGAGGTGACCACCAGCACATACTTCCCCGTATAGGATTCCCAGTCGTTGACCTGCGGATCCTCATACACGGTAGCCTTGTGTCCCAGTCCGCTGAGGATCGCTTCTGCTTCTTCCGCAACCAGCAGCGAGTTGCCGTACATGGTGCCGACAAAAATTCCGACTTCCGCCATGCTATTATCTCCCAGGATTGTCCTTATTCTCTTCATCCTGACCGCAGTCGTCGGCAAACTCAACCCTTTCATTTAGCGGGAGAAGCCCGCGCCAGCCAAACTGCGACAGCGCACGCATCCAGACGTCGTCAAAACCGGCACGCAGGGTCAGCGGCTCACCGGTAAAGGGATGAGTTAACGACAGTTCGCTGGCGTGCAGCATCAGGCGGTGGCAGCCGAAATGCTCCGCGGCGCTGCGGTTTTGCCGCAGATCGCCGTGCTTGCTGTCGCCGAGGATCGGATGACGCAGGTGGGCCAGATGGCGGCGCAGCTGGTGCTTGCGGCCGGTTTTCGGCTCCAGTTCCACCAGCCCGTAGCGCGTGGTGGGATAACGTCCGGTAGCGACCGGCATCTCTACCGTCGCCAGACCACGATAATGGGTCACCGCCGGCTGCGGGCCTTTATCTTCGCGGGCGAACTTATCGGCGATTTTATCCAGCTCTTCCACCAGCGGATAATCGAGCAGCGCCTCTTCCATCAGCCAGCCGCGGACGATCGCATGGTAGCGCTTCTGGATCTGATGCTGCTCGAACTGCTGCGCCAGCAGCCGACCCGCCTCGCTTGACAGTCCCATGAGCAGGACGCCGGAGGTGGGCCGATCGAGGCGATGGGCGGTAAAAACGTGCTGACCGATCTGGTCGCGCACGGTCTGCATCACCACCACTTTCTCATCGCGATCGAGCCAGCTGCGGTGCACCAGCCAGCCCGACGGTTTGTTGACCGCCACCAGCCAGTCGTCCTGGTAGATTATCTCCAGCATCAGGCCTGCTCACCGGCAAACAGCGCGTCCAGCAGCAGCAGCTCCGCCAGCATGGATTGGCGAACCGGGTGGGCTTGATCCAGCGCCATTTCGTAATACGGCGCAACGGCGAAATTTTGCGGCAGCGGCTGGCCGCTCTCCAGCAGCTGATGCATACGCGGGATCAGGACCCACTGCAGCCACTCCAGCGGCTCCAGGGTATCCAGGCAAAACGGCTTATCGCTGGCGAAGGCGCTGCTGTCCGGCGCCGTCTCCTGCCAGTGCTCTGTTTCGCGCAGCAGGGCTTCAATGGCGCGCAGGCGATCGCGCACGCTATCGTGAAGAGTCATGGGGGAAACCTCGATGAGTTAAAAACCGGGCGCAGGATAGCAAATCCGCAGGAGAAATAAAAAAAGGGAGCACTGTATAAACAGTGCTCCCGGTTCGTTTTGCAGCATTCCCGCTACATTGGTGCTCCCTGCTCGTCCTTGAAAACTTTTCCTGAGGTCTCCTGACCATGTTCATCCATAAACTCGTGCATCCTGCTTTCACACCACCCCGATGTGAAATGACTTATCCTTAAGTTTGTCCCGATCTTCCTGATCCACCGTTCATCCTGAGCGGCTCTCATTCTCCATCCTGGAGGTGTCCATTACGCGATCCTGCGTTATCCTTGCTTCATCCTGAAGCCTGTCCTTGCAACGCCATCCTGGCGGGTCCTGCAGAAGCGCCATCATCCTGATGTTCGCTTCATTTCGCGACTTCCTGTCGACAGACATAGGATCACTGATTCTGCCTCTTCTTACAACCCTTCTTGAGACAATCTCTTAAGATTAGTCCCCACTCAAAAGGACGAAAAAATTAAGATCTAATTTAATACCAATAACTTAATAAAAAAAGATTGGATTAAATTTGCCTTAAATGATGATGATCTCTTACAGGTTTTGTAAGAGATCTCTCACAAATGACCAGGCAGACTGGATTACAGCACCGGCTCAAGCTGGTTGAGGAAACCCGCAAGCGAGGGGGAAAGGGTGAGGCGTTTGGCGGTGCCGAGGGTCTCTTTGACGACTTCACCGCTGAGATTACAGACGGAAATGACATCCAGTTCACTCTCGAGGGTAGCGATGAACAGCGTCGGCGCCAGCTTCAGCCGCTTCTGCACCACCAGGTGCCCGATGAGGTTTTCCTGCACCCGCTGGAAATCCTCTTCACTCCAGGTCTGCAGCAGCGTGAGCGTTTCGCCGGCGAACCGGCCGGTCATATCGCCGGCAAACTGAGTGGTATAATAAGAATGAAGCGGCTGTTGTACCACAATATCCAGGGCGCGTTCAACCGCACTGATATTTTGCGCCAGCGAAAACGGCTGCGGCTGCCAGAAAACGGCCTCGTCCTGGATGTCGACGACGCAAGGCGACGGAACGCCGTAAAGCTCTTCACTGCGCGGCAGGCTGTGGCGCTGCTGCTGCCAGGCGGCGCAATAACGTTGGGTAAAAGCATGCAGCGCTTCTGCGGTCTGATGGTCCACCGGTTTCTCTCTTCACGTTAGACAGGATACACTGGGGTAATAGTGTACCCGCTTTACTATGGTGAAACATGTCTTCTTACGATAATCATCAGGCGCTGGCCGGCCTGACGCTCGGTAAATCAACCGATTACCGCGATACCTATGACGCCTCGCTGCTGCAGGGCGTTCCGCGCAGCCTTAACCGCGACCCGCTTGGCCTGCATGCCGACAACCTGCCGTTTCACGGCGCCGATATCTGGACGCTCTACGAACTCTCCTGGCTGAACGGCAAAGGCCTGCCGCAGGTGGCCGTCGGCCACGTCGAACTGCCCGACACCACCGTCAATCTGGTGGAATCAAAAAGCTTTAAGCTCTATCTCAACAGCTTCAACCAGACGCGTTTCGCCAGCTGGCAGGAGGTTGAAGAGACGCTAACCCGCGATCTGAGCGTCTGCGCGCAGGGCGAGGTCAAGGTGTCGCTGTATCGGCTGGATGAACTGGAAGGCCAGCCGATTGCCCACCTGCACGGCGCCTGCATCGACGATCAGGATATCGAGATCGATAACTATCAGTTCAGCGCCGACTACCTGCAGGGCGCCGCCAGCGGCAAAATCGTGGAAGAGACGCTGGTCAGCCATCTGCTGAAGTCCAACTGCCTGATCACCCACCAGCCGGACTGGGGCTCGGTGCAGATCCAGTATCGTGGGGCGAAAATCAACCGCGAGCAGCTCCTGCGCTATCTGGTTTCTTTCCGCCACCATAACGAATTCCATGAGCAATGCGTCGAGCGCATCTTTAACGATATTCTCCGTTTCTGCCAGCCGGAATCGCTTTCCGTTTACGCCCGCTATACGCGACGCGGTGGTCTGGATATCAACCCCTGGCGCAGCAACGGCGACTTTTCCCCTGCCACCGGCCGCCTCGCCCGACAATAATAAACATTTTCACAATTTGCGTGCGTTTAGGCGCGCGCAAGGTTGTGAAAACGCCGCTCGCAGGGCTATTGTAATCACAGGAAGACCATAAGCGTCCTGTAAGGAGTTCACTTGATTACACATGTTAGCCCGCTTGGTTCAATGGATATGCTGTCGCAGCTGGAAGTGGATATGCTTAAGCGCACCGCCAGCAGCGACCTGTATCAACTGTTTCGCAACTGCTCGCTTGCTGTGCTCAACTCGGGGAGCCTGACCGATAACAGCAAGGAGCTCCTGTCCCGTTTTGAAAATTTCGATATTAACGTGCTACGTCGCGAACGCGGCGTGAAGCTGGAACTGATCAACCCGCCGGAAGACGCCTTCGTTGACGGGCGCATTATTCGTTCCCTGCAGGCCAACCTGTTCGCCGTACTGCGCGACATCCTCTTCGTGTACGGCCAGATCCACAATACCGTTCGCTTCCCGAACCTCGATCTCGAAAGTTCGGTCCATATCACCAACCTGGTGTTCTCGATCCTGCGCAACGCCCGCGCGCTACACGTCGGCGAAGCGCCGAACATGATCGTCTGCTGGGGCGGCCACTCGATCAACGAAAACGAATATCTCTACGCCCGCCGCGTCGGTACGCAGCTGGGACTGCGGGAACTGAATATCTGCACCGGCTGCGGGCCTGGCGCGATGGAAGCGCCGATGAAAGGCGCCGCCGTCGGCCACGCGCAGCAGCGCTACAAAGACAGCCGCTTTATCGGCATGACCGAACCGTCCATTATCGCCGCAGAACCGCCAAACCCGCTGGTCAATGAACTGATCATCATGCCGGACATCGAAAAGCGTCTGGAGGCCTTCGTGCGCATCGCCCACGGGATCATCATCTTCCCGGGCGGCGTCGGCACCGCCGAAGAACTGCTCT
This sequence comes from Klebsiella sp. 7-CIP_Kleb., assembly GCF_050378655.1. Taxonomy (NCBI): domain Bacteria; kingdom Pseudomonadati; phylum Pseudomonadota; class Gammaproteobacteria; order Enterobacterales; family Enterobacteriaceae; genus Klebsiella; species Klebsiella sp. 7-CIP_Kleb. The sequence continues at coordinate 249,241 of NZ_JBNRLJ010000003.1, forward strand.
ACCTGCTGGGTATTCTGATGCATCCGGATAACAAAGCGCAGGTGCTGCCGCTGATCCTCACCGGACCGAAAGAGAGCGCTGACTACTTCCGCGTGCTGGACGAATTTATCACCCATACCCTGGGCGAATCCGCCCGTCGCCACTACCGGATCATCATCGACGACCCGGCGGAAGTGGCGCGGCAGATGAAAAAAGCGATGCCGCTGGTGAAAGAGAGCCGTCGCGAGACCGACGACGCCTACAGCTTCAACTGGTCGATTCGTATCTCGCCGGACCTGCAGATGCCGTTTGATCCGACCCATGAAAACATGGCCAACCTCAAACTCTCCCCGGACCAGCCGGTGGAAGTGCTGGCCGCCGACCTGCGCCGCGCCTTCTCCGGCATTGTCGCAGGTAACGTCAAAGAGGTGGGCATCCAGGCCATCGAGCAGTACGGTCCATACAAGCTGCACGGCGACCCGGAGATGATGCGCCGCATGGACGATCTGCTGCAGGGCTTCGTCGCCCAGCACCGCATGAAGCTTCCTGGCGGTACCGCCTATATTCCCTGCTACGAAATCATCGCCTGATTTCCGTCCCGCCGGGGCAGCGCCTGTTGCCCCGGCGGGCACGCTTTCTCTGACTTCCAAAACGCGCCAAAAACCTTTCTGTGACTAATCAAACACCTGAATTGTTTTTACATAGCCAATCGTTTGCGTTGGTAAAAACTGCGACAATTATCACTGCAAAAAATGGTTTTAAGCGCAAAAACGTCGACCACTTCTCTTTTTTACAGTAAATCCCTCGTTATTACGCCGCCCCGCTTTTATCTCATATGCTGCAAATGGTAGCCTGCGCGCCACAAATCGCTGGCTGATCACCAGAAACAGGCTGTTGGACTAAAAATACGCACATTGAAAGTGGATTATTGCATTTGAGATCGCGATCACTGATGCATAAACCATATAAATGTATCTTTCCGGCCCAATTATTACGGAGAAAATTTCTAAAAAAACCGTAATTAAACGAATTTCGTGTTACGCAATTGTATTTGTTCATTAGATTTTGTTGATTCCTCCAGGAGATACAGATGGAAACCACTCAAACCAGCACCATCGTTTCGGGCGAAACCCGCAGCGGATGGCGTAAAACCGACACCATGTGGATGCTGGGCCTGTACGGTACAGCGATCGGCGCGGGCGTCTTGTTCCTGCCGATCAACGCCGGCGTCGGCGGCATGATCCCCCTGATTATCATGGCGATTCTGGCCTTCCCGATGACCTTCTTCGCCCACCGCGGTATGACCCGCTTCGTGCTCTCCGGCAAAAACCCGGGCGAAGACATTACTGAAGTGGTTGAAGAACACTTCGGCGTAGGCGCAGGTAAGCTGATTACCCTGCTCTACTTCTTCGCTATCTATCCAATCCTGTTGGTCTACAGCGTGGCGATCACCAATACCGTCGAAAGCTTCATGGCGCACCAGCTGCACATGACGCCGCCGCCGCGCGCTATTCTGTCGCTGATCCTGATCGTCGGCATGATGACTATCGTGCGTTTCGGTGAGCAGATGATTGTAAAAGCGATGAGCGTGCTGGTGTTCCCGTTCGTTATCGCCCTGATGGTGTTGGCGCTGTACCTGATCCCGCAGTGGAACGGCGCGGCGCTGGAGACCCTCTCCCTGAGCGGCGCCTCCGTCACCGGCAACGGCCTGCTGATGACCCTGTGGCTGGCGATCCCGGTAATGGTCTTCTCTTTCAACCACTCGCCGATCATCTCCTCCTTCGCGGTTGCCAAGCGTGAAGAGTACGGCGAAGGCGCCGAGAAAAAATGCTCCAGCATCCTGGCTCGCGCCCACATCATGATGGTGCTGACCGTGATGTTCTTCGTCTTCAGCTGCGTTCTGAGCCTCTCTCCGGCAGACCTGGCAGCGGCGAAAGAGCAGAACATCTCGATTCTGTCTTACCTGGCGAACCACTTTAACGCGCCAATCATTGCCTGGATGGCGCCGATCATCGCGATGATCGCCATCACCAAATCCTTCCTCGGCCACTACCTGGGCGCCCGCGAAGGCTTTAATGGCATGGTGATTAAGTCCCTGCGCGGTAAAGGCAAATCGATCGAAATCAACAAACTGAACAAGCTGACCGCGCTGTTCATGCTGGTTACTACCTGGATTGTAGCGACGCTGAACCCGAGCATCCTCGGCATGATCGAGACCCTGGGCGGCCCGATTATCGCGATGATCCTGTTCCTGATGCCGATGTACGCGATTCAGAAAGTGCCGGCGATGCGTAAATACAGCGGCCACGTTAGCAACGTCTTCGTGGTGATTATGGGTCTGATTGCCATCTCCGCGATCTTCTACTCGCTGTTCAGCTAATTCAGTCAACACCTCCCCCCGCGCCGCTGAACGGCGGCGCGCTTTCCGACAGCACGGGAATACATATGATCAGCGTATTCGATATCTTTAAAATTGGCATTGGCCCTTCCAGCTCCCATACCGTTGGACCGATGAAAGCGGGCAAACAATTTACTGACGACCTGATCGCGCGCGGCCTGCTGGCCGAGGTGAGCAAAGTCGTCGTCGACGTCTACGGCTCCCTCTCCCTGACCGGTAAAGGCCACCATACCGATATCGCGATTATCATGGGGCTCGCCGGCAACCTGCCGGACACCGTCGACATTGACGCCATTCCGGGATTTATTCAGGACGTTAACACCCATGGTCGCCTGATGCTGGCCAACGGCCAGCACGAAGTGGACTTCCCGGTCGATCAGTGCATGAATTTCCATGCCGACAACCTTTCGCTGCATGAGAACGGCATGCGCATCACCGCCCTGGCCGGCGACCAGGTGCTCTACAGCCAGACGTACTACTCCATCGGCGGCGGCTTTATCGTCGATGAAGCGCACTTCGGCCAGACCACTGACGCGCCGGTGGCCGTCCCTTACCCCTATAAAAACGCCGCCGACCTGCAGCGTCACTGCCGCGAAACCGGGCTGTCGCTCTCCGGCCTGATGATGCAGAACGAACTGGCGCTACACAGTAAAGAGGCACTGGAGCAACACTTCGCCGCGGTGTGGGAAGTGATGAGCGCCGGGATTGAGCGCGGCATTACCACCGAAGGCGTCCTGCCGGGCAAACTGCGCGTTCCGCGCCGGGCCGCCGCGCTGCGCCGCATGCTGGTGAGCCAGGACACCACCAACAGCGACCCGATGGCGGTGGTCGACTGGATCAATATGTTCGCCCTCGCGGTGAACGAAGAGAACGCCGCCGGCGGCCGGGTGGTAACCGCGCCGACCAACGGCGCCTGCGGTATCGTGCCGGCAGTGCTGGCCTATTACGACAAGTTTATCCGCAAGGTGAACAGCAACTCCCTGGCCCGCTATATGCTGGTGGCCAGCGCGATTGGTTCGCTGTATAAGATGAACGCCTCGATCTCCGGCGCCGAAGTGGGTTGCCAGGGTGAAGTGGGCGTCGCCTGCTCAATGGCGGCGGCCGGTCTGGCGGAACTGCTGGGCGGTAGCCCGGGCCAGGTGTGCATCGCGGCAGAGATCGCTATGGAGCATAACCTCGGTCTGACCTGCGACCCGGTCGCCGGCCAGGTGCAGGTGCCTTGCATCGAACGCAACGCTATCGCCGCCGTGAAAGCGGTCAACGCCGCGCGAATGGCGCTGCGCCGGACCAGCGAGCCGCGCGTCTGCCTCGATAAAGTCATTGAGACCATGTACGAAACCGGCAAAGACATGAACGCCAAGTACCGGGAAACCTCCCGCGGTGGTCTGGCGATGAAGATTGTCGCCTGCGATTAACCTGCTGGCCCGCCACGCGTCGCCGCGGCGGGCCCTCTCACCCACCTTTTGTTATATCAATTAAAATTTAGTTATTTAATGGTTATAAGCGCTGTTTGTTACCTTACGCAAAACGCTAAGGAGAACAGACAATGTCCAACCGATTCCGCCCCGCCTGGCTGCTGGTCCTCGCCGCCCTTTCCGCCTCCGCGCTGGCCAAAGCGCCGGAGACCGTCAACATCGGCTATCAAAAGGCGAACATCTTCGCGCTGCTGAAATATCGCGGCACCCTGGATGAGAGCCTGAAAAAACAGGGCATTGCCGTCCGCTGGGTCGAATTCCCCGCCGGTCCGCAAATGCTGGAGGGGCTCAACGTCGGCAGTATCGATCTGGCCGCCACCGGCGATGCGCCGCCGGCCTTTGCCCAGGCGGCACAAGCCGATCTGGTCTACCTTGCCCACTCCCCCGCTAACCCAAAAACGGAAGCGATTGTGGTCCCGGAGCAGTCGACGATCCGCAGCGTAGCCGATCTGAAGGGCAAGCGCGTGGGGCTGAACAAGGGGTCTGACGTCAACTACCTGCTGGTCGCCGCGCTGGAAAAAGCGGGCCTCAGCTATAAAGACATCACCCCGGTCTATCTGCCGCCGGCGGACGCCCGCGCCGCTTTCCAGCGCGGGGCGATTGATGCGTGGGTGATCTGGGATCCGTTCCTCGCGGAAGTGGAAACCAACGCGAAAGCCCGACAAATACGCAACGCCGAGGGGCTGGTGCCGCACTACACCTTCTATCTCGCCAGCCGTAAGTTTGCGGATACCTACCCGGAGACGGCAAAACAGGTGGTGGATGAGCTGGGTAAACTCAGTGTGTGGGCGAACAGCCATCAGGACGAGGCCGCCGGCCTTCTGTCGACCTCAACCGGGCTGGATAAAGCCATCTGGCTGAAGACCCTGGCCCGCCTGCCCTACGGCGCTGAACGCATGACGCCGGCGGTGTATAACGAACAGCAGGCGCTGGCGGATACCTTTACGCGCATCGGCCTGCTGCCGGTGAAAGTCGACGTACGCAGCGCCACCTGGTCGCTGGATAAACCTTAGTTTTCCCGGCGGCGGGAGGCATTGCGCCCCCCGTCGCCGACGGACTTATCCCGCCGTTTTCTCACCATTGCCAATCTGCCAGATGAAGGTCGGCGCCTCACCGTTCACCAGCCAGTTTCCGATATTGCGCGCCTTGTAAATCACCGGATTATGCGAGGCGACCGTCCGCGCATTGCGCCAGTGACGGTCCAGCGCCAGACGGGTACGCGTATCCGACGCCCCGAGGGCATTGAACAGCTCCGTCGCCGCCCGCGGGATCCAGTCGCTGGCGATCACCTGCGCCTGCGCCGCTTCCACTTCCGCCAGCTGGTTGCGCCGGGCGATCAGCGCTTCGTCGTCGCTGACGTGCGCCACATAGGCCTGCTGCAGCGATTCTGCGGCCTGCAGGACCGCGGCCCGGGTCGCCCATGCCCAGCTGCTAATCTGCCCAACGACCTGCAGAACCTGGGCATCATCGCGCGGTACGGCGGCGTTGCCGTGGCTGTACATCCGGGACCGGTGTTTGACGCCCTGCGCGGCATCCCGCTCAACCGCCAGGCCGATGCCCGCGAGGGTCGCCAGCAGCACATGCTGATAGAAGGCGGTCTGATAGCGAAAGCGCTGGGCAAAGTCGTAGACGTGGTCGGTTTCCACCCGGGCGTCGGTGAAGCGGGTGGTCCCGCTGCCGGTCAGCCGCTGGCCAAAGCCATCCCAGTCATCTTCCCGCGCCACGCCGGGCTGTTGGGTGCTGACCAGGGCAATCACATCGCCACCGGTATCGCTGCGCCGGGCAAACACATCGATCCAGTCGGCGTACAGCGCGCCGGTGCTGTAGAACTTCTCGCCGTCGAGTCGCCAGCCGCCCTCTGCCGGCGTCACCCGAGTGTTCACGTCCCCCAGCTTAACCGCGCCGATCTCCGTCCAGCCGCTGCCCACCAGCTCGCCGTCAAGGAAGCGACGAAACCAGCGGTCGCGCCCGGCGGAATCCGGCTGATTCAGCTGATCTTCCACAAAAGCAAAGTGCGCGCGCAGGGCCTGCGGCAGGTTAGAATCCGCTTGCGCCAGCTCAATCAGCAGCGCGCTGAGCTGCGGCAGCGAAGCGCCCCAGCCGCCCTTCTCGCGCGGGATACGCAGCGTGCCGAAGCCCGCTTCTTTCAGCCAGCGGATCGGCTCCTCGGGCAGAACGCGCTGCTGTTCGCGCTCCGCGGCGCCCTGGGCGATGCGGGTGAATATCGGGCGGAAGGCGGCCGCCAGCGCGTCATAATCGGTGCCAGTGGAGAGCAAGGTCATAGTCGGTTCCTTATTCATGAATTGCGTCAATATCATCTCGTGTCGGTTCATGACGGACCGCCAGCAGGAAGAAAATGGGAATAATGGCGGCAAGCGAGACCACCCAGAACATCTGCGTGCCGAGCGAGGCCTGCAGCAGCGGCAGAATAAACAGCGCCAGCGCGCTGCCGATCCCGGAGAGCGCCCGGCTGAAACCGACCCCGGTGGCGCGAATGGCGGTGGGATAGGAGAGCGCCGGGTAGATCATCAGCTGCGCCCCCGGGCCAAATCCTTCGGCGAACAGCCACAGCCCCAGCATCGCGATGGCCAGTACGATGCCTGCCGTCGCGTGCGGTTGCCCCACCAGCGCCAGCACAATCAGCGCCACAAACTGCAGGGCAAAGCCGGCTATCGCCACATGACGCGAAGGGTATTTCCACGCCAGATGCATACCAAGCAGCCCGCCGGTAAAGGCAAACAGGGCGTTCAGCCCCAGTGATGCCGAAATAGTTTCGAAGACGCCAGCCCCGAGAAACTGGGCAAGAATTGACGGCAGGAAAAAGGCAATCGCCGTGTACTCGAAGGAGATACAGATATTCATCACCCCGGCGACGATAGTCCGCTCACGGTAGGGTTTTTCGAACAGCACGCGAAAGCTCACTTTCGGCGCCGACGCCGGCTTCGCCGTCGGGACCTCATGGGCATGGATCCCCCAGGAGTCGCGTAAGATGCGCACCGCAGAGGTCAGATCGCCCTGGTTCGCCGCCCACAGCGGGGATTCGTTCATGAACCGGCTGCGGACGGCGATAATCAGCAGCGCCGGCACGGCGCCGAACAGCAGGGAGGCGCGCCACAGCCAGTCAAGATGCTCCTGCGGCAACAGGAAATAGAGACCGAGGATAATAAGAAAGCAGACGGTTGAGGCGGCGTACCACATCGGGCACCACGCCGCGAGGCGAGCCGCTTTGTTGCCTTTGCCGGCAAAGCGGGAAAACTCGGCCAGATAGGACATCGCCACCGGCAGGTCGATGCCGACGCCGATGCCCATCAGGAAGCGAGCGCCAATCAACACCCAGACGTTTGGCGCCAGCCCGGCGGCGATAGCCGAAATAACGAAAAAGAACATATCGGCCATAAACACCGAATAGCGACCATATTTATCGGTCAGCCAGCCGCCAATAATATTGCCGACAATGGTCCCGACCATAATGGAGGAGGTCACAAGGCCGGTCAGCAGCGGCGAGAGCTGAAATTCACGCACGACGTCATCAATACCGTAAGAGAGCGTGGTTAAGTCATACGCGTCGAGAAAAACGCCGCCCAGCGCGAGGAAGACAATCATCCGCGCATATTTCGCCTGTTCCCTGCCGGAATTAATTAGCCGCGCCACATCCCCGACGCTACTGACCGGTACCGAAGCGATACCGGGATTATCCACTGGTAATGTACTCATTTTTTCACCTTATTATTTTGTGCAGGTCATCAGCGGTTATAAACCTCGCGCGGCGAGAATCAAAACGACAATTCATACTATAAAAATCAATATAATCAATAAGTTAATTAAAATCACCAGCACAAAAAGGACGCGCTTTCGCGCATCCTAAAAGGAAGTAAATAACAACGAAAAGAGACGTCGTGCAGGACGCTTATTCCGCCGATACCGGAACTAATACGTCTTTTACCAGCGGATCGTTGGTGGTTTTTAACCACGTCTGGATCCGTGGGTCAGAAAAGGCCTGTTTTAATTTGACGATATTTTCCTGCGATAAATACGGCGTACCAATCACTAATTGCGAAGCAAAGGTGCGCGGCGCCGGCGGGAATAAAATGCCTTTCTCACGCGGCACTTTCCCGGCGTCAAATTGCGAGACATAGCCGATGGCGGCATCCACCGAATTTAACGCCCGCGGCATAGTCAGCAGATCCAGCTCTTTAAAGACAAACTGATGCGGGTTGTCGACAATATTTTTCAGCTTCGCCGTGCGCGGCTCTACCGCCGGGTCAAGCGAGATCAAACCAATGCGCTGCAGCAGCCACAGAGCCTGTCCCTGATTGGCGCCGTCGTCAGGCACCACGATGGTCGCGCCGTTGGGCAACGCCTGTACCGACGAGTAGCGGTCGGAATAGATGCCGAACGCCCACTGGAACACCGGCACCGTAGTCGACAGCGCAAAGCCGTTGGCGTCCACCACCTGTTTAAGCCACCACTGATGCTGATAGATCGTCCCGGCATACTGTCCTTCCGCTACCGCGCGGTCAGCCTGAACCGGATCCTGCACCCCCACCGCCTCCAGCTTCAGGCCGTAATCGGGCGCAATATGCTGATTAATATATTCAATAATCCGCTGCTCGCCGGCCATCGCCGGCTCATAGTGAATTTTTAACGTGCTGCCGAAGACCACCTGCTGGCTTTGGGTATGTCCCCGCCACCACCAGAAAGCGCTGGCGAGCAGGATAATCACCGCCAGCGCCGCCAGCCAGGGCCAGCGCCGCGCTTTACGTAACTCAAATTGCTCTGTTGTCATACAAGGTTCCCCTGCGTGTGGCGTAAACGGTTGACCAGGCGGTCACCCAAAAATTGAATCACCTGGATCGTGGCGATCAGGGCCACGATCGTCGCGATCATGATGTGGTTGTCGAAGCGCTGATAGCCGTACACCACGGCCAGGTAGCCGATGCCCCCGGCGCCGATGGTCCCGGCGATAGCCGAATACTCGATCATCGAGACCAGGTTTAGCGTCACCGCCGCCACCAGCGCCGGCAATGCTTCACTGAGCTGCGCGCTGGCAATGATTTGCCAGCGCGATCCGCCGCAGACGACGCCCACCGCGGTGACCTCCGCCGGCAGCTCGCGCAGCGCGTTCTCCACCAGACGGCCAAAGAACGGGACGCCGGCGGCGATCATGGGCACCACCGCGGCGGGGATGCCAATCGTGGTGCCGGTCAGCCAGTAAGTGAACGGGATAATAGCGGCCATCAGCACCAGAAACGGCAGCGAACGTCCCATGTTGACCACCCAGTTCAGCAGCCGGTACAGCAGTGCGTGCGGAAATAATCCCCGCGGCGAGGCGTTAAATAGCACCACCCCCACCAGCCCTCCCAGCGTGACGACAAACAGCATCACAATGGCCACCATTAGCCAGGTTTCGCCATAGGCGGGAAGCAGCAGCGAAGGGATTTCGCTCCAGGGGGTATCCTGGCTGATGACTGTCGGTTTCATACCGCCTCCCTGAGCAACGGCGCGCTGTCGAGGATCTCCGCCGTCATGCCGAGCTGCGCCAGCAGGCCCTGCAGCCGCGCGGGCGACAGGCGTTCGCCCTGAAAGCGCACTCCAATCTGCAGACGACCGGCCAGCCGACCGTTAATCACCTCGACGTGGCCGCCAAGAAGATCGATCTGCAGCGCCCACTGCTGGCTCAGGCGGCTGATCCAGTCGGTGGCCACCGGCACATCCCAGCGGTAGCTCAGACGCAGCAGCAAATCGCTGTGGGCCGCTGCCGCCGGCGTCAGCGGCAACAGCTGCTGGCCGAGCAGGGAATCGGGACGCGCCAGCAGATCTTCGAGCCGCCCGTACTGGACGATCGTCCCGTCGCGGATCTCCGCCACCGCATCCGCCGCCGAGCGCACGGCGTCCATTTCATGGGTGATCAGGACGATCGCCAACTGGTACTCATCACGCAGCCGCTTGAGCAGAGTCAGCACCGAGGCCGTGGCCTGAGGATCGAGGCCGGAGGTGGCTTCATCCGCCAGCAGAACGGACGGGCGCAGCGCCAGCGCGCGGGCAATGGCGATCCGCTGGCGCTGGCCGCCGGAGAGCTGGGCCGGCCAGGCATCCGCTTTGTGGCTCAGGCCGACGCTCTCCAGCAGCTCACCGACCCGCGCCTTGATATCGCGCTCCACCACGCCAAGCCACGCCAGCGGCAGGGCGACATTCTCCCAGGCGGTCCTGCGGCTCAGCAGCGCCGAAGACTGGAAAACGGTGCCAATCGCCCGCCTCTCCCGGCGCAGCGCCTCGCCGGACAGCACCGACAGATCCAGGCCATTGATACGAATGCTGCCGCTGTCCGGGCGCTCCAGCAGGCTGATGCAGCGCGCGAGAGTTGATTTACCGGCGCCGCTCGGCCCCACCACCGCGGTGATGGAGCGCTCAGGCACCTGCAGCGACAGCCCTTTCAGCACCGCGCTGAGCCGGCCATCCGCCGTGCGGTAGCTTTTATGCAGATCATCGATAGCGATCATGTCACCTTCTCCTCTACCGATGCCGCCGTGCGCGCATCGCGTCGGTAGCTGGCGCCCGGGTGAGGCGCGGCCAGACGCGGACCGGCGCCGAACAGTTTTTCGCGCAGGGTCCCCTCACGGTACTCTTGCTTAAAGACGCCGCGCTTTTGCAGCTCTGGCACCAGCAGCTCGACGACGTCGCGGAAGGTTTCGTGGGTGACGGCATAGGCAAGGTTAAAGCCATCGACATCCGTCTCTTCGACCCAGGACTGCAGTTCGTCCGCCACGGTTTGCGCGCTGCCGACCACCAGCGGGCCGAAGCCGCCGATACCGGCCCAGTCGGCCAGGGCCTGCACCGTCCACTGCCGGTTCGGGTCCGCAGTGGAGAAGGCCTCCACCGCCGACTGAATGGCGTTGGTGTGCAGATACTTCAGCACCTGATCCGGCTGATACTGGCCGAAATCAATCCCCGTCCAGCCGGAGAGCAGCGCCAGCGCGCCTTCATAACTGACGTACTGCTTATATTCCTGCCATTTCGCCTGCGCCTCGCGGTCGGTGTCGCCAACAATTACCGTCTGCAGATTGAAGATCAGAATGCTGTGCGGATCGCGCCCCGCCTCAGCCGCCCGGCGGCGAATATCCGCCACCGTCTTCTTCAGCAGCACTTTCGACGGCGCAGCGACGAAGACGCATTCGGCATGGCCGGCGGCGAACTGTTTGCCGCGGCTGGACGCTCCCGCCTGATACAGTACCGGTGTGCGCTGCGGGGATGGCTCGCAGAGGTGGATCCCCGGCACGGAAAAGAACTGTCCCTGATGGTTAATGGGATGGATTTTCCGCGGATCGCTGAAGATCCTGCGCTCTCTGTCGCGCAGCACCGCCCCGTCCTCCCAGCTTCCCTCCAGCAGTTTGTAGATCACCTGCAAATACTCATCGGCATAGTCATAGCGGGTGTCGTGGTCGGTCTGAGTTTGCTGGCCGATATTGCGCGCCCCGCTCTCCAGATAGGAGGTGACGATGTTCCAGCCCACCCGCCCTTTGGTCAGATGGTCGAGCGTCGACAGACGACGGGCGAAGGGGTAAGGATGCTCAAACGACAGCGAGGCGGTCAGACCGAAGCCCAGATGCTCCGTCACCAGCGCCATCGGAGTGATCAGGGCCAGCGGATCGTTGACCGGCACCTGCGTCGCCTGGCGGATCGCCGCGTCGCCGCTGCCGTTCAGCACGTCGTAGACGCCAAGCACGTCGGCGATAAACAGCCCGTCGAACTTGCCGCGCTCCAGCAGTCGCGCCAGATCCACCCAGTACTCCAGATCTTTATACTGCCAGGAGCGATCCCGGGGATGCGCCCACAGGCCCGGCGACTGATGGCCGACGCAGTTCATATCGAAAGCGTTAAGACGAATTTCACGTTGTGATGACATAGCAATCTCCATAGCGCGGCCCGTCGCCGGGGCGCACGCGGCAAAATGAATCAGGGAAGGTAAAGGGAGGTATTCAGTACGCTGGACATCGGGAGTCCTGCGGGATCCCGAGCGTGAGTAACGCTTGCGCCGCCACCTCAGCGGCATGGTCGGCTACCTGCGGCAGGCCCATCAGTTCGCCAAAACGCCCGCGGGCGGCCGGACCGGCCACCAGCACCGGCAGCGCCTCAACCTGCGGATCAGCCACTGCCCGGGAACGGCTGTCCACCTCCAGGCCCATGCCGAAGGCATCGGCGCGAATCAGGCCGCGGCGGGCAAGGTCCTGTAAAAATGGCTGGCTGTCGGTTAGGGCACGGTGCGCGGGTCCGGTCGTCAGGATCAGATGATCGACGCTCAGGGTTTGCACGCCGCCGCCGCGCCGCGCCAGCGTCAGACGCAGCGTCTCGCCTTCAGCGCTCATCGACTGTAGCCTGGCCGCCTGCACCTGTAGACTGCCCGTGCGCTGGCGCGCCTCCAGCACCTCGGCGACCTGCGGCGCCACGCGGTAGCGGTGGACATCCCAGTAATGGCGCAGATGACGCAGAAAACGCTGGCGATCGGCGACGCTGAGCGCCTGCCAGATCCGCTGCCCCTGCTGGCGGACCGCATCCAGCACCACCTGCCAGCTCAGGCCCTGCTGCGCCGCATACGCCACATCGAGGCGGATCTGGCGCAGGCGCTGGCGCAAGTTGCCCTGCTGATAGTCGCCGGGCCATGCTGCCCCCGCGCCGCTGAGGTTACCGCGCGACAGCAGGCCGTGGCGCGAAAAGGCGATGATACTGCCGCGGTGGCCCAACCGGTCCAGCGTCGCGACCGTATCGGCCATGGTTAATCCGGTGCCCATCACCGCCACCCGGGCGTGCGGGGCGATGGCATCGAGCGCGCCAGGCTGCCACGGGTTGGCAATCAGCGCCGGATGGTGACGCCAGGCTTCGGCCTGCGCCGGCAGCGAAGGCGGTGGATGGCTGATCGCCAGCACCAGCAGGTCGGCCTTAAGCTGCAGTCCGCCCTCGGTGCTAACCGTCCCCTGATCAAAAGCGAACGCCCGATCGCGCAGGTGGCGCAGCCGTCCGCCGCTGGCGGCCGCGGCGTCGGAAAAACGCTGTGCCACATAGCAACCAAACTGGCCGCGCTGAGGGTAGACGGAACCGTCCGGGCGCAGCGCCTGCGCATCGGCGGCAAAGGCAGGCTGACGGCGGTACCAGCGATCGAAGGCGCCCTCTTCATCACCGGTCAGTTGCATACGGGCGGCCGGGACGTTAATCCGGTGCGTCGGCTCCGCGGTGGAGTAGGCTACCCCGGCGCCGGGAGTCTGACGCGGCTCCAGCAGCGTCACGCGCACCCCGTTCGGCGCCAGGCGCAGAAGCTCAATCGCCACCGCCGCGCCGCTAAAGCCGCCGCCGATAATCACGATATGCGGTTCTGCACTCATCGCCGCCCTCCTCCGGTATGCTGTCTCATAGTCGCGCTCCTGGCCATCAGCTGGCGCTGGCCTGGCGCACCGGGCGCTTATCGCCGCCGATGGTTTCGCCAAACGGACCGGTGTTCACGCTGCGCGCCTTCGACGAGGCCGCGTTTTCCAGCGGCAGCAGAGGCATCACCAGCTCAGCGAAGCGGTGTGCCTCTTCCAGATGCGGGTAGCCGGAAAAGATAAAATTGCTGATGCCGAGCGCCTGATATTCGCGGATGCGCTCCGCCACCTGCTGAGGGTTACCCACCAGCGCGGTACCCGCGCCGCCGCGCACCAGCCCGACGCCGGCCCACAGATTAGGGGCAATACGCAGATTGTCGCGCGATCCCTGATGCAGGGCGCTCATCCGCGCCTGGCCAGCCGAGTCCATACGGGCGAAGATCTTTTGCGCCTGAGCGATGGTGTCGTCGTCAAGATGGGCGATCAGCCGGTCGGCGGCGGCCCACGCCTCCTCTTCCGTTTCGCGCACGATGACGTGCAGACGGATGCCATATTGCAGGGTGCGTCCGCGGGCCGCGGCGCGCTCGCGCACCACCGCCAGCTTCTCCGCCACCAGTTCCGGCGGTTCGCCCCACGTTAGATAACTGTCGATCTGTTCGGCCGCCACATCGATAGCCGCCTCAGAAGAGCCGCCGAAGTACAGCGGCGGGCCATTCTCCTGAACCGGCGGAAACAGCACTTCCGCCCCCTCGACATGAATATGCTCCCCGTGATAGTCCACTTTCTCCCCGCGCAGCAGGCGGGAATAAACGTCGAGAAATTCGCGAGTCACCTGGTAGCGTTCGCTGTGACTGAGAAAGATGCCATCGCCTTTGTTTTCCACCGGGTCGCCACCGGTGACGACATTGATCAGCAGCCGTCCTTCCGATAAACGGTCGAGGGTGGCCGCCATCCGCGCCGCCAGAGTGGGCGGCTGCAGACCCGGTCTGACCGCCACCAGATAGCGCAGACGGCGGGTCAACGGCGCCAGCGCCGAGGCCACCAGCCACGAATCTTCACAGCTTTTACCGGTGGGGATCAGCACGCCGTAATAACCCAGGCTGTCGGCCGCCAGCGCCACCTGCTGCAGATAAGGTAAATCGACCGGACGTCCACCCTCGGTGGTGCCCAGATAGCGGCCATCGCCATGGGTAGGTAAGAACCAGAAGACATTGATCTTGTCGGGAACTTGCTGCGTCATTATCTATTTCCTATATAACCATATCCGATATTTATCGAAGAGAAGTTTTAATTTGGTTATATGAGTGTTAGCGATAATCATGCCAATGGTGAATAAAAAATTACATTTTTAAAATCAAGGGATTGAAAACATCCCACGCGCGTCGTGCTGTTGCAAATCCCGCAGCCGCCGCGCATCCGCTGGCGCATTTGCAACAGCCGTCGGCCTTTCCCCCTCTGGTTTCCGCCGCCGCCGCAGGATAAGTTCAGGAGGTCAACGACCGGAGGCCCGCTATGCTGAACCCAGAATCCCCTTCCACCGCGCCCGCGCTGATCGACCCGGCATCGAAGGCTTTCCAGAGCCTGCTGGACAAGCTCGCGCCGACGGAGGCTACCGTGCTGATCGTGGGCGAAACCGGCACCGGCAAGGAGGTGGTGGCGCGCTATCTCCATCACCACAGTCCCCGCCGCCAGCAGCCGTTTCTGGCCGTTAACTGCGGCGCGCTAACCGAGAGCCTTGCCGAAGCCGAACTGTTCGGCCATGAGAAAGGCGCCTTCACCGGCGCGCAGCAGGGACAGCCCGGCTGGTTTGAAGCCGCGGAAGGGGGGACGCTGCTGCTGGACGAGATCGGCGAATTAAGCCTGCCCCTGCAGGTCAAGCTGTTACGGGTGCTGCAGGAGCGCGAAATTACCCGCGTCGGCTCGCGCAAAGCGATTAAAGTGAATGTCCGGGTGATTGCCGCCACTCACGTCGACCTGGCCCAGGCAATCCGCGAGCGCCGCTTTCGCGAAGATCTCTACTATCGGCTGAATATCGCGGTGGTGCCGCTGCCGCCGCTGCGCCAGCGTCGGCAGGATATCCCGCAGCTGGCTCACCACTTTTTATCGCTCTATGCCCGCCGCCTCGGCCGGCCAACCCTGCGTCTGGCGCCGGAGTCGCTGGCCCGGCTGATGGACTATGCGTGGCCGGGTAATATTCGTGAGCTGGAAAACACCCTGCACAACGCGGTGCTGCTCAGTAAAGAAGAGGAGATTAGCCCCGCCCAGCTGCGCCTGGCGACGCTCAACGACGCCCCGTCGCCGGCGAGCGATCATGAACTGGACGACTTTATTCGCCACCAGCTGGCGCTTCCCGGCGAGCCGCTGTGGCAGCGGGTGACCAGCGCGCTGATCCGCCACGCCATGGCGCATTGCGACGATAATCAGAGCCAGGCGGCCGCGCTGTTAGGGATCAGTCGGCATACCTTACGCACCCAGCTCGCTAACCTCGGGCTGATCAAAAGCCGCCGCCGTCCGCCTGCGCCGCCGCGGGCATTCGCCAGCGCGACCGGGGCCGATCGCGAGCTGCGCATTGGCTACCAGCGCTTCGGCAGCCTCGGGATCCTGAAAGCCCGCCAGAGTCTGGAGACCGCCTTCGCCAGCCTCGGCGTCAACGTGCTGTGGAGCGAGTTTCCCGCCGGACCGCAGCTCCTTCACGCCCTCGCCTGCAACGAGATCGACTTTGGCACCACCGGAGAAGCGCCGCCGGTGTTCGCCCAGGCCAGCAACAGCGAACTAATGTACGTGGCGTGGGAGCCGCCGGCGCCGCGCAGCGTGGCGATGGTCGTCCCGCAGGAGAGCGACATTCGCCAGCTCAGCGATCTGCGCGGAAAACGCATCGCCCTCAATAAAGGGTCGAATGTCCACTGGCTGCTGCTGCAGATCCTCGAGGACGCCGGGCTGGGGCTGAACGACGTGCGGGTGGTCTATACCCCGCCGAAATACCCGCTGACCGCCAGCGACTATCTGGCGGTGGACGCCTGGATGATGTGGGATCCGCTGCTCAGCGACGCCGAACACACCGGCGAGCTGCGGGTGGTCGCCAGCGGCGAAGGACGGGTCAACAACCATCAGTTTTATCTCTCGCGACGGGACTATCTCGCTCAGCACGGCGATATCATGCGCCGCCTGCTGACGGAGCTGACCCACACCGGGCAGTTTATCGACTCGCATCGTGGCGAAGCGGCCCGCTTACTGTCAGCAGAGCTGGGGATTGACGCCCGGTCGCTGCGCATCGCCCTCGCCCGCCGTAGCCATCGCCCAAGGCCGATGGATCTGTCGGTGATCCGCGCCCAGCAGACCATCGCCGATCGCTTTTACGCCCTCGGGCTTATCACCAAACCGGTCCCGGTGCGGGAAGCGGTGTGGTACGGCGAGCCCGCGCCCGGCGTCGCCAGCTCGCTGATGGCGGTCGGTTAGCGAAAATTGCGCGTTATCTTCCTGATTGTTCAGGCGCAGATAGCCTCGATCCGATGGCGATGTTACCCTAAAGACGCTGAGAATAAGGGGGTATCTGTGGCTGTTCATCTGTTAATCGTCGACGCGTTAAATCTGATCCGCCGCATCCACGCGGTGCAGGGTTCGCCCTGCGTCGATACCTGCCTGCATGCGCTGGAGCAGCTGATTGTCCACAGTCAGCCTACCCACGCGGTGGCGGTGTTTGATGATGAGGATCGCGCCCACGGCTGGCGCCACCAGCGCCTGCCGGAGTACAAAGCCGGCCGCGCGCCGATGCCGGATACGCTGGTCGCCGAGATGCCGGCGCTGCGGGCCGCCTTCGAACAGCGGGGGATCCGCTGCTGGGCCTCGCCGGGCAGCGAAGCGGACGATCTCGCCGCCACCCTGGCGGTGAAGGTGGCCCAGGCGGGCCATCAGGCCACCATTGTCTCCACCGACAAAGGCTACTGCCAGCTGCTATCGCCCACCATCCGCATCCGCGACTACTTTCAGAAGCGCTGGCTGGACGCCCCCTTCATCGCCAGTGAGTTCGGCGTCACCCCGGAGCAGCTGGCGGATTACTGGGGGCTGGCGGGGATCAGCAGCTCGAAGGTGCCGGGCGTGGCGGGCATTGGCCCGAAAAGCGCCGCCCAGCTGCTGAACGAGTTTCAGGACCTGGAGGGGCTGTATGCCCGCCTGGCAGAGGTCCCGGAAAAGTGGCGCAAAAAGCTGGCAGCGCATCAGGAGATGGCCTTCACCTGCCGGGAAGTGGCCCGCCTGCAGACCGACCTCCAGCTGGATGGCAATCTGCAGCAGCTGCGGCTGACGCGCTGACCCTACCCGAGCGTGGTGCCGGCGCGGCGGCACCGCCTGCTTCCCCCGGGCCGGCCCCTCACCAGGCCGCCTGATATAACTCGACGATATCGGCCAGGCTCGCCTCGCGCGGGTTGCCGCCGGTACACACATCCGCCAGCGCCGCCTGGGCCAGCGCCGGAATATCCTCTTTCCTGACGTCCACCTCGCGCAGATGGCCGGGAATACCGACATCGCGGTTTAGCTGGCACACCGCCTCCACCGCCGCCAGACGCGCGGCGCTCAGGCTTAACGCTTCCCCTTTGACGCCCATCGCCCTGGCGATATCGCGATATTTTTCCCCGGTCGCCTCAGCATTAAAGCGCATCACGTGCGGCAGCAGGATGGCATTCGCCACGCCGTGCGGCGTGTTGTAAAAAGCGCCGAGCGGATGCGCCATGCCGTGCACCAGGCCAAGCCCGACGTTGGAAAATCCCATTCCCGCCACATACTGGCCGAGCGCCATAGCTTCCCCCGCTCCGGCGTCGCCGGCAACCGAGCCGCGTAGCGCGCCGGCGATGATCTCGATGGCCTTGAGGTGCAGCGCATCGGTCAACGCCCAGGCGCCGCGAGTGAGGTACCCTTCGATAGCGTGCGTCAGGGCGTCCACGCCGGTGGCCGCCTTCAGCGCCGGCGGCATGGCGTCCATCATATCGGCATCGATAAAGGCCACCTGCGGAATATCGTGCGGGTCGACGCAGACGAATTTGCGCCGCTGTTCTTCATCGGTGATGACATAGTTAATCGTCACCTCCGCCGCGGTCCCCGCGGTGGTCGGCACCGCGAAGATCGGCACGCTGGGCTGACGGGTGGGCGACAGCCCCTCCAGGCTGCGGACATCGGCGAACGCCGGGTTACGCTGAATAATACCGATCGCCTTACAGGTATCCTGCGGCGAACCGCCGCCGATGGCGATCAGGTAATCCGCCCCGCTGCGCTGAAAGGCCTGCAACCCCTGCTGAACCACGGCGATGGTGGGGTTCGGGATCACGTCGCTGAACATGTCCCATGCCAGCCCGGCGGCGTCCAGTTTGTCAGTGACTTTTGCCGCCACGCCGCACTGCGCGAGGGTCCTGTCGGTCACGATCAATGCCTTGCGATAACCGCGCCGCATCACTTCATCGGTTAATGCGTTTATCGCCCCCCGGCCAAACCACGCCGTTTCGTTGAGGATCATTCGGTTTGCCATCGCGTCTCTCCTGTTAGGGTTGCGGCATCACTCTTCAATGCGTAATCCGTAGGTTTTAAACTTCTCCAGCACGATGGCGATCGCCTCGTCATCCAGCACGGGGACCGGGTCGGTAATCGCCAGGGTGCTGAGATAGAGCTGGGCCAGGACTTCCACTTCATGCGCCAGCCAGAGCGCTTTCTCCAGGCTGGCCTCGCAGGCGATCAGGCCATGATGCTGCAGCAGCGTGGCTTTGCGGTGCTTCAGCGCCACCGCGACATGCTCAGACAGTTCGCGGGTGCCGAAGGTGGCATAGGGCGCGCAGGGGATCGAATTCCCGCCGGCGGCGGCGATCATATAGTGGATGGCCGGAATGGGTCGGTTGAGGATCGACACCGCCGTACAATGGACTGCGTGATTGTGAACTACCGCCTGGGCATCGGGCCGCGTCTGGTAGGCCGCCTGATGGAAACGCCATTCGCTGGAGGGCAGTTTTCCCTGCTCATGCTGGCCGTCGGCATCAATAAAGACGATCTTGTCTTCCGTCAGTTTTTCATAGGGGATGCCGGTGGGCGTGATCAGCATCCCCCCCTGATAGCGCACGCTGACATTGCCGGCGGTCCCCTGATTTAACCCCAGGCGGGTCATTTCCAGGCAGGTATCGATAATCTGCCGGGCCAGTCTGTTTCTTTCCATTGTTTTCCTCTTTTAGCGACTCATCATCCGTCAACGGCAGGGCAACGTAATTATTGTTGGCGACCGTGGGATAGGTTGAATAATGTTCTCCATCTTCAGCCTGAATAATCGCAGGGGAATTTCCATCGCCATATTTTGTGAACCACGTCAATTATTCCATCATAAAAAAAGGGATGTGACTGGTTAAGCGGATGTTGAAAATGCCCGTTCTTAAAAATATTTCTTCAAGCGGGCATTTTATTTTTCTGTAACATTTGCCCGTTTTCCACGATATATATTCAATCGGTCATTGGCGTTGTGGTTTTGTGAATTTATTTCCTCAAACGGTCAGTCATTTTGAAAAATTAAAGTGACAATTATCACATAAAATGGTCCACAGAGCGTTAAGTGTGACCCTCATCATATTAACAGGCGGTTTTTATTTGAAAATGAAGCCATGAGTTCCGCCGTGACTTTCATTTCACTCACCGGCGCGTCACCTGAGCTCACTTAATTTTGCGGTCTGCTGCAGCACCAGACTGCGCCCTGAATGCTGTTGTAAATGCTTCT
Source organism: Klebsiella sp. 7-CIP_Kleb. (assembly GCF_050378655.1). NCBI lineage: Bacteria > Pseudomonadati > Pseudomonadota > Gammaproteobacteria > Enterobacterales > Enterobacteriaceae > Klebsiella > Klebsiella sp. 7-CIP_Kleb. Next base: position 269,185 of record NZ_JBNRLJ010000003.1, read on the forward strand.
GAACTGATGAGGACGCTATGGGAAACACAACGATACCAACGCAAAGTTACCGCGCCATGGAGAGCGGGCAAAGTAAGAGCTACATTATTCCTTTTGCTCTGCTGTGCTCCCTCTTTTTTCTGTGGGCCGTGGCCAATAATCTCAATGATATTTTATTACCGCAGTTTCAACAGGCCTTTACCCTGACTAATTTTCAGGCCGGATTAATCCAGTCGGCTTTTTATTTTGGCTATTTTATTATTCCCATCCCCGCCGGGATGCTGATGAAAAAATTCAGCTATAAAGCCGGCATTCTTACGGGTCTGTTTTTATATGCTTGCGGCGCCGCGCTGTTCTGGCCTGCCGCCGAAGTAATGAATTACACCTTATTCCTGATTGGGTTATTTATTATCGCCGCCGGGCTTGGCTGTCTGGAAACCGCGGCCAACCCATTTGTCACCGTCCTCGGTCCGGAAAGCGGCGGTCACTTCCGCCTGAATCTGGCCCAGACCTTTAACTCATTTGGCGCCATTATTGCCGTGGTATTTGGCCAGAGCCTTATTTTGTCCAACGTCCCGCATCAGCCGCAGGAGGTGCTGGATAAAATGACGCCAGAGCAGCTCGGCGCCTGGAAGCACAGCCTGGTCCTGTCGGTACAAACCCCCTATATGATTATCGTGGCCATCGTGCTGCTGGTCGCCCTGCTGATCGTCTGTACCCGTTTCCCGTCGCTGCAAAGCGATGACCACAGCGACAGCGCGCAGAGCACGTTTCTCGCCTCGCTGTCGCGCCTGATGCGCATCCGCCACTGGCGCTGGGCGGTACTGGCTCAGTTCTGCTATGTCGGTGCGCAAACCGCCTGCTGGAGCTATCTGATTCGCTACGCTGTCGAAGAGATCCCGGGCATGACGGCCGGTTTCGCCGCCAACTACCTGACCGGCACCATGGTCTGTTTCTTTATTGGCCGTTTCACCGGCACCTGGCTGATCCGCCGCTTCGCGCCGCATAACGTGCTCGCTATCTATGCGCTTATCGCCATGCTGCTCTGTCTGCTCTCCGCCTTCAGCGGCGGCCACGTCGGTCTGCTGGCCCTGACTCTGTGCAGCGCCTTTATGTCCATTCAGTACCCGACCATCTTCTCGTTGGGGATTAAGCACCTGGGCCAGGACACCAAATATGGCTCGTCATTTATCGTCATGACCATCATCGGCGGCGGGATCGTCACCCCGGTAATGGGCTTTGTCAGCGACGCCGCCGGCAATATCCCGACCGCCGAACTGGTTCCGGCGCTGTGCTTCGCCATCATCTTTATTTTTGCCCGTTTCCGCTCGCAAGCGGCGACGAACTAAACCTGTTATCCGCATAACCTGAGGGATCTGTAATGAAAAAAATCAGCTTACCGAAGATCGGTATCCGCCCGGTAATCGATGGTCGTCGCATGGGGGTTCGCGAATCGCTGGAAGCGCAAACCATGAACATGGCGAAAGCCACCGCCGCGCTTATCAGTGAGAAGCTGCGCCATGCCTGCGGCGCCCGGGTGGAGTGCGTGATCGCCGATACCTGCATCGCCGGCATGGCCGAGTCGGCCGCCTGTGAAGAGAAATTCAGCAGCCAGAACGTTGGCGTCACCATCACCGTCACCCCCTGCTGGTGCTACGGCAGCGAAACCATCGATATGGATCCGCTGCGCCCGAAGGCCATCTGGGGCTTCAACGGCACCGAGCGTCCGGGAGCGGTCTATCTGGCCGCGGCGCTGGCGGCCCACAGCCAGAAAGGGATCCCGGCGTTCTCCATCTACGGGCATGATGTGCAGGATGCCGATGACACCTCGATCCCGGCGGATGTCGAAGAAAAATTGTTGCGCTTCGCTCGCGCTGGCCTGGCGGTCGCCAGTATGAAAGGGAAAAGTTATCTGTCGCTGGGCGGCGTCTCAATGGGCATCGCCGGCTCCATCGTCGACCACAACTTCTTTGAATCCTGGCTCGGGATGAAGGTTCAGGCTGTCGACATGACGGAGCTGCGCCGGCGAATCGATCAGAAAATCTATGATGAAAACGAGCTGGAGATGGCGCTGGCGTGGGCGGATAAACATTTCCGCTACGGCGAAGATCAGAACGCCGAGCAGTATAAGCGCAATGAGGCGCAGAGCCGCGCGGTGCTGAAAGAGAGCCTGCTGATGGCGATGTGCATCCGCGACATGATGCAGGGCAACGCGAAGCTGGCGGAAAAAGGGCTGGTGGAGGAGTCGCTGGGCTACAACGCCATCGCCGCCGGCTTCCAGGGCCAGCGTCACTGGACCGATCAATACCCCAATGGCGATACCGCCGAAGCGCTGCTCAATAGCTCCTTTGACTGGAACGGCGTGCGCGAGCCGTTCGTCGTCGCCACCGAAAACGACAGCCTCAACGGCGTGGCCATGCTGATGGGCCACCAGCTCACCGGCACCGCCCAGGTGTTTGCCGACGTGCGCACCTACTGGTCGCCGGAGGCCGTAGAGCGCGTCACCGGGCAGCCGCTCACCGGCCGGGCGGAGCACGGCATCATTCACCTGATTAACTCCGGCTCCGCAGCGCTGGACGGCTCCTGCCAGCAGCGCGACGCGCAGGGCAACCCAACGATGAAACCTCACTGGGAGATTGAGCAGAACGAGGCGGATGCCTGCCTCGCGGCCACCGAATGGTGCCCGGCGATCCATGAATACTTCCGCGGCGGCGGCTTCTCTTCCCGCTTCCTGACCGAAGGCGGCGTGCCGTTCACCATGACCCGGGTGAACATCATCAAAGGCCTGGGACCGGTACTGCAAATCGCCGAAGGCTGGAGCGTGGCGCTGCCCAAAGCGATGCACGACCAGCTCGACGCCCGCACCAACTCCACCTGGCCCACCACCTGGTTTGCCCCGCGCCTGACCGGCAAAGGCCCGTTCAGCGATGTGTACTCGGTCATGGCTAACTGGGGCGCCAACCACGGCGTGCTGACCATCGGCCATGTCGGCGCGGATTTCATTACCCTCGCCGCCATGCTGCGTATTCCGGTCTGCATGCACAACGTGGAAGCGGCGAAAATCTACCGCCCCTCCGCCTGGGCCGCGCACGGTATGGACATCGAAGGCCAGGACTACCGCGCCTGCCAGAACTACGGGCCGCTGTATAAGCGTTAACAGGTTGGTTTCGCCCGGAGGCGCAGGCTTACCGGGCCTACAGACGCGCGCTGTTTGTAGGCCGGATAAGCGCCGCGCCATTCGGCAATGTTGTTTCGGGAGTCACTATGAAGCAAGACGTAATCCTGGTCCTCGACTGCGGCGCCACGAACGTGCGGGCGATGGCCGTTGACCGACAGGGGAACATTATCGCCCGCGCCGCAACGGCGAACGCCAGCGACATTGCGGCGGAAAAAAGCGACTGGCACCAGTGGTCGCTGGAGGCCATTATGCAGCGCTTTGCCGACTGCTGTCGGCAGATCCATGAACAGCTGGCCTCCTGCACGGTGCGCGGCATCACCGTCACGACCTTTGGCGTCGATGGCGCGCTGGTGGATGAGCAGGGTGCGCTGCTGTATCCGATAATCAGCTGGAAATGCCCGCGCACCGCGGCGGTAATGGACACCATCAGCCGGTATATGTCCGCGCGCCAGCTGCAGCAAATCGCCGGCGTCGGCGCCTTTGCATTCAACACCCTGTATAAGCTGATCTGGCTGAAAGAGAACCACCCGCAGCTGCTGGCGCAGGCCCATGCCTGGCTGTTTATTTCGTCGCTGATCAACCATCGGCTGACCGGGGAGTTCACCACCGACCTCACCATGGCGGGCACCAGCCAGATGCTCGATCTCCGGCAGCGCGATTTCAGCGCGCCGATCCTGCAGGCGACCGGCCTGCCGCGCCGCCTGTTCCCGCAGCTGGTTGAAGCAGGCCAGCCGATCGGCGCCCTGCTGCCGGAGGCCGCTGCGCTGCTGGGCCTTCCCGTCGGGGTCCCGGTTATCTCGGCCGGGCACGACACTCAGTTCGCCCTGTTTGGCGCCGGCGCCGGGCAGGATGAGTCGGTGCTCTCCTCAGGGACCTGGGAGATCCTGATGGTGCGCAGCGCGCAGGTCGACACCTCGCTGCTCTGCGACTACAGCGGCTCCACTTGCGAGCTGGACAGCCAGCCGGGACGCTATAACCCGGGGATGCAGTGGCTGGCCTCCGGCGTGCTTGAGTGGGTGCGCAAGCTACTGTGGAACACTGACACGCCGTGGCAAACGCTGATTGACGAAGCGCAGGCGATCCCGCCCGGCGCCCAGGGCGTCAGAATGCAGTGCGACCTGCTCGCCAGCCAGCACGCCGGCTGGCAGGGCGTCACGCTCAACACCACCCGCGGCCATTTTTACCGCGCCGCGCTGGAGGGGTTAAGCGACCAGCTGGCGAAGCATCTGCAAACCCTGGAAAACATCGGCCGCTTCCGGGCGCAAGAGCTGCTGCTGGTGGGCGGCGGCAGCCGCAACGCGCTGTGGAACCAGATCAAGGCTGACCGGCTGGGAATACCGATCAAAGTTCTCGACGATGCCGAAACCACGGTGGCCGGCGCGGCGATGTTTGGCTGGTATGGCGTGGGCGAGTTCTCTTCCCCGGAACAGGCCAGAGCGCAGGTCGCGTACCGCTACCGCTATTTTTGGCCGCAAACTGAACCTGAATTAACAGAGGAAGCCTGAGATGCTCAAAACCATTTCCCCGTTGATATCGCCGGAACTGCTGAAAGTGCTGGCCGAAATGGGCCATGGGGATGAAATTATTTTTTCCGATGCCCACTTCCCGGCGCACAGCATGGGTCCGCAGGTGATTCGGGCCGACGGCCTGCGGGTCAGCGATCTGCTGCAGGCGATTATCCCGTTGTTCGAGTTAGACAGCTATGCGCCGCCGCTGGTGATGATGGCCGCCGTCGAAGGCGATGCGCTCGACCCGACGGTGGAACAGCGCTATCGGCAGGCGCTTTCGGCGCAGGTCCCCTGCCCGGATATCGTGCGGATTGACCGCTTTGCCTTCTACGACCGGGCGCAAAAAGCCTTTGCGATCGTTATCACAGGAGAGTGCGCTAAGTACGGAAATATCCTTTTAAAAAAAGGAGTCACGCCGTAATCTCATGCCGGAGCGTCTGCCTGATGCAGACGCTCAATCAATGATGGGGTGAGAATAAATGAAAGCGGCCCGCCAGCAGGCGATCGTCGATCTCCTGATCAACCACAGCAGCCTGACCACCGAAACGTTGTCAAAACAGCTCAACGTCAGCAGGGAAACCATTCGCCGCGATCTCAGCGAGCTGCAGGCGCAGGGCAAAGTGCTGCGCAACCACGGCCGGGCTAAAGTGATCCACCAGCGCAGCCAGGACAGCGGCGACCCTTTTCACATGCGGCTGAAAAGCCATTACGCGCATAAAGCCGATATCGCCCGCGAAGCGCTGGCCTGGATTGACGAAGGGATGGTCATCGCCCTCGATGCCAGCTCCACCTGCTGGTATCTCGCCCGCCAGCTGCCGGACCGCCCGCTGCACGTCTTTACCAACAGCCAGCCCATCTGTCAGGAGCTGGCTAAACGCGACCAGATCATGCTCACCTGCTCCGGCGGTACTCTGCAGCGGAAATATGGCTGCTACGTTAACCCGGCGCTGATTTCCCAGCTGAAATCGCTGGAGATCGATCTGTTTATTTTTTCCTGCGAAGGCATCGACCCGCAGGGCGCGCTGTGGGACTCCAATGCCTTCAATGCCGACTTCAAATCGATCCTGCTTAAGCGGGCGGCGCAGTCGCTGCTGCTGATCGACAAAAGCAAGTTCAACCGCTCCGGCGAAGCGAGGATTGGTCATCTGGATGAGGTGACGCATATTGTGTCGGATGCGCCGCAGCCTTAAGCATGCGGCGAAGGCCAGAGGACATGCGCGTCTCTGGCCTCAGGGTGAGTGATTAACGCTCGTCGCGACGTCCGCCAACGGCGGCCCACAGGCGACGCACGTGAACGGTCACCTCTTCACGATCGTGATACAGCTGACGCGCCTGGATCTGGGCGTTAACGCCGTGCTCGTCCAGTTGGGCCTGAATGTAGGCCAGATTCTGCGACACCTCTTCATAGCGCTTTTTCATCGGCAGCTTGAGGTTGAAGATGGTCTCCCGGCACCAGCCGTTGACCAGCCACTGCGCCATCAGCGCCGCCACTTTCGCTGGCTTTTCCACCATATCGCAGACCATCCACGAGATGTTGTTGCGGTTAGGACGATAGCGGAAACCGTCTTCACGCAGCCAGGTCACCTGGCCGGTATCCATCAGGCTCTGGGCCATCGGGCCGTTATCGACCGAAGAGACCCACATGTTGCGTTTCACCAGCTGATAGGTCCAGCCGCCCGGGCAGGCGCCGAGGTCGACGGCATACATGCCGTTCGCCAGGCGCTCGTCCCACTCGTCCGCCGGAATAAAAACGTGGAACGCCTCTTCCAGCTTGAGGGTGGAGCGGCTCGGCGCGTCGGACGGAAACTTCAGCCGCGGAATGCCCATATAGAACGGCGAGTTATTGTTACTGTACGAGTAGCCGGTATAGCAGCAGCCCGGGGCGATAAAGAACACATGCACCACCGGACGCTTCGGCGTTTCATAGCTGGTCAGGACGCCCGCTTCGCGCAGCGCCGCGCGCAGCGGCACGGTAAACTTGCGGCAGAACTTCATCAGCTCTTTGCTTTCGTTGGTGTCCGCCACCTCGACGCGCAGATCGCCGCCCTTCTCCACCACGCCCTGCAACATGCCGACGATCGGCGTAATGCGATCCTCCGGCGGCAGGTCGCGCAGCAGTTCGCCCACCACAAACATCTGGCGGGCGAAGATCAGCGAGCTGAACGGCAGATCGCGCACCAGCTTCTCGCCATCATCCTGCTGATAGCCTTCAAAAATCACATAGCCAGAGTCTTCTTTGACCCGGGCGAAACCAAACACCTCGAGGCGGGCTGCCTTATCGGTAATTTCTGCTGCGCACTCTTTCTCAAACCCAGGGCGACAATAGAGGACAACCTTATTCATGAACAACGCCCTTACGTTTCAGACGAATTGCACCAATTAACATTAACACCCAGCCGGCGAGGAAGCTCACGCCGCCCACCGGGGTCACGAACGCCCACAGGCGTAAATGAGAGAGCGCCAGGCAGTAGAGGCTGCCGCTGAACAGCACGGTCCCTAACGCCAGAAACACGCTGCTCCAGTAGAACCAGATACTGATCCGACGCTGCATCGCCACCGCCAGACCAAAAATCGCCAGGGTATGGAAGGCCTGATAGTCCAGGCCGGTATGGATCCAGGCCATCTCCGCCGCGCCGAGCGATTGACTTAAGACATGCGCGCCGAAGGCACCCAGAGCCACAAAGATAAAGCCGCTAATCGCGGCGAATATCAGCATAAAACGGCTGGTCATGTTGTTACCCTACAAGTAATTATTGTTCATAACGAAAGCGGAATTTTTCTTGTTCACTTGCCGCTTTCGCCAGAATCCACTGCCGGAAAGCGGCTATTTTACCCAGTTCTGCCTGACTGTCATGGCAAACAAGGTAAAACGCATTCTTACTGACCAGAACATCATTAAATGGACACACCAGGCGACCGGCTTCAATTTCGGACTGCGCCATGACATTGTTGGCCAGCGCCACGCCCTGCCCGTGAATGGCCGCCTGCAGCACCATCGCGCTGTGGCTGAAAATCGGCCCCTGCTGCACATTAATATGGCTTAGACCAAGCTGGCGGGTATAAGTTTGCCAGTCGCGGCGGGACGCATCGTGAAGCAGCGTATGTTGCGCCAGATCGGCAGGCGTTTTCAATGCTTTATCGCCGGTGAGCAGCAGCGGGGAACAGACCGGCAGCAGATACTCGGCGTACAGTTTTTCCACACGCAGGCCCGGCCAGTTGCCGCGACCGTAAAAAATCGCCACATCGACATCGTCCGCCAGCTTATCCTCCTGACGGTCCACCGCCTGGATCCTGACGTCGATTCCCGGATAAGCTGAGTTAAAGCTTGTCAGTCTCGGCACCAGCCACTGGATGGCGAAACTTGGCAATAAACTGACCGTTAATGCCCCTTTGGCGCTGCGCGCCTGCAGTTTACGCGTCGCTTCCGTCAGTTGCGAAAAAATCTCTTTAATATCCTGAAAATAGCTCTGCCCTTCTTCCGTTAACAGCAGCGAACGATTGCGCCGACGGAACAGCTTAAGGCCCAGAAAATCCTCGAGAGACTTGATTTGGTGGCTGACTGCGGCCTGCGTCACAAAAAGCTCATCGGCTGCCCGAGTGAAGCTGAGATGGCGTGCGGCTGCATCAAAAACACGTAATGCATTCAGAGGAGGTAATCGCTTCGACATGGTTATTCTGGCTTAGATGTTAACTCAATTTAACAAATAGGAAACAATGGTTAACCTATTAGTTTTTTTTATCTGAGCCATTATAAATTGTCCGTTGAGGTTCTACCAGCAAATACCTATAGTGGCGGCACTTCCTGAGCCGGAACGAGAAGCTTTTTTTGGAATGCGTGTTCCATCAAGCTTTTGGCTTACGGTTGTGATGTTGTGTTGTTGTGTTTGCAATTGGTCTGTCTTTGCAGACCCCGGTAGCAAGGCTACCCCTTTTCACTTCCTGTACATTTACCCTGTCTGTCCATAGTGATTTAATGTAGCACCGCAACGCGCGGTGCTTTTTTTTGCCTTTTTACTGCCTTACTCGTCCAGCTCACCCAGCTGTTTCACGTCAGAGCGATTGATCTGCTGTTTGTTGCCCCACGCGTCCTTATACGAGATCATGCCAGTATCATTATCGGTTTGCGGTTTCCCGTCGGTAACGATGGTCCGCCCATCATTGGTATGCATCACATAGTTAGAGGAACAGGCGCTCAGGCCTAAAGTCAGCATACAGGCAGAGATAATCGCAGCGGCCTTAGTCATTTTCATTTTTCTCTCCTTACGGCTATTTATACTATTCGTGACTCGTTAAGTAATAGGTTAAAACACAAACCCAACACTTTTCAGCATAACCCTCTTTGACCCACGTGGAGTCACATTCGGACAATTCCACAGAGCGCAGAGGCCTTGTCACGCCCGACAAATTGCGCGACGATCGCGGTATTGATACGAGGAATTCCATGAACGCATTCAACCCTGCGCACTTTCGCGCGCAGTTTCCGGCTCTGGCCGATGCCGGCGTCTATCTCGACAGCGCGGCGACGGCGCTCAAACCGCAGGCGGTGATCGACGCCAGCGACCAGTTTTATCGCCTGAGCGCCGGCAACGTCCACCGCAGTCAATTCGCCGCCGCCCAGCGGCTGACCGAGCGCTATGAGGCGGCCCGCGAGCGCGTGGCGGCGTGGCTGAACGCCCCCTCCGGCAAAGATATCGTCTGGACGCGGGGGACCACCGAGGCCATCAATATGGTGGCGCAGAGCTACGTCCGGCCGCGCCTGCAGCCTGGCGATGAAATTCTCGTTAGCGAAGCCGAGCATCATGCCAACCTCGTGCCCTGGCTTATGGTGGCCGGGCAAACCGGCGCCAGAGTGGTCAAGCTGCCGCTCGGCGCCGACCGCCTGCCGGATATCGCCAGCCTCAGCGCGCTCATTACCCCGCGCAGCCGGGTGCTGGCCATCGGCCAGATGTCCAACGTCACCGGCGGCTGCCCGGACCTGGCTCAGGCCATCCGCCTTGCTCACGCCGCCGGGATGGTGGTGATGGTCGACGGCGCGCAGGGGGCGGTGCATTTCCCCGCGGACGTGCAGGCGCTGGATATCGATTTTTACGCCTTTTCCGGCCATAAGCTGTATGGCCCGACCGGGATCGGCGCCCTGTACGGCAAAAGCGAACTGCTGGCGGCGATGTCGCCCTGGCTCGGCGGCGGGAAGATGATCGTCGAGGTCAGCTTTGACGGCTTTACGCCACAGCCGGCGCCCTATGGCCTTGAGGCCGGTACGCCCAATGTCGCCGGGGTTATCGGCCTCAGCGCCGCGCTGGAGTGGCTGGCGCAGAGCGATATCGGCCAGGCGGAAAACTGGAGCCGCAGCCTGGCGAGCCTGGCGGAAGAGGCGCTGGCGAAACGGCCGGGCTTCCGCTCTTTCCGCTGCCAGCAGTCAAGCCTGCTCGCCTTTGAGTTCGACGGTATTCATCACAGCGATCTGGTGACGCTGCTGGCCGAGTCCGGCATTGCCCTGCGCGCCGGGCAGCACTGCGCCCAGCCGCTGCTGGCGGCTTTAGGAGTCAGCGGCACGCTGCGGGCCTCTTTCGCCCCCTACAATACCCAAGACGATGTTGCAGCGCTGGTCCACGCGGTGGATCGCGCCCTGGAAATTTTGGTGGATTAATGACGACCCTGCACCCCTTCGGCACGACCATTACCGACGCCACGCTGCGCCAGACCTTCGCCCCGCTGAACCAGTGGGAGGATAAATATCGGCAGCTGATTTTATTGGGCAAAAAGCTGCCGACGCTGACCGACGAGCACAAAGCGCAGGCCCATGAGATTGCCGGGTGTGAGAACCGCGTCTGGCTGGGCTATGAGGAGGACGCCGAGGGCAGGCTGCACTTCTTTGGCGACAGCGAAGGAAGGATTGTGCGCGGTCTGCTGGCGGTACTTTTAACCGCCGTGGAAGGCAAAACCCGCGCCGGGATCCTGGCGCAGGATCCGCTGGCGCTGTTTGACGAGCTGGGGCTGCGCGGCCAGCTCAGCGCCTCGCGCAGCCAGGGCCTCAGCGCCCTGAGCGAGGCGGTGCTCGCCGCCGCCCGCGAGCGCTAATCTCAAGCTTTCGCTTACCCGCCGAACTACTTCCCGGAAGCCGCAGCGTCGCGCTGCGCTTTCGCCAGCATCTTCTTCAGGGCATGCGACACCGCGACAAACCCGAAGGTCGCGGTCACCATCGTCGCGGCGCCAAACCCGGATGCGCAGTCCATCCGCTTCGGTCCTTCCGCCGTGCTCTTCATCGCGCAGACACTGCCGTCCGCCTGCGGGTAGACCAGCGCTTCCGTAGAGAATACGCAGTCCACGCCGAGCTTGCCTTTACTGTTTTTCACCACCCCAAACTGGCTTTTCAGACGCTCGCGCAGTTTAGCCGCCAGCGGATCCTGGATGGTCTTCGCCAGGTCAGCGACCTGGATCTGCGTTGGGTCAATCTGGCCGCCCGCCCCGCCGGTGGTGACCAGCGGCACTTTGTAGCGGCGGCACCAGGCGATAAGCGCCGCTTTTGGCCGGACGCTATCGATGGCGTCAATGACATAGCTGAAGCCGGCGCCAAGGTATTCGGCCACGTTTTCCGGGGTTACGAAATCATCCACCACCGTCACCCGACACTCCGGGTTGATCAGGCGAATACGTTCCGCCATCACCTCCGCTTTCGCCAGCCCGACGTTGCCGCTGAGGGCGTGGATCTGGCGGTTGGTATTGGTAACGCAGACATCGTCCATATCGATAAGGGTGATCGCCCCGATGCCGGTCCGCGCCAGCGCTTCCGCCGCCCACGAGCCGACCCCGCCGATCCCGACCACGCAGACGTGGGCGTCGGCAAAACATTGCAGCGCTTTTTCACCATATAAACGTGCCGTACCGCCAAAACGCTGGCGCCAGGCATCGCTGATTACAACAGACATAGAACCTCAGAACAAAATGACAGCGCCCGGAGGCCGCCGCAAACGGCGTCATCCGGGCGCCCTGGTCAACAGGCACGGCCAGGGGTGTTAGCCGCTAAAAACATTTCCCGCGCCTGGCGCGTTTTTCAGCACCCATACGCGGCCGTAGTGGTTATACCAGCCGGCACGGTGGCCAGCGTCAGGCCCAATGCCCTGATAGATGTCGAAATGCTGGCCTTTGATGGCCCCGCCAACGTCGAGGGCGACCATCAGACGCAGTTCGTACTGGCCGTTAAACTTGCCGTTATTATCCAGCAGAGGTACCTCGGCCAGCAAGGTGGTTCCCGGCGGAATAATCGACCGGTCGGAGGCCACCGAGGCGCGGCCGATCAGCGGCACGGCGCTGGCGCCTTTCACCGGCGCGAAAGACTGTGGTTTAAAGAACACGAACGACGGGTTCTGCTCCAGCAGCTCGCGCACTTCCGCTTCGCTGTGCTTTTCACCCCACTCGCGGATCGCCTGCATCGACATATCTTCTTTCTTCACTTCCCCGCGGTCGATTAGCACTTTGCCGATGCTGCGATAGGGCCAGCCGTTTTTCCCGGCATAGCTAAAGAAGTTGAGCGGCGAACCGTCGCCAAAATCGATATAGCCGCTGCCCTGCACGTCCATGATGAAGTTATCCATCAGCGAATTGCTGTACGCCAGCACATAGTTGTCGCTCAGCGCGCCGGCATAAATGCTGGCGCGGGACGGCAGCTTGCCGCGCTTCGGCGGCATCCGATAAATGGGGTACTGGAATTCGCCCTGACGGGTGTGGCGCGCCTGCACCACCGGCGTGTAGTAGCCGGTAAACTGGACGTTGCCATAGTTGTCGACGCCCTGCATCTGCCAGGCGTCGATGCCAAACTGGCGCAGCGTGCGGGTGTCGCCGCCGGCGCGCAGCCACTCCTGCAGCGCGTTATAGACGTTGCTCTGGCTGTTATAGAGGCGCGGAGAGGCGTTACGAATTTGATTAACCTGCTCGGAGAAGTCGCCGGCGTTGATCGGCGCCCCGACGGCATCCGGCTGGTTTACCAGTGAAAACGGCTGGGTGAACTTGCCATCGCTATATTGCTGACCGCGGTCGGTCGGTTTTGAGGAACAGGCGGCGAGCATAGCCAGCATTGCCCCCGTCGCTACGTATTTTGCCCAACGTCCTTTCATGGTGTCTCATCTTTTGCTGCGAAGCCTTAGTGCGTGTTGAAGATAACAAAGCGCCAGAGCTATTGAAATGCGCGATCTCATCGATGGCACAGATTTGTGTAAAAAAACACCACAACGTGGCGTTTTATAAGCCAATTCTTACAAAAATGTCGATTTGGTCGAAAAAAGGTTGCATCATCTCGCTAGCGGAGTATAGTGCGCTTCCACGGACGCGGGGTGGAGCAGCCTGGTAGCTCGTCGGGCTCATAACCCGAAGGTCGTCGGTTCAAATCCGGCCCCCGCAACCAATTAAAATTTGATGAAGTAAAGCAGTACGGTGACGCGGGGTGGAGCAGCCTGGTAGCTCGTCGGGCTCATAACCCGAAGGTCGTCGGTTCAAATCCGGCCCCCGCAACCAATCAAATTTGACAACGTGAAGCAGTACGGTGACGCGGGGTGGAGCAGCCTGGTAGCTCGTCGGGCTCATAACCCGAAGGTCGTCGGTTCAAATCCGGCCCCCGCAACCAACATCATAAACACCCTCAAGGGTGTTTTTTTGTTTCTGCCGCCGGCAAAACCTCTGCCGAAAACGGGAACGGCCATTGCCGCCCCCATCTCCTGCTTACCCCTTAGGTAACACAATATTGCTGGCCGCCAGCATGCCCATGCGATGGTACATCGCACAGGCCGCCTCGACGATCGGCATCGCCAGCGCCGCGCCGCTGCCTTCCCCCAGCCGCATACCCATATTGAGATACGGTTCGAGTCCGAGGTGCGCCAGCGCGATACGCGCCCCCTTCTCCGCCGAATAGTGGGACGGGATCAGATACGGTTTTACCGCCGGCGCTATCCGGCACGCCGCCAGCGCCGCCGCGTAAGAGAGAAAGCCATCCAGCACCACCGGCAGCCCGCAGGACGCCGCCCCCAGCATGACGCCGGTCATCCCCAGCAGATCAAATCCACCGACTTTGCTCAGCACGTCGAGGCCATCCTTCGGGTCGGGCTGATTAAGGGCGATAGCCCGCCGCACGACCTCCACCTTGTTGCCAACCTTCGCCAGCGGCAAATTGGCGCCAATCCCGACCACCTCCTGCGCATCGCTGCCGGTCAGGACGCTGACCATCGCCGCCGCCGGCGTGGTATTGGCCATCCCCAGTTCGCCGACGCCAAACAGAGTCACGCCCTCCTGCGCCAGCGCGCGGGTGTAGCGCATCACCTCCAGCAGCAGCTCCTGCCCCTGCTCGCGGCTCATGGCCGGGCCGCGGGCAATATTGCCGCAGCCCCGCGCCACCCGCATATTCACCACGCCGGGCAGCGGTTCGCTATCGATCCCGACATCAATCACGTGCACTTGCGCCCCGGCCTGGGCGGCGAGCACGCAGACGCCGGTGGTGCCGCGGGTCATATTGGCGGCCTGGATGGCCGTGACCGCCTTCGGCGAAATCGCCACCCCTTCGTCCCACACCCCATGGTCGGCGCACATCACCAGCAGGGCCTTTTTCGCCACCTGCGGCTGGCCGCCCAGGCCGGGCATTCCCGCCAGCTGCACCGCCAGCGCCTCCAGACGCCCGAGGCTGCCGGGGGGTTTGAGTAAGCCGTCGATGTGTTGCTGTGCCCGCGCCATGGCGTCGGCGTCCGGCGCGGGGATCGCCCGCAGTACCTCGTTTACGCTTTGCATACAGAATCCCTGCCAGGGCTGGCCCGGTCGGCCAGCGATTGAGTTATTTGATTTTGACGCCGATGCCGGAGACCACCAGCCAGACCGCATCCGCCGCGGCCGCCAGGCGCTGATTGACCCGCCCGGCGATATCACGAAAATGCCGCGCCAGGCGGTTCGCCGGCACAATGCCCATCCCCACCTCGTTGGTCACCAGCACGACGTGCGCCGGGCAGCGCTGACAGGCGGCAATCAGCACGCCAATTTCGTCATCAATAGCCCGCTCCATGGCGGCGTAATCCCAGCCGTCGGGGTCGCTGTCGCCGCCGAGCGCGAACAGCAGGTTGGTGACCATGGTGGTAATGCATTCCAGCAAAATCGCCTCCTCTGGGGCGGTATCCGGGGTGATCAGTTCATCAAGCTGCTGCCAGCGCTCGGCGGTGCGCCAGTGGGCGGGCCTGCCGTCGCGATGATGCTGGATCCTTGCGGCCATCTCGTCGTCAAAGATTTGCGAGGTGGCGATATATAAAACCTGCGGCGCATCGGCAATCAGCGCCTCGGCATGGCGGCTTTTGCCGCTGCGCGCGCCGCCGGTAACCAAAGTCAGCATAGGGGCTCCTGATGTTGGCGCATGATGGCGTAAATTTTATCGATGGCGATATGTTCGCGCATGGCATCGGCCAGCAGGTCAAACTGGCGGGTTTTATAGCGGGCATACTCAAGGGCGCTGTCCAGCGGCGCCAGCCCTTTGCGCTGACGCAGGCCGTTGAGCAGCGCCCGGGTAAAGGCATCGTTGTCGAACAGGCCGTGGAGATAGGTGCCAAACGCCAGGCCGTCGTCGCTGACCGCGCCGTCTGCCACTGACTGTCCCGCTTTATGCAGCTGCAGCAGCGGCGCGCAGCCTGCCTCACGGCGCGTCTCGCCCATATGAATTTCGTAGCCACTGACCCGCAGCCCCGCCGCGTCGGCTAACCAATCCGGGAGGTTAGCCTCCAGGGTCGCCTGCACCTGAGTGGTGGTTTTGCGCTGGGCGAAGTGGGTCACGGTCTTCAGCATCCCCAGTCCGGGCTGGGTGCCAAGGCCAGACTCCACCTCATCGATAATGGTATCGCCGAGCATCTGATAGCCGCCGCAGATCCCCAGCAGCGGCACCTTGCGCTGCCGGGCCTGCTCGACCGCGTGCGCCATGCCGCTTTCACGCAGCCAGCACAGATCGCCGAGGGTATTTTTACTGCCCGGGAGAATGACCAGGTCGACGTCGGCCAGCGCCTGCGGGTCGCGGACATAGCGCACCCGGACGTCAGGCTGCGCCGCCAGGGCGTTAAAGTCGGTAAAATTGGCGATATGCGGCAGGTGAACGACGGCGATGTCGATATCGCGCCGGTCGGTGCGGTGGTATTTCCCGGCCTGCAGCGCCACGCCGTCCTCATCCTCAAGGTCAACTTCAAGCCACGGCATAACGCCCAGCACCGGCACGCCGGTCAACGCCTCGATCTGCTCGATCCCCGAGCGCAGGAGCGCCACATCGCCGCGGAATTTATTGATAATCACGCCTTTCACCCGCGCTCGCTCCTCGGGCTGCAGCAGCGCCAGCGTGCCGTAAATCGCGGCAAATACCCCGCCGCGGTCGATGTCGGCCACCAGGATCACCGGGCACTGCGCCATTTCGGCCATGCCCATATTGACGATATCGCGGTCGCGCAGGTTAATTTCCGCTGGGCTGCCGGCCCCTTCCAGCACCAGCGCCTCATACTCCCCGGCCAGGCTCTGGTAGACCGCGAGGATCTGCTCGCGCAGGCGTGGCTTGTACTGGTGATAGCTCACCGCGTCCATGCTGGTCGCCACCTCCCCCATCAGCACCACCTGCGCCTGACGGTCGCTGGTGGGCTTGAGCAAAATCGGATTCATGCGGACATCCGGGGCGATCCCGGCTGCTTCGGCCTGGAAAATCTGCGCCCGGCCCATCTCTTTGCCATCCGGCGTAATGCCGGAGTTCAGCGCCATATTCTGTGATTTAAACGGCGCGGTGCGCAGTCCATCCTGATAAAAAATGCGGCACAGTCCCGCCACCAGCACGCTTTTCCCGACGTCGGAAGCGGTGCCCTGTAACATAATCGCCAGCGTCATGACGCCTCCTTAATCGCGCCTATCGCATCGTTGCGCATCCGCTGAAAAAACTCCGCTTCGGTTTTACACAGCGGCAGCCCCAGTTCGCTATGAAGTTTCACCAGCCACGGCTGGGTCAATCCCGCCCGGGCCATGGTCTCCGCGCAAGCAAACACCTCGCCGGGTTCCCCTTCGGCCAGCACTTCGCCGTGCCGCAGAACGTAAACGGCGTCGCTCACCTCATAGATCAGATCGATATCGTGGCTGGAGATCACTACGCGCCGCCCCTGCCCGACAATGCGCCGGATGATGGCGATCATCTGCGCGCGCCCGCGGGGATCGAGGCCCGCGGTGGGCTCGTCAAGCAGCAGGTAGCGCGCCTGCAGCACCAGCGCCCCGGCGATCGCCACCCGTTTTTTCTGCCCATGACTGAGGCACTGGATCGGCTGCTGGCGAAATCCCTGGGCATCGACGAGGGTCAGCGCCTCATCTACCCGGCGGGCGATCTCCTCTTCCGCCACCCCGAGGTTACGCAGACTAAAAGCGATATCGCTGTCGATATCGGTATAGAAGATTTGCTGGTCCGGATCCTGAAACACCGTCGCCACCTGCTGGCGCAGCGCCAGCAGGCCGCGCTTGCTGTAATCCAGCGGTTTTCCCTGCCATAGCACCGCCCCGCTCTGCGGGCGCAGCAGGCCGCTCAGGTTCATAAACAGCGTCGACTTTCCGCAGCCGTTGGCCCCCACCAGGCCGGTCACCGCATGGCGGGAAAAATCCAGCGTCAGCCCTTTAAGCACCGGCTCATCCTGATAGCGAAACCAGAGATCGGTTGTGGCAAGCATACTTATCCTTAGAGGTGAAAATCACCCTGGTACAATTTGATATCCAGCGCCGTGCTCATCTGCTGGTAGCGAATCATCACCCGGGTAAACAGCAGTCCCACCAGCATCGCCAGCGAGCGATAGCCCTGCGGCACGCTACCATAGCCAAAACGCAGGGTTTGCGCGCGGTGAATCGCCATCGCCTCGTCCAACAGAATAAAAATGAAGCGCCAGGTCAGCAGGATCTGCTCCGTCAGCAGCCGCGGTACGCGACCGCGCTTAAGTAAAATAATCAACTGCGGGAAAGGCAGATTGAGCACCAGCCAGAGCGTCGCCGCCATCGCCGCCAGGCTGCGCCAGAAAGTCTCCCCGGCCACGGCCAGCCCCTGGGCGGAAATCCCTATCGAGAAAGCGCCCAGCCGAAAGCTCGCTAACAGCATCTGCGGGTCGCGGCTGACGCTGAACAGAATGGTCAGCACGCCGACCAGCAAAAAGCCAAAGGGCAGCGCCATCCAGCGGCACCAGCGCTTGAATGAGACCCGTAGCGGCCAGCAGGTCAGCGCGGCGGTTAACGCCAGCGTCAGCGCCTGGCCCCACGCCGGAAGCGTAAAGGCCAGCGCCATCAGCAGCAGCCAGAGCAGAAACTTCCGCTCTGGCGCCACCTGCAGCCAGCGGCTCTGGTAGCTGAGTCGGTCAAACCCGGTCATCACGGCGCTGTCTGCCCCTCGCATATCCGAGAATGTAAAAAATCACCGCCGCGCCCAGCGAGCCCTGCAGGGTAAACAGCAGGCTCTCAATCTCTCCGCTCGCCGGTTCATATAGCGGCTGGAACCAGGGTTGATAATCCGGCGCCACCGCCTGGATCTGGCTCTCCGCTTCGCCGTCCGAGCCGCCAAACTCGCCGCCGTGGTTAATAAAAAATGGCAGGATCATCAGGGCGACCACCATCGCCAACAGGATCAGGGTCTTTTTCATATTAATGTCCCTCCGCGGCGATCAGTCGCCGTTTGGTTAGCTGATCGTAGATCATCACGGTGAGCAACCCTTCCGCGATGGCGATCGGGATCTGCGTCAGGCAGAAGATGCCCATAAACTTGGCGATCGATCCACCTGCTCCGGTTGCCGGATCGGGAAAGGCCACCCCGAGCTGGACGGAGGTGACAAAGTAGGTCATCAGATCCGCCAGCATGGCGCAGAGAAAGACCCCGACATCGCGACGGATCCCCGCCCGACAGGCCAGCTTCCACACCAGATAGCCGACCATCGGACCGATCACCGCCATCGACATCCCGTTGGCGCCAAGGGTGGTCAGGCCGCCATGCGCCAGCAGCAGCGCCTGGAACAGCAGAACGATCGCCCCCAGCACCGCCACTACGCCCGGCCCGAAGAGGATCACCGCCAGACCAACGCCGGTGGGATGCGAGCAGCTGCCGGTCACCGATGGGATCTTCAGCGCCGAAAGAACAAAAATAAACGCCCCGCAGAGAGCCAGCAGCACCTTCTGATTGCTCTCTTCCTGGACGATACGCCGCAGGCGCACCAGGCCGTACCACAGGCAGGGTAAAAACAGCAGCCACCACGCCAGCGCCCACATCGGCGGCAAAAAGCCCTCCATGATATGCATGGCGAACGCCTCCTGTGGGACGATGATCAGCAGAACAGCAGCCGCCAGCCCCCCATACGAAAGCTGCTTCAGCGATTGCACCTGATTCATTACGCCTCCTCCCACTGTTTGTTAACCAGGATGGTCGAGAAATAGGGCAGCGGCTGGTCATCGCTGACCTCGCGCAGGCTGCGCCAGCACTGCTCACCCGGCAGGGTGGCCTCTGACATCATCAGCGCCGCATCCAGCAGCCCCGCCTGCGCCAGCAGCGCCTTAATGCGGGCGAAGCGGCCGTAGACTTTCATCAGAACCAAACTGTCATGCTGGCGCAGCGCCGCGGCAATGTCCGCCTCCGGCGCGGTGCAGGAGATCACCGCCAGCGACTGCTGCTCCATGGCCAGCGGGGTTTTCGCCCGCGCAGCAATGGCGGCGAAGGAGGTAACGCCAGGGACAATCTCCAGCCAGTCCGGGCAGCCAATCCGCTGCAGCAGAAAGACCCAGGTGCTGAACAGCATGGCATCGCCGAGGGTGATAAATCCGACCTGCCTGCCCGCCGCCACTTCCTGGGCCAGCGCCGCGGCGACATCGTTCCACACCGCCTCTTTTTCCGCGCTGTCGGCGCTCATCGGAAAATGGCAGCAGCGGACCTCCGTGTGTGCGCCAAGGTACTCGCGCACGATGGAGAGGGCCAGGCTGTCGCCGCCTTTGCGACCGGCTGGCGCATACAGCACATCCAGCTGGCCGAGGATCCGCGCCGCACGCACAGTGATCAGATCGGCCGCCCCCGGCCCGGTGCTCAGGGCGTACAGTTTGCCGCTCATGCTGCTTTCTCCATCGCGTTATTCAGCGCCTGCTGCAGATGGGCGACGAACATCGCCCG
The DNA here is from genome assembly GCF_050378655.1 of Klebsiella sp. 7-CIP_Kleb. Taxonomy (NCBI): domain Bacteria; kingdom Pseudomonadati; phylum Pseudomonadota; class Gammaproteobacteria; order Enterobacterales; family Enterobacteriaceae; genus Klebsiella; species Klebsiella sp. 7-CIP_Kleb. Next base: position 289,007 of record NZ_JBNRLJ010000003.1, read on the forward strand.
CACCGCCGGATTTTCCCCTAACCCGCTCAGCCACGGCGTTGCCGTGATACCGGCGGCATTGAACAGCGTTTTCCAGGAGTCCTCTTCGTCCGAGGCCATATCGTTAATGGCGTGATCGCCGGCCACCAGCATCAGCGGCATCAGGTGCACGCCGGTCACGCCCTGGCGAGCAAGTTCGTTAATCACGATGTCCACTTCGGGATAGCTTTCCACCGCCCCCACCCGCGCCGGAAAACCCTGCACCGCCATCATATGATCCAGACAGGCGTAGGCCGCGAAGGCGTGGTGGCTGGCGCCATGCCCCATAAATACCACTCGTTCCGTCGCCGCCAGCGGCGGCATCTGCTGGCGCAGGGCCTGCATTAGCTGCACGTAATCGCCATGACCGCTCAACAGCGGCGCGCCCAGCGTCAGACGCTGAAAGCGCGGGCGCATGCTCTGCACTTCGCGAACGATCTTCTCGTACTCGTCGCCGTTGATAATGTGCAGGGACTGGATCGCCACATCCTGGTACCCCTGCTCGGCCAGCTTTTGCAGGGCCTGCAGCGGGGTATCGATATGGATGCCGTCGCGCTGCTGCAGTTTGCGAATAATCATCCCCGAGGTGAAGGCGCGAAACAGCGTGCGGTCCGGGCAGCTGGCGGCCAGATCGCGCTCGCAGGCGGCGATGTTCTTCTCGCGGGTGTCGTGATAGCTGGTGCCAAAGCTCACCACCAGAAGTGCTTTTTTCATATCCTGTTCCTCAAGTCGCCGACAGCCAGCGCGTCAGCCGCGCAGCGAAATCGGCCTGGCTTTGCAGTAATTCATCGCCCGTCACCAGCGGCGCCGGACGGGTAATGACGATGCAGGGGATCCCCGCATCGAGACAGGGTTGTACTTTTTCCTGATAGCCCCCTTCCGCCCCCGAGGCTTTCGTCACCACGACGTCGGCCCGGCACTGGCGATAAAAGGCGGCGTTAAATTCAGCGCTGAACGGCCCGCAGAGGGCAAAGATCTCCCCCACGCCAAATCCCAGTTCGCTGCAGTGCTGAACTACCTCCGGCACCGGCAGCACCCGGGCAAGCAGCGTTTTCTCCGCCAGCCCCGCCCGCCAGGCCGCCAGATCTTTGCTGCCGGTGGTCAGCAGGATCCGCTCGCCGAGGCGATGGGCTACCGCGCAGGCCTCGTTCAGATCGCCGACGACGTGAAGAAGCGGATGGCGCAGATCGCTCAGCTGCTCCGGCCTTTGATAGCGGCTGAGCAAGACTCCGACGCTGGCGCAGGCGCGTACAATATTCTCGCTGACCACCTCGGCGTAGGGGTGAGAGGCGTCGATTACCCAGCGGGTGCGTTGCGCCTTCAGCCACTCCGCCATCTGCTGCCACTCCATGCGCCCGCAGCGTATCTGGCCACGGATAGCGCCGGCCAGCTGCTGACCGGTGGGCGTCGCCACCGACAGGGTGTAGCGCACGCCGGCGGCGTCCAGCTGCTGGCAGATCGCCCGCGCATCGCTGGTGCCCCCGATAACCAGCACGTCGCCGTGGTTCACAGCGCGTAGCCTCGCGGGGTAATCATCAGACCGTTATCGATGTATGTCGCTTTGTTGCCGACGATCACCAGGCTGGTCATATCCACCGGGGCGAAATCCATCTCCCCGAGGGTGGTCAGCCATTTCTCCTGCTTTTTACGCCCGGCGGATTTGACCACGCCAACCGGCGTATCCGCGCTTTTGCTGGCCGCCAGCAGCGCAAAGGCGCGCGCCAGATGCCCTTCGCGGCCGCGGCTGCGGGGGTTGTAAAAACAGATAACGAAGTCCGCTTCCCCGGCGGCGACAATGCGTTTTTCAATCACCGACCACGGCGTCAGCAGGTCGCTGAGGCTGATATGGCAGAAATCATGCATCAGCGGCGCGCCGAGCAGCGAGGCGGCGGCGATACTGGCCGTCATCCCCGGGATCAGGCGGACCTCGATGTCCAGCCGCTGCTTATTAACCAGCTCCAGCACCAACCCCGCCATGCCGTAGATGCCGGCATCGCCGCTGCTGATCAGCGCCACGTTATGCCCGGCCTGCGCCAGCTCAATCGCCGCCTGGCAGCGCTCAATCTCTTTGCACATCCCGGTTTTGATCACCTGCTTATCGCCGGTAAAGGCTTTCACCAGGTGCGTGTAGGTCTTATAGCCAACGACGATTTCAGCCGCCTGCAGCGCTTCAATGGCCTCCATGGTCATCATGGACTGCGAGCCAGGGCCAATTCCGATTACGCTTAACATCAGTGTGAAACTCCCAAAGTAATGGTCACGCCCTGCTCGCGCAGGGTTTCGCCGGACAGGTTCCCCTGACTCAGCAGCCAGGCCACCGGGCCGGAGACGCTGCCGACGCCGACCGTCTCCCGGACAAAAGACGAGGCCGGAAAGCGGTGCTCGTGCTCGCGCAGCGCCTCGGCGCTGAAGGTTTCGAACGGCACCCGGCAGCGATGAGCCAGCTGGCGGAGCCCCGGCTCGTTTGCCTTCAGGCTCACGCTGCCGATCGCTTTCAACGCCAGTGGGTCAAGGCGCTGGGCGGCAAGCTGGCGCTCCAGCAGCGTACTGAGCAGCGCGCAGGGGGTGTCGCGCCGGCAGCCGATCCCCGCCACCACCCGCTGGGGCACCAGCTTCCAGTGAGGTATCGGCAGCGGCGGCAGCGACCGGCGCAGGGTGATGCAAATCAGCGCGTCGAGCGACGGCAAGCGCGTAAGGTTCCTCACCGGAATAAAGCCGCGCTGGTCGCAGCGGCTTAGCGCCTCGGTAAATTCAGCGTCGCACCACAGTCCCACCCGCTTACCGCTCACCAGCATCTGATTGACGGTTTTCACCGTCGCGCGAAAATCGGTCATCCGGGCGTTCAGCTCAACAGCCAGTGTGTCGAGGGCGGCCAACTCGTTGACGTCGGTTGCGGTGGTGATCACCGGGTCGGCGCCGAGCATCCCGGCGAGATAGCGGGTCAGGGCATTCGCCCCCCCGGCATGGCCGGAGAGCAGGCTGATGACGTGCCGGGCGCGCTCATCAATCACCACCACCGCCGGGTCGCTGAGCTTGTCATTCACCAGCGGGGCCAGCACCCGCACGGCAATCCCGGTGGCGCCGATAAAAATCAGCGCCGAAAAGCTGCTGAACGCCTCGCGGGCAGCGCTGGCAAAGCCGCCGTTGAAGGGGATAAACCCCTCCTCCTGCAGCGCCTCGCTGGTGTAGCAGGTGAGCGGCAGCATCGCCGCCAGCCTTTTTGCCAGCCGCACGCCGCCGGGCGTCAGGCAAAACAGGGCAATGGATTCAGGCTTTACGGTATTCATGGCTAAAATCCGCTGCGTACAGTTTGGAGTAGTGATACTCATCGCCGAGGAAGGGACCGACGAGGATCAGCGCCGTTTTGCGGATCCCGGCGTCGCGTACCTTATCGCCGATGTCCGCAAGGGTTCCGCGGACGGTCTGGCTTTCCGGCCAGGTGGCCTTATAGATTACCGCGACCGGGGTGGTCGCCGGGTAGCCGCCCTCCACCAGCCGCTCCGCCACCCGGTGAATACGCTGCACGGAAAGGTAAATCGCCATCGAGGTCTGGTGGCTGGCAAAGGCCTCCAGCTGTTCGCGCGCAGGAACCGGCGTGCGCCCTTCCAGACGGGTAATAATCAGACTTTGCGATACCTCGGGCACCGTATATTCCACCCCCAGCTCCGCCGCCGCGCCGAGGAAGGCGCTGACGCCCGGCACCACCTGCCAGCGGATCCCGCGGCGGGTCAGCTCTTCGCCCTGCTCGCGCACCGAGCCGTACAGCGAGACGTCCCCCGTCTGCAGGCGCACCACTGTTTTTCCCGCCTTCACGCCCGCTTCCATCAGATCGAGGATCTGCTCCAGATGCAGCGCGGCGCTGTCGTGACACTCCGCCTGTGGCGGACAGTAGGCCAGCAGCTCGGTGTTGATCAGCGACCCGGCGTAGATCACCACCTGCGCCTGCTGCAGCAGACGGTAGCCTTTGAGAGTAATCAGTTCGCGATCGCCAGGACCGGCGCCGACGAACCACACGCAATGGGGATCAAAAGTCTCAGCCATGGTTTCCTTCCTTCTGACAGGCGATGACAAAAACGGGATTATGGGGTTTGAAGTAGTGGCCGCTGCCCAGCGTGGTCAGCGATGAGACGTTCAGCTGCAGGCAATCAATCTGTGTAATCCCCCGCTGCTGCAGATAGTCGAGAGCCGCATTCAGGTTCTCCTGCAGGATAAAAGTCATCACCAGACGGCCACCGGGATAGAGCTGCTGCCACGACCAGTCAATGAGCTCGTCGAGGCGGCCGCCGCTGCCGCCCATAAAAATGGCGTCGGCGCGTTCGGTCATCACCATCGGCGCTTCGCCGGGCAGGATCTCAATATTGCAGCAGGCGAAATGCTGGCGGTTTTCGTCCAGCAGCCGGAGAGCCGCGGGGTTGCGTTCGATGGCGGTTACCTGCAAAGAGGGATACTGCAGCGCCGCCTCAATCGACACGCTGCCGGTACCGGCGCCGATATCAATCAGGTGGCTTGCCCGGTGTAGCTCAAGTTTGGCCAGCGCCAGCGCGCGAACCGCCTCTTTGGTCATCGGCACCTTCTCGCCGCGCAGAAAAAGCTCATCTTTCATCGAGGATCACCACCGCGTTCATCTCATATTCACCGTCGACCTCACTGACCGGTAGCCAGTGGATCCGCTCGTTATCCATCACCAGATTTTCGCCAATCACCATCCAGCGATACCCTTTACCCCGCGCCGCCAGCTGGGCGGCGATTTCCCGCGGCCCGCAGCGCCCGTCGGTCACCATCGCCACCTTGCGCTGGCGCGCCAGCTCATCAAAACAGACGTCCCGTCCGTGGCTGCTGGTCAGCCAGATATCGTTCATATCGATACCGGCCTTCGCGCAGAGATACTGCACCGCGCTGATGCCGGGGATAATGCGCACGCGCTCGATGCCAAAGTGGGCGATCAGCCGCGTGCCGATGCCGTAAAAGAGCGGGTCGCCTGAGGCCAGCACCACCACCTTCTGCGCTGCGCGTTCGCCGAGCCAGACCAGCAGTTCGGCAATATTGGCGCCCAGCGCAAACCGTTCGCCGCGAAATCCGGGGAACTGCTCTAAATGCCGCTTACCGCCTACCAGCGCATCCGCGCTGGCGACCGCATCTTGCGCCGCCGGCGTCATCAGATGCAGGCCTGACGGCCCCATGCCGACCACCGTTAACATGACATCTCCCGCGCAATCTCGGCGATCGGCCGATTGCTGCCGAGAACCTTGTTATCAAAGGAGAACATGATGGCGTCGCAGACGGGCGGCGCTTTGGTAAAGCGCAGCATCTGCATCACCCGCAGACAGATGCGTTCAGCAAGATGGTTATAGATAGGCTGAAAACCGTACGCGTCGATGTGCTCCATCGCCGCTTCGGTGGTATCGCATTCGCTCACCAGCTGCAGCAGCGCCAGCGGTGCCCCCTGCAGCGCCAGATGCGCGACCAGCGTTTCCATGCGCGCATCGGCGATATGGCTGTGGGTATGGAAGATCCCGGCGGCGACTTTAATCAACTTGCCGGGATGGCCAATCAGCACAATCTGACGGAACCCGAGGCGCACGGCCTCTTCAATCATGTAGCCGACGAAGTTGCTCATGGTGACCACCACCTGCGAGTCGATGCCCATCTGCTCACGTACGAAGCGCTCGCCGTGGTTCCCCGGCACCAGCACCACGCGCTCCAGTCCGGCGGCGCGTTTGATCTCCAGCTCGAGGGAGAGCGAGCGCTTCCAGCTCTCTTCCGACATCGGGGTGACGATCCCGGTGGTGCCGATAATCGAAATCCCGCCGAGGATCCCCAGCCGCGCGTTATAGGTTTTTTGCGCCCGCACCTCGCCCTCCGGGGCGAAAATCTCTACCGTCGCCCCGCGCGACGGGCCAATCGCCTCGCGCACCGCCGACTCGATGGTGTGCCGCGGGGTGCGGTTAATCGCCGGGCTGCCTATGGGCAGGCCGATCCCTTTGCGGGTGACTGTGCCGATACCTTCGCCGCCGCGCAGGGTTATCTCGCCGGAGTCGTCGAGCGTCACGCGGGCGAAAATCAGCATCCCGTGGGTGGCGTCAACGTCGTCGCCGCCGTCTTTACGGATGGCGGCGATCGCCTGCTGCCCTTCGACGTGCGGCGACTCGACGTTAAGGCACAGGGTCACGCCGGAAGGGGTGACAATGGAGACCTGATGAATGAGGTGCTGGCGCATCACCATCAGCGCCGCCACCTTTGCCGCCGCCGTGGCGCACGAGCCGGTGGTGTAGCCCTTGCGCAGGGCTTTGCCGTGATGCCACACCGGGTCGTCAAAGGCCTGATCGCTCATTGCGCCTCCCGCAGGTGGTACAGCAGGGCGTTCACAATTGCTGCCGCCACGTTGCTTCCCCCTTTGCGGCCGAGCGCAGCGATAGCCGGCAGGCCGCTCTCGCTGAGCGCCGCTTTCGACTCCGCGGCGCCGACGAACCCGACCGGCACCCCCACCACGCCGCCGATAGCCGTTTCGCGGTGTTCCAGCAGGCGAAACAACGCAGTTGGCGCATTGCCAAAGACAAACACTTTCTCCCCGGGCTCCTGCACCGCAATATCCACCGCCGCCATCGAGCGGGTCATCCCCCGGCTTTGCTCCTCGCGCACCACCCGCGGGTCGCTGATATAGCAGCGGCATTCGCCGCCAAAGCGGGCTAACAGGGTTTTGTTGATCCCGGACAGCGCCATGGTGGTATCGGTATACAGGGTGCAGGGCCGGCTCAGCGCCTCGCTCAGAGCGATCAGGGCATCCGGAGAAAACCACAGAATATCCAGCCACTCGAAGTCAGCGGTGGTGTGGATCACCCGCTTGATAATCGCCTCGTGCAGCGGGCTGGCGAAACGGTAGTCCGGTCGCGTTTCGGCGATGATCTCGCTGATAATGTCGAAGCTTTTCGCCTCAATCGCCTGCGGTTGTTGTATGTACTGCATCAGGTTCTCCTCAGGCCGCGCCGACCAGCCAGTAGCGCAGGCCGATAAACAGCGCCAGCGCCAGGGTTGACGCCACCCACATCAATCGAATGGTTCGGGAAATATCGTCCACCGCAATGTCGCGGACGGCGTCGCCTATCCAGGGTTTTTCAACGCGCTGGCCGAAGTAGTCGTTCGGGCCGCCAAGGCGGATCCCCAGCGCGCCGGCGACGGTCGCTTCCGGCCAGGCGCAGTTAGGACTGCTGTGCTGATAGCGATCGCGCCAGCCCGTCCGCAGCGCCCGGGCGCCATCTTCCCGACATACCACGGCGGCGAGGCTAAGCAGCAGCCAGCTCAGCCGGGCGGGAAGGAAGTTGGCCACATCGTCAAGACGGGCGCTGACCATGCCGATCGCCCGGTATTTTTCGTGCTTATAGCCGACCATGGAATCGAGGGTGTTGACCGCCTTATAGGCCATGGCCAGCGGCGCGCCGCCGAGCAGCAGGAAGAAGAGCGGCGCGATAATGCCGTCGACGGTGTTTTCCGCCACGGTTTCCACCACCGCGCGGTTAATCTGCTGCGGCTGGAGCTGTGTGGTGTCGCGCCCGACAATCCACGACAGCTTGCTACGGCTTTCCGCCAGATCCCCCGCGCGCAGCGGTCGCTCGACGTCCCGCGCCGACTGCGCCAGACAGCGCCCCGCCAGCACGGTGAAGATCATCCATACCTCCACCAGCCATCCCAGCCAGGGGTGGATCCCGCGCGCCAGCGCCAGTACGCCCCAGGCCACAGCCCACGTCAGGCCGGTCACCACCAGCCACATCACCCCGCCGCCAATGCGCAGCGCCCGCTCGCTATGGCAGACCCGCCGCACCACGCACTGGCTGATGTTGATCAGACGACCTATCCAGCGCACCGGATGCGGCCAGTGCGGCGGATCGCCAATGACGACATCGAGTATCCAGGCCACACACCAGGCGAGAAGAGTCATAGCGCCCTCCTTGCCGCCTGCAGCCAGTGGTTGAGCATGGTGGGTCGCTGGGCAAAATGGACATGGAGATAGCTGGCAAAGGCGCTGCCGGACTGCCATCCTCCCTGCCACTGCTGAAGCGTCTTGCCATCCCGCTGTTTACGGCAGGCCAGCACGGCGGCGGTGGCGGGAGTAAAATCGGAGTAATGAAATTCATGGCCGCGCAGCCACTCGCCGGGGGCGGCCAGCAGCGTCTGCTGCTGCGCCTGCGCTTCGCAGTAGCCGAACCGGGTCAGACGCGTCCCCATCCGGCTGTAGCCGGGAATGATATCCGCCATCGCATAGCGCTCGCCGCCGGTGACCTCCAGGGCGGAGCCCAGATACATCAGGCCGCCGCACTCGGCGTAGATCGCCACCCCGCGCCGGTGCGCCGCGCGGAGCTGCGCCAGCATCTCCTGGTTGGCTGACAGGCCGGCGGCGTGCAGCTCCGGGTAGCCGCCGCCAAGCCAGATCATCTGGCAGGCCGGCAGATGGCGATCGCGCAGCGGGCTAAAGCGCACGATCTTCACGCCGCAGCGGACCAGCAGCGCCAGGTTATCGGGATAATAAAAATTGAAGGCCTCGTCGTCGGCGAGGGCCAGCGTCAGCCCTTCGCCGGCGTCGGCGGCAAGCTGCTCCCCCCACTCGCCGGCCGGCAGGTTCGCCAGTTCGCTGAGGGACAGCAGCCGGTCGATGTCGAGGGTGCGCCCCAGCAGGCTGGCAAAATCCCGCCATGCCTGTTGATTAACCACCGACTCGCGGGCGGTCACCAGCCCCAGATGCCGCTCGGGCAGCGCCACGCCTTCCACGCGCGGCACATAACCGAGCACCGGCGCCTGGCAGTAGCGCTCAATGGCGCTTTTCAGCAGCTGGAAGTGAGTGTCGCTGTTGACGCGATTAACGATCACGCCGGCGATATTGAGGGCCGGATCAAAATGTTGAAAGCCCATCACCGTGGCGGCGATGGAGGTCGAGACCGCTTTGCCATCCACCAGCAAAATCACCGGGCAGCCAAGCTGTTTGGCCATCGCCGCGCTGCTGCAGTAGTTGGGGTCGGTGCCGTAGCCGTCATAGAGGCCCATCACCCCTTCAATGACTGCGATATCGGCCTGCTGCAGCTGGTCGACAAACAGCGCGTTGAGTATCGGGGCGGGAAGCATAAAGCTGTCGAGATTGCGGGAGGCGACGCCGCTGATGGCGGTGTGCCAGGCGGTGTCTAAATAGTCTGGCCCCACTTTACAGGGTTGCACCCGCAAACCGCGCTGTTGGAGCAAGCTGAGCAGGCCGAGCGTCACGGTGGTTTTGCCACAACCGCTACCGGTACCCGCAAGAATGAACGCACGCCTGGTTGCCATACCCTGTCCTGTTCAGGTGGTCAGAGTATAGCTGCGCGCATGCCTGGTCCTGCGACCACGCACCGCTAAGCCACCCACTTCCCACCGAAGTTGTTGGTCTGTTACCGGCAGGCAGGTCTTCTGGCTTAGCTTCGTTCTCGCCCGCCCTTCCCAATCTTACGATCAGTGGTTTTTACGGGGTCGTCAGCATCACAGCAGCGGGGGCTGCGGGGGATTGACACCCCCTTCCCTGACACCAAACTGGTGTCGAACCTGTCGGTTTTATTCGCCGATGCGCCCTGCATCGGCGGTTAATGTTTCAAGCTTACTTTTACCGCCCTATCCCCCGCCAGAATGACGCCTGCGGAGTGAAGCGGTTTTGAATAATCATCGGTCTCGTATTAACGGACACTCTATCCCATCACAAAAATAAAAACTGGTGTAGTTTATCCCTCGAATATCATTATTTTGTTGCGCTATGACAATTTATTGCTCTACTGTCGTTTTTTTCATTTTATAATGATGAAGATACTCCGGGATATCAAAAATCGGCAATAGCAAAATATTGTCATTTAAAATGACTCAGTTTGTGATCCGGCATTAATTTGCTGACGAAACGCCTGCGGCGTTACCTGATAGGTCTGGCGAAACACTTTACAAAAATAGCTGGTTTGCGAAAAACCTAAATTCCGCGCAATGCTGGCAATGCTCCAGTCGCTGTGGCAAAGCAGCTCTTTTGCGCTCGCCATCCGCTGCTGATTGACCCAGGCGTTAAAGCCGATCCCCTGATATTTTTTAAACAATTTGCTGAAGTAGTACGGGCTGAGATAGACGTGCGCCGCCACCTCCTCCAGACGCAGTTCATCAGAGAGATGCGCGTCGATATAGCGCAGCGCCTTCTTCATTTTGCCATCGTGCGGCGAGGCCGCCCGGCTGCTCTGCGCCGGGTCGTTCTGCGGCGGGTTATCCTTGATAACCACGAAGTTAAGCTGTTTTTTCAGGCAATTCTCGACGATCAGCTTGAGCAGATCCGCAGAGGCGATAACCCGCGAATAGTCCATCTCAGGCACATCGCGGAACGCCTGAACCAGCGCCGGATCGTCCTGCCAGCGGTCATCCACGTTAAGGATGTCCACCAGTTCGATATCGTTGCTCAGACGAACCTGGCCGCAGAGCACAAAGCCCACAAGGTGCCCGGCGATAACCAGCGGAATGGAAAAATCGGTTAACCCGGCGTGGCAGCGGTAGATACAGAGCGCATCGGTTTTCGAGGCCTCGAGGCCGCCGCAGCGGTCGCTCATACGACAGCGGGAGCTGTGCTGGGGGTGCTGGCGCATCAGCTGGCAGAAAGGGGTGAAGTTAAACAGTTCAGATATTTCATCACCGTGAATATTGACAACCACAACCGCCAGACTGGTGGCCTGCGCAAAATCCTGTGCGATTTTATTAATGAGTTCTGAGTTCAGTGTGCTCGCAGAAATCATGATAAAACCTCTCAGTTAATTTTTTGTTATAAATAAAACATTTCTTTAATATTCACTTCCTTTCATCATCATTTACCGCCAACGATAAAAGAATATTACGATAGCAAAAGTCTCCCATCCGTGGGAGACGTTTTTAGCCAGTTCGTGATACCGGTTCATGAAAATTTTTCGCTATTTCAGCGGATGCATTAATCCTCTAATTTACAGGTATTACACGGTAGATTATTACCAATCAGATAACGATAGATGGCCGCGCCGAGACAGGCGCCGATCAGCGGCGCAATAATCGGCACAATAAAGTACGGTATATCCCTTCCGCCGGTCATCGCGATATCGCCCCAACCCGCCATCCACGTAAACAGCTTCGGCCCAAAATCACGCGCCGGATTCATTGCAAAGCCGGTCAGCGGCCCGGTTGAAGCGCCAATGACCGCCACCAGCAGGCCGATCAGCAGCGGGGCCAGCGGCCCTTTCGGTACGCCGTTGCCGTCGTCGGTCAGCGCCATAATCATCCCCATCAGCATGGAGGTGATCACCACTTCAACCAGCGCCGCATGCCAGATGCTCAGCGATGCCGCCGGGTAGGTGCTGAAAATACTCGCCAGCTGCAGGCTCTCTACGCTGCCGCGCGCGATATGGTGGGCGGATTCAAACTCGGTAAACATCGTGCTGTACAGCACATAGGCCAGCACCGCGCCGCCAAAGGCGCCGGCAACCTGTGAAACGATATAGGGGAAAACTTTGCGTCCGGGAAAGCAGGCAAACAGCCATAACGCGACGGTCACCGCCGGGTTGAGATGGCCGCCGGAGATCCCCGAAGTCAGATACACGGCAAGCGAGATCCCCAGCCCCCAGATAATGCATATCTCCCACAGTCCGAGGCTGGCTCCCGCCACCTTTAACGCGCTCAGGCAGCCGATGCCGAAAAACAAAAATAGCCCGGTGCCCAAAAACTCGGCGGTACATTGCGCTTTTAACGAATCATTCATTATGACACCTTCTTAGCAGAGTTCGTGTCCTGACCAGCCAACATCCTGCTGGCAGTAGAGTACAACGGGCACCACTATATGAACTCCCGTCCGCAAATTGTTGGCAACCTGCTGACGGCAGCCTCCGGAAAATTCGGGCATCAATAACAAATTATTGTCATTAAATAACGCAGAATTGCATTGCTCACGCGCGGCTTTCGCCATTATGCCACCACCATGGCATGCAAAAATATTGCTAAAACCAGCTCATCGTTTCCCAACAAACATCACAAATCAGTTTCTCGCGCATAGCAGATAAAATTGAAATCGTCATGAACAAATTTGTAAATATGGAATATACAAAACAAGATAATCACATCAACACAAATAAAAATATTAATTAACATCAAACACTTAAATAAATAAAAGACAATTTTATATTATCCAATACCCACTATTTTTTCACCATCACATTGAAGTCAGCCATTCTTTTTCCTCGCATCTTCTTATAGTCCCCACTATCGGAACACTCCATGCGAGGTCTTTATGCAACAAGAAGCACTAGGAATGGTAGAAACCAAAGGCTTAACCGCAGCCATAGAGGCCGCTGATGCAATGGTTAAGTCAGCCAATGTGATGTTAGTGGGCTATGAAAAGATTGGCTCCGGGCTGGTCACCGTCATCGTGCGCGGCGACGTTGGCGCGGTGAAAGCGGCCACCGATGCCGGTGCCGCCGCCGCACGTAACGTGGGAGAAGTGAAAGCCGTACACGTCATCCCACGCCCTCACACCGATGTAGAAAAAATCTTACCGAAGGGAATTAGCCAATGAGCAGCAATGAGCTGGTTGAACAGATCATGGCTCAGGTGATTGCCCGTGTGGCAACGCCGGAACAGCAGGCCATCCCTACTGAAAACCACCCAATACGAGAGACGGCTATGGCAGAAAAAAGCTGCAGTTTAACGGAATTTGTCGGGACCGCCATTGGCGACACCCTTGGCCTGGTGATCGCCAACGTCGATACCGCCCTGCTGGACGCGATGAAGCTTGAAAAACGCTATCGCTCCATCGGCATTCTCGGCGCCCGCACCGGCGCAGGCCCGCACATTATGGCGGCGGACGAAGCGGTGAAAGCCACCAACACCGAAGTGGTCAGCATTGAGCTTCCGCGCGATACCAAAGGCGGCGCGGGCCACGGTTCGCTGATTATTTTAGGCGGCAACGACGTTTCCGATGTTAAGCGCGGTATCGAAGTCGCCCTGAAAGAGCTCGATCGCACCTTTGGCGATGTTTACGGCAATGAAGCCGGACATATAGAGCTGCAGTACACCGCCCGCGCCAGCTACGCCCTGGAAAAAGCCTTCGGCGCGCCGATTGGCCGCGCCTGCGGCATTATCGTCGGCGCACCGGCCTCCGTTGGCGTGCTGATGGCCGATACCGCCCTGAAGTCAGCCAACGTAGAAGTCGTGGCGTATAGCTCTCCGGCGCACGGCACCAGCTTCAGTAACGAAGCCATCCTGGTGATTTCCGGCGACTCCGGCGCGGTCCGCCAGGCAGTCACCTCCGCGCGCGAAATCGGTAAAACCGTCCTTGCGACCCTCGGTGCTGAACCGAAAAACGATCGCCCCTCCTACATCTGATACCCGCGAGGCTGATTCATGAGATCGAAAAGATTTGAAGCACTGGCGAAACGCCCTGTGAATCAGGACGGCTTCGTTAAGGAGTGGATCGAAGAAGGCTTTATCGCGATGGAAAGCCCGAACGATCCGAAACCGTCGATAAAAATCGTTAACGGCGCGGTGACCGAGCTGGACGGGAAACCGGTGAGCGATTTTGACCTGATCGACCACTTTATCGCCCGCTACGGTATCAACCTGAATCGCGCCGAAGAAGTGATGGCGATGGATTCGGTCAAGCTGGCCAATATGCTCTGCGATCCGAACGTCAAGCGTAGCGAAATCGTCCCGCTGACCACCGCGATGACCCCGGCGAAAATTGTCGAAGTGGTTTCGTATATGAACGTGGTTGAGATGATGATGGCGATGCAGAAAATGCGCGCCCGCCGCACCCCGTCTCAGCAGGCGCACGTCACCAACGTTAAAGACAACCCGGTGCAAATTGCCGCCGACGCCGCCGAAGGCGCGTGGCGCGGATTCGACGAACAGGAAACCACCGTTGCGGTAGCGCGCTATGCGCCGTTTAACGCCATCGCCCTGCTGGTCGGTTCTCAGGTAGGCCGTCCGGGCGTGCTGACCCAGTGCTCGCTGGAAGAAGCGACCGAACTGAAGCTCGGCATGCTGGGCCACACCTGCTACGCCGAAACCATCTCCGTCTACGGCACCGAGCCGGTCTTTACCGACGGCGACGACACCCCGTGGTCGAAGGGCTTCCTCGCCTCCTCCTACGCCTCTCGCGGCCTGAAAATGCGATTCACCTCCGGCTCCGGCTCCGAAGTGCAGATGGGCTACGCAGAAGGCAAATCCATGCTTTATCTGGAAGCGCGCTGCATCTACATCACCAAAGCCGCCGGCGTTCAGGGGTTGCAAAACGGCTCGGTAAGCTGCATCGGCGTACCGTCTGCGGTGCCGTCAGGCATTCGCGCTGTGCTGGCGGAAAACCTGATCTGTTCGTCGCTGGATCTGGAGTGCGCCTCCAGTAACGACCAGACCTTCACCCACTCCGATATGCGTCGTACCGCGCGCCTGCTGATGCAGTTCCTGCCGGGAACCGACTTCATCTCCTCCGGTTATTCCGCGGTGCCGAACTACGACAACATGTTCGCCGGTTCCAACGAAGATGCCGAAGACTTTGACGACTACAACGTTATCCAGCGCGACCTGAAGGTCGACGGCGGTCTGCGTCCGGTTCGCGAAGAAGATGTTATCGCCATCCGTAACAAAGCCGCCCGCGCGCTGCAGGCCGTGTTTGCCGGAATGGGGCTGCCGCCGATTACCGATGAAGAAGTGGAAGCCGCGACCTACGCCCACGGTTCGAAAGATATGCCGGAGCGCAACATCGTCGAAGACATCAAGTTCGCCCAGGAGATCATCAATAAAAACCGCAACGGACTGGAAGTGGTGAAAGCGCTGGCGCAGGGCGGGTTCACCGACGTGGCCCAGGACATGCTCAACATCCAGAAAGCCAAGCTGACCGGGGACTATCTGCATACCTCCGCCATTATCGTCGGCGACGGACAGGTGCTATCAGCCGTCAACGACGTTAACGATTATGCCGGTCCGGCAACGGGCTATCGCCTGCAGGGCGAACGCTGGGAAGAGATTAAAAACATCCCTGGCGCTCTTGATCCCAACGAGATTGATTAAGGGGTGAGAAATGGAAATTAATGAAAAATTGCTGCGCCAGATAATTGAAGAAGTGCTTAGCGAAATGAAGGGCAGCGATAAACCGGTCTCGTTTCATGCGCCGGCGGCCTCGACTGCGCCGCAGGCAACCGCGCCTGCTGCCGACGGCTTCCTGACGGAAGTGGGCGAAGCGCGTCAGGGCACGCAGCAGGACGAAGTGATTATCGCCGTCGGCCCGGCTTTCGGCCTGGCGCAGACCGTCAATATCGTCGGCATACCGCATAAGAGCATTTTGCGCGAAGTGATTGCAGGTATTGAAGAAGAAGGCATTAAGGCGCGCGTGATTCGCTGCTTTAAATCCTCCGACGTGGCCTTCGTCGCCGTTGAAGGCAACCGCCTGAGCGGTTCCGGCATCTCTATCGGCATCCAGTCAAAAGGCACCACGGTGATTCACCAGCAGGGGCTGCCGCCGCTCTCTAACCTGGAGCTGTTCCCCCAGGCGCCGCTGCTGACCCTGGAAACCTACCGCCAGATTGGTAAAAACGCCGCCCGCTATGCGAAACGCGAATCGCCGCAGCCGGTCCCGACCCTGAATGACCAGATGGCGCGCCCGAAGTATCAGGCCAAATCTGCCATTTTGCACATTAAAGAGACCAAGTACGTCGTGACGGGCAAAAACCCGCAGGAACTGCGCGTGGCGCTTTGATAAAGGATAACTCCATGAATACCGACGCAATTGAATCGATGGTTCGGGACGTATTGAGCCGCATGAACAGCCTGCAGGGCGAAGCGCCAACGGCGGCTCCTGCGGCAGGCGGCGCGTCCCGTAGCGCAAAGGTCAGCGACTACCCGCTGGCGAACAAGCACCCGGAATGGGTGAAAACCGCCACCAATAAAACGCTGGACGACTTTACGCTGGAAAACGTGCTGAGCAATAAAGTCACCGCTCAGGATATGCGTATTACCCCGGAAACCCTGCGCTTACAGGCCTCTATCGCCAAAGATGCGGGTCGCGACCGGCTGGCGATGAACTTTGAACGCGCCGCCGAACTGACCGCGGTACCGGACGATCGCATTCTTGAAATCTACAACGCCCTTCGCCCCTATCGCTCGACGAAAGAAGAGCTGATGGCTATCGCCGACGATCTCGAAAACCGCTATCAGGCGAAGATCTGCGCCGCTTTCGTTCGCGAAGCGGCAACGCTGTATGTCGAGCGTAAAAAACTCAAAGGCGACGATTAACTTTAGGGGTAGACAATGCGATATATAGCTGGCATTGACATTGGTAACTCATCGACGGAAGTCGCCCTGGCGCGGCAGGATGAGGCTGGCGCGCTGACGATTACGCACAGCGCACTGGCGGAAACCACCGGGATCAAAGGCACGTTGCGTAACGTGTTCGGCATTCAGGAGGCCCTCGCTCTCGTAGCAAAGCGCGCGGGGATCAATGTCAGCGATATTTCGCTCATCCGCATTAACGAAGCCACGCCGGTGATTGGCGATGTGGCGATGGAAACCATTACCGAAACCATCATCACCGAATCGACCATGATCGGCCATAACCCGAAAACGCCCGGCGGCGCGGGGCTTGGCGTGGGCATCACCATTACGCCGCAGGAGCTGTTAACCCGCCCGGCGGACGCGCCCTATATCCTGGTGGTGTCGTCGGCGTTTGACTTTGCCGATATCGCCAGCGTGATTAACGCTTCCCTGCGCGCCGGATATCAGATTACCGGCGTCATTTTGCAACGTGACGATGGCGTGCTGGTCAGCAACCGGCTGGAAAAACCGCTGCCGATCGTTGACGAAGTGCTGTACATCGACCGCATTCCGCTGGGGATGCTGGCGGCAATTGAGGTCGCCGTCCCGGGGAAGGTCATCGAAACGCTCTCTAACCCCTACGGCATCGCCACCGTATTCCACCTCAACGCCGAGGAGACGAAAAACATCGTCCCGATGGCGCGAGCGCTGATTGGCAACCGTTCCGCCGTGGTGGTCAAAACGCCATCCGGTGACGTCAAAGCGCGCGCGATACCCGCCGGTAACCTTGAGCTGCTGGCCCAGGGCCGGAGCGTACGCGTAGATGTCGCCGCCGGCGCCGAAGCCATCATGAAAGCGGTCGACGGCTGCGGCAAACTCGATAACGTCACCGGCGAGTCGGGGACCAATATCGGCGGCATGCTGGAACACGTGCGCCAGACCATGGCCGAGCTGACCAACAAGCCCAGCAGCGAGATTTTCATTCAGGATCTGCTGGCCGTTGACACCTCGGTTCCGGTGAGCGTCACCGGCGGTCTGGCCGGGGAGTTCTCGCTGGAGCAGGCCGTGGGCATCGCCTCCATGGTGAAATCTGACCGTTTGCAGATGGCGATGATTGCCCGCGAGATCGAGCAGAAGCTCAATATCGACGTACAGATCGGCGGTGCAGAGGCCGAAGCCGCCATTCTCGGCGCGCTGACCACCCCCGGCACCACGCGTCCGCTGGCGATCCTCGACCTCGGCGCAGGCTCCACCGATGCCTCCATCATCAACCCCAAAGGCGAAATCATCGCCACTCACCTCGCCGGAGCTGGCGATATGGTGACGATGATCATTGCCCGCGAGCTGGGGCTGGAGGATCGCTACCTGGCGGAAGAGATCAAGAAATACCCGCTGGCGAAAGTCGAAAGTCTGTTCCATCTGCGCCACGAGGACGGCAGCGTGCAGTTCTTCTCCACGCCGCTGCCCCCCGCCGTATTCGCCCGCGTCTGCGTGGTGAAACCGGACGAACTGGTGCCGCTTCCCGGCGACTTAGCGCTGGAAAAAGTGCGCTCCATTCGCCGCAGCGCCAAAGAGCGCGTCTTTGTCACCAACGCCCTGCGCGCGCTGCGCCAGGTCAGCCCGACCGGCAACATTCGCGATATTCCGTTCGTGGTGCTGGTCGGTGGCTCGTCGCTGGATTTCGAAGTTCCGCAGCTGGTCACCGATGCGCTGGCGCACTACCGCCTGGTGGCCGGGCGAGGAAATATTCGCGGCAGCGAAGGCCCAAGAAACGCGGTGGCCACCGGTCTGATTCTCTCCTGGCATAAGGAGTTTGCGCATGGACAGTAATCACACCGCCCCGGCCATCGTCATTACTGCCATCGACGGCTGCGACGGCTTGTGGCGCGAAGTGCTGCTAGGTATCGAAGAGGAAGGCATTCCTTTCCTGCTCCAGCATCATCCGGCCGGGGATGTCGTGGACAGCGCCTGGCAGGCGGCGCGCAGCTCGCCGCTGCTGGTGGGCATCGCCTGCGATCGCCATACGCTGGTCGTGCACTACAAGAATTTACCCGCATCGGCGCCGCTTTTTACGCTGATGCATCATCAGGACAGTCAGGCCCACCGCAACACCGGTAATAACGCGGCACGGCTGGTCAAAGGGATCCCTTTCCGGGATCTGAATAGCTAAGCAACAGGAGAACAGCAGTATGAATAACGCACTGGGACTGGTTGAAACAAAAGGGTTAGTAGGCGCCATTGAAGCCGCCGATGCCATGGTGAAATCGGCCAACGTGCAGCTGGTCGGCTACGAAAAAATTGGCTCGGGTCTGGTGACCGTCATGGTTCGCGGCGACGTCGGCGCGGTCAAAGCGGCGGTGGATGCGGGCAGCGCGGCGGCAAGCGTGGTGGGTGAAGTGAAATCCTGCCACGTGATCCCGCGTCCGCACAGCGACGTTGAGGCCATTTTACCGAAATCAGCCTGATTGATGGCGAATAAGGAGCACCGCGTGAAGCAATCACTGGGATTACTTGAAGTTTGTGGTCTGGCACTGGCTATTAGCTGCGCCGATATCATGGCGAAATCCGCTTCTATCACGCTGGTCGCCCTCGAAAAGACCAATGGTTCAGGCTGGATGGTCATTAAAATTACCGGTGATGTGGCCTCAGTACAGGCGGCCATCACCACCGGTGCACAGTTTGCCGAACAGCGAAACGGTCTGGTGGCTCATAAAGTCATCGCCAGACCCGGAGAAGGGATCCTGCCAGCAGAGGCTCCCCCACCCTCCGTCATGGAACCTGAGCCTGAAGAGTCAGAGACGGCTGATGTCGTTTCTGAAGCGCCAGCAGAAGAGCCCCTCCAGCAACAAGGCGTGGTGAGCTGCAACCTGTGCCTGGATCCAAAATGTCCGCGCCAGAAGGGCGAGCCGCGCACCCTTTGCATTCATCCCGGCAAGCGAGGTGAAGCGTAATGGATAAACAGCTTCTCGAATCAACGGTCAGTAAAGTCCTCGACGAGATGCGTCTGCGGCCCATTCCGCTGGGGGTTTCAAATCGTCATATCCACCTGTCGGCGTCGGATTATGAACGCCTGTTTCCCGGTCATCCCATCAGCGAGAAAAAAGCGCTGCTGCAGCCGGGACAGTACGCTGCGGAGCAAACCGTAACCCTGGTAGGGCCGAAGGGGCAGCTCAAAAATGTGCGTCTGCTCGGCCCACTGCGTTCGGTAAGCCAGGTGGAAATATCGCGTACCGATGCCAGAACCCTGGGGGTTGCGGCGCCGCTGAGAATGTCCGGCGATCTGAAAGGGACGCCGGGCATCCGTCTGGTCAGCCCTTTTGGCGAGCTAGAACTCTCGACAGGGGTTATCGTCGCGCAGCGGCATATCCATATGTCGCCGCTCGATGCGCTTATCCTGCGGGTTTCCCATGGCGACAGGGTCTCCGTGGCCATTGAAGGCGACGAGCGCGGGCTGATTTTCGACAACGTGGCGATTCGCGTGTCACCGGACATGCGCCTCGAAATGCACATTGATACCGATGAAGCCAACGCCGCCGGTGCAGATAACCCGCAGGCCTTTGCCCGGCTGGTAGGCCCGCGATGAACGGCGCAGTTTTGCAGCGCATTGTGGAGGAAATCGTCTCCAGGCTGCAGCGTCGCGCCCATAGCACGGCGACGCTGAGCGTTGCGCAGCTCCGTGATGCCGACTGTCCAGCGCTGTTCTGTCAGCACGCCTCGCTGCGCATCCTGCTCGTTGACCTGCCGCTGCTGGGCCAGCTGACAGAGGCGGAAACCGACGATCCTGCGGCGCGGAAAATTCACGAGGCGCTGGCTTTCGGCATCCGCGTGCAGCTCACCCTGCACAGCCAGCTGCTGCCGGTTATCCCGCTCAAAAAACTGGCGCGCCTGCCGGTGATATTCACCGACGAGCGCGGACTGCCGCTGATCCTGCACGCAGGTTCAGTGCTGAGCTATCGCGACGTCGCGCAGCTGGGCCAGGGGCGTCTGGTTATCCACCGCAAATGCATCGTGACCGCGCTGGCGCGCGAAGCGGCACAGGCGCGGCATATTCAATTCATTAAGCAGGAGTAAATCATGCATCTGGCACGAGTCACGGGCGCGGTTGTCTCCACGCAAAAATCGCCTTCCCTGATCGGCAAAAAGCTGCTGCTGGTGCGGCGGGTCAGCGCCGATGGCGAACTCCCCGCCTCCCCCACCTCCGGCGATGAAGTCGCCGTGGATTCCGTCGGCGCAGGGATCGGCGAGCTGGTTCTGCTTAGCGGCGGCTCCAGCGCCAGGCACGTTTTTTCCGGGCCAAACGAGGCCATCGACCTCGCCGTTGTCGGCATTGTCGATACGCTTTCACGTTAAGGAGCGAATATGGCGATTTATACCCGAACGGGCGACGCTGGCACCACCTCACTCTTTACCGGCCAGCGGGTGAGCAAAACGCACCCGCGGGTTGAAGCCTACGGCACGCTGGACGAACTGAACGCCGCGCTGAGCCTGTGCGCCTGCGCCGCCGCGGATAAAAAACACCGCGCCTTACTCGAGGCCATCCAGCAGCAAATATTTTGGTTTAGCGCAGAACTGGCCAGTGACAGCGAACAGCCGTCGCCGAAACAGCGCTATATCAGCAGCGAAGAGATTTCCGCCCTGGAAGCCGCCATCGATCGGGCCATGGCCCGCGTCGAACCGCTGCATAGCTTTATTTTACCCGGCCGCTGCGAAGCCGCGAGCCGCCTGCATTTTGCCCGCACGCTGGCCCGCCGCGCCGAACGCCGTCTGGTTGAGCTGGCGGCGGAAGTCAACGTACGCCAGGTGCTGATGCGCTACATCAACCGCTTATCAGATTGCCTGTACGCCCTGGCCCGCGCGGAAGATAGCGATGCGCACCAGAACGATATTATCCGTGAGGTTAGCAGGCGCTATCTGGCCGCCAGCCAGCCGAGCCACAGCAAGGAGACGACGCCCGTGGCACTCTCATTCCACGATCTGCACCAGCTCACCCGCGCCGCGGTTGAGCGCGCGCAGCAGCTTCAGGTGCCGGTGGTGATTAGCATCGTTGATGCCCACGGTACGGAAACCGTCACCTGGCGGATGCCGGACGCCCTGCTGGTCAGCAGCGAACTGGCGCCGAAAAAGGCCTGGACCGCGGTGGCAATGAAAACGGCGACCCATGAGCTGAGCGATGTCGTTCAGCCGGGCGCGGCGCTTTACGGTCTGGAAAGTCATTTACAGGGAAAAGTGGTCACCTTTGGCGGCGGTTACGCCCTGTGGCGCGACGGCTTATTAATTGGGGGTCTTGGCATCAGCGGCGGCAGCGTTGAGCAGGACATGGACATAGCACAGACCGCCATCGCGGCTATTAACGTGGGAACACATTAATGAATACTTCTGAACTCGAAACCCTGATTCGCACCATTCTTAGCGAGCAATTAACCACGCCAGCGCAAACGCCGGTCCAGCCTCAGGGCAAAGGGATTTTTCAGTCCGTCAGCGAGGCTATCGACGCCGCGCACCAGGCGTTCTTACGTTATCAGCAGTGCCCGCTAAAAACCCGCAGCGCCATCATCAGCGCAATACGTCAGGAGCTGACGCCGCTGCTGGCGACGCTGGCGGAAGAGAGCGCCAATGAAACGGGGATGGGCAACAAAGAAGATAAATTCCTGAAAAACAAGGCCGCGCTCGACAATACCCCGGGCGTAGAAGACCTCACCACCACCGCGCTGACCGGCGACGGCGGCATGGTGCTCTTTGAATATTCGCCGTTTGGCGTTATCGGCTCCGTCGCGCCGAGCACCAACCCGACGGAAACCATCATCAACAACAGCATCAGCATGCTGGCGGCGGGCAACAGCGTCTACTTCAGCCCGCATCCGGGAGCGAAAAAGGTCTCTCTCAAGCTCATCAGCCTGATTGAAGAGATTGTTTTCCGCTGCTGCGGCATCCGCAATCTGGTGGTCACCGTAGCGGAACCAACCTTTGAAGCGACCCAGCAGATGATGGCCCACCCGCGCATCGCGGTGCTGGCTATCACCGGCGGCCCGGGTATTGTGGCAATGGGCATGAAGAGCGGTAAAAAAGTGATTGGCGCAGGCGCAGGCAACCCGCCCTGTATCGTTGATGAAACGGCGGATTTGGTGAAGGCGGCGGAAGATATCATCAACGGCGCTTCGTTCGATTACAACCTGCCCTGCATCGCCGAGAAGAGCCTGATTGTGGTGGAGAGCGTGGCTGAACGCCTGGTGCAGCAAATGCAAACCTTCGGCGCGCTGCTGCTCAGTCCAGCCGATACCGACAAACTCCGCGCCGCCTGCCTGCCTGAAGGCCAGGCGAACAAAAAACTGGTCGGCAAAAGCCCGTCGGCCATGCTGGAAGCGGCCGGGATCGCCGTGCCGGCGAAAGCGCCGCGTCTGCTGATTGCTATCGTCAACGCCGATGACCCGTGGGTCACCAGCGAACAGCTAATGCCGATGCTGCCGGTGGTGAAAGTCCGCGATTTCGATAGCGCGCTGGCGCTGGCCCTCAAGGTTGAAGAGGGGCTGCATCATACCGCCATTATGCACTCGCAGAACGTGTCGCGCCTGAACCTTGCGGCCCGCACCCTGCAAACCTCGATATTCGTCAAGAACGGCCCCTCCTATGCCGGGATCGGCGTCGGCGGCGAAGGTTTTACCACCTTTACCATTGCCACGCCAACCGGTGAAGGGACAACCTCGGCGCGCACCTTTGCCCGCTCCCGGCGCTGCGTGCTGACCAACGGCTTTTCCATCCGCTAACCGAGGTCGCGATGAATACTTTCTCACTACAAACGCGGTTGTACAGCGGTCAGGGCAGTCTGGCGGTGCTCAAGCGCTTTACCAATAAGCACATCTGGATAATCTGCGATGGCTTTCTGGCGCGTTCGCCGCTGCTGGATACCCTGCGTAACGCGTTGCCCGCAGATAACCGCATTAGCGTCTTTAGCGAGATAACGCCGGACCCTACTATCCATACCGTGGTGCAGGGGATTGCGCAAATGCAGGCCCTGCGTCCGCAGGTGGTCATCGGCTTCGGCGGCGGTTCGGCAATGGACGCGGCGAAAGCTATCGTCTGGTTCAGCCAGCAGAGCGGCATCAACATCGAAACCTGCGTGGCCATACCAACCACCAGCGGCACCGGCTCGGAAGTGACCAGCGCCTGCGTGATTAGCGACCCGGATAAAGGCATTAAGTACCCGCTGTTCAACAATGCGCTGTATCCGGATATGGCGATCCTTGACCCGGAGCTGGTGGTCAGCGTGCCGCCGCCGATTACGGCCAACACCGGCATGGACGTGCTGACCCATGCGCTGGAGGCGTGGGTTTCGCCGCACGCCAGCGACTTTACCGACGCGCTGGCGGAAAAAGCCGCCAAACTGGTGTTCCAGTATCTGCCCACGGCGGTGGAAAAAGGTGACTGCGTGGCGACGCGCGGGAAAATGCATAACGCCTCAACCCTCGCCGGGATGGCCTTCAGCCAGGCGGGACTGGGGCTTAATCACGCTATTGCCCACCAGCTTGGCGGGCAGTTTCATCTGCCGCACGGCCTGGCTAACGCGCTGCTGTTAACCCAGGTTATCCGCTTTAACGCCGGCAATCCACGCGCCGGCAAACGCTACGCGCGGCTGGCCAAAGCCTGCGGCTTTTGCCCGGCAGAAGCCAACGACATCACGGCAACAAATGCGCTGATTCAGCAGATCGAACGTCTCAAGCAGAGCTGTGCGCTGCCGTCACTGGCGATCGCGCTGAAAGAAGGACGCTCTGAGTTTTCCGCGCGTATTCCGGCAATGGTGCAGGCCGCGCTGGCGGACGTCACGCTACGCACCAACCCGCGCCCGGCCAGCGCCGGGGAAATTCGCGAACTGCTGGAGGAACTGCTATGAGCGCCGCCATCAACAGCGTTGAAATCTCCCATAGCGCCGATGAAATCCGCGAGCGCGTGCGCGCAGCAGGCGTCGTCGGCGCGGGCGGCGCGGGGTTTCCCGCCCACGTTAAGCTACAGGCACAGGTAGAGATTTTTCTGGTCAACGCCGCCGAGTGCGAACCGATGCTCAAGGTCGACCAACAGCTGATGTGGCAGCAGGCTGCGCGCCTTGTGCGCGGCGTGCAGTACGCGATGACGGCAACCGGCGCGCGCGAAGGGGTCATTGCCCTGAAAGAAAAATACCGCCGGGCTATCGACGCCCTTACCCCGCTGCTGCCTGCCGGTATCCGTCTGCATATTCTGCCGGATGTCTATCCCGCGGGCGATGAAGTGCTGACCATCTGGCTGGCAACCGGTCGCCGGGTCGCGCCCGCCGCGCTGCCGGCCAGCGTCGGCGTGGTGGTCAATAACGTGCAAACGGTCCTCAATATTGCCCGTGCGGTTGAGCAGCAGTTTGCGGTGACCCGCCGCACGCTGACCGTTAACGGCGCGGTCGCCCGACCGCTGACCGTCACGGTCCCCATCGGCATGCCGCTGCGCGAAGTACTGGCGCTGGCGGGCGGCGCGACGGTCGATGACCCCGGTTTTATTAACGGCGGTCCGATGATGGGCGGCCTGATCACCTCTCTCGATAACCCGGTGACCAAAACCACCGGCGGCCTGCTGGTGCTGCCGAAAAGCCATCCGCTTATTCAGCGGAGAATGCAGGACGAACGCACGGTGCTTTCCGTGGCTCGCACCGTCTGCGAGCAGTGCCGGCTGTGTACCGATCTCTGCCCACGGCATCTGATCGGCCACGAACTCTCTCCGCACCTGCTGGTGCGGGCAGTGAACTTTCATCAGGCCGCTACGCCGCAGCTGCTGCTTAGCGCCCTCACCTGCTCGGAGTGCAACGTCTGCGAAAGCGTGGCCTGCCCGGTCGGCATTTCGCCGATGCGCATCAACCGCATGCTGAAACGCGAGCTGCGCGCGCAAAACCAGCGCTATGAAGGGCCGCTGTATCCTGCCGACGAAATGGCGAAATACCGCCTCGTACCGGTGAAGCGATTGATCGCCAAACTGGGATTAAGCCCCTGGTACCAGGAGGCGCCGCTGGTTGAAGACCAACCATCGGTAGAAAAAGTGACTTTGCAGCTGCGCCAGCATATCGGCGCCGGCGCGGTGCCCAACGTTGCGGTTGGGGAGCGCGTAACGCGCGGACAATGCGTTGCCGATATTCCGGCAGGTGCATTAGGCGCGCCGGTTCACGCCAGCATTGATGGCGTTGTTACGGCCATCAGCGAACAGGCCATCACGGTGGTAAGAGGTTAACCATGTCTCAGGCTATAGGAATTTTAGAACTCACCAGCATTGCCAAAGGGATGGAACTCGGCGATGCGATGCTGAAAAGCGCCAACGTCAATCTGCTGGTCAGCAAGACCATCTGTCCGGGGAAGTTTTTGCTGATGCTCGGCGGCGATATCGGCGCTGTCCAGCAGGCCATTGAAACCGGCACTTCGCAGGCCGGCGAAATGCTCGTCGACAGCCTGGTTCTGGCGAATATTCATCCCAGCGTCCTTCCGGCCATCAGCGGCCTGAACAGCGTAGACCGACGCCAGGCGGTCGGCATCGTTGAAACCTGGAGCGTGGCGGCCTGCATCAGCGCCGCTGACCGGGCGGTAAAAGGCTCAAACGTCACCCTGGTGCGGGTGCATATGGCCTTCGGCATCGGCGGTAAATGCTACATGGTGGTGGCGGGCGACGTTTCTGATGTCAACAACGCGGTGACGGTTGCCAGCGAAAGCGCGGGCGAAAAAGGGCTGCTGGTTTACCGCTCGGTGATCCCGCGCCCGCATGAAGCGATGTGGCGACAGATGGTGGAGGGATGATGGAAAGGCAGCCGACAACGGATCGCATGATTCAGGAATATGTTCCCGGAAAACAGGTGACCCTCGCGCACCTGATTGCCAATCCAGGGAAAGATCTCTTTAAGAAGCTGGGCCTGCAGGATGCGGTATCCGCCATTGGCATCCTCACCATTACGCCCAGCGAGGCGTCGATTATCGCCTGCGATATCGCCACCAAATCCGGCGCGGTAGAGATTGGTTTTCTTGACCGCTTTACCGGCGCCGTGGTGCTGACCGGCGACGTTTCCGCCGTCGAGTATGCCCTCAAGCAGGTGACGCGCACGCTGGGCGAAATGATGCAGTTCACTACCTGCACGATCACCCGGACGTAGCGCAATGAAACGTCTGATGCTTATCGGCCCCAGCCAGTGCGGGAAAACCTCGCTTACCCAGGGTCTGCGCGGCGAAGCGCTCCATTACAAGAAAACTCAGGCGATTGAATGGTCGCCGATGGCCATCGACACGCCGGGCGAATATCTGGAGAACCGCTGCCTTTATAGCGCCCTGCTGACCAGCGCCTGCGAGGCCGACGTTATCGCGCTGGTGCTGAATGCCGACGCCCAGTGGTCGCCGTTTTCTCCGGGTTTTACCGTCCCGATGAACCGTCCGACGATTGGCCTGGTCACCAAAGCTGACCTCGCCGACCCGCAGCGGATATCGCTGATCGGCGAGTGGCTCAGGCAGGCTGGCGCCCGGCAAATTTTTATCACCAGCGCGCTGAATAACCTGGGTCTTGATGCCGTGCTGAATTTTCTGAATTCGAAGGAACCTTTATGATGTCTTACAAAATCATGGCCATTAACGCCGGCAGTTCATCGTTAAAATTCCAGCTGCTGGAGATGCCGCAGGGCGACATGCTCTGCCAGGGATTAATCGAACGTATCGGCATGGCAAACGCCCAGGTGACTCTCAAAACGCCGGAGCAGAAATGGCAGGAGACGGCGCCGATCGCCGATCACCGTGAAGCCGTCACCCTGCTGCTGGAAAAGCTCCTCAACCATCGGATTATCCAGAGCTTGCAGGATATCGATGGCGTCGGCCACCGCGTGGCGCACGGCGGGGAGCGCTTTAAGGATTCAACGCCGGTGACCGATGACACCTTAGCGGAAATCGAGCGCCTGGCAGAGCTGGCCCCGCTGCATAACCCGGTAAATGCCTTAGGCATCAAAGTGTTCCGCCAGCTGCTGCCCGACGCGCCGTCGGTGGCGGTGTTTGATACCGCTTTTCACCAGACGCTGGATGAGCGCGCGTTTATCTATCCGCTGCCGTGGCGCTACTACAGCGAGCTGGGCATTCGCCGTTACGGCTTCCACGGCACCAGCCATAAGTACGTCAGCGCGACGCTGGCGGAAAAGCTGGGCGTACCATTGAGCGCTCTGCGCGTAGTGTGCTGTCATCTCGGCAACGGCAGCAGCGTTTGCGCAATCAAAGGCGGGCGTTCGGTTAACACTTCAATGGGCTTTACGCCGCAGTCTGGGGTGATGATGGGCACCCGCAGCGGCGATATCGATCCGTCGATTCTACCGTGGCTGGCGCTGCATGAGGGTAAAACGCCGGAGCAGCTGAATCAGCTGCTGAATAACGAGTCCGGCCTGTTGGGCGTTTCCGGCGTCTCGCACGATTATCGCGATGTCGAGCAGGCGGCGGACAGCGGTAATCGTCAGGCAGCCCTGGCGCTCTCGCTGTTTGCTGAGCGCATTCGCGCCACTATCGGCAGCTATATTATGCAGATGGGCGGCCTGGACGCGC
Organism: Klebsiella sp. 7-CIP_Kleb.; assembly: GCF_050378655.1. Lineage (NCBI taxonomy): Bacteria > Pseudomonadati > Pseudomonadota > Gammaproteobacteria > Enterobacterales > Enterobacteriaceae > Klebsiella > Klebsiella sp. 7-CIP_Kleb. The sequence goes on from NZ_JBNRLJ010000003.1 coordinate 316,885, forward strand.
TGATCTTTACCGGCGGCATCGGCGAAAACTCCGCCCGAGCCAGGAGCGCCATCTGCCATAACCTGAATTTCCTCGGGCTCTCGGTCGATGAAGAGAAAAACCAGCACAACGCCACCTTTATTCAGGCCGAAAATGCGATGGTCAAAGTGGCGGTGATCAAAACTAATGAAGAGCTGATGATCGCCCGCGATGTGATGCGCCTGGCGCTGCCGCAGGCGCGCGAGCTGGCGGTACCAGCCTAAACGACGCCTCTCCCCTTTGCGGAGAATCATGGTAACCGGCGGGTCGCCGTGCCACTATGCGCCCTGGCGAAGGTAAGCGGAAAGGTGAAAACGTGGCCGTTGCACAATGTCCCGCCTCATGCGGAGAACTTATCCAGGGCTGGATCCTCGGCAGCGAGAAGCTGGTCTCCTGCCCGGTGGACTGGTACAGCACCGTCGAGGTCGAGACCGGCAAACCGCGCAACGATGAGCGGCCGCTGTCGCGGGCGATGGTCGACCAACTGCTGGCCCACTGGGGCTACCCGGCGGCGCTGAGTCAGCAGATCCGCATCACCCTGCACTCGACGATCCCGGTAGCCAAAGGGATGGCCAGCAGCACCGCCGATATCGCCGCCACCGCGGTGGCCACCGCCCAGCATCTGGGCCACGCGCTGGATGAGCCGACGCTGGCGCGTCTGTGCGTCGCGCTGGAGCCCACCGACAGCACCCTGTTCCACCAACTGACGCTGTTCGATCATAATACCGCCGCTACCCAAATCGCCTGCCCTGCGCCACCGGCGCTCGACCTGTTAGTGCTGGAGAGCCCGCTGACGCTGCGTACCACCGACTACCATCAGCTGCCGCGCGAGGCGGGTCTGCTGGCTAACGCCTCCCGGCTGCAGCTGGCGTGGGAGAAAGTGCAGCAGGCCTGCCAGCATGGCAGCCCGCAGCTGCTGGGCGAAGCGGCCACTATTAGCGCCATCGCCAGCCAGCGGCTGTTGCCCAAGCCGGGGTTTGACGCGCTGCTGGAGCTGGTGGAAAGCGCAGGATTGTATGGCCTCAACGTGGCGCACAGCGGCAGCGTCGTCGGCCTGCTGCTGGACCGCCGTCGTCATGACGTGGATTTTTTGCAATGGCGGCTGGCAGAGCGCGGCATCGCCGCCCACTGGCCGCAACAGCATCTGCTGGCGATGGTGCCGGGGGGCGTCACCCTGCAGTAGGGCTCAGGCCAGCGCCCGGCGCAGCGCCGCCAGCAGCTGGTCGTTTTCGCCGGCGCTGCGGATCGCCACCCGGAAATAGCGGCTATCCAGCCCCGGGTAGTTGGCGCAGCTGCGGATCAACACGTGCTGGCGCAGCAGGGCGTATTGCAGGTCAAGATCGGGTCTGTCACAGCGCAAGAACAGGTAGTTGGCGCGCCCGGGCCACACGGTCAGCCCGGCCATCTCCTGAAGCTGCGCGTAGAAACGCGCTCCCTCCTCCTGCAGCCACTGCCAGGTGGCCCGCTGATACGCCCGGTCCTGAAGAATGATCTCCCCGGCCAGAGCGGCATAGGCATTGATGGACCATGGCATTTGTCGCTCGCGCAGCCGGGCCACCGCCCGGGCGTCAGCGTTGAGCAGGTAGCCTAGACGCAGCCCCGGAATAGCATAAAATTTAGTCAGCGAGCGCAGAACCCAGACGTGCGGATACTGCGCCAACAGGGGAATAAACCCCGGCTGATCGGGAATAAAGTCGAGGAAGGCTTCATCGAGGATCAGGCTGATATTCAGCGCCCGACAGCGTTGCGCAATGGCTTCCAGCAGGCCACGCTCCGGCAGCAGACCAGTGGGGTTGTTCGGGGTGCAGAGAAACAGGCAGTCCAGCGCCGGCGTGAGAGCATTGAGGATCCCGTCGGTCAGCTGCCAGCCATCGCGCTCCTGCAGGGCATACTCCACCACCTCGCAGTCCACAGTCTGCAGCGCGCGCCGGTACTCTGCGAATCCGGGAATGACGATCATCGCCCGCCGCGGCTTAAGGCCCTGGACAAGGGTGAAGATCGATTCAGTTTCGCCGTTGCCGGCGAGGATATGCGCCGCCGGCAGCCGATGGTGGGCCGCCAGCGCCTGATGCAGCTGTTGATACTCAACGTCAGGGTAGCGCTCGGCGCAGCCGGGATTGTCGACGATCGCCTGCCTGAGCGAGGCGGGCATTCCCAGCGGATTGATGTTGGCGCTAAAGTCCAGCAGTTCGCCGGGCGCAATGCCCAGCAGGGCGGCGGCCTCGCGGATATTGCCGCCATGGGCGCTTTTCAGTAAGGCCATGTCCCTTTCCTGTGTGGTTATCCGCGGCGGGCCAGCGTCGCACCGTCGGCGAAGTAGGCTTTAATCCCGGCGAGGATCGACTCGGCCACCTGCTGCTGGAATTTGGCCGTTTTCAGCTTCCGCTCCTCTTCCACGTTACTGATAAACGCCGTCTCCACCAGAATGGAGGGGATATCCGGCGCCTTCAGCACCGCAAAGCCCGCCTGCTCTACCCTGTTCTTGTGCAGGTTATTGATATTGCCCATTTTCTCCAGCACTGCCTTACCAAATTTGAGGCTGTCAGCGATGGTGAGGGACTGCACCATATCGAACATGGTGTGGTCGACATAGCGATCGCCGCTCTTGCTGACCCCACCGATCAGATCCGAGGCGTTCTGCGTCTGGGCGAGATATTTTGCCGCGGTACTGGTAGCCCCCTTGGTGGAGAGCGCAAACACCGAGGAGCCGCTGGGCTGGCGGCTGGTAAAGGCGTCGGCGTGAATCGAAACGAACAGGTCGGCGCGCTGCTTCTGCGCCTTGGCGACACGCACCTTCAACGGGATAAACACGTCTTCGTTGCGGGTCATATAGGCCTTCATATTGCCTTCTTTGTCGATCAGCGCCCGCAGGCGGCGGGCAATTTGCAGCACCACGTCTTTCTCGCGGGTGCGATACTTGCCCACGGCGCCGGAGTCTTCGCCGCCGTGGCCGGGATCGAGCATGATGACAATCGGCCGGTCGCGCCCGGCTTTGCCCGGCTGCGGCCCGCTTTGCGCCGGCGGCACCTGTCGCTCCAGATCGCCTTTGTTGTAATCCTCAAGCAGCGCCAGTAGCGGATCCTGAACATCGGTGGCGTTGGCGGGGTAGAGATCCATCACCAGACGCTCTTTAAAGCCAGCTACCGGCGCGAGGGCAAACAGCTGCGGCTTAACGTTCTGCTTGAGCTCGAAGACCATGCGCACGGTTTGCGGATCAAACTGGCCCACGCGGGCGGACTTAATAAAGGGATCGTCATCGCGGATCTGCCCCCCCATGCCTTTCAGCACCGAGTTGAGATTAACCCCTTCCAGATCCACCACCACCCGTTCCGGATTACTGAGGGCAAACTGCCGGTATTTCAGCACATGATTCGATTCCACCGTGACGCGCGTGTAGGTCGATGCTGGCCAGACGCGAACAGCGACCACCCGCGCGGCGGCGGCCAGCCCAACGGGGCTCACGCTCATTAACCACATGGCGCCCGCGCCCTGCAGTAGACGGCGACGGCTTAATCCAGAGTTGTTTCCCGACATGCCACTCCCAAGCAATAAAAACGCATTTATACCCAAAACAAACAGATTGACCAGAAACTTTAACGAAAGGCATATAACCTGTCATCTATAAAAGGGTAAACATTCATTGACACCCTGCGCCGGGTCACATGTTTTTCGTGGCTTAGCCTCAAATTGGGGCTTGCGTTTAACGGCAAAACAGAATAAAAATACAATAATTACGAATAATCATGCATTGAGGGTTTGTCATGGTGAAGGAACGTCGCACTGAACTGGTAGAAGGATTCCGCCATTCTGTTCCCTATATAAATGCCCATCGGGGAAAAACGTTTGTCATCATGCTGGGCGGTGAAGCCATTGAGCATGAAAATTTCTCAAATATTGTCAATGACATAGGACTATTGCATAGCTTGGGCATTCGCCTGGTGGTGGTCTATGGCGCCCGCCCGCAGATTGACGCTAATCTCGCCGAGCACCACCACGAGCCGGTCTATCACAAGCAGACGCGAGTGACTGACGCCAAAACGCTGGAGCTGGTTAAGCAGGCGGCGGGGATGCTGCAGCTGGAGATCACCGCCCGCCTGTCGATGAGCCTCAACAACACCCCGCTGCAGGGGGCCCATATCAATGTCGTCAGCGGCAACTTTATCATCGCCCAGCCGTTGGGCGTCGATGACGGCGTCGATTATTGCCACAGCGGGCGCATTCGCCGTATTGACGAAGAGGCTATTCATCGCCAGCTCGACAGCGGCGCCATAGTCCTGATGGGGCCGGTCGCAGTATCGGTCACCGGCGAGAGCTTTAACCTGACTTCGGAGGAGATCGCCACCCAGCTGGCCATCAAGCTGAAGGCGGAGAAAATGATCGGCTTCTGTTCGTCGCAAGGGGTTTACAACCAGGCCGGGGAAATTGTCTCTGAACTGTTCCCCAATGAAGCGCAGGCCCGCGTCGAAGAGCTGGAAGCGGACGAAGATTATAACTCTGGCACCGTGCGCTTCCTGCGCGGGGCGGTGAAGGCCTGCCGCAGCGGCGTGCGGCGCTGCCACCTGATCAGCTATCAGGAAAATGGCGCGCTGCTGCAGGAGCTGTTCTCACGCGACGGCATCGGCACCCAAATCGTCATGGAGAGCGCGGAGCAGATCCGTCGGGCGACCATCAACGATATCGGCGGTATTCTTGAGCTGATAAGCCCGCTGGAGCAGCAGGGCATCCTGGTGCGCCGCTCCCGCGAACAGCTGGAGATGGAGATCGACAAGTTCACCATTATTCAGCGCGATAACACCACCATCGCCTGCGCCGCCCTCTATCCTTTCCCGGAAGAGAAGATCGGCGAAATGGCCTGCGTGGCGGTGCATCCGGATTACCGGAGCTCGTCGCGGGGAGAGGTGCTGCTGGAGCGTATTGCCGCCCAGGCCAGACAGATGGGCCTGAGCAAGCTGTTCGTGTTAACCACCCGCAGCATCCACTGGTTCCAGGAGCGCGGCTTCACGCCGGTGGATATCGACCTGCTGCCGGAGAGTAAAAAGCAGATGTATAACTATCAGCGCCGGTCGAAGGTGCTGATGGCCGACCTCGCTTAGCTCCTTCTCCCCCCTTTCTAACGGCCCGGGATAGCGCGACGCTCATCGCGTTATCCCCGGGGCCGGTATCCCCTCTTCGCGCCGACCTGACGTGCGGCACGCGGGCTAAATTCCTGGTTTCCACGCAGACCATATCTTTCTCGCTGGCTCACCGATATGCTACTGGCTGTCGACAGGATATCGACTGGCGCCACGGCCGCCACCCGCCCTGCAAGGATCGCTTAACGAATGGAAACCCAACCGAACTGGCTGATCAGACATATCAACCTCATTACCACCGCGGTCGCCCTCTATCCGTGGTTGCTGTTGATTTTGGTGCTCTGGGACAACCAGCGCCATCATCAGAATGGCTATGCCGCGCTTGGCGCCGCCGTGGCGATATTATTTCTGCTGGCCCTGACGTCCGGCATGAATCTTCTCATCTCCTCGCTGGTGATTTTTTGTGCCCGCTGTTCCACCCCACCGCTGGCCGGCGGCGCAGCAGTCCGCTTTTTCGCCATGAACTCGATCTCGGCGCTCTGGCTTATCCCTCTGTTCTTCAGTTACTGATTTTTCCGCCAGCCCGGGCAACGGCTGCAGCATTTTCCATCGCCCGGACCCGGCGTCTCAGGAGGCTTCACGCCCGGCGAAAATCTCCGCCAGGCCGCTGCGCCGCTCGGTGCGGGTCACAATGGCCTGGGAGAGCACCTGCTCGTCGGCATAGAGCGACAATCGCCGTTTTGCTCGGGTGATCGCGGTATAGACCAGTTCGCGTGTCACCAGAGGAACGCTGCGCGCCGGCAGGATCAGCGCCGCATGGTCGAACTCGGAGCCCTGCGATTTATGCACGGTCATCGCCCAGGCGGTGTCATGCTCCGGCAGGCGGCTCGGCTGCACCGACTTGATGGCGCCGTCGGGCATCAGGAACCATACCCGCAGCTCGCCGTTGCGCTCCAGGGCGATGCCGATATCGCCGTTAAACAGCCCCAGCGCGCTGTCGTTGCGCGCGATCATAATCGGCCGGCCGTCATACCAGCGGGAGTGGCGCGGCAGGGCGATCGCCCGCTGGCGGTTGAGCCGCTGCTCCAGCCGCTCATTGACGCCGCTCACGCCGTACGGCCCTTCCCGCAGCGCGCACAGCAGCTGAAACTCGCTGAAGGCGGCCAGCATGGCCTGCGGTTCCGCCCGCTCGCGGCGCAGCTGCAGGTAGCGCTCATAGCCCTGCTGGGCCGCACCGAGCATGGCTTCGTACTCTTCGGTCGTACTGAGGGGATGAAGCGCGATATCGTCAAACGGCTGGCGCAGCGTGGCCTTCACCTCCGCGCGCGCGCCAGCGTTCACCGCCCGCGCCAGGCTCCCGATGCCGGAGTGACTGCCGAAGCGATAGCTCTTTTGCAGCAGGCACAAGCTGTCTCTCAGCGCGCCAGCGATAGCCCCCTCGCCCGCTGGTACCGGCGAACCGGTCAGCCGGGTCAGCTCCTGCGCCCGCGCGGCGGTGTAGCCCGAGCTCGCCCAGGCGCAGATATCGCCCAGCACCGCCCCCGCTTCTACGGAGGCCAGCTGGTCACGATCGCCGAGGAAGATCACCCGCCCGTGAGCCGGCAGCGCGTCGATGAGCCGCGACATCATCGGCAGGTCGATCATCGAGGCTTCATCCACCACCAGCACGTCGAGATGCAGCGGGTTGCCGGCGTGATAGCGCATGCGCTGGCTGCCTGGCTGGGCGCCCAGCAGACGATGCAGCGTGCTGGCCTCGGTGGGAATCAACGCTTTCTGCGCGTCGGTCAGCGGCAGTTTTCTCAGCGCCGCGCCCAGCGATTCGGTCAGGCGCGCCGCCGCTTTCCCCGTCGGCGCCGCCAGACGAATACGACAGCGCGGACTATCTTCAATCTGGATCAGCGCCGCCAGAAGTTTGGCCACGGTGGTGGTCTTCCCGGTCCCGGGACCGCCGGAGATCACCGAGATGCGGCGGGTCAGCGCCACCGCCGCGGCAACTTTTTGCCAGTCGGTTTCGCCGGTAGCAGGGAACAGGGCATTGAGGGTTGCCGCCAGCCGGGCCTCATCCATCTCCAGCACCCGGTTGGCTTCGTTGAAGAAGCGGGCGACGGTCAGCTCGTTGCGCCACATCCGGTTCAGATAGAGCCGGTCGCCGCATAAAATCATCGGCGCCGGGGCATCGCCGCAGCTCACCGCCGATGAAGCGAGCAGCAGTGCGGGCCAGTCCTCCGGCGCGCCGGCGTCGGCCAGCAGCCGATCGCGGATCTCCCCCGCTTTCCCGCTTAGCGCCTCGTCGCCGCTCAGCCGCGAGAGCGGCAGGCACACGTGCCCCTCTCCGGCATCACGGCTCAGCAAGGCCGCCGCCAGCTTGACCGCCGGCGGGTCGTTTTGCGCCACCATCAGGGCAAACTGGACGTCCAGCGGCCGCAGCAGACGCTGCTCCACCGCCGCCAGCAGTAGTTGATCAAAAGTCATGAGGCCTCCTCCTGAGTTTCTCCGGCAAAAAGCTGATCCAGACCGTCAATCAGCGGTCGCACCGGCCGGGTAGTGAAGATCCCCTGCCCCCCCTCCTGACCGTCCATGCCGCGCAGGAAGAGATAAATCACGCCGCCGAAGTGGCGGTCATAGTCGTAATCGGCCAGCCGGTGGCGCAGATAGCGGTGCAGCGCCAGGCTGTACAGCTGATACTGCAGATCGTAGCGGTGGGCCCGCATCGCCTGCTCCATCGCCGGCCGGGTATAGGCCTCGCGATCTTCCCCCAGCCAGTTGGATTTGTAATCCAGCAGGTAATAGCGGCCTTCGTGGCGGAAGACCAGATCGATAAAACCCTTCAGCATGCCGCGCACCTGGCGGAAATCCAGCGGCGGCGTGTCGGCGGAAAGGGGATCGTACTGGCGGATAAGCGCATCAAGGCGCTCCGCCGTCAGCAGCTGCGCGATGGGCAGGTAAAATGCCATTTCCACCTGTTTATCCCGCGCCGCAAGCTGATTGAGCGCGATATCCGGCCCCGGCAGGCGGGTCTTCAGCACGCCCCCCAGCCAGTCGGTCAGCACCGGCGCCCACTGTGCGTCAAACCCGCTCAGCTGCAGTTTCTCCGCCATCCATCCGTCCGGCACCGGCTGGGTAAAGTCCAGTTCCTCAAACAGACTGTGCAGGAAGGTCCCCGGCGCAGCGCCGCGCGGGAACTGGTGAGGGGTCAGCTGCGGCTCTTCCACCACCTCGCCGACGCCGACGGCATCGATATCCAGACGTGGCAGCAGATCCTGCCCGCTGCTGAAGCCATGCTGCTGCAGACCGGAATAGCTGGTTACCCGCCAGTCATCGGCGATGCGGCGCTGCAGCTCGCGCGCCGACAGCGGGGGGATGCTCGCCGCCGGCGCCTGCCACGGGGTCAGATCCAACTCGCCCGGCCTCTGCAATGCAATATCGCCATGGCAGAAGTCCGCTAAGCGCGCGGCCAGCCCGGCGGCATCCATGGCTTCGCCCGCCTGCAGCAGCCGCCCCAGGGCGCTTAGATGAAAATCGCTGTTGCCGGACTTTCGGCTGCTGAGGGGCGCTACGCCGAGGCTGCAGTGCCAGACCGCGCGGGTCAAGGCGACGTACAGCAGGCGCAGATCTTCCGCCAGCCGCTCCGCCTCCGCCAGTTCGAGGCTGGCCTCATCCTGGCCCAGATCCAGCACCGCCGCGAACGTCTCGCGATCGTGATAGAACGCCTGGTCCTGTTTGCGAAACCGGGCGATAAACGGCAGCCAGACCAGGGGATATTCCAGCCCTTTTGACTTATGAATAGTGACGATTTGCACCAGGTGCTTATCGCTTTCCAGACGCATCTGCTGGCTGGCAGCGTTGCTGTCCGGCTCGGCGATATGCTGCGTCAGCCAGCGTACCAGGGCATGCTCGCTTTCCAGCTGGCTGGCCGCCTCCTGAAGCAGTTCGCTGATGTGCAATATGTCGGTTAAGCGCCGCTCGCCGCCCCGGGTCGCCAGCAGGTTCTCGGCGATATGCCGGGCCGTCATCAGCGCCCGCAGCATCGGCATCACCCCGCGCTGACGCCAGATCTGGCGGTATTCACTGAACTCCTCCACCAGCGCGTCCCACGCCTGCTCATCCTGATTGAGATTTTCAATATCCCGCGCGGTCAGGCCAAACATCGAGGTCGCCAGCGCGCTGCGCAGGGTATTTTCCCGCTCCGGGGACAACACCGCCTGCAGCAGCCAGAGCAGCTCCTGGGCCTCCAGCGTCTCAAAAACGCTGTCGCGGTTGGAGAGGTAGACCGAAGGGATGCCCAGCGTCTGCAGCGCTTCACGCACCTGCGCCGCCTCCAGCCGGTTGCGCACCAGCACGGTAATATCCGAAGCCTGCACCGGGCGCGAGGTTTCCCCACGCCACAGCAGCGCGCGCCCCTGCTGGCCGGCGCTCAGCCAGTCGCGGATCTGCGTGGCGCAGAGCTGCGCCATAAACGTCTGATAATCGCCGGCGCCCACGGTCTCGCCGGACATCAACCAGACGTTCATCGCCGGTACGTCCGCCGCGTCAACGGTAAAGCGCAGCCCCTGGTTCTTCGCCGCCGCCTTCACCGGCAGGAACGGGATCTCGCGAAACATGAAGGGGTTATCGCTGAGGCTGAACAGCCGGTTGACGCTGCCCACCATGCCCGGCGAGGAGCGCCAGTTGGTGTCTAGCGTATAGTGCGCGGCAACGTCGCCGCGCGCTTTCATATAGGTAAAGATATCGGCGCCGCGAAAGGCGTAGATGGCCTGCTTCGGATCGCCGATCAGCAGCAGCGCCGTCTCCGGCTGCTGGCGCCAGATACGGCGGAAAATCCGGTACTGTTGGGGGTCGGTATCCTGAAATTCGTCGATCATCGCCACCGGAAAACGCTGGCGAATGGCGCTAGCCAGCGCCTCGCCGCTGTCGCCGCGCAGCGCCTCGTCAAGCCGGCTGAGCATATCGTCAAACCCCAGCTCGCCGCGGCGGCGCTTTTCGCGCGCGACCGCATCGCGGATCTCGACCATCGCTCTCGCCAGCACCAGATCGGTGAGCGTCAGCGACGAGGCCAGCAGCGATTCTACGGCGCTAAACAGAGGATGTACGGGCGGTTCGCCACCGGCTTTGGTACGCTCAAGCAGAAACGACTGGGCAAATTTTTCCAGCGCGTCGGGTAACTGATAGCTCAACGTCTCTTCCTGCGCCCAGGCGGTCACTTTCTCAAGCCATTTGCCCTGGTTGCCGCGATTGAACTTCCGCCGGTCAAGACCCGAATCTTCAAGCACGCCTTCGATCTCGCCCGCCTGCTCGCGCCACTGCTGCTTGAGCGAGTCAATGCGGTCGATGATTTGCTGATGGCGTTCGGCCAGCGTCTCGTCGGCGGCTGGCGGCGACTTAAGCTGCGGCGCTTCGCCCTGCAGCCAGCGGTCAAGGGACTTCAGCAGATCGCGCGGCCCTTTCCAGACATCGTGGATCACCGCCGCGATATCGCGGGTCAGCGGATAACAGTGACGGCGCCAGAAGTCGGCGCAGGCCTGATAGCGCAGGCGGGATTCATCCTCTATCAGCTGCTGCTCGAACAGCATGCCCGATTCGAAGGCGTTAAGGCTCAGCATCCGCTGGCAAAAACCGTGGATGGTGAACACCGCCGCCTCGTCCATCTGCCGTTCAGCCAGCAGCAATGTCTTTACGGCGTCGTCTTTATCGACGATCTCCGCCAGCAGCGCGCTGTAGAGCGGGTTATCGGATTCACCGCGCATACAGGCGATGCGCAGTTCGTGGATGTTGCTGCGGATACGCCCGCGCAGCTCTTCGGTCGCCGCCTCGGTAAAGGTCACCACCAGCAGTTCTTCAACGCTGATGGCGCGGGGATAGGCGGCCTCGCCGCCCAGCCCCAGCAGCAGCCGCAGATACAGCGCGGCGATGGTAAAGGTTTTTCCGGTGCCCGCAGAGGCTTCTATCAGACGCTCGCCCCTCAAGGGCAAGCGCAGGGGATCCAAAGACTCAGCGGTGTCGGTCATTCATTCTCTCGCATCAGGGGTAAGGATTGCTGCAATGCGCTGACGTTTTCCCACACTTTGCCGCCTGCCGGCTGGGCATAGTCCGCTTTGCCATTCTGGCTACCGGAAATCTGGGACAATATCGTCATGCCCTGCGGTTCCACCACCGTCTGATGGAAGAAGTCAGCAAGTTTTTGCGGCGTCAGCAGTTTAATCTGAGCCACTACTTTATCACGTGAATCAAAACGCATATTACCGCGATCGAAATCTTTGCTCAGTTTCGATGCCTCTTCGCCCAGCGTCTGCGGCGCCTGCATCATCTGGCTTATCACCGCCTGCTGGAGCTGGGCAAACTCTTCCGGCTTCATCGCCCGCAGCTTCGCCTCCGCGGTGGGGAAGAAGGCCTGGAACCGCTGCCAGAGGAAAGCCGGCTGCTTATCGCTACTTTGCAGCAGGAAGCCCATGCCCCACTGACGTCCCACGTTCATCGGGAAGGCAAAGACCGCGTAGCCGAGCTGCTCTTCGGTACGCAGCTGGTTATAGAACCACGGCTGAATAATCTGTCCCAGCAGGGTGCTGGCGGCGGTGCTGCTGAACTCATCCACGTTGGGCGGTGCGAACACCGCGGCCAGCGCAGAGTCGGTGCTGGTGCCCGTTTTGTTGAAGATCGCCAGCTGCTGCCGGTTCACCACTACATCTTTATTGCGGCACCATTCGTTGCCGTCAGCGCCCAGCTGCTGCTGGATCTGGCGAGCCAGCGTCGTGGCGGCATCGGCGGACATATTGCCGATCACCATCAGTTCAGGGCGCCCCTTGGTTTTCAGGTTGGCGCGGTAGTCGAGCACCTCCTGCAAAGTGATGGAAGGCAGCAACGCCCGGCGTACTTCGCGCTGGAAATACGGTACCTGGGAGACCATCTGGATCGGCATTATCGCCTGATCGTAGGCTTTGCCCTTCTCAGCGGAATCCATCATTTGCGCATACCACGATTTGGCCTGCTCCAGCTGCTCCTCGGTCGGCGTATAGCTGAAGTACCCCTGCAGCAGGTCGCTGAACAGCGCCGGCAGGTGCTGGGTGTAGCCGTTGGCATTGACCATTAACCCATTATTGGCGCCGGTGGAGAACGAAATGCCGCCGACCGCCGCCTGGTTACTAAGCTGATCGAGGGCGATGCCGGCGAGATAATCATTGAGGGCAAACATCACCTGCCGGCGAGCGCTGTCCATCGCCTGGGGATTACGCAGCACCAGGGAGATATCCGCCTTCGGTTCGCTGGCGAAATACTGGCTCGGGGCATAAACCACCCGCAGCGTCGGTTCATCGAGGATCAGCTGGGGGTGCGGCCAGGCTTTATCGCTTTTGACGAGGGTGAAATCATCCGGAATATAGGGGTTGAGCACCGGCAGCTGCAGCTTGATGGCCTGCGCTTTTTGCTGCCAGTCAGCGAAGGTCTGCTCGCTAATCTTATCCACCTGATACGGCGCATCGACAAAATAGGCGGTCTTGTTATGCGGTTCCTGCGGGCTGATATACCAGATGCGCGCGTTCTGCGGGGTCATCATCGCCAGCCGGTCTTTGATCGCCTGCGGGTCGTACCGATCGGCAATGTTGACCACGTCCAGCGCATGCTCGACCGGCACCCGGATCATGGTATCCGCCAGCCATTCCACGTAATCCATATCACGGTTGATCGACGGATAGCGGAAATCCAGCGCCAGCACATGCGCCAGCTCGTCAAAGTAACGTTTGTCGACGCCCTGGGTACGCAGGAGGTCGAGGTAGCTGAATATGGCCGCCGTCACTTCGTCGCGGTGCGCCAGGCCTTTATCGGTGAGGGTGGCAGATATCGCCAGCACGCCGCTGTTGCCGTTCACCACCGGGTCAGAATCCGCGCGGATGCCTTCCGCCAGTCCCTGCTTTTGCAGCCAGTCGGAGAGCGTACCCGGACTGCGGTTGCCGATCAGGTAAGTGACCAGCTCATCGGTTTTGCTGCGGAAGCGATCGCTGTTGTTGTCGATGCGAAACTCGACGCGCAGCACTTTACGCGGCATCGCCGGCACATAGTGAATAATGATGCCTTTTTGCGCATCGGTTACCACCGGCACGCTTATTTCCGGCCTGCTGATTTGACGATTCGGCACGCGGCCAAAGGTGTCAGCGGCCATGCGCGCCAGCTCCGGCAACGGCTTGTTGCTGTAGATCACCGCCTTCATCAGATTGGCGGAGTACCAGCTATCGCGGAAGGTATGCAGCGCATCAAGTACCGGGCTGCCGGGCTTATCGCTGAGCGTCTCGAGGTTGCCGCCAGAAAAGTGGGCCGCCGGGTGAGCCGGGTTAATGGTTTCTGCGCTGACCTGGGCCATGCGCATCCCGTCTCGCGTCCGGGCCATGGTTAGCTCGGCGTTGACCGCGTTACGTTCGCGGTCGGCATATTTTTTATCCAGCAGCGGCGCGGCAATGGCATCCGCCAGGCGGTCTACGGCCCCGTCCAGCGCATTATTCTCCACTTCGAGATAGAACGCGGTGCGGTAGGGCGCGGTGCTGGCGTTATGGCTGCCGCCGTGCAGTTTAAGAAACTCTGCCAGACTGTCAGGCTGGGGATATTTTTGTGACCCCATCAGCGTCATATGTTCCAGAAAATGCGCCAGCCCCTGATGATCGGCCGGATCCTGCAGGGATCCCACCGGCACCACCAGCGCCGACAGCGATTTCACCGCCTGCGGATCGGAAACCAGCAGCACGACCATGTCGTTATCAAGACGGATCGCCTGATACTGACGCGTATCTTTTTCGCTTTTGCGGATCGTCTCCTGAACAGGCTGCCATCCGGTGTCGGCCTGACTAAACGGCGCCCAGAGGGCGGCCAGCACAACAAAAATCTTGAACCATAAACTGCGGGGCATTCACGAACCTCATCATTAACAAACTTGCGCTGCACAGCGTGCAGCCTTTTATGTCCATCAGTCCGTGATACGTTGCGCATAATAAATGAACCGCCATTCACTGCGCAATTTTTATACTATTTAAATTTGTGTGGACCGATGGTAACGATATAGCGGTAACAGATAACGCTGCGTCTGGGCAATGATTTCTTCGTAATGCGCCGGCTCCAGCGAACGCCACAGGCGTTGATACCAGATATCGGCCCCCTCCCCGCTGACCACCATGTTACCTTCGTAGGTCTGCAGGAATTTGCTCCGCGCTTTCTGCTGCGTCTCTTCGTCCATTAAAATGACATCCTTTTCGGCGTCATAACAGGCTTTCAGCCAGGCGCCACCGCTTTCCGGCAGCAGCAGCAGCGGCTGCGACATCCCCAGCAAATAGCCATCCACCAGCTCATTCAGGTACGCCTGCGCCTCGGCGGGCGCCAGCGGCGGAAAACGCCACTCTCCCTCTTTACGCACAAACAGCCGGCTCTCGCCGGTACCGCCGCTGGCACAGTAGACAAGGTGTTCCAGCCAAAGTTGCATCCCCTGGGAGACGCTCAGCAGCGAAGGCCGCCAGCGCAGCAGCCCGTCCGGCTGCACCTGCTGCAGCCAGCCGGTCAGATTTACGCCGCCGCACTGGAGATCGATCTCCATGCTCTGCGCCTGCTGGCGCTCGGCCATCACCCGCTCGGCCAGGGCCTGCATCTCCAGTCGCTGCGTCTCCCACACCAGTTCGCCAAAGGCGCCATACGGCAGCTCGCCGGCGGCGCGGAAGCGGCGGAACATGGCCGAGACGTCCTGCTCCTCGATAAGGGTATTAAGCAATTGCTGGTTCAGTTGATAACGGCTCAGCCCTTCCAGGGTGAAGGGCTCGTCATCGGGAATATCATCCTCTTCCGCACGGAAATTGACCCGCAGACGCTGCTGAAAGAACGCGCGAACCGGGTGCTGCCAGAAGCGCAGGAGCTGCTCGAACGGCAGGCTGTCTATCGGCGGCGGGGTAAGCGGTTGAATGAAGTCGCTATGCGCCTCCCCCTGCTGGCCGGCGGCAGCCAGCCATTCCCGGGCGTAGCTCTTATTCTCGTTATCCTGGAAATTAGCGACGTCGAACGGCATGCGGGTATGCAGATGGGTGATGTGGGCTTTAACCCGCGCCTCGCTGGCGTCGCAATCAAGCTCCTCATCGCCGGCGAGACAGTGGCTCTGGCCGACGTAATCCACCAGCTCCTGCACCAGCACCGAGGGAAAGCGCTCGCTGTTGTCCTGGATAGAACGGCCGATGTAGCTGATATACAGCGTCTGTTCGGCGGACATCAGCGCCTCCAGGAACAGGTAGCGGTCATCATCGCGCCGGCTGCGGTCGCCGCGCTGCGGCTTCTGGCTCATTAAATCAAAACCCAGCGGCGGCAGCGTTCGCGGATAAACCCCATCGTTCATCCCCAGCAGGCAAACCACTTTGAAAGGAATAGAGCGCATCGGCATCAGGGTGCAGATATTGACCGGGCCGGCGAGAAAGCGCTGGCTGATCCGTTGCTGATCGAGGCGCTGGGCCAGCTCATCGCGCAGCAGCGTCAACGGCACCTGGTCGCCATACTGCGCCTCCAGACCGCTATCAATCACCGCCAGCCACTGCTGCTCAATCAGCGCCAGCGCCGCTTCGGTCTCGCTGTCCGGCAGGAAAAAGTCATTCAGCAGATCGCGACAGACCGGCAGCCACTCCGCCAGCGGCCGCTGTTGGGCGAGACCGCGTCGCCACAGGTTAAGCTGCATCAGCAGCGATGCGAGGTTACCTACCAGCTCGGCGATCAAACCGCTGGATTCGTCATAGGGCAGCACCGACTGCCATTCGCCCTCCCGGCTGTCCATCGCGTAGCCCAGCAGCATGCGGGTAAGGCCGAACCGCCAGGTGTGCTGGCCGGTCGCCGGCAGGTCCAGCTCACGGACGTTGTCGTCATCCATTCCCCAGCGGACCCCGGACTCGTTGACCCACTGGCGCAGGTAGCGCAGACCCTCTTCATTGATGTTAAAGCGCGCCGCCAGCACCGGCACGTCCAGCAGCGCCAGCACATCTTCGCTGGCGAAGCGGCTGTCGGGCAGCGAGAGCAAAGTGATAAACGCCTGCAGCACCGGGTGCGACTCGCGGGCGCGGCGATCGGAGATCGCCCACGGCAGCCAGCGGTCGCCGCTGGCGGCGCCAAACACCGCCTGTATATAGGGGCTGTAGCTGTCGATATCCGCCACCATGACGATGATATCCCGCGGCGTGAGCGTCGGATCCGCCTCCAGCATCGCCAGCAGCCGATCGTGCAGAACCTCCACTTCACGCTGCGGACTGTGGCAAATATGAATGCTCAGGCTGCGGTCATCCTGCGCCAGCGGACGTTTGTCGCGACTGTGGGCGAAAGCCTCCGCGCTCTGCCCGGCCACCGCCGCGTTGCGCAGTTCCAGGATATCCGACTGTAGATTATGCAACAGGTTATCGGGAACGATATCGACAAAGGCGTCCAGCTCCTCATAGCGCTCCAGCCCCGCCAGCAGGTAGATATAATCGCGCCCCAGTTTGCCCCAGGAGGCGAGCAACGGGTTGCCGACATCCTGCTCCCCGGCGTCATTAAACAACCCCGGCGCCTGCTCGGTGTCGCGAAACAGGGGTAGCGCGCGCGCCTCGCGGTGATGGCGCCGCTGACGCGATAGCAGCTTCGCCAGGAACGCCGGATCTTTAATATCACCCCAGTAATAGCGGCAGGGGTTGGTGAACAGCACATAGACATCGACATGCTTACCCAGCGCCTGCAGCGCCTGAAGATAGACCGGCGGCAGCGCGGAAATTCCACAGATAAAGACGCGCGACGGCAGCCCGGCGGGCGGTTCATCCGCCTTTTCCAGGGCGCTGATAAAGCGCTGATAGAGATTGGCGCGGTGCCACTGCGGCTGCCCCAGCTCGGCGGTATAGCGCACCAGCGCTTTCCACAGCGGCGCCTGCCACTGCTGGGCGTCGCCGAGGCCGTCAACCCGCTGGTCGGCCTCCCAGCGCATCAGCCATTCCGGGCGATAAACCAGATACTGGTCATAGAGGTCCGCTACCCGGGCGGCCAGCTGAAACAGCTTGCGCTTGTCGCCGTCATCGCTCAGATACTGGCGCAGCAGGATAAAATCGTCCTCTTCCAGGTGCTGCGGCAGGAGAGTCATCAGCTTCCAGCTCATGCTCTGCTTGCTGAAGGCGCTTTCGCCAGGGATATCCTTCAGGACGCGCACGAACATATCCCAGATAAAGCTCGCCGGCAGCGGGAACTCGATGTTGGCGGCAATGCCGAAGCGCGAGGCCAGGGTCATCTGCAGCCACTGCGCCATACCGGTACTCTGCACCAGCACCATTTCAGCCTGAAAAGGGTCATCCAGCCGCTGGCGCTCGACGATAAACTCCATCAACGCCTCGAGAACATCCAGCCGGTTTGAGTGGTAAACCCTTAACATAATTGCTCCTGACTACTGGCTGACCGGGCAATGCAGCCGGGTCATCTGCGCCCGCTTTGCAACGGGCATACTGATCGTTACCGTGATGCTGACACATCTTTGCGCCGATGTCTGCATACGGCTTACCTGTCCGCCTGCCGGCGGAAACGGCGCAGAGAGCTGACTATAGCGCCAGGCGTCGCGCCATAGCTGACGCGTCTGGTTCAGCTGGTGGACCCCTTGCGCCATTCCGCGCTGATAGCCGCCCAGCGCGGTGACCGTTAGCACCATCAGCGCCATCGCCAGAACGGTCTCCGGCAGGCTAAAACCCCGCTGGCGCTTCATGGCATTTGACATAGGCTCACCTCCCTGAGCGGGCAAAAATCGCTCCAGCCATGGGCGGAGAAATGCACTTGCCCGCCGCGCACCTCGCCGGACTGCCAGACCTGCACCTCGCCGCTGGCGCTGCTGAGCAGCAGCGAACCGTCGTCGAAGATGCGAAGACAGGCGCGCCAGCCCTGCTGCGCCTGCTCGCGGCAGGTCAGCGGCGCCTGCGCCGACCAGGCCTGCTGTTTTCCCCACTGTAGCGCCGAATGGGCCACCGCCGTATCGTGGATCGCCTGCGTTTCGCTGGCGGTTTGCGCCAGCAGCGCCCGCTGCTGCAGGTTAAGCCCCTCCAGGAGCAGGCTGCCGAGAGTCAGCAACAGGAGCACCATCAACAGCGACGACATTCCACGCTGGCGGATCACAGGTTATACCCCGTCACCCGCTGCTCCACCTCGGCCGCCAGACCCATCTGCCGGGCAGAGCGCGCTGCCAGCGTCACGCTCAGCTCCGGCGCGAAGCCCTCGGTCAGCCGATGCTGCACCGCAAAGCGCGTCACCACGATAGCGGCCGGATTGGTGATTTTCTCCCATCCGCTGCCGCGGCAGTCGCTGGCTCCGCGCAGAGTCTCCAGCGCGCCGTCGCGCAGGCGAAAGCCGGTGCTCTCCGCCGCTGCCGCGGGGGAGGTTTCCCATGTCCCATTGCTGTTCGCGTCCCATCGCACAATCAGGCACTCGCCGTCGGCGGCGAGCTCCAGCCCGGCTCCGCCGCACACTCCCCGGCAGTATCCGGCGCGCTGCAGATGCTTCCCCACGGCATGCACCCGCTGCCACAGTTCATTCTCCAGGGCCAGCTGTTCGCCCTGACGCAGAATATGGCGCTGCAGAGCGGGTAGAAAGCGGCAGGCGCCGATCAGCAGCAGCGAGCCTATCGCCATGGCAATAAGCGCCTCCGCGAGGGAAAATCCGCGGCGGCTCACTGACATCCTCCTGCGCTGTCACTGCGGCATAAACGAATCCGCCCCCAGTGTGAAATCACAATGCTCCAGCTGCCGGCCTCGCTCTGCAGACGCAGATTCCCCGCCCAGGCGGTGCTGCGCAGGCCATAGAATCCCAGGCCAGGGGTGACGCCTGCCAGCGAGATCCCCGGCCAGCGCGGGCGCAGCGTCAAGGGCGCCCCGGAGGCGCACGCCGGCCCCTCCCCCTGGGCACTCAGGCACCATCCCTCTTCATCCTGGCCGACGCGAAGCACGCGGTCCCGGTTGTAGGCGTTGGCGTCATCGCGCAGGAAAACCAGGAAATCCCGCACCTGGACGGCGGTTTGCCACAGTCGTTGCTGCTGCTGCCAGCGCTGCCAGCCATACAGGCCGCCGACGCTGAGGATCATCATTAACGTCAGCGTCACCAGGGTTTCCATCAGGGTATAACCATGTTCTCTGTTCATGGCGCAGAGTATGCCGCGGCGGTTAGCCCTGGCGCGACGACGGAAAATGGCTTTCCCGGCCAGACACGCAAAAAAGGTTTGCATGACCAACAGCAGAACATTTTTTTGCGAGCCTCTTTCCAGCTTTCCCGCCCACCAACGCCTGCGGCCAGCGGGCGGGATGAAGCGTTCCTATCGTAATGGCAACGAGGGTAGCCACCCCTATTCAGGTGGTGAAAACGGCATAAAAAAACCGGCGCCATCGGACGCCGGTTGGTCATATCTGCAGAGGGGGTTAAATCGCCACCGGCGCTTTGATTCCCGGGTGCGGATCGTAACCTTCAATCTCGAAGTCTTCAAAGCGGTAGTCGAAGATCGACGCCGGCTTGCGTTTGATGACCAGCTTCGGCAGCGGACGCGGTTCGCGGCTCAGCTGCAGATTGGTCTGCTCGAGATGGTTGCTGTACAGATGAGTGTCGCCACCGGTCCAGACGAAATCGCCGACCTGCAGATCGCACTGCTGCGCCACCATATGCACCAGCAGCGCGTAGCTGGCGATGTTGAACGGCAGGCCGAGGAATACGTCGCAGGAGCGCTGATACAGCTGGCAGGAGAGCTTGCCGTCAGCGACGTAGAACTGGAAGAAGGCGTGGCACGGCGCCAGGGCCATTTTATCCAGCTCGCCGACGTTCCACGCCGAGACGATGATCCGGCGGGAGTCCGGGTCGTTTTTCAGTTGGTCCATCACCGTGCTGATCTGGTCGATATGACGACCGTCCGGCGCAGGCCAGGAACGCCACTGTTTGCCGTAGACCGGTCCCAGGTCGCCATTTTCATCTGCCCACTCGTCCCAGATGGTGACGTTGTTGTCGTGCAGATAGGCGATGTTGGTGTCGCCCTGCAGGAACCACAGCAGTTCATGGATGATGGAGCGTAAATGACAGCGCTTGGTGGTCACCAGCGGGAAGCCTTCCTGCAGGTTAAAACGCATCTGATGGCCGAAAATAGAGATCGTGCCAGTGCCGGTGCGGTCATTTTTTGGCGTGCCCTCAGCGAGCACTTTCTGCATCAAATCAAGATACTGTTTCATGGTTCCTCAAGAATTCAGTTGCTGCGGACGGTGGCGGTAAGCCCAAACCATCATGATGATACCCGCAAGCACCATCGGGATCGAAAGAATCTGCCCCATGCTGATGTACTGCACCCAGCCGCCGGTGAACTGGGCGTCGGGCTGGCGGAAGAATTCCACGATAATGCGGAACAGGCCGTAGCCAATCAGGAACAGGCCGGAAACGGAACCGGTCGGGCGCGGTTTACGGATAAACAGGTTCAGGATCAGGAACAGCACCACGCCTTCCAGCGCCAGCTCGTACAGCTGCGACGCGTGGCGCGGCAGCGCGCCGTAGGTATCAAACAGCGATTGCCATTCCGGATGGGTCGGCAGCAGCGCCAGATCTTCGGCACGGGAGCCCGGGAAAATCATCGTGTAATGGAAGCTCGGGTCCACGCGGCCCCACAGCTCGCCGTTGATAAAGTTGCCCAGACGCCCGGCGCCAAGGCCAAACGGGATCAGCGGCGCGATAAAATCGGAGACCTGGAAGAAGGTGCGTTTGGTGCGTCTGGCGAAGATAATCATCACCAGGATCACGCCGATCAGGCCGCCGTGGAACGACATGCCGCCGTCCCAGACGCGGAACAGATACAACGGATCGGCAAGAAATACCGGCAGGTTGTAGAACAGCACGTAACCGATACGGCCGCCCAGAAAGACGCCGAGGAAGCCCGCGTAAAGCAGGTTTTCTACTTCATTTTTCGTCCAGCCGCTGCCCGGACGATTCGCCCGACGGGTGGCCAGCCACATCGCAAAGACAAAGCCCACCAGGTACATCAAACCGTACCAGTGGAGGGAGACCGGGCCTAGAGAAAAAATGACCGGATCGAACTCCGGAAAATGCAGGTAGCCACTATTCATCTGTCACCATAAAGACTTGTTATTCCGCCGAAAGTGGACAGCGGTGATGATCCATGCCCGATTAAAACGGGCACGCCGAAGGAGGCGAATCATAGCATAAGCCAGGAGTGCGATCCGCGCCGGCGTGTAAAAGATATGTATACGGATGCTAACAGAAGCCGTTTCACCGGCTGTGCTGTATGTTGCCGGATGGTGTGAACAGAGGATTCCCGGGTTACGGCTTTCGCCTCACCCGGGCTATCGCTACCGCCCGCCGCGGATCAGGCCGCCGAGACCGCGACGCTCCATAAAGGCCGCCACCTGATGGCGCACCTCGGCGGTCATCTGGGCTTCGAGGCTGCGACGAGACAGCTCCTGCGCCTCTTCGATATCGATGCGGCGCAGCAGATATTTCACCCTCGCCACCGAGCGGCCGTTCATCGACAGGTGGCGATAACCGAGACCGACAAGGATCGTCACGCACATCGGGTCGCCTGCCATCTCGCCGCACAGTCGCAGATCGATGCCAAAGCGCTCCGCGTCATGAGCGATCATCGCCAGCGCCCGCAATACCGCAGGATGCAGGCTGTCATACATGCTGGCGACCCGGGTATTGTTACGGTCGACGGCCAGCAGGTACTGGGTCAGGTCGTTCGTTCCTACCGAGATAAAATCGATCCGGCTGGCCAGCTGCGGCAGCATAAAGACCATCGACGGCACCTCCAGCATCACCCCCAGACGCGGACGCGGGATGGCGTAGCCGATCATCTCTTCCACTTCCCGACTGGCGCGGTCGATCAGTCGGCGGGCCTCATCGACCTCTTCCAGACTGGTCACCATCGGCAGCAAAATGCTGAGGTTGCCGGTGGCGGCGTTGGCGCGCAGCATCGCCCGCACCTGGATCAAAAAGATCTCCGGCTGATCGAGGGTGATGCGGATCCCGCGCCAGCCGAGGCATGGGTTCTCTTCACTGATCGGCATGTACGGCAGCTGTTTATCCGCGCCGATGTCCAGGGTACGCAGGGTCACCGGTTTGCTGTTAAACATCTGCAGCATGCCCTGATACTGGGCGACCTGCTCCTCTTCAGAGGGGAAGCCGCTCTGCAGCATAAAGGGAATTTCGGTACGGTACAGACCAATGCCGTCCACAAAACTGCCGAGCTTCTCTTCGTGCTCCGGGCTTAAGCCGGCGTTGAGCATGACTTTTACCCGCTCGCCGCTTTTCAACTCCGACGCACGCTGGAGATCGTCCTCCGCCAGGCGGCTGAGCTCGTTCTCTTCACTGATAAGGCGCTGATATTCCTGTAACAGAACAGGTTCAGGATCCACCAGCAGCTCACCGCGATAGCCATCGACAATCAGCGTATGGCCATGCAACAGCGAGGGCTGAATATCGGCGCCCATCACCGTTGGGATGCCAAGGGCCCGCACCATAATGGCGGCATGGGAGTTGGCGGCGCCATCGCGCACTACCACGCCGGCCAGGCGATCCTGCGGTACTTCGGCGAGGGTGGTGGCCGACAGCTCGTCCGCCACGAGGATAATGCGCGCCGGCCAGGTGTTGGGGCCCTGAATACTGTCGTCGAGATGGAACAGCAGACGCTGACCCAGCGTGCGCAGGTCGCCGGCCCGCTCTTTCAGATAGCCGTCGCTCAACGCGGCAAACTGTTCGGCGAACTTCTCAATGATCTTTTTGACCGCCCACTCGGCGACGGCGCCTTTGTCGACTTCGGCAAAGAGCTCGCGACGCAGGCGGGCGTCGGAGAGCAGGTGCGAGTAGAGATCGAAGATCGCCGCCGTCTCTTTTTGCGCGCCGGCGGCGTAGCGTTTGCTGTAGCGACGAAACTCGTTGGCCGCTTCTTCCAGCGCGCCGGTCAGGCGTTCACGTTCCGAGGCGGTATCCAGCGTCGAGGCTTCATACACCTGTTCCATCAGCGGCAGGCTGACGTCCATCCAGCCCTCGGCGATCGCCACCCCGGAAGAGGCCGGCAGCGCGCGAATGCGCGTCTGACGATACTGGCCAAACAGGGCGTTCAGCTGGGACTGGGAGAGGATCGCCGCCATCTGGGTGGCGAGGGTGACGAGGAAAGACTCCTCGCTTTCATCAAACTGGCGCAGCTCACGCTGCTGGACCACCAGCACGCCCAACAGCTGGCGGCGCTGGATGATCGGCACGCCAAGGAAGGCGCGGAAGCGGTCCTCTTTGACGGCGGGGATATACTTGAAGCTGGGGTGTTTTTGCGCATCGGCGAGGTTGATGGGCTCCGCCAGGCGGCCAACCAGCCCCACCAGGCCTTCATCGAATGCCAGCGCAACGGTGCGCCCGCGAGGTTTTTTTAACCCGCGGGTGGCCATCAGGTAATAGCAGCGTCGGTCATTGTCAGCCAGGTAAACCGAGCAGACTTCCGTCTCCATCGCCTGGCAGACATCTGTCACCAGAATATCCAGCGCCTCGTTTAAACGCGGCGCACTCGCGACCTTCTCGACTATTTCTCGCAACCGAGTGAGCATAATGTGCGTGGCTTAACCTCTTTTACGTCGATAAGCAGGCGCGCTTTGCGGCTTAGGGGCGCTCTCCGCCAGCGACATGGTTACGCTGGCGAACTCTTTCATCACCCGGCGGTAGACGTCGCGTTTGAACGACACCACCTGACGAACCGGGTACCAGTAACTCACCCAGCGCCAGCCATCAAATTCAGGCGTGCTGCTGGTTTGCATATTGATGTCCGCGTCGTTACCGATCAACTGCAAAAGAAACCACTTTTGTTTCTGGCCGATACAAACCGGCTTTGTGTCCCAACGCACCAAACGTTTAGGCAACTTGTAACGCAGCCAGTTACGGGTTGAGGCCAGGATCCGCACATCTTTACGGCTTAACCCGACCTCTTCAAACAATTCCCGATACATCGCCTGCTCTGCGGATTCTCCTGGATTTATGCCCCCTTGCGGGAACTGCCACGAGTGCTGACCATAGCGTCGGGCCCACATGACCTGGCCCTGACGATTACAGATTACAATACCGACATTTGGGCGGTAGCCATCGTCATCAATCACCGGACTACCTCAAGATAAGCTTCAATGTGAATGATTGTTTCACACTCGTCGGAAACGGTAAACCACTCTGTTCGCACACTGAGAACGGATAACATTTGAATAACTCACAGTAATTGCCAGAGTTATAAACAGCGAAAGCGCCCGACTGCCGATTTTATTCACTTTTTCTGTGGATAGAGTTGTGAAGAAGTACGGAATTAACCCGGGAAAACCCGGAGTAATCTGAACATCGCACCGCTAACACCTTATAATAATGATAGCATATTCATTAAGTTAGAATATATCCCTTTCACTTATTACAGCATAACGTGACGATCATCACACATACGATCCGCCGACTGATGAAAGATCGAACAATGTCGATTTTATCCACAGATTACGCGCAGGTCGCGGGCAGATTTTCTCAAAAAATTCGATTTTCGTCGCACGTCAAGGCTGTAAATCGAACCAGTAGTGGGGCTTTTCCCCAGTTATCCCACTTTTCTGTGGATAACATGGTGTAAGATCCTGTTTATTGTCAGTGACCAGTTCTGGAAAACCTGTTTTCATGGTTTTCACCCGCAGCGCAATGACCTTAAAAAGGCATATAAATCATGGGATTGGTATAGTTACTCAGAAAACGGTAAACTCTATCCACAACGCGCAAAATTAGCGCTCATTTTTTAGCCAAAGGTGTCGCCCTATGCCCGCTATCGCTCCTCTCTCCTCTCCGCCGCAAAGTCAGGAACAGCTGTTGGCCCAGGCCCGACAGCTGGCCGGCTATACGCTGGGCGAGCTGGCGGCGCTGGCCGGGATCCCCATTCCCCGCGATCTGAAGCGTGATAAAGGCTGGACGGGCATCCTGCTGGAGCTGTGGCTGGGGGCCAGCGCGGGCAGTAAACCCGAACAGGATTTCGCCGCGCTGGGGGTGGAGCTCAAAACGATCCCTATCGACAGCCGGGGTCGTCCGCTGGAGACCACCTTTGTCTGCGTCGCTCCGTTAACCGGCAATAGCGGCGTCACCTGGGAGAGCAGCCATGTGCGGCATAAGCTGCAGCGCGTCCTGTGGATCCCGGTGGAAGGAGAGCGCACCATTCCTCTGGCGGCGCGGCGCGTCGGCGCACCGCTGCTGTGGAGTCCGAACGAAGAAGAGGAGCGCCAGCTGCGCATGGACTGGGAAGAGCTGATGGATCTTATTGTCCTCGGTGAGGTGGAGCGCATTACCGCCCGCCACGGCGAGGTGCTGCAGTTAAGACCGAAAGCGGCCAACAGCAAGGCGTTGACCGAAGCCATCGGCGCCCGCGGGGAGACGATCCTCACCCTGCCGCGCGGTTTCTACCTGAAAAAGAATTTCACCGCCGCCCTGCTCGCCCGCCATTTCTTGTTACAACACGATTAATTTTTTGTTCTGCGTTGGGGCGTGCATATAATTGCTGCTTTCTATTTTGCAGGACTTTGAACAATGTTATTTGCATGGATAACCGATCCTAACGCCTGGCTGGCGCTGGGCACCTTGACGCTGCTGGAGATCGTGCTCGGGATCGATAATATTATTTTTCTCTCTCTGGTCGTGGCCAAGCTCCCCACCGCCCAGCGCGCTCACGCGCGACGGATCGGTTTAATGGGGGCGATGGTCATGCGCCTGGCGCTGCTGGCCTCTATCGCCTGGGTCGTTAAGCTGACCAACCCGCTCTTCACCGTCCTCGGTCAGGAGATTTCGTTTCGCGATCTGATCTTGCTGTTAGGCGGACTGTTCCTTATCTGGAAAGCCAGTAAAGAGATCCATGAGTCTATCGAAGGTGAAGAGGAGGGGCTGAAAACTAACGTTCACTCCTTCCTCGGCGCCATCGTGCAGATCATGCTGCTGGACATCATCTTTAGCCTCGACTCGGTGATCACCGCCGTCGGTCTGTCGGACCATCTGTTTATTATGATGGCGGCGGTCGTGATTGCGGTGGGGGTAATGATGTTCGCCGCACGACCTATCGGCGATTTCGTTGACCGTCATCCGTCGGTGAAAATGCTGGCGCTGTCGTTCCTGATCCTCGTTGGCTTTACCCTAATGCTGGAAAGTTTCGACGTCCATGTGCCGAAGGGATACATCTACTTCGCCATGTTCTTCTCTATTGCCGTTGAGAGTCTTAACCTGCTGCGCAATAAGAAAAACCCGCTGTAAACCACATAATTGCAGCCTGGTCACAGGCTGCAACCCTTTTTCAGACTTTACTGCTTTTTATGTCTCACAAATCAGGCTATTAATAGACGGGTATGGGGTGCAGCTACTCAAGAGGTGATGACGATGAAAAAATGGGCAGTATTGATTTCCGCCGTAGGACTGGCGTTCTCGGTTTCCGGTTGCAGCAGCGATTACGTCATGGCGACCAAAGATGGGCGCATGATCCTGACCGACGGTAAACCTACCGTGGATGACGATACCGGTCTTATCAGCTACGAAGATCAGCAGGGTAATAAAATGCAGATCAATCGTGACGACGTTTCGCAAATCATTAAGCGTTAATTTTCCCCGTCGGCCCCAGCCTCTGTTGACGCTGCGCTTACCGACAACCAGCCTTCTGAGAAGAGTCGGGACACACCAGGACACCGCGGGTTCCACCCACCGCCCCTCCTCGTCACCCGGCTTTTTTGATTTTTTACTTCCTCTTTTTCTCACCCTCTGCCATGTTGATACTCCTTTGTCGGGGAATGCCTGACCTTATAAATAAAAAGGAAGCTGGCTATGCAGTATCACCGTATCCCACACAGTTCACTTGAAATCAGCACCCTCGGGCTGGGAACTATGACCTTTGGCGAGCAAAACAGCGAAGCCGATGCCCATCAGCAGCTCGATTACGCAGTCGCCAACGGCATCAATCTGATCGATGTCGCCGAAATGTACCCTGTCCCGCCGCGCCCGGAGACCCAAGGGCTGACCGAAACCTACGTCGGCAACTGGCTGGCGAAACGCGGCAATCGCGAAAAGCTGGTGCTCGCCTCGAAGGTCAGCGGGCCCGCGCGTAATAACGACAGCAGTATTCGACCAAACCACGTCCTGGACCGGAAAAATATCCGCGAGGCGCTGCACGCCAGCCTGAAGCGTCTGCAGACCGATTATCTCGACCTGTACCAGGTACACTGGCCGCAGCGCCCCACCAACTGCTTTGGCAAGCTCGGCTACACCTGGGCCGACGCCGCCCCCGCGGTGACCCTGCTGGATACCCTCGAGGCGCTGACCGAGTTCCAGCGCGCCGGCAAGATCCGCTACATCGGCGTATCGAATGAAACCGCCTTCGGCGTGATGCGTTATCTGCACCTGGCGGATAAGCACGACCTGCCGCGGATCGTGACCATTCAGAACCCCTACAGCCTGCTGAACCGCAGCTTTGAAGTCGGCCTCGCGGAAGTGAGCCAGTTCGAAGGCGTGGAGCTGCTGGCCTACTCCTGCCTGGCTTTCGGCACCCTGACCGGGAAGTACCTCAACGGCGCGAAGCCGGCGGGGGCGCGCAATACGCTGTTCAGCCGCTTTACGCGCTACAGCGGCGAGCAGTCGCAGAAAGCGGTGGCGGCCTATGTGGATATCGCCCGACGTCACGGCCTCGATCCGGCGCAAATGGCGCTGGCCTTTGTGCGTCGGCAGCCGTTTGTCGCCAGCACCCTGCTGGGGGCGACGACCATGGCGCAGCTGCAGGCCAACGTGGAAAGTTTGCAGCTTGAGCTGAGCGAAGAGGTATTAGCGGAGATTGAAGCGGTGCATCAGGTTTATACCTACCCGGCACCGTAGCACGACCTGTCGACGCCAGCTTCTGGCGTCGCGTTGTTGCCCGGTGGCGGCTACGCCTTACCGGGCCTACGCTACCCAGGGCGGGTAGCCGCCTCAGTAGCCGCGGTAGCCCGGGTCAGGCGCAAGCCGCAACCCGGGGGTTTCTCTCTGCCGCGCGCCTGGCAGGGGCGACGATTTCAAGTCAACCGCGACGAGAAGTTATTTACGCCGCCCCCAGACCCACAGCGCGGCGATGGCCACAGCAAACACCGCGCCAAAGCCTATTCCCACAGCGACCGGCGGCACGCCCACGCTCACCGCCAGAGAATAGAGCCCCAGCATCAGCAGCATCGCCACGTTTTCGCCCAGGTTCTGTACCGCAATGGCGTTACCCGCCCCGACCGAATGCTTCCCGCGCTCCTGCAGCAGCGCATTCAACGGCACGATAAAGAAGCCGCCGAACACCCCGAGCAGCAGCAACAGACCGAACGCCGGCAGCAGCGACTGCTGCACGGCAAAGGCTATCACCGCGATACCGATCAAAATCCCGGCCGGCATACAGCGCGACACTGTCTCCAGGGTCACCAGCTTCGCCGCCGCCCCGGCTCCCAGTACAATCCCCACCGCCACCATCGCATTAAGATAGGTAGGCATGGCGTTGCTGGTAATGCCCAGCGCCACCGGCACCCAGATCACCAGCAGGAAGCGCAGGGTCACGCCAGCGCCCCAGAACAGGCTGGTGCCCATCAGCGAAAAGCGGGTTTCGCCGTTGCGCCACAGCGTGCGGCAGGCGCTGAAGAAGCTGTGCGTCATCGGCTTGAAACGCCATGACTGCCCCGGACGCGCCGCCGGCAGCCTGGGTATCCACAGGTTAGCCACCACCGCCCCACCGTAGACCAGCGCGCAGACGATCAGCGCCGCCAGCACGTGCCAGTCGGCGAGGATCCCGCCGGCCATGGAGCCCAGCAGGATCGCCGCGATGGTCGAGGACTCCATCAGTCCGTTAGCCTTCACTAACTTATCGCCGGTGGTCAGTTCGCCGAGAATGCCATACTTGGCCGGCGAATAGGCGGCGGCGCCAATCCCCACCAGCGTATAGCCGAGAAACGGATTCACGCCGAAGCAGATACAGCCGGCGCCAAGCAGCTTCAGGCCGTTGGCCACCATCATTACCCGGCCTTTGGCAAAGCTGTCGGCGAACTGGCCGACAAAGGGGGCAAAAAGGATGTAAGCGCCCACAAACAACATCTGCAGGACCGGCTGGCTCCACTCCGGATAATAGAGCTGCTTCATCAGCGCCAGGGTGGCGAAGAGAAGCGCATTGTCGCCGAAGGCCGACAGGAACTGGGCGCAGATCACCGCCATCATCCCTTTCGAATACAGCGACGGGTTAGTATGCACTGACTCACTCATGGGTTGTTTCCGCCTCGTCGACCATATTTTTCAGGGTGACATAGTCTGGCTTGCCGCTGCCGAGCACCGGCAGCTGTTTCAGCCAGCGTATATCGCGCGGCACCGCCAGCTCCGGTACGCCGTGCTGGCGAGCGTAGCGCAGCAGGGCTTCGCGAGTCAGTTCATTATCGGTGGTAAACAGCACCAGCGCCTCGCCTTTGCTGGCGTCCTGTTTAATCGCCGTGGCGTGCATTTTGTCCGGCGACGCGCCGAGGGCCACCTGCTCCACCATCTCAAGAGAGATCATTTCGCCAGCGATTTTGGCGAAGCGCTTCGCACGGCCCTGGATGCGGACATAGCCCTGCTCATCGAAAGTCACGATATCGCCGGTGTCATACCAACCCGCTTCCTTTTCACCGTGCTGATTTTCCGCCGTCGGCGCTTCCAGCACCCCGGGATTTTCCACCCGCAGGTAGCCTTTCATAATGTTCGGCCCTTTCAGCTGCAGTCGTCCCCCCTGCTCAATGCCAGGCATCGCCAGCAGGCGGGCGTCCATCCCCGGCAGAATCCGCCCCACGGTGCCGACCTTCGCCGCCATGGGCACGTTGATCGAGACCACCGGGGCGCACTCGGTCACACCGTAGCCTTCGAGAATACGCAGGCCGAATTTATCCTGCCACAGCTGTTTGGTGCTCTCCTGCAGCTTCTCCGCCCCGGCGACCACGTAGCGGAGACGATAGAAATCATAGGGGTTAGCGAAGCGAGCATAGTTGGCGAGGAAGGTCGAGGTGCCGAACAGCACCGTGCAGTTGCGATCGTAGACCAGCTCAGGCACCACGCGATAGTGCAGCGGGCTGGGATAGAGAAACACCTCCGCGCCGGTAAGCAGCGGCGTCAGCAGGCCGACGGTGAGGCCAAAAGAGTGGAACAGCGGCAGCGCCGACATAAAGCGGTCGTTAGCGGTAAAGTCGGCGATGGTTTTGATCTGCTCGACGTTGGCCAGCAGGCTTTTATGGCTGTGCACCACCCCTTTCGGGTTGCCCTCCGAGCCGGAGGTGAAGAGGATCATCGCCGCGTCTTCCGGCTGCTGCTTAACCTGCGCCAGACGCGGCGCCAGCAGATGGCCGAAAATCCACAGTTTGTCTGCGGGGGTGATATCGCCTTTGAGATCTTCCAGGAACACCCAACGCACCTGGGTCAGCTGCTCCGGCAGGTGCCAGAGCTTGCCTTTATCGAGGAAGGTGCGCGAGGTAAAAATGGTCTTGAGTTCCGCGGCGGCGATGGCGCTGCTGAGTCCTTTCACCCCGGCGGTATAGTTCATCATCGCCGGAATGCGCCCGCGGGCGATCGCGCCGAAAATCACCGCCGCACTGATGCCGGCGTTGGGCAGCATCAGGCCTATCTTCTCACCCTGCTGGCTATATTTTTCCAAAATGCGGGCGACAAACAGGGTTTTGGTCAGCAGCTTGCGATAGGTATCCGGCTGGAAGTTGATATCCTCCACGCAGGGTTTGCGCGCGCCGAAGCGGTCTTGCGCCGCCAGCAGCGACTCATACAGGGTTTCCCGCGGGCGCACCGCCATCCGGGCCTCCATCATGATCTGATGCAGCATTTCCCCGGCGATTTTGCGCCGGTCGCGGGCGCGCGGCGCCTCGGGCATCGGCAGATGGGTAGGCGGCAGCAGGTGCAGCTGAATCCGCGGGAACAGGCGACGCTTTACCAGCCCCTTCAGCCGGCTGAAGGGCGTCAGTTCAGCGCCTTCAATGCGCAGCGGCACGATGGTCGCCTGCGATTTGGCGGCGACAAAGGCGGCGCCGTCATAAATTTTCATCAGCGAGCCGCTGACCGAGATTCGCCCTTCCGGGAAGATGACCACCGGCCGCCCCTGTTCGATCAGGCGCACCAGATGTTTGATCGACATCGGCTTGGTCGGGTCCAGCGGCACAAAATCGATAATCGGTGTCAGCGCGCGCATAAACCAGCGCTGGCTGATTGAGGTATAGACGGCAAAAACCGGTCGGACCGGCAAAAACAACGCCAGCAGAATGCCGTCGAGGAAAGAGACGTGGTTCGGGGTAATTAAGACTTTTTGCTGGTGCAAAGCCTGCGTGTCGCCGGTCAGTCTGACCCGGTATAACCCCTTGAACAGCAGTCTGAAAAATCCCAATAGCATAACAACTCCATGTGACCGGTGATGAGTCAAAGCAGGTTACACGAGAAGGCGTGGGAAAGCAGTGCGGCGGGGGGATTTTCAGAATAAAAAAAACCTGCGCATCCGCGCAGGCTGGTGTAAGACGTCCAGTACGAAGAGCGTACCTGAGAAACTCACCTATCAATACCTCTGGGATCTCGATTGTCGCGTTTTTCGCCCGCTTCGGGCCAGCGGGAAAACGCAAGTGAGTGAGCCTAAGTGCAACCAGTTATTACGATTTTCGCTATCTGTAACAACGCCGGCGACGGGCAAAAAAAAACCTGCGCATCTGCGCAGGCTGGTGTAAGTAAAGTGGTCAACTTGACGTTGACTCCACCTATCAATACCTCTGGGAGAGCCAGAATATCAACCTGCTCGGCGGACAAACCAGCGAACATTCGCAACAGCGCATCGCAAAGTGTAAGCAAAGGTTTGTATTTCCCCGAGCCGGTTTCAATTACTGATAGCGTCAATGTAAACAGGTCACCGATAAGCCCGCTCTGAATCACATTTGCGCCATTCCTTCGCCGCCGCGCCTTGAATCTGCCGCTCTTTCCCGTAACATAGCAGTATGTAAACGCTTACCCTATAAAAGGCATGGTATGGCGACAATTAAGGATGTAGCCCGACTCGCAGGAGTCTCCGTCGCTACCGTCTCCCGCGTCATCAACAACTCTCCCAAAGCCAGCGAAGCCTCGCGTCAGTCCGTGGGCGCGGCGATGGAAACCCTCAACTATCACCCCAACGCGAACGCCCGGGCGCTGGCCCAGCAGTCCACGGAAACCGTCGGCCTGGTGGTGGGCGATGTCTCCGACCCCTTCTTCGGCGCGATGGTCAAAGCCGTCGAACAGGTGGCCTACCGCACCGGCAATTTTTTGCTGATTGGCAATGGCTACCACAACGTGCAAAAGGAGCGCCAGGCGATAGAGCAGCTGATCCGCCACCGCTGCGCGGCGCTGGTGGTGCACGCCAAAATGATCCCCGATGAGGAACTCGCCGGGCTGATGAAACAGATCCCCGGCATGGTGCTGATCAACCGCATCCTGCCCGGATATGAAACCCGCTGCGTGGCGCTGGACGATCGCTACGGCGCCTGGCTGGCGACCCGTCATCTGATCCAGCAGGGGCACACGCGTATCGGCTATCTGTGCTCAAACCACGATATCTCTGATGCGGAAGATCGCCTGCAGGGGTACTACGCGGCGCTGGAGGAGAGCGGCCTGCCGTGCAACGACCGGCTGGTCACGTTTGCCGAGCCGGATGAAAGCGGCGGCGAACAGGCGATGACCGAACTGCTTGGCCGCGGCCGCCACTTTAGCGCCGTCGCCTGCTATAACGACTCGATGGCCGCCGGCGCGATGGGGGTGCTGAACGACAACGGTATCGACGTCCCGCGGGAAATTTCGCTGATCGGCTTCGACGATGTCCTGATTTCGCGCTATGTCCGCCCGCGGCTGACCACTGTCCGTTACCCGATCGTCACAATGGCGACCCAGGCGGCCGAATTGGCCTTAGCCCTGGCGGAGCAGCGCCCGGCGCCGGAGATCACCCACCTGTTCAGCCCGACGCTGGTGCGCCGTCATTCGGTGGTGGCCCCGCAGGAAGGCGATAAGTCGTAGCGATAGAGATGCACGGCGGTGGCCGGGTAATCCAGCCCCTCGCCGATGTAGCGCCAGCCGAAGCGTTCATAAAAATCGCGGCAGGTGGAGTAGAGATAAAGCTCCTGATAGCCCGCGCGGCGGGCATAATCGATCACATGCCGCTGCAGCTGTCCGGCCAGCCCCTGACCGCGAGCGGCGGGCGCGACGTACAGCGCCGCCAGCCAGGGAAACAGATCCTGGCGGCTTATCAAATCGCATCGCCAGAGGCCAATCGTTCCGAGCAGTTGCTCCCCTTCTACGGCAATAAAGGTCAGCGGTAGCGCCTCCGCCGTCTGGCTATGCTGCACAATGCTGGCGAAAAATTCGCGCGGCAGCGCCTCGCCGCCAAAGGCCTGCCACAGCCAGTCGGTCACCTGCCGGGCGAACTGCGGCGCGGCGTACAGCGGCAGGATCGTCATACCAGCTTCCCCTGAAAAATCGGCACCGAATCGAACAGATAGCCATCAAAGTCCGGGGCGTCTTCATCGGACAGCTCTAGCAGACTGTTTTTGACGTTTTCCAGATGCTGCCACATCGCCTGCCAGGCGCCCATCACATCGCGACGCCGCAGCGCGGCGAGCAGCGTCTGCCGGTCGCCGAGCCACTTCAGCCGCCAGGCGCGGCTGGCAATATGCACATTGAACTGCTGCCACAGCGGGCTGCTGTCCATCTGCAGCCAGATCCGCTCCACCGTCGCCAACAGCATCTGGTTCTGCGTCGCACCGGCCAGCACCAGATGGAACAGGCGGGCGTTATCCTGGGCGGTATCGTTGAGAGCGATAGCCCGCTGCTCCTGCTCGATAATCCGCTTCAGATTGTCGATATCGGCGCGGGTGGCCATTTTCGCGGCAAAGGCGGCGATATTGCTCTCCAGCAGCTGGCGCGCCTGGAGAATTTCAAACGGACCGACGTCGCTGCTGAGCAACTGCTCTTCTTCGCTGTCGTTTTCATGCGGGATACGCATGACGTACACCCCGGATCCCTGACGGATATCCACCGTCCCCTGCAGCTCCAGCATCAGCAGCGCTTCGCGCACAATGGTCCGGCTGACGCCATAGGTTTCGGCAATATGGCGTTCCGGCGGCAAACGCGACCCGACCGGGTAGCGCCCCTGCGCAATCTGGGCGCGCAGGTCATCACCAATCTCCTGATAGGGCTTCTTTTCCGGCGGAATTATCGCTTTTTCCACAAAATCACCTGTGCGTTACATGCCTGCGAGTCAAATACGCCGCTATCTTAGCAAAGATTGCTCCCGGCTAGCGGTATTCATCGTCGATATCCAGCACCAGCTCACGCCGTTCGCCGAGCTGACGAAACCAGTGCGCCGAAGCTTTGGGCCGCCGGGCGCGATGGTTTTGCAGATCGATTTCGATTAGCCCGTAGCGGTTTTTAAAGGCGTTCATCGGCGACACGTTGTCGGTAAACGCCCACAGCATATAGCCCTGGCAGTTGGCCCCTGCCTCGCGGGCGCGCAGGGTGTGCCAGAGATGTTCGCTGATAAAACGAATGCGGTAGCTGTCATCGATGACGCCTTCGCGGTTACGGAACTGGCCTTCGTTTTCCACCCCCATCCCGCTCTCGGCCACGAACCACGGGATGTTGCGATAGTCATTTTTGATCCGCATCGCCATATCAAAGATGATTTGCGGGTAGATTTCCCAGCCGCGGGAGGCGTTCATCCGCCGGCCGGGCAGCTCAAACGGCTCATAATACCAGGCTGGATGGAACGGGGTATGCGGATGCCAGGCCCGCGACGGGGCTTTGACCCGGTGCGGATAGTAAAGGTTAATCCCCAGCTCATCGACGGTGTGCTCGCGGATAATCGCCAGCTCCTCCGCGCTGGCCTCCCACGTCACCTGATGCTGCTCAAGCAGCGCGAGAAGCGCCGGCGGCCAGACCCCGTGCACCAGCGGGTCGAGAAACATACGGTTGTAGAACAGATCGTAGATCTCCGCCGCGCGCAGGTCATGCGGGGCGCGGGAGCGTGGGTAGGTCACCTCCGGATTGAGGATGCAGCCAACGGTCCCGGGATAGCCGAGTTCGCGAAATCGCTTCACCACGCAGGCGGTCGCCAGCACCTTATGGTAGTTCCACTGCATCCAGGTGCTGGTGTTCTGCTCATAGGGCCAGCGCAGGGCATCCAGATAGACCCGGGTCTGCACCACGATCGGCTCATTAAAGGTAAACCAGCGGGTTACCTTCAGGTGGTAGCGGGCAAAGACCTGCTCCGCGTAGCGCACAAACAGCTCAACCACTTTTTTCGACCCCCAGCCGCCATACTTTTCCAGCAGATAGCCCGGTAATTCGTAATGCTCAAGGCAGATCATCGGCGTAATGCCGTTGGCCAGTAGCGCATCGAACAGCTGGTCGTAATAGGCCGCATACTCCTCATCCACCGTGACGTTTT
Organism: Klebsiella sp. 7-CIP_Kleb.; assembly: GCF_050378655.1. Lineage (NCBI taxonomy): Bacteria > Pseudomonadati > Pseudomonadota > Gammaproteobacteria > Enterobacterales > Enterobacteriaceae > Klebsiella > Klebsiella sp. 7-CIP_Kleb. Next base: position 352,456 of record NZ_JBNRLJ010000003.1, read on the forward strand.
CATAGTCGATCAGAAAGCGCGACCAGTTGATCGAGGTGCGGTAGTGGGTCAGCCCGGCCAGCTTCATCAGCTGCACGTCTTCCTGAAAGCGGTTAATAAAATCGGTAGCCACCGCTGGGCCATAGCCGTTATGCCAGACGTGGCGGTCGTTTTTGTACCAGAGATCGGGCCAGGAGTCCTGCCCCGGTTTTTTCCCGCTCCAGCCCTCGGTCTGCCAGGCGGAAGCCGCCGCGCCAAGGATAAAATCATCGGGAATGGTCATCCGTACGGTAGTCATAGGCTCCTCAGACAGGGTTGGCGGTCTGTTGATTGTCGGCCTGACGCTGTGCGGCATCGGCACGGCGGGAGGCAATTTTGACGAAAGGCAGATAGATAAGCACCGCGACGACGATGCAGATAAGCTGGGTCACCACCGCTCCCATCGAGCCGGCGGTGGACAGCCAGGCGTTGATCAGCGGCGGCGTGGTCCAGGGCACCATCACCACCGCCTTGCCGGCGAAGCCGGTCAGGGTGGCGAAATAGCCGATGCTGCCGGTCACCAGCGGGGTGATGATAAACGGGATGGCGAGGATCGGGTTGAGCATGATCGGCATCCCGAAGATCACCGGCTCGTTAATATTGAACAGCCCCGGGCCTATCGACAGCTTGGCGATCTCTTTCATCTCTTTGCGCCTGGTGGCGATCATCACCGCAATCAGCAGGCCGATGGTCAGCCCCGAGCCGCCGATGCTCATGTAAACATCCCAGAAGGGCATCGTGATGATGTTCGGTACCTCTTTCCCCTGCTCAAAGGCGCTCATATTGACGGTGATCGCCCCCAGCAGCAGCGGCTCGCGGATCGGCTTGATCATCTGGTTGCCGTGAATACCGATCACCCAGAACAGCTGGGCGACGAACATCAGCAGCAGGATCCCCGGCAGGCTCTGCACCACCCGCTCCAGCGGCTGCTGCACCACCTGGTAGACCGCATCGTAGAGATACATTCCCGTCAGCTGGTGGAAGAGAAAACCAAAGGTGGCGATCGCGGTGGTGGTGATGATCGCCGGGATCAGCGCGGAAAAAGAGGCAGAAACGTTCGGCGGCACGGTATCCGGCATCTTGATCTTCAGCCCCTTGCGCCCCTCCAGCCAGCAGTAAATCTCGACCGACAGAATGGCGATGAACATTCCGAGGAACAGACTACGGGTATCGGAGAACTGACGCAGCAGGACATCTTTCACCACGTGCATCTGGCCATCGACCATCATCTCCACCGTGGTCGGCGTGACGCAGATAAAGCAGATCACCGCCAGCAGGCCGGGAAACAGGCTTTTGATGCCGTTGATCCGCCCCAGCTCAATGCCGATCAGAAACACGGCGCCGATATTGAGGAAGTTGAGCGTGGCGTAGTTCAGCGCGCTGGTGATCGGCTTCAGAGCCGCGAGAAAGGAGAGTGAGGAAAAGCTGGCGAGCCCATTCTTCGGATCCAGCACCATATTGGAGATCAGCACCGAAAAGGCCCCGACGATGATCACCGGCATCAGGGTAATAAACGCCGATTTGATCGCCATAATGTAGCGATAGCTGTTGAATGTCGTCGCGAAACGCCCCAGCGCGTCGATCAGTTTGTCCTGTAATGCCATAAAAGAGTACCTCAGAGTAAAGGGCTTATTGCGGCCAGGTAGACAGCCAGAGACTTTTGGCATACCAAAACATAGTCGCCAGGCAAAAATTGTTCTGTGACAGCGCTCGCAACCCGCTTCGTGGTATCCCAAATATCGATAAAAACAGCCATTGGCATACCAGATAACGCCGGTTGGTCAGTTCCTGCTAAAAGCGTGATCGCGATGGTTTTTCCGCCCCGCCCCGTCGATATGTCCCTTTTCGGTCTGTGATAAACTGCGCCTTACCACGTGAAATCAGGAATCGATAAATGGCTACAATGCTGGATGTCTCAATTCGCGCAGGCGTCTCGAAAGCGACGGTTTCCCGCGTGTTGAACGGCACAGGTCAGGTGAAAGAGAGCACCCGCCAACAGGTCTTTAAAGCGATGGAAGAGCTGGGCTACCGGCCGAATTTCCTTGCCCGCTCGCTGGCCAATCAGACCAGCAACAGTATCGGGCTGGTTGTCTCCACCTTTGACGGCTTCTACTTTGGCCGTCTGCTGCAGCAGGCGTCACGCCAGACAGAAGCCTGGGGAAAACAGCTTATCGTCACCGACGGCCATGATACGCCGGAGCGCGAAGAGGAAGCGGTGCAGATGCTCGCCGACCGGCAGTGCGATGCGATCATCCTCTATACCCGGCATATGAGCGAGAAGGCGATCATGTCGCTGATTAACTCGATCGCCATGCCGCTGGTGGTGATTAACCGTGATGTGGCGCAGGCCCGCGAACGCTGCGTGTTTTTCGAACAGCAGGAAGCCGCCTTCCAGGCCATGGAGTATCTGATTACCCAGGGCCACCGCGATATCGCCTGCATCACCGTCCCGATGCACACCCCCACCGGCCAGGCGCGCCTGCAGGGCTATCGCAACGCGCTGATAAAACATGGTATTGAATGGGATCCGAGCCGGGTGAAATACGGGGACTCGACGATGACCCGCGGCTACGAGCTGTGCCGGGAACTGCTGGACGAGAAAGCCCGCTTCAGCGCGCTGTTTTCCTGTAACGATGATATGGCGCTGGGGGCCTCAAAGGCGCTGCATCAGGCGGGGCTGCGTATTCCGCAGGATGTGTCGCTGTTTGGCTTCGACGATGCGCCAAGCGCGAAATGGCTGGAGCCGGGGCTGTCGACGGTCTATCTGCCCATCGACAACATGATCACCACGGCTATCGATCAGGCGATCAAGCTTGCTAATCAGCAGCCGATCGAAACGATCCCGCCGTTCACCGGCACGCTGGTGTTGCGTGAGTCGGTGACGACGGGACCTTTTTTTAAATAAGCTCCAAGGCCAGCAGCTCCTGGATGGTCTGGCGACGGCGGATCAGCCGCGCCTTGCCGCCATCAAACAGCACCTCCGGCAGCAGCGGACGGCTGTTATAGTTGGATGACATCGAAGCCCCGTAGGCGCCAGTGTCATGGAGCACCAGATAATCCCCTGGGGCCACCGCCGGCAGCAGACGGGTCTCGACTTTCCCCCCTTCCTGCTGGGTAAAGACGTCCCCGGACTCGCACAGCGGCCCGGCCACCACGGTCTCCACCTGCGGCGCGGCGCTGAGATCGCGGCCATCCGCCGCCAGAGCGGTGATATGATGATAGCTGCCGTACATTGCCGGGCGCATCAGGTCGTTAAAGCCGGCGTCAATCAGCACGAAGTGGCGGCTGCCCATCTCTTTCACGCTGCGCACCTGCGACACCAGCACGCCGGACTCGGCCACCAGGAAGCGTCCGGGTTCAATCTCCAGTTTCACCGGGTGACCCAGATGGGTGGCGATCTGCTCCCGGGCGCGGTTCCACAGGCCATAATAGTGAGCGGTGTCGATGGCCTCTTCGCCCTCGCGGTAAGGAATAGACAGGCCGCCGCCGGCGGAGATGGCCTGCAGATCCTGACCAAAGTCGACAACCTGGCGCACCATCGCGCCGCACACCTGCTCCAGGTGACCATAGTCGACGCCAGAGCCGATATGCATATGGATCCCCACCAGCTGCAGCTGATAGCGACGCATCACTTCCAGCGCCGCCGGCAGGTGGCTGTACCAGATGCCATGCTTGCTGTTCTCACCGCCGGTATTGGTTTTCTGGCTGTGGCCGTGGCCAAAGCCCGGGTTGACGCGCAGCCAGACGCGATGGCCCGGCGACACCTCCCCCAGCTGGCTTAGCATGTCGATCGAACCGGCGTTCACCGGGATCTGTAACGCCTTGACGCGATCGAGGGTGGCGTCGTCGATCAGATCGGCGGTGAAGACAATATCCTCTGGATTCTGCTGCGGATCGTAGCCTGCCGCCAGCGCACGCTCGATCTCCCCCAGCGACACCGAGTCCACCTTCACCCCCTGCTCACGCATCAGACGCAGAATATGGATGTTAGAGCAGGCTTTTTGCGCAAAACGCACCACGTCAAACTGGCTGAGCTGGGCAATCTGGCGGCGAATAATCTGCGCATCATAGACCCAGACCGGGCAGCCAAATTCCGCCGGCAGGCGCAGCAGGTTGTCCGCGGTTAGATCGGTATCAGTGGCGTAAAGCGAATGTGGCATAAAAACTCCGGTGCAGTGCGTGTGTTGGTCGCTGTTTTTTCTGATTACGCCACAGTGCCTGACCAATAAAAAATATCGTTTTATCGCGACTCTATGCAAAAATGATATGGTTACAGCCGAGCCTCAGGGAGACCGCATGCCAGCCGTCAATTTGCGCCATATCGAAATCTTTCACGCGGTGATGACCACCGGCAACCTGACCGAAGCCGCGAGGATGCTGCACACCTCGCAACCCACCGTCAGCCGCGAGCTGGCGCGCTTTGAGAAGGTGCTCGGCCTTCAGCTGTTTGAGCGGACCCGCGGTCGCCTGCAGCCAACCGTGCAGGGCCTGCGCCTGTTTGAGGAGGTTCAGCGTTCCTGGTACGGCCTGGACCGCATCGTCAGCGCCGCCGAGAGCCTGCGCGAGTTTCGCCAGGGCGAGCTGTCGATCGCCTGCCTGCCGGTGTTTTCCCAGTCCTTTCTGCCGCTGCTGTTGCCACCGTTTCTCGCCCGCTACCCGGAGGTCAGCCTGCAGATCGTCCCTCAGGAGTCGCCGCTGCTGGAGGAGTGGCTCTCCGCCCAGCGCCATGACCTTGGCCTGACGGAGACCTTGCATACCCCGGCGGGCACCGAACGCACTCCGTTGCTGACGCTGAATGAAGTCTGCGTGCTGCCCGCCGGCCATCCGCTGGCGGCGCAGACGACGCTGACCCCCGCCGATTTTCAGGGCGAAAACTACATCAGCCTGTCGCGCACCGACAGCTATCGCCAGCTGCTCGACGCCCTGTTCCTTGAGCATCAGGTCAAGCGGCGGATGGTGGTCGAAACCCACAGCGCGGCCTCGATCTGCGCCATGGTGCGCGCCGGCGCCGGGATCTCGGTGGTTAACCCGCTGACCGCCCTGGACTATGCCGATAGCGGCGTGGTGGTGCGCCGCTTCAGCGTTGAGGTGCCGTTTACCGTCAGCCTGATCCGCCCGCTCCATCGCCCGCGCTCGGCGCTGGTCGATGCCTTCGTGACGCACCTGCAGCAGAGTCTGCCGCAGATCCTCACGCCGCTGGCGTCGGTCCTGCAGAGAGCATAAAGTTGACCGCGTCTTCCGCATGGATCGCCGCGGTGTCAAAGACCGGCAGCGGGCTGAGCTCGGCAGGCACCAGCAGGCCTATCTCCGTACAGCCGAAAATAACCCCTTCCGCTCCCTGCTCCGCCAGGGCGGCGATCGTCTGCAGATAATAGTCCCGCGACGCCTCGCTGAAGGTGCCGAGACAGAGCTCGTCGAAGATGATCTGATTGATCCGCGCCCGATCGTCGGCCTCGGGGATCAGCGTCTCGATGGCAAACTGCTCCTGCAGACGACCGCGATAAAAGGTCTGCTCCATGGTATAGCGAGTGCCCAGCAGCGCGACCCGCCGCTGGCCTCTGGCGGCAATCGCCCGCCCGGTGGCATCGGCGATATGCAGAAAGGGAACCTGGCAGCGGGCGGCGATGGCATCCGCTACCTTGTGCATGGTGTTGGTGCACAGGACAATGCCCTCGGCGCCCGCCTGCTGGAGCCCGACCGCGGCTTCGGCAAGGATCGCCCCGGCGCGATCCCAGTCGCCGGCGGACTGACAGGCTTCGATGTCGTGAAAATCGACGCTGTGCAGCACCAGGCTGGCGGAGTGCAGCCCGCCCAGTCGCGCCTTCACGCCTTCATTAATCAGGCGATAGTAAGGGATCGTTGACTCCCAGCTCATGCCGCCTAACAGGCCAATGGTTTTCATCTTCTGCTCCTTATGTCGTTTCTGCCAGTGAAACAAACTTGTGATCAACTTTCCACTTCTCTGGCCGCGTATTTCTTTTTCATGAAGAGTGGGATAAGTTAAGTGAAACAACGTTTCATTTTAACAACAGGATCGCCCGATGTTTATTTTCCATAAAGACACCACCCTTGAAGACCTCGGCAATGGCGTAACCCGCCGCATTCTGGCGCACGACGGCAAAATGATGGCCGTAGAGGTGAATTTTGCCGCCGGCGCCGTCGGCCCGATGCATAACCATCCTCACGAACAGCTCACCTATGTGCTCTCGGGCGAGTTCGAGTTCACTATCGGCGAGGAGACGCGCGTCGTCAGCGCTGGCGATACGCTGTATAAGCAGCCGGGGATCATGCACGGCTGCGTCTGTCTGCAGCCCGGCACGCTGCTCGACACCTTTACCCCGATCCGCGAAGATTTTCTCGCACGCTGATGAAAGACGGGGGCGATCGCCGCCCCCGATCCAGGTTTCACAGCACGCGCTAAAAAAGATGCCGCCCCAATCATTATCCTGGTAATAATATTTCCCGCTCAGTTCAGACTGATTATTCCTTGTTTTCAAGCTCCCTAAGATCCTTAAAGTGCTTACCACCTCACCTTTTTGAAACATCGTTTCGACTTTGATCACATTTCCATCCAGATCTGCATGACGCGGAAATAAATCGCAATAAAATGAAATTAAAACGGTGTTTTATAAAAAACAGATCAGCATAAAAAAGAGCCTGACGGCCCCTCCATGTTGGGCCAGATAAAACTTAAGCCATTCATTAACAAGGATATGTTAACCAGAGGAAACGTTCAGACTTTTTGCGTTGGTCGCGGCAAAAGGCCGACAGCGCCGCGTCACCCGATCCGTATTACAACTCGTAAGCCAGGTAGGTATGTATGAATGAAAACAAGCTGCTGGGATTGGCATGGATATCGCCCTATATCATCGGGCTGATTGTCTTTACTGCTTTTCCTTTTGTTTCATCTTTCTTTCTCAGTTTTACTGAGTACGACTTGATGAGTCCGCCGGTATTTAACGGCATTGAAAACTATCGCTATATGTTGACCGAGGATAGCCTGTTCTGGAAATCGATGGGGGTGACCTTTGCCTACGTCTTTTTAACCATCCCCTTCAAACTGGCTTTCGCCCTCGGCATTGCCTTTGTGCTCAATTTCAAACTGCGCGGCATCGGCTTTTTCCGCACCGCCTACTACATCCCGTCGATCCTCGGCAGCTCGGTGGCGATTGCCGTGCTGTGGCGCGCCCTGTTCGCCATTGACGGCCTGCTGAACAGCTTTCTCGCCGTCTTTGGCATCGATGCCGTCAACTGGCTGGGGGAACCCTCGCTGGCTTTAATGTCGGTCACCCTGCTGCGCGTCTGGCAGTTTGGCTCCGCGATGGTCATCTTCCTCGCCGCCCTGCAGAACGTCCCGCAGTCGCAGTATGAGGCGGCAATGATCGACGGCGCCTCGAAGTGGCAGATGTTTATGAAGGTCACCGTGCCGCTGATCACCCCGGTGATTTTCTTCAACTTTATTATGCAGACTACCCAGGCGTTCCAGGAGTTTACCGGCCCGTACGTGATAACCGGCGGCGGCCCGACCTATTACACCTACCTGTTCTCGCTCTACATCTACGATACCGCCTTTAAGTACTTCGACATGGGCTATGGCGCCGCGCTGGCGTGGGTGCTGTTCCTCGTCGTGGCGGTCTTTGCGTCGATCGCCTTTAAGTCATCTAAATACTGGGTCTTCTACTCCGCCGATAAGGGAGGCAAAAATGGCTGATATTCAACAGATGGCGCCGGTGATGAGCGACGCCGATCGTGAGGTCGCCCGTACGCTGCGCCGGGAAAAAGTGAGCCGGGTGGTGCGCTACGTCGTGCTGATATTCGTCGGCCTGCTGATGCTCTACCCGCTGGCGTGGATGTTCTCCGCCTCGTTCAAGCCGAACCATGAGATCTTCACCACCCTCGGGCTGTGGCCGACCCACGCCACCTGGGACGGGTTTATCAACGGCTGGAAGACCGGCACCGAATACCATTTCGGCCACTATATGCTGAACACCTTTAAGTATGTGATCCCGAAGGTGGTGTTAACCATCATCTCCTCCACCATCGTGGCGTACGGCTTCGCGCGCTTTGAGATCCCGTGGAAGAAGTTCTGGTTCGCGACGCTCATCACCACCATGCTGCTGCCGAGCACCGTCCTGCTTATCCCGCAGTACCTGATGTTCCGCGAAATGGGGATGCTGAACAGCTATCTGCCGCTGTATCTGCCTCTGGCCTTCGCCACCCAGGGATTCTTTGTCTTTATGCTGATCCAGTTTCTGCGCGGCGTGCCGCGGGATATGGAAGAGGCGGCGCAGATCGACGGCTGCAACTCCATCCAGGTGCTGTGGTATGTGGTGGTGCCGATCCTCAAGCCGGCCATTATCTCGGTGGCGCTGTTCCAGTTCATGTGGTCGATGAATGACTTTATCGGTCCGCTGATCTACGTCTACAGCGTCGATAAGTATCCCATCGCGCTGGCGCTCAAAATGTCTATCGACGTCACGGAAGGCGCTCCGTGGAACGAAATTCTGGCAATGGCGAGCATCTCCATTCTGCCGTCCATCATCGTCTTCTTCCTGGCTCAACGCTACTTCGTGCAGGGCGTGACCAGCAGCGGAATCAAAGGTTAAGAGGGAAATATCATGGCTGAAGTGATTTTCAACAAACTGGAAAAAGTTTACTCCAACGGGTTTAAAGCGGTGCATGGTATCGACCTGAAGATTGCCGATGGCGAATTTATGGTGATCGTCGGCCCTTCCGGCTGCGCCAAATCGACCACCCTGCGCATGCTGGCGGGTCTGGAGACCATCAGCGGCGGCGAGGTGCGGATCGGCGACAAGATCGTCAACAACCTGGCGCCTAAATCCCGTGGTATTGCGATGGTGTTCCAGAACTACGCCCTCTATCCGCATATGACGGTGCGCGAAAACCTCGCCTTTGGCCTGAAGCTGAGCAAGCTGCCCAAGGCGCAGATTGATCGGCAGGTGGAGGAAGCGGCGAAAATCCTCGAACTGGAGGAGCTGCTGGAACGTCTGCCACGCCAGCTCTCCGGCGGCCAGGCGCAGCGCGTGGCGGTGGGCCGGGCGATCGTCAAAAAACCGGACGTCTTCCTGTTCGACGAGCCGCTCTCCAACCTGGACGCCAAGCTGCGCGCCTCGATGCGCATCCGCATTTCCGATCTGCATAAGCAGTTGAAAAAATCCGGTAAACCGGCGACCACCGTCTACGTTACCCACGATCAGACGGAAGCGATGACCATGGGCGACCGCATCTGCGTGATGAAGCTCGGCCACATTATGCAGGTCGATACCCCGGACAACCTTTACCACCAGCCGAAAAATATGTTTGTCGCCGGCTTTATCGGCGCGCCGGAGATGAATATTCGCCCCAGCCAGCTGGTTGAGCACGACGGCCGCCTGTGCCTGACCCTTGGCGACCAGCGCCTGCCGTTGAACGACCGTCTGGCGGAGAAAGTCGGCGCCTATCAGCATCAGGAGGTGTTCTACGGGGTCCGCCCGGAATTCGTGTCGCTCTCCGACGCACCGTTCGCCGAAGGCAGCTGCATGGGCGAGATGGTGCGGGTGGAAAACATGGGTCATGAGTTCTTTGTCTATCTGCAGGTCGCGGGCTACGAGCTGACCGCTCGCGTGCCGTCGGACGATGCGAAGCCGATGATTGCTAAGGGACTGAATCGAAAAGTCTATTTCACCTTTGATCTTAACAAGTGTCACATCTTTGACGCCAAAACCGAACAGAACCTCTCTCTGTGAACCCTGGAGCATAACAATGAAAAACGTGCTGATAAGCGCCACCCTCTCCGCCACCCTGGGCCTTAGCGCCTTCTCCTCGCTGGCGCAGGATGTCGACCTGCGCATGTCCTGGTGGGGGGGCAATGGCCGCCATCAGGTGACCCTCAAGGCGCTGGAGGCTTTTCACCAGCAATATCCTGATATCAATGTCAAAGCGGAATATACCGGTTGGGACGGCCATCTTTCGCGCCTGACCACCCAGATAGCCGGCGGCACCGAGCCTGACGTGATGCAGACCAACTGGAACTGGCTGCCGATCTTTTCGAAAAATGGCGATGGCTTTTACGATCTCAATACCCTGAAAGACGAGATCGATCTCAGCCAGTTTGACGCCAAAGAGCTGCAGTCCACCACGGTCAACGGCAAGCTCAACGGCATCCCGGTGTCGGTCACCGCCCGCGTTTTCTACTTTAACGACGAAGCGTGGAAAAAGGCGGGCATCCCCTTCCCGAAAACCTGGGATGAACTGCTGGCGGCGGGAAAAACTTTCGAAAGCAAACTCGGGAAACAGTACTACCCGGTGGTGCTTGAGCACCAGGACGTGCTGGCCCTGCTCAACTCTTACATGGTGCAAAAATACAACCAGCCGGCCATCGATGAGAAGGGCCGCAAATTCTCCTACAGCAAAGCGCAGTGGGCGGACTTCTTCGGCATGTATAAGAAGCTTATCGACAGCCATGTGATGCCGGACACCCGCTACTATGCCTCGTTCGGCAAGAGCAACATGTACGAGATGAAGCCGTGGATCCAGGGTGAATGGGGCGGGACCTACATGTGGAACTCCACCATCAATAAATATTCCGACAATCTGAAGCCGCCGGCGAAGCTGGTGCTGGGGGAATACCCGATGCTCCCCGGCGCCACCGATGCCGGACTGTTCTTCAAGCCTGCGCAGATGCTGTCCATTGGCAAATCGACGAAAAACCCGCAGGCGGCGGCGAAATTGATTAACTTCCTGCTGAACAGTAAAGAAGGGGTGGATATTCTGGGTCTGGAGCGTGGCGTGCCGCTGAGCAAAGCGGCGGTCACCTACCTGACCGAGGACGGGATCATCAAAGCCGACGATCCGGCGGTGTCCGGCCTGAAGCTGGCGCAATCCCTGCCCACCACCCTGCCGGTCTCGCCGTACTTCGACGACCCACAGATCGTCGCCCAGTTCGGCACCACCCTGCAGTACATCGACTACGGTAAAAAGTCGGTGGAAGAAGCGGCCGAGGACTTCCAGCGCCAGACCGACCGCATTCTGCGCCGCGCGATGCGTTAACCTGCCCACCTGAACTCTCCCGCGGCGTCCGCCGCGGGAGAGCCTGCCTGAGTATCCTGTCAGAAGAAATATCAGAAGAAATATTTAAAGCGCACCCGGGCGCCATAGCGTTCGTCGGGATTCCCGCTCTTCGCCGCCGTGGAATCGAGCCACGAGGCGTAGGCGCCAAGGTAAATATTGAAGTTCGGCATCGCCATAATATTCGGCAACTGCCAGGATGTATGCACGGTATGGATGTCATAGCGCCCCGGCGCGAGGATTGCGCAGTCGCCATCGCACTCGCCATTCACCCCGGCCATGTTGAACTGATCGATTTTGTTATGCGCGTAGATATAGCCCAGCTCCACGCGATGCCACAGGGCATTGATTCCGGCGCTGAAGTCGGTTTCATCCGCCGCGTCCAGCAGGGCAGTACTCAGATTGACCACCGCCCCATCGTGCGGATCGCTTTTCAGGGTGTTCCAGCTCATGGTCATCCCGTAGCCGGTGCGGTTTGACTGGTCGACCCAGCGCCCGCTCTGACTCTGATAGCCGTAGGCGTTGTTGACGAGGTTGCTCTCTATCGCTGCCGCCGCCGACCAGGCGCCGGACTGCCACACCGCCACCGGCCGCACGTACACTACGTTTTTGCGGTTTTCCAGCGCATTACCGTGATAGTTCTGATCGACAAACAGCGAACTGCCGTCCTCCACCAGGGTATTGACCTCGAAATACCAGTTATCTACGGTTTTGCTGAACAGGAGGTTGCCGCCGCTGCTGCTGCGCCCGCGCCCCTCTTTCATCATGTAAATATAGCCATAGCCGTCGGAATAAAGGTCGTTGGCGGTATTTCCTGAATATTCAATAAAGGTATCCTGATTCAGGGGGAACATATCCCAGGCTTCAAAGCGGCCTATTTTTATTTTCCAGTCATCCTGCTGACCAAAGAAAAATACCGCATCGTCGAGATTCATTTTGCCATCCATATCCGCCAGCGGCTGCACGCTGAATCCGGCATATTTCCCGTCGTCGCCATTACGTCTGCCATCAAAACCCAGCAGAATACGGCCATTAATATCCCAGCGTTCTTTCTCGCCGGGCGCCCAACTTTTATTCGCGCTGGTTTTGACCGACGTCAGGCTACCGGTGCGGCTGGCGCCATCAAGATTAAATTCGACGTCGCCATAAAATTTTAATTCGCCATTGTCGTTCAGCTGCAGGCGCGGCGTAGCCGGCGCCGCGCGGGCGACGGTCGTGGCCTGCTGCTGGCCTTTCAGCGTCTTAATCTCCGCCTCTGCGCTGGCGGCGCGCGCCTCCGTCGCCTTCAGCCGCTGCTCCATTTGCGCCAGCCGCTCTTCCAGCGATAACGGCGCCTGCGCCATCGCCTGTGGCAGATACAGAGACGTGAGAAAACACCCGACCCAGATTTTATTCATCGGTAAACCCTTTTATTATGGAATGAACTGAATTTTTTATTAATGGGTAATGCACGACGATACAGGCAATAATAACCCGCCCATCGTCAAAGACGGGTTATTAACGACAACAGCCTTTTTATTATTCGAGCTGCCAGGTTCCGGCTTCGGTTAATGCCGCCGAACCGCTCCAGGCAAATAACGCTAATTCACGGCAGGGAGCCTGCGGGTAGATACGGCTGCTCAGGCAGGCCTCGCCGTCATTGACAAAAACCTCCACCGAAGAGCTATCGAAAAATATCCGCAGATTGAGATCCGCCCCGGCGGTCAACGGTACGCTGCGCGTCCCGCACAGGCCATACTGCGGATAATGCCGCTCCAGCACCAGACGCTGCTGTTGGGCATCCACGTAGAGGCGCAGGCCATCGCCAAAGCGCAGACCATACTGCTCGGCGCTGCTGCTGGCGCAGTTCCAGCGCAGGTTGACCTCCATCGCCTCGCAGTTGTCGACCATCGTGGTCTGCTGATTGTTCAGGGTGCTTACCGGCCACGGGAACCAGGCGCCGCGCAGGCTCTCCACTTCTTTCGCCGGGCGCATCTGCAGGCGGTTATCCGCGCTCAGGCTCAGCTCGCGCGGCAGGGAGAGCATGCCCGCCCAGCCGTCCTGCTGCTCCGGCAGCGGCGATTCCCACATATCCAGCCAGCCAATCACGATCCGCCGGCCATCGGGGGTGGCGAAGCTTTGCGGCGCATAGAAATCGTGGCCGTGATCCATCTCCGTGAACTCGCCGTGGCGGACGAATCGCTGCCCCGGCTGCCACTCGCCGATCAGATAGCCGCTCTGGAACAGGTTGCGGTTGCGGAACCCCTCGGCCTGCATCCCCTGCGGGGAAAACATCAGGACGCGTTTGCCGTTGAGGGTGAAGAAGTCCGGGCACTCCCACATATAACCCATGGTGCTTTCCGCTTCATCCAGCACCCCCGCGTCCTGCCACTGGCGCAGATCGGCTGAACGGTACAGCCGTACCTGACCGGTGTCGCCTTCGCGCGCGCCGACGATCATGTACCAGCTGTCTCCCTCCCGCCAGACCTTCGGGTCGCGGAAATGGTGCATGCCCGGCGGAGTGTCGACCACCATCCCCTGGCGCTCGAAGTGGATCCCGTCCCGGCTGGTGGCCAGGCACTGTACCTGATACAGATTGGCTTCGTCGCCAGGGTCGCCGTGGAATTTATGCCCGGTGTAAATCAGCGCCAGGGTATCGCCATCGACCACCGCCGAGCCGGAGAAGCAGCCGTCTTTATCCTCCGGCCCCTCCGGCGCCAGGGCCACCGGCAGATGCTCCCAGTGCACCAGATCCTTGCTCCGCGCATGCCCCCAGTGCATCGGCCCCCACTGGGTGGAGTACGGGTGATGTTGATAAAAAGCATGGTACCAGCCGTCGAACCACACCAGACCGTTTGGGTCGTTGATCCACCCGGCGCGGGCCGCCAGGTGATAGTGCGGATACCAGCGCAGATTGAGCGCCTGGCGTTGTGTCTGGAGTACCTGTTCAGCCCTGGAGATTGTGTAAGTCATCGTTTTCACTCTTTTTGATTCAGATAGCGGTAGGTTGCGACATCAGCGGATCGGCGGAGGATTTGCCGGAGCGCAACAAGAAGATGGAAATAAAGGTGGTGCAGAACACCAGCAGGCCCATGATCAGATAGGACTGGGCGAAGCCATATTTTTCATAGCTGTAGCCCGCCAGCGGCGACAATACGCTGGCGATAATCGAGCTGGTGCAGGCGAAGCCCACCAGATAGAGGGTGGAGGAGAGGCGTTTATCGAAGTTGATACTGTTGTACTTAAAGATAGCCACCAGCAGTATCGGCAGCTCCACCGCGTGCAGCAGTTTGGTGATGGAGATCAGCAGCGGCCCTTCCACCAGGCCGGAGGCCACCATGCGCATCGCCATCACCATGCCGGCGAAAATCAGACCGTTTTTGGCCCCGATGCGGTTCACCAGCCACGGCGCGCAGAACATGCCGGCCGCCTCGAGGAACACCTGGAAGGAGTTAAGGTAGCCATACATCTCATTGCCTTCCTGCAGGGTCGCGAACTGCGATGAGAAATAGACCGGGAACTGCTGGTCATAGACGCCGTAGATGCAGGTGCCGATGACGAAGAAGACCAGCGCCCAGAAGCGCGGCAGCGTCAGCAGGCGCAGCGCATCTTCCAGGGTCACCTTGCCGCCTGAAACCGCCTCCTGCATCGCATGCGGTGCCGAGGAGACGCGCAGCCGGGCCAGCAGAATAAAAAACACCAGTCCGGAGCAGCTGGCGACGAGGAAGTTAAGCTGCGGGTTGATGTTAAACAGCAGACCGGCGAAGAAGGTGGCCACCGCCCAGCCCAGCGAGCCCCACATCCGCGCCCTGCCGAATTCAAACTGGCTCTGGCGCGCCACGCGCTCGGTATAGGATTCCAGCACGCCAATGCCGCCGTTAAAGGTCAAGCCGATGTAGATCCCGCCGAAGATGCTGCCCAGCAGGACGTTAATTTTCAGCAGATGGCCGAACAGCAGATACGCCGGACCGGAGAGGATCAGCAGCGCGGTGATATACCAGAGCAGATGTTTGCGCAGCCCCAGCTTATCCTGGATAAAGCCATAGCAAACTTGCGCAAACAGCGCGGAAACCGACAGCACGGCGTAGATGATACCGGTATCGCCGGCCTTCAGCCCCACCTCCTGGTGCAGCCAGATGGAAAGCAAGGAGCCGGATGACGACCAGGTCACGAAAAAGAAAAACAGTAAGGCACTGAGCAATGGGTAGCTGTGTGAGTGATGCGCTTTCATCATGACATTCTCGTGTTAGAGGAATGCAATTATGGTAACGTTAACAAAAAACAAAGCGCAGAGGGATTCGCTGCGATATATGATGTTAATCACAAAAGTTAACGTTAACATAACGAAGATGCGATCGCGATCAAAAATCAACCGCAACATCGCTCACGACGGCGTTAGCAGAAAATCGTTTCACGCTTTTACATCAGCGACTTAGTTGTATAGCCTGTACTCTGCAGCTATGGCGGAGGAAAAAATGGCATCCCTGAAAGATGTAGCAAAACTGGCGAATGTATCTCTGATGACCGTCTCACGGGCGCTGAACACCCCGGAGCGGCTGAAGCCGGAGACGCTGGCCCGCGTACAGGCCGCCATCGCCGAAACCAACTACGTCCCCGACCTGTCGGCGAAAAAGATCCGCGGGGCGCGGGCCACCCCCAGCACCATCGGCGTGCTGGCGCTGGATACCGTCACCACGCCCTTTTCGGTGGAAATCACCCTGTCGATCGAAGAAACGGCCCGCGCCCACGGCTGGAACAGCTTTGTGGTCAATATGTTTTCTGACGATCGGCCGGAAGCAGTGGTCGACCTGCTCCTCTCCCACCGTCCGGACGGCATCATCTTTACCACCATGGGCCTGCGTCAGGTGCCGCTGCCGGACAAACTGCTGACCCTGCCCTGCGTGCTGGCTAACTGCGAAAGCCTCAGCCAACCGGTGGCCAGCTATATCCCGGACGATGAACAGGGCCAGTACGACGCGGTAAAAGCCCTGCTTGCCGCCGGCTATCGTCGTCCGCTGTGCCTGCACTTACCCGCCAGCCAGCTGGCGACAATCCGCCGCCGCCAGGGGCTGGAGCGCGCCTGCCGGGAGGCGGGCATCGAACCGGAGAGCCTGACCCACTCATATATGGCCCAGGGCGATGAGCATTACCACGATATTCCCGCGGTGGTGCTGGCGCATATCCGCGAGGGTAAACCCGGCTTCGACTCGGTGATCTGCGGTAACGATCGCATCGCCTTTATGGTCTATCAGACGCTGCTGGGCCAGGGGTTACGCATTCCACAGGACGTGGCGGTGGTGGGATACGACAATATGGTAGGCATTGGCGATCTGTTTCTGCCGCCGCTCTCCACGGTGCAGCTGCCGCACTACGACATCGGGCGCCTGAGCGCCCTGCATATCATTCACGGCGACAACCATCGGGAGACGCGCAAGGTCGCCAGCCCGTGGTTGCCGCGCGCCTCACATTAACGGTTACCGATATTGCGCAGCTTCTCGCCCGCCATCAGGTTGCGCTCAATGTGTTCGAGGGTGACATTTTTGGTCTCCGGGATCAGCCAGAAGGTGACGCCGATAAAGGCCACGTTGAGCACCGTGTAGAGCCAGAAGGTCCCGGCGGCGCCGATCGCGTCAAGCAGCGTCAGGAAGGTGGCGCCGATGATCATGTTCGACACCCAGTTGGTGGTGGTGGAGCAGGTGATGCCGAAGTCGCGGCATTTCAGCGGCTGGATCTCAGAGCAGAGGATCCACACCACCGGCGCCGCGCTCATCGCATACCCGGCAATACACATCATGGTCATGCCGACGGAAAGCCAGGAGAGGCCGCTGGAGGCGGTGCCATTGTCGAACTGCATCAGGCAGTAGCCGAGCACCAGGGTGCCCAGCGCCATCACGCTGAAGCCGATTTTCAGCGCCGGCTTGCGGCCCGCTTTATCCACCGTGAACACCGCGATAAAGGTGGCAAACATAAAGGTCAGGCCCACCACCAGGGTGGCGATCATCTGTTGTTCGGTAGTGGTAAAGCCCGCCATTTTGAAAATACGCGGGGCGTAGTACATGATGATGTTCATGCCGGTGAACTGCTGCATCGCCTGCAGCAGCATGCCAAGGAACACCGCCCGGCGCACGTTACGATTGACCTTGAACAACGCCCAGCCGCCCTGCTTCAGCTTCAGGCTTTCGCGGATCTCGTTAAGCTCATCGCGCGCCTTCTCCGAAGTATCGCGCAGCATCCGCAGCACCTCTTCCGCTTCGATATGGCGCCCTTTCTCCGCCAGCCAGCGCGGGCTGTTCGGCAGAAAGACGACCAGAACGATCAGGATCACCGCCGGCAGCGCCAGCACGCCCAGCATGGCGCGCCAGTTACCGCTGTAGCTAAAGGCGGTATCGGAAAGAAACGCCAGCACAATGCCGAGGGTCACCATCAGCTGATACATACTGATCATTTTGCCGCGCACGTTCTCGCTGGCCATTTCGGAGAGGTACAGCGGCGCGGTGTAAGAGGCGATCCCAACGGCCACCCCCAACACCACGCGGGCCACCAGCAGCACTTCGACGCTGGCGGCAAAAGCGGAGCCGATAGAGCCGGCGACAAAGAGCACAGCCCCCGCCATCAGGCTATATTTGCGGCCAAGGCGGAACGACAGCCAGCCGTTAAACAGCGCGCCTATCGCCGCCCCCAGCATCATGCTGCTGACCACCCACTCCTGAAGCTGGCTGGATAAGGTGAAGTGGTCGGTAATAAAGGGCAGCGCCCCGGATATCACGCCGATATCCAGGCCAAAGAGCAACCCCGCCACCGCCGCGGCGATAGAAACAAACCAGTTCATCCGCCGGGTGTCACGTTGCGCCCGCGGCGTTAATGCAGAGTCGTTACTGATTGAAGTCATTTTTATTCCTGCCACACAGAGAAAGACATAGGACGAAAGTACGTGACTGGCGGAGGAGTTTGTCAGGCTGGATACGCCAAAGATATGGACTATTTTGCTGGCAAGATGGGTTTTGTGATGGACATTAAACTTTCAAAGTAACGAAAAATTCGTTTCGCATAGTTAATAACCCTGCTCATACAGGGCGGTAACATTAATTCTTCACTCTGGAATATGGACGATCCTCATTTTACGGTATGGACAATAATTGCTCAGACGGCCGGAGCGGTGAGTGCCGCGCCGGCCGTCGCCGTCGGTTAGCGCGCCAGCCAGCCGCCGTCCACCGCCACCGTGTAGCCATTGATGTAATCGGAGGCTGGGGAAGCGAGGAAGACCACCGGCCCCATCAGGTCGGCCGGCAGGCCCCAGCGCCCGGCGGGAATGCGGTCGAGGATTTCGCTACTGCGCTGCTCGTCAGCGCGCAGCTGCTGGGTGTTATTGGTCGCCATATACCCCGGGGCGATGGCGTTGACATTGATATTGTGTTTAGCCCACTCGTTGGCCAGCAGGCGGGTGACGCCCATTACCGCGCTTTTGGACGCGGTATACGACGGCACACGGATCCCGCCCTGGAACGACAGCATCGAGGCGATGTTAATGATCTTCCCGCCGCTGCCCTGGGCGATAAAGTGCTTCGCCGCCGCCTGGGACATGAAAAATACGCTCTTGATGTTGAGGTTCATGACGTCGTCCCAGTCCTTTTCGCTGAACGCCAGCGCGTCCTCGCGGCGGATCAGGCCGGCATTGTTGACCAGAATATCAATATGGCCAAACTCCGCCACCGCCCGCTCCAGCAGGTGAGGGATACCGTCGATCTGGCGCAGGTCGGCGGTCAGGCTGAGAAAGCGGCGTCCCAGCGCCGTCACCCGCTCGATGGTTTCCACCGGCTCGACAATATTGATACCGACAATATCGCAGCCCGCTTCCGCCAGCCCGAGGGCCATCCCCTGACCTAAACCGGTATCGCATCCGCTCACGACGGCCACTTTTCCCTGCAGGGAGAATGCATCAAGAATCATAATGTGTTCCTTAGTCGTTCAGAGCCTGCTGTATGCAGGCAAGGTTCTCTCGGCCCGGCTCGCGCCGGCGGCGCGACTGAGCGTAGGGCGAACTCACGGGCATAGCCCATCATAAAAAATAAAACAGAGTTCCGTTTTACTGATGGGTGCCATCTTAGCCCCGCACTCTGTCATTTTCAATGATATTTAAAACGTTGTTTCATTTTTTATGACAGAGATTACAAAAAAAGAAAACGCGAACAGATCCGGCAACCCGCACCGGACAGGAAGCGGTTTTAAAAGGATGATGATTCAGCCGGTTGTCCGGAGAGGCGGCCAAAGTGAGGCCAGCAGGCCGCAGAAGATGCAGGAATTACGCTGAACTGCGTGGGACATCACAAATAATGAAACGTTGTTTTGATAAATTAACACCCATCTTTTAAAACATATCAATCAGCGACACGCCTCTGGTCCAGCGGCATCGCAGGAAAGAAAGGAGCACTACATGGCTAAAGGCATGCGGGTCAAACTGAATTACCACGTCAGCCGCGATCCGGATACCGGGGCGGAAGTCACCCGCTTAACCCCCCCGGAGGTCACCTGTCATCGCAACTACTTCTATCAGAAGTGCTTTTTTAACGATGGCAGCCATTTACTGTTCGCCGGCGAGTTTGACGGCCACTGGAACTACTATCTGCTGAATATCGCCAGCGCCGAAGCCGTCCAGCTGACGGAAGGCGCCGGGGATAACACCTTCGGCGGCTTCCTCTCCCCGGACGATAAGTCACTCTATTACGTGAAAAATGACCGTACCCTGCTGGAGGTGAACCTCACCACCCTCGCCGAGCGTGAAGTTTACCGCGTCAGCGAGGCGTGGGTCGGCTATGGCACCTGGGTTGCAAACAGCGATTGCAGCAAACTGGTAGGCATTGAGATTGCGAAAAGCGACTGGACGCCGCTCAACGACTGGCAGATTTTCCATGACTTCTTCCACAAAGGACCGCATTGCCGCCTGCTGCGCGTCGACCTGTGCAGCGGTGAGAGCCAGGTGATCCATGAGGAAAAAATCTGGCTGGGACACCCGATCTATCGTCCCTTCGACGACCATACCGTCGCCTTCTGCCATGAAGGGCCGCACGATCTGGTTGACGCCCGCATGTGGCTGGTCAATGAAGATGGCAGCAACGTGCGTAAAGTCAAAGCGCATGCCCCGGGGGAAAGCTGCACCCATGAATTCTGGGTCCCGGACGGTTCAGCGCTGATCTACGTCTCCTATCTGAAAGGCCAGCAGGGGCGGACGATCTATCGCTTTGATCCGGAGAGCGGCGTCAACGAGGCCCTGATGACGATGCCCGCCTGCTCGCATCTGATGAGCAATTTCGACGGTACGCTGCTGGTGGGCGATGGATCAGGCACGCCGGTGGATGTCAAAGATACCGGCGGCTACTCCATTGATAACGATCCTTATCTGTACGTCTTTAACGTGGCGGAGAAGCGCTACTTCCGCGTCGCGCGCCATGATACCTCGTGGGCGACGGTGGCCAACAGCCGCCAGGTGACGCACCCGCACCCCTCGTTTACGCCGGACGACAGCGCCATTCTGTTCAGCTCCGATAAAGACGGCAAGCCGGCCATCTATATCGCGAAATTACCTGACCATCCGCCGATGCTGAGCGCCTGAGCCCCGGCGAACGTTTTTCTGTAACTGGCCTTGCCCTCCTTCGCGGAGGGCTTTTTTTTGTTCCCCCGCTTTGGCCCATAAAAAACCCCGGCTGACGGCGCCGGGGAAAACAGACGATGAGGGCCTGATGGAAATCAGAATGAGTAAGCCACCCCGACGCGGAAACGGGTCTGGCGATCGCTGCGGTCATTCACGCCGACGTTGCCGATTTCACCATACGGCGACCAGTTGTTATCCAGCTTATAGGCCACCTTCACGTTATATTCCTGCGAGTAGGGTTTGTTGTCGTTACGGTTCACCCCTTCCGAACTGCGGGCATAGACATAGTTCAGCTCGGTGCGCCAGTCGCCGAGAGCAAACCCGGCCCACGCGTCGCCGCGATTCACCTTGTCATCATCTTTGCCGGCATCATTCGGATAGCGGGTGTACTCATAGCGATAGCGAGCGGCGACATAGAAGCCATTGTCGAAACTGTATTGTACGTGCAGGTGCGGCTTGTAGATGGAGCGGCTGTCGTTGCTCTCTATGGTAAACCCGGGGGTGAGGAACAGGTTCGATGTCGCTTTCCAGCGCCAGCTGATGGTGTCTTCATGGCCGTTGCCCACCACGTCCGAATAGGGTTGCGAACCGTTGTCGCCGCCTGAACGCCATTTGGCCTCTACGGTAAAGCCTAGCCCGTTGGCGAAGCGGTGGGACACCGAGACGCGGTCAGCATTGCTTTTATCGCTCTTGCCGCCATCAATAAATTCATGACGTAAATCTATCGTGACCGCGGTTGCCGCAAAAGACATACCGCAGAGGGCGGCCAGAACCAGAGATCGTTTCAACATAGGGTACCCCTTATAATAAATAAAATGTCATTTCTTTTTTATGAAACGTTATTTTATTTTTTAAGCACCTTAGTTTTAGTGACCAGGATCGTAGTTATTTGTTTCAAAAAAGGTGGCACAACAAGACGTGACGGAGCTCAATAAATTGGCGGTGGGTGAGGGAAATACGGGAGAAAAAAGAGGGGTCGGCAAAGCGCGGCGCATAAAAAAGGCCTCCCGCAGGAGGCCATGGAAATCGACATGCAGCGCTACGCGCGTTCTACCGCCAGCGCCACGCCCTGACCGCCGCCGATGCACAGCGTCGCCAGCCCTTTACGCGCATCGCGCTTGATCATTTCATGCACCAGCGACACCAGAATCCGACAGCCGGAGGCGCCGATGGGGTGGCCGAGGGCGATCGCGCCGCCGTTAACGTTGACCCGTCGCTCATCCCACTCCAGTACCCGGCCAACGGAGATAGCCTGAGCGGCAAAGGCCTCATTGGCTTCGATCAGATCGACGTCGTCCAGCCGCCAGCCGGCCCGCTCAAGACAGCGACGAGTGGCGTGCACCGGCGCGATGCCCATCAGCGCCGGATCGACGCCGACGCTGGCGAAGGCGCGGATCCGCGCAAGGATCGGCAGCCCCAGCGCCTCGGCTTTCGCCTCACTCATCATCATCACCGCCGCCGCGCCGTCATTGATGCTGGAGGCGTTGCCGGCGGTTACCGATCCGAGACGATCGAAGGTAGGCTGCAGGCTGGCCAGCCCTTCCGCGCTGGCATCCACCCGCGGTTGTTCATCGGTATCCACGGTGCGCGCCGCGCCGTTATGCTCGGTAACGACCGGGACAATCTCATCGCGAAAGCGTCCGGAATCAATCGCCTTGCGCGCCTTCTGCTGCGAGCTGAGCGCCCAGGCGTCCTGCAGTTCGCGGCTGATGCCATATTCCCGGGCGAGGTTCTCCGCCGTGACGCCCATATGATAATCGTTGAAGGCGTCCCACAGGCCGTCATGGACCAGGCTGTCAATCAGCTGGCTGTTGCCCAGTTGGGCGCCGGTGCGGCTGTCGGTGAGGACATGCGGAGCGCGGCTCATGTTCTCCTGGCCACCGGCGATCACCACGTCCGCCTCCCCGCACTGGATCGCCTGGGTGGCGAGGTGCAGGGCTTTCAGGCCGGAACCGCAGACGTCGTTAATGGTGATCGCCGATACGGTGTTGGGCAACCCGCCGCGAATAGCAGACTGACGGGCCGGGTTTTGCCCGGTTCCCGCGGTCAGCACCTGGCCGAGGATCACCTCATCCACGCTCTGCGGATCGATTCCCGTCTTCTCCACCAGCGCCTTCACCACCACGCTGCCCAGCTCAACGGCTGAATGGCGCGATAACGCGCCCTGAAAGCAGCCAATCGGCGTACGTAGCGCCCCGACGATCACGACATCCTTCATCCTCTACCCCTGCCCGTGCTTTTGCGCAAAGAAACAGCGATATACTAGATAATTGTTATCAAAAAACTTTGTAATTGTTTAAAAAAAGTGAAGCCAATCACAAAGAAATAGCTATTCGTTAACGCTCACGCCGCTGCAGATGCTGACGCAGCCAGCTGCCGGCCGCCCCGGGCGGCGCTTTCTTATTCCACAGCAGATCCACCGAAATCGCCCGCGGCCAGCCGGGGATATCGAGCGCCACCAGTCCGCCCTGCGGCGCAAACTCCGCCACCAGCGCACAGGGCAGAATGCACCAGCCGAAGCCCTGCACCGCCATGCTGAGCAGCAGCAGGTAGTTTGGCGCCGACCAGACCTGCCCGGCGGCAGGCTCCGTCGCGCTGGCCAGAAAGGTGCTCAAACGCAGCTCGCGCCAGCTGCGCAGCTCATCCCAGACAACCTTGCCCTGCCCCGCCAGCGGATGGTCAGGCGCCACGTAAATGCCCATCGCCGTCTGCAGCGGCAGGCGGGTGCTGCCGATATCGGTCGGGTAGCGCTCTCTCGCCTCAATCAGTCCCACCTGGGCGCGGGATTTTTGCAGGAGATCGATCACGTCCTCATCTTCGCCAATCAAGCATTCAAATTCGGTATGAGGGAAGCGGCGGTCAAACTGCACAAGCAGATCTTCCAGCACGTCCGGGTGCAGGGTGTCCGAGAGCACAAAGGTCAGCCGCGGCTCCGTCTCGCCGGACAGCGATACCGCCAGCTCATCCAGCCGCTCGCTGGCGGCGAGGATCGCTTTGACATAGCTCAGCACCTGCTCCCCCTGCGGCGTCAGCGTCGGCTGCCGCGTTGCCCGATCGAAGAGGGTCACCCCGAGGTCAGCCTCCAGGTTGGCGATAGCGGTACTGATCGTCGACTGGCTTTTGCGCAGGCGACGGGCGGCGGCGGAGAACGACCCGCTGTCAACGGCCTCGACAAAGGCGGTTAACGCTTCCGGTGAATAACGCATGATGTATCTACTTTATCGATGGTTTCTATCTTTTGTTTATCACATTTTTCCATAAACTGCCGGGTAATTTCCTGTTCAGGCTAAAACTGGAGGTAGCTCGCCATGCAACAGACCCCACATCAGCGCAAGACGCTCACCGAGCGCGTTATCCACGCCATCACCTTCGAAGGGCTGGCGACGCTGATCCTCGCCCCCACCGCCGCCTGGCTGATGCAGCGTTCGGTGGTGGAGATGGGCGGACTGAGCATTCTGCTCGCCACCCTGGCGATGGTATGGAACATCATTTATAACGCGGCTTTCGATCGCCTGTGGCCAGTCTCCCGCGTCCCTCGCCGGCTGAAAGTGCGGGCGCTGCACGCGATCGGCTTCGAGACCGGCTTTGTTATCATCGGCGTCACCATGGTAGCCATCGTGCTGGGGGTATCGCTGCTGCAGGCGTTTATGCTGGAGATCGGCTTCATGCTCTTCTTCCTGCCCTACACCATGGCGTTTAACTGGGTCTGGGACACCCTGCGCGAGCGCGTTATCCGTCACCGCCGCCCGCGCCAGGCGGCGCGCGGCTAGCCTCGCGGCGGATCCTTCGCGATCCGCTGCCACTTTATCACCAAAAACTATCGCAACAGACGAACCATAAATATGGTAAATTGCACTCCTTTTTTTTGGTTTGACGGTTGATAAAGTCGCATAATGTCTAAAATTTGGTCTAAAGAAGAAACTCTATGGAGTTTTGCCTTATATGGCACTGCAGTAGGCGCTGGGACGCTATTTCTACCGATCCAGCTGGGTTCGGCTGGCGCCATTGTCCTTTTCATCACCGCGCTGGTCGCCTGGCCGCTCACCTACTGGCCTCACAAAGCGCTGAGCCAGTTTATTCTCTCGGCCAATATCGCGCCGGGAACCGGGATCACCGGCGCAGTAAATCACTACTATGGTAAGAAAATTGGCAACCTGATCACCGGGCTCTATTTCCTCGCCTTCTTTGTGGTCGTGCTGATCTACGCCGTGGCCATCACCAACTCGCTGGCCGAGCAGGTGGCACATCGCACGCCGATGACGCCTGCGCTACGCGCGCTGCTGAGCCTGGGGGTCGTGCTGGTCCTTAACCTGATCTTTCTCATGGGCCGGCAAATCACCATCAAGGTGATGGGCTTTCTGGTCTTCCCGCTTATCGCCTGCTTCCTGTTTCTCTCCCTCTATTTAATCCGCGACTGGCATCCGGAACATCTCACCAGCCAGATGCAGTTCAGCTCGCAGACGCTCCACCAGGTCTGGATCTCCATACCCGTGATGGTTTTCGCTTTTAGCCATACGCCGATCATCTCGACTTTTGCTATCGACCAGCAGGAGAAGCACGCCGACCTGGCCATGGGTAAATGCAAAAAAATCATGAAGGTGGCCTATACCATCATCTGCGCCAGCGTGCTGTTTTTCGTCTTCAGCTGCCTGCTGGCCATCCCGGCGACCTATATTGAGACCGCCCGCGATCAGGGGGTGACCATCCTCTCCGCCCTGTCGATGGTGCCGGGCGCGCCGGGCTGGCTGGCGGTGACCGGCATTATTGTCGCCGTGGTCGCCATGTCGAAATCCTTTCTCGGCACCTACTTCGGGGTCATTGAAGGCGCCAGCGAAATCGTCAAAAGCTCGCTGGGCCTGATGGGCGTGCGCAAGAGCCGCGCCTTCAACCGCGCGATGTCGATCATGCTGGTCTCTGCCTTCACCTTTGCGGTGTGCTTTATCAACCCGAATGCGATCTCGATGATCTACGCCATCAGCGGACCGCTTATCGCCATGATCTTGTTTATCATGCCCACGCTGTCAACCTGGCTTATCCCGGCGCTGAAGGCGTATCGCTCGGTGGGTAACGCCATCACTCTGGTGGTCGGCCTGCTCTGCGTCTCCGTGATGTTCTTCGGCTAATCCGTCTCCGGCGACAGCGGCTTGCCTGAGCCGCTGTCGCACATTCTGACAATATTCTCACCCTTCTCTTCCTTGTTAGCGCATTACACTTACGGCTTAGCCACCGTGAGGAGAGTTCCTATGTCCAGTGTCACCTTATCCGGTCGCGGCACGCTCGGCGATCGCCAGGTCTATCGGTTGGGTTACGGCGCCATGCAGCTGGCCGGCCCCGGCGTTTTCGGCCCGCCGAAAGATCCAGAAGAAGCGGTGCGCGTGCTGCAGGCCGCCGTCGAAGCCGGGGTAAACCATATCGATACCTCGGATTTCTATGGCCCCCATGTGACCAATCAGCTGATCCGCAAAGCGCTCCACCCCTACCCCGACGATCTGTGCATTGTCACCAAGGTCAGCGCCCGTCGTGACGAGAAAGGCAACTGGCTGCCGGCCATGTCGCCCGCTGAACTGACCCAGGCCGTCGAGGACAATTTGCGTCACCTGGGGCTCGACGTGCTGGAGGTGGTGAACCTGCGCAGTATGCTGAGCCCCCACGGCCCGGTAGAAGGGTCGCTGGAGGCGCCGCTCGCCACCCTGCTGGAGCTGAAGGAGCGAGGATTGATCCGCCATATTGGCCTCAGCAACGTGACGGCAAAGCAGGTGGCGGATGCACAGAAAATGACGCCTATCGTCTGCGTGCAAAACCTCTATAACATTGCCCATCGCGCCGACGACGCGCTGGTGGATGCGCTGGCCGCCCAGCACATCGCCTGGGTTCCCTTCTTCCCGTTGGGCGGTTTTACTCCCCTGCAGGCGCAGGAGCTGAACGAGGTCGCGGCCTCGCTTGAGGCGACGCCGATGCAGGTCGCCCTCGCCTGGCTACTCCAGCGCGCGCCCAATATTCTGCTGATCCCAGGCACCTCATCCCGGACGCACCTGGCGGAAAATATTGCCGCCGCCGGGCTAATTTTGCCGGCGGATGCGCTGCGCACCCTGGATAATATCGCCACCCGCAAGCATCCCTGACCCGTCAGGCCGAAAGGAGGGAACGACTTCCCTCCTCAATATTTGCCTGGAAAAACCTCATCACTGCTGGCACTATAGATCCTACAAATGGGGCGTGATCGACGATCGTTCTCTCATTATCCCCGTTAATTAAACTTAAGTTTTTTATCCTTCGACCGGTCTCCAGCTTGGAGGCCGTTGTCGTTTTTGTCATGACCAAAATTTGAAACGCTTGATTACAGGAAACACAATATCGAATTCCAAGTTTATACATATCAATCTGGCTGCAAAGATAGTCAATAACATCAAACGCTCATAAAAACATCTGATTAACCCAATCAGAATGTTGCTATTGCTATAAGAAAAATCAAACGCCTCACGACAACTATTTACAAGGGATGCACATGACAGAGGGAACGATAAAGACCAGTAAGTATGAAATTATTGCTATTTTCAGAGAGGAGTTGCGCAAACGTACTGAAATTGAAATATTTTTTAACAACACCAGTATCATAACCCAACTGACGCGCGTGGACTTTGCCGAGTTCCATATTCAGACCCATCGCAAAATCCCGCCCGGGCATAAAATTCGCTTTCTCCTGCATAGCGATTCAGGGAAAATAGAGTTTAATGCGGCCCTGACAAAACATGACAATAGCGGTGTCGATAAAGGTATCCGCTACGCCTTTTCCTTGCCTGAATGCCTGCAGGTGGTGCAGCGTCGCCGCGATCCCCGCTTTCGTTTACGCCACGAGCATGATTTTTATTGCCGCGGTCGCCATAAAAATGGCGAAAACTATCTTTTCGACATCAAGGACATTTCAGACGGCGGTTGCGCACTGATGACCAAAACGCCGAATCTGAAATTCCTCAGTCATAACGCATTGCTGAAAAACGCCGTACTGATGCTGGCGGAATATGGCGAGATCACCATCGACCTGGTGGTAAAGAATGTCATTATTATCACCCTTGATGACCCTAATGAAGAGAGCGAAAGCTACTATCAGATATCCTGCCAGTTTAAGTTCCGCCATCTCGACGACCAGCGCAGAATAGAGAAAATTCTGCTGGACCTGATCTTAGAAGCCAAGCGAAAAAAGAGAATCTGATACCCTTGGAAAGTATATTGCTGTACACCAATGATAATCTCATTGGTCACTCAATCTATCACTACCTTATTGATAGTCATGAAAACGCCACCCGTTTTGGCTATGACGAAGTCATCCATGGGAAACAGCTGCCTGAGGCCCAAACGGTTATTTTCAATTTAATCAATAAGGATATTTCTGCCATCAGAATCGTTGATCTATTGAATGCGCTCCGCCTTTCCCTGCAACGCTGCCAGCAGCCGGTGCTGATGATAAAAAGCGACATTGCCGGACTGTGCAGAGAGTTAATAACCGTCGATAATGCCATGATTATTAGTGAAAAATCGCCGCTATCTATGTTTGCTTCTATTATCCAGCGGGCGAAGGGCGCCAGCGAACAACCGCCGCGACGATTGCGCAAACAACTGTCGCCGCGGGAGTGCCAGATCCTCGAGCTGCTGATTGCCAACAATAATAATAAGCGGATTGCCGCCCTGCTCGGCATTGCCCATAAAACGGTCCACAGCCATCGAATCCATATCATGCAAAAGCTGGGCATTGATAATTCCCGCACGATGAACCAGCGTATTGCCGCCCTCCATCAATGCTAAATTACGCAGAGGTAAATCAATAGCGGATAAAGCGTACTTATTCGTTGTTGATTTACATTTCCTGCCATTCCCATTAATCATCAGGTAGCCTATAATTAACCTATCCTCTGCTTATTGTCTGACTAACCTCGTGAAGAGGGATAATGAACACTAAAATATTCGAAGACAACATTTTATCTCGTAATGATATCGCTGTACGCTACGTCTTTCAGAAAATGTTTTCCCCACAAGGTACCTTAGTCGCGGTTGAATGCTTAAGCCGCTTCGATAATCTTCCCGTTTCGCCAGAATATTTTTTCCGCCATGCCACCGCGGCAGTTCGTGAACGTATTTTTCTCGAGCAACTGGGGTTGATTGAACAGCATAAAGCATGGTTTTTACGTAACCATATTTCCGCTACCATTAACGTTGATGACCATATCCTGACTCTGCTGCGCCAGAAGGAAATAAAAGAGAAAATCGCCGCCCTGACCTGCGTCCATTTTGAAGTGACCGAAAACGCCGAGAAACTTCTGAATAATTCCCTGGCCGCCTGGCAAAGCCCGCAGGATACCTCGCTGTGGCTCGATGACTTCGGCTCTGGCTACGCGGGGATTAACGCCATCAGCGGTTATCATTTTGACTATGTCAAAATTGATAAAGATTTTTTCTGGCATCTGATGCGCAAAGAGTCCGGCCGTCAGCTGATGGATGCGCTGGTCACCTTTTTATCCCGCAATCATCACAACGTGATTATTGAAGGCGTGGAAAGCGAAGCCCATAAAAAATGGCTGCAGGGTATGGAGTGGTTTGCTATTCAGGGGCATTACTGGCAGGAAGTCAGCATTGAGCAACTGGTTGCCGACGATATTGGCATATAAAAAAGCCGGGCTTGCCCGGCTTTTTCGTCCCGCTTAATTATAAACTAATTCCCACGTTGCCCAGCTGGTAATTGGCCCGCTGGTGGCGCTTTTCGGGGTCGGCGAAACGTAGCCCACATAATAGGTGAACAGGCCGCCGCTGACCGCGTTTTCCTGTAAATGCACCTGATTTTGCTGCGGATCCGCAGGGACAATTTTATTACTCTTATCCAGCGTATTATTATCATTGGTCGACAGCGCCAGATAAATATTCTGCGCGCCGTCTGGCAAGGTATTAGCCAGATAGCCCGCGTTCTCATTGCCGACCGCCGTCAGTAAAAAACCGTCGATCCAGCGAACGCTGACCCGCCGCACCTCGTCCTGCGAAGCGGCGCCGCCGTCATGACGTAGCTGGCAGTTTGACAGCGCCAGGGTAAAAGGCTGCGGCTTCATAAACGCGCCGGCCCCGCGATCGTGCACTTCCGCCAGGCTGACCGGCGCCAGCCAGACGTTGCCGCTGCCGGCATTCTGGCCGCCATTGAGCGCGACGCTGCAGGAGATATCCGTCACCCGCCCGGCAAAATCGACCCGTCCGCGGTCGTAATTAGTCTCGAAACCCCACGCCGAGGGGACGGCGAGGCTGCCGCAGAGCAGCAGCCACGCGATAGTATGTTTCGGCAATCCCTTCATTCCCCCTCCCGTATTAATCGTACGTCAGGTTAAAGATCATATGCGACTCCACCTCGCCGGTGCTGGTCGTCGGGCCATACTGATAAAAGCGCGCGTGCAGCGGTATGGTGATGTAGCGGGTCTCCTGATTATTCAAGCGGCCAACGGTATATTTCTTATTAAACTGCAGCGGGGATCCATCCTTCAGCACCTGGATGCCGACGCCTTTCGCCATCCCGCTGCCGGCCTTTTCATTCAGCAAGGCGCCCATGGTGGCGGTGGTGCTGGTAGCCAGGGTGCCGGAGAAAGAGGTGCTGATGTTGGCATATCCCGTTTCACTCAGGCCGCCGCTGCACTGCAGCTCAATATTAAAATCCTTCCCGCCCGCGGTGGTGCCAACCCCTTTCAGGTCAGTACGTCTAATGGCACCCACATCAACATTCATATTTTTCCCACTCAATACCGAACAGGAGGGCGAGACCACGGTGATCGCGTTGGCGCTCAGATAGGTTTCGAGGATCGGGTTGCCGCCGCTCTCCCAGTCGTAGGAGGTGTATTTTCCCGCCGCGAGGGTACCGCTGCCGGTGGTTGCCGCGGTTTTGATAATCTCCAGCGTAAAACGTGATCCTTCAAGGGAATAGTTGGTGGTGTTATACACTCGGGACGAATAGACGTCGGGATAGACGATATTCACCGTCGCGCCGCCGCGGCTGAAACGCATACCAATTCCCGGCACGTTGGTGGAATAAATTTTATTCCCCAGGTCCGTGGCCCCTGGCGACACGATCTTCGCCGCGAAGCGGTTGGTGCCGGAGGTACAGCGATAGCTCGCCCCGCCGGGGGCGCTCATCGTCCAGTCGCGGGTAAGGATCACCGAACCCACCGGCAGATCCGGGGGTACCACCACCCTGCCCACCACCATGTCCAGCATCACCGTTGGCGAAGAAAGGCGCGTACAGACGGCCCAGGACGAGGTGGTGCCCAGCGCCATCAAGACGATAAAAAGCGTCAGTAATTTCCTCAGCGACATACGCTATCCTTTGTTGTTTGCTGTCCCAGATCCACCGAACACTGCCCGCCGCTCCACTTCACAATCGCGCGTTTGGCGTTCGCATCGCTGATAAACATCATGCTGCCCTGACCGACGACGCCGATCTCCTTGCCGTCGGGGGAGAAAATACTCGCCGCAAACGGCAGCGGCTCATGGTTCGCCTGGCGCGCCTGCAGGGTGAGGTTGTTCTGCACCGTGGTGCCAAACGCCACCTTAACCACGCTGCCTTCCCACGGCACAACCTGCGCCACGGTGCGATCGAAGGCCACGTCGTCATGGCTGCCTTTCGGGTCGATCTCGACGGCGTTAATTCGGTACGGGCGCAGATACGGCAGGATGGCGTAACCATTGCTGTCCACGCGGGTGCCCGGCGATCCCGGGAGCATAGCGCCGGCCGCGTCTTTGGCTTCAATCAGCGCCATCGTCGAGCCGCTTTCCGGTGAGAGCACCACGCCGCCGCTGTGGGCGATCATCGTCCCGCTGGCGCCAATGCCGCTCTGACGATAGCCTTCGCCCTGGCTGTAGCTGCCGTTGAGGGTGGTCCATGGCGTACGGTAGCTGCCGTTGAGCGCCACATCATGCTGACCGCCGGTGGCGGTGGTGGTCGACACGCCGTAGTTAAGGTTGTTTTCACTGTCCAGCGAACCGTTGATACCAATCTGCGAGCTGGCAAAGCGCGAGTTGTTGAACGAGGTGTTCGACGTCAGGTTGGCGGTGTGGTTGTCGCCAAACCACAGCGGGTAGCTGAAGTTGAGTGAAATGCGATCGTCGCGGCGATGGCCGGAGCTGTCCGGGGTATAGACGCGCTGGGCGCTCGCCGACCAGGAGAGACGACCAAACGAATTGTTATAGCTGACCTGATACTGCTTCTCGGTCCCGGAGCGGTTCCAGTAATCGGAAATACGACCGCTGAGGTAAAACCCGCCCCAGCCGTCAGGCAGGTTCTGGTTTACCGTGAAGGTCATGCCGTTTTTTTGCCGCCACAGGGTGTAGTTGCTGCGGCTGTTTTTTTCCTGATCGACGGCGTACAGCGCGTCGTTGAGGTTGTAATAACCTTTCGTCGAGTAGCGATACGCCGCCAGCACGATGCTGGTCTGGGTATCAGTGAACATGCGGTTAAAGGTGGCGCGATAGCTCTGCCCCGAGTCATCATGGCTATCGCTTTTCAGCCGAGAATGGGTGACGTCAAAAGAGAGGGCGCCGATGCCGGTGTTCATCCCGGTGCCCACCAGGAAGGCCTGATAGTCGTCAAAGCCGGTGACCCCGGTGTAGCCGGTCAGCAGGTTATTGATCCCGTGCTGCCAGGTCGCCTGATAGAGCATCGGCTTATTGCGCAGCCCGCTGTCGTCCACTTTACCGGCGGAGAGCGCGTAGCGGGTCATGCCCGGACGCAGCAGCTGAGCAACGGAGGCGTAAGGCACGCTGAACACTTCCACCGAGCCATCCGCCTCTTTAACTGAAACCTCAAGATCGCTGCCATAGCCGGATGGATAGACATCCTGCAGCGTAAACGGCCCCGGCGGAACGGTGGTCTGATAGATAATGTTGCTGCCCTGACGCACGGTGACGAGGGCGTTGCTCTGCGCCACGCCGCGAATTTCCGGGGCATAGGAGCGCATGCCGTCCGGGAACATATTGTCATCGGTGGAAAGATTAACCCCACGCAGACCGATGGTGTCGAAAAATTCACCATTGGTAAAGATCTGCCCACCGCTGACAATGGAGTTGATCTGCGGGATCGGCCGCTGGAGATAGGTCTGGTTGCTGTTCCAGTGCGCTTTACCCTGCTGCTGCTGCCAGTTCAGGTTACCGATATGCTTCAGCAGCCAGCCGTCCCACGACAGGCCGGCATTGACGCCAAGGTAGGCGCTGCTGTTATCCGACCCGCCGACCGAAGAGGTGTGGCTGTTCCAGGCGTTGGCCATCCAGCCAAGATTAAGCGCGGTAATGCCTTTGTCCCAGAACTCCGGGCTGACATAGTTTTTCAGGCGTTGATCTTCATAGATCTGCGGCACCGAAATGTTCAACCGCAGGGAGGACTGGACCAGGTTGTCTTTGACGTTGTCTTCGTTGCGCCAGGATTTGAGGCTACCGCAGTAGCCTTCCTGTTCGCTCAGCTGCGGATTGAGCTTTTCCGCCGCGATGCCGTACTGCGTCAGCATCGCTTTGGTGTAGCAGACCCCAAGGTTACCGTCTTTGTCGCGCGCGATGCGCAGATCGTAGCGCCCTTTCCATTCGTCGTTGGTGTAGACGTCAAGGGAGTAAGTGCCTTCGGTAATCGCGCTGGTCGAGAAGCGTGACAGGTCGACCTTTTCGCGACTGCCGACAATAAAGCCGTCGTTAAATTGATATACCGTTCCCGGGTTTTCCTGTCCGCTGGAAAATGGCGGAAAGCAGCACAGCGCGATGGCGATCGCGGTGCTTAATCTTCCCGGGCAGAATGACCTCTGCTTCATTAGCTTTTCCCTTATTTAACGGCCACTTTCACTGCGACATCGGCGCCATAGTCATTAATGTTGTTAACGGTCAGGGTTTCGCCGCGGTTGACGGCTGAGGAAAGCGCCACCGTCTGGCTGGACTGCGGCGCCAGCATCACGGTTTTGCTGTTCAGGGCTTTACCGCCGTCGCGGGAAATACGGCTGACGGTAATGTAGAACGGCGTCGGGTTGTTGATGGCGAGACTACTGCCGCTGGCGGTCAGGGTCAGCTTCTCGGCCGCCGCATCGCGGTTGCCCAGTCCGGCAGGACGATAAATAAATTTAAAGCGCGAACGGATCGCCAGCTGCAGCACGTTCTGGCCTTCATTTTTCTGATTGGCCACCACCGGCGGTATTTCCAACAGATTCAGCCACCACAGCGTCTCTTTATCTTTCGCCAGACCGGCGCTGCTGCCGAGCTTAATACGCAGCGTCTGGCCGCTCTTGGCGTCAACGCGCGAAATCGGCGGGGTGATAATAAACGGGGTGGTAATGGTATCCGGTGTGGCATCGGCATCGCCGTTATCCAGCCAGGCCTGCGCCAGCGCCGGACGGTCGGCGTTATTTGAAAGCTGTACCGTTATTTCTTTTTCATTTCCTGGATAAATAAAGCGGGTACCGTTAACAATAATATTGTTGGCGTGGGCCGCAAAACTAAAAATGAAACAGAAAAAAAGGGCAATACGCTTCATGCTGACCTCAGAATAAAAATACAAGCGGCGGTCATCGCCGCTTTATTATTGTTATTAACTGCCCCATCGCGGGGCAGTTTTATTTTCTGACGGAATTACTGGTAAGTAATTTCGTAAGTCGCGTAGCTGTTAACCACACCAGTGGTCACAGTGGTCGGCGCGCTGGTGGCGTAGCCTACGTAGTAGGTGAAACGCGCGCCATCAGCGACAGCGGAAGCGTCGCCTTTCGCTTTCGGCTGAGTGCTGTCACCCGGGATGATTTTGTTGGTCAGCGCGGTAGCGTTGTCAGTAGACAGTACCAGCTGGATGTTCTGAGCACCGGAAGCTTCGGTGTTCGCCAGGTAGCCCTGTTGTTTGCTGGTAGCGCCAGCCAGCAGGTTACCGCCGGTCCAGTTTACGCCCAGTTTGCTTACGTCATCCTGTTTGGTGCCGTCAGCAGCCTGGCAGTTAGAGACGTCAATGGTGAAAGATTTCGGTTTCAGGTAAGTATCCGCTGCTGCCGCTTTAACTTCAGTCAGAGTTACCGGAGACAGGTAAACGTTCGCATCGCTGCCCTGGCCGTTAACAGAAACAGTACAGGATACATCGGTAACTTTACCGAAGAAATTAACCTGGCCGCCGCCAACATTGGTATCAGCTGCATGGGCAGCAGTCATGCCAAAAAACGCGGTTGCCATTGCTGCAGAGAGAAGAACCTTTTTCATTGCCATTTCCTTGTCAGAGTGAATTACGAATCAATGAGCACACTGTGAATTCGCATAGAACCAGAAACATCAGGCGATGCTGATTTATGCCACTGCTAATAGAATCTTCGACTGACCGGGAGCCGCAATATTTAAGGCGTCAGGTAACGAACTTAAAAATATAAGTTCGCTGGTGCTATCGGCGTCAAAGAATGCTATTTATTCGCCGACAAATATACATTTGTTCACGTTTCATTAAGTTATATAACAGATAATCGATAACTATTAATAAATGCTTATTGATAGATCAAAACGGGGTGATGGATGTTTACAGCGCGGAAAGCCTAACGCCAGGGCATGAGAGAAATGGCCGCTTCAGCATGCCGAAATGGCCGCCAGAGGGCTATTGCGAATCGTCCGAATCCGCCCCAACGGCGGCTAAAAACCGCCCAACTAATTCATACAACGAATGGTAACCGCGTAAATGAGGCGCATTCTACATTCTGATCGCAGGCAGTCCGCGTGATACCCCCATCAAAAAATAATCACTAATCCATTGTTTTTAAATTAAAAAATAGAGAAACATTCATATCTCCGTCATCAGACCGCCATAAAAATGTGATCTAAATCGCACTTTTTGCCACGCGCGTTATAGTTAGCAGACTTATTATAAGCCCATCGAAAGCAAACACGCTTTCCACCATAAAAGTTAAAAGGACAAACACCATGAAAAACGTAAAATTACTCGCCGCTGCCGGTATGCTCTCCCTGGTCTCTTTCGCTAGCTTCGCTCATCCGGTGAGCGTAACAGCAGACACCCTGGACAGCGCAGAAGCGAAAATCGCGACCATTGCGAAAGAACAAGGCGCTTCCTACCACATCACTGAAGCGTACACCGGCAACCAGGTCCATATGACCGCCGAGCTCTCTAAATAAGCGAATGGTTGCAGAGGGAGCTGCCGGACAGGCCGCCTGCGGGCGGCTGGTCTGGCTCCCGCCGCCCACCCCGCACACAGCAATGTCGAGCCCCGTTATGGGGCTTTTTTCGTTTTTGCCCCCGCCGCCTGACGCGCCAGCGCGCGCTGAATAGACAACACGCTCGCCAGCACCACGATCAGCCCGACCAGCGCCATCCCCTGGATCTTTTGGCCAAGGAAAATCCACCCCAACACCACGGCGGTCACCGGGCTCAGCAGGCTCATTGCCGATACCGCCACCGGCGAGAGGCGGCCAATCCCCCGGAACCACAGGCCATAGGCCAGCATCGCGCCCGCCACGCACAGCCACAGATAGCCGGCCACCTGCAGCGCTGTCACCTGTTGTAAAGGGGGATCAACGATCAGCGCCACGGGCGCCAGCACCACCCCGCCGATCGCCAGCTGCCAGCCGGTTAACGCGACGATCGGCAGGGAGAGCGCCCAGCGGCGGGAGAGCCAGGTGCCCAGCGCCATACTGATCGCCCCGAGAAACGCCGCGCCGATGCCCAGCGGGTCGAGGACGGTGCGCGGCGACAGCAGCAGCATGGCCATACCGAGTATGCCGGCGAGGGCTGAGAATACCGCCAGCCAGGGCGAGCGCTGCCGGTCTACGCACCAGGCGAGAATCATCACCAGCAGCGGCTGGATCGCGCCAATCACTGCCGCCAGACCGCCGGGTAAGCGATAGGCGGCGATAAACAGCAGCGCCTGAAATGCGCCGATATTTAAGATGCCGGTAACGATAAGCTTTAGCCATTCGCCGCGCTGTGGAAAGCGGCGGCTCCAGATCAGCAGGGCGATGCCTGCCGGCAAAACCCTCAGAAGGGCGGCGATAAACGGCCGGTCGGGGGGAAGAAACTGGGAGGTGACGATGTAGGTCGTCCCCCAGATAGCGGGCGCCAGCGCCGTGAGCAGCAGGTCGAGCATCAGACTACGCGAGAGAAAAGCCATGATTTTATCTTCACTTCAAGTTAAATTGGTGCCGCAAGTATGTACACGCAATTATCTTGATATCAAGACAAGTGAGCACTTATGGACAAATCACCGCCGATCGACGCCGTTGATCGGATCCTCGCCCAGTGGCAGCGCGAGCGGCCGGACCTCGACTGCAGCCCAATGGGGCCAATTGGCCGTCTGAAACGATGCGCCATGCTGCTGGAGCCGCAGGTGGAAGTGGCTTTTACACGCCATGAGCTGGTGCGCTGGGAGTTTGACATGCTGGCGACGCTGCGCCGCGCCGGGGCGCCGTTTATTCTTTCGCCTACCCAGCTCTTCTCCACGCTGATGATCACCTCCGGCACCATGACTCATCGCCTGAAGGCATTGGAGAAACGCGGATTTATTACCCGCCTGCCCAATCCGGAAGACGCCCGCAGTATGCTGGTCGCCCTGACGCCCGCCGGACGTGAACGCATCGATGAAGCGGTGGAGACCCATGTCGATAATGAACGGCAGCTGCTGGCGGGGCTCAGCGATGGCGAGCGCCAGCAGCTGGATCAGGCGCTGCGGGTATTGATGCGCCTGCTGGAGAGCCGTTAACAGCCGGCGGCGATAAAGTCGCCGTTAGCGCTGATCGGTACCACGGTGAAAAACAATGTCGCGGCAAAGAGGATCAGCGCCAGCCCGCCGAGGATCTTCACCAGCGGCACCAGCCAGGGCCGCGGACGGCTGGTCGCCGTCAGCCGGTTGACGGTACGGTGACGGGCATAGTGCACCGCCAGTGACAGACCAAGGATCGACAGCGCGGTGCCCAGCGCCATGGTCATCACCGCGGCAATGCCCCAGCTGACGATCCCCAGCGCGTTGGCGAACAGCAGGATCATAATCGCTCCGCTGCAGGGCCGGGCGCCGATGGCCAGCACCACGCCCAGGCGTGTCTTCCAGTCGGCGCCCTGCAGGTCGTGTCCCACGCCGTGGTGCCCGCAGCCGCACGAGGCATCATGCTGATGCGCCGGCCTCAGGGCGCGTATTCTCCTTTTACCCGGCAGCAGGCTCTGCAGCGCACGACAGATAACGTAAACCCCAAAGGCGGCGATGGTCAGGGCGCTGATCTTCTCGACGTACCAGCGGCTGGCGCTGAGATCGCCAGCGGCCAGATTCAGCCCCACCGCGAGAATAAAGACAAACAGGATGGCGCTGACGCCCTGCAGCAGGCTGCCGAGAAAAGGCACCACCCGCGCCGCGGTCAGGCTCTCCTGATTGGTGCTCAGGTAAGTGGTGACGATAAACTTGCCGTGGCCCGGTCCGATAGCGTGGAGCACGCCGTAGAGAAAAGCGCCCACCAGCAGCCAGACGCCGCCGCTGTACTGATGGTTGTTCAGCAGCAGAAGGTACATCACCAGATAGCGATGCAAGGTAATTTGCGTGGCGAGGCACCACTGGAGGAAGTCGTTCCAGTGGCTGTGCAAGGTGATGCCGGCGGCCAGCAGAAGAAGGCCGCCGCTCCCGGCGGCCAGCAGGCGCCAGTCGCGTTGCGCAAACGGAGTATTCATCAATATGCCATGGTGCAAAGACGTAAACCGCCGGACGCCCCTCTCACCTCCGGCGAGCGGTGTACCGGCCCTCCCGGCCAGGGTGAGCGGTACGCCTTCCCTGACCGTTTGGGATAACATTAGCCTGGAGCGCCGCCGACGGCAAAGCGGGATTAGTTGTTATTCACCACGATAATGACCCGGCTCTTGATTGTTCCGGTACGGATATTCTCACCATATTTCATGGGCTTGATGTTGAGAATGATGGGATTTTTCCCCTGGGTAGCGGCCTGAGGCGATTCGTACAGGTAGCCATTGTCATAATGGATATCCGC
Source organism: Klebsiella sp. 7-CIP_Kleb. (assembly GCF_050378655.1). NCBI lineage: Bacteria > Pseudomonadati > Pseudomonadota > Gammaproteobacteria > Enterobacterales > Enterobacteriaceae > Klebsiella > Klebsiella sp. 7-CIP_Kleb. Next base: position 391,160 of record NZ_JBNRLJ010000003.1, read on the forward strand.
GCCGTTGGCATCCTGAATACGGAATCCAACCTCACCAGCCCCGGTCGCGGACGACTCTTCATCGTTAGCTAACACCAGGCCGTTTTTCAGAAGCGATGCGCTCCGGAAGGTGTACTCAATTTTGCCCGGCGTCAGCTGCAGCATACCGGAGTCCCCCTGCCGGCAATCGATATAGATCATCTCCGGGCGGTAATCTACGGTCCCCTGTTTAATATCGATGAAATTATAATCACCCATATTAATTTCCGTCGTCGGGTTATCAAAGCCACAGGTCATCACGTTGATCTGCAGAATAATATGGAAAATATAGGTGATGGGGATGTCAGTGCACGTTTTGTCCTTGTTCTGACAGTACCTCAGATTAAGCTTATAACTTACCGTAAACGGCTGTCCAGGAGTGATCACCGGCCTGCCCGCGACCTCGCCCTGACTGATGGCATAGTCAATCGAGGCGGTATCGGTGAAAATATCCGACAATTTATAGTGGGCATTGGTGGTAAAATCTTTGCCAGACAAATTATGCGGCGACAGGTCGAATTTAATTTTATATTTTTCATTACCCACCAGAAAATTATACTCGGTGCTGTGCTGCGCTTCGCCCGTCAGGGTAATAACGACATTCTCTAATGACTGACAAACAAACAGCCAGTCATCATTGGGAAAGGTGCCCTCGCGTAACGCCAGTGTGCCGGAGAGGGTCACGGGTTTGAAAATATAGATACCGTAACCTTCGATCCCTTTCTGGATATAACTGGTGTTCAGGTCGCAATTCCCTGCCCAGGCGCCAAAAGTGCTGAAGGTGAACAGCAGAAACAGTAGCCATTTCATCGTCATAGTCCTTTACCGGCAGACGTAGGTCTGCGCTTCATCAATGTTTTGCTTAAAGGTGATCGTGCAGTACTGATTTTTTGCTTTATCGACAGCCACTTTCAGCGTCGACGGAATCGTATCCGTGCGGATATATAATAAGCTGCCCTGCCCCACGACCCCGACGTTGTGCCCGAGGTTATCCTCGATTTCATAACCAAACGGCAGCGGCTCGCCCGCGGCTTGTCGGGCATGAATCAACCACGGCTTACGCTGGTCGGTATCAAAGTGGCTGACCACCACAGCCCCCCGATACGGGGCCACCATTTTCCGATTGCCTTTCAGCTCCGTGGTGCTGTGGGAATCCGACACATCCAGCATCAGCGCGTTTTCACGGAACGGCGTGAGGTTGTCATAGAGCACAATCCCTTTCCCGTTAGTGGTGCGATATTTCTGCCCATTCACCCGAGCCCCCTCCAGGCCCGGCGCCTGCAAAATCGCGAAGGTATCTGATAATCGATTCGCCAGATTGATGCCCCCGGACCAGAGCACCACGCCACCGGAGAGACTCCCGCTGGCCTGCGTGTAGTTTGACGACTGGCTATAGCTGCCGCTCAGGGTCGCCAGCGGCGCATTCCAGGTGAGATTCGCCCCCGCGGCGGTTTCATTATTTTGCTGCTGATGGCTGAGGTTAACCCCGTAGCTGAACTGATCGCGGGAGCCGGCAATGCCGTTGAGTCCGGTGTTATTGGAGGCAAAGCCACTATTATCAAAGGTGGTGGAGTTCGACAGATTCAACCGACGGCGCGGCGTGGTCAGATCGTCCCCCCAGCTGAACGGAATAGAGAAATACAGGTTAAACCGCTTATCCTGGTGGTGATAATCGTCATAGGTCTGGCTGGCCGATAGCGTATAGGTCAGCCGCTGCCAGGTGTTTGAGTACCCCAGCTGATAATCTTTATTACTGCCGCTTTTTTCCCAGTAGTCGCGCCACAGGGCGCTCAGGGAGATCGCGCCATAGCCCGCCGGCAGCGCCTGGCTTAAATTGACCGACAGCGAGTTTTTTCTACCGAAATCATATTGATAATAATCGGCAATATCATAGATATCGTTTTCGTCACGGTGATAATGAGTTCTGTTCTTCGCCCACACGTGATCGTTAAAGGTGCGGAAATCCCGGCTCGAATAGCGGTAGGCCGCCAGGCCAAAACGGGTCTGGGTTGGGGTCAGGAATTTACTGTAGGCCACCTGATAGCTTTGACCATCGTAGGTGCCATCATCCTGTTCGCTATGCGACTGAGTGGCGTCGACAGAGATCGCGCCGAGCCAGGTATTCCAGCCCGTCCCGAGGGTAAAAGCCGAATAGTGATTGGACAGCATCGAACCGCCGTACAGCGTGAGCAGATTATTCACACCATACTGATAGGTCCCCTGAATAAAATCAGCCTGCCGATCGGCCCCCTCAATATGGCTGCGTCCGGCAGCAAGATCGTATTTCGAGACGCCAGCCTGCAGCATATTGGGTACAGAAGAAAAGGGCACCAGATAGCGGGTGACCGTCCCGTCCGCTTCCTTGATGCTCACGTCAAGGTCGGCCCCGCCGCCGGCCATCTGTAAATCAGCAATCGCAAAGGGACCGGGCGGCACCTCTTTCTGATAAATGACGAAACCATTTTGCTCAATGGTCACCAGGGCATTGCTTTGCGCAATCCCCTGGACTATCGGCGTAAAGTTGCGCCTGGAGTTGGGCAACATCTGCATGTCGCGATATAAGCGCACCCCGCGAAAACGCACGGTGTCGAAAATATCCCCTGACGTGTACATATCCCCGGCGCGAAACGTACTTTCTATCTCGCCGAAGCCTCGTTCCAGATAGAGCGTGTTACTCTTCCATTCACCCGAACCAGAATCATTATTGTTATAGCTGGCGTCAGAGTGCAGTTGCCATCCCAATAGATTTAAGCCGCTGGTAAAGCGGGCAAAGCTGCTTTTGTTATTCCCGGCGCTTTTATAATCGCTGTAATACTGACTGGCATAATAGGACGTGTAGAAGGCGTTTACCCCGCGGTCCCAGCTTTCCGGGGAAGCATAGCCCTCCTCCAGTTCATCAACAAACGCCTGCGGAACGCTGAGCTCGAGGGTCAGGGTGGAGATATCAAAATGGTATTTTCCACCCTGCACCGCCTGGCGCAACGTGATGCATTGCGCCTGAGCCTTTTTGTTCAGCCCCTCGGTCTTAATACCGAGCTGCTGCAGCTGGGATAATGACAGGCAGCTTTCCCCTGGCTGCTCCTTCACCGTCAGGTCATACTTCCCACGCCACTTATTATTGACATATACATCCAGGTTATATTCGCCCGCAACCAGTGCGTCATCTGTAAACTGATAGTGACTGTCTTTGACCCCTTTCATTCCTCCGAACATAAAGTTGGTATCAAAGGTCTCTTCTGCTGCCAGGGCTTCAGCAAATAATGATGCAATAATCGCCAGGGCCAGTGATGTCATCCTTAACATAACCACCTCTTTTTATTTTACGCTGATGCTATCACTAATATAATTTCCGTAATCATCAATAAGAGTTATTTTGTACTGTCTGGCGACACTGCCGCCGAGGGTGATAATTTGCTGAGAAAATGGTGCCAGCATAATGGCTTTACTGTTTCCCTTAACGTTATTTGTTTTAATTTCGGGAATAGTGATCCAGTTAGCGCTGTTATTTTGTAGGAACAAGTTTTTGCCTTTTTGCTGCAGGACTAAATGATGAAAACTGGCCTGCGTAACGCCAGTGACACCTTCCGGGCGATAAAACAGCTTGATCCGGTTTTGTATTGCAAACTTCACCACATTTTTACCATCATTCACGCTGGCATTGGGTGGGATATCGAGGACATTGAGATAAAATAAACTCTCCTGGTTTCGCGGTAACGTATTGGCTAATGCTTTAATTTTAAGCTGCTGGCCGGTATTGGCTCTGACGCGCACCACCGGCGGGGAGATAAGAAAAGGAACACGAATGTTCTCCGGAGTAATGGATGTATTACCGTCGTCGATCCACGCCTGAACCAGGGCGCCGCGATCGCCGCGATTCATTAACTGTACCATCACCTCATTTTTACCGGCCGGATAAATAACACGCGTTCCATAGATCACAATACCCGCCTGCGCAGGGATGATGAAAAATGTCAGTAGCAGCAGAATGAATCCTTTCATCTCTTTCACTCCATGTAAACAGAGACCCGGCGAACGCTCTGCGTTACGCCGGGTTACCACATCACTCGGTTACCACGGTCAGCGTAACGGTCGACTCTACATCGCCCTGGGTGACGGAAGACCCCTGAGCCACCAGCGCATACTGTGCTGAAAAATCAATGGTATAAACACCATTTTCATCGGGTTCGCCATTGAGCGAGATCAGCGAGTCGGCGTTCAGTTCGGCGTTATTTGCCGTCACCACAAAGCCGACGCCGGATGCGCCGCCCGTTACGGTATTTTTCGTAATGTTCGGGTAAGTCGTATCAAACTGGTTACGCGCCAGGCTTATTTTTGGCGGCTTACCGGTACATTTTAATTTTAATGGCACCGTGGTGCTGTTTTTAATACCGGTATAGGTGGCGCCGGCACTCAGGCCGGCAAGACTTTCCTGTCCCACCTGGTTCATCGTAATGGTCGTAGAGTTATTCCCGTCAAGAAATTGACATGTCGTACCCACAACGCGCCCGGTGATAATAACCTCGCCCTGGTCAGTTTCCGCAAAAGCGCCGGCGCTCATAAATACCGTAGACAGTACTGCTGCAGCAATAGTTAAACGCTTCATAAAATAGTTCCTTTTATTTATCCACTTAGCTTGTGAGATGAGAAAAAACTCATGAGGTGAATATTGCACGCAATTAAAACACCGACAATATGTGCATTTAATTAACTTGATAAATATCAAGACAATTAATCCCTTCAGTTTATACCTGATACGAAAATCATGATACTAATATCGTATTATGGATTGCTAATTTAAGAATGAATTCGTCAACAAACTTGTTTAATAAAAAACAAACTTGCTGCCAGCGGCGATGCATTTCGTGCTATTCTCTGCTGAAATATATGATAATTCTATCGATTAATGCTAATAATTTATTGTATTTATCAAACCTAAGGCCCCCCCATGAAAAGATGCTTACTCGCCCTGGTGTGCGTCGCGCTGCTGACGCCCTCGCTTTCGGCGCAGGCGACCTGGCGCAGCGACCAGCGCCAGGACGCTCGCGATATCCGCCAGGATAGCCGCGAGCAGGGCCGTGAAACCAAGCAAGAGTGCGTCAGAAATAATAATCAAAGCAACGCCAGCTGCCGTCACGATAAGCGGGAAAACCGCCGCGAAGGTCGTCAGGAAGCCCGCGACGAAAAATGGTAAGTCAGCCTGCTCCGGTGGATATCAGATCGCGGACTTCTGCCACCGGAGCCTTTAACACCGCCTGCGACACCGGACCGTCGCGTCTGTCCCCTACCTGCTCTTTATTCTTAGCTCGCAGCAGAATATTACCCACACCAGTCTGCAGCCTATGCCTCTCTTATACCCACCGCCTGATATCACCGCTTCCGCCGATTACCGCCCGCGCTCCCACAGCACCATTAAGATTAAGCTCAACCCGTTAAATAAGACGTAAAGTGCCCTCACAGAGACAATGGCTATTATCCCCAGGCTTTTTGCAGTATGGTTTAATCTCTGTTGTAGTTTTGCAGTGAATGCTATCCAGACGGTTCAAGGTTGTATTCTGTCTGAGAAATTACTCATGCCATTCCCGTCGCTGAGATACGGGAGGCCGGCTGGCTGACGCCGTGCCGCCCCAACTGCCGGGAAATAAATCATGACGGCATTGATGGCCGCCTTGCCGTGGCCGGAAGCCAGTGCCTCCATCATCAAGCGGGCATCATCAAGAGGATCAGGGATGTACAGGACGTGGAAACCTCCAGGAAAGATTCGCCAGTTCAACCAGCTAACCCTTTCTTTACCCTTCAGCATACGGCGTCTTATCGCTGGGGATGGCGATAGCCCATGATACCGCATGCTCCCGTAGCAAATAAAAACGTTATCAGCACGCTGTTTAAAAATAAAAAGGCAGTCGCATTTAACAATGACCTGACGCAGGCCTGGAAAGCGTAATATTTGCCTGCCATAAAAGGGAACACTATGACGAATAACGCCGAGATTAAAAAAAGGAACTTCCTGACTCAGAATGAAATCGAGTCACTACTTAAAGCCGCCGATAGCGGTCCCTATGCCGCACGTAATTATTGCCTGACGCTGCTGTGCTTCATCCATGGTCTGCGCGCCAGCGAGATCTGTCGCCTGAGAATATCCGATATCGACCTTGCTTCCCGCTGCGTTTATATCCATCGGCTAAAAAAGGGGTTTTCGACCACCCACCCTTTGCTGAATAAAGAGATCCACGCCCTAAAGCGCTGGCTGGCCATTCGCAACACCTGGCCGCAGGCCGCCAGCGAGTGGCTGTTTCTCTCCCGCAAAGGCAATCCCCTTTCCCGCCAGCAGTTTTATCAAATTATCGCCTCCTCTGGCGACCAGGCGGGATTGCCGCTGGAGATCCACCCGCACATGCTGCGCCACTCCTGTGGCTTTGCGCTGGCCAATATGGGTATCGATACCCGTCTGATCCAGGACTATCTCGGACACCGCAATATTCGCCATACCGTCTGGTATACCGCCAGCAACGCGGGACGCTTCTATGGTATCTGGGACAATACGCGCGACAAACAGCGCCTGTCGCTGCTTCAGTAAGCCTGACGCCACGGATGGCGTTGTACCGCGTTGCGGGGAAATTAAATAGCAATAAATTAACCCTCAGTTAATTATGATTACTGTTCCCGCAAGTTCTTATTTAATCCTGCGATCTCATCGTTAAATTGACCCTGTATTAATTCCGGTTTTGCCGTGATTCTTTATTGTTGGCTAAAAATCCACCCCGCTAATTTTTAAAATCTACCGAGTGAAAAATCCCTTTTATTTTATGCACATGCTATAAAACCCGAGCAGATCTATTGTGACCTTGCTTAAAATCTCTAAAATTAAGAATTATCGCCAGGCGATATTTTGACTGGCTGTAAATATAATATGCTATCTATACGTGGTTAATCGCCTTCACCTTGTACCGTTCTTACATTACGGATCTTTTCCGTCATGGCGTATGGTTTCGCCATGACGACCCCTCACCTCTTTTTCAGGAGTAATTATTGTGAACCGACGTCGTTTTCTTACCGCCAAAGAAGTTCAGGCTATGATGCAGGCCGCGCGTCAGGGCGCCACCGGCGAGCGGGACTACTGCCTCATCCTTCTCGCCTTTCGCCACGGGATGCGCATCAGCGAACTGCTGGATCTGCACTATCACGATCTGGATCTACGGGAAGGCCGGGTCAATGTGCGGCGGTTGAAGAACGGTTTTTCAACTATTCACCCGCTGCGCTTTGATGAACGTGAGGCCATTGAGCGCTGGAGTCAGGTCCGCGCCGGCTGGAAAGCGGCGGCCAAAACCGACGCGCTTTTTATCTCCCGTCGCGGGACCCCGCTCTCACGCCAGCAGGCGTATCGTATTATTCGCTCCGCCGGGGAAAAGGCGGGTACCGTGACGCAGACCCACCCCCATATGCTGCGTCACGCCTGCGGCTACGAACTGGCGGAAAGAGGTACAGATACCCGTTTGATCCAGGATTACCTCGGTCATCGTAATATTCGACACACGGTACGCTACACCGCCAGCAATGCGGCGCGTTTCGCTGGAATATGGGAAAGAAATAATCTTATTGGAGAAAGCATTGCAGAATCGGGAGTTGATACAACTGATTGAATTTAATTAAAAAAATAAACCGTGAACAGGTCAATTGGGGCCAAACTGTTTATATCATAAAAATGTTTTGACATATTTTGCAACTCACCACGCCATATTTCTGCAGAAAAATTATTAACTACATGTTTTTAATATATTTTTAAAGCGTCAATTACGCACTTTTCCCCACCCTGCCCTCCCGTTGCATTGGCGCGCCTTCGCCAGCGGTATCTCTCTTCCTTTCGCACTCTCGCTAACATCACCAGATTAAATAACCAATAAAACCACATTAAACAGATTTTAATACCGCAAAACAGGCAAGATTAAACAACGAACAGATCGTTTATCTCAACGAGTCAAAATGGCCCCAATTGTCTCATCGGTTGGGCGAAAACTGTGCAGAGCCGGCAGCCAGACCACTCGGCTGAAATCTGAAATGCCTGGAAGGCACAACGGCTGCCAATCCGGTTCGTTATTTCGACATCGTTCAAAGGAAAACAGTATGAAAATCAAAACACTGGCAATGATTGTTGTGTCAGCCCTGTCTCTGAGCTCCGCGGCGGCCCTGGCCGATACCACCACGGTTAACGGCGGGACCGTCCATTTTAAAGGGGAAGTCGTTAACGCGGCCTGTGCGGTGGATGCCGGCTCTATCGATCAAACCGTCCAGTTGGGCCAGGTGCGTTCCGCGAAGCTGGCCACGGCGGGGAGCACCAGTTCGTCCGTTGGTTTCAACATTCAGCTGGATGATTGCGACACCACGGTAGCAACCAAAGCGTCCGTCGCCTTCGCCGGTACGGCCATCGACAGCAGCAATACCACCGTTCTGGCGCTGCAAAACTCTGCCGCCGGCAGCGCGACCAACGTCGGCGTGCAGATCCTCGACAACACCGGCACGCCGCTGGCGCTGGACGGCGCCACCTTCAGCGCAGCCACCACGCTGAATGACGGCACCAACATCATTCCGTTCCAGGCGCGTTACTACGCCACTGGCGCCGCGACCGCCGGTATCGCGAACGCTGACGCCACCTTCAAAGTGCAGTACGAGTAAGGCAAACATCAGGCAAGGAAGCCATCCGGGCCAGGAGGGCCCGCGCTTAATTTTGCAACCGGGGTGAAACGATGCAGGGAATGAAATCGGGTCTGCTACTGCTGCTGCCTCCGCTGGCGCTGGCCGGTAATCAGTGGAACGTCACGCTGCCGGGGGGCAGCATGCGCTTTCAGGGCCTGATCATGGCCAGTTCCTGCCGCGTCGAAGCCGGCGATCGGCAGATGACGGTCAATCTGGGACAGATCAGCAGTAACCGATTTCACGACGTGGGCGAAGACAGCAACCCGATCCCTTTCACGATTCATTTACAGGATTGCAGTACGGCAGTCAGCCAGCATGTCGGGGTGGCATTTCACGGCGTGGCTGACGGCAAAAACCCCGACGTGCTGTCGGTGGGTGAAGGCCCGGGGATCGCCAGCGGGATCGGCATCGCGCTGTTCGACAGTCACGGCCAGCAGCTGCCTCTCAATCGTCCGCCGGATCGCTGGATACCGCTCTACCGCGGACCGACGACGCTAAATTTCGTCGCCAAATATCGGGCGACCGGACGCCAGGTCATCGGCGGCGCGGCCAACGCCCAGGCCTGGTTCTCATTAACTTATCAGTAATCAACCCGCAGACCAGCAGGACAACACCGTGAGCAGACAAGGAGATAATGTGAGAAAAACAGCAACGACGATACGCGGCATACTGACGGGATGTGTGCTTTTCGCCGCCGGCGCGTTGAGCGCCAGCGCGCACGCGGGCGTCGCGCTGGGCGCGACCCGGGTTATCTACCCGGCGGGTCAGAAACAGGTCCAGCTGGCGGTGACCAATAACGACGACAACAGCACCTGGCTTATTCAGTCATGGGTGGAAAATGCCGATGGGCAGCGAGACGGCCGGTTTGTTATCACTCCCCCGCTGTTTGCCATGCAGGGCAAAAAAGAGAACACCCTGCGCATTATCGATGCGACCAATAACCAGCTGCCGCAGGATCGGGAAAGCCTGTTCTGGATGAACGTGAAGGCTATTCCCTCAATGGATAAATCGAAGCTCAGCGACAACACCCTCCAGTTGGCGATTATCAGCCGCATCAAGCTCTACTACCGACCGGCAAAACTGACCCTGCCCCCGGATCAGGCGGCGGACAAGCTGACCTTTAGCCGCAACGGATCGTCGCTAACGCTGACGAATCCTACCCCTTATTACCTGACGGTGACCGAACTGAACGCCGGAACGCGCATTCTGGAAAACGCCCTGGTGCCGCCGATGGGTAAAACCAGCGTCAAGCTGCCTGCGGATGCCGGCAACACCATCACCTATCGCACCATTAACGATTACGGCGCGCTGACGCCGAAAATGAATGGCGTACTGCGTTAAATCTGGTGTGCCCCGCCGCGCGGGCCACGCTGCGCATGACCAGAAGCACTGACAGCCGGGCAACGTCGGACCGGAGGGATTATGTCACATCGAAAATATGGACTGGACCATGGGGGTCGCCGAAGCGCCCGGCGCCTGATTACGCCGGCGCTGACGCTGTGGCTCTGCTCACAGCCGTTCGCCGCGCAGGCGGACCTCTATTTTAACCCCCGCTTTTTAGCTGACGATCCGGCGGCGGTGGCAGACCTGTCGGGATTTGAAAAAGGCCAGGAGGTCCCGCCGGGCACCTATCGCGTCGATATTTATCTCAATAACGGCTATATGACCACCCGGGACGTCACTTTCCAGGCCGATGCGCAAGGCCATGGCCTGTCGCCCTGCCTGACCCGCGGCCAGCTGGCAAGCATGGGGGTGGATACCGGACGGGTGACGGGCATGGCGGCCCTGGACAGTACGGCCTGCGTGCCGCTAACGACGCTCATCAGCGAAGCCACCACCCGCTTCGATGTCGGCCAACAGCGCCTGTATCTCACCGTACCCCAGGCGTTTATGGGCAGCCACGCCCGCGGGTATATCCCGCCGGAGCTATGGGATAACGGCATCACCGCCGGGCTGATTAACTATAACTTCACCGGTAATAACGTCCATAACACCACCGGGGGCAACAGCCGTTACGCCTATCTGAACCTGCAGAGCGGTCTGAACTTCGGCCCGTGGCGCCTGCGCGATAACAGCACCTGGAGTTACAGCAGCGGCGGCAGCGCGTCATCCAATGAGAACCGCTGGCAGCACGTCAACAGCTGGCTTGAGCGGGACATCATTTCCCTGCGATCGCGGCTTACCCTCGGGGATAGCTACACCAACGGCGATGTCTTCGACGGGATCAACTTCCGCGGCGCGCAGCTGGCCTCGGATGACAATATGCTGCCGGACAGCCAGAAAGGCTTCGCGCCGGTGATCCACGGGATCGCCCGCGGCACCGCGCAGGTGTCAGTCAAACAAAACGGCTACGAAATCTACCAGAGCACGGTGCCGCCGGGGCCGTTTACCATCGACGATCTCTACGCCGCGGGCAACGGCGGCGATCTGCAGGTCACCATTAAAGAAGCGGATGGCACCCGCCAGGTCTTCAGCGTGCCCTGGTCAACGGTGCCGGTGCTGCAGCGCGAAGGCCATACCCGCTTCGCCCTCACCGCCGGGGAGTACCGCAGCGGCAACAACCAACAGGAAACGCCCGATTTTTTCCAGAGCACGGCCATGCATGGCCTGCCGGCCGGCTGGACCCTGTACGGCGGCACCCAGCTGGCGGACCGCTATCGCGCCTTTAACCTCGGGGTGGGGAAAAACATGGGCTATTTCGGCGCCTTATCGCTGGATATCACCCAGGCCAACGCCACCCTGCCTGACGACAGCGAGCATCAGGGACAGTCGGTGCGTTTTCTCTATAACAAGTCACTGGATGAGACCGGCACCAACCTGCAGCTGGTGGGCTACCGCTACTCCACCCGCGGCTACTATAACTTTGCCGATACCACCTACCGCCGGATGAGCGGCTACAGCGTGGAAACCCAGGACGGGGTTATCCAGGTGAAACCCAAATTTACCGACTACTACAATCTGGCTTACAGCAAGCGCGGTAAGGTGCAGCTGAGCGTGACCCAACAGCTGGGGCGCACCGCCACCCTCTATCTGAGCGGCAGCCACCAGACCTACTGGGGCACCGACGATGCCGATGAGCAACTGCAGGCCGGCCTCAACGCCGCCGTAGACGATATCAACTGGTCGCTAAGCTACAGCCTGACGAAAAATGCCTGGCAGCAGGGGCGCGATCAGATGCTGGCGGTCAACGTCAATATCCCCTTCAGCCACTGGCTGCGTTCCGATAGCCGTTCGGTCTGGCGGCACGCCAGCGCCAGCTACAGCCTGTCGCACGATCTCAATGGCCGCATGACCAATCTGGCGGGCCTGTACGGCACCCTGCTGGAAGACAATAACCTCAGCTATAGCGTGCAGACCGGCTATGCGGGCGGCGGCAACGGCGACAGCGGGAGCACCGGCTATACCGCGCTCAACTACCGCGGCGGCTACGGCAACGCCAACGTCGGCTACAGCCGCAGCGATGGTTTCAAACAGCTCTACTACGGGGTCAGCGGCGGCGTGCTGGCGCACGCCAACGGCATCACCCTGAGCCAGCCGCTGAACGATACCGTAGTGCTGGTGAAAGCCCCCGGCGCCGGCGGCGTGAAGGTAGAAAACCAGACCGGGGTACGCACCGACTGGCGCGGGTATGCCGTCCTGCCGTATGCCACCGAGTATCGCGAAAACCGGGTCGCGCTGGACACCAATACCCTGGCCGACAATGTCGATCTTGACGATGCAGTGGTCAGCGTGGTGCCTACCCATGGGGCGATCGTCCGCGCCAGCTTTAACGCCCAGGTGGGAATGAAGATTCTGATGACGCTGACCCATCGCGGCAAACCGGTGCCGTTTGGCGCCCTCGCCACCAGCGACAGCAACCAGAGCGGCAGCATCGTCGCGGATAACGGTCAGGTCTACCTCAGCGGGATGCCGCTGGCGGGCAAGGTGCGGGTGAAATGGGGCGATGGCCCGGACGCCCAGTGCGTGGCCGATTATCGTCTGCCGCCGGAGAGCCAGCAGCAGTCGCTCAGCCAGCTGTCCGTCGCGTGTCGCTAAGGAGATGATGATGAGAACACCGCAGTTTCTGCTGAGCGCCCTGCTCGCTCTGTTCGCGCCGCTGGCCTTCGCTGCCGACAGCACGATCGCCATCAGCGGCTATGTGCGCGACAACGCTTGCGCGGTGGCCGGAGAGTCGAAGGATTTCACCGTCGATTTGCAGGACAACGCCGCGAAGCAGTTTTACGCCGTCGGGGCGACGACCCCGCCGGTGCCGTTCCGTATCGTGCTATCGCCCTGCGGCACTTCCGTCACCGCGGTGAAGGTCGGCTTCACCGGCGTGGCGGACAGCGTCAATACCAGCCTGTTAAAACTTGACGCCGGCGCCTCGGCGGCGGCGGGAATGGGGGTGGACATTCTCGACCAGCAGCAGTCCCGGCTGCCTGTCAATGCCCCGTCGTCAGCCATCGCCTGGACCACGCTGACGCCGGGCCAGACCAACATCCTGAACTTTTACGCCCGTCTGATGGCCACGCAGGTGCCCGTCACCGCCGGGCATGTCAATGCGACAGCAACATTCACCCTGGAATTTCAGTAAGTGGAGGCTGAAATGAAATGGACCCACGTGGGCTGGCTGCTGGCCGGCCTGTTAACCGCGAGCCCTTCCCTGCGGTCGGCCGACGTCACCCTTACCGTCAACGGGAAGGTGGTGGCCAGACCCTGCACGGTCTCCACCGTCAATGCCACCGTCGAGCTGGGCGATCTCTACACCTTCAGCCTGATTGGCGCAGGCTCGGCATCGGCCTGGCACAGCGTGGCGCTGGATCTCAGCAACTGCCCCGTCGGTACCTCACGGGTGAAGGCCACCTTCAGCGGGACCGCGGACAGCACCGGCTATTACAAAAACCAGGGGACGGCGGGCAATATTCAGCTCGAATTGCAGAGCGAGGATGGCACCACGCTGAACAATGGCAGCAGCCAGTCGGTACAGGTGGATGAGGCCAGCCAGTCCGCCCGCTTCCCGTTGCAGGTCAGGGCCCTGTCGGTCAACGGCGGCGCCACGCAAGGCACCATACAGGCGGTGATTAACGTGACCTATACCTACGCCTGAGCCAGGAGAGCATCATGATGAAAAAAATTATCCCTTTATTCACCACCCTGCTGCTGTTGGGCTGGTCGATGAACGCCTGGTCCTTCGCCTGCAAAACAGCCACCGGCGCGACGATCCCCATCGGCGGCGGCTCAGCCAACGTCTACGTTAACCTGACCCCGGCGGTCAACGTCGGGCAAAACCTGGTGGTCGACCTCTCCACGCAGATTTTTTGCCATAACGACTATCCGGAAACGATCACTGACTACGTGACCCTGCAGCGCGGATCCGCCTATGGCGGTGTGCTGTCGAGTTTCTCTGGCACCGTGAAATATAATGGCACCTCTTACCCCTTCCCGACCACCACGGAAACGGCGCGGGTGATTTACGATTCCCGGACCGATAAGCCCTGGCCGGCCGTCCTGTATCTGACGCCGGTCAGCACCGCCGGCGGGGTGGCGATCACCGCAGGATCGTTAATCGCGGTGCTGATCCTGCATCAGACCAACAACTACAATAGCGACTCCTTCCAGTTCATCTGGAATATCTACGCCAATAACGACGTGGTGGTCCCCACCGGCGGCTGCGATGTCTCCGCCCGCGATGTCACCGTCACCCTCCCCGACTACCCGGGCTCCATGGCCGTGCCGCTCACCGTGCACTGCGCGCAGAGCCAACAGCTGGGGTATTACCTCTCCGGCGCCACCGCGGACAGCGCTAACGCGATCTTCACTAACACCGCCTCCGCCTCGCCGGCGCAAGGGATAGGCGTCCAGCTTACCCGCAACGGCAGCGCCGTGCCGGCGAACAGCACGGTCTCACTGGGCACCGTCGGAACCTCGCCGGTCAATCTCGGCCTGACGGCGACCTACGCCCGGACCACAGGCCAGGTCACCGCCGGCAACGTGCAGTCGATCATCGGCATTACCTTTGTCTATCAATGATGACCGAGTACATCCTTTCTCCCTGCTCGCTGGCCGCCCGTGGGTTGAGCCAGCTGATGCACAACGCGGCGAAGCGGCCCGTCATGCTGCCGTTGGAGGGCGTCTCTCTGCGGGAGCTGGCCGCGGTGAAGCGGATCGTGGTCTTTCTTCCTGACGATCCCCTGTGGATGCTCACCACACTGCGCCAGGCGGCCAGGCTGCTCGACCAGGCATCACGCCCGTTGCCGATGCTGATGCTTAGCCGCAGCCCGGCCATCTGGCTGTGGCGAACGCTGCTTTATCAGGTGAGCCATCCGGATCGTTTGCGCAACGTCCATGCCGCTCCTGCCGACCTCCCCTGCGCGCAATTGATCCATCGGCTGAAGAACGCGCCGCGGCTTGAACGCCTTGCCAGTGAAGCCGCCCTGATCCACCGAAAACGGGCCGCCGGATTAAGTCATGCCGAGCTCAAAGCGCTCCTCGCCCTGCTGCAAGGGCAGACGATAGGCGAGCAGTCGCAACGTCTCGGATTGAGCCAGAAAACGCTCTACGCTCAGCGGCTGGCGGGGGTGAAAAAGCTGGTGGAATATCACCCGCATCTGGCCCCTCGCTTTCCGCACAGGCAGCCGCCTCGTTCATCAGCAAACTCACGGTCGGCGTTTGTCCGGGCATGAGGGGAAGCGATGAGTGACTAAAGGCGTGGATTCGCTGGCGAGAGAAAAGCGCACCGGTTTACACCGGTGCCGGTACGTCAGGCGCGAATATCGTCGTATTCACGGGTGTTATCGAATTCATGTTTGGCAAACGGGCAGAGAGGAATAATCTTCCGCTGCTCCTGGCGCATTTTTTCCACCACCTTCGCCACCAGCTGTTTCCCCACCCCCTGGCCTTTCAGGCTGGGATCGACATCGGTATGTTCGATAATGCTGAGGTGTTCGCCGGTGGGAACAAAAACAATCTCCGCGACCTGGTTACCCTGCGCGTCGTTAACATAAAATTTGTTGTGCCCTTCCAGTATTTCCATCTTCTCCTCGCTTATTTATGACGATATTGCAGCGCGCCGCTCGGGCAGGTATCGATCACCTTCACCACCGTCGCGACATCTACTTCATCCGGGATGATCCACGGCTTACGCTTGAGATTGAACAGCTTCGCGCTGCCGCGCACGCAGTTCCCGGAATGCTGACAGATCGCCGTATTAAAGTAGACGTCGATTTTCTCCCCGGTGTAGGCCCGGTAGCCGGCTTCCAGTAATTCCTTATCCATGACATTGCCTCGGTCTTGTTTTATGACTTTCAGGCTAAGCATAGTCCTCCGCTTGACGGCTGACTATGCGCAAGTCGGTAATGGGCGTGAGGAGAGCGATTTGGCGCATCCTCCCCCTCTCCCGGCGCGCAAGGATCCCGCAGTCAACGAACGGTTGACTTTCATTCCCGCAACGAGGCGATTACACTCATGACACACTGGTAAGAGCACTCAGGGATGTTCCATTGAATCATATTGCCACCATAGCCCGCCCAGCGCGGCTACTGCTCGTCTTGCCGCTGACCGGCTGCTCACTCTCACCAGCGATCCCGGTACTGGGCGCCGCATTCCCCGGCTGGTTTTTCTGCTTGTTGGGCGGGGCGTTTTTACTGATCCCCTGCCATATCCTGATTACCCGTAAAGGCTGGCAGCCTCGCTTTTCTCCCCTGGTCTTCAGCTATGTCGCGCTGATGTTCCTGTTCGCCACACTGCTGTGGTTTCTGTTTTTTGTTCACTGATCGCTTATGACTACTTCCCGCACTCCCCTGTTACGCAAGAAATGGCCTCTGCTGGCGCTGGTCCTGGCCGCCATCCTGGCGTTGATCCTGGTTATCTGGCAGTTGCAAACGTCGCCAGAGACCAATGACGCCTATGTCTACGCCGATACCATCGATGTGGTGCCCGAGGTCAGCGGGCGCATCGTGGAGATGCCCATTCGCGATAACCAGCGGGTGAAAAAAGGCGATCTGCTGTTCCGCATCGACCCCCGCCCCTATCAGGCGATGCTCGATGACGCGAAAGCGCGGCTGACGACCCTCGACGCGCAGATTATGCTGACCCAGCGCACCATCAAAGCGCAGGAGTATAACGCCCAGTCGGTGGCGGCCGCCGTCGAGCGCGCCAGAGCGCTGGTCAAGCAGACCACCTCCACGCGCATCCGCCTTGAGCCGCTGGTGCCGCAGGGGTTTGCCTCGCAGGAAGATCTCGATCAGGCGCGCACCGCCGAGAAAGCGGCGCGGGCGGAGCTGGAGGCCACGCTGCTGCAGGCCAGACAGGCCTCGGCGGCTGTGACCGGCGTGGATGCCATGGTGGCGCAACGCGCCGGGATCCTGGCGCAAATCGCCCTCGCCGAACTGCATCTGGAATTCACCGAAGTGCGCGCGCCGTTCAACGGCGTGGTGGTGGCGCTGAAAACCACCGTCGGCCAGTACGCTTCGGCGCTGAAGCCAGTCTTCACCCTACTGGATGACGACCGCTGGTATGTGATCGCTAACTTCCGCGAAACCGACCTGAACAACGTGCGCCCCGGGGTGGCGGCGCGCATCACCGTGATGACCAACCACAACCGGACCTTTAACGGGGTGGTGGATTCGGTCGGCTCCGGCGTCCTGCCCGAAGGCGGGAGCATCATCGAAGGCCTGCCGCTGATCCAGAAAAGCATTAACTGGGTCCACGTCTCGCAGCGCTTCCCGGTGAAAATCGCCGTCAGCGATCCCGATCCTGAACTGTTCCGCATGGGCGCCTCGGCCAGCGCCGTGCTGCAGCCGTAGCCGGGCGACGCGATGTTTCCTCTCGCCCATTTTTTACGCCAGGAACTGCGCGACGCACCGGGACGCGCCAGCTACACGCTGCGCCTGACGCTGAGCTGTGCGGTGCTCATCACCCTGTTCATGACCCTGCAGATCCCCTTTCTGGCCGTCGCGCTGATCGTCGTGTTCTACGTCAGCCAGCCTAACGTGTTGATGATTAAGTTAGTCAGCGTGGTCTTTTTTGTCACCGTCAGCGTGGCGCTCGGCGGCGTGCTGCTGATCATCAAGTGGACCTATGACTACCCGCTGATCCGCCTGGCGGCCTCCGTGGCGCTCTTTTTCTGCGCCATCTATCTAATGCGGGTGCTGGGCAAGCTGGGGCTGGCCTTTTTCGTGGTGGCGCTGGCGGTGATTTACGCCCAAACCTTCCCGTCGATGACCAGCCAGAGTGAAATCCTGGTGCGGCTGCTGCTCTGGCTGTGGGTGGCGATTAACACCGCGATCCTCGTCACCCTGCTGGTCAACGCCTGTTTTCAGCAGGCCTTTCCCGGCAACCAGTTTAAGGCGCGTCTGGCGGAGATGCTGCAGGCGGTCGCCAGCCGGCTGGCAGACCCGGACGCTGAAGCGCCACCGACCTTCGGCGAGACCGCCGCGCAGTTCAACCAGCTGCAGTCGCTGTTCGCCCAGGCCAGCCGGGCGACGCCGGAGATCGCCGCCGATCCCCAGGCCTGGCGCTCGCGGCTGGCCGCCACCCTGCGCTGCTACCAGCTGGCGGCGCTGCTGCAAGCGGACGAGGCCGATAGCGACGATCGCCTGCGGCTGTCGCAGGCGGTGCTGCAGCTGAAGAGTGCCCTCAGCGAGGGGCCGTTTGACGGCGCTATTCCTCCGCTGGCGCTCAGCGGCCGCGGCGTCAATCGCGCCGTTCTGCAGGAGATGGCAGCCCTTCTGCAGCGGCTGGCCCAGGGTGAGCCCCTTGCTCTGCCACAGGGCGAGGTGGAGAAGCCGCCCCTGCTGGCGCCGGACGCCTGGCGCAACCCGGCGTATCTCCATTTTGCGCTCAAGACCCTGCTGGCGACGCTAATCTGCTATGTCTTCTATACCGCTGCCGACTGGCAGGGACTGCATACCATTATGCTGAGCTGCGTGATCGTCGCCCAGCCCGGGCTGGGCGCCACGATGCAAAAGACGTGGCTGCGCATCGGCGGCGCGCTGTTCGCCACTCTGCTGGCGCTGCTGTTAATCGTTTTTGTCCAGCCCTGGACCGACTCGCTGTCGGGGCTGCTGGCGATGTCCCTGCCAGTGCTGGCGCTGGCGGCCTGGATTGCCGCCGGTTCGGAGCGTATCGCCTACGCCGGGATCCAGATTGGCTTCACCTTTGCGCTGGCCTTCCTCAGCTGGTTTGGTCCGCTGACTAACCTCACCGAGCTACGGGACCGGGTGCTGGGTATCCTGCTCGGGGTGCTGGTCTCCTCCATTGTCCATTTATATCTCTGGCCGGACAGCGAAGCGCCGCAGCTGAAATCGCGCCTCGCCGGACTCTATCGCCGGCTGGCGGACTGCCTCGCCGCCCCGCACGATGCGGTGCCGCTGGCCCCTCTGTTTGTCGCCTTCACCGACAGCGAAGCGCTTATCCATCGGGTTCGCGCCGAACCGCTGGGCACGTATGCCCACCCCTGGCCCCAGGCGAAAAACTGGCCGATGCGCGCCACCCTCGCCCGGGCCGAGGAGATCGCCCGCCTCAGCGAAGGATACCGGCTCAACGCCGCGCCGGGAGACCCGACCCTGGCCCGCTGCGCCGAACAGCTGCGGCGCTACGCCGAACGTATCGAACAGGAGGCAACGGCCCCTGCCGAACCGCTGGCCACCGACCTGACTAACCCCTTTGGCCCGGCGCTGGCCGCCGCGCTGGCCACCCTGCCCGACTGGGGCCCGACACCGATAGCGACTGAGCAACAGGCTAAAACGTCATGATGATCCTTCCTTTCTCCGCGCGGCTGCGCGACACTCTCCTTACCCTGACGCTGACGCTGCTCAGCGGCTGCGCGCTGATTCAGGACGAGCCTGCCCAGGTCGCCATCGTCAATCCGCAGCAGGCCCAGCTGGCGCAGGTGATCCACCTGGCGAACAGCAACTGGCCGGCAGCCCGCTGGTGGGAGGCCTACGATGACCCTCAGCTCAATATGCTGATCAACCGGGCGCTGCAGAATTCGCCGACCATGCAGGCCGCCCGGCTGCGCATCTCCCAGTCGCAGTCTACGGTGGAACTCGCCCAGTCGGCGATGGGCCTGCAGGCCACCGCCGTCGCGGCGCAAAACCGCCTGCGGATCACCGACAAATCCTTTAGCTGGCCCTACTCCTACTCCCTGCCGGTGGATAAGAACGGTCCGTGGTATACGCTGAACACCGTTGGCGTCGGGGCGCAGCTGAATATCGATCTCTGGGGAGCCGATCGCGCCCGGGTCGCCGCCGCCATTGGCGAGAAAAACGCCCGGCTGGCGGAGACCGCCGGCATTGAGCTCGACATCGCCAGCAGCGTGGCGCAGCTCTATTTCGCTATGCAGGCGACATTCCAGAAAATCGCGCTGCTGCAGGAGCTGGAGGGCATTGCCCAGTTCTCGGTGGCGGCCCACGAGCACCGGACCCAACGCGGTGTGGAGGATAGCGTGGATGTGGCCAACGCCCAGGCCGAACAGCTTGCCGCCCGCCAGCAGATCATTAGCGCCGAGGGGATGCTGACCCAGTATCGTGAAACCCTGCGGGCGCTGATCGGCGCCGATGCGCAAAGCATGCCGGCGATCCATCCGGTAGCGCTGCCTGCGCTCCAGGAGACGCTGCCGCCGTCGCTCTCTTTCGAGCTGCTGGCCCGCCGCCCGGACCTGCAGGCGCTGCGCGGGTACGTGACCGCCTCCCTGAGCCAGGTCGACGCGGCGAAAGCGGCCTTCTATCCCCATTTTGATATCAAAGCGTTCTGGGGCTATAACGCCCTGAGCGTCGGGGATCTGTTTAAGTCCTCTTTCCAGCAGATCAACCTGCTGCCCGGGCTCTATCTGCCGATCTTCGACGGCGGTCGTCTGAACGCCAATCTGCAGTCGGTGCGCACCGCCAGCAATATTCTGATCAAACAGTACAACCAGGCGGTGCTGGACGCGGTTCGCGATGTCGCCATCAGCTCCAGCCAGCTTAACGACCTGAATCAGCAGCGCGCGCTGCAGCAGCTGAAGGTCACCGCGGCGCAGACCACCACCGACAGCGCTCGCGCCCATTATCAGCGCGGCCTGCTCAGCCGCTACGCCGCCGAAGAGGCCCGACGGGCGGTTCTTGCCCAGCAGTTGTTGCTGCTGGACATTGAGGCCCAGCGGCTGAGCACCGACATTACCCTGATCAAAGCCCTGGGCGGCGGCTACCGCGGCCAGTAACAAAAATGCCTTCCCCGGAGGGGAAGGCATTCAAACTGCAGCCAAAGGGCAATCTTCAGGGGTTGCCCGGCGGCGCTGCGCTTGCGCGGGCCTACAGCCAACCGCATAACGGTTTGATATTGCTGCCTTTCGTAGGCCGGGTAAGGCGAAGCCGCCACCCGGCAGAAAGGCGGGCACAATAACCAAACAGGTTTGTCATCAGCAAGAATGCCTTCCCGGATGGGGAAGGCATTTAACAGAAGACGCGGGATTGATGCGCGGCGATTACACCAGGGCGCGCAGCTCTTCGCGCATGTAGGTGGAAAAGAATTCCGGATGCTTAATCACCAGCCGTTCGCCGGCGGCGACCCGTTCAGCCCACTCCGCCACTTTGTCGGTAAACCCGGCGCTCCAGCCCTGCTGCTGACCGCGCTCAGCGACATCAGCCGGGCTGACTGGCACGCCCAGTTCTTTCAAATATTTGAGAATTCCCTTCGCGGTACTTTCATCCATAGACTGTGGTACTGGCTCAGACGTATTCATACCACCAATGAAATCCAATGCTTTATCAATGACTGCTGGCATAGGTGTGTCCTTATATTAACCACATAGTAAACCTGACTACACTATGGACCGGAAAGCGACGTGATTTCAAAGAACACGCTCACGTTATGGGACATCGCGCATTCAGAAAAGGGGATTTTGCACAGCTGAGGCGGGGGTTGGACAAAAAACAAGCCGGTCCCGGGGGACCGGCCTGGGGATCGCGTCAGGCGTTGCTGACGGATTTTTGCGCGGCGCTGGACTGACTGTTCTCCAGCATCCGGCGGACCGGGACAATCAGCACGGCCAGTACGGCGGCGCAGATCAGCAGCGCGATAGAGCAGCGGGCAAAGAGGTCCGGCAGCAGCGACAGCTGATCGGCCTTCACATGACCGCCAATCAGCCCCGCCGCCAGGTTACCCAGCGCGCTGGCGCAGAACCACAGCCCCATCATCTGGCCGCGCATTCTCTCCGGCGCCAGCAGGGTCATGGTCGCCAGACCAATCGGGCTCAGGCACAGTTCGCCGAGCGTCAGCATCAGGATGCTGCCCACCAGCCACAGCGGCGACACACCGGCCCCGCCGTTGTTCAGGACGTTCTGCGCCGCCAGCATCATCAGGCCAAAGCCCGCCGCCGCGCACAGGATGCCAATGACGAATTTGGTCATACTGCCTGGACGGACGTTTTTGCGCGCCAGCGCTGGCCACGCCCAGCTGAAGACCGGCGCAAGCAGAATGATAAACAAGGCGTTAATCGACTGGAACCAGACCGCGGGGATTTCAAAACCGCCGATCATCCGGTTGGTGTAGTCGTTAGCAAACAGGTTGAAGGAGGTCGGTTTCTGTTCAAACGCGGACCAGAAAAAGGCCGCCGAGACCAGCAAAATAAAGCATACCAGCAGGCGCGCCCGCTCTTTACGGCTCAGGCCGGCGAAGACGAACAGCCAGATGAAATAGAGCGCCACGGAGGCGGCAATCACATAGACCAGCACGCTGGCCACCGCCACCGGGTTAATCACGATCGTGCCCAGGCTAATGAGCGTGACCAGCACCGCCACTCCCAGGGCCAGCGCCAGCAGCCACGCCCCAACGCCATTCTTTTTCGCCACCGGGCTGTTCCAGGTGGAATCGAGGCCAACCTCCGCGTCATAGCGCTTCATCGACGGTACGGCAAAGAGACGGAAAATGATCAACGCCACCAGCATCCCGATCCCCCCGATGCCGAAGCCCCAGTGCCAGCCATGGGATTTAATCAGCCAGCCGGAGATTAACGGCGCGATAAACGAGCCGATGTTGATCCCCATGTAGAACAGCGAAAAACCACCGTCGCGGCGCGCGTCGCCTTTTTTATACAGGGTACCGACCATCACCGAGATACAGGTTTTAAACAACCCGGAACCGAGGACGATAAACATCAGGCCGATAAAGAACAGGTCGTTGCCCAGCCATGCCGACAGGGCGATCGACAGGTGCCCGAGGGCGATAAGAATCGAGCCGTACCAGACGGCACGCTGCTGGCCTAGCCAGTTATCCGCCAGCCAGCCGCCCGGCAGCGCGGCCAGATACATACTGCCGGCAAAAATCCCGACGATCGCCGAGGCGTTCTCCCGCGCCAGCCCCATCCCGCCGTCGTAAACCGTCGCCGCCATAAACAGGATCAGTAAGGGACGGATCCCGTAAAACGAGAAACGCTCCCACATTTCAGTGAAGAACAGGGAGCCCAGCGGATAAGGATGGCCGAAAAAGGTACGGCTTTCGTTTTTATTAACAGAGGAATGCATAAATTCTCCAGAAAAGGTGCGCCGCAGCGCAAGTTAACCGTATAAAGCGGGCTGACGATTTATAATTTGTTTGTCTTAACATCAGATACGAGCATTTTTAACCATTTGATAACCATGCAGTGGTTTTGTCCAGCCCCTTACCGTTCCTTTTTAGATGAAAAGTCGACAAACATCTAGTTTTATAGATTTAATGTTCGCAAAAACGTAAACGGCGTTGACATTATGCCATTGTGCAGAATACATAATTTTATTTATTAAAAACAGTAAGTTGATTGATTAACAAAGGACAAAAACCGTCGGTGCGGGCAGGGCATATAACGACAGGAAAAGTAAGGGAAACGGGCCGGAGGAGGCAGAAATAGCGCTAAGGGAGAATATTGTTAAGCCATCCAGGTGCTACCCCCGGAGAGCCAACCGTGCGGCAGGATTTACAAGGCTTGCCGGCTGCTATCGCCGGCGCCATTTTGCGCGCTATTTCACACGCTGCCCCGCCCGATCAATGACTCGCTCACCGTCTTCCTTCACGAAGGCGCCTTTTTGCGGCGCCGGCAGGATCTCCAGCACCACCTCTGACGGGCGACAGAGTCGGGTGCCCCGCGGCGTCACCACGATCGGACGGTTAATCAGGATCGGATGCTGGAGCATAAAGTCGATTAACTGGTCATCTGTAAACCGGTCTTCCGCCAGGCCCAGCGCATCGTAGGATTCGACGTTTTGCCGCAGCAGCGCCCGCACCGGGATCGCCATCGCGGCGATCAGCTGGCGCAGCTCATCGCGCGACGGCGGCGTCTCCAGATAATAGATAATGGTGGGCTCAGCGCCGCTGTTGCGGATCAGTGCCAGGGTATTACGCGAGGTGCCGCATTCAGGGTTATGGTAAATGGTGATGCTCATAGCACGTTCTCATGGCTGATTGAAGGAGAGACGCAGCGCCAGCGCGGCCAGCGTCACAAGCAGCACCGGTAGGGTCATGGTGATGCCGCAGCGGAAATAATAACCCCAACCGATGGTGATGTGCTTCTGCGTCAGCACATGCAGCCAGAGCAGCGTGGCCAGGCTACCAATCGGCGTGATTTTCGGCCCCAGATCGCAGCCGATGACGTTGGCATATATCATGGCCTCTTTGATCGTCCCTGTTGCCGCACTGCCATCAATCGACAGGGCGCCGACCAGCACGCTGGGCATATTATTCATGATCGAAGAGAGGAAGGCCGACAGGATACCGGTGCCCAGCGTCGCGGCCCACAGCCCGCGCTCCGCCAGCATGTTCAGAACCGTGGTCAGATAATCCGTTAATCCGGCGTTTCGCAGGCCATACACCACCAGATACATCCCCAGCGAGAAGATCACAATCTGCCATGGGGCGCCGCGCAGCACCTTGCCGGTGTTAATCACCCGCCCGCGCTTCGCGACAGCAAACAGGATCCCCGCTCCCGGCGCCGCGATGGCGCTGACCGGGATCCCCAGCGGGTCAAGAACGAAAAAGCCGACCAGCAACAGCAGCAGCACGCCCCAGCCGGTACGGAACGTCGCCGGATCTTTTATCGCCGTGGCCGGCGCTTTCAGTAACGCCATACCCCAGGCGGGTGGGATATCCTTGCGAAAGAACAGGTGCAGCATCGCCAGGGTGGAGAGGATTGCCGCGAGATCGACCGGCACCATCACCGAAGCGTACTCCCTGAAGCCAATGGCAAAGAAATCTGCCGAAACGATATTCACTAAATTCGACACCACCAGCGGCAGGCTGGCGGTATCGGCAATAAACCCGGCTGCCATGACAAAGGCCAGCATCGTTCCCTTACTGAACCCCAGCGCCCGCAGCATGGCAATCACGATGGGCGTGAGGATCAGCGCCGCGCCGTCGTTGGCAAACAGCGCCGCCACCGCCGCGCCGAGCAGGATAATCCAGGTAAACAGCAGACGACCCCGCCCTCTTCCCCAGCGGGAAACGTGTAGCGCGGCCCATTCAAAAAAGCCGGACTCGTCGAGCAGCAGGCTGATAATGATCACGGCGATAAACGTGGCGGTGGCATTCCAGACGATATGCCACACCACCGGGATATCGGCTATCTGTACGCCACCGGTGACCAGCGCCAGCGCCGCGCCAAAGGCCGCGCTCCAGCCGATCCCTAACCCCCGCGGCTGCCAGATCACCAGCACCAGGGTCAGGACAAAAATCGCACCTGCCAGCAACATCGTTCCTCCACCAATCACATTCGAAAAATCATATATGACAAGATAAATTTTTTACCGACAACCTGGCCCGTCGGTCAGTCTGCTGATCATCAGCCGCACATCGTCCTGCTGACTTAGCCAGGCCTGCTCAATCACCTGCGCCGCCCAGGCCGGCATCTGCGGAGAGAGGCGATAATGGACCCACTTACCCTGTTTTCGATCCCGCAGCAGCCCACTCTCCCGCAGCATTGCCAGATGGCGGGAGATCTTGGGCTGGGACTGGGCGAGCGCCGTACAGAGATCGCACACGCACAGCTCTCCCCGCGCCTTGAGCAACAGCACGATCCCCAGCCGGGTTTCATCGGCGAGGTTTTTGAACAGTTGCAGGGGTAATAAAGACATGGTTTCTCCTCAAGCGTGACGGACAGCATACGGGACCACGATTAAAGATCAATATACATTCGAAAATACATATATGTTTTTTTTCACAGCTGCGATAAATCTCCCTGCAGTTGCAGCACGCGCCTCCTGCTCAATAGCACGCAAAAATGCCGCGCTTTCTTTTATCCATCATTGAAATGTGTCAGGCTGAAGATCCCATCGGATTGACAGGGTTTTCAGGATGAGTACGATTTATGTAGTTGTTTTAACGTATATAAGACCGCTCGAAGAGATTGACAACGCGATCCCCGCCCACGTCGAATGGCTCAAAAAATGCTATGCTGACGGCCTCTTTCTCGCCTCCGGCCGCCGTATTCCTCGTACCGGCGGGGTGATTCTGGCGAAATGCGACAGCCGGGAAATTCTGGAATCGCGTCTGGGCCAGGATCCCTTCCAGCAGCTGGGCCTCGCCCATACGGAGATTATTCCCTTTGAGGCCAGCATGGCGTCGCCCGCGCTGCAGTCGCTGTTATAAGCCTGTTCCGGAGGAAAAATGCAGCCATCCTTTCACTGGATTAATGAACCTGCCGAGTGGCACCGCGATGCCGACGGCCTGACGGTGGTCACCGATAAGCATACCGACTTCTGGCGCCATACCTGGTATGGCTTCGAACGCTTCTCCGGCCATCTTTATGCCGCTGAGGTGGAGGGCGATTTTACCCTGCAGGCAAAAATCTGTGCGGATTTCACCACGCTTTACGACCAGGCCGGGCTGATGATGATGGCGGACGAGCAGACCTGGCTGAAGGCGGGGATTGAGTTTAATGACGATGCCCCGGCCATCGGCAGCGTGCTGACGTTAACCCACTCTGACTGGGCCACCGGGCTTTTCCCCGGCGACCCGCGCACTTTCTGGCTACGGCTGACCCGCAAAGGCGATGCGTTAAGGCTGCAGTATTCGACCGACGGCGAGCGCTGGCCGCTGCTGCGTCTTGGCTACTTTCCGCCAGGCCCGGTAAAAGCCGGCGTCATGTGCTGCTCACCGGAGCGCGGCGGACTGGCGGTTGCATTTCGGGATATTCAGCTTTCCCCGCCGCTGGACAAAGCGCTGCACGATCTGAGCTGAACGCTAGCGGGAAGACCCGACATTCTCTGCATCCTGAGGGCCAGGATTGCAGGGTTCGCGGGTGCCGGGCAGGTAAAAATGGCCGTGCTTATCGGGATCGGTGCCGCCCGGGCACCCTGCCCTGCCCGAGGAGTTATCGCTACTGCCGCCGTCCGAACCGTTGCCGCCGTCGGCGCCCGATATTACCGACTGGCCGTGATGGCCATGCGCTGCAGTGGCTGAAAACGCCACCAGCGCGAATACACAGACCATTAAGCGTCTGCCCATTGCTGCCTCTCCCTTATTGAAATTCCCCGCCCATCGCGTTGACGATGGGATAAGCCGTTGCACCGCGATAAAAAACCGCTTTATCCGCAGGGAGTATAGGGTTAAGACAGAGGGAAAGACAGGGCCGGTGTCTTCAGACATTTCGCACGCAAAATAGCCTTTATGCCGCAGTATGCGCTATCAGAAAATCAATCAGGGCTTTCACCCTTTTCGTTTTACCCGCGTTTTTCGGGTAATAGAGATAAACCGGCGGATAGGTTTTCCAGTAGTCCTCCATCACCGGTAGAAACTGTTCACGATCGGGCTGTAGCCGCCAGATAGGTTCAAACAAGCGGCCAATCCCCAATCCATGGCGGATACCGTCTGCCATGACGTCAATATCATTGCTGATTAACTGCCCCGGCATCTCCACGGTGAGTTGCTCGCCGTGGTCATTGAGGATCAGCGGCAGGATGCGGTGGTTGGTAATAAAGCGATAGCCAATCAGCCGGTGATGGCTGAGATCGGCGGGCGACTCAGGCACGCCATATTCGGCCAGATAGGCTGAGGAGGCATATAACCCTTCGCGAAACGGTTTCATTAACGGGCGGGCGACCACCCCGCCTTCGAGAATATCGCCAAAGCGGATCCCAAGGTCGAATCGTTCTTCAATGATATTGACGGTACCGTCATAGACCGATATTTCCAGCTGGATCCCCGGGTATTGCTGACAGAAAGCCGCCATCGCCGGTTTAAGAATAAGCAGGTAGGCAAAGCGCGAGAGCGTAATTCTCACCGCCCCGGAGGGTTCCCGATTCTGATCGCGGAGGCTCTCCAGCGATGTTTCCAGAACCTCGACCGCCGCAGCGGTTTGCTCCAGCAACTGTTGGCCGGTTTCCGTCAGCTCGATTCGCCGGGTGGTACGCACAAAAAGCGGATGACCGATATGCTCCTCCAGCAGCTTGAGGGCATTGCTAACAGACGGCGGCGTGATTTCTAATTTCCTCGCCGCGGCCGAGATATTGCCTTCGCGCGCAATGCTCTGAAAGATGCGTATTTGATTATAAAGGGCGTTATTCATAGCATCTCCTTGCGACAGTATCGCCTGATTATTAAGTACAGGCTAAATATTCTTAAGTCAATGACCGCCTAATCTTCACTCCCTGTGGCTCGTATACTTTTGTCTCTTCCCGCTGATAACGACTTTCCGGAGACAACGATGCGAATTTTATGTCTGGATATCCCCGCGCCCGGCGCAACGCTGGACCACTATGCGCCGCACCTTACCGCGGAAGCCCTCCATGCCTGGGGGCTGTATAAATCTGGCTTTATCCGCGACATCTATTTCCGTCAGGACCGACCCGGCGTCGCTATTTTCCTCGAGTGCGACACCGTGGAAGAGGCGAATAACATCATGGCCGAATTTCCGCTGGCGAAGGCGGGTTTATTAACCTTCGAGTGTATTCCACTCGGCTCGTTTATTAACTGGGAAAACCTCTTCTCTGCCGAATTTAAACCTCAGGAGTAACGATGAGAAAGCCTCATATCCTTATCGTTTCCGGGCATCCGGATCTTAACCATTCCATCGCCAACGCCACCATCCTCGATGAGCTGGCGACCGCCCTGCCTGATGCGGAAATCCGTCGTCTGGACTGGCTCTATCCGGACGGCAAATTCAACATCGCCGCAGAGCAGGAAAGCCTGCTGCAGGCGGATGTGATTGTCTGGCAGTTTCCCTTTAGCTGGTATGGGCTGCCCGGGTTAATGAAACAGTGGCTGGACGAGGTCTTTGTCCACGGCTTCGCCCATGGCTCAACGGCGAAACTGGGTGGTAAAAAGCTGATCCTCTCCTTCACCACGGGAGCGCCACAGACGCTCTATACCGCTGACGGTTTCTTTGGCCATGCCATTGAGGAGTATCTCCTTCCCTTCGAGACCACGGCCAGGCTGTGCAATCTTGAGCTGCTGGCGCCGGTTTATACCTGCGGCATTAGCTACGCCGACCGGGATGCCGACAAAATCGCTCAGCAAAAAACGCGTGCCCGGGAACACGCGGCCAGACTGATCGTACGGCTTAAAACTCTGGTGGAATAACCCAAAGGGAGAAAATAAAGATGCAGTATACCCGGCTCGGGAAGAGTGACTTACTGGTCTCCCGCATCTGCATGGGATGTATGGGGTTTGGCGATCCGTCAACGGGCCAGCATCGCTGGACGCTGGACGAAACAGCCAGCAGGGACATCATCCGCTACGCGCTGGAACAGGGCATCAATTTTTACGATACCGCCATCGCCTATCAGAACGGCTCCAGCGAACGGTACGTTGGCCGGGCGCTGCGGGAGATGGCAAAACGCGAGGATGTGGTGCTGGCCACCAAGTTTCTGCCACGAACCGCTGCCCAGATTGCCGGGGGGATCAGCGGAAAACAGGCGATCACCCGCTCGCTTGACCAGAGTCTGCGAAACCTCGGGATGGACTACATCGACCTCTACATTTACCACATCTGGGATTACAACACCCCGGTTATCGACGTGCTGGAGGCGCTGCATGCCGCTGTCGCCGCCGGCAAGGTGCGCGCGATTGGCATTTCCAATTGTTATGCCTGGCAGCTGGCGAAGGCGAACGCCCTTGCCGAACGCGAAGGGCTCACGTCCTTTGTTTCTGTGCAGAGCCACTACAACCTGATTATGCGTGAAGACGAACGAGAGCTGTTCGGGCTGTGCGCGGAAGATAATATCGCGATGACTCCCTATAGCGCGCTGGCCAGCGGCCGTCTCGCCCGCTTAGAAGGCCACACGCGGCGAGCGGTGGAAGATGATTATGCCCGGGGCAAATACGACCGCACGGCAGAGCAGGATCGGAGCATTATTGCCCGCGTCGCCGAACTTGCCGAACGGCATCAGGTCTCCATGACCGAAATTTCGCTGGCCTGGCTGCTGACTAAAGTCACCGCCCCGGTGGTCGGCGCCACGCAAAAGCATCATGTTGACGGCGCGGTCAACGCTGTAGCCCTTCAACTGAGCCCGGAAGAAATCCGCTATCTGGAAGAAGCCTATCAGCCGCACTTCCTCACAGGCGTGATGGCGCAAAACACGCCGCAAGCCAAAGACCATCCTCAGGTGTGGACGCGCTAACGATCCGCCCAGTGGATCGGAAAGGAGCAAATATGAAAAACGTGATTGCCGCGGCAGCCTTGTCGCTTGTGCTGTCTGATTTTGCTTATGCCAACGAACAAAGAGATGAAGCTATGATGAAAATTACCCCTTCTACCCTTACGGACGCTGATATTCAAGCGGTGTCGCCGGCGCTGGCGCGCTTCGGCCGCGAGGCCATCAGCAACGACCTCTGGCAACGTGACGCCCTGTCCGCCCGCGACCGTAGCATCGTGACCATGGCGATGCTGATTGCCCGCAACCAGCCAGGAGAGCTGAAGCACTATATTGCCGTCGCGCTCGATAGCGGCGTGACGCCAGCGGAAGTGTCAGAGATCATTACTCACCTCGCCTTCTACGCTGGCTGGCCCAATGCGATGTCAGCCGTCAGCGTCGCTAAAGCCATCTTTGAAGCCAGGGGCGTGACGGCAGAGTCCCTCCCCGCCGCCTCGCCGACGCTGCTGCCCCTCAATGAACAGGTAGAGAAACAGCGTGCAGACACCGTCGAAAAAAATGTCGGCCCCATTTCACCTGGCCTGGTTAAATTTACCGCCGACCCGCTGTTTCTCGACCTCTGGCAACGGCCCGCGCTAACGCCCCGCGACAGAAGCCTGGTGACGGTCAGCGCGTTAATCGCCGCCGGACAGAGCGCGCAGATTGGCTACCACCTAAACAGAGCCATGGATAATGGGCTTTCGGCTGAAGAGGCCGGAGAAGTGGTTGCCCAGGCGGCGTTCTACGCGGGATGGCCAAATGCGTTTACCGCTGCTCCTGTGGTCGGTGAGGTATTGCGATCGCGCGAGAGCAAAACTGAATAAAAAAGAATAAAGGACAGGGAAGCTGTCCTTTATTCGTCGTTAATTGTTAATTTAAAGGTACCACGAGGGCTTTCGATTAGGTCTCACGGAAAGAACATAAACGGTCTATCGAAGTATGGAGACTTCGATCGTGAATCTGTTCAGATCGCTCATTGAGAAAATTTCCGTTCCGTATGCCGTCATGAGTCTCATCCTTTGAAAGCAGCGATCGCTGTGGCGAGACTGTAGCGCGGACATGTCTATTTGGTCAGGCCATGACTGACCTCCCCCCACCGCATATCGCAAGAATTTGCTTTCTCAGCCAGCGGTGACCGGGGTCGCGTTCCATCCTTGGGTGCCACATCTGCGATACCGTAATACGACGGCTTTTGAACGGCAGCTCGAAAACGTGTACCTGGTCCGTTACCTGCTGATTGAGTAAATAGAGTGCGGGTATCATGGCGATAAGATCCGATTCCAGCGCCACGGACAGTGCTGTCGGAAATCCCGGTACGACGCTCGCAATTTTACGTTTTGTCCCCAGTTCGGCCAGCGCATCGTCAACGGATCCGTGCAACGCGCCCTCGGGTGACGCTACCACATGGCCCCAGGCGACATAATCACTCACGCCTATTTCTGCCTGCTTAGCCAGCGGGTGCCCTTTACGCACGACGCCAACAAACCGATCCTCAAACAGTCGTTGCAGCCGTATTTCTGGCCCCATATTACTCTGAACGCCAATCTCCAGATCAACCAGCCCTTCCCGAAGATAGCGCGACGTTTTTTCCGGCTTAGGCGCGAAGCGTATACAGACGTCAGGCGCGGCGTCGGCAACCGCTGCGATGAGCGCAGGCCCAAACGCCACCACAAAACCATCGTTTGCCCTGATGGTAAAAAGACGCGCCAGACTTCGCGCGCAGAACGTTTCCGTTGAGGGCTGCAATACTGCCCTGGCCTCGTGCACTGCACGCCTGGCGCGATCCCGGGTCGCTTCGGCCCACGGGGTCAGTACCATGTTACGCCCGGCGCGCACCAGGATCGGGTCTCCTGTGACATCGCGTAACCTGCTTAATGTTCGGCTCATGGCCGAGGTGCTTAGGTTCAGACGACGTGCCGCACCTGCGACACTCGCTTCACTCAGCAATATGTCGAGAGCTACCAGCAAATTAAAATCGGGATCAGACATTACCCTTTCTCCCAGCACATTAAGATAAGGCGTTTGATGCAACAATAAAGTGAAAATAGTGCGCCTTCCGCCTGGTAAAAGCCATCTTTATAGTTTTGTCATCCATACACTCTTCTCAGAGGACAAATGATGACGCTCTTTTCCAGCCAACCCGGCGACGAAGGACTGCCTGGCCCGGCGCGCGCACGGGTGATGGCCGCAATCATGACCACCACCTTAATGGGCGTGTTTGATGGCACCATGATCAACATTGCCCTGCCCTCAATGGCTCAGGAGATGCAGGTACCTGCCGGTATTGCCGTCTGGTTCGCCAACGGGTATCTGCTGGCGGCTGCGATGACGCTGGCGATATTCGCGGCGCTTGCGGCCCGTCTGGGTTATCGCCCTGTATTTCTGGCGGGCCTGACGACCTTTACCCTGACATCACTGGGTTGCGCGCTGGCGAATAAGCCCGAAGTGCTTATCGGTATGCGCGTGCTTCAGGGGATCGGCGGCGCGGCAACGCTGAGTATTGCCCCCGCAATACTCAGGTCCGTATTTCCCGGACGATTACTTGGCCGCATTCTGGGGTACCATGCCCTGCTCATTGCCTCCAGCTCCGCTATCGGCCCGGTATTGGGTGGTACGATCCTTCACACCCTGAGCTGGCAATGGCTGTTTGCGATAAACGTTCTTCCCGGCACCCTAGCCTTACTGCTGGCGGTCAGAGCGCTGCCGCGGGATGCGATCCGTATGCAGGCGCCCTTCGACACCCTGGGCGCCATATTGTCGGCGCTGCTGTTGGGTTCGACGATCATGGCGGCGAACAGCCTACAGAACGCCACTTATCAATTCGGCAGCCTTTGCTGGATGGCTCTCGCTGCGCTGAGCGGCATGGCTTTTATCTGGCAAATCCGCCGCACGGGTCATCCCTTACTGCCGCCGACCATGTTTAAAAATGAACGTTTTACCCTCGCGGCCTTCACGTCGATGATTGCTTTTGTCAGCCAGGGGATCACCTTTATTGCGCTACCCTTCCTGTTTCAGAGCGAATACGGCTACAGTCCGGTAGTGTCTGCCCTGCTGTTTACGCCGTGGCCATTAGGGATCGTGGTGATTGCGCCGCATGCAGGCCGTTGGGCGGACACGATATCAGCCCCGGCGATATCCACTCTGGGGCTGGTGATATTTGTCGTCGGTTTGATCCTGCTGGCGACGTTACCCGCCAGCCCTTCAATGTGGGATATCTGCCTGCGAAGTCTGGTGTGCGGAATAGGGTTTGGCTGCTTTCAGAGTCCCAATAACCGGGAAATGCTCTCAAACGTTATTCGTGAGCACGCGAGTTATGCGTCCGGTGTTTTATCCATTATGCGCACTTTCGGGCAGTGCCTGGGAGCCGCCGCCGTAGCCGTTCTGCTGGCAGCAGATGAAAGGGCAATTCATGTTGCGCTGTGGAGCGCCGCCGCGGCCTCTGCGGTATCGGTCGTCGTCAGCGCGAGCCGGTTGCGTAAAATCACTCATCCTGCGGAAACAGGATAAGTGCGAAAATATCACTAAACGCTACGACTCCAGCGCCAGCAGCGCAAAACGCCGATCCGGCAACCAAAGTGGAGTCCTCCGTCGGAGTTCAATAGACTAACAGAAAGCTATAACCGCTTATTTTTCAAGGGAAAATTGAGTTGGGTAGACTTCAGGAGACTTGAAATTGGAGCGGGCGAAGGGAATCGAAGTATCGAAGACAATCACCAACTAACCATTTGATTCTTAAAGACAGGTGAATCCGTCTGGTTACACGTATGGTTACACACTGAGTGATCTCTGGTCAATACCCGCAGTTAGATTCCCACAGCGGGAATAGAACCTGAGGTAAGACGTGCCGCCCTTCTCCTTTAGAAAGATTCAAAGAGATAGCTGTGACTGCAAGAAGCAGTAACGGGGGGAATTACTCACAAGGGAACTATTACATATCCCCTAAGATTTTTGTGGTGATTTCTTAAAACTCCTCCACTACGTAATACACCAGAAGAAGGACTAGATAGAGCAGCATCAGGTTTGACATAGCGCCTCCTTGCCCTTATTTGATATGTTATATCATAACAGTAATAAACCCTCAGAGTCTCCTCCAAGGGTTCATAGGGTTAGTCTTCAAACTTCAGGACGTGGACCAACGGATAACTAGCAGCCGCCTCAGTGTCGAACGCCCCGGCCTTAACCTTAACGGTACCCGTTGCCATGACATCTAGTGCGCCTACCAGTTCGACGTCATAGCCTGCACGGTTAGCGTCACGAGTAACCAACACGTTAACGAGGTCGCCACTACGGGTTGAACGGAAAGATAACATAGCGTACTTCTTCGGTAGAATGATAACGCCACGGTCATCACCACTGTAAGGCGCAACGGCAGTGCCTACCAGTTCGCTAATCTCGGTCATACCCGCTTTCTGGGCTGCACGATTGAGGATAGCTTCGTACTTCTCTGGGACCAGTAGGGTGTAATCGGTCAGTGAGGAGCCAAGGTAGAACGGCAGGTTCACCGCTACAGCATCCAGAATGTCATCGGCTTGTGCTGACGCTTTGCCAGACAATGCGCCCACTTTGGTTGACTGAAGGTCTGGAGCATCCAGCAGCACATCGACAACTTTAGAGGTCATGTTACGCAGATACTGGTCAACCATATCGGTAGCTGTAGCCATCAGACCAGCGCCAGTCCAGCCGCCCATCATCGCAAAGTCAGACACATGGGTAATAGCTGAGCACAGGATACCTGTTTCTTTGGCGTCCTTGTCGGCAATCACAGGGTTAACCATCAGGGTCTGACCGCCTTTAACCTTAGTGGTCGGGGCGTTCTTCGCTGGGTTATACACGCCGTTAGACAGGAAGCGGACGGTGCGATCAGTCAGGGTCTCGCGGTTAATTGGAGTCGGCAGAGTAGCAAATGGGCGCTGCTCACAAGGGAACACTTCGGTGTTCAACCCATTGATAAAATCACCATCGTTAAGCGTCTCATCAAGTGCAGACTCAAGGGCCTGTACATAATCAGTCACGTCATTACCGAATGCCTGCGGGCGGCCTGAGCGGTCAGTGAAGCCAACATTCATGATCTCGCCTGTACCGTCAGCCTGAGAGATAATCTCGGTGCGCGTCGTATCAGTACCAAAGACGCTATGCGGAATCTTGTTGCCTTCTTTATCCAGCAGGTGAGCGCGGAGTTCGTCGGTGTGTTTAATCTTTGAATTGTTCGAGTCGATACGTTTTACTTCTGGCATGGGATGCCTCCTTGTATTTAATTTGAATGAGATTGATGTTGGTAGCGGTATGGCACCATGAGTTTTGACCCACAGTGCCATTAGTCCGTTGAACTTACAGACCGAATGCAGCGCCTTTACGGCTGAAGCGACGCTCAAGGTCTGCCTTACGTTCCTTACGCTCTGCGGCCTCTTTAGCGATTTCTTCAGGGGTTGCATACATAGCGGCGATGCGCTGACGGTCTTTCTCGTTCTCAATGCGCTGACGCTCAGCTTCTCTACGTGCCTCTGCGTTGCTCTCAGACCACGCTCGGGAATATGCCCCGTAGTCATTAGCGTTAAGACCAGCAGCGTGTAGAGCTGTCAGGATGGCGTGTGCGCCTGTGCTCAGGGCAGGCAGACCATTCAGCATTGAGGTCACTACAATCTCAGTGAAATACTTGGTGGTCATCTCTTGGCCGAAGACCAGCACGGTCTCTTTGTCGGCGCTCAGGTTGATGTCGAGCTTACGATATGAAATAGACATAATTTGATTCTCCTTATTTGGAATGATGATAAAAGTGTGGAACTTATCGGTCGGCCATGGGTATCCCTACGGCGTCTCCCCGCATCGGTCAGTTCCAAACAGGAGTTAACTTGTTGGTGATTCTGGTGATTCTGGTGATGGTGCTACTGGTGTACTTACTTGAAGTCCATCGGAGTCAGACCCTCAGCGGTCGCCATCATGCAAAGCGCAGCGTGCGAATAGTAGAACTCAGGGCGTGAATGCTTCGGTGGGAGACCCAGAGCGGCTATGAGTGCAGCTGTCGGTACATCAACAAGGCGCATCGCTTTGCGGCCTTCGGGTGTCCGTGGGTCAATCTTCATGTCAACGGTGAAGTCTGGCGGTAGGTCTGCTACGGGATGTAGATTCTTCATGGCAGTTACAGTCCCTTACGTCCAAGACGCTTAAGGGCGACGCTGCGGTCCTCATTCTCGGAGGCACCCGGACGGAACTCCAAGCGCTCACGGTACCGCTCACGGAAGCCAGCAGCGGCCTTAAGGACGCCAGCGGAGTTATCTTTTGCGGCTTCGATGGTCATCGCTTGGATGGTGCTCAGGGAGT
Source organism: Klebsiella sp. 7-CIP_Kleb. (assembly GCF_050378655.1). NCBI lineage: Bacteria > Pseudomonadati > Pseudomonadota > Gammaproteobacteria > Enterobacterales > Enterobacteriaceae > Klebsiella > Klebsiella sp. 7-CIP_Kleb. The sequence goes on from NZ_JBNRLJ010000003.1 coordinate 427,738, forward strand.
CCTCAAGGATGGTTAAGACCTCAATGCCTAACATGCCGTCATATGACATAGCGAGAGCGCCAGCGGTCTTGTAGTCGAGCATGTAAGTTTCAATCTCCCGCGATGCCCCCTTACCAATTGAGGCTTTATATCTTTTCCTCAGATTGAGTAAATGATCCTCCGGGAAGATTCTCTCCAGTTTACGCTTAACGTTGTCAGGTCGTTTACCAAGACCCCGAGCCAACTCACCGATTTCGATGAGGCCCTTACCGTCTGACATAGCGCGGTTAAGGTAGGCGATTTGGTTGGCTGAAAGTTGTTGATTACTCATATTTACGTGTACTCCATTTTGTTTGCATCCTGAAGTCACACCCTGCTGACCTACACAAAGTCCCCACGTAAAGGGAGACCAGCAGGCGACAGGATGCAGACAGAATGACTTTGTGATTGCTAAGGTGCCAGAAGGTCTGGCGGTATTGGTGGTCGTGTGATGACCATGGATAGGTGAGGACCAATCGGACCAACTCAGGGGCGGCACGTCATGTGCACGGAGACCTGTATGATGTTCAATGGCTGGCGCAGCTAGCACTGCTGGTGCGAGTGGCGGTAAATCCGCACCCGAAGCGTCTCTGGGTTCATGGCCCAAAGCTGATACACGATGTTGATTACTACCTAAAGATTTCACAATGAGGTACATCAGCGTATCGGCAAGGAGTCACGCCCAGAGTAGGCTTCGGGTGAGGACTGACGGTTGTACAGAAAGTGAACCATCTGTTGACAGCAGCACTAGCTGCGCTAGCGAAGAGGTATCGAGACCCTCTCCCTATAGTGTGCCCTAATTCTCCAAGGGCTGACCGCTGGAGACACAGAGGACTGTGAGTGGCCCAGAGTATGGTGATTATTAATGATAAATATCATCACCTCTTTAAGTTCACTTGAGGGTAATACTTAAAGTTCTAATAGTTATCTTTTAATTAATCTATTATTTAAACTATAAGCATCTTAATGGTCTTTAAGTAAACTTTAAGTTAGCCCCTGTAGGCTCGCGTCTATTATGATGATAATAATTCTCATAAAGACTATTTGCTATTCACTCATCGACTGACCTAGAAGAACCGGGAAGCAGTGACATACTGTCTCCGCTGTGTTCGTCTGTATGTGGTCATCCCGCCCCTGAAAGAATGCGATGAGTTACGGTTAAGGAATGCTGATTGCCAGCGTGAAGTGTGCATAGGGACAGTGAGTGTCATCATAAAATTTATTTCTCACTGTCTCCCTATAGTGTGCCCTAATTCAAAATGCTTGACATATAGTCAATTATCAAGGTGATTTGGCGTATCTCCCTATAGTGAGTCGTATTAGACTGTCCCTATAGTGCTAGCTAATTCCGAAGGACTATCCGCTAGCCTTGCCGTCCCGCTTTTCGATGCCTTGTCGCGGACCTTCAGGCATGCTCTGGAACATCGCTTCGATTTCTTTAGGTCTGGTGATGCGGTCATCAACAATGATATTCAATAACTTGAAGAGACCATGTGTTAACTGAGGGTCATCATCAAGGCTAATCTCTCCGGGATGCACGGCCTGATTACCAACGATACGACAAATGTCAGCAGCTTGTTGGATACGCACAGGCAATCCTTTCTCAACGAGAGACTTAATGTCTGCGTTAATGTTGTTCCCCGGTTCACCGAGATGGCGCATGAGTTTCTGTAAGCACAAGCGGAGTAGCGCAGCGGCACCTTTAGGAGACAGGTTAACGATGCTTCTGGCTTCCATGTAGTCGGACTTACAATCTTCCGGCATATCCGGGTTCGGCATTTCAACATTCGCAGAAGCAGGAATCAGGAGGGATTCTTCAAACCAATACGAGTACTCCCCACAGCGCTCACATTGTGACACATGCATAGGAAAGGCATCTTGTTCATAGAAAAGATATAATTGCTCCCACTTTTGTTTAGCGTAAGCCTGACAGTACGGGCAGTTAAAAGCTTCTTTCTTGAACTCCGCTGGTTCATACGGAACCGCCATTTACTTTACCTCCTTATAAACATCAGCCATTACATTAACTAATCGGTCTACCTCAACCTCTTTAGCGTAGCGGTCATAGGTAATAGACCCTGAGCTATGCCCCATAATAGCCTGAGCGTAAGCCAACTCGACGCCATGCTGTTTTAACTGAGTGGCGACCGTATGTCTAAACGAGTGGAACGCCAAGCCGTCACGGTCAGCGAGGACCTTAGGTAACAACGTTCTGTTAAACCACTTGCTCACCTGCTCACCGTAGCCGTTCTTCATGAGACGCAGGCCATCGAATACCATAGCATCTTCACTCCCAGCGTTCCTACGGGCTTCTAACAGGTCCATAAAGTCAGCCAATACAAAACCGTAGGCACCATCAACCAGAGGCACACAGCGATCACTGTGAGCGTTCTTGATGCTCTTACCGGGCAGGCTGCTGTCATCCTCATTGATATGAATATAAACAGTCCCGGCCTCAGTGACCTTAACGTCTTTTACCTGAAGTTGAGCCACTTCATTGAGTCGCGCACCAGTGATAGCAGCCAGCGCCGTAACGTAATAGTGATAAGGCTTGCCCGAGGTCTTCTGAGAGTATGACTTAGCGGCGACCAGCAGTTTCCCTACCTGCTCCGTAGAGAAAGCGTTGCGGGCCTCTGAGGCTTTACGCTGGGGAACCTTGAGTTCCAGCCCCTCAGTCATGTTCTTTTTAATCAGGTCATTACGTACAGCCCACTTAAAGACAGCCGCCATCTTAATGAGATATTTATTGTTGATGGTGACTACGTCCAGACAGTCGGCTTTATCCTCACGAGCCAACAGGTCAACTAACGGTTTATCCTTAAAGCGCTGCTTGCGGTTCTTCGGTAACTGCTGGAGGACATCACGGACTCTAAGCACATCAGCGCGTGTTATCGTATTGGCGTCAGCATTGAGACCCAGATAGTCAAAGATTTCGATTAACGCAGCGTGAGACGATTGGTTCTCCCTTAAGGTGGCTGGCTTCCAGTTCTGAGCGTTCTCCGCTTCATACTGCTCAAAGAGGCTAGCCACAGTGACGCTTGGTGTGACTGCTAGTGCAGCTAGCGCTGCTGGTTTTACCTCAGGAGCACTAACAGATAGGGACACAGAGGCTTGGTCATCTTGCCGATCAATATCATCAAAACGATCGACGTAATCTATCAGTGACTGACTGTCTCCCGCTTCGATACGCTTCATGCAAGCCTTGAGTACCTTCAGGGCCTCATTGATGTAGCGATGCTGGTCAATACTCAGCGGTTCACTAGCCAGAGCATCGGTAAGGTTCTCACCAAGTTCACCGTACTGGTCCCGATAGATGTCCCTCATGTCCGGCTCGAAGATATCAGAACGTCCCGTTGAAAGTTCCCACTCAGCGACATCCCGTAGGTGGCCCCTCATATCCTCATAGGAGGCTGTAGGGTCATCCGCATGTATTGCCTTGAGTGCTGCCTTAATATGCCGGGAGTGAGCCATAGCGGTTCGTCTATCCTTGTGACCTGCTCCCCGTTGATTAGTACACCCCGATGTTAGTAATGTCTTCATAAGCCACATGAGGACATCCCCATGAAGAAGCGTTTTTCCGACGAACAGATCATCAGTATTC
>NZ_JBNRLJ010000004.1:0-356476 GCF_050378655.1 Klebsiella sp. 7-CIP_Kleb.
ATTTATTGTCCGAAGACATTAAGAATCCATGTCACTTTGAGTGCCCACACAGATTGTCTGATAAATTGTTAAAGAGCAGTTGCGACGCGCTTTAGCGCTCTGTCGCGAGGTGGCGTATATTACGCTTTCCTCTTTCAGAGTCAACCCGTTTTTCAGGATTTTTCTCTTCAACCGAACCGGCTGTTTGTGTGAAGTGATTCACATCCGCCGTGTCGATGGAGGCGCATTATAGGGAGCCCGCCGGGAATGACAAGCGGAAAAATACAATTTTATTTCAACCGCTCATCTTTTATACGTAACGCTTATTTTTGCTGCTTTTTAATCGCCGCCGGCAGCTCTGTCAGGCTATTTAGCACCCAGTCCGCGGCTTTTTCCGCTTCTTCAGTAACAGGCTTACCGGTACGCACCAGCACTTTAGTACCGACATCAGCAGCCGCTGCAGCCTGCATATCTTCCAGTTTGTCCCCAACCATATAGGAAGCGGCCATATCGATATGCAGATAATCGCGGGCGGAGATCAGCATCCCCGGATGCGGTTTACGGCAATCACAGGTCTGACGGTACTCCTCAACCGCACCCTGCGGGTGATGCGGGCAATAATAGATACCGTCCAGATCGACGCCACGGTCTGCCAGGGACCAGTCCATCCATTCGGTCAGCGTTTCAAACTGGGCTTCGGTAAATTTACCGCGAGCAATACCGGACTGGTTAGTGACCAGCACCAGCGCGTAGCCCATCTCTTTTAGTTCGCGCATTGCGTCAATGACGCCATCGATAAATTCAAAATTGTCGATTTCGTGGACGTAGCCATGATCGACATTAATAGTGCCGTCACGGTCGAGAAAAATTGCGGGTACTGACTTTGCCACCGGTTTGCTCCTGAAAAAGGCTAGTGCCGTTAGTATCGCATGTTTCCGCATGCAAGAAAGTGCTCATTATAAAGAGTCAGATTGATTTAGACGTCTGGATGCCTTAACATCCATTTCATTGCCAGGCATCGCCTGGATACGGCAGAAGAAAATGCCACGGCAAACGGCTAAACGATAATAAATAACTGATGATTAAACTTTCCAATATCACCAAAGTGTTCCAGCAGGGGAATCGCAGCATTCAGGCGCTGAATAACGTCAGCCTGCATGTCCCTGCCGGACAGATTTACGGCGTCATCGGTGCCTCCGGCGCCGGTAAAAGTACGCTGATTCGCTGCGTTAACCTGCTGGAGCGCCCGACCGAGGGCAGCGTACAGGTTGACGGTCAGGAGCTGACTGCGCTGTCGGAAAAAGAGCTAACCCGCGCTCGCCGTCAGATTGGCATGATTTTCCAGCATTTTAACCTGCTGGCATCCCGCACCGTTTTCGGCAACGTGGCGTTACCTCTGGAGCTGGATAACACGCCACAGGCAGAAATCAAACGCCGCGTGACGGAGCTGCTGGATCTTGTCGGCCTGGGTGATAAGCACGACAGCTATCCGGCTAATCTCTCCGGCGGTCAGAAACAGCGTGTCGCCATTGCCCGCGCGCTGGCCAGTAACCCCAAGGTACTGCTGTGCGATGAAGCCACCAGCGCCCTGGATCCGGCCACCACCCGTTCCATTCTCGAACTGCTGAAAGATATTAACCGTCGTCTGGGGCTGACCATCCTGCTGATCACCCACGAAATGGATGTGGTGAAACGCATTTGCGACTGCGTGGCAGTGATTAGCAACGGCCAGTTGATTGAGCAGGACACGGTGAGCGAAGTCTTCTCCCATCCGAAGACGCCGCTGGCCCAGCAGTTTATTCAGTCGACCCTGCACCTGGATATTCCGGATGACTACCAGGCGCGCCTGAAACCTACCGCTACAGCGGATAGCGTACCAATGCTGCGCATGGAATTTACCGGCCACTCCGTCGATGCGCCGCTGCTTTCTGAAACCGCCCGTCGCTTCAACGTGAATAACAACATTATTAGCGCGCAGATGGATTATGCCGGCGGGGTGAAGTTCGGCATCATGCTGACTGAAATGCACGGTACACAGGAAGACACTCAGGCGGCTATCGCCTGGCTGCAGGAACATCATGTAAAAGTAGAGGTATTGGGTTATGTCTGAGGCAATGATGTGGCTGCTATTGCGCGGCGTATGGGAAACGCTGGCAATGACCTTTGTCTCCGGCTTCTTCGGTTTTGTCCTTGGTCTGCCGGTGGGCGTGCTGCTGTACGTGACCCGTCCGGGGCAAATCGTCGCCAATGCTAAACTGTACCGGACGCTGTCGGCGCTGGTGAACATTTTCCGCTCCATCCCGTTCATTATCCTGTTGGTCTGGATGATCCCGTTTACCCGCGTGATCGTCGGCACCTCAATCGGCCTGCAGGCGGCGATCGTGCCGTTGACAGTGGGCGCCGCGCCGTTTATCGCTCGCATGGTGGAGAACGCGCTGCTGGAGATCCCGACAGGCCTTATTGAAGCCTCCCGGGCAATGGGCGCTACGCCGCTGCAGATCGTGCGTAAGGTTCTGCTGCCTGAAGCGCTGCCGGGTCTGGTCAACGCCGCCACTATCACTCTTATCACCCTGGTGGGCTATTCCGCCATGGGCGGCGCGGTGGGCGCCGGCGGTTTGGGGCAGATTGGTTATCAGTATGGCTATATCGGCTACAACGCCACCGTGATGAATACCGTACTGGTATTGCTGGTTATTCTGGTTTATTTAATTCAATTCTCTGGCGATCGCATCGTCCGGGCTGTGACTCATAAATAACGTTATTGGCAGACAACACTCATTCTTACAGGAAGGAAATAACATGGCCTTTAATTTCAAAACCTTTGCGGCAGTTGGTGCGTTAATCGGTTCTCTGGCGCTGGTGGGTTGCGGTCAGGATGAAAAAGATCCGAATCATATTAAAGTCGGCGTTATCGTCGGGGCGGAGCAGCAGGTCGCTGAAGTCGCGCAGAAAGTGGCAAAAGAGAAGTATGGCCTTGACGTTGAGCTGGTGACCTTCAACGATTACGTTCTGCCGAACGAAGCGCTGAGCAAAGGTGATATCGACGTCAACGCCTTCCAGCATAAACCGTACCTCGACCAGCAGATTAAAGACCGCGGCTACAAGCTGGTGGCTGTCGGCAACACCTTCGTCTACCCGATCGCGGGTTACTCGAAGAAAATCAAATCGCTGGACGAACTGCAGCCGGACTCGCAGATCGCCGTCCCTAACGATCCGACCAACCTCGGTCGTTCTCTGCTGCTGCTGCAGCAGGTGGGCCTGATCAAACTGAAAGACGGCGTTGGCCTGCTGCCGACCTCGCTGGATATCGTCGAGAACCCGAAAAACCTGAAGATTGTTGAACTGGAAGCACCGCAGCTGCCGCGTTCTCTCGACGACGCGCAGATTGCGCTGGCCGTTATCAACACCACTTACGCCAGCCAGATTGGCCTGACCCCGGCGAAAGACGGCATCTTTGTTGAAGGGAAAGAGTCGCCGTACGTGAACCTGATCGTGGCGCGTGAAGACAATAAAGATGCTGAGAATGTGAAAAAATTCGTTCAGGCTTACCAGAGCGATGAAGTTTACGAAGCAGCAAACAAGATCTTTAACGGCGGCGCAGTGAAAGGCTGGTAATCTTTTCTCACCGTAATATCATTCAGGACGGGCTTCACGCCCGTCTTGTCATTTATGCAAGCACCTGATTCAATAACGCCCTGTTTTTTATTCATTGAGGAAATATTATGCGTGCTTTACCGGTCTGTTTGATAGCACTCATGTTAAGCGGTTGTTCCATGCTAAGCAGATCTCCCGTCGAGCCTGTTCAAAGCACTGCAACTCCTCCGGTTAAATCGGAGCCGACCAAACCACGCGCAACCCGTCCGGCGCCGGTACGTATTTATACCGATGCGTCAGAACTGGTAGGTAAACCGTTCCGCGATCTGGGTGAAGTGTCTGGCGAGTCCTGCCAGGCTTCGAATCAGGATTCTCCGCCGAATATCCCTACCGCCCGCAAGCGCCTGCAGATTAATGCCGCACGAATGAAAGCCAATGCTGTCCTGCTGCACCGCTGCGAAGTGACCAGCGGTACCCCAGGCTGCTACCGTCAGGCGGTTTGTCTGGGCTCGGCGCTTAACGTATCGGCGCAATGAGTGCATTTCAGTTCGCGCAGATAGGCGTTATCCGCTCGCCGTATAAAGAGAAGTTTGCCGTGCCTCGCCAGCCGGGTCTGGTCAAGCACGGCGGCGGAGAACTCCATCTGATCGCGCCCTACAACCAGGCCGACGCCGTGCGTGGTCTGGAAAGCTTCAGCCATCTGTGGATCTTGTTTGTGTTTCATCAGACCATGGAAGGCGGCTGGCGTCCGACGGTGCGCCCTCCCCGTCTCGGGGGCAACGCGCGTATGGGCGTCTTCGCCACCCGTTCCACGTTTCGCCCCAATCCCATTGGCATGTCGCTGGTTGAGCTGAAGGGCGTTCGCTGTCAGAAAGAGCAGGTGATACTGGAGCTCGGCAGCCTCGATCTCGTCGACGGTACGCCGGTGGTCGACATCAAACCCTATCTGCCGTTTGCCGAAGCGCTGCCCAACGCGCACGCCAGCTACGCGCAACAGGCACCGCAGGCGGATCAGGTCGTCAGTTTTACCGCCGAGGTCGAAACGCAGCTTTTGCATCTGGAGAAGCGTTATCCGCATCTGAAGGCGTTTATCCGAGAGGTGCTGGCGCAGGATCCGCGTCCGGCCTACCGTAAGGAAGAAGAGGCAGGTAAAAATTACGCCGTCTGGCTGCTGGATTTCAACGTCCGCTGGCGGGTGACTGCCTCCGGTTTTGAAGTCTTTGCTCTCGAAGCGCGCTAATTTTATTTTCCTCTCTTTTGGCATCTTTGCCACACTGGTAAACTAAACCACTTTTTTTGTTTCAGGCTGGGCAACCAGCCTGTTCCGCTCGTTTAACTGGAACCGTTACAACATGCGTACTAGCCAATATCTGCTCTCCACTCTGAAGGAGACACCTGCCGACGCCGAGGTAATCAGCCACCAGCTGATGCTGCGCGCCGGGATGATCCGCAAGCTGGCCTCCGGGTTATACACCTGGCTGCCGACCGGCGTGCGCGTCCTGAAAAAAGTCGAAAACATCGTGCGTGAAGAGATGAACAACGCCGGTGCGATCGAGGTGTTAATGCCGGTCGTTCAGCCATCTGAACTATGGCAGGAGAGCGGTCGCTGGGAGCAGTACGGCCCGGAACTGCTGCGCATTGCCGATCGTGGCGATCGTCCGTTCGTCCTCGGTCCAACCCACGAAGAGGTCATCACCGACCTGATCCGCAACGAGCTGAACTCCTATAAGCAGCTGCCGCTGAACTTCTATCAGATCCAGACCAAATTCCGCGACGAAGTGCGTCCGCGTTTCGGCGTGATGCGCTCCCGCGAATTCCTGATGAAAGATGCGTACTCTTTCCATACGTCGCAGGAATCGCTGCAGGAAACCTACGATGCGATGTACGCCGCTTACAGTAAAATCTTCAGCCGCATGGGGCTGGACTTCCGCGCGGTACAGGCTGATACCGGCTCTATCGGCGGCAGCGCCTCTCATGAATTCCAGGTGCTGGCGCAGAGCGGCGAAGACGATGTGATCTTCTCCGACAGCTCCGACTACGCGGCAAACATCGAGTTTGCGGAAGCCGTTGCGCCGAAAACTCCGCGCGCGGCCGCCACCCAGGAGATGACCCTGGTCGACACGCCGAACGCCAAAACCATCGCCGAGCTGGTTGAGCAGTTCAACCTGCCGATCGAAAAAACCGTGAAAACCCTGCTGGTGAAAGCGGTTGAAGATAGCGCTTCCCCGCTGGTTGCCCTGCTGGTGCGCGGCGATCACGAGCTGAACGAAGTGAAAGCGGAAAAACTGCCGCAGGTCGCCAGCCCGCTGACCTTCGCCACCGAAGAAGAGATCCGCGCCCTGGTGAAAGCCGGTCCGGGCTCCCTGGGTCCGGTGAACCTGCCGGTGCCGGTGATTATCGACCGTACTGTGGCGGTGATGAGCGATTTCGCCGCCGGCGCCAACATCGATGGCAAACACTACTTCGGCATCAACTGGGACCGCGATGTCGCCACGCCGGAAGTCGCGGACATCCGTAACGTCGTCGCCGGCGATCCGAGCCCGGACGGCAAAGGTACCCTGCTTATCAAGCGCGGTATCGAAGTGGGTCATATCTTCCAGCTGGGGACGAAGTACTCCGAGGCGATGAAAGCCGCGGTCCAGGGCGAAGATGGCCGCAACCAGATCCTGACGATGGGTTGCTATGGTATCGGGGTCACTCGCGTAGTGGCGGCGGCGATTGAGCAGAACTTTGACGATCGCGGTATCGTCTGGCCGGATGCGATTGCGCCATTCCAGGTGGCGATCCTGCCGATGAACATGCACAAATCTTACCGTGTGCAGGAGCTGGCGGAGAAACTGTACGCCGAGCTGAGCGCCCAGGGTATTGAAGTGCTGATGGACGATCGTAAAGAGCGTCCGGGCGTGATGTTCGCCGATATGGAGCTGATCGGTATCCCGCACACCATCGTGCTGGGCGATCGTAACCTCGACAATGACGATATCGAATACAAGTATCGTCGCAACGGTGAGAAGCAGCTGATTAAGACCGGGGATATTGTGGAATATCTGGTTAAAGCGATAAAAGGCTAATCACCCAACCAGGGCCCTGAACGGATGTCAGGGCCTTTTTTTTACAAGGACTGTACCCATGACTGCACCTCTTCTCAGCAGCGGGCTGCTGACCTCCGCCCTGCTCCTGCCTACCGCCTGCACTGTAGACGTCGGCCGCAACGCCCCTTCCGCATCCGCGACCGATAGCCGCTCACTGCCATGGGCGGTCCCCCTCCAGCGCCACAGCTCGATTGCCGGCAGCGGACTGCGCGAAATCGCCGAAAGCGACCTACGTTCCGGCGACCTGCTCTTCTTCTCCAGCCTCGGCGTCACTTCGTTTGGGATCCGCGCCTTCAGTCCCTCTTCCGTGAGCCACGTCGCGCTGTATCTGGTGAACAAACCGAAGGCCGGTGCGGAGTAAAAGAACGATTTGCCCTTTCCCACCCGTCATGAGGCTCATGATTCGTGCGCTATGGTTGGTGGAAAAGGGGGACGGTAAAACCACCATGAACGAAGTCCGCTGGCCGGCTACCGCTGAGGCGTATCTCCTGCCCATTCCCCGGGCAGGAGCCGGACAATCAGTGTCCGCAGTCTTTCCCTGGAATAAATTTGCCGGCCTGATCCGTCATCAGCGTTTTCATCATTTCGCCGGTATCCGGGTTCGCCTCGAGGGTAAAGTGCCCTTCCACCACCAGCAGAACCGGACGTGAATCATTGCCGCGGGCAGCGGCATAATCCCGCTCAAGCTGGGCATTGTTCGCCACCGCGACGCGTTTACCGGTCGCGCAATCAGTAAAGGTTGCCGCATCGGCCATATAGAAGTACATGCCACGCATCGCCATCGGGGTGGTCGGCAGGCTGGCCTTCACCGGCTCCAGGGTATAGTTGAGAGGAGACTGAATGGGACTCCCGTTGCGGTCGAGCATCTCCAGCTTGTCGCCCTTCGCGCGAAAGTACGATTTTTCGCCCTTGCTGTTGGTCAGTACCAGCTTATCCGCCGTACGCGCCCAGGTGCCGTAAGAGGCAAAGGAAGATGGTTCACGACCAGCGCCCTGGTAGTGCTCATTCATCACCCAGGTACCGTCTTTTTCCAGGAACAGCGAGGTGTCGATGCCTTCGCAATCCGCGCAGGGCAGCACCCCACGCCAGCTTTGCTGCATCGGTTTGAGCTCTTCCATCGCTGCCGGCTGAACCGTGTCATTTTCGGCGCGATGGTTACAACCAAACAGCGCGAACAGCGAACAGGCCGCTATCACGGAGAATATGATTTTCTTCACTCTACTTTCCTTATGATCCATTCCACCCGTTCGCCTACGCCTTCACTGGCGAACTTTTCCACGCAGCGCCTTGACTGAGGACTTTTGCGCCTTAGAAGCAAGGCGACGCTCTTTGGATGCCCGAGTCGGTCGCGTCTCCCGGCGACTTTTTTGCACTGCGGTTAATTCTTTGATAAGGGCCACCAGCCGGGCGATCGCCGCTTCGCGGTTCATCTCCTGACTGCGGTATTCCTGAGCCTTAATGATAACCACACCGTCAGCAGAAATTAAGTGATGGCTGGCGGCGAGCAGGCGCTCTTTGTAAAACGCCGGCAGGCTCGAGGCTTTAATATCGAAGCGCAGATGGATCGCGGTCGACGCTTTGTTCACGTGCTGGCCCCCGGCCCCCTGGGCGCGAATACCTTCCAGCGTGATCTCGTTGTCAGCAATGGCCACACTGCGGCTGATAGTAATCATGCCGGCGCTTGCCAGGCGGTAAGCTGAATTTCCAGATTATTCTGAGCATCGGATAACCAGATGCTCCCCTCCTGCAAAGTGGCCTGCAGCGTCATCGTGCGGTCGGCAAAAGCGCTAAGCTGCGCCAGCTGGGCATCATCAAGATACCAGATGGTCAGCTTCGGGTACGCCGCAAGCTTGTTCTGATTTTGCTGCCACCAGATTTCAGCCGCCCGGCTGTTATAGGCGAACAACGCCACCGCCTGCGCCCGCGAGCAGGCTTTCTTGATACGTTTCTCGTCCGGCAGCCCCAGCTCGATCCACAGATCAACCCCGAGATGATCGTTAAGCAGCCACAGCTCCGGCTCGTCGTCTGACGAGAGGCCGCGCGTAAACTGCAGCCGTTCATCGGCATATTTGATCCACGCCAGCAGGCGCAGCATCATGCGCTCCTGGGTTTCCGACGGGTGCTGCGCCAGCGTCAGGTTAGCATCCAGAAACTGGTTGCGATCCAGATCGGCTACATTCACCGCGGCTTTATATATCGTCGCTTTCAGCGCCATGAATAAACTCCTGAAAAAAATGGCGTACATTGTAGCGAAACTGGCGGCAAAAGGCTGTCAGCAATCGCAGCAACCTGTTTCATCCTGCTGAAATTGCTTAAATGACTATGATATAGTTCCCTTGCTAAACAGAGTTTATCTTCGTAGGCTTAAACTTGCATCCCACGGTTGAGTCAGAACGCTGACAGGAGGGCATGTGGACCACTATTGTGAGTTAATACGCAAGCGGTATGCGGAAATAGCCAGCGGAGACTTAGGGTATATCCCGAATGCGCTGGGTTGCGTGTTGAAAGTATTGAATGAGATTGCGGCGGATGAGGCCCTTTCGGAGTCAGTCAGGGAAAAGGCCGCTTATGCGGCAGCAAACTTACTGGTGAGCGATTATGTCAATGAATGATACTTATCAACCCATTAACTGCGATGATTACGACAACCTGGAGCTGGCCTGCCAGCATCACCTGGTGCTGACGCTGGCGCTGAAGGATGGCGAACAGCTGCAGGCGAAGGCCAGCGATCTAATCTCGCGTAAAAATATCGAGTATCTGGTGGTCGAACTCGCCGGCAACGTCCGCGAGCTGCGCCTGGATAAAATCGCCAGCTTCAGTCACCCGGAAATCGGCACCGTGGTGGTGAGCGAATCCTGAATCAAAACGGGCTTAACCGCCCGTTTTCCTCCATGTCAGACTGATCCCTTCCCCGTCTTTGACTTCACCTTCGTGGGTCACAAACAGATTGTCCGCTGCGGCAATCGGCGTTTCACCGTAAAACAGCAGCGGCGTGGTGTCTCGTCGCCACGGAGCAACGCCCAGCTCCTGCCAGATCTTCTTTAGCTTACGGCCGCCATGACGCCCGACGATATGCAGATTGCCGCTGGCGCGAAAGCGGACGGTGATCGGCTCATCCGCCGAGGGCGGGCGCAGCCTACCGCCCGGCTGCAGCATCAGCTCGCCGAGACCGTCCGCCAGCCGCAGCGGCTGGCGCCAGTCGGGCCAGTGCTGGACGCTATCCGCCTGCCCGGGTACATATCTCACCCAGTACAAGCGCTGCTGAAAACGACGGACGGTAAATTCCCCCAACCGCAGGCAGGGGCTGGCATCTTCCCGCGCCAGCGCCACCTCGTGCCAGAGGCGCTCCGGCACCTCGCGGGCAGGCATCGGCGCCCGCTGCCCGGCGAGCCAGCGACGCAGCAGCGCCGCGCGGCGGGGAGAACTCATCGACGTCAGTGGTGCGATAGCCAGCGACCCGTCTTCGGCCGCCAGCGACGCGAGCTCCGCCGCCAGTATCTCGTCCAGCAGTTGCTCCTGCTCGGCGCACAGGCTGGCGCTGCGGGCGACGGCCTCGCTAAAGTGCGGCCAGCGCTCGCGCAGCAGCGGGATCACCCGCAGGCGCAGAAAGTTGCGGTCATAGGTATCGTCCTGATTACTCTCATCTTCAATCCACGACAACTGATGGGCGAGCGCCCACTGGCGTAGCGATTCGCGGGTTTCATTGAGGAGAGGACGCAGTAGTCGGCTCTCGGCAAAGGCAGAGGATGGCGCCATCGCCGACAGACCAGTAGGACCGCTGCCGCGTTTTAACGCCAGCAACAGCGTTTCGCACTGGTCATCCTGGTGCTGGGCGGTCACTAACACCTCGCCGGCATTGAGCGTATCCTGAAAGGCCTGATAGCGCGCCGCACGGGCATGGGCCTCGACGCCCAGGCCGCCCCGGGCTAACGTCACGCGATGCACCACCAACGGCACCTGCCACTGCTGGCAAATCTGCCGACAGTGCGCCACCCAGTCGTCTGCGTGGGCGCTAAGGCCGTGGTGAACATGTACCGCCCGCAGCGTCAGCGAGGGATCCTGTTCCCGCAGCAGCACCAGCTGATGCAGAAGAACCGTCGAGTCCAGACCGCCGCTGAAGGCCACCAGCAGCTGGCGATGGGGATGAAGCGTATGCGCAATGTCAGCCGTCATAACCACAAACATACCGAGAAGTGATGGCCCGGCACGTTACCGGGCCAGGGTCGCGCTGGCAAGGTTTACTGCTGATATATTTCCAGCGGCAGGTCGTCCGGATCGCTAAAGAAGGTAAAACGTTTACCGGTAAAGGGATCGACGCGAATCGCTTCGCACTCCACGCCATGCGCAGTCAAATGCGCTACCGCCGCGTCGATATCATACACGCTAAAGGCCAGATGACGCAGCCCGCAGGCTTCCGGACGACTGGGGCGGGCCGGCGGAAACGGGAACGAGAACAGCTCAATCACATACTCGCCGTTGAGCGCCAGATCGCCTTTCCAGGAGTCACGCTCGGCGCGATAAAACTCGCTTTGCAGCGTAAACCCCAGAGTATCGCAATAGAACGCTTTACTGCGGGCGTAGTCGGTCGCAATGATGGCAATATGGTGAACCCGTTTCAAACCCAGCATGGTCAAACTCCTTCTGTTAAGCCAGCCACGTTACTCGTGCGCGCCGTTAACGCGCAAGCCTTTCGTCATTTTTTAAGACTCGTACCCGATAAACGCCGTCCTCATCGCGCTTCGCGCCGTGAATATCGGTCTCAAACCCCGGGTAATGACGTCCTATGGAGCAGAGCATCAGCAGGAAGTCGAGCACCGCCCGGCTCTCCTCCGTGATCATCTCTCCTGGCATCAGCAGCGGTACCCCCGGCGGATAAGGGAGGATCATGTTGGCCGAAATCCGGCCCACCAGGTTCTCCAGTTCAATGGTTTCCACCTCACCTTTAATCTGGCGCTGCCAGGCATGATGCGGCGTCATTTTCATTTCCGGCAGGACGTCAAAGGCGCTGAGCATCAGCTGCGGCAGCTGGTGCTGGCGGATCAAGCGGTGGATCCCCTGCGCCAGATCCTGGATCCGCATATTGCGGTAGAAGTCGGGATCTTCGGCGTACAGATCCGGCAGCATATTCTTCACCCGCAGATTGAGATCGTAGGCACGCTTAAACTCGGTCAGGCCGCGCAGCAGCCCCATCGCCCGGGTTTTATCGATACCGATGCTAAAGAGGAACAGCAGGTTGTAGGGGCCCGTTTTCTCTACCACCACGCCCCGCTCGTCGAGGAACTTCGCCACCAGCGCCGCCGGGATCCCCTCTTCATCCATATTCCCCTGCTCGTCCATGCCCGGCGTCAGAATGGTGACCTTCACCGGATCGAGATACATATGATCCGCATCGGCATCTTTGAAACCGTGCCAGTCTTCGCCCGGCGCTACCGGCCAGCACTCGGCTTTATCCACCGCTTCCGGCTGCCAGATATCAAAGAACCAGCCGTCCGACTCTTCGCGCAGTCGCTGCACCTCTTTACGGAAGTCCAGCGCCCGCTCAATGGAGCGCTGGATCAGGCGCTTACCGGAGTTACCGCGCAGCATCGCCGCCGCGGTCTCAATCGACGCGACGATGGGGTAGCTCGGCGATGTAGAGGTATGCATCATAAAGGCTTCATTAAAGGTCTCTTCATCATAGTTGCCCTTAATGTGGATCAACGAGGCCTGCGACAGCGCGGCCAGCATCTTATGCGTCGACTGCGTCTCGAAGATGACTTTACCGGGGATCCGCTCACCGCTCATGCCGCTTTTCCCCTGATATATCGGATGGAAATGGGTATACGGCACCCAGGCGGAATCGAAATGGATCGACGGGACGTCGAGCGTCTCTTTAAGCCAGGTGGTGTTGTAGAGCAGGCCATCGTAGGTGGAGTTGGTGATCACCGCATGCACGGGCCACTGCGCCCCGCCCGTGTCGCGCACTTTCTGCTGAATACTGTCGCGGGTAAACTCGCGCCGGGGGATACCGCCGAGGATCCCCAGCGCGTTGCGGGTCGGCTTCAGCCACAGGGGAACCACATCGCTCATCATCAGCAGGTGGGCCAGCGATTTGTGACAGTTACGGTCAATCAGCAGCGTGCTGCCGGCGGGCGCCGAGTACATGCCGACAATTTTATTGGACGTTGAGGTACCGTTGGTCACCATATAGCTTTGCTCGGCGCCAAAGGCGCGAGCGATATACTCCTCCGCCTCCAGATGCGGGCCGGTATGATCCAGCAGGGAGCCCAGCTCGGTGACCGAAATCGAGACATCCGCCTTCAGCGTATTCCCGCCAAAAAAGTCATAGAACAGGCAGCCCACTGGGCTTTTCTGATAGGCGCTGCCGCCCATATGACCCGGCGTACAAAAGGTATATTTACCCTCCTGCACATAGTTAAACAGCGCGCGGGTAAACGGCGGGGTGATATTGTCCAGGTACTCGCGGGTATACTGCCCGATGCGGGTGGCGATCTCTTCGGAGAGTCCCAGCGCATATTCGAAGAACCACAGCGTCATGCGCAGATCCTGACTGCTGACATCCATCGTCGAGTGGGCATTAATAAAGGCGTACAGAGGCAGATATTCATTGAGCTGATTGATATCGCTGCACAGATCGACGCTGTACTCATCCCAGTCGAAGATCACGCCGCAGATGCGCGGGTTGTGCTCGATAAACTGCAGCAGGTCGGCGCTGTTTTGCGGCCAGATGGTCTGAAAGCCCTGGCGCTGCAGCGCCGCTTCCAGTTCTTTGATCGGCTCGTCTTTGTGATAGACGCCGTGAGGCCCCATGATGGCGATGATATTCACGCTTTCCTCCTGGTATTCACCTAAGTCCAGCATCATAGCAATCCCCTGGGCGCATCGCACATAAAAAAAGGGCCGGAAAATCCGGCCCTTAGTCTTTTGCGCTAGCGGAATACTTAGGCGTAACCGTAGCTCATCAGACGTTGATAGCGGCGGTTAAGCAGCTCTTCTTCGCTGAGAAGATCGAGATCGGCCAGGTCCGCCAGCAGCTGCGCTTTCAGGTTTGCCGCCATCGCTTCCGGGTTGCGGTGGGCGCCGCCCAGCGGTTCCGGAACGATAGAATCGATCAGCTTCAGCTCTTTCAGACGCGGGGCGATAATACCCATCGCTTCCGCAGCCAGCGGCGCTTTATCCGCGCTCTTCCACAGAATGGAGGCACAGCCTTCCGGCGAAATCACCGAATAGGTGCTGTACTGCAGCATGTTGACCTTGTCGCCCACGCCGATCGCCAGCGCGCCGCCGGAGCCGCCTTCGCCGATCACGGTGCAGATCACCGGCACGCTCAGACGCGACATTTCACGCAGATTGCGAGCGATCGCTTCCGACTGGCCGCGCTCTTCCGCGCCAACGCCCGGGTAGGCGCCCGGGGTGTCGATGAAGGTGATGATCGGCATTTTAAACCGCTCAGCCATCTCCATCAGGCGCAGCGCTTTGCGGTAGCCTTCCGGGGCCGGCATACCAAAGTTGCGACGAATTTTTTCTTTGGTTTCGCGACCTTTCTGGTGGCCAATGATCATCACCGGACGACCATCAAGACGCGCGATACCGCCGACAATCGCTTTATCGTCAGCGTAGGCACGGTCACCGGCCAGTTCGTCAAACTCGTCGAACGCCAGGCGGACATAATCCAGGGTGTAAGGACGGCGCGGGTGGCGCGCCAGTTGCGCAACCTGCCATGCACCGAGATCGGAGAAGATTTTGCGCGTCAGCTCTACGCTTTTCTCGCGCAGACGATGCACTTCTTCGTCGATGTTAATATCCAGTTTCTCATCCTGACGGCTTACCGCAGTCAGGGAATCGATTTTCGCTTCCAGCTCTGCAATCGGCTGTTCAAAATCTAGGAAATTCAGACTCATAGTATTCCTGTATTAGTCAAACTCCAGTTCCACCTGCTCCGAGCCGATAAGGCCACGCAGATCGTTGAGTAAACGATCGCTCGGAGAGACGCGCCATGTTGCGCCGAAACGCAACCGCGCGCGTGCATCCGCCCTCTGATAGTAGAGGTGCACTGGAATGGTTCCCGAACGGTGGGGTTCCAGAGACTGACGGAGTCGGTTTAAAAGCTGGTCATCAATTTGCCTGTCCGTCAGCGAGATAGCAAGCCCGCGAGCATATTTTTCCCGGGCTTCGTCAATGTCCATGACTTCACGGGCGGTCATTTTAAGCCCCCCGCTAAAGTCATCAAAGCTGACCTGTCCGCTGACGATAAGTATGCGGTCTTTTTCCAGCAACTGCTGATATTTATCCAGCGCGTCGGTGAATAACATCACTTCCAGCCGCCCGGAACGGTCATCCAGGGTACAGATGCCGATACGATTGCCGCGCTTGGTGACCATTACCCGCGCCGCAATCACCAGCCCCGCCGCCGTGGTCACTTTTCCACGATCGGTCGGATGCATGTCTTTGAGCCTCACGCCGCCGACGTAGCGCTCAATCTCTTTCAGATACTGGTTAATCGGGTGCCCGGTCAGGTACAGCCCCAGGGTCTCCCTTTCACCATCCAGCACCACCTGCTCAGGCCACGGCTGGCAGCTGGCGTAGGACTGTTCAATCTGCTCAGGCTCTTCCGCCAGTACGCCGAACATATCAGCCTGGCCGATGGCCTCGGCTTTGGCGTGCTGGTCGGCGGCTTTCAGCGCATCGCCCAGCGAATTCATCAGCGCCGCACGGTGCGGACCGAGACGATCGAACGCCCCGGACATAATCAGCTTTTCCAGCACGCGACGGTTGAGCTTTTTAATATCGGTCCGCGCGCAGAGGTCGAACAGCTCGCGGAAATAACCGCCGTTGTTGCGCGCCTCAATGATCGCTTCGATCGGCCCTTCGCCGACGCCCTTGATGGCGCCGATACCGTAGACGATCTCGCCGTCGTCGTTGACGTGGAAATGGTACAGGCCGGAGTTAATATCCGGCGGCAAAATTTTCAGCCCCATCCGCCAGCACTCGTCCACCAGGCCAACGACCTTCTCGGTGTTGTCCATATCGGCGGTCATTACCGCCGCCATAAACTCAGCCGGATAGTGCGCCTTAAGCCATAGCGTCTGGTAAGAAACCAGCGCGTACGCGGCGGAGTGCGATTTGTTAAACCCGTAACCGGCGAATTTCTCCACCAGGTCAAAGATTTTCATCGCCAGTTCGCCGTCAATGCCGTTTTTCTTCGCCCCATCCTCAAAGATAGAACGCTGCTTGGCCATCTCCTCCGGCTTTTTCTTACCCATCGCGCGACGCAGCATATCCGCGCCGCCGAGGGTATACCCGGACAGCACCTGGGCAATCTGCATGACCTGTTCCTGATACAGGATGATGCCGTAGGTCGGCTCCAGCACCGGTTTCAGGCTTTCATGCTGCCACTGCACGTCCGGATACGAGATCTCTTCTCGGCCGTGCTTACGGTCGATAAAGTTATCTACCATCCCCGACTGCAGCGGGCCCGGGCGGAACAGGGCCACCAGAGCGATCATATCTTCGAAGCAGTCCGGCTGCAGGCGTTTAATCAGATCTTTCATGCCGCGCGATTCAAGCTGGAAGACCGCAGTGGTTTCCGAGCGCTGCAGCATGTCAAAGCTTTTCTTGTCATCCAGCGGGATGGCGGCGATATCCAGCGGCCCTTCGCCGTTCTTCTCACGGCGCTTATTAATCATCTCCAGCGCCCAGTTAATGATAGTGAGCGTACGCAGACCGAGGAAGTCGAATTTCACCAGCCCGGCGTATTCCACGTCGTTCTTGTCAAACTGGGTAACCGGATGCAGCCCCTGCTCATCGCAATACAGCGGGGCGAAGTCGGTGATCTTGGTCGGTGCGATAACCACGCCGCCCGCATGCTTACCGGCGTTTCGCGTCACCCCTTCCAGCTTACGCGCCATGTCGATCAGCGCTTTCACTTCTTCGTCCGCCTCGTAGATCTCCGGCAGCTGCGGCTCGGCCTCGAAGGCTTTCGCCAGCGTCATGCCCGGATCGGGCGGCACCAGCTTGGAGATGCGGTCGACAAAGCCGTACGGGTGACCCAGCACGCGGCCCACGTCGCGGATGACCGCCTTCGCCGCCATGGTACCGAAGGTGATGATCTGCGATACCGCGTCGCGGCCATACATATCCGCCACGTGCTCGATAACCTGGTCGCGTTTCTCCATACAGAAGTCGACGTCGAAGTCGGGCATCGAGACACGTTCCGGGTTGAGGAAACGTTCGAACAGCAGGTCGAATTCCAGCGGGTCAAGATCGGTGATCTTCAGCGCGTAGGCCACCAGCGAGCCG
Source organism: Klebsiella sp. 7-CIP_Kleb. (assembly GCF_050378655.1). NCBI lineage: Bacteria > Pseudomonadati > Pseudomonadota > Gammaproteobacteria > Enterobacterales > Enterobacteriaceae > Klebsiella > Klebsiella sp. 7-CIP_Kleb. The sequence goes on from NZ_JBNRLJ010000004.1 coordinate 16,965, forward strand.
GCGCCGGAACCGCGGCCCGGGCCGACCGGCACGCCGTTATCCTTCGACCACTGGATAAACTCCATCACGATCAGGAAGTAGCCGGGGAAACCCATCTGGTTGATCACCTGCAGCTCGATATCCAGACGCTCGTCGTATTCCGGCCGGCGCTTCGCGCGCACTTCCGGATCCGGGAAGAGGAATTCCAGCCGCTCCTCCAGACCCTCTTTCGATTTCATCACCAGGAAATCTTCCGTGGTCATATCGCCGGTCGGGAACTGCGGCAGGAAATATTCGCCAAGCCGCACGGTGACGTTGCAGCGCTTGGCAATTTCAACGCTGTTTGCCAGCGCTTCCGGAATATCGGCGAACAGCTCGCACATCTCTTCCTCGCTGCGCATATATTGCTGCGGCGAGTAGTTGCGCGGCCGTTTCGGGTCGTCGAGGGTGAAGCCGTCGTGAATAGCGACGCGGATTTCATGGGCGTCAAAGTCGCCAGTATCGAGGAAGCGGACATCGTTGGTCGCCACCACCGGCAGACCACGCGCTTCCGCCAGCGCCACGGCGGCATGAAGATAACTCTCTTCATCCTGACGACCGGTGCGGATCAGCTCCAGAAAATAGCGATCCGGGAAATGCTCTTCATAGAAGGCGACGCACTGCTCAACCAGCGGCATGTTGCCGCGGATCAGGCTGACGCCGACGTCGCCTTTACGGCCGCCGGAGAGCAGAATCAGCCCTTCCTGATGTTCCACCAGCCAGTCGCGATCGATCCACGGCCCCAGGGCGCCGTAGCCGCGCTGATAGGCGCGGGAAATCAGCAGAGTCAGGTTCTGATAGCCGGTGTTATTCGCCGCCAGCACGGTCAGCTCGGTAAATTCGTCGCCGAGCAGGTCGCACTGCACGTGGAAATCGGCGCCGACGATCGGCTTAATCCCCGCGCCGTGTCCCGTCCCGTAGAACTTCACCAGCCCGCAGAGATTGGTGAAATCGGTGATCGCCAGCGCTGGCATGCCAAGCGAGGCCGCCTTCTTGACCAGCGGCCCGGTCTTTGCCAGCCCATCGATCATGGAATAGTCGCTGTGCACCCGCAGGTGTACGAAACGTGGTTCAGCCATCTTTAGATCCCGGTGACTTAGTTGGACGCCAGGCCCAGGGCACGCTTCACCGGGCCAAAACTGCGCCGGTGATGCTCTGTTGCGCCGTGTTCCTGCAGCTTCTGCAGGTGAACAGCGGTGGGATAGCCTTTATGCTGGGCAAATCCGTAGTGGGGAAATGCGAGGTCCAGCGTGGCCATTTCGGCGTCACGAGTGACTTTTGCCAGAATAGACGCTGCGCTGATTTCTGCCACCCGGCTGTCGCCTTTGACTACTGCCAGGGAGGGCATCGGTAGCGATGGGCAGCGGTTGCCATCGATCAGGACAAACTCGGGCACAATGCTCAGGCCGGCGACGGCGCGCTGCATCGCCAGCATAGTGGCATGCAGGATATTCAGCTCATCGATTTCGTGCGGCTCGGCGCGCCCCAGGCTCCAGCACAGCGCTTTCTCTTTAATCTCATCGAACAGCGCCAGACGACGCTTCTCGCTGAGTTTTTTGGAATCATTCAGACCCACAATCGGCTTCGCCGGATCGAGGATCACCGCCGCGGTCACCACCGCGCCAACCAGGGGGCCACGCCCGACCTCATCGACGCCGGCAACCAGATGGGTATGCGGATAGACGAACTCCATCATTGTTTTGCTAACTCCAGTACGGCATCCGCCGCCTGCTCATCGGCGTTGCAGCGGATCTGCTGATGCAGCGCGCGGAATGTCTCATGCATCTCATGACTGGTTTTGCCATCGGCCAGCAGCGGCTGCAGAGCGGCAGCCAGCGCCTGCGGCTCGCACTCATCCTGCAGCAGCTCTTTAACCAGCTCGCGCCCGGCCAGCAGGTTCGGCAACGAGACGTAGTCGGTTTTAACCAACCGCTTCGCCAGCCAGAAGGTGAACGGCTTCATGCGATAGCCAACCACCATCGGACATTTCGCCAGCATACACTCCAGCGCCGCCGTCCCGGAGGCCAGCAGCGCGGCGTCGCTGGCGATCATCGCATCGCGCGCCTGACCGTCCAGCATATGGACGATCATATCCGGCGCCGTCTCAGCTTTAATTCGCTCAAACTGCTCCCGCCGTTTGGCATTAACCAGCGGCACCACCACCTGCAGATCGGGATAGGTAGCCCGCAGAAGCTGAGCGGTTTTCAGAAAGTCCGCGCTGAGCATTTCGACTTCTGCGCCGCGGCTACCGGGCAACAGCGCCAGGCAACGCACGTCGTGCGGGATCCCTAACCGATCGCGCGCGGCGCCTTTGTCAGGATCCAGCGGCATCGCATCCGCCATGGTATGGCCGATAAAACGGCAGGGAACGTTAAATTTGTCATAAAACGCTTTTTCGAAAGGCAGAAAGGCCAGCACCAGATTGGTGGATCTGCCGATTTTGAAAACGCGTTTTTGTCGCCAGGCCCAGACCGACGGGCTGACGTAGTGAATGGTTTTGATGCCCTGCTTTTTCAGATTCCCTTCGAGGGTAATATTGAAATCAGGGGCGTCGATGCCGACGAAGACGTCGGGACGCAGCTCGCCGAAGCGGCGGGTCAAATCGGCGCGAATATGGAGTAAGCGACGCAGGCGACCGAGCACTTCAACAATACCCATCACCGCCAGCTCTTCCATTTCGTACCAGGCTTCACACCCTTCCGCCTGCATCAGCGGTCCCGCCACGCCGACAAAGCGCGCATTCGGGATGCGTGCTTTGAGGGCGCGGATGAGGCCGGCGCCAAGAATATCGCCGGAGGTTTCTCCGGCGACCAGGGCAATCGTCAGGGGACGCTGTTCAGTCATTAACGAATCAAGCCGCGGGTAGAGCGGGCGAAGAAATCGACAAACGGCTGGACTTCAGGATGCTGAGTCGCCAGTTCGGCGATCTCCGGCTTGGCTTCTTCCAGCGTCTTGCCGCTGCGGTACAGCAGTTTATACGCGTTGCGGATTGCGGTAATCGCTTCCCGGCTGAAGCCGCGGCGTTTCAGGCCTTCGATATTGACGCCGAATGGCGTCGCATGGTTGCCCTGGGCAATCACGAACGGCGGAACGTCCTGCGCCACGCCGGAGCAGCCGCCAACCATAACATGTGAGCCAATGACGCAGAACTGGTGCACCGCGGTCATGCCGCCGATAATGACATAATCATCCAGCGAAACATGGCCCGCGAGCGTCGCGTTATTGGCCAGAATGCAGCGATCGCCAAGCGTACAATCGTGCGCCACGTGGGCGTTGATCATCAGCAGGTTATCGTTGCCCACCTTTGTTAATCCACCGCCCTGTACTGTGCCGCGATGAATGGTGACGCTTTCGCGAATGCGGTTGCGATCGCCAATTTCCACCCGGGTCGGTTCGCCAGCATATTTCAGATCCTGGTTAACTTCGCCGATGGAAGCGAACTGATAGATCTCATTGTCACGGCCGATTTTGGTGTGGCCATTAACGACAACGTGAGACTTCAGTACGGTGCCTTCGCCGATTTCGACGTTGGCGCCAACAATACAAAACGGACCAATGTGGACGTTAGCGCCAATCACGGCGCCTTCTTCTACAATGGCGGTAGGATGAACAAAAGCGGTTTTATCAATCACGTATCAGGCCTCCCGGCTACGCGCACACATCATCGTCGCTTCGCAAACCACTTTACCGTCAACCAGCGCAACGCCTTTGAAACGGGTCAGGCCGCGGCGGGTTTTCTCGAAAGTGACTTCCATAATCATCTGATCGCCTGGTACTACCGGGCGTTTGAAACGTGCTTCATCGATGCCCGCGAAGTAATACAGCTCGCCTGGTTCCAGTTTTCCAACGCTTTTGAATGCCAGAATCCCGGTGGCCTGCGCCATTGCTTCCAGAATCAGGACGCCAGGCAAAATCGGCTTACCAGGGAAATGCCCCTGGAAAAACGGCTCGTTTACAGAAACATTTTTTACTGCGCGCAGAAAACGACCTTCTTCAAAATCCAGCACGCGATCTACCAGCAGGAACGGGTAACGGTGAGGCAGAAGTTCCAGAATCTCTTCAATGTGCAGAGTATGAGTGTCAGTAGTCAAAATACTCTTCCTGTCTAAATGTACTAAAAGGCAATAATAACACGGCCTGCGGCAATCTTTTAGCGAATGCAACAGGCCGGAAATGTCATGTGACCAAATGATGAATTAGTCTTGTTGATTAACCTTGCGCTCAATCGCTTTCAGGCGCTTGCTCATCTCGTCAATATTCATCACCAGCGCAGCGGTTTTACGCCACGCCTTGTTCGGCTGCAGCGGAATACCGGAGGAGTATACGCCAGGTTCGCTGATAGGACGCATCACCATCCCCATCCCCGTGACGGTGACCTTATCGCAGATTTCCATATGGCCGTTAATCACGCTGGCGCCGCCAATCATGCAGTAGCGGCCGATTTTCAGGCTGCCTGCCATGATAACGCCGCCGGCAACCGCGGTATTGTCGCCAATCACCACGTTATGCGCAATCTGGCACTGATTATCAATGATAACCCCGTTGCCAATCACGGTATCGTCCAGCGCGCCGCGGTCAATTGTGGTGCAGGCGCCGATCTCCACGCGATCGCCAATAATGACGCGACCCAGCTGCGGGATCTTCACCCAGTTGCCGCGATCGTTGGCGTAGCCGAAGCCATCCGCGCCGATCACCGTGCTGGACTGGATCAGGCAATTCTCGCCGATCTCAATCTCATGGTAAACGGTCACATTGGCCCACAGACGCGAGCCGGCGCCTATTTTCGTATTTTTCCCAACGAAGCAGCCTGCGCCGATGACCACGTTATCACCCAGCACTACCCCGGATTCGATAACGGCGTTGGCGCCGATGGCAACGTTGCTACCCAGCTTCGCCGTCGGATCGATAACCGCGCTCGGCGCGATATCCTGTGCCGGCTGCGGCGTGGTATCCAGAATTTGAGCCATGCGCGCGTAGGTCAGGTAGGGATTACGCACTACCAGCGCGGCGCTATGGGCAAAAGGCAAATCATCCTGCGTCATCACAACGGCAGAAGCCTGGCAAGCGGCCAGGTGCTCACGGTACTTAGGGTTGACCATGAAAGTGATTTGGCCCGTTTTCGCGCTCTGCATGGACGCAACGCCGGTGATGACGATATCGCCATCACCGTGTAATTCTGCATCCAACTGCTGCGCGAGATCAGCCAGTCGAATTGAAGGCATTACTTATTTAACCTGTTTCAGCACATCAGCGGTGATGTCTTTTACATCGCTGCTGTTGTATGCAACGGCATTCGCGTCAACCACCAGATCGATGCTCTGATCTTTCGCTACGCTCTGTACGGCAGTCTGGATACGGGTCACCAGTTTGCCACGCTCTTCGTTGGAACGACGAGCGCGATCCTGTTCAAACGCCTGCGCTTTCTGGGAGAAGGTCTGGCGCTGAGCCATCACGTCTTTTTCCAGTTTGGTACGATCGGCGCCCGGCTTCATGGACTGCAGACGCTGCATTTTAGACTGCAGGTCGCCTTCCATACGCTGCAGTTCGCTAGCGCGGCCTTTGAACTCGTTTTCCAGCGTGTTGGAAACGCCAGTTTTCTGGGCAACCTGTTGGAACAGGCTGTTCATGTTCACCAGGGCAATTTTATCTGCCGCCTGAGCGGAAGTTACCATTGCCAAACCCAGACCTGCAGCTAATAACCACTTTTTCACAATAAACTCCTTACCATCCCATGAGTACCCAGGGGTACCGTTATTTGCGTGGCGAGGCGATAAACGCGTTATCGCCTACGGTCAGCGCTATACTGCACTTGCATTCCGTTGCCGCCAACAATTACCAGGTTTTACCAATGTTAAACTGGAACTGTTCGGCTTTGTCTCCATCGTACTTTTTGAACGGTTGGGCGTAGGAGAAGACCAACGGCCCCAACGGCGACATCCACTGCACGGCAATACCCGCAGACATACGGATGTTGCTCGGATCGCTGTAATCCGGATATCCAGCGTACGCGTTCGAATCCCAGTGAGTATCCCATACGGTACCCATATCCCAGAAGAAGGAAGTCCGGACCGAGTTCGCATATTTGTCACTAATAAACGGCGTCGGGGTAATCAGCTCCAGGCTGGCCACCGCCATGGCGTTACCGCCCACCGCATCATCGGATTTACACGGTGCGGATTCGGTGCTCTTACAGTCGTTGGTATAGCCGCTGTCGCCATCATGACGGCTGCTCGACGGGAAGTACACCGCCTTCGGACCAATGGTGTTCGACTGGAAGCCACGCACGGTGCTGGAGCCACCTGCATAGAAGTTCTCATAGAACGGCATCTCTTTGCCGCCGATACCATCGCCATAGCCAAAGCGGGTACGACCCAGCACCACCCATTCATGATCGTTGTCGATCGGCACATAGGTGGCGGTATCCAACGTCGCTTTGTAGTATTCGTTGTCCGAACCCGGAATGGTCACTTTACCGTTCAGGTTGACGCGCGAACCTTCGGTTGGGAAGAAGCCGCGGTCAAGCTTGTTATAGGTCCAACCGTAGTTGAAGGTGAAGTCATTCGCACTGAACGAGTTCCGGTCGTTGGTGTTGTCCGGATACTGGCCCATCGAGTTCAGGTAACGCCACATCGCCACCTGCGGCTGCATATTGGACAGGGAGTTGTGCACATACCCGACGCCCGCGCGCAGCGTGTTGTATTCGTTGACCGGGAAGCCCAGCGTGACGTCTGTACCATAGCTTTTGTTGGTATAGTCAGACAGATCCGCATCGTTCGCGTCAAAGTCATTATAGAAGATACGACCGCCGAGGCTCACACCGTCTACGGTGAAGTACGGGTTGGTCACCGACAGCTCGGTATAGGTCTGGTAGTCGTTTTTGGTGCCGTTGATCCCGACAGCATAGCCAGTACCTAACCAGTTATCCTGCTGAACGCCCGCCTGGAAGCTGACGCCGCTCTCGGTACCGTAACCGATACCGAAGTTGAAGCTACCGGTGTTACGCTCTTTCACCTTGTAGACTACGTCGACCTGGTCCGGGCTGCCTGGTACGCGCTGGGTATCGGTATCGACCGTTTCGAAGAAGCCTAAACGGTTGAGACGGTCTTTACCCTGATCGACGAGGTCGCTGCCCAGCCAAGCGCCTTCCATCTGGCGCATTTCGCGGCGCAGAACGGCGTCTTTGGAGGTGTCATTGCCTTCGAAGCGAATTTTACGCACGTAATAGCGGTTGCCCGCGTCGACGTTGACGTGCAGCTTAACGGTTTTATCGCTGTCGTTGATCTCCGGCTGCGACTGTACCCGCGGGTAGGCGTAACCATAACGACCCAACAGTTTCTTGATGTCGTTTTCCATCTTGGTCACTTTCGCGCCGTTATACAGTTCACCCGGCTCGACTTTGGTCAGCGCTTCGATTTCCGCGGAATGGCCGGCGAGGTTGCCCGTCACCTGTACCCCGGAAAACTTGTACTGATCGCCTTCGGTGATGTTGACGGTGATATAGATCCCTTTCTTATCCGGCGTCAGGCTGACCTGGGTAGAATCGATGTTGAAACGGGCATAGCCGCGATCCAGGTAGTAGCTGCGCAGGGTTTCAAGGTCGCCCGCCAGTTTCTGCTTCTGGTATTTACGGTCGCCGACCACGTTCCACCACGGCACTTCATCGCGCAGCTGGAAGTGGGAGATCAGCTCATCAGTCGAAAACGCATGGTTGCCGACGATGTTGATCTGCTGAATTTTAGCGGAGACGCCTTCCTGGAAGACCAGTTTCAGGTCGACACGGTTACGCGGCAGCGGGGTAACGACCGCTTTGACGCTGGCGCTGTATTTACCGACGCTGTAGTAGAAATCCTCGAGGCCCTTCTCGATATCCGCGATGGTCGTGCGGTCAAGCGACTCGCCCACCCGAACGCCAGAGGCCTCAAGGTTCTGCTTGAGCATGTCATCTTTCACCGACTTGTTGCCGGAGAAGGTGATGCTGGCGATCGTCGGACGCTCTTTCACCTGCACCAGCAGGGTATCACCATCGCGCAGGACGCGGACGTCCTCGAAGTTGCCAGTGGCAAACAGCGCGCGAATAGTGTTACTGATATCATCGTCGGTCACCGTATCGCCAGGACGCACTGGCATACTGAGGAGGGCCGCACCAACAGCGACACGCTGCAAGCCTTCGAAATGAATGTCCTTCACCACGAACCCTTCAGCACCGTATACAGTCGCGCTGCTAAACAGCAGCGACGCTATGAGCAACTTTTTCATCGCCATCGTTATTATGCGTTCTTCCTAACAAACTCTCTTATAACCGAGAGAAATCATTGAAAAGTGCAAGCCCCATTAACAGCACCAGCAGTATTGAGCCAATGCGATAACTAAAGTCTTGAACTCGCTCGGATACCGGCCCGCCCTTCAGCTTTTCAATCGCCAAAAACAGCAGATGTCCCCCATCCAGTACGGGTAGTGGGAACAGGTTGATGATTCCGAGGTTCACGCTAATCAGCGCAAGGAACATCAGATAATAAATCAACCCAAACTCCGCTGACATTCCAGCCCCCTGAGCGATAGAGATCGGCCCACTGAGGTTGTTCAGTTTGACATCACCGGTTATCAATTTACCCAGCATCCTGACCGTCAGCGACATCAGCTGCCAGGTTTTATCCGTGGCTTCAGCGATGGCGGCAAACGGTCCGTACTGACGTACTGTCTTGTATTCTTCAGGCAGCGGGATGACCTTTGGCACCACCCCTGCGAACCCTTCTGCCTTACCTTTCACCGTTTTTGCATCCGGCGTCAGGGTTAACGGCAGCGCACTCCCCTGCCGTTCAATCTCCAGCGCCAGCGCTTTGCCCGGATTATCGCGCACCAGATTAACAAACGTCATCCACTGCGTTAACGGTTGACCATCGACTTTAACGATCCGGTCGCCCGCTTGCAAACCTGCTTTCTGCGCTGCCGAGCCCGCCTGGACCTCCGCCAGCACTGTATCAATCTGCGCGCTGCGCGGCTGGATCCCCAGCGACGTGACGGGATCTTGCTTGTCTGGCTCAAACGCCCAGTGCCGCAGATCGACGATTTTATCCTGGCGCTGATTAGTCCCGAAAGGGGCGACGGTAAGTATTGTTTGCGGGTTGCCGATTTTGGCCACCAGCTGCAGACGCACCGCATCCCAATCAGGCGTTTCGATACCATCTATCGCTTTAAGTTCCGTTCCTTTTGCAATTTGTGCTTGCGCGGCAACCGAATTGGGCGTTATTTCACCCACTACCGGACGGACCCCAGGAACGCCGATGATGAAGACCAGCCAGTAGGCAAAGATAGCGAAAAGGAAGTTAGCGATGGGACCGGCGGCAATGACCGCCGCGCGCTGGCCGACGGTTTTATTATTGAACGCATAGTGGCGCATCTCCGGCGCCACCGCTTCAACACGCTCATCCAGCATCTTGACGTAGCCGCCCAGCGGGATCAGGGCAATGACGAACTCTGTACCCTGCTTATCCATCCGCCGCCACAACGCTTTGCCGAAGCCGATAGAAAAACGCTCAACCCGGATACCGCAGCGACGCGCTACCCAAAAATGGCCAAACTCATGCACCGTAATCAGTACGCCAAGCGCAATGATAAAAGCTGCCAGATTCCAGAGCACGCTCAGCATATCACCTTCCGTCAAATCGTCCTGAAGACCAACAGTAGCAGACAGGCGAAGACCGGCACCGCCGCCGTCAGGCTGTCGATACGATCGAGAATACCGCCGTGTCCGGGAATCAAGTGCCCGCTGTCCTTAATGCCGGCCTCGCGCTTAAACATACTTTCCGTCAAATCGCCCAGCACCGAAGCCAGGGCGGCTACCACCGAACAGACCAGCAGCACCGTTGGCGTAACGTCAAGATGGGCCCACACCCCGTAGGCCCAGGAGATCACCGCCGCGGTCAGCAAACCGCCAAAAAAGCCCTGCCAGGTTTTTCCCGGCGAAACCTTCGGCGCCAGCTTGTGCTTGCCAAACATTTTGCCAAACATATAGGCGCCGGAATCCGCGCCCCAGACCAGAATCATCACGTACAGGAGCCACAGCGCACCGCTGTAATGGTTATCGGTATAGTGCCAGGCGCGTAGCGCCAGCATGCCCCAGAAAAACGGGACAATGGTCAGGATACCAAAGATGAGGCGCAGCACTTTAGAGTGACGCCAGAATGCCGCCGACGCCGGATAAGAGAGCACCAGCAGCAGCGCGACGATCCACCAGACGAAAGAGGCCCACAGCGAGCCTTCAACCATCGGTTGATGAACGTCATAATGGTATTCCGGCAGCAGAAACAGCATCGCCGCCAGCAGAAGGCCGCACAACACCGCCAGCCAGACCCGCTGCGACGTCGAGGTGAAACCACTCAGTTGCCCCCACTCCCATGCGGCGAGCATACAGACCACCAGGGTCACGATAGCAAACCCCATAGGCGGCAATAAAAACAGCGCCGCAATGACGACGGGGATTAAGACGAAAGCAGATATCAGGCGATACTTCAGCAAAAGTGACCCCCATCAGGCATGACTGCCACCCGGCTCAGTGCCGCCGAAACGACGCTCTCGATTAACAAAGGCATGGAGTGCACCTTCAAAGTCCTGTTCAGCAAAATCGGGCCAAAGAACATCCGTAAAGTAAAGTTCGGCATAGGCAATTTGCCAAATCAGAAAATTACTTATTCGGTGCTCTCCCCCGGTCCTAATAACTAAATCTACGGGAGCCAGTTCATGCATGCAGACCTGCTGACTCAGCATGTCTTCCGTGATCTGCTCAGGCAGCAGCGTCCCGTCCTGTACCTGTTTCGCCAACAAACGAACGCCCTGGGTAATATCCCAGCGACCGCCGTAATTGGCCGCAATATTCAGCGTTAAGCCGGTATTGTTCGCGGTCAGCGCTTCCGCTTTGCGGATACGCTCCTGCAGGCGCGCATTGAAGCGCGTGGTGTCGCCAATAATCCGCAAACGCACATTGTGTCGGTGCAGGCTTTTGACTTCGCTATCCAGCGCCCAGACGAACAGCTCCATCAGCGCACTGACTTCCTGAGCCGGACGGTTCCAGTTTTCGCTGCTGAACGCGTATAACGTTAACGCCTCAATCCCATTATTCGCCGCGAAAGAGACCGCGCGACGCACGGATTTCGCACCGGCCTTATGCCCGAAAGCGCGAATTTTACCTTGCCGTTTCGCCCAACGGCCGTTGCCATCCATAATAATGGCGACATGACGGCAGCCATGTGTGGGCGATATTTCGCTGACAGTTTGATTAGCAGACAACATCACGCGTTTTAAGTCCATAATAAGGATTAACTAGCCACCAAACAGAGGCCACCGGGCCGCGCTGGATACGCCTTTTTATCCGGTGCCGGGGCTGCAGCCAATCGCAGAGAACAACCAAAAGCTTTACGCAAAAAAGCCGTGTTTTGCCACGGCCACCGTAATCTTTAACAACAAAATGCAACGATCGGGTGGCGCAGACTATATCACTGAAGCTTTGCGCCCACAAATATCACCGCGTTACGCCTGGGTGACCAACCGTTTCAGCTGTTGATGAGCAACCGCGCGGGCCTCAGCGTCGATAACCAGAACGTCATCAATGCTTTGCGGCTCCTGCAGGTTCATCTTATCCAGCACAGTCTGGTTAACCGCCGCAATATCGGTAAAGCGGATATCGCCATGCAGAAACGCGGCAACCGACTCTTCATTGGCCGCATTCAGCGTGGTGGTCGCCGCCTGGCCGACGTCAAACGCCTCCATCGCCAGCTTCAGGCACGGATACCGCGTATAGTCTGGCGCGGAGAAGCTCAGATTGCTCAGTTGGCAGAAGTCCAGCGGCTTAGCGCCGGAGTTCAGCCGCTGCGGCCAGCCCATGGTATGGGCGATCGGCGTGCGCATATCCGGCTCCCCAAGCTGCGCCAGCACGCTGCCGTCCTGATAGCGAACCATCGAGTGGATCACCGACTGCGGATGGATAAGGACCTCCATCTGCCGGGCCGAGGCGTTAAACAGCCAGCGCGCTTCAATATATTCCAGGCCTTTGTTCATCATCGTGGCGGAGTCAACGGAGATCTTGCGTCCCATCGACCAGTTAGGATGACGGCAGGCCTGATCCGGCGTCATCGCCGCCAGTTCAGCTACCGCTGTCTCACGGAAAGGCCCGCCCGAGCCGGTTAGCAGGATGGATGAAACGCCATTCTGCGTCAGGTCAGCGTATCCCAGATGCTGCTGAATTGTCTCCGGCATACTCTGAAAAATCGCGTTATGTTCGCTATCGACCGGCAGCAATCGCGCCCCCGACCATTGAACCGCCTCCATGAACAAGCGACCGCAGGTCACCAGCGACTCTTTATTCGCTAACAACACCGTTTTCCCGGCGCGGATCGCCGCCAGCGTCGGCACCAGCCCCGCCGCGCCGACGATAGCCGCCATCACCTGATCGACCTCCTCCAGCGCTGCGACCTCTGCCGCCGCCTGCTGGCCGCTCAGCACCTCGGTACGGCAGCCATGTTCCTGCAGACGGGTGCGCAATCGCTCAGCGCTTTGCGCATCGTCCATCACGGCGTAACGGGGGGTAAATTCAAGGCATTGTTCAACCATACGGTCAACGTTTTTCCCCGCGACCAGCGCGGCGACGGAAAAGCGACCGGGATTATGGCGCACCACGTCCAGCGTGCTACAGCCAATGGAGCCGGTCGAACCGAGAACGGTTAATTGCTTCATGAGACGTCCAGAAGAGTGGAAACAGAATAAAAAGCAAAACGCCGCCAGCAAGCCCCTACGCAGCAATTATCAGGGATAAGACGGCGGCATTAGGCCTTCAACTTAGCGCTAAAGGCTACAAGGCCAGCGGTCGCAACGCAATCCCGAGAATTGAGCGTACAGTCTTCTGTACGGCGTTTCGGATTTTACTCAGACCAGACGCTGTCAGGCCCGAGTAAGGGCAGAGCATCAGAACTGCATCAGTTCTGCTTCTTTGTCTGCCAGCGCCGCGTCAACTTTCTTGATGGCGGCGTCAGTCATTTTCTGCACGTCGTCCTGAGAACGGCGATCGTCATCTTCGCTGATCTCTTTCTCTTTCAGCAGCGCTTTGACTTTGTCGTTGGCGTCGCGGCGAACGTTACGTACGGCAACGCGCGCCTGCTCAGCTTCACCACGCACGATCTTGGTCAGATCTTTACGACGCTCTTCGGTCAGCGGCGGCAGCGGAACACGAATATCGCTGCCGGCAGAGCTTGGGTTCAGACCGAGGTCGGACGCCATGATCGCTTTTTCAACGGCCGCGGACATAGAACGGTCAAAGACGTTGATTTTCAGGGTACGGGAGTCTTCGACGGTGACGCTGGCCAGCTGGCGCAGCGGGGTCGGCGTACCGTAGTATTCAACAACAATCCCGTCCAGCAGGCTCGGAGAAGCACGACCCGTGCGAATTTTGCTGATTTGGTTTTTGAATGCTTCGACGCATTTTTCCATGCGGATTTCAGCATCTTTTCTGATATCGCTAATCACGTTACGAATCCTTGAAAGCTTGTCTCAGTCAGACCAGACGGGGCACCCGTCGGAAAATGAGCTAAGTATAGTCAGATTTAATGAAAATCACCGGGTAATATCCCCGCGAAAGTAAAGCGGAATATTACCCGGATTTGGCGCTGACGGGAATTATTCCGTGATCAATGTGCCTTCTTTTTCGCCCATCACCACGCGACGCAGGGCGCCAGGTTTGTTCATGTTGAAGACGCGAATCGGCAATTTATGGTCACGCGCCAGGGTGAAGGCCGCGAGATCCATCACTTTCAGCTCTTTTTCCAGCACTTCGCTGTAGGTCAGCTGATCGTACATCGTGGCGGAAGGATCTTTGGCCGGATCAGCGGTGAATACGCCGTCAACCTTGGTGGCTTTCAGCACCACATCGGCTTCAATTTCAATACCGCGCAGGCAGGCTGCGGAATCGGTGGTAAAGAACGGGTTGCCGGTACCCGCGGAAAGGATCACCACGCGGTTGTTGCGCAGCAGGCTGATCGCCTCTGCCCAGCTGTAGTTGTCGCACACGCCGTTCAGCGGAATGGCGGACATCAGACGAGCGTTCACATAGGCGCGGTGGAGCGCATCGCGCATCGCGAGGCCATTCATGACCGTTGCCAGCATGCCCATGTGGTCGCCCACAACGCGGTTCATACCCGCTTTCGCCAGACCAGCACCACGGAACAGGTTACCGCCACCAATTACTACGCCAACCTGAATACCCAGCTCAACCAGCTCTTTGATCTCCTGAGCCATGCGGTCAAGTATGCTTGCATCAATACCGAAGCCTTCTGAGCCCTGCAGCGCTTCGCCACTTAATTTCAGCAGAATACGTTTGTAGACGGGTTTTGCATTGGTAGCCATGTTTCTTTCCTGAGACTGTCAACGAATGAGATGTGAGAATTCCGGCGACATTGTATGTCGCATTTCAGCGCGGTCACTATAAGCAGTTGGCTGAATTTACAAAATGGGCGCAAAAAGAAGCCGCCCTCAGGCGGCTCCTTGTAAAAATTAAGACTGCTTGGACATCGCAGCAACTTCTGCTGCAAAGTCAGTCTCAACTTTCTCGATGCCTTCGCCCACTTCAAAGCGGATGAAGCCAGTCACGTCAGCGTTGTGCTCTTTCAGCAGCTGACCAACAGATTTGCTCGGCTCCATGACGAAAGGCTGACCAGTCAGAGAAACTTCGCCGGTGAATTTCTTCATGCGGCCTTCAACCATTTTCTCTGCGATTTCTTTCGGCTTACCGGACTGCATCGCGATGTCCAGCTGAACCTGGTACTCTTTCTCTACCACTTCAGCAGACACGTCTTCCGGCTTAACGAATTCCGGCTTGCTTGCAGCAACGTGCATTGCCAGCTGCTTAACCAGCTCTTCGTCAGCGCCTTTAGCGGCAACCAGAACGCCGATGCGCGCACCGTGCTGGTAGCTGCCCAGAACGTCGCCTTCCAGAACAGCGATACGACGGATGTTGATGTTCTCACCGATTTTAGCAACCAGGGCAACACGTTCTTCTTCGAACTGCGCTTTCAGAACTTCAACGTCGGAGATTTTACCCGCAACAGCGGCGTCCAGTACTTTGTCAGCAAATGCCTGGAAACCACCATCTTTAGCAACGAAGTCAGTCTGGCAGTTAACTTCCAGAATGTAACCGTAGTTGCCTTCGATTTTGGTTTTGATCACGCCGTCAGCAGCCACGTTGCCTGCTTTCTTCGCCGCTTTGATCGCGCCGGATTTACGCATGTTTTCGATTGCCAGCTCGATGTCGCCATTCGCTTCAGTCAGCGCTTTTTTGCAATCCATCATGCCTGCGCCAGTACGTTCGCGCAGCTCTTTTACCAGGGAAGCGGTAATTTCAGCCATTCTAAAATCCTCGGGAGATGTGGATACTGCCCGGCCAACGGCCAAACAGCGTAAATTGAAAAAAGGGGCCGATAATGGGCCCCTATTCATACACGGTACTAATAAGGGCTTAAACCTTATTATTCAGCTTCTACGAAGCTTTCTTCCGCCTGAGAAGCCAGGTCCTGAGAGCGACCTTCACGAACGGTAGCAGCAACAGCGCCCAGGTACAGGCTTACTGCGCGGATTGCATCGTCGTTACCCGGGATAACGAAGTCTACGCCGTCCGGATCAGAGTTGGTATCAACGATAGCAAATACCGGGATGCCCAGGTTGTTTGCTTCTTTGATAGCGATGTGCTCGTGGTCAGCGTCGATTACGAACAGTGCGTCCGGCAGGCCGCCCATGTCTTTGATACCGCCCAGGCTGTTTTCCAGCTTGTCCAGCTCACGAGTACGCATCAGCGCTTCTTTCTTGGTCAGCTTGTCGAAAGTACCGTCCTGGGACTGAGTTTCCAGGTCTTTCAGACGTTTGATGGACTGACGAACGGTTTTCCAGTTAGTCAGCATACCGCCCAGCCAGCGATGGTTCACGAAGAACTGGTCGCAGCTCAGAGCAGCGTCTTTTACCGCTTCGCTTGCAGCGCGCTTAGTACCAACGAAAAGGATTTTACCTTTACGAGCAGCGATCTTGTTCAGTTCAGCCAGAGCGTCGTTGAACATCGGTACGGTTTTCTCAAGGTTGATGATGTGAACTTTGTTACGCGCACCGAAGATGAACGGCTTCATTTTCGGGTTCCAGTAACGGGTCTGGTGACCGAAGTGAACACCAGCCTTGAGCATGTCGCGCATGGAAACAGTTGCCATGTTTAAAACCTCTATAGATTAAATTGGGGTTATGCCTCCACGTATCCCATATTACCGACCCCAAAGGGCACCCCGGAATATGTGCCGATACGTGTGTGTTGTTACACAAAGTGAGATTTGTCGCTCCCGTCCATCCTGTGTATCTGAGATGGATCGGAAGTCCGGCGCGCTTTATACCACAAAATCCACCCAGACACCAACTCTTGTTGACGTCGCGTGCTGTTAATGATTCTCAGTTTGGCACCAGCCTGCCCGGACTGTTACCATTGACAGGACTTACTCTATTATTGTCGAAAATATCGACACTGCTGGACATACTCCATGGCTATCTCTATTAAGACATCTGAAGATATTGAAAAAATGCGCGTTGCCGGTCGCCTGGCCGCTGAAGTGCTGGAAATGATCGAACCCTGGGTTAAGCCGGGCGTCAGCACTGGCGAACTGGACCGTATCTGTAACGACTATATCGTTAACGAGCAGAAGGCCATTTCCGCCTGTCTCGGCTATCACGGCTATCCGAAATCCGTCTGCATTTCGGTCAACGAAGTGGTCTGTCACGGTATCCCTGACGACGGCAAACTGCTGAAAGATGGCGATATCGTGAATATCGACGTGACCGTCATTAAAGATGATTTCCATGGCGATACCTCCAAAATGTTTATCGTCGGCAAACCGACGATTCTCGGCGAGCGCCTGTGCCGCATCACTCAGGAAAGCCTGTACCTGGCGCTGAAGATGGTGAAGCCGGGCATCAATCTGCGCACCATCGGCGCGGCGATCCAGAAATATGTGGAAGCGGAAGGATTCTCCGTGGTTCGCGAATACTGCGGTCATGGCATCGGCCGCGGCTTCCATGAAGAGCCGCAGGTGCTGCACTACGACTCGCCGGAAACCAACGTCGTGCTCAAACCAGGCATGACCTTTACCATCGAGCCGATGGTCAACGCCGGTAAAAAAGAGATCCGCAGCATGAAAGACGGCTGGACGGTGAAAACTAAAGACCGGAGCTTGTCTGCACAGTATGAGCATACTATTGTGGTGACAGACAACGGCTGCGAAATTCTGACGCTACGTAAGGATGACACCATCCCGGCGATAATCTCGCACGATGAATGATGAAAAGCCGGCGCCCGCCGGCTTTTTTATTAGATAGTTTTTTCTTATGGTGACGCGATGAGCAACTCATTACCTGACACAGCCTCCCCTCTTCTGCCCATCCCGCCGGAACATCCGGTGAGCTGGCCGCAGGGCGATCTGAACTGTGCTGCAATAAAGGCGCACATCGATACCTTTCAGCACTGGCTGGGCGAGGCGTTTGACGCCGGTATCGCCGCGGAGCTGCTCATTGCGGCGCGCACCGAATTTATCGACCAGCTGCTGCAGCGGTTGTGGATCGCCAGTGGATTCGAATCCGTCTGCGACCTGGCGCTGGTGGCCGTCGGCGGCTATGGCCGCGGCGAGCTGCATCCGCTTTCTGACGTCGATCTGCTGATCCTCAGCCGCAAAAAGCTGCCGGACGACCAGGCGCAAAAGGTCGGCGAACTGCTGACGCTGCTGTGGGACGTCAAACTGGAGGTAGGCCATAGCGTACGCACTCTCGAAGAGTGTTTACTGGAAGGGCTTTCAGATCTCACCGTCGCCACGAACTTAATCGAATCGCGCCTGCTGATCGGCGACGTCGCGCTGTTCCTTGAGCTGCAAAAACATATTTTTAGCGACGGCTTCTGGCCATCAGAAAAGTTCTTCGCCGCCAAGGTCGAAGAGCAGAACGTCCGTCATCAGCGTTATCACGGCACCAGCTATAACCTCGAGCCGGACGTGAAAAGCAGCCCCGGCGGCCTGCGCGATATCCATACGCTACAGTGGGTGGCTCGCCGCCATTTCGGCGCCACCTCAATGGATGAGATGGTCGGCTTCGGTTTTCTGACCGAAGCCGAGCGCAATGAGCTCAACGAGTGTCTGCATCAACTGTGGCGTATCCGCTTCGCGCTGCATCTCGAACTCACTCGCTATGACAACCGCCTGCTTTTCGACCGCCAGCTCAGCGTCGCCCGCCGGCTCGGCTATGAAGGCGACGGCAACCAGCCGATTGAGCATATGATGAAGGACTTCTTCCGCGTCACCCGCCGGGTGAGCGAGCTGAATCAGATGCTGCTGCAGCTGTTTGAAGAGGCCATCCTTGCGCTGACCGAGGATGAAAAACCGCGCCCGATCGATGATGACTTCCAGCTGCGCGGCACGCTGATCGATCTGCGTGACGATACGCTGTTTATTCGCGAGCCGCAGGCCATTCTGCGCATGTTTTATATTATGGTGCGCAACAGCACCATCACCGGCATCTACTCCACGACGTTGCGCCATCTGCGTCACGCCCGCCGCCATCTGACCCAGCCGCTGTGCTATATCCCGGAGGCGCGCACGCTCTTTCTCAGCATGCTGCGCCATCAGGGAGCAGTGAGTCGCGGACTGCTGCCGATGCATCGTCACAGCGTGCTGTGGGCCTATATGCCGCAGTGGTCCCATATCGTCGGCCAGATGCAGTTCGACCTGTTTCACGCCTATACCGTCGATGAACACACCATCCGCGTGATGCTCAAGCTGGAGAGTTTTGCTAAAGAAGAGACTCGTAGCCGCCACCCGCTGTGCGTGGAGCTATGGCCGCGCTTAACGCACCCGGAGCTGATTTTAATCGCCGCCCTGTTCCACGACATCGCCAAAGGGCGCGGCGGCGACCACTCGATCCTCGGCGCGCAGGATGTGCTGAAGTTTGCCGAGCTGCACGGGCTGAACTCCCGGGAAACGCAGCTGGTCGCCTGGCTGGTGCGTCACCACTTGCTGATGTCGGTCACCGCCCAGCGGCGCGATATTCAGGATCCGGAGGTGATTAAGCAGTTCGCCGAGGAGGTGCAAACGGAAAATCGCCTGCGCTATCTGGTGTGTCTGACCGTCGCCGATATCTGCGCCACCAACGAAACCCTGTGGAACAGCTGGAAGCAGAGCCTGCTGCGCGAACTCTATTTCGCCACTGAAAAACAGCTGCGTCGCGGCATGCAAAGCACCCCGGACATGCGCGAACGCGTGCGTCACCATCAGTTGCAGGCGCTGGCCCTGCTGCGGATGGACAATATTAATGAAGAGGCGCTGCATCAGATCTGGAACCGCTGCCGCGCCAACTATTTCGTGCGACATACGCCGACGCAGCTCGCCTGGCACGCCCGCAACCTGCTGCGCCACGATCTGAATAAGCCGATGATCCTCCTGAGCTCGCAGGCCACCCGCGGCGGAACGGAGATTTTTATCTGGAGCCCGGATCGCCCTTACCTGTTCGCCGCGGTGTGTGGCGAACTGGACCGTCGCAACCTCAGCGTCCACGATGCGCAGATCTTCACCACCCGCGACGGCATGGCGATGGACACCTTTATTGTCCTCGAACCCGACGGCAGTCCGCTGTCCGCCGATCGCCACGAAGCGATCCGCCAGGGTCTGGAACAGACTATCACGCAGCGCAGTTGGGAACCCCCGGCGCCCCGTCGTCAGGCGGCAAAACTGCGTCATTTCTCGGTGGACACCGAGGTAAATTTCCTGCCGACCCATACCGATCGGAAATCGTTTCTCGAGCTGATAGCCCTTGACCAGCCCGGGCTGCTCGCCCGTGTCGGTCAGGTATTCGCCGACCTCGGAATTTCGCTTCACGGGGCGCGAATTACGACAATTGGTGAGCGAGTAGAAGATTTATTTATAATCGCTACCGCCGACCGGCGTGCCCTTAATAATGAGCTGCAACAAGAAGTGCAACAACGGTTGACAGCGGCCCTCAATCCAAACGATAAAGGGTGACGTATTTTTTTTAGTGAATGGAAAGAAACAATGCAGCAGTTACAGAACGTTATTGAGTCCGCTTTCGAGCGTCGCGCCGACATCACGCCGGCTAATGTGGACACCGTGACCCGCGAAGCGGTTAACCAGGTTATCGCCCTTCTGGATTCCGGCGCGCTGCGCGTCGCTGAGAAGATCGACGGTCAGTGGGTGACGCATCAGTGGCTGAAGAAGGCGGTACTGCTCTCTTTCCGTATTAACGATAACCAGGTTATCGATGGTGCGGAAAGCCGCTACTTCGATAAAGTCCCGATGAAATTCGCTGACTATGACGAAGCGCGTTTCCAGAAAGAAGGTTTCCGCGTGGTGCCGCCGGCAGCGGTTCGTCAGGGCGCGTTCATCGCCCGCAACACCGTGCTGATGCCGTCCTATGTGAACATCGGCGCCTACGTTGACGAAGGCACCATGGTTGACACCTGGGCCACCGTCGGCTCCTGCGCGCAGATCGGTAAAAACGTTCACCTGTCCGGCGGCGTCGGCATTGGTGGCGTACTGGAGCCGCTGCAGGCGAACCCGACCATCATCGAAGATAACTGCTTCATCGGCGCGCGCTCTGAAGTGGTTGAAGGGGTGATTGTCGAAGAAGGCTCCGTGATCTCCATGGGCGTTTACCTCGGTCAGAGCACCAAAATCTACGATCGCGAAACCGGCGAAGTCTTCTACGGCCGCGTGCCGGCTGGCTCGGTAGTGGTATCAGGCAACCTGCCGTCGAAAGATGGTAAATACAGCCTGTACTGCGCGGTGATCGTGAAGAAAGTCGATGCCAAAACCCGCGGCAAGGTCGGCATTAACGAACTGCTGCGCACCATCGACTAAAGCAAATAAAAAGCGGGAGATATCCCGCTTTTTTTATATTTGATGCTGGCGAAAATGGATTTTTTCGTTAATTATTCAATGGTTATGATGCTATCAAAGGTACCGTTATGTACGATAATCTGAAAAGTCTTGGCATTACCAACCCTGATGAGATCGATCGCTATAGCCTGCGGCAGGAAGCTAACAACGACATTCTGAAAATTTACTTTCAGAAAGACAAAGGCGAATTCTTCGCCAAGAGCGTGAAGTTCAAATATCCGCGTCAGCGCAAAACCGTCGTCGCCGACGGCGTCGGCCAGGGCTACAAAGAGGTCCAGGAGATCAGCCCGAACCTGCGCTACGTTATCGATGAGCTGGATCAGATCTGCCAGCGCGATCGCACTGAAATCGATCTCAAGCGTAAAATCCTCGACGATTTACGCCATCTGGAAAGTGTGGTCACCAACAAGATCAGCGAAATCGAAGCCGATCTGGAAAAGCTCACCCGTAAGTAAGCGCATCCCCGGCGGCGCGTCGCCTGACCGGGCTGGCGGTATCAAGCCGCTACCGACAGCATGCATCCTCCAAGGCCGGGTATGGCGAGTCGCTACCCGGCATTTTTTTACCTCCACGCCTTAGCGTTGTTCATCCAGCTGCAGCGCAATATACAGCAGCAGCCGGTCGTCAAAGCTGCCAAGATCCAGCCCCGTCAGCTCCGAGATACGATTCAAACGGTACTCCAGGGTATTGCGATGAATAAACAGCGCCTTTGACGTCGCCAGCGGCTGCACGTTATGGCGAAACCACGCCTGCAGCGTCCGCCGCAGCAGCCCGTTGTTGTCCATCGCCTTGAGACGTGCCAGCGGACGGGCCAGCTCATTGGCCTGCCAGCCGCCGCGCAGGCTGTCAAGCAGCACCGGCAGCATCAGATCCTGATAGAAGTAGCAGCGGCTCTCCGGCATCCGCTGCTTGCCCACCATCATCGTCGTGCGTGCGGTACGGTAAGAGCGGGCGATACTCCCGGGGCCGGTGAAGAAGTTGCCCAGCGCCACGCGGAAGCGGAGCTGCCCATTCTCTTTCATCCTGGCGATAAGCTGCTCGACGCGGCGGACGTGATCGTCTGCGTCCCAGCGGCCAAAGCTGTTCAGCGCCGGTTTCAACACCACCATTTCCGTGAGCGAGACAATGGCCACCAGATTATTGCGATCGGGGGTGGTCAGCGCGTTCTGCAACTGCTGTAGCTCCGCCATCGCGCTGTCCACGCCGAGCTGGCCGCTGTCCACCTCAATCATCGCCACCACGCGCGGCTGATTCAGATCAATTCCTAAACGCTGCGCCCATTCGTTCAGCGCCGGGGTATGCTCTTCCGCCTGAATCAGGTTCATCACCAGCTCTTCGCGCAGACGGCTGTCCTGCGCCAGGAGATGCATCAGTCGCGACTGCTCAAGCATCATCTCAGCCGTCATGCACACCAGCTCGCCATATTTTCGCAGCGACTCCGGCTCGCCGGTCAGGCCGATCACCCCGACAATCTCCCCCTCCAGGCGCAGCGGCAGGTTAATGCCCTGGCGCACCCCGTGGAGATGGCGAGCCACCGCATCGTCGATATCCACCACCCGCCCCTGGGAAAGCACCAGCAGCGCGCCTTCGTGCAATTCACCAATCCTTTCCCGATCGCCGCTGCCGATAATCCGCCCGCGGGCATCCATCACGTTGATGTTGGTATCGATGATGCGCATCGTCCGCGCCACAATATCCTGCGCCATTTTGGTATCAAGATGCCAGCCAGCCATGTAATCCTCCCCTTTGCAGGGCACCAGCATAAAAGAGTCGTTGCTCTGCTGCATTGTGCATATGCCCGAAGCCCGGGTGAGATATGTGGAGTTGTGGAAGCGGTCACAGAACGAAAAAAAGCCCCTGCCCTCGGCGAGGGAAGGGGCTGGAGAGCGAGCGCTGACTGTTACTGCAACAGCAGATAGATAGAGGCGTCGCCGCGCTGAATGTTCAGCGCCAGCACGGACGGTTTGGCGTCGAAGATTTTCCGCAGATCGGCGATGTTTTTCACCGGCTGCTGGTTCGCCCCGACGATGACGTCGCCTTTCTTGAGGCCAATCTGCGCCGCCGGGGTACCGGCTTTCACATTATTGACCACCACACCTTTGTCCTGACCCTTGTTGCTCATTTCCGCCCCTTCAATCCCGTTGAAGATGGTGCTGGAGTCAACCTGGGTCTGGTTGCTCTGCTGCAGTTCGACGGTCACGGTCACCGGTTTGCCGTCGCGCAGCAGACCAAGCTCAACTTTGCTGCCGATAGGCATGGTGCCGACCTGGGCACGCAGCGCGGCGAAGCTGCTGATCGCCTTCCCGTTGAGAGAGGTGATCACGTCGCCGGCTTTAATGCCCGCTTTCGCGGCCGCCGACCCCGGCATCACCTGGCTGACAAAGGCGCCGCGCTGGGCGTCGACTTTCATCGCTTTCGCCAGCTCAGAGTTCAGTTCGGTCCCCATGATGCCGAGCTCGCCGCGTTTCACCTGGCCATATTTCACCATCTGCTCGGTCAGGTTTTTCACCATGTTGCTTGGGATAGCAAAACCGATACCGATGTTGCCGCCGTCCGGCGCCAGAATGGCGGTGTTGATGCCGATCAGCTCGCCGTTGAGGTTCACCAGGGCGCCGCCGGAGTTCCCGCGGTTAATCGCCGCATCGGTCTGGATAAAGTTTTCGTAGTTTTCCACGTTCAGGCCGCTACGACCCAGCGCGGAAACAATCCCGGAGGTCACGGTTTCGCCCAGACCGAACGGGTTACCGATAGCCACGGTGTAGTCGCCAACGCGCAGCGCGTCAGAGTCGGCGAGCTTAATCGCCGTCAGGTTTTTCGGATCCTGAATCTGAATCAGCGCGATATCAGAGCGCGGATCTTTGCCAACCACTTTGGCATCAAACTTACGGCCATCGCTCAGTTGAACCTTAATTGTGGTGGCGTTGTCCACGACGTGGTTGTTGGTCACCACATACCCCTTGGCCGCATCAATGATCACGCCGGAGCCCAGCGCCATAAATTTCTGCTGCTGGCCGCCGTCAGGCTGACCGCCCTGTCCGCCGCCCTGGCAAAACGGCGAACTCTGGAAAGGAGAACCGTCCTGGCAGAACGGCGAGTTATCGCCAAAGAACTGCTGGAAGTTACGTGGCATCCGTGGGGTATTAACGGTGGTGCTACCTTCAACGTTAATGCTCACCACCGACGGCATCACCTTCTCCAGCATCGGGGCCAGGCTTGGCATCTGCTGTGCATTAGTGGCCGAAGATGCCGTTTCTGCCGCGCTCGCAGAGAGCGGGGACAACGCCAGACCTAAACTCAGAGCCAGTGCACTCATTGCTAACGTGGTTTTTTTCATCAGTTTCAATCTCAATATCAGAAAACGAAAGTTGCTGTGTACGTGACTATCAGAGTCATTTTATAGCGCTAAGTTCCGGAATTAAGTTTCTGGAAAAAGTAAAAATTTATTGTCCATCTTTACAAAACTCCAGCTTATTCCACCGCCATTAGCCGCCGATATTCATCCCACGCATACAAATCCGTCATCCCGCTGATATAATCCTGAATCAGACGGCAGCGATAATAGTATTCCATCAGCGCAAATTCAGGCGCCGTGCGCGCCAGCTTATTTACCGCTTCCACATAGGCCAGCCGGTGGCGGGTTGATAGTTTCTGATACAGCCGGGAGGCAATGGGTAAACGCCGTACCCGCTCCTGCGCCACTAATTCGCTGAAATCCTCGAGCGATAATTTCAGCAGCGGCTGATAGATATCCAGCAGGCCACTGATCACCCGGTAGCCCTGCAATTCCAGCTGCTCGACATCCGGATGGCTAAACACCTGTTTCATCGCCACATTTTTATAAAGCTCCAGCAGCTGACTGCAATCGCTGTCGTCCTCGAGCAGCGCATGATTAAAGTCGCCCGTAAAGATGGCCGGCAGGTTGTCAATAAATCGGCGCGCCGCGTAGGGCACCAGCTTATTCAGCGTGTTCACCCGCAAATACATAAAAAACTGATCTTCCGCGCTCTGTTTCAGGGAATTGGCTCGTGATTTCTCCCAGGCATTTTCCACTACCTGCGAGAATAACGATCCTTTTTCATGGCAGCCCCAGGCGTCGTAAAGATGCTGATAAAGCTGCTCAGCGCTGAAAATACGTTTTTCCACCGCGTCCTCAAGATCCGCGACGCAATATGAGATGTCATCCGCGGCTTCCATAATCCAGGTTAATGGGAACCGATTGTAAGGCGCCAGATCCAGTTCTTTACGCAGGCGCGCCACATACTCCTCTTCGGCTAAATAGTAGCCAGGCTTTTTCATTAAATAGCTGTGGCTGGCTGGCGTCGCCTCAGACCACCACGCCGGCCGAGTATATTTCAGAATACAGCCGACCTGCGCCCAGGTCAGATTCATGCGCATCAGCGTATGGACCAGACGAATGCCCTGGGCGTTGCCCTCAAAGCTGCAGAGATCCTGGCGCACTTTGCGGCGCAGCGCGTTAAGCGACGTTTCCCCTTCATGCAAGCGTAATGCCTGCACTTCACAGCGATCGTCGGTCAGCGGCTGCCCGAGCGCATCGCCGGGCGCCAGACGCTGGCGGAACCAGTCGTTAATCGCCGCCTCGCCAAAATGGCCAAACGGGGGATTGCCGATATCGTGCATCAGGCAGGCCATCTCCACCACGCTCTCGAATGGCCCGGTCAGCTCTTCCAGGCCATACTCTTCCAGCAGCCTCAGCTCTTTCAGCCGGCTCAGCACCTCTTTGGCGATATAGCGTCCCACCTGCTGCACCTCCAGCGAGTGGGTCAGGCGGGTACGCACCGCCGCGTTGCGCTCCAGCGGGAAGACCTGAGTTTTTTGCTGTAAGCGACGGATTGCCGGCGAGTTGACGATCCGTCCCCGATCGCTTTCGAAGATCCGCAGGATGTCGCGCTCCGTCTCGACACGCGGCGGCGAACGGAAGCGTCGACGCCAGTTTATCTTGTTGCGAAAATCAATCTTTGCCATAGCCTCTCCCGCGCGAGCAATACGCTTCCCCTTAAGCGCATGATAGACTATGCAACTAAACCTGACACATCGCGAGTAAATCTATGAAAATTGGCATTATTGGCGCTATGGAAGAGGAAGTTACCCTTCTGCGCGACAAAATCGAAAACCGCCAGACTATCACTATTGGCGGGAGCGAAATCTATACCGGCCAACTTCACGGCGTTGACGTCGCGCTGCTGAAGTCTGGTATCGGGAAAGTGGCGGCGGCGATGGGCGCGACCCTGCTGCTGGAGCGCTGCCAGCCTGACGTGATCATTAATACCGGCTCTGCCGGCGGCCTGGCCCCGACGCTGAAGGTCGGCGATATCGTCGTCTCCGATGAAGCGCGCTACCACGACGCCGACGTCACCGCCTTCGGCTATGAGTACGGCCAGTTGCCTGGCTGTCCGGCCGGCTTTAAAGCGGACGAAAAACTGGTGGCCGCGGCGGAGAGCTGCATTAACGCGTTAGATCTCAATGCCGTTCGCGGCCTGATCGTCAGCGGTGATGCCTTCATTAACGGCTCTGTCGGTCTGGCGAAGATCCGCCATAATTTCCCGCAGGCGATCGCTGTGGAAATGGAAGCGACCGCCATCGCTCACGTCTGCCATAACTTTAAGGTTCCTTTCGTGGTGGTTCGCGCCATCTCCGATGTGGCCGACCAGCAGTCCCACCTCAGCTTTGAGGAGTTCCTTGCGGTCGCCGCCAGACAGTCCACCCTGATGGTGGAGAATCTGGTACAGAACCTGGCACGTGGCTAAGTCGCTCTCCTTCGCGCTTGCCGCGCTGCTGTTACTCGCCCCGGCGTGGCTGCTGGCCGCGCCGCGGGTGATCACCCTCTCCCCCGCCAATACCGAACTGGCCTTTGCCGCCGGGATCACGCCGGTCGGCGTCAGCAGTTATTCCGATTATCCGCCGCAGGCCAAAACGATTGAGCAAGTTGCCAGCTGGCAGGGAATGAACCTGGAGCGCATCGTAGCGCTCAAGCCAGACCTGGTGCTGGCCTGGCGCGGGGGTAATGCCGAACGTCAGGTTAACCAGCTGCAGTCGCTGGGGATCCACGTCCTGTGGGTACAGACTTCGACCATCGAAGAGATCATCGCCACCCTGCGTCAGCTGGCGCAGTGGAGCCCACAGCCGGAAAAAGCACAGCAGGCGGCGCAGGCGATGCAGCAGGAATACGATGCGCTGAAAGCGCGCTATGCCAGCGCGCCGAAGAAACGCGTCTTCCTGCAGTTCGGTTCCGCACCGCTATTCACCAGCGGCCCCGGCTCAATTCAGGATCAAGTGCTGAGGCTGTGCGGCGGCGAGAATATCTTTGCCGCCAGCCGCGTTCCCTGGCCGCAGGTGAGCCGCGAACAGGTGCTGGCCCGTCAGCCGCAGGCGATTGTGGTGACCGGCGACGCCAGCCGCATCGCCGAAGCGCAGCGCTTTTGGCAACATCAGCTCACCATTTCGTTGATTGCGTTACACAGCGACTGGTTTGAACGCGCAAGCCCACGTATTATCCTCGCCGCCAAACAACTTTGTGCGGCGCTCGACCAGGTAAAATAACCATCCGGCATACCGGATGTTCAGTGGGAATCAACGATGCTTGTCTATTGGCTGGATATTATTGGCACAGCTGTCTTCGCGATCTCCGGCGTTCTGCTGGCGGGGAAATTGCGTATGGACCCATTCGGCGTGCTGGTGTTAGGCGTGGTGACGGCCGTGGGCGGCGGTACCATCCGCGATATGGCGCTGGCGAATGGCCCGGTATTCTGGGTCAAAGATCCCACCGATCTGGTGGTGGCGATGGTCACCAGCATGCTGACCATCCTGCTGGTCCGCCAGCCGCGCCGGCTGCCGAAATGGATCCTGCCCGTTCTTGATGCCGTCGGTCTGGCGGTGTTTGTCGGCATCGGGGTGAATAAAGCGTTTCTCGCCGGCAGCGGCCCGCTGGTCGCGGTGTGCATGGGCGTGGTGACCGGCGTTGGCGGCGGGATAATCCGCGACGTGCTGGCGCGCGAAATTCCTATGATTCTGCGCACCGAGATCTACGCCACCGCCTGTATTGTGGGCGGCATTGTCCACGCCACCGCGCACGACACCTTTCATCTCCCGCTGGAGAATTCGGCGATGATGGGGATGGTGGTGACCCTGGTGATTCGTCTGGCGGCGATCCGCTGGCACCTGAAGCTGCCGACGTTTGCGCTGGACGATAACGGACGGTCATAAAAGCAAAACGGTAACCTGAGGTTACCGTTTTTAACGTTGGCACCCTCTCGCAGAAGGGGAAGACGCCCGGTCGCACTCGCTTTACACGCTGAACGAGGATCCACAGCCGCAGGTGCTTTTCGCGTTCGGGTTGGTCACGATAAAGCGCGAACCTTCCAGCCCTTCGGTATAGTCGACAGAGCCGCCGACCAGATACTGCAGGCTCATTGGGTCAACCACCAGGCCGACACCCTGTTTCTCAATGGTCATATCCCCTTCGTTCACCTGATCGTCGAAGGTGAAGCCATACTGGAAACCGCTGCAACCGCCGCCGGTAATATACACGCGCAGTTTCAGGTTCGGATTATCTTCATCCGCAATCAGGTGTTTTACTTTATTGGCTGCGGCTTCGGTAAACTCCAGCGGCAACGCTACGTCATCACTCATTTTTTGCTCCCATTGATACTTCCGGCCGGTTAAAGAATAACCGGGCCTTTTGAGCCATTATCTAATACCCTGGTAAATCGTTCAAGTATTCTCCCGGGGCGCCTGCTGCGCTTTTGCCGCCTGCTCGGCCTCCTGCTTCGCCAGAGTACGTTGCAGAATGGTCGAATACAAAGGCTTACCGCCGAGGAATTGCGCCAGTAGTGTTGCGCCAAGGCAGGTAATAATCATTGGCAAAATGAGCTGATAGTTATCGGTCATCTCCAGCACCAGCACAATCCCGGTCAGCGGCGCGCGCACCGAGGCGGCGAGCAGCGCGCCCATGCCGGCGATAGCGAAGGTGCCGGCATCGAGATGGTAGGACGGAAACAGCGGAATAGCCGCCATGCCGAACGCCGTGCCCAGCAGCGTGCCGAGCGCCAGCATCGGGGCGAAGATGCCCCCCGGCGCGCCGGAGGAGAAGCAGATCAGCGTGGTCACCACGCGGGCAATAAAGATAAACAGCAGCAAACCGACGGAGAAGTTACCAGCGGCGGCGATGGGGATCAGGTTAAAGCCACCGCCCACCGCGGAGGGCTGCATCAGCCCCAGCAGACCGCAAAGCCCGCCGATGATCCCGCCCATTAACACCCATTTTTTGATGTTGCCGCCGTGAATGCGCTGGAACAGATCCTGGGTGCGCAGCACCAGAAAATTAAACAGCGGGCCGAAGCAGCCAAACAGCATCCCCAGCACCAGGTACAGCCACAGGGTATTCACCGGGGCATTGCTCAGCTTGCCCACCTCTATAATTGCCGCCTCGCCGTTAAAAATGCGAAACACAATGCTCGACATGATCACGCCGGTAAATACCGCTTTAATGGAGATCAGGTTGTAGCGGAACTGCGGGCGCATCTCTTCGATGATAAACAGGATACCAGCCAGCGGCGCGTTAAAAGCCGCTGAGAGACCCGATGCCGCGCCGGTCGCCAGCAGCGTGTGCCGCGCTTCCGGACTGCGCATGCGGAAAATATCCAGCACCATGCGCCCAATGTTGCCGCCAAGCTGCACCATCGGCCCTTCGCGTCCCAGCACCATTCCGGCGCCCAGGGTTCCCATGCCGCCGATGAATTTCACCGGCAGCACGCGCCACCAGCGCACCGGCCGCAGCTCCTCCAGCGCCCCTTCGATCTCCGGGATCCCCGATCCGCCAGCCTCCGGCGCAAAGCGGCGCACGAGGAAATAGCCGACCATCGCCAGCAACGCCGACAAGATAAACGCCAGCGGCCAGACCAGATACCAGTGGTCCGCTACCTGCGCCAGCGCGCCGATCCGCTGGTTCTGCACCCAGTTCACGCTCTTTTCAAACGCCACACCCACCAGCCCGGCCAGCGTGCCGACCACCGCCGCCATAAACAGCACCGCCAGCGGCGTTTTATCGCGCTGAATTAAGCGGCGCACCGCATCGCCGCGACGCACCCGCACGAACTGATGTGCTTCAAAAGAGGGAGTTTCTGCTTTCATGCCGTTATCAGTTATTGGTAATACAAATGAAGAGAGAGGCATTTTAGCCGCCCCGGCGCGCTGCGTCGTCAAAAAAATGCCCTTGCGGCACATTGTTTCAATTGGGCAAAACTTTCATAACCATCCTGGAATAACTTAGAATAGCCGATAAAACATTTTTCACGAACCAGGACCCTGGACATGAGCAAATCTGAAAATCTGTACCATACTGCGCGCGAACTGATCCCCGGCGGCGTTAACTCGCCGGTGCGCGCCTTTACCGGCGTCGGCGGCACCCCGCTGTTTATCGAACGCGCGGATGGCGCTTACCTCTATGACGTGGATGGAAAGGCCTATATCGATTATGTCGGCTCCTGGGGTCCGATGGTGCTGGGCCACAACCATCCGGCGATCCGCAACGCGGTGATCGAGGCGGCGTCACGCGGCCTGAGCTTTGGCGCGCCGACCGAAATGGAAGTGAAAATGGCGGCGCTAGTGACCGAGCTGGTACCGACCATGGATATGGTGCGGATGGTGAACTCCGGTACCGAAGCCACCATGAGCGCGATTCGCCTGGCGCGCGGCTTCACCGGCCGCGACAAGATCATCAAGTTCGAAGGTTGCTACCACGGCCATGCCGACTGCCTGCTGGTGAAAGCCGGTTCCGGCGCGCTGACCCTCGGCCAGCCGAACTCGCCGGGCGTGCCGGCTGATTTCGCCAAACACACCCTGACCTGCACCTATAACGACCTCGCCTCGGTGCGCGCGGCGTTCGAGCAATATCCACAGGATATCGCCTGCATCATCGTCGAGCCGGTCGCCGGGAATATGAACTGCATTCCGCCGCAGCCGGAGTTCCTGCCGGGCCTGCGCGCGCTGTGCGACGAATTTGGCGCCCTGCTGATCATCGACGAAGTGATGACCGGCTTCCGCGTGGCGCTGGCGGGCGCGCAGGCTTATTACGGCGTGGAGCCGGATCTGACCTGTCTCGGGAAAATCATCGGCGGCGGGATGCCGGTAGGCGCTTTCGGCGGCCGTCGCGAGGTGATGGACGCGCTGGCGCCCACCGGCCCGGTTTATCAGGCCGGTACCCTCTCCGGTAACCCGATCGCCATGGCCGCCGGCTTCGCCTGCTTAAGCGAAGTGGCGCAGCCGGGCGTACATGAAACCCTCACCGAGCTGACCAACCAGCTGGCGCAAGGTCTGCTTGATGCGGCGCGTGACGCCGGGATCCCGCTGGTGGTCAATAACGTCGGCGGTATGTTCGGCATCTTCTTTACCGATGCCGAAACTGTCACCTGCTATCAGGACGTCGTGAAGTGCGATGTCGAACGCTTCAAGCGCTTCTTCCATCTGATGCTGGAGGAAGGCGTGTACCTGGCGCCGTCAGCGTTTGAGGCTGGCTTTATGTCCGTCGCCCACAGCGAAGAAGATATCGACAATACCATCGACGCCGCGCGTCGGGTATTTGCCAAACTGTAAGGTGCTTGAATGCCTGGTGACGCAGGGATTTTCCCGGATGCGGCGCATTGCGCCTTATCCGGGCTACCAAATCGCACAGCGCTGTAGCCCCGGTAAGCGATAGCGCCACCGGGGATGTTGAGGCCATCCGGGATCGTTAGCGGCTCTGCTTCCTCAGCAAATAGATAAAGTACGGCGCGCCGATAAAGGTTGATAACAGCCCCGCCGGGATCTGGTAGGGAAACATGATCATTCGTCCGCACCAGTCTGCGAAGACCAGCAGCAGCCCGCCAGTCAGCCCGGAGATCACCATATGCGGCAGCGTGCGCCGGAAGCCCATCATCCGTGCGATATGCGGCGCCATCAGCCCGACGAAGCTCAGCGGGCCGATGGTCAGCGTCGCCGCCGCCGTCAGGCAGGCCGCCAGCAGCAGCAGAACAATCCGCGATGAGGTCAGCGCCATGCCCACCGCTCGCGCCGCCTCCCCGCCCAGCGGCAGGATGGTCAGCCAACGGCGACAGAGCGGCGCCAGCGCCAGCAGGAGCAGCATCACCGCGCCGCTGCGGACCACCCTCTCCGGCGTCGCGCTGTAGGTCGACCCTGAGATCCACGTCAGGATCTGCGCCATGCGCGGATCGCCGCTGGCCTGCAGCATCATCAGCAGCATGGTGAAGGCGGTACTGAGCGCCATCCCCGCCAGCAGCATCCGATGCGGCGAAAAGCCGCCGCGCCCGGCGGCCAGCATAATGATCAGCAAGGTGCCGGCCGCGCCAAGGCTCCCGGCCGGCAGCAGCCAGCCAAAGGCGTCGCCAGGGACGAAGAACAGCATCAGCACCACGCCAAAGGCGGCGCCGGAGCTGATGCCCAGCACTTCCGGACTGGCCATCGGGTTGCCGGTCAGGCGCTGGATAATACAGCCGGCGACCGCCAGCATCACCCCGGCGAACAGCGCCGACAGCACTCGCGGCCAGCGCCAGGGCAGCAGTTGCTCCAGCAGATCGCCGTGAGCCCACAGCCAACCGTGGGCATCGCGACCAAAGGCCAGCGCCACGCTCACCGCCAGCAGCAGCAACGCGACGCCCCCGAGAACAAACCCTTGCACGTGATAGCGCTCAGGCTGCACGTTATCGCCGCCGTTCATCACCGGGGCGCTGATGCTGCGCAGCCGCGGCAGCAGCCACAGCAGCAGCGGCGCGCCAATCAGGGCGGTGACCGAGCCGGTGGAGACTTCCCGCCATACCCTGCTCAGCCAGAGGATCACCTGATCTGAAAGCCACAGGAGCAGCGCGCCGATCAGCGCCGCCAGCAGCAGCCGGGCCAGCAGTCGACGGGCGCCGAGCATTTTCGCCAGCAGCGGCGCGAACAGGCCGATAAAGCCGATAATCCCGACCGCGTTGACCAGCAGCGCGCTCATCACGATCGCCAGCGTCAGGGCGCCGAGGCGCGCCAGAGACAACGCCAGCCCAAGGTTGCGCGCCACTCCGTCATCGAGCCCCATCAGGGTCAGTGGACGCAGCAGCAGCAGCGTGAGTACTGCGCCGCCCAGCAGCTGCGGCCACAGGCGCTGCGCCACGCTCCAGTCGGTTTGCGTCAGCGTCCCGGTGCTCCACAAGAACATACTCTGCAGCTGGTCGTGATGGAAAATCACCATCAGCTGGTTAAGCGCCCCGCAGTAGAGGCTGACCACCAGGCCCGCCAGGATCAGCGTTACCGGCGACAGGCGCTTGCCCCAGGAGACGCCAAACACCAGCGCTCCCACCAGACAGGCTCCGGCCAGCGCGGCAAACTGCGACGCCAGCACGCCGGGGATGGCCCACAGCGTAGTGACCGTGATCCCCAGCTGCGCGCCGGTGGCGACGCCAAGGGTGGTTGGCTCCGCCAGCGGATTGCGCAGCACCTGCTGGAACAGTACGCCGACCAGTCCCAGCCCGGCCCCCACCAGCAGTGAAACGGCCACCCGCGGCAGCAGGCTGTAATGAAACAGCATCTGGGCAATCCGATCGCTATCCGGCTGCCACAGCGCCTGCCGCCATTGCGCATAGGGCAAGGCGACATTGAGATTGACGATGCTCAACGCGAAGGCGGCAACCAGCAGCCCGGCCAGCAGGATAATGGCTAACGGTGAAATACGCCTATTCATGCCGGACTCCCCTGGGCCTCGGCCAGCACGCGGGCAAAATGCATCGCCGACAGCGTCGCGCCATAGAACCACACCGCCGGAACGCGCTGGAAGCGCCCCGCGCGCACGAACGGCATCGCCTGCCACAGCGGGGTCGCCAGCAGTTGGGTCATCTCCCGCTCGTTACCATGATCGAAACAGATCACATCGGCCTCGTTAAATTCCGCCAGCCGGTCGATGCCAACGCTGACGCTGCCCCAGAACGCCGCTTCGCCGCGCCAGGCGTTTTTGATGCCAAAGCGATCGAGCACTTCCTGGAACAGGCAGTTTTCGCCAAAAACCAGTACATGGCGCGGATCGAGCAGGGAGATCATCAACAGCGGACGGTCGCCGCGCCCGGCAAAACGCGGCTTCAGGCTCGCCATCAGCGCCTCAAACTCCGCCAGGTGGCGCTGAGCCTGTTGTGGTTTGCCCAGCAGGTCAGCCATCTCCAGCAGCGAGCGCTGAGCCATCGCCAGCGGACGTTTGCCATCGCTGAAGGTAAATCCGCGGCCGGGGGCGATACGCGCCAGCTTCTCCGGCGACGGGCCGTAGCCTGCCGACCAGACGATAAATGACGGTTTCATCTGCGTCAGCAGTTCAAGATTGGGTTCGGTACGCAAACCGACATCGATCACCGAGTCGGGCAGCGCGGGTTCGTTCACCCACAGGCGATAGTTGGGGATATCGGCCACGCCGTAAGGCGTGACGCCCAGCGCCAGCAGCAGCTCCGCCGGCAGCCACTCCAGGGCGACCACGCGCTGCGGGTCAACGTTCGCCGCCTGCGCGCCGCGCATCTGCCACAGCAGCGGCGAGAGCGCCATCGCGGTCAGCAGGCGGCGTCGGGTTATCTGAGTCGAGGTCATCATCAATAGACAAAGCTTACCGGCGCGGCGCCGGCCGGGTGCGGCAGGATCCCCATCGGGATGCCGTAGATTTGTTCCAGGGTGTCGCTGCGCATCAGTTCCGCCGGCGTCCCCTGGGCGATCATTTCTCCGCCGCGCAGGGCCACCAGATAGTCGCAGTAGCGGGCCGCCATATTAATGTCGTGCAGGACGGCGATCACCGTCAGGCCGCGCTGCTGGCTGAGGCGATGCACCAGCGCGAGGACATCAACCTGATGGGCGATATCCAGCGCCGAGGTGGGTTCATCGAGCAGCAGACAGCGGCTATCCTGCGCCACCAGCATGGCGATCCACGCCCGCTGGCGTTCGCCGCCGGAGAGGCTGTCCACCAGGCGATGGGCGAGCGGCTTCAGCCCCACCAGCGCAATCGCCTCTTCCACTTTCTCGCGGTCCGCCGCGCCAAAGCGACCCAGCGCGCCGTGCCACGGGTAGCGGCCGATGGCCACCAGCTCACGCACCGTCATACCTTCGGCCGGCGGCAGCTGCTGCGGCAGATAGGCCACTTTGCGGGCAAAGGCTTTGCTGCCCCAGCTCTCCAGCGGCTGCCCGTCCAGCAGCACATCGCCTGCGGAAGGCGGCTGATGACGGCCAAGCATTTTCAGTAACGTCGACTTACCGGAGCCATTATGACCGATCAGGCCTGTGACTTTTCCAGCCGGGAAGGTGAGCGAGAGCGGATGGAGCAACGTGCGGCCAGGCACACGGAAAGTGACGCGATCCAACGCGAAGGTGGTTTCTGCGTGCGGAGTCTGTTCCTGCATAGCGATAACCTGATAAAGGGCGCGGCGAACCGCGCCCGTAGGTGGTTAGAAACGGAAGGTGGCGGTGGCGACGACCTGACGTCCGGCCCCCCAGTAGCAAGCGTATTCGCTGTAGCAACTGGAGACATATTCGCGGTCGAACAGATTGTTGACGTTGACGCCGACCGACGATCCCGGCAGGCCAAAGCGCGCCAGATCGTATTTCACCGTCGCATCCATCAGCGCATAACCGGCCACACTAAAGGAGTCATTTTTCTTACCGGTGCTGGTGTCATTTTTGTAGTAGCTGACCGTTGAACCGATATAGCGCGCCCCGGCCCCAATCGTCAGACCGCTGAGCGCGGTTTCGTGGAAGGTATAATCCGCCCACAGGGAGGCCATATTACGCGGCACTTCCGCCGGACGTTTGCCGTTGAACACCGTATCGTGAGTGTATTCCGCATCGGTGTAACTGTAGGCTGCGGTCAGGTTGATATTGGCGTTAACTGCCGCTTTCGCCTCCAGCTCAAGGCCGCGGGAGCGGATCTCGCC
Organism: Klebsiella sp. 7-CIP_Kleb.; assembly: GCF_050378655.1. Taxonomy (NCBI): domain Bacteria; kingdom Pseudomonadati; phylum Pseudomonadota; class Gammaproteobacteria; order Enterobacterales; family Enterobacteriaceae; genus Klebsiella; species Klebsiella sp. 7-CIP_Kleb. The sequence goes on from NZ_JBNRLJ010000004.1 coordinate 52,888, forward strand.
GGTCTGGATGCTGAACGCCTGGTTAGCCGGATCCGCCGTCAGGTTCTTGTCTTTGGTCAGCTGATAGACCGCCGCGGTGACCACCACCGGCATATCTTTCGGCACATATTTCACGCCGGCTTCATACTGCTTACCGCGCGACGGATCGAACGGCTTGCCGCTGCTGCTGGAGCCCGATACCGGTTCAAACGATTCGCTGTAGCTGAAGTACGGAGAGATACCGTTATCGAACAGGTAGTTGATGCCGCCGCGCCAGCTGAACTGCTGGTCGTGGTTCTCCGCCAGGCTGTTGGTGGCGCGGGTTAACGTTGAGGTGGTGGCGTAGTCGTAACGACCGCCCAGGGTCATGACCCACTTATCCCACTCCATCTGATCCTGCGCGTACAGGCCGGTCTGTTCCATCCGGTTGAGCACCGCGTACGGGAAGGTAACCTGAATATTCGGATTGCCGTACTGCGGATTATTCATGCTGATAGGATCCGCCGTCCCGTAGTCGGCATCCACATCATTACGCATCCGCGAGTAGTCCACGCCGGTCAGCAGCGTATGGCTGACCGCGCCGGTGGCGAAATCAGACTGCAGCTGGGTATCGACGGTAAAGGTGTTCAGGTGCTCGTCGGAGCGCACATAGGCGCGATTCATGTAGCCCGGCGCGACATAGCCATTGCCGTACACCGAGCGATACAGGGTATCGACCTCGGCATAGCGCAGGTTCTGCCGCACGGTAAAGGTGTCATCGAACTGATGGGAGAAGCTGTAGCCCACCATCTTCTGGCGGCGGGAGATTTTATTATCCGCCTCGCCTTCATTGAAATCGGTTGGCAGCTTGTGCGCCTTACCGTTGGCGTCGTAATACGGCACCACGGTGCCTTCACGCGGCAGCCAGCCGTAGTAGCCCGCATCCGGGTCATTCTGGAAGTTGCTCAGGAATGTGAAGTCGGTTTTATCGTCCGGACGCCAGCTAAAGGAGGGCGCCACCGCGTAGCGGGTCGATTTCGCCATCTGCTGCTGGGCATCCTGGCTGCGGCCCAGGCCGGTCAGGCGGTAAGACCAGACGCCGGCATCATCAATGGCGTCGCTGAAGTCAAACCCGGTCTGCCACAGATTGTCGGTGCCCATCTTAAACTGCACTTCTTTCAGCGGCTCGGTGGTCGGGCGTTTGCTGACCATGCTGACGATACCGCCCGGGTTGCTGTTGCCGTACAGCACCGAAGTTGGCCCGCGCATCACTTCCACGCGCTCCAGGAAGTAAGGATCCATGGAGACTTCAGAGTAGTTATTCCCCTGCAGCTTCATGCCGTCCAGATACTGGTTGGTGTTGACGGTCGTCGAGGTGGTGAAGCCGCGAATGGTGACCACGTCATAAGTGGTCGAACTGCCGCGGGTGGAGAAGACGCTTGGCGTATAGGAGAGCGCCTCTTTTACCGTCGTCGGCTGGCGCATCTCCATCTCCTGGCGCGTCACCACCGACACAGACTGCGGCGTTTTTTCAATCGGGGTATCGGTTTTCGTCGCCGTGGCGGAGCGTTTCGCCGCGATGGTCGGCGCCGGTCCCCAGGCGCTTTCCTGGGCGGCCGGAGCGGCAACGACGGTGATGGTTTCTTCTTGCTTCGGTTGTTCTGCTGCCTGTGCGTAGACAGACATGCCGCTAACCGCCGTGGCTACTACAGCTGCGACTTTACGCAGCGAGTGGTTTGGCTGAGCAGTTTTTGGACGCGCCATGGGTATATCTCTGATGAAAGTGAATGATAACGTAAACGAGAATTATTATTATGACGGGCGATATAATAGGCGAAACGTCGAAGGCAAGGCAAGCGATATGCCTGTCGCTGCGGGTTGAAGGCTGAATTAATAACCAGATAGTTATTATGGAGTTAAAGAGCCGTTAACTTTTTTACAGACGTAAAAAAACCCCTTAATACTTTCGTCTTAAGGGGTCTGGTCTTATGGCGTAGATCAGTTACTGCCGAACATATCCTTGATCCAGCCCGCGACGCCGTCGCTCTTCTCCTGCTGCTTCGGCGGCTGTTGCTGCGGTTGCTGCTGAGGCTGCTGCTGCCCGGACTGATTGAACGGGTTGTTCGCTTCCTGCTGCTGCAACTGCTGCTGCTGCATCATCTCGCCCTGGCGGCACAGCGCATCCGGCTGCGTCGTCCACACCGGCAGCGAACGCATCCCGCCGCTGCAGACGAAGTTGCCGTTGCTGTCCACGCCCATGTCGACCACATCTTCGGGCGGCGTCAGCACCAGCGGCGTTGGCGTCTGGTTCGCCAGATAACGCTGATAAATCGACATCGCACCGCTGGCACCGTACAGTTTGGTTGGCTGGTTATTGTCGCGCCCCACCCAGGTGATGGTCACCTGGCTACCGTCGATCCCGGCAAACCAGGTATCGACGTTATTGTTGGTGGTCCCGGTTTTCCCCGCCAGATGGAGGCCCGGATACTTCGCCCCCAGCTGACGCCCCGTCCCGCGCTGCACTACCTGCTGCATGGTCCACAGCGTCATATAGGCCGCCTGGGCAGGCACCGCGCGCTCCGCCTGCGGGTAGCTCTGATACAGCACCGTGCCATCTTCCGCAATCACTGACCGCAGGGCGGAGAGTGGTGCACGGTTGCCGCCGCTGGCGATGGTCTGGAAGGCCTGGGCCACTTCAATCGGCGTCAGGTTCAGCGCGCCAAGCAGCATCGCCGGCACGGCGTTGAGCTGATTCTTCGGCGCCCCCAGTTTGGTCCAGGTATCGACCACCGCCGGCAAGCCCAGCGCCATCCCGAGGTTAACCGTCGGCACGTTCATCGAACGAGTCAGGGCATCTACCAGCATCACCTGGCCGCTGAAGCGACGATCGTCGTTCTGCGGCGACCAGGTCTGGCCATTGGACAGGCGAATGGTCACTGGCGCATCGGCGATCCACGTATTCAGGCGATACTGATTCGGCTGGCTCAGCGCGGTCAGATAGGTCGCCGGCTTGGCCAGAGAACCAATCGACCGGCGGGCCTGCATCGCGCGGTTGTAGCCGGCGAACTGCGGCTCCGCGCCGCCGACCATCGCCCGCACTTCACCGGTAAAGCGGTCCACCACCACCATGGCAGTTTCCAGATCTGCCAGCTTGCGCTGTTTCTTCAGTACCGGGATCCCTTCAGTAGCCGCTTTTTCCGCGGCATCCTGCGCCACCGAGTCGAAGGTAGTGAAGATCTTCACGCCGGAGAGATCTTTTACTTTATCGCCCAGCTTCGCCTGCAGCTCCTGACGCACCATCTGCATGAACGCCGGCTGTGGTGAAATGACCCCGCCGCGCGGCTGCACGCCCAGCGGACGCGCGCTCAGCATGTCGTACAGCTCCTGGTCGATGACCTGCTGCTGCTGCAGCAGACGCAGCACCAGATTGCGTCGCTCAAGGGCCAGCTTCGGGTTGCGCCACGGGTTATACACCGAGGCCCCTTTCACCATCCCCACCAGCAGCGCCTGCTGGTCGAGGCTCAGCTCTTCCACCGGACGGCCAAAGTAGTACAGGCTGGCCAGCGGGAAGCCGCGAATTTCGTTATCGCCGCTCTGACCGAGGTACACCTCGTTCATGTACAGCTCAAGGATGCGATCCTTGCTGTAGCGGGCGTCGACGATCAGCGCCATGTACGCTTCGTTGGCTTTACGCCAGTAGGAGCGCTCGCTGGAGAGGAACAGGTTTTTCACCAACTGCTGGGTCAGGGTACTTGCCCCTTGCACCGTCCGGCCTGCCGTCAGGTTCGCCAGCACCGCACGGCCGATGGAATAGAGGCTGATGCCATCGTGCTCGTAGAAGTGGCGGTCTTCGGTCGCCAGCAGTGTATCCACCAGCAGGTCAGGGAAGCCGCTGCGCTTCACGAACAGACGCTGCTCGCCGTTCGGCGACTGCAGCATGGTAATAAGCCGCGGATCGAGGCGGAAGAAACCGAACTGGCGGTTGTTATCCATATTCTCGATGGTTTCCAGATGGTCGCCGTCGAAGGTCAGACGCGCGCGCACCTGCCCTTCTTTACTGTCCGGGAAATCGAACGGACGGCGGATCATCTCGATGCTGTTGGCCTGCACCGTATATTCGCCGGGACGCGTCATCGCGCTAACCTGACGATACTGGGTGGCGTTCAGCAGACGCACCATCTCGTTTTTGCTGATCTGCATGTCCGGCTCAAGGTTCACCATCCGGCCATAGACCGCAGCCGGCAGCTCCCAAACTTTACCGTCGATGCGGCTGCGGATTTTCTGGTCGAGGTAGACGCCATAGGCGGCAATCAGCACCGCGAAGACAATCCCCAGCTTGACCAGCAGCCACAGCCAGCTGCGCTTACGACGAGGCTTGCCACCTTTGCCTTTGGCTTTTCTCGGCACCGGTTTCTCATCCTCATAATCATCGTCATCATACTCGTCGTCGTAGTCCTCTTCCCGGACCCGGCGACGGGTGACTTTCTGTTTTGTCGGACGTGAGGGTCTTCCCTTACGTCCGATAGGCTCGCGGTCATCTCCCGCCATGCTTTTTCTCCGCAACGTTCAGGCGCAAAGGCCTGATTCTCAATACTTCCTCCGTTCAGAGGAAGAAGAAATCTCTCAAATTAACGTTCAGGCTGCTCATCCTCAGGACGACAACCTGCTGGCGGGCAGAACGCGCCGCCCACCTTTCAAAGGGTTGCTTTGCTTCGCTTCACATGATACTAACAATAGAAATTCACCATAAAATCAATGTGTTAAACGCATCACTGGCAGAATAAGTCAGAACATAGCACGTAATGTTCAGGGCATACAGGATAGCACTAAAATGCGACATTCTTAACCAGCATTTTACCTCGTGCTTACGTAACAAGATGGGAAAGAGTATGTTTTTTAATAACATAAAAAATGACGCTCGCCCTGATGCCAAATGCGGCGGCATCGCCTCAGACTGAAAATATATTTCCTGGACGACAGCATTTATTATTGAGAGAAGTAAAGGGGATGAATCGAGTTTCTGCCAATAAAAATGAGAGGCTGTTAACATTTATGTAGAATAATATTTTATGATGACACCAGGGAAATATTTGTTAAACTAGCGGCCAGTGATTCATTATTTTGATTACTCTACTATGCGCATTCCACTTATATTCCCGCTTTGCGTGGTGGCCTTACTCTCTGGCTGCCAACAGAAACCCGCCTCAACGCTCAGTCCGGCCATCAGTAGCCAGGCACAGCTCGAGCAGCTCTCGTCCGTGGCGGCAGGAACGCGCTATCTCAAGAATAAATGTAATCGTAGCGATCTGCCCGCCGATGAAACTATTTATCGGGCGGTGGTGAATGTCGGCAAAGCGCGCGGATGGGGAAATATTGACCCGGCAACGTTAAGTCAAAATAGCGACCGGCTTTACCAACAGCTTTTACAGGACAGCACCCCGGAAGCCACACAGTGCAGTCAATTTAATCGCCAGCTTGCTCCCTTTATTGCCAGCCTACGCGGCGACTAAGCAAAATATCTTCAACGCGCATTGAATTGCGCTTGCTCCTTATTCGCCTTTCGGCTCCTCGTCAATTTTCCCGCCGGGCCAGTCCTCCAGCGCCGCGAGGGTAAAGGTCGTGCCATTGAAGCTAAAGATCGTCACATCCTGCTGGATCTGCTCTACCACCAGATTGGGCAGCGGGGAATCGCCCTCGGTCCACGCTTTGCCGTTTAACACAATGCTGCGCTTTTCCGCTAACGAGGCGTAGACATGGGCGCTGTAGCGCAGAGGCGGCAGCGTATCGCTGTCCACCACCGGCGCGGCGGGCGCGCTGGCTTTTGCCGCCGGCGGCGGCGTCTTTGGCGCGGCCTCTCCGGCAGCGGTTAACGGCAGAAGCGCCGCATGCGCCACCGGCAAGGGCAGCGTTTGCGGCGGTGCCGGGTGACGCCACTGCTCGCCGCCAAACCAGCCGAGCGCGATAAATAATCCGGCGTACAGCGGGATAATCCAGCCAGGGATCTGCACCATCCGGCCGCGGACCACCGGCGCGTCCGCCAGTGTGGTGGGCGGCTGATGCGCCACCAGCAGGGGGATCCCTCTTTCACTGTCATCACGAACAATCACAACGGTCTCCTGTTCCCTCACGATAACGAGAAGGCGCCCTTACGGGCGCCCCACGTCACCTTATTTACTGCTCACCGGCAGGCCGGCGCCCTGCGATTCGCCCTGCGGCAATTCGAGGACGGCAACCGACCAGGCCGGCAGCGTGACCGAGCCGTCAGCGGCAACCTGCACGCCGCTGGCCAGCGACCGGTCGCCCGCCGCCTGCTGAATAGCGCTCAGCTGGAGCGATGTGCCGGCGAAATCCTGCAGCGTCCGGCTTTCCGGGGCAGCGTTGATCGCCACCACGATGCCGTCGACGCGGCTGTCCAGGCTGGCGCCAGCCTGGATCCCGTCATCGATGGTCATCACCAGCAGACCAGTCTGCTGATCGGCGCCGGTATTGCGGAAGTCCACGCGCTGCATCACCGTCGCGCCGTCGCCGAGGGTAAACAGCGGCGACGATTTACGCAGCGCGGTCAGCTCCTGATAAAACGCGGTCATCTGCTTGAGCTCGGCTTCGCCCGGGGTGGCCACCCAGTCCTTCACGCGGGCGATGATGTCATAGTTGCTGCCATCATCGCTGCTGCGCGGCATACCGACGTTGTAGTTGTTGTCCTGCAGGGAGTAGTCCACGCGGTTAAACCAGTCGCCGGAATCATACGAGTCGCGGGTAAAGGATTTAGAGCGCAGCAGCTCTGAACCCTGCTGGTCAAAGGCGATCCCCTGGCCGAGCATCACCGTCGCCAGCGACACCGCCTGCATCCGGACGCGGGTATCGAGATCTGCCTCCTGAGCGGCTTTATAGCTGATCATGTCCCACAGCGTCTGGTTATCGTGTTTTGACACATAGTTCACGACTTCCGTCGGATCAGCCGCGTAGCCGCCTGGCGCACCGTTATAGTCAATCTCGCTGCCTCTCTTCACCGCGCCGTCTTTGTCGATCAGCACGAAGTCCGCAAGGTTACCGGCCATGCCGAGACGGGTCAGATCGGCGAGGTGACGCGCCTGATCGTCGGTCAGGGTGGTCAGCTCATTCGGCAGGACGCCGGCCCCGCTGCCCACGCCCTGGTTCTGGCGCAATGCATCACCGGAGTCGAACGGCCCGCCGCCGCGCACGGCGTCGCGCAGACGATCGGAGAACGTGCCGATCCCGGTGCCTTTGAGATTGATTTGCGAGGCAATTTCAAAGCGATCGCTCTGGTTGGAATCCCAGCCTTCGCCAAAGAAGTAGATATCCGGGTTCAGCGCTTTAATGCGTTCCCAGGCCGAGAGGATCTGCGCTTTCGGGTGGTAGCCCATCAGGTCGAAGCGGAAGCCATCGATCTTATAATCGGTGGTCCATACCGCCAGTGAATCGGCGATAAGCTTGGCGAACATCCGGTGCTCTGGCGCCGAGTCGGAGCAACAGGTAGCCGATTCCACGCTGCCGGTAGTTTCGTTCAGACGCTGATAGTACCAGGGGACGATCTTATCCAGTACCGAAGTGCGGTCGGTCGGGCCGGCGGCGTTGGTGTGGTTGTACACCACGTCCATAATGACGTTCATTCCCAGATCCTGCTTGATCGCCTGAATCATGGTGCGGAACTCTTTAATGCGCGCCGTGCCTTCCGGATCGGTGGCGTAGGATCCTTCCGGTACCGTGTAGTGGAACGGATCGTAGCCCCAGTTATAGGAGTCGGTCTGCGCCACCAGCGTATTCAACGCCTGCACCTGCGGGTTATCCTTGCTGTCGTTCTGCTTCAGCTGAGTCAGCACCTCTTCAACCGTCGAACCGCTGTCGCAATAGCCCGCGAACTCGCTGCTCTTCACCGCGCTGTTGACCTCGCACAGGCGACTGAACGGCTGCTGAATATCGGCGACTTTGTCGCTGAACTCATTGACCGTCGCCAGATCGAAGACCGGCAGCAGCTCAATATGGGTCACGCCCGAGGCCGACAGCTGTTTCAGATGCTGGACCATATTGCTCTCCTGGGCGGTGAGCGCCAGATACTTGCCGCGGAGCTCCGCAGGAACGGTTTGATCCCAGGCGGAGAGATCGCGAATATGCGATTCGTGGATCGTCATTTTCGCCAGGTCGGCTTTGGTTTTCTGCGCGTGCGGCATCGTCAGCCCGTCCCAGCCTTCCGGCTTCAGCGCGCTGTCGTTCAGATCGACCACCTGGCTGTACTCCGAGTTGGTCGACAAACTATGGGCGTAGGGATCGGTCACTTCGTACTGCTCGACTTTACGCGACTGCGGGTGGTAGACCGTCATCGCGTAGCGGTAGAACGCGCCTTTCAGGTCGCTCCCTCCCTGCCAGGACCAGGCGCCGGAGGCGCTGTCGCGGGTCATCGGGTGACTGGCTATCACTTTCTTGTCCGCGCTATAGATCACCAGCTCGACCTGCTGCGCCGTGGGCGCCCAGACGCGGAAGGTCACGCCGCTATCGGTTAGCTGGGCGCCATAGCTCAGCGCCTCGGCGGCGGCGGCATAGGTATCGTCCAGTACGCCGGCGGTCTGCACCTGGGTGGCGGAGCTCAGGATCCCGTCGCTTTCGGCGGATATCGCCACCGTCTCGCCCTGCAGCAATTCATCGACGTTGACGTCATCCGGCAGCTTAAAGGCAGGATAGCTAGCGAGATGCGGGAAGCGCATGCTCACCTGCTGGCTGACGGTGGTGGGGGTCAGCTTGACATATTTATCGGTAAATTCGCCGTTACTGTCGGCAGCCACCTTACTGCTGTGGCTGTAATAGAGGCGCACAATGGGTTTATTTTCCCCGCCCGGCCACAGCAGAGTGGTCTTATCGACCCAATGCGCATCGGCCAGCGCCACGCCAAAGGCGGCGCGGAAGGCGTCGGCGCGGGAGTCATAGACCGCGCTGTTGCCGGCGATGACCGATACCGTCCGATCGGTGAAATCGCTGAAAGAGACGCGCAGGTCGCTGTCGATAAGCTTATTGGTGCCATCGCGGACGATAACGTTGATACATCCGCTCTCTTTGGTCAACGGGATCACCCAGTAAGGGCCATATTTGTCGCTGCCGGTCGGCGTGGTGCTGACATCATTCCAGTCCGCCACCGGCGCGCTCAGCGCATCGCAGGTTTCGTTATTCCACAGATAGAGGTTTTTGCTGGCATAGTCGGCCGGCGTGCTGCTGGTGATGCCGGCGATATCGACGAGATGAATGACAGCCTGGTTGGCAGAGGCCTGTACCGCTTCGCCAGGGACGGCAACGTCCGGTAAACGGACGACGACATCCTGTGGGTCGGGCGTGCCGGGATTACCTGGGTCGCCAGGTGAGCCAGAGGAAGAGGAGGAAGAGCTGTTATCACAGCCACTCAATAATACTAACGATCCAATAAATAGGGCATGACAGGTATATCTGAGCATTCGATAGTCCCTAATATGCTTATTAAATTATAAAAGGTAAGAAAGGATGAATATCTTTACAGCGCGCTAATTAGATATTTTTGCTTTCCCAGGCGCAATCATCCCCCACAGATGAGAGGGGGGCGTAGGAAGCCGGGGGAGTAAATGAATAAAGGGAATGACGACCGCAAACCGCAAACTGATTATGATTCGCCACGCTTATCGCCACTCTCCGGCAATAATTCATTCAAAAGCCAATAATCACCTACCTGTTTCGGTAGGGTATTACGCCAGCGTGCAGAAAAATAAATTAGCAAAGGAATTAAAATGCCAGTTTCTGTGATGGGGTTAACAAATATAAATAAAGGGATAATTAAATTATTACCCCAAATTGTGACGCTCATCATATTAATAACCGCCATTCCGCAGCTGGCGAAATTAACCTGGCGGGTGGTATTCCCTGTGAGTCCTGAGGATATTTCCGCCCTACCGTTAACCATGCCTCCGGCGGCAGATCCGGAATTTAAAAATGTGCGGCCCGCATTTACCCTGTTTGGCCTGGCGGCTAAAAACCCCCCCGCGCCAGCGGAGGCCACCAGCCTCAATCAGGTGCCGGTTTCCAGCCTGAAGCTACGCCTGGCCGGGCTGCTCGCCAGCAGCAACCCGGCGCGATCCATCGCGATTATTGAAAAGGGAAATCAGCAGGTTAGCCTTAGCGTCGGCGATACCACCCCGGGGTACGATGCGCAGATCGCTGCCATCCTGCCAGACCGGATCATCGTCAACTATCAGGGGCGCCAGGAGGCCATTTTATTATTTAACGATACCCGCGCGCCGTCGTCATCGCCCGCCGCCGCGCCCCGTCCGCCCCTGATGAAGCGACTCCGCGAGCAGCCGCAAAATATCCTCACGTATTTAACGATTTCGCCGGTACTCAGCGGCGACAAACTGCAGGGCTATCGACTTAATCCTGGCAAAGACCCCTCGCTGTTTCGCCAGACCGGCCTACAGGCAAATGATTTGGCGATTGCCTTAAATGGCATCGATTTACGCGAACAGGAACAAGCGCAACAGGCGCTGCAGAATTTGGCCGACATGACCGAAATAACGCTAACCGTTGAGCGGGAAGGCCAACGACACGATATTGCTTTCGCCCTGGGGGATGAATAATTGCCAACCATGAAACGCCTGCGAAAAATGCTGCCTGCGCTGCTGATATTAACCCCGCTGCTATTTCCCCCGGCCGCCGCGGAGGAATTTTCCGCCAGTTTTAAAGGCACCGATATCCAGGAATTTATCAATACCGTCAGCAAAAACCTGAATAAAACGGTGATTATCGATCCCAGCGTACGCGGCACTATCACCGTGCGCAGTTACGATATGCTCAATGAAGAGCAATATTATCAATTCTTCCTCAGCGTGCTGGATGTATATGGCTTCGCCGTGATTAATATGAATAACGGCGTGCTGAAGGTGGTCCGCGCTAAAGACGCCAAGACCTCGGCCGTTCCGGTCGCCAGCGAGGCCGCGCCGGGCGAAGGCGATGAGGTCGTCACCCGGGTGGTGCCCCTGACCAACGTCGCCGCCCGCGATCTCGCGCCGCTGCTCCGCCAGCTGAATGATAACGCTGGCGCCGGCAGCGTGGTCCATTATGAACCCTCCAACGTCCTGCTGATGACCGGCCGCGCGGCGGTGATCAAACGCCTGCTGACTATTGTCGAACGCGTCGACAACGCCGGGGATCGCAGCGTGGTGACCGTGCCTCTCTCCTGGGCCTCCGCTGCGGAGGTGGTCAAACTGGTTACCGAACTCAATAAAGACACCAGCAAATCGGCGCTGCCGGGATCGATGGTGGCGAACGTGGTGGCCGATGAGCGTACCAACTCGGTGCTGGTGAGCGGCGAGCCAAACTCGCGCCAGCGCATTATCGCCATGATCAAACAGCTCGACCGCCAGCAGGCGGTGCAGGGCAACACCAAAGTGATCTACCTGAAGTACGCCAAAGCCGCCGATCTGGTGGAGGTCCTGACCGGGATCAGCAGCTCGTTGCAGAACGATAAGCAAAGCGCCAAACCGGTGGCCGCGATCGATAAAAATATCATTATCAAAGCCCACGGCCAGACCAACGCCCTGATCGTCACCGCCGCGCCGGACGTGATGAACGATCTGGAGCGAGTGATCGCCCAGCTGGATATCCGCCGCCCTCAGGTGCTGGTGGAGGCGATTATCGCCGAAGTGCAGGATGCCGACGGCCTCAATCTCGGTATCCAGTGGGCCAATAAAAACGCCGGCATGACCCAGTTCACCAACAGCGGTTTGCCGATATCCAGCGTCATCGCCGGCGCCAACCAGTACAACAAAGACGGCACCATCAGCAGCTCGCTGGCCAGCGCCCTCGGCTCGTTTAACGGTATCGCCGCCGGTTTCTATCAGGGGAACTGGGCGATGCTGCTGACCGCCCTCTCCAGCAGTACCAAGAACGATATTCTGGCCACCCCCAGCATCGTCACCCTCGACAATATGCAAGCCACCTTCAACGTCGGCCAGGAAGTCCCGGTGTTAACCGGCTCGCAAACCACCTCCGGCGACAACATCTTTAATACCGTCGAGCGCAAAACCGTGGGCATTAAGCTGAAGGTGAAGCCGCAGATTAACGAAGGCGATGCCGTGCTGCTGGAGATTGAGCAGGAAGTATCGAGCGTCGCCGATTCGGCCTCCAGCACCAGCAGCGATCTCGGAGCGACCTTTAATACCCGGACGGTGAATAACGCCGTGCTGGTCGGCAGCGGCGAAACGGTGGTGGTTGGCGGGCTGCTGGATAAAAGCGTCACCGATACCGCCGACAAAGTGCCGCTGCTCGGCGACATCCCGGTGATCGGCGCGCTGTTCCGCTCCGACAGCAAGAAAGTGTCGAAGCGCAACCTGATGCTGTTTATCCGCCCGACCATTATTCGCGACCGCGATGAGTACCGCCAGGCCTCTTCCGGCCAGTACACCGCCTTCAACGATGCGCAAACCAAACAGCGGGGCAAAGAGAGCAGCGAAGCATCGCTCAGCAACGATCTGTTGCACATCTACCCGCAGCAGGAGACCCAGGCCTTCCGCCAGGTCAGCGCCGCCATTGACGCTTTTAACCTCGGAGGCCGCCTATGACGCCAGCCGCCGAACGCCGTCCGCTGCTGCCCTTCGCCTGGGCCCGGGCGCACCATCTGGTGCTGCTCAGCGACGGCGAACGCTGCGAAGCGTTGTGCCGCGCGGACACCGCCGCCCGGGCGCTGCTGGAAGCGCGCCGCCTGGCGGACGGGCCGATGAGCGTCAGCCGTCTGGCGCCGGACGCGTTCGAGAAAGCGCTGGTGCTCAGCTATCAGCGCGACTCGGCGGAAGCGCACCGGATGATGGCCGACATCGGCAATGAGCTTGACCTCTATACCCTCGCCGAAGAGCTGCCGGATACCGACGATCTGCTCGACAGCGAGGACGATGCACCGATTATCCGTCTGATCAACGCCATGCTCACCGAGGCTATCAAAGAGAAAGCCTCCGATATCCATATCGAAACCTATGAGCGCCATCTGCAGATCCGCTTTCGCGTCGACGGCGTGCTGCGGGAAATTCTCCGCCCGCAGCGGCGGCTGGCCGCGCTGTTAATTTCGCGTATCAAGGTGATGGCGAGCCTGGACATTGCGGAAAAACGGGTTCCCCAGGATGGCCGTATGGCGCTGCGCATCGGCGGGCGGGCGATAGACGTGCGCGTCTCCACCCTGCCCTCCAGCCATGGGGAACGCGTGGTGCTGCGCCTGCTGGACAAAAACAGCGTCAACCTGGATCTGCTGACGCTGGGCATGCCCCCCGCCCTGCTCGACCAGGTCGACGCGCTGATCGCCCGGCCACACGGCATCATTCTGGTCACCGGGCCGACCGGATCCGGGAAAAGCACGACGCTCTACGCCGCCCTCAGCCGCCTCGACGCCCGGGAGCGCAACATCATGACCATTGAAGATCCGGTGGAATATGAGCTGGAGGGCATCGGCCAGACTCAGGTCAACGCCAAAGTCGAGATGACCTTCGCCCGCGGCCTGCGCGCCATCCTGCGCCAGGATCCGGACGTGGTGCTGGTGGGCGAAATCCGCGATGGCGAAACCGCGCAGATCGCCGTTCAGGCCTCGCTCACCGGCCACCTGGTGCTGTCGACCCTGCACACCAACAGCGCGCTGGGCGCTATTTCCCGTCTGCAGGATATGGGCGTGGAGCCTTTTTTACTCTCCACGTCGCTGCTGGCGGTGATGTCGCAGCGGCTGGTGCGCCAACTGTGCCCGCACTGCCGTCAGCCCACGCAGGCGGATGCCGATACCGCCCGGCAGATGGCGGTCCCGGCCGGCACGCCGCTGTGGCAGCCAAAAGGCTGCGCCCGGTGTAATTTCACCGGCTATCGCGGACGCACCGGCATTCACGAGCTGCTGCCGATCGACGACCGCGTCCGCGCCGCCATCCACCGCGGCGAAAATGAGATCACCCTGATCCAGCAGCTGGGGCCGGCCTGGCAGACCCTGCGCCATGCCGGGCGCGATAAAGCGCTGGCGGGGATCACCAGCTGGGAGGAGGTGATGCGGGTCACCGAACAGCAAACGGCGGACAGCGTCTGAGATGGCCCTGTTTCGCTATCAGGCGCTGGACGCGCAGGGCAAAACCCGCCGCGGCGTTCAACAAGCCGACTCCGCCCGCCACGCCCGCCAGCTGCTGCGGGACAAAGGCTGGCTGGCGCTGGAAGTGGCCGCCGCCGACCCGGCGAGCCGGCTGTGGCGCGGCGGGCTCCTTACCCGGCGCACCAGCGCCGGTGATTTAGCCCTGCTCACTCGCCAGCTGGCCACCCTGGTCGCCGCCGGCATTCCGCTGGAGAAAGCGCTCGATGCCGTCGCCCAGCAGTGCGAAAAGGCGCCGCTGAGAACGTTAATGGCCGGGGTGCGGAGCAAAGTGCTCGAAGGCCATTCGCTGGCGGAGGCGATGCGCGGCTATCCCGCCTGCTTCGACGGCCTGTTCTGCGCCATGGTGGCGGCTGGCGAAACCTCCGGCCATCTCGACGGCGTGCTGAATCGGCTGGCGGACTATACCGAGCAGCGCCAGCAGCTTCGCGCCCGCCTGCTGCAGGCGATGATCTACCCCATCGTGCTGACGCTGGTCGCCATCAGCGTGATCGCCATTCTGCTCTCCACCGTGGTGCCGAAAGTCGTCGAGCAGTTTGTCCATCTTAAACAGGCTCTGCCCTTCTCTACCCGGCTGCTGATGAGCCTGAGCGACATAGTGCGCAGCGCGGGCCCCTGGCTGGTGCTGCTGTCGTTACTGGCGCTGCTGGGGCTGCGCTATCTGCTGCGCCAGCCTGCCCGGCGGCTCGCCTGGGACCGGGCGCTGCTGCGCCTGCCGGTCATCGGCCGCGTGACGCGCAGCGTCAACAGCGCGCGCTACGCCCGCACCTTAAGCATTCTCAACGCCAGCGCGGTGCCGCTGCTGCTGTCGATGCGCATCAGCGCGGGCGTTCTCAGCAATGCCTGGGCGCGCAGCCAGCTGGAGACCGCCAGCGAGTCGGTGCGCGAAGGCGTCAGCCTGCATCGCGCGCTGGAGGCCACGGCGCTGTTTCCGCCGATGATGCGCTACATGATCGCCAGCGGCGAACAGAGCGGTGAGCTGACCGCCATGCTGGAGCGCGCGGCGGAGAACCAGGACCGGGAACTGAGCGCGCAGATCCAGATGTCCCTCAGCCTGTTTGAACCCCTGCTGGTGGTCACCATGGCCGGCATGGTGCTGTTTATCGTGCTGGCCATCCTGCAGCCGATCCTGCAACTGAATACCCTTATGAGTATGTGACTGTATTAATGGAGAAAACTATGCAACGGCAACGCGGCTTCACGTTACTGGAAATTATGGTGGTGATCGTCATTCTCGGTATCCTCGCCAGCCTGGTGGTACCTAACCTGATGGGCAACAAGGAGAAAGCGGACCGCCAGAAGGTGGTCAGCGATCTGGTGGCGCTCGAGGGGGCGCTGGACATGTATAAGCTGGACAACAGCCGCTACCCGAATACCGAACAGGGTCTGCAGGCACTGGTGACCGCCCCGGCCGTCGAGCCGCATGCCCGCAACTACCCGGAAGGTGGCTATATCCGCCGCCTGCCGCAGGACCCATGGGGAAATGAGTATCAGCTGTTAAGCCCCGGTCAGCATGGCGCCATCGACGTCTTCAGCGTCGGCCCGGACGGGATGCCCGACACCAATGACGACATCGGCAACTGGACCCTCGGGAAGAAATAGTGTCTCAGCGCGGTTTCACCCTCCTGGAAATGATGCTGGTCCTGCTGCTGATCGGCGTCAGCGCCAGCATGGTGCTGCTGGCGTTTCCCTCCGCCCGCACCCAGGAGGCCACGCAGATCCTGGCGCGCTTTCAGGCGCAGCTGGATTTTGTCCGCGAGCGCGGGCAGCAAACCGGCCAGCTCTTCGGGATCGTTATCCACCCTGACCGCTGGCAGTTTATGCGCCTGCAGCCTGCCGACGAAGGCGCCCCGGCGGCGGCTGACGACCGCTGGGGCAACGCGCAGTGGCTTCCGCTGCAGGCCGGGCGCGCCACCACGGCGGAAACCCTCCCGCGGGCCAGGCTGACGCTGCGCTTTCCCAACGGCCAGGCGTGGACGCCGGGCGAGCAGCCCGACGTGATCATCTTTCCCGGCGGCGAAGTCACCCCGTTTCAGCTGCGGATTGACGCCGCGACGGGCATCAACATCGACGCCCAGGGCGACAGTCAGCCGCTGGCGGCGCGGGAGCAGCCATGAAACGCGAGAGCGGAATGACGCTTATCGAAGTGATGGTCGCGCTGGTGATTTTCGCCCTCGCCGGCCTGGCGGTGATGCAATCCACCCTGCAGCAGACGCGGCAGCTCGGGCGTATGGAAGAGAAAATCCTCGCCAGCTGGCTGGCGGATAATCAGCTGGTGCAGCTGCGGCTGGAGAAACGCTGGCCTGCCCTCAGCTGGTCTGAAACCACCGTGGAGGCCGCCGGGACGCGCTGGTTCGTCCGCTGGCAGGGGGTGGAAACCGCGCTGCCGCAGCTGCGGGCGCTGGACGTGGAGGTCCGGCGGCAAAAAAGCGATCCCGCGCCGCTGGCGACTCTGCGCACCTGGGTGACGCCGCCATGATAACGAAAATGCGCGGTTTCACCCTGATTGAAACGCTGCTGGCGCTGGCTATCCTCGCCGTCCTCAGCGCCGCCGCCGTGATGGTGCTGCAGAACGTCATCCGCGCCGATGGCCTCACCCGCGAGAAGAGCCAGCAGATCGCCGCCCTCCAGCGCGCTTTTCGCCAGATAGCCGACGATGTCACGCACATCATTCCTCGTCGCGCCAGAAACAGCGACACGCTTTTCTTTGCCGGACGTTTTCAGTTGCAGAGCGATGACTGGGGGCTGGCCTTCAGCCGCAGCGGCTGGCCGAATCCGCTGGGGATCCTCCCGCGCTCGGAGATCCAGAACGTCAGCTACCGCCTGCGCCAGCAGCAGCTTGAAAGGCTGAGCTTCGATCAGCAGGATCCGCTGACCGGGAGCCAGCCGACGGTCCGGGTGCTGCTGCGCGAGGTGACGGCGTTTCGCCTGCGGTTTTATGCCGACGGGCGCTGGCAGGAGACCTGGGACCGCCCTCAGACGCTGCCGCAGGGGCTGGAGATCACCCTGACCCTGGCGAACAGCGGGGAGATAACCCGCCTGTTTTTACTTACCCCGGGGGGCGGCCAGTGAAAAATCGGCAACGCGGCGTCGCGCTCCTGATGGTGCTGTTCATCCTCGCCCTGATGATGATCCTCGCCAGCGCCATGACCGAACGCACCTCGGTCATGTATCAACACACCGCCGTGACCCTCGATAATCTGCAGGCCAGATGGTACGCCCTGGCGGCGGAAAACATGGCCGCCGCGCTGCTGCAACGCGACGCGCTGGACTCGCCCAGTCAAACGAACCTGGCGCAAACCTGGGCGCAGGAGGGACGCCGCTTTACCCTCGACGATGGCGAAATCCTCGCCACGATCCGCGACGGGCACGCCTGCTTTAACCTCAATGCCATCAACCATCGCGCGGATGAGACCAGCGGCGAAACGCCCTACCCGACCGACGTCTTCGTCCGGCTGCTGGCGCTGCTCGGCGAATCGCCGCTGCGCGCCAGCCAGATCGCCGCCGCCCTCGGCGACTGGACGGACAGCGACGGCCAGCCGCGACTGAACGGGGCGGAGGACGAGGTTTATATGGCGCAAACCCCGGGCTATCTCGCCGCCAACCAGCCGATGCAGGATGTCAGCGAGCTGCGCCTGCTGGCCGGTATGGACGCCGCGCTCTATCAGCGCCTGCTCCCCTTCGTCTGCGTCCAGCCGGATGACGCGCTGCAGGTCAATGTCAACACCCTGCGGCCCTCACAGGCCGCCCTGCTGGTGGCCCTCTTTCCCGGCGATCTGACGCTGCAGGAGGCGCAACAGCTGTTGCACAACCGCCCGCGAACCGGGTGGAGCAGCGTCGCCGCGTTTCTCGCGCAGCCTACGCTGCAGAAAACCGATACCACGCTCGCCCGCCCCTGGCTGACGGTGCGCAGCACACGCTTTATCGCCGCCTTCACCGTGGTGACCGGCAACCTTCGCTTTCAGCTGCACAGCGTCCTGCAACAGGAGGGGCGCGCCTTTACCGTCGTCCAGCGGCGATACGGACTTTCTATGGTGGTTGATGAATAAGTTTAACGCTTCCCCCCAGGCCATGCTGATCGTGCGCTTCGCCCCCGGGCAGGCGCCGCTGCACTGGCAACTCTTCGCCCCCGGCGATCCGCATCACGAAGCCCGCGGCCAGTGGCCGGCTGACGACGCCAGCCCTTTCCCGGCGCTGGCGGCGCATTACCCGGCCTGGGTGCTGATCCCGGCCAGCGACTGCGCGTTTCACCCCCTCAGCCTGCCGGCAGGCCTGCGTAAACCGCCGCTGCAGGTGGCCCCGTTCCTGTTGGAAGAGCAGCTGGCCGACGATGTGGAAGCCACCCATTTTGCTCTGCTCCACCGCCAGCAGGCCCAGTGCGAGATCGTCGCCGTGCAGCGGCAAAAAATGCGCGACTGGCTGGCGCGCTGCGAGTCGCTCTCCCTACGGCCCCTGGCGTTGACGCCCGATGTGCTGGCCCTGCCCTGGCAACCGCCGGCGTGGAGCGCGGTGCAGGTGGACGAGCAGTGGCTGATCCGCCACCAGCCATGGAGCGGCATGGCGGCGGAAAGTTCCTGGCTGGCGGAGCTGCTGCGGGGCGAGGCGGAAGAGCACGTCATCGACAGCTATTCGCCGCCGCCCGCGGCGCCGGGAGCGTGGCGCGCGCAGCCTGCGCAGACGCTGCTCTCCCTCGCCGCAAATCAACCGGCGGCACAGAAGCTCAGTCTGCTGCAGGGAGAGTTTGCCATCCGCCGTCGGCAGCCTGCGCAGGGGAGCTGGCGTCCGGCTCGGTATGCCGCGCTGGCCCTGGCGCTGCTGGCGGCGGTGAATAGCGTTCTGGATCATCGCGATCTGGCGCGCCAGGCCGAGGCGGCCCAGCAGGCCAGCCGGGCCTACTATCATCGCTGGTTTCCTACGGAGAAAAAGGTGATTAACCCGCGACTGCAGATGCAGCAGCATCTGCAAACCCTCGCCCGTCAGGCGCAGCATGCCCCCCTCGTCGACCGCCTCAGCGCGTTGCAGAACATCATCAGCGACACGCCGGGGATCCGCCTGCGGGCGCTGAGCTGGGATGCCGCGGCCAACCGTCTGCAACTGGATATCGCCGCGGCCTCTTCCCGGGCGCTGGAGCAGTTCACCCAGCGGGCGCAGCCGCGGTTTCGCGTCCGGCCAGGCGACATGACCACGAAACCGGATGGCATTGAGGGACAACTGACGCTGGAGGAAAACGATGGCTAATCTGTTTATCTGGTGGCGGCAGCGCACGCCGTCGGAGCAGCGCCTGCTGCTCGGACTCGCGGGGCTGCTGGTGGTGTGCGCCCTCTGGTACGGGCTGTGGCAGCCCTGGCGAGCCCGCGAGGCGCAGTGGCGGCAAACCCTGGTGAAAGAACAGGCCAGCCTGCGCTGGATGACGCAGCAGGGTCCGCGCCTGCAGCAGCTCAGCCGGCAGCCCGCGCCGGCGGCAAAAGAGGCGCTCACCGCGCTGGTGATGCGCGAGGCGGCGAGCCACGGGCTGGAAGTCGTTCGTCTGCAGCCGCAGGGAAAACGTCTACAGGTCACCCTTCAGCCCTGCGCCTTTCAGACGCTGATGGACTGGCTGGACGCCCCGGCGATGCGCGGCGTCAACGCGGTCTCGCTATCCGTAACCGCACAGCCGTCGCGGCCGGGCTGGGTCACGGTCAACCATCTGCTGCTGGAGCGCGACGATGAAAGCTAACGGGTTCGCGGTTGGACTACTGCTGGCGCTCTATCTGCTGTGGTTGACCGCCACCGCCCCGGCGCGCCTGTTAGTCCCGATGCTGCCGCCCGAGGTACAGGTGGCCAACCTCAGCGGCAGCATCTGGCGCGGCGCGGCGCAGTCGGTCTCCTGGCGCGGCGAACGACTTGAGCGGCTGACGTGGTCGCTTACCCCGGCTGGCTGGCAGATCGCGCTCAGCGATCCCCGCGGCGTGGAGGGTCAGGCCCGGCTGTGGGGCATCCGCGATCTGCGCCTGCAGGAGGGGCGGCTCAGCGCCCCCGCCAGCCTGCTCGGTCGCTGGCTAACGCCGACCATGCCCGTCAGCGCCGACGGAGAGGTTACTTTCAGCCTGGCCGAAGCGCACTTCAGCGAGGGGCGCTGTCGGCAAATCACCGCCGGACGCGCGCTGTGGCGTCAGGCCAGGCTGCACTCTCCGGTCGGTAGCCTGGAGTTAGCCCAGGTCAGTGGCACCTTAAGCTGTACGGCGACCGGCGCCGTGGCGCTGGCCATCCGCCAGGATTCTCATCAGCTGAGCCTCAGCGGCCAGGGAACCCTGTCGCCCGATGGCCGCTATCTGTTTCACGGTACGCTACAGCCCCGGCAGGGGATACCGCCCCTGCTGGCGCTGCTGGTCACCCGCCCGATGGCCAAAAACGACCCGGGCCCGACGCCGTGGCAGCTGCAGGGAAAATGGTGATTAAAGGAGCAAAAATGACGACATTAGCCGCATTATCGCTGCATTTCCCTCTTATCTGGTATGGCTTTCTGCTGCTGTTCGGCCTGGCGCTGGGCAGCTTTTACAACGTGGTGATCTACCGTCTGCCGCGCATGCTGGCCCAGACCGCGGACGACGAGCCGCTAACCCTCAGCACGCCGGGCTCATCCTGTCCGCAGTGTCGCCAGCCGATAGCCTGGCGGGACAATATCCCGCTGGTCAGCTTCCTCTGGCTAGGCCGTCGCGCCCGCTGCTGTCAGGCGCGCATCTCGTGGAGCTATCCGCTGACCGAGCTGACCACCGGCCTGCTGTTTATCCTCGCCGGGGCGCTGCTCGCACCGGGACTGGCGCTGGCGGGCGGCCTGGTGCTGCTCTCCTTTCTGCTGATACTGGCGCGGATTGATGCCCGGACCCAGCTGCTGCCCGACCGCCTGACCCTGCCCCTGCTGTGGGCCGGACTGCTGTTCAATCTTAACGAGGTGTACATTGCGCTGCCGGACGCGGTCGCCGGGGCGATGGCTGGTTATCTGGCGCTGTGGTCGGTCTATTGGCTGTTCCGCCTGCTGACCGGCAAAGAGGCTCTGGGCTATGGCGATTTTAAGCTGCTGGCGGCGCTGGGCGCCTGGTGCGGCTGGCAGGCTCTGCCGCAGGTGCTGTTGTTCGCCTCGGCCAGCGGGCTGACGTGGACCCTGCTGCAGCGCCTGTGGACCCGGCAGTCGCTGCAGCAGCCGCTGGCCTTCGGCCCCTGGCTGGCGCTGGCGGGAGGGGGCGTTTTTCTCTGGCAGCAGATGGTCTAGCGTGAGTGGTTCGACTGGCCGGGCAGAATGCCGCCCGGCGCCTGGGGCTACGAATATTTTTTGCTGCGTCGGGTCGGAGCGGCGTTGGCCGGATCGTCCGGCCAGACGTGTTTCGGATAGCGTCCCTTCATCTCTTTCTGCACCTCACGGTAGCTCCCCTGCCAGAAGGCGCTGAGATCGCGAGTGATCTGCAGCGGACGCTGAGCGGGCGACAGCAGCTCCAGCACCAGCGGCACTCGCCCCTCGGCGATAACCGGCGTCGTGGCCTCGCCGAACATCTCCTGCATACGCACCGCCAGCGCCGGCGGGTTCTCCGCATGGTAACGGATCGCCAGACGGCTGCCGGTCGGCACGGTATAGTGCGTCGGCAGCTCGCGATCCAGCTTCTGGCGCAGCGGCCACGGCAGCCAGTCCTGGAGCGCCTGCCGCAGATCCAGCGCCTTCAGCGCCCGCAGCGAGTGAACGCCGTTCATCTGCGGCAGCAGCCATGCCTCCAGCGAGGCCAGCAGCGAAGCGTCATCCACCGCGGGCCACGCCTCTTCCGGCAGCCATTGCGCCGCACACTGCAGCCGCAGCCGCAGCTGCTCGGCCTCTGGCGTCCAGTTGAGCACACCGAGGCCTTTCTCACGAATCCCGTTGAGCATCGCCTGATGCAGCTCCGCCTCAGAGGGCTTCGCCAGCGGCTGGGTCTTAATCACCAGCTGGCCCGTCACCGTCCGCCGCCAGGCTTTCAGCGTCCCCTGCGCTTCATCCCACTCCACCGTGTCGGAACGCTGCGCCAGCTCGGGACGGGCGGCGATCAGCTCGCCGATATCCACCGGCAGAGCCAGCAGCATGCGGGCATCCGGTGAGGCGCTGCCCTGCAGCAGCAGCGGAGCGATCAGCCACTCATGGCGGCCCAGCGCGTCGTCGGCGTCCAGCATCGCGCCCATACCGTTCGCCAGCTGATAGCGTCCCTCCTGACCGCGGCGGCGGGCGATGCGGTCGGCGAAGGCCGACGCCAGGAGCGCAGCCATTCGTCCCGCATCGGGCTGGCCGCTGCGGCAGGCCAGACGCTTCATCAGCTGCTGCGCGCGCTGCTGCCAGTTGGCCTGCTGACGGGAAAAGACGGCGCCCAAATCCACCAGCCCGCCGCGCGGCGGCTCCTCAAGGATCGCCGCCAGCCTGGCCGCCGTCGCCACTTCGTCATCGGTCTGCGCAGCGGCCAGCATCGCCGCCAGCCGGGGCTCGTTGCCGAGGGTGGCCATTTTGCGGCCAAACGCCGACAGCCGCTCGCCGTCCAGCGCCGAGAGCGCCTCCAGCAGGCGGCGCGCGGCAGCCAGGTTCACCGCCGGCGGCTGATCCAGCCAGGCCAGCGAGGCCGGATCGTGGCAACCCCACTGCAGCAGCTCCAGCAACAGCGCCGACAGATCGCTGTGCAGGATCTCCGGTTCGCTCTGCGCCGCCGCTCGTTCGGCCTGTTCTTTGCCGAGCAAATGCAGGCAGATCCCCGGGGAGAGACGACCGGCGCGTCCGGCGCGCTGGGTCATCGATGCCTGGCTGATGCGCTGCGTCACCAGCCGGGTCAGGCCGGTGCGCGGGTCAAAGCGGGCAACACGCTCCTGGGCGGTGTCGACCACCAGGCGGATGCCCTCGATGGTTAAACTGGTCTCAGCAATGTTGGTGGCCAGCACCACTTTGCGCTTCCCGGCCGGCGCCGGGAGGATCGCTTTGCGCTGCTCGCTTAGGGGCAAAGCGCCATACAGCGGGCAGAGGATGACATCCTCCGCCACGCGCTCCGTCAGCTGTTCCTGAACGCGCTGGATCTCGCCGACGCCGGGCAGAAACAGCAGCATCGATCCCTGTTCATGCCGCAGGAGCTCCGCCGCCGCTATCGCCACCGCCTCATCAAAACGCTGGTGCGCGGAGAGCGGGCTGAAGCGACGCTCCACCGGATAAGCGCGCCCCTCCGAGACCACCACCGGCACCTCAGGCAGCAGACGCTGCAGGCGATCGTTATCAAGGGTCGCCGACATGATGAGCAGTTTGAGATCGTCACGTAACCCCTGCTGGACATCAAGCAGCAGGGCCAGCGCCAGATCCGCCTGCAGGCTGCGCTCGTGAAACTCATCGAGGATCACCAGCCCCACGCCCGTCAGCTCGGGATCGCGCTGGATCATGCGCGTCAGGATCCCCTCCGTGACCACCTCCAGGCGGGTCTGTGGCCCGACGCAGGTTTCGGCACGCATGCGGTAACCCACGGTCTCCCCTGGCTTTTCGCCGAGCAGTTCAGCCAGCCGCTGCGCGACATTGCGCGCCGCCAGACGCCTAGGCTCCAGCAGGATAATGCGTCCCGCGATGTTACCCTCAGCGAGGATCTGCAGCGGCAGCCAGGTCGACTTCCCGGCGCCGGTCGGCGCGTTGAGCAAAACCTGCGGCGCATGCTGCAGGGCGGATAACAGTTCTGGGAGGACGGCGGCAACCGGCAATGAGGACACAAAAGGCTCCGGGGGTTAACATTCAGGGGCTCGCATTGTAGCATCCCCCTAATTCATTACCGAGTCTCTATCATGTCTGAGCCGAAAAGGCTGTTTTTTGCGATTGAACTGCCGCCTGCCGTCCGCAAACAGATTGTCCAGTGGCGGGCAACGCACTTCCCTGAGGATGCCGGCAGGCCCGTCGCGGCGGATAACCTTCATCTGACGCTGGCGTTTCTCGGCGAGGTGAGCGCGGAAAAACAGCGGGCGCTGTCTGCCCTCGCCGGCCGCCTCCAGCAGCCGGGCTTTACCCTGACGCTGGACGATGCCGGACAGTGGCTGCGTTCGCGGGTGGTCTGGCTCGGGACCCGTCAGCCACCGCGCGGCCTGCTGCAGCTTGCCAGTATGCTGCGCGCTCAGGCGGCGCGCAGCGGCTGCTATCAGAGTCCGCAGCCGTTTCATCCGCACATTACCCTGTGGCGCGATGCCCGTCAGGCGGTGCCGATCCCGCCGCCCGGCTTTCGCTGGACGTTTCCGGTGAACGAGTTCGTGCTCTATGAATCCAGCTTTAGCCGCGGGCGCACGCGCTACACGGCGCTGGAACATTATCCGTTTGATAAGGAAAATTGATGCAGTTTGATCCGCCGTTGCAACCCGCCATTTTGCTTAAACGTTACAAACGTTTTCTTGCCGACGTGGTGACCCCCGATGGCCGCGAATTGACGCTCCACTGCCCAAATACCGGTGCCATGACCGGCTGCGCCGTCCCGGGCGACACCGTCTGGTATTCCACTTCTGACAATGCGAAGCGCAAATATGCCCATACCTGGGAATTAACTGAAACGCAGCAGGGCGCCGTTATTTGCGTCAACACGCTGCGCGCGAATACGCTGGCGAAAGAAGCAATTTCCGCCGGAATAATCCCTGAACTTTCAGGCTATAACCAGCTGAAAAGCGAAGTGAAATATGGCGCTGAGAATAGCCGTATCGATATTATGTTACAGGCAGATGATCGCCAAAACTGCTATATTGAAGTGAAATCGGTTACGTTGGCGGAGAAAGAATACGGTTATTTTCCTGATGCGGTGACTATGCGCGGACAGAAGCACCTGCGGGAGCTGATGGCCGTCGCGGCAAATGGCGACCGCGCGGTGATTTTATTTGCCGTCCTGCATTCGGCAATTGACCGTTTCTCTCCCGCGCATCATATTGATGCCAGATACGCACAGCTGTTAACAGAAGCCCGCGACAAGGGGGTGGAAATTCTCGCCTGGAAGGCGGAACTTTCTACGACGAGGATGACTCTGAATAAGCCGATTGCCGTGGTGTTAAACCCCGGTAAATAAATGGCTAAATAGTGTTCGGGTCGCAAGCGCGAATACGCTTTTCTTCACAGGGTTGTCAAGTGTAACGTTTAGATAATTGCTATCCGGAAAAGCATCTGCTATTTATAGCGGCCTGATTTTCCCCCACATGGGGATCGATAGTGCGTGTTAAGGAGAAGCAACATGCAAGAAGGGCAAAACCGTAAAACATCGTCCCTGAGTATTCTCGCCATCGCTGGGGTGGAGCCGTACCAAGAGAAACCGGGCGAAGAGTATATGAACGAAGCCCAGCTGGCGCACTTCAAGCGTATTCTTGAAGCATGGCGTAATCAACTCAGGGATGAAGTGGATCGCACCGTATCGCACATGCAGGATGAAGCTGCTAACTTCCCGGACCCGGTAGACCGTGCCGCCCAGGAAGAAGAGTTCAGCCTGGAGCTGCGTAACCGCGACCGCGAACGTAAACTGATCAAAAAGATCGAGAAAACGCTGAAAAAAGTTGAAGACGAAGACTTCGGCTACTGCGAATCCTGCGGCGTGGAGATCGGCATTCGCCGTCTGGAAGCGCGTCCGACAGCGGATCTGTGCATTGACTGCAAAACCCTGGCGGAAATTCGCGAAAAACAGATGGCGGGCTAATCCCCTGCTGCCTCACTCTCTGGCGGGAGTCTCTCCCGCCTGGTTCTGTTGTCCGTACCATGACTGACTCACGCTATATAGGGCGCTTTGCTCCCTCCCCCTCCGGCGAACTCCACTTCGGCTCTCTGATCGCCGCGCTCGGCAGCTACCTGCAGGCCCGCGCGAACCAGGGTATCTGGCGCGTTCGTATTGAAGATATCGACCCGCCGCGCGAAGTCCCCGGGGCCGCCGACACCATACTGCGCCAGCTCGACCACTACGGTCTGCATTGGGACGGCGAGGTGATCTGGCAGTCGCAACGGCACGAAGCCTACCGCGAGGCGCTGGCCTGGCTGAGCGAGCAAGGGCTGAGCTACTACTGCACCTGCACCCGCGCGCGGATCCACGCCGTGGGCGGGATCTATGATGGTCACTGCCGCGACCTTGGGCTGGGGGCGGAAAACGCCGCGCTGCGTCTGCGCCAGACCCGTCCGGTTCTGCAGTTCACCGACCGCCTGCGCGGCACGCTGGTCGCCAACGAGCCGCTGGCGCGAGAAGATTTTATTATCCACCGTCGCGATGGACTGTTTGCCTACAACCTGGCGGTGGTGGTCGATGACCACTTTCAGGGGATCACCGAGATCGTCCGCGGCGCCGATCTGATTGAGCCGACGGTGCGGCAGATTTCGCTGTATCAGCATTTTGGCTGGCAGGCACCGGACTACCTCCATCTGCCGCTGGCCCTCAATGCCGACGGCAATAAGCTCTCTAAACAAAACCACGCGCCGGCGCTGCCGGAAGGCGATCCGCGCCCCGAAATCGTCCGGGCGCTCCGCTTTCTGAATCAGGAGATCGCCGGGGAGTGGCAGGCCCTGAGCATCGATGATTTACTCGCCCAGGCCGTCGCCAACTGGCAGCCGGCGAAAATCGAGCATTCTCAAATGGCTCCCGCTGAGCTATGATTAGCCGCTATTTTTACACTGTACAGTTGATCTGAAGTCCGTCTGACACTACGAGGTGCACCATTTTTACCCGAGTCGCTAATTTTTGCCGTAAGGTGCTAAGCCGTGAGGAGCGCGAGGCAGAAGCCGCCGTCGAACCAACGCCTATGACGGTGATCCCGCGTGAGCAGCATGCTATTTCCCGCAAAGATATCAGTGAAAACGCCCTCAAGGTCATGTACCGCCTCAACAAGGCGGGCTACGAGTCCTGGCTGGTCGGCGGCGGCGTCCGCGACCTGCTGCTTGGCAAAAAGCCAAAAGATTTTGACGTCACGACCAACGCCACGCCGGATCAGGTACGCAAGCTGTTCCGCAACTGCCGTCTGGTTGGGCGCCGTTTCCGCCTCGCGCACGTCATGTTCGGGCCGGAAATTATTGAGGTCGCTACCTTCCGTGGCCATCACGAAGGACACACTACCGATCGCGTCACCTCCCAGCGGGGCCAGAACGGCATGCTGCTGCGTGATAATATCTTCGGCTCGATCGAAGAGGACGCCCAGCGTCGCGACTTCACCATCAACAGCCTCTATTACAGCGTGGCGGACTTTACCGTTCGCGACTACGTCGGCGGCATGAAGGATCTGCAGGACGGCGTGATCCGCCTGATCGGCAATCCGGAAACCCGCTATCGCGAGGATCCGGTACGCATGCTGCGCGCGGTGCGCTTCGCCGCCAAGCTGGATATGACCATCAGTCCGGAAACGGCCGAACCGCTGCCGCGGCTGGCCGCCCTGCTCCACGACGTGCCGCCGGCGCGCCTGTTCGAAGAAGTGCTCAAGCTGCTGCAGGCCGGGCATGGCTATCAGACCTACCTGCTGCTGCGGGAATACAACCTGTTCCAGCCGCTGTTCCCGAGCATCACCCGCTACTTTACCGAGCGCGGCGATAGCCCGATGGAGCGGATCATCAACCAGGTGCTGAAGAACACCGATACCCGCATTCGTAACGACATGCGCGTCAATCCGGCCTTCCTGTTCGCAGTGATGTTCTGGTATCCGCTGCTGGAGACGGCGCAGAAAATCGCCCAAGAGAGCGGTCTGGCATACTATGACGCCTTCGCCCTGGCGATGAACGACGTACTGGACGAAGCCTGCCGTACGCTGGCGATCCCTAAGCGCATCACCACCCTGATCCGCGATATCTGGCAGCTGCAGCTGCGCATGTCCCGTCGCCAGGGCAAACGCGCCTGGAAGCTGATGGAGCATCCGAAATTCCGCGCCGCCTACGATCTGCTGGAGCTACGCGCTGGCGCTGAAAACAACGGCGAACTGCAGCGTCTGACCAAATGGTGGGGCGAATTCCAGGTCGCCGCGCCGCCGGCGCAAAAAGATATGCTCAACGACCTCGGGGACGATCCGGCGCCGCGCCGTCGCCACCGCCGTCCGCGCAAGCGCGCGCCACGCCAGGGTAACGCATGACCCTGGCCTATATCGCCCTCGGCAGTAACCTCGCTTCGCCACTGGCGCAGGTGCAGGCGGCTATCCACGCCCTGGGCGAAATTCCGCACAGCCGCGTGGTGAACGTCTCTTCGTTCTACCGCACGCCGCCGCTGGGCCCGCAGGATCAGCCAGACTATCTCAACGCCGCCGTCGCGCTGGAAACCACGCTGTCCCCTGAGGCGCTGCTCGATCACACCCAGCGCATTGAGCTGCAGCAGGGTCGGGTGCGCAAAGCCGAACGCTGGGGGCCGCGCACCCTCGATCTCGACATTATGCTGTTTGGCGATGCGGTCATTAACAGCGAGCGCCTGACCGTTCCGCACTACGATATGAGAAACCGCGGCTTTATGCTCTGGCCGCTGTTCGAGATCGCCCCGGACCTCCACTTTCCTGACGGCATGGCGCTGCGCGCCGTGCTGGATGATCTCGGCGCGGCAAAGCCCGCTATCTGGTAATTCCCTCTCCTTTTTTAGCATTTGCGGCGATCGTCGTAATCGGTTGCCCAAAATCATTGCCCCTCTGAATGCTGCTGTTAGAATGCCGGTTAATATGACTTTCATCATCAGGAAATGTTATGAAACCGACCACCATTGCCCTGCTGCAGAAATGCAAACAGGAAAAGAAGCGCTTTGCCACCATTACCGCCTACGACCATAGCTTCGCGAAGCTGTTCGCCGATGAAGGCATTAATGTGCTGCTGGTGGGCGACTCGCTGGGAATGACGGTGCAGGGTCACGACTCCACCCTGCCGGTCACCGTAGAAGATATCGCCTATCACACCCGCGCCGTCCGCCGCGGCGCGCCGAACAGCCTGCTGCTCGCCGACCTGCCGTTTATGGCCTACGCCACGCCGGAGCAGGCCTTCGAAAATGCCGCCGTCGTGATGCGCGCTGGCGCCAATATGGTCAAACTCGAAGGCGGCGCCTGGCTGGCCGAGACCGTGAAGATGCTGGCGGAACGCGCGGTGCCGGTTTGCGGCCATCTCGGCCTGACGCCGCAGTCGGTGAACGTCTTCGGTGGCTATAAAGTGCAGGGACGCGGCGATGCGGCGCAGACCCTGTTTGAAGACGCGTTAGCGCTGGAAGCGGCAGGCGCGCAACTGCTGGTGCTGGAGTGCGTCCCGGTCGCCCTGGCGAAACGCATCACCGAAGCCCTGACCATTCCGGTGATCGGCATCGGCGCGGGCAACGTCACCGATGGGCAGATCCTGGTGATGCATGACGCTTTCGGCATTACCGGCGGCCACATTCCGAAATTTGCCAAGAATTTCCTTGCCGAGGCGGGCGACATCCGCGCCGCGGTGCGGCAGTATATTGCCGAAGTTGAATCCGGGGTCTATCCGGGCGAAGAACACAGTTTCCATTAAGGAGTCTTGTTGTGCTGATTATAGAATCCGTGCTGCTGCTGCGTCAGCATATCCGCCGTCTGCGTCAGGAAGGCAAGCGTATCGCGCTGGTCCCGACGATGGGCAACCTGCATGATGGTCATATGAAGCTGGTTGATGAAGCCAAAGCCAGCGCGGACGTGGTGGTGGTCAGTATTTTCGTCAATCCGATGCAGTTTGACCGCGCCGATGACCTGGCGCGCTACCCGCGCACCCTACAGGATGATTGTGAAAAGCTGAACAAGCGTCATGTCGATTTTGTCTTCGCGCCGACGCCGGCGGAAGTCTACCCGCAGGGCACCGAAGGCCAGACCTACGTCGACGTCCCCGGCCTGTCCACCATGCTGGAAGGCGCCAGCCGCCCGGGCCATTTCCGCGGCGTATCGACCATCGTCAGTAAGCTGTTTAACCTGGTTCAGCCTGACGTCGCTTGCTTTGGCGAGAAAGACTTCCAGCAGCTGGCGCTGATCCGCAAGATGGTTGCCGACATGGGCTACGATATCGATATTATCGGCGTGCCGATCGTCCGCGCGAAGGATGGCCTGGCGCTAAGCTCGCGTAACGGCTACCTGACAGCCGACCAGCGCAAAATCGCTCCCGGCCTGTATAAAGTGCTGAGCGCGGTGGCGGAAAAACTGGCCGCCGGCGACCGTCAGCTCGACGAGATCATCGCTATCGCCGAACAGGAGCTGAACGAGAAAGGTTTCCGCGCCGACGACATTCAGATCCGCGATGCCGACACCCTGCTTGAACTGACCGACGCCAGCCAGCGCGCGGTGATCCTGATGGCCGCCTGGCTCGGTCAGGCCCGCCTGATCGACAACCAGATCGTCACGCTCGGTCAGTAGACAGCGGGTAAAAATCGGGCAATACTTGCCCGGGCTTTTCTCAGGGCGGACGTCGTGTCCGCTCTGCTACATTAAGGTTATAGGGTAGAAGTTATGATGCGTAATATGCTGCAGGGCAAGCTCCACCGCGTAAAAGTGACGCAGGCTGACCTGCACTATGAAGGTTCCTGCGCCATTGACCAGGACTTCCTGGATGCGGCCGGTATTCTGGAGAATGAAACCATTCACCTCTGGAACGTCACCAACGGCAACCGTTTCTCCACCTACGCCATTGCCGCCGAACGGGGCTCCAGAATCATCTCCGTTAACGGCGCCGCCGCGCACTGCGCCAGCGTCGGCGATATCCTGATCATCGCCAGCTTCGTCACCATGTCTGACGAAGAGGCGCGCCGCTGGCAGCCCAACATCGCCTACTTCGAAGGCGACAACGAAATGAAGCGCCAGGCAAAAGCGATTCCGGTGCAGGTCGCCTGATGACCACGGCGCCGCGCTCAGGCGCAGCGCCGAAGTTTACCCCTGCGGCTGGTTACTGATCAGCCGCGACATCGTCTCCAGCGAATCCGTGCGTAAGATATATAACCGCTTTAGCAGAAACGGATTGTCCCCCGGCTTCACCTTCCCACGCACCGTCGTCACCGCCATATGAAACCCGGCGTCATTCGCCGCCTGCACCGCCGTGGCGTTATAGCCGCCGAAGGGATAGGAAAGGTAGAGGACATGTGGATTAAACTGGCTCAGCGCCCGGCGCGAGCGGGCAAAATCAAACAGAATATTATGGTAGTTGCGGCTGAATAAGATCGGCCGCCGGCTGGCGTCCACCCGGTGGAGAAAGTGGGTATGCGACTGAATGTCAAAGACGTCCTGGATCTGCCGGAGCTCAGAAATGCTCATGAACTGCAGCGATTTCGGATCCCATTGCTGCGGATGACGCTTAATACGCGATGAAATAATAAAGGCGGTGGCGTGGAAGCCATACTGTTTCAGCACCGGATAGGCGTAGCGATTTACCGATTTCAAGCCGTCATCGAAGGTGATGGCGACTGCCCGGGCCGGAAGGTTGATTTTATTGCGCACGTAGCCTTCCAGCTGATAGAGGGTCAGCGTGGTATAACCCTGATCCCGCAGCCAGGTCATCTGGTTATTAAAGGCGCGTACCGAGGTGGTGGTCGAGGTATGGCGGAAACGGGTGTTCTCTTCGTCACGCAGAATATGGTGATAGGTCAGCACGGGGATCCCGTTATCCTCCTGCGCATCCAGACTGCTGACCCACGCCAGCCGGTCGCCAATGCGGATCTGAAACCAGGTCTGATTGAGCCGGTCCTTCAGCTTGCTGAGGATCGGATAGCGCAGATTATTGGCCAGCGTGCCGAACGGCGCGCTGCTCACAGAGGGAGCGTCATAGAGCGGCGTATCTTTCCAGGTGAGTAAATTCTGGTTACTCAGCGGCTTATTGAGATCCCCAAGACGGTCCTCCACCCGCTGCTTACCCTGCACTGGCTCCAGATGGCCCTTGTCAATAAACCCGGTGCCGAAGCCGAAGCGAAACTCATAGTAATCAGCCGCCGTCGGGACAACCGCGAGGATTTGCCCGGCACGCACATTGCCGACGCTGACCACATGGTTCCCCACCTGCGCCCAGATAACCGCGTCTTCGGTGGTTTGCATATAGCGCACAGGCTTGCCCTGCTGGCTAAGCAGACTGGCGGAGGCGCTGAGTGAGGTCAGTAAAAGAAGCAGAGTAAAAAATCGGGCAAGCATGCGCATCAAACCGGTAAACCATCAACGGCGGTTATTGTAACAAAAGCGGCATCTGTCCCGCTGCTTAATTTCCAAAGGTATCATGACGCAACCGGAACGGGGGGTTCTTCTGCTGCTGATGCCACAGGCTGCTCACCATCGGACCGCCCGCGCTGACGATAGCCTGGCGAAACGCCTCGCTGCTTAACGTATTCCGCAGCAGATACATTCGCTCAAGTAATGAATAGCTGACGCCGGAGATCACTTCGCAGTGGGTATGTTTGTGGCTCATCAGCGCCGCGGCCCGATAAGGCGCCGCGCCGGTTCTGTCGGTAAGGAAAATGACCCCGTCCCCGGAGTCGGTGGCATGCAGCGCATCGCACATCATCCGGCTCAACATATTGCTGCTGAGATTGCGCCAGTAATTGACCGCCCGGCACTGGGCCAGTGGACCAAATTTTTGTTCAAGACGATCCAGCATCTCCTGCGCCAGCTCATCGTGGCAGGTAATGACCCAACCAAGCATGCTTCCCTCCTTAGCCAGCCAACAATGTAGCAAGGGGAAGATGGCGTATCGGTGATGGCGGTCAAAGATAAGCGGTTAGCGCTTCGTGTATTGGCGTCCGGAAGCGCTAACCGTGATGAGTATCAGCTACGCAGGCCGCGGCCGCGCTGGATTAACGACCAGCAGAGGAGATAGAAGGCGACGATGAAGACCACCAGCACCGCAAAGGTGGTCACCAGCGGCACATCGTTGATACCGAGGAAGCCGAAGCGGAAACCGCTGATCATGTAGACGATGGGGTTCAGATGCGACAGCCCCTGCCAGAACGGCGGCAGCAGGGTCAGCGAGTAGAACACCCCGCCGAGATAGGTCAGCGGCGTCAGCACAAAGGTCGGGATCAGGCTGATGTCATCGAAGGTCTTGGCAAACACCGCGTTCAGCAGCCCGGCCAGCGAGAACAGCACCGCGGTAAGGAGCAGCGTCAGGGCGACAAACAGCCAGGAGTGAACCTGGAACGGCACAAAGAACAGCGACACCGCGGTCACCAGGATGCCCACGCACAGCCCGCGCGCCACCCCGCCGCCCACATAGCCGGCGATAATCACGTGCGTCGGCACCGGTGCCACCAGCAGCTCCTCAATGTTGCGCTGAAACTTGGCGCTGAAGAACGACGAGGCGACGTTGGCGTAAGCGTTGGTGATCACCGCCATCATGATCAGGCCCGGCACGATAAACTGCATATAGGTAAAGCCATGCATCTCGCCGATGCGCGAGCCGATCAGGTTGCCGAAAATCACGAAGTACAGGGTCATGGTGATCACCGGCGGCACCAGCGTCTGCACCCAGATGCGCATAAAACGGTGGATCTCTTTGGTCCAGATGCTTTTCAGCGCGACCCAATAAAGCTGCATCATGCTGACTCTCCTTTTCGCTCATGCACCAGGGTGACAAACAGCTCTTCCAGACGGTTGGCTTTGTTACGCATACTCAGTACCTGCACCCCCTGGGCGCTCAGCTGCGCGAAGACGCTGTTAATCCCCTGCTCGCGCAGGACCTCCACTTCCAGCGTCGAGGTATCGACCAGCTGATACTGGTAGCCCTCGAGCTTCGGCACCGGGCTTTTTGGCGCGAGGTCGAGAATAAAGGTCTCTGACTTCAGCTTCGACAGCAGCGCTTTCATCGAGGTGTTTTCCACCAGGGTACCGTGCTGGATGATGCCGATGTTGCGGCACAACATTTCGGCCTCTTCGAGATAGTGGGTGGTCAGAATAATGGTAGTTCCGCGATCGTTGAGATCCTTGAGGAAGCCCCACATCGAGCGGCGGAGTTCGATATCGACGCCGGCGGTCGGCTCGTCGAGGATCAGCAGCTTCGGCTCATGCATCAACGCGCGAGCGATCATCAGGCGGCGCTTCATCCCGCCGGAGAGCATCCGCGCGCGTTCGCTGCGTTTTTCCCACAGATCGAGCTGT
The DNA here is from genome assembly GCF_050378655.1 of Klebsiella sp. 7-CIP_Kleb. Taxonomy (NCBI): domain Bacteria; kingdom Pseudomonadati; phylum Pseudomonadota; class Gammaproteobacteria; order Enterobacterales; family Enterobacteriaceae; genus Klebsiella; species Klebsiella sp. 7-CIP_Kleb. Next base: position 87,017 of record NZ_JBNRLJ010000004.1, read on the forward strand.
TTTAAGTACTTTTCGCTGCGGGCGATGGCTTCTTTACGCTCAACGCCGTAGTAGCCCGCCTGGTTAACGACGATCTGCTGCACGGTCTCGAACGGGTTAAAGTTAAACTCCTGCGGCACCAGGCCAAGCTGGCGCTTGGCGTTGACGACATCTTTCTCCAGATCGTAGCCAAAGACATTGACCTGACCGGAGGTTTTGTTCACCAGCGAGCTGATGATGCCGATCGTCGTGGATTTTCCCGCCCCGTTCGGGCCCAGCAGGGCATAGAAATCCCCCGCTTCAACCTGCAGGTCGATTCCCCGCAGTGCCTGAACCCCGCCGGGGTAGGTTTTTTTGAGCTGTTTTAATTCCAGAGCAATGGTCATTAAATATCTCTTCTCGTGTCATGACACGTCATTAACCCGCCTGACTGACGTTTGCGCTGTACTGTCGCGGCCAGCGCATCTGCAGCCTGAAGTATCACGGGTTAAGATGGTTTTAAAAAAGGTGAGCTTACCCTATATTAGCGCAACGCACTTACTTGGTTACAGGCCGATAACGTCCATGAATGATATAGATACACTCATCAGCAACAATGCACTATGGTCAAAAATGCTGGTGGAAGAGGACCCCGGCTTTTTTGAGAAACTGTCGCAAACGCAGAAACCGCGCTTCCTGTGGATTGGCTGTTCTGACAGCCGCGTTCCCGCTGAGCGACTCACCGGCCTGGAGCCAGGCGAACTGTTTGTGCATCGTAACGTGGCGAATCTGGTGATCCACACCGACCTCAATTGCCTGTCGGTGGTGCAGTATGCCGTCGATGTCCTTGAAGTTGAGCACATCATTATCTGCGGCCACTACGGCTGCGGCGGCGTGCAGGCGGCGGTGGAGAACCCAGAGCTGGGGCTCATCGACAACTGGCTGCTGCATATCCGCGATATCTGGTTTAAACACAGCTCGCTGCTGGGGGAAATGCCGGAGGAGCGCCGTCTGGATACCCTTTGTGAACTGAACGTGATGGAGCAGGTATACAACCTGGGACATTCGACAATTATGCAATCGGCGTGGAAGCGCGGACAGAAAGTCACCATCCACGGCTGGGCATACGGCATTCACGACGGACTGCTGCGCGATCTGGATGTCACCGCCGTGAGCCGGGAAACCCTCGAACAGCGCTATCGCCACGGGATCTCCAACCTCAAGATCAAGCACATCAACCACAAATAGCCTTCAGACTTAGCCACTCAGGCGCGCGCGGCGCGCGCCTGAGTGGAATATCCCCTTACTCGTCCAGCAGGGTGACTTTGCCGATATACGGCAGATGGCGGTAGCGCTGAGCGTAGTCAATACCGTAGCCCACCACGAACTCGTCCGGAATGGCGAAACCGACGAACTCAACCGGGACATTCACTTCGCGGCGGCTTGGTTTATCCAGCAGCGTACAAATGGCCAGCGACTTCGGCTCGCGCAGGCTGAGGATCTCACGCACTTTAGACAGGGTATTGCCGGAGTCGATGATGTCTTCCACGATCAGTACGTCTTTACCACGGATGTCTTCGTCCAGATCTTTGAGGATTTTCACATCACGGGTGGTGGACATGCCGCTGCCGTAGCTCGAGGCGGTCATAAAATCGACTTCATGCGGCACCTGCACTTCACGGCACAGGTCGGCCATGAACATAAACGAGCCGCGCAGCAGCCCCACCAGCACCATTTCGCTGCCGCTGTCCTGATAGTGTTCGTTGATTTGACGACCCAGTTCCGCGATGCGCGCTTTGATCTCGGATTCCGGGATCATCACTTCTACAGTATGTTTCATAAGACTAACCATTTGATTCTAAATATAAATCATCAAATCCGCTGCTTTCGCCCCGACGATGACCGGCAAGCCATCCAGTATACCAGCAAAAAGAAATCTGCGGTGCAGGGATTAATAAAGCCATATTTGTGATTCCGATCACACTTGTTAAATCCTATAATTAATTGCAGTTAAAAAATTAACAAACACATGAGTAACTTTCTATGGCTGAAACAAAGTCTCAACAATCAAGGCTCCTGGTGACGCTGACTGCGCTATTTGCAGCGTTCTGCGGCCTCTATCTTTTAATCGGCGGAGCATGGCTGGTCGTGCTTGGCGGCTCCTGGTACTACCCCATCGCCGGTCTGGTGATGCTTGGCGTGACCGTGATGCTGCTGCGCGGCAAGCGCGCTGCGCTGTGGCTGTACGCCGCACTGCTGCTGGCGACCATGATCTGGGGCGTCTGGGAAGTCGGCTTCGACTTCTGGGCGCTGACGCCGCGTAGCGACATCCTCGTCTTCTTTGGTATCTGGCTGATCCTGCCTTTTGTCTGGCGTCGTCTGCCGGTGCCTTCCGCTGGCGCCGTAGGCGCGCTGGTCGTCGCCCTGCTGATCAGCGGCGGCATGCTGACCTGGGCTGGTTTTAACGACCCGCAGGAGATCAACGGCACCCTGAGCGCCGACGCCACCCCGGCCGCGCCGATCTCCAACGTTGCCGACGGCGACTGGCCGGCCTATGGCCGCAACCAGGAAGGTCAGCGCTTCTCCCCGCTGAAGCAGATTAATGCCGACAACGTGAAGAACCTGAAGGAAGCCTGGGTGTTCCGCACCGGCGACCTGAAACAGCCGAACGATCCGGGTGAAATCACTAACGAAGTGACACCGATTAAAGTCGGCGACACGCTCTTCCTGTGTACCGCCCATCAGCGCCTGTTCGCGCTTGACGCCGCCACCGGTAAAGAGAAGTGGCATTTTGACCCGCAACTGAACGCCGACCCGTCATTCCAGCACGTCACCTGCCGCGGTGTCTCGTATCACGAAGCGAAAGCGGATAACGCCCCTGCTGACGTCGTGGCCGACTGTCCGCGCCGCATTATCCTGCCGGTGAACGATGGTCGCCTGTTCGCAGTAAACGCCGACAACGGTAAGCTGTGCGAAACCTTTGCCAACAAAGGTATTCTCAACCTGCAGACCAACATGCCAGTGACCACGCCGGGCATGTATGAACCCACTTCCCCGCCGATTATCACCGATAAGACCATCGTGATTGCCGGCGCAGTCACCGATAACTTCTCTACCCGTGAGCCGTCAGGCGTGATCCGCGGTTTTGATGTGAATACCGGGAAACTGCTGTGGGCCTTCGATCCAGGCGCGAAAGATCCGAACGCCATCCCAAGCGATGAGCATCACTTCACGCTCAACTCACCGAACTCCTGGGCGCCTGCCGCCTACGACGCCAAACTGGATCTGGTCTATCTGCCGATGGGCGTGACCACTCCGGATATCTGGGGCGGCAACCGCACGCCGGAGCAAGAGCGCTATGCCAGCTCGATTGTCGCGCTGAACGCCACCACCGGTAAACTGGCCTGGAGCTACCAGACCGTCCACCACGACCTGTGGGATATGGACATGCCTTCTCAGCCGACGCTGGCTGACATTGAAGTCAATGGCAAAACCGTGCCGGTCATCTATGCTCCGGCGAAAACCGGCAACATCTTCGTGCTGGATCGTCGTAACGGCGAGCTGGTGGTCCCGGCCCCGGAAAAACCGGTCCCGCAGGGCGCCGCCAAAGGCGATTATGTGGCCAAAACTCAGCCCTTCTCCGATCTGAGCTTCCGTCCGAAGAAAGATCTGACCGGCGCGGACATGTGGGGCGCCACCATGTTCGACCAGCTGGTGTGCCGCGTGATTTTCCACCAGATGCGCTATGAAGGTATCTTTACCCCGCCGTCTGAGCAGGGCACCCTCGTCTTCCCGGGTAACCTGGGGATGTTTGAATGGGGCGGCATCTCCGTCGATCCGAACCGTCAGGTGGCTATCGCCAACCCAATGGCGCTGCCGTTCGTCTCTAAACTGATCCCACGCGGCCCGGGCAACCCAATGGAACCGCCGAAAGATGCGAAAGGCTCAGGCACCGAGTCCGGCGTGCAGCCGCAGTACGGAGTCCCTTACGGCGTCACCCTGAACCCGTTCCTGTCGCCGTTCGGCCTGCCGTGCAAACAGCCGGCATGGGGCTATATCTCCGCGCTGGATCTGAAAACCAACGAAGTGGTATGGAAAAAACGTATCGGTACTCCGCAGGATAGCCTGCCGTTCCCGATGCCGGTTAAACTGCCGTTCACCATGGGTATGCCGATGCTGGGTGGGCCGATCTCCACGGCGGGTAACGTCCTGTTCATCGGCGCGACCGCGGATAACTACCTGCGCGCGTACAATATGAGCAATGGTGAGAAACTGTGGGAAGCCCGTCTGCCAGCCGGCGGCCAGGCGACTCCGATGACTTACGAAGTGAATGGCAAACAGTATGTTGTCATCTCTGCCGGCGGTCACGGCTCGTTTGGTACAAAAATGGGCGATTATATCGTCGCCTATGCGCTCCCGGATGAGGCGAAATAAAACGCAAAACGGCAACGAAAGTTGCCGTTTTTTTTGTCTTTATCCCCTATTTCCACGCGCCAGGGCTATACCGCCCTAAACCGTGAATCCCAACATCATCCCGGTGTCTTCATGTTCCAGCAGGTGGCAGTGGGCCATATAGGCAAACTCCTTCGGCGCCGGATGATCAAACTTCACTAATACTTCACTCACGTCCCCTTCCACACGAACGGTGTCTTTCCAGCCGCTACGATGCGCCGCTGGCGGCTTGCCGTTTTCGCTAAGGATGCGGAACTGGGTGCCGTGAATGTGGAACGGATGTAGCATCATGTCGCCCTTGCCGGAGATGACCCAGCGTTCATACTCTCCTCTGGCGGCGGCAAACATCGGCACATTCATGTCGAAGGCTTTGCCGTTGATGCGGTTGGCGTTATGGAAATCAAACCCCTTAGCCGACGACATACCATGATTCATGCCGGACCCGTGGTTCATGTTGCTCATGTCGCCGTGGTGCATACTCCCCATGTCGCCCATCCCGCCGTGCCCCATCATGCCGTGATCCATTCCGGCCATCGCCTGATCGCCATATTTCTCCATCAGCGCCTGCATGCCCATCCTGTCAAGCATCGGATCCATCGACAGCTGGAGCTGACGCTGCGTCAGCCCCGTCAGGGACGGTAGCGCCGGCAGAGCGGCCAGGGTATCCAGCAGCTTACCGGAGGCAGGAATAACCAGCGGCTGGACGCGCAGTACCGGCTGTGGTTTATCGAAAGGCGCAATGGCCATGCCCATCTGGCTCACCGGCAGGGTCACCAGATCAAAAGGTTTACCGTCGCTGGTGTCCACCAGCACCTCAAAACGCTCCCCCATCAAGACCGGCAGTTCATTGACCTTCACCGGCTCCGCCAGCAGACCGCCGTCGCTGGCCACCACGTACAGCGGGCGCTTATCACTGGTCGCAAAATTGAGGGAACGGGCATTACAGCCGTTCAGCAAGCGCAGACGTAGCCAGCCGCGCGGGGCGGCATGTTCAGGATAGAGAGCGCCATTGGTCAACAGCGTATCGCCAAACCAGCCGACGGCGGCGCTCATGACATCCAGCTGATAATCAATTTCGCCAGCGGCGGTAAACTTCTTGTCCTGTACGATAACCGGTACATCATCGATTCCCCACTGCTTCGGCAACAGCAGGCGTCCGCTCTCTTCATCCTCGATCAGCACCAGCCCCGCCAGCCCCATCGCCACCTGCCGACCGGTGGTCCCGTGCTGATGCGGGTGAAACCAGCAGGTGGCCGCCCGTTGCGTTGGCGTGAAGCTCACCGTCCGAGTGGAGCCCGGGGCGATAACCCCCTGCGGTCCCCCGTCGACCTCGCCCGGGACCTCCAGACCATGCCAGTGCAGCGTGGTCTCTTCTGCCAGCTGGTTAGTAATGTCCACCGTGATGGTCTTCCCCTGCGTCAGCTGCAGCGCGGGCCCCAGCAGCGAGCCGTTATACCCCCATGTGGTGGCGTTCATCCCGCCAAATTGCGTTTTGCCCGCCTGGATGGTCAGCGCGATACGGTTGCGCGCATCGGCCGTCAACAGCGACGGTACCGGCAGGGCCGGGCGACTGGCTGCAAAGACCGCACGGCTCCAAAGCGGTAACGCGCTGGCCATGCTGACCGCGGCGGTCAGTTTGAGGAAGTCTCGACGTTGCATATTCACATCCTTTTATTCTGCGGGCGAATATTTGAGCTTAAACCCTACCGTAACGGGAAGGTCAAGCAGAAGAGTGAGAATAAAGATCGGCGCTGTGTAAAGAAGTATGCTAATTTGAAGCGTCGGTGATCTAACGGTAGAAAAAATGAAGACGCTTTTCAGAACAATGGTACTCGGCAGCCTGCTTACTCTCTCCGCCAACAGCTACGCGCTCAGCGAATCCGAAGCGGAAGACATGGCTGATTTAACCGCGGTTTTTGTGTTTCTGAAAAATGACTGTGGCTACCAGAACCTGCCCAACACACAGATCCGGCGCGCTCTGGTGTTCTTTGCCCAACAGAACCAGTGGGACCTGAGCAACTACGACAGCTACAACATGAAAGCGCTTGGCGAAGACAGCTATCGCGATCTCAGCGGCATTAACCTTCCGACGGCGAAAAAATGTAAAGCGCTGGCCCGCGATTCACTTAGCCTGCTGGCTTACGTCAAATAATTTCCCGCGCGGGCGGCAACGCGCCGCGCTTTTCCCCTCCTCACCCGCCTCTAATATTTACCATTATTATTTTATATAAAATAAACCTTATATATATCGCAATACATCAATCCAATAAATAAATTAAACCCGTACTAACAGCCTTTCCAGAAAAAAACAATAAAATATCCCTGGCGATATATTGCAAAATAAAAATCACCCTTTTAGAATCCGTTGAAAATATATCTACTTCATGGACTGAAATTGTGAATATCTCGCTGACTCTTCGTATTATTCCACTCGCCGCTATGTTATTAGCCGGCTGTAGCAATACCGCCTCTCGCCAGCAGGTAAAACCGCTCACCACTCCGCTAACGTCACAGCAGCAGGCAGAGCAGGAGCGCGCGGCTAGCGAACAAGCGCGCATTGAATCCTGCCGACAGGCGCTGGACTCGCTAAAAGAGGTTAACCCACAGCAGGCAACCAAACTCAGCAATGACTTCAACGCCTTAGTGCGTGCGGCATCACAATACAACAGCGTGCGCGAGAAAGTGGCGGATCCCACCCGGCTTGGCATTGACTCCATGTATCAGTTTAAATCCATCAAACTATGCGCCGATATCCAGAAAACGCTGATCGATAGCCTGGTACAGCGGGGTGAAAGCAAACAGCCATGAACAGAGCCGCCACGCTGACCCTCAACGCGCCCCTGCTGATGCTCGTCGCGGCGCTGGCGCTTTCAACACCGTTCTTCGCCGGCGCCGCGCCGGCGTTTCTTGACTACGCCCAGCAGCAAACCCAGGCGCATGAAAAAAGCGATGCTGCAACCGCAAAGCAAACGTCAGGCGATCGTCAAAATGCGGATAATAAAAAAAAGACGCCTAATACCGCGCAATTGCAAAAAAGAATCGTCAGCCAGCAGGCGACGATTGAGCAAAAAAATAAAACTATTCAGCAATTAAAAAAACAGCTTGCTAACACTCCGGCCACAGAAACCTCCATCGCGAATGAGCAAGCGGCCTTAAATAACAAAATAAAAGAATTACAGGTCGCCTTAACCGCCGCCACCGCGAAAAATGAGGCGTTAATAAAAAAAGAAAGCACAGCCCAGAATTCTATTCTGCAGCAAAGTCAGGCCGCCGCGCTGCAGCAGATCCAACAATTAACGTCACAGCTTCAGCAAGCCGAAGCTGAAAATAAACGGCTCAGCGCCATCCTCACCGCTCTGAATACGGATAAACAGACGCTCGCTACCCGGTTGGCCACGATGGAAAAAGCGCAGCAGGCCGCTCCTGACCACGCAAAAGCCCTCGCCGCCGACAAGCAGTCGTTAACCACCCGGCTGGCCGTGATGGAAAAAGAGAAGCAGACCGCTCTCGACCAGGTCAAAGCCCTTAACGCCGATAAACAGTCGCTGACAAACCGGCTCGCCGCGGCAGAGAAGACGCAGCAGACCGCCCTCGAGCAAGTCAAAGCCCTTAACGCCGATAAGCAGTCGCTGACAAACCGACTCGCCGCGGCAGAGAAGACGCAGCAGACCGCCCTCGACCAGGTCAAAGCCCTTAACGCCGATAAGCAGTCGCTGGCTAACCGGCTCGCCGCGGCAGAGAAGACGCAGCAGACCGCCCTCGACCAGGTTAAAGCCCTTAACGCCGATAAGCAGTCGCTGACAAACCGGCTCGCCGCGGCAGAGAAGACGCAGCAGACCACCCTCGACCAGGTTAAAACCCTTAACGCCGATAAGCAGTTGCTGGCTAACCGGCTCGCCACGGCAGAGAAGACGCAGCAGACCGCTCTTGATCAGGTCAAAGCCCTTAATGCCGATAAGCAGTCGCTGGTTAACCGGCTCGCCGCGGCGGAAAAAGCGCCATCGAGCCGCGCCGATGCCGCCGTGGCGGCAAAAGATGAGCCCCCCGAGATGGCGGCCATAGTGGCGGCCTATCGCCTGCAGGCGGACAAAGATAACGCCCAGCTGCGGATGAAAGAGGATGAAATCCAGCTGCTGCGGACGCAGCTGACGGTCCCGCCGAGAAATACCACCGGCAAAACCGCCGCCAAACTCAGCGCGCCAGGTGAACAGCAGGCTTACGCCATCGGCGCCTCGATGGGTACAGAGGCGCTTAATGTCCTCACGACTCGTCGCACTCAGGGGGTTAACGTCGACGCCGACCTGGTGCTGCAGGGCATCGAGGATGCCTTCAGCGGCCAGCTTCGCCTCGGCGAACAGGAGCGTAACAAAGCGCTGTTTGACATTTCACAGCAGGTTTTCCAGAACCTGAATAAAATCGAGCAGAAAAACATCAGCGCCGGTCAGAAATACCAGCAGGCATTTGCGCGCAAAAAAGGTGTGGTCTTCAAAGAGGGCGTCTACAGCCGTATCGATTACCCGGGTAAAGGAAAAATTAGCGGCAACGATCTGGTGACCGTGGTGATCAAAGAGATGCTGACGGACGGAACGGTGATCAATGATATGGAGACGAAAGATCAGGCGCTTACCCAGAAACTGGATGCCTATCCCCCGGTATTTCGCGGGCCGCTGAAGCGCCTGCAGAACCACGGCTCCGTGACGCTGGTCGTCCCGCCCGACAAAGCCTATGGCAGTAAAGGGTTGCCACCGAAGATCCCCCCAGGCGCCACCATGGTCTATTCCGTGCGGATAGTGGATAGCCAACCCGCGCCGGCAAAATAGCCCTGTCTCCCCACCGCCCTCTCCGGGCGGTGCTGTTATTCCTGCCGCATTGCTGCAATAACCGCCGTGCATCCTCATCTATAGTTGTCTATGATGTTGCACTCGTTTTACGGGTGTAACAGATGTTAACGAAGGAGGAGCCTCACCGTGGCCGATAATCCACTGTGGCATGAAACGCTGCATGACCATTTTGGTCAGTACTTTAGCGTTGATAACGTGCTGTACCACGAAAAAACCGATCATCAGGATCTGATCATCTTTGACAACCGCGCCTTTGGCCGGGTAATGGCGCTGGATGGCGTCGTGCAGACCACCGAACGCGATGAGTTTATCTATCACGAAATGATGACCCACGTGCCGCTGTTGGCTCACGGCAACGCGAAGCATGTCCTGATCATCGGCGGCGGCGATGGCGCGATGCTGCGCGAAGTCTCTCGTCACCGCAGCATCGAAAGTATCACCATGGTGGAAATCGACGCCGGAGTGGTCTCATTCTGCCGCCAGTACCTGCCCAACCATAGCGCCGGCGCCTATGACGATCCGCGCTTTACGCTGGTGATTGATGATGGCGTCAATTTTGTTAACCAGACGACGCAAACGTTTGACGTGATCATTTCGGACTGTACCGATCCTATCGGCCCGGGGGAAAGCCTCTTCACCTCGGCTTTTTATGAAGGCTGCAAACGCTGCCTGAAGCCGGGAGGAATTTTCGTTGCGCAGAACGGCGTCTGCTTCTTGCAGCAGGACGAAGCGGTGGGCAGTCATCGTAAGCTGAGCCACTATTTTCGCGACGTCAGCTTCTACCAGGCGGCGATTCCGACCTATTACGGCGGGATCATGACCTTTGCCTGGGCGAGCGACAACGAGGCGCTGCGCCATCTTTCCAGCGAAATCATTCAGGCGCGCTTTCACAAAGCCAACCTGACCTGCCGTTACTACAATCCGGCAATCCATACGGCGGCCTTCGCCTTACCACAATATCTGCATGATGCTCTGTCCGCACCGTGAAGCGAAATAAGGGGGTGAACTAAATTGAAAAAATTGAAGCTGCACGGCTTTAACAACCTGACCAAAAGCCTGAGTTTTTGTATCTACGATATCTGTTACGCCAAAACGGCAGAAGAGCGCGACGGCTACATCGCCTATATCGACGAACTCTATAACGCCAATCGCCTGACAGAGATCCTGACCGAAACCTGCTCTATTATTGGCGCTAATATCCTGAATATCGCCCGCCAGGATTATGAACCCCAGGGCGCCAGCGTGACCATTCTGGTTAGCGAAGAGCCCGTCGACCCGCGGCTTATCGACCAGACCGAACACCCCGGCCCACTACCTGAAACCGTGGTCGCCCATCTCGATAAAAGCCATATCTGCGTGCATACCTATCCGGAGAGCCACCCGGAAGGCGGTCTGTGCACCTTCCGCGCCGATATCGAAGTCTCTACCTGCGGGGTTATTTCACCGCTCAAAGCGCTGAACTATCTGATCCACCAGCTGGAATCGGACATTGTAACCATTGACTACCGCGTGCGCGGCTTTACCCGCGACATCAATGGGATGAAGCATTTTATCGATCATGAAATCAACTCAATTCAGAACTTTATGTCTGACGATATGAAGTCGCTGTATGACATGGTCGACGTCAACGTTTACCAGGAAAATATCTTCCATACCAAAATGTTGCTCAAGGAGTTTGACCTTAAGCACTACATGTTCCATACCCGACCGGAAGAGTTGACCGCTGAAGAGCGCAAGGTCATTACCGACCTGCTGTGGAAAGAGATGCGCGAGATTTACTACGGCCGCAATATTCCTGCCGTGTAATGCCTCAAATGCCCGGCGGCGCTTGTGCTTGCCGGGCCTGGGTTCTGCGCCGGCTGGTAGCCGGGGCAAGGTACTCGTCGCGACCCGGGGATGTGCCCTGCGCACGCGACGCTTAGCAAGGCTACGCTTTTCCGCAGCCCGGCGCAAAATAAGTCATCAACGCTGCTGCATAAACTCACGATAGGCGGCAACTACCTGCAGGAAATCCTCAATGCCGCACAGAGAGAGGCTTTCTTCATCGTAGTAGCTCATCCCCTCCTCGATTTCGTCGCCGGAAAATTCCAGCTGATTGGCGCGGATCATCACCTCTTCGCCATCCAGCCACAGCGTATATTCATGTCCGGCACGCTGCCAGGAACGTTCACTGCCTTTCACGGTGCGCGCAGCCTGCTCCACTTCGTCAAGCAGAGCAAGATTGTCTTTCACCTCCTCGTTGAACCAGTGGCCAATCGCCTCGTGATCCATCGACATTCGCACCTTTACCACTCCGGTAATATCGCGCAGAAATTCGTAGTCCATAGTCTTTTCCTCTGCAAGGGCAATGCGTCACCGCTGCACTGTACCCATGGAGTAATTATCGCAGCAGACCGAAAGAAAAAAAGCGTAACAGGCAGGAGGTTTAGAAATAAAAATGCCCGGTGATGCAATGTTCACCGGGCATTGAGGAGTTTGTAGCCAAACGGTCAGCCAGGCTGACCGAATGGTTTTACACCGCGGTCTGGAAGATCACGCCGTCAGCTTTTTCAGTGTACTGATCCAGCTGGTTGAAGTTCAGATAGCGATAGGTATCTTCCGCTGTCTTATCCACCTGCGCCACGAAGGTCTGGTACTCTTCCGGCGTCGGCAGTTTACCGAGCAGAGAAGCTACCGCCGCCAGTTCGGCAGAGGCCAGATAGACGTTAGCGCCGGTACCTAAACGGTTCGGGAAGTTACGGGTAGAGGTGGAAACCACCGTCGCGCCGTCGGCCACGCGCGCCTGGTTACCCATACACAGGGAACAGCCAGGGATTTCGATACGCGCCCCGCTCTTACCAAATACGCTGTAGTAACCTTCTTCGGTCAGCTGCGCGGCGTCCATACGGGTTGGCGGCGCCACCCACAGGCGAGTCGGCAACTGGCCTTTGTGGCTGTCCAGCAGCTTACCGGCGGCACGGAAGTGGCCGATGTTGGTCATGCAGGAGCCGATGAACACTTCGTCGATTTTCTCGCCCTGTACGTCAGACAGCAGGCGGGCATCGTCCGGATCGTTCGGCGCGCACAGAATCGGCTCTTTGATATCCGCCAAATCGATGTCGATCACTGCCGCGTATTCCGCGTCAGCATCGGCTTCCAGCAGCTGCGGATCCGCCAGCCATTTCTCCATGCCCTGGATACGACGCTCCAGGGTACGGCGGTCGCCGTAGCCTTCGGCGATCATCCACTTCAGCAGGACGATGTTGGAGTTCAGATACTCAACGATCGGCTCTTTGTTCAGCTTGATGGTGCAACCTGCAGCAGAACGTTCAGCAGAGGCATCGGTCAGCTCGAATGCCTGCTCCACTTTCAGATCCGGCAGGCCTTCAATCTCAAGGATGCGGCCAGAGAAGATGTTTTTCTTACCTTTCTTCTCAACGGTCAGCAGGCCCTGCTTGATGGCGTACAGCGGGATAGCGTGAACCAGGTCGCGCAGCGTGATCCCCGGCTGCATTTTACCTTTGAAACGCACCAGCACCGATTCCGGCATATCCAGCGGCATCACGCCGGTCGCGGCGGCGAAGGCCACCAGACCAGAGCCCGCCGGGAAGGAGATCCCGATGGGGAAACGGGTGTGGGAGTCGCCGCCGGTGCCCACGGTATCCGGCAGCAGCATGCGGTTCAGCCAGGAGTGGATCACGCCATCGCCCGGACGCAGCGAGACGCCGCCGCGGTTCATAATGAAGTCCGGCAGAGTATGATGCGTGGTGACGTCAACCGGCTTCGGATAGGCCGCAGTGTGGCAGAAGGACTGCATCACCAGGTCAGCGGAGAAGCCCAGGCACGCCAGGTCTTTCAGTTCATCACGGGTCATTGGACCGGTGGTGTCCTGAGAACCGACGGAGGTCATTTTCGGCTCGCAGTAGGCGCCCGGGCGGATACCGGCAACGCCGCAGGCGCGGCCAACCATTTTCTGCGCCAGAGAGAAGCCGCGGGTGCTTTCCGCCACGTCTTTCGCCTGACGGAAGACATCGCTGTGCGGCAGACCCAGCGCTTCACGTGCTTTGGTGGTCAGGCCGCGACCGATGATCAGCGGGATACGGCCGCCGGCACGGACTTCGTCGATCAGCACATCGGTTTTCAGTTCGAAGCTGGCCAGCAGTTCGTTGGTTTCGTGATTACGCACTTCGCCTTTGAACGGGTAAACGTCGATGACGTCGCCCATGTTCAGGTTTGACACATCCACTTCGATAGGCAGCGCGCCCGCATCTTCCATGGTGTTGAAGAAGATTGGCGCGATTTTGCCGCCCAGGCACAGGCCGCCGCCGCGCTTGTTCGGCACGTTCGGGATATCGTCGCCCATAAACCACAGCACCGAGTTGGTGGCCGATTTACGTGAAGAGCCGGTCCCGACCACGTCGCCAACGTAGGCCAGCGGGTAGCCTTTCTGCTGCAGGGCTTCGATCTGTTTGATCGGGCCAACCACGCCCGGCTGATCCGGTTCAATGCCTTCGCGGGCGTTTTTCAGCATCGCCAGGGCGTGCAGCGGGATATCCGGACGCGACCAGGCATCCGGCGCCGGAGACAGGTCGTCGGTGTTCGTTTCGCCAGTCACCTTGAAAACGGTAACGGTGATTTTTTCTGCCAGCTGCGGGCGGTTTAGGAACCACTCAGCGTCGGCCCAGGATTGCATAACCTGTTTAGCGTGCTCGTTACCCGCTTTCGCTTTCTCTTCCACGTCGTAGAAGTTATCGAACATCAGCAGAGTATGGGACAGCGCTTTCGCGGCAATCGGCGCCAGTTTCGCGTCGTCCAGGGCATCGATCAGCGGGTGGATATTGTAACCACCCTGCATGGTGCCCAGCAGTTCAACGGCTTTTTCAGGGGTAACCAGGGGGGAGGTCGTTTCGCCTTTGGCGATCGCGGCAAGGAATCCAGCTTTAACATAGGCGGCTTCGTCGACGCCCGGCGGTACACGGTTAATCAGCAGGTCTAACAGGAATTCTTCTTCGCCCGCAGGCGGGTTTTTCAGCAGTTCTACCAGCGCGGCCATTTGGGTTGCATCTAAGGGTTTGGCAACAATCCCCATGGCGGCACGCTCAGCTACGTGCTTACGGTATTCTTCTAGCACGACGGTTCTCCTCGCTTCTCATTGTCATAATGCGGCCTACACCTCTTCAATCAATCTGCTTCGGTATTGGCAGTTTGCCGCCTTGACGCATCTTGAAGGATTTAGTGGCTGGGCGATTTTCTTCACGCTCCTGTGAGACAGCAGTTTGTAGGGTAAATGCCCGATACCGCGTCGGCAGCATAGCAGGATTTTTGAAAGGTGTTAATCTGTTTACAAAAAAGCAACATTAAAATTTAGCTGAATCGTTAAGGGCAGGATATTGCAGGCTTTCTGTTCAAATCCCGCGACAAAAATTCCTTTCCGCGTACAACGCCATGGGCCGATCCCAACAATCATCAATAAAAAGCCATACCGCTTACTTATACTCAGCAAACGCGCCGTTTTCGCCGATACTTTAGCGAGATGGGTTACTTTTTGGGTCAGGAGCTTCTATGTCACTGCCGTTCAAACCCCATATTATCACCCTGCTCTGTAGCGCTGGCTTACTCGCGGCGGCGGGAACACTCTATGTGCAAAGCCGTACTCCAGAGACGGTCACTCAGCCGACGGCGCAGCCTGCGCCAGCGCCAACGCCAGCCGCACCCGCCGCCGCGGAGCCGGTGGCCGCCACCTACACCCAGTCGCAGATTGACCAGTGGGTTGCCCCCATCGCGCTCTACCCGGACAGTCTGCTGTCGCAGGTGCTGATGGCTTCCACCTACCCGGACAACGTCATGCAGGCGGTGCAGTGGTCCCAGGATAACCCCACCATGAAAGGGGATCCCGCCGTTCAGGCAGTTGCCAGCCAGCCATGGGATCCCAGCGTCAAATCGCTTGTCGCTTTCCCTGCCCTGCTGGCGATGATGGGCGAGAATCCGCCCTGGGTGGAAAATCTGGGTAATGCGTTTTTGGCCCAGCCGCATGATGTGATGGACTCGGTGCAACGCCTGCGTGCCATCGCCCAGGAGACAGGGACGCTGAAATCTACGCCGCAGCAAAAAGTGATTGTCGCCGCAGCGGCGCCTGTGCCGGCCACCACTTCGAAAAGCAGCACCGTATCAACGTCAAGCACTACCGCGGCGGCGCCTGCGCCAACCCAGGTCATAAAAATAGAACCGACCGATCCACAGGTGGTCTATGTTCCCAACTACAACCCCTCCACCGTCTATGGTACCTGGCCGAACAGCGCCTATCCTCCGGTCTATCTGCCGCCGCCTCCCGGGGAGCAGTTTACCGATAGCTTCGTCAAAGGCTTCGGTTACAGCCTGGGCGTGGCGACCACCTGGGCGCTGTTCAGCAGCATCGACTGGGATGATGATGATGACCACCACCATCACGATGACGACTACCACCGCGGCGATTACTCGCATAACGGCGATAACATCAATATCAATGTGAATAACTTTAACCGCATTACCGGACAAAACCTGCCGGGCGACCGCGTAAACTGGCAGCACAACCCCGCCTATCGCGGTCACGTGCCATACCCCGATAATACCGTCGCCCAGCGCTTTCATCAGGCCAACGTATCCGGCGGACTGAGCGCGACCCAGCATGCGCCGGTCGATCGTGAGGCGCAGCGCCAGGCGGCGATGACCCAGCTTCAGCAGCGCAGCGCGTCGACCGCCACGGCGGGCAACCTGGCGGCAAACACCGCCTCGCGCGATGCCCAGCGTCAGGCGGCCTCGGCGCAGTTGAAACAAGCCACCCAGCGCAGCAACTACCGCGGTTACGACAGCGAGCCGACATCGACCCAGCAGCGTCGAGACGCGGCGAAAGCGCAGTTGAAAAACCCGACGCCGCAGCAACAGCAGCGTAGGGAAACCATTAAGAGCCGCGAGCAGAATACTACACCGCAGCAGCAACAGCGCCGGCAGCAGCTCCAGTCCGCCACGCCAGCCCAGCGTCAGCAGACGGTCAGTCATCTGCGCGCCAGCGCCCTTAGCGGCAACGAAAGCCGCGCCCCCTCCTGGCAAGCGCAGCAAGAACGGGGACGGCAGAGTCGTCAGTTTTCCAGCGTAAACCGCGAGCAGCGCGACGGCGCCAGAGAGCGTCTTTCTGAACACCATGAACTACGCCGCCGCTGAGGATGAGCAGAATGAGAAACCCATTACCAATTGCCCTGTTCACGTTAATGCTGTCGCCGCTTGCCGCCTTCGCCCAGCTGCAGTATGCCACCCCCGAGCAGGCCGCAAACGCGCTGGCCGAGGCGATCGGCCAGCAAAATGATGCGGCGCTGAGTGAAGTGCTTGGCGATAACTGGCAGCATTTTTTACCCCCCGACGGGATCGACCCCACTGCCGTCGACCGCTTCCAGCGCGACTGGCAGGTGAAACATGTGATTGTGCAGCAGGGTGAAAAAGCCTGGCTCGACGTCGGTAGCGAAGCATGGCGGCTGCCAGTCCCCATCGTCAAAGCATCCCAGGGCTGGCGCTTTGATATGGCCGCTGGCGAAGAAGAGATCCTCACCCGCGCTATCGGCCGTAATGAACTATCGGCGATAGCCGCCATGCATGCCTACGTTGACGCCCAGCAGGATTACTATCAACTGAACCACCGCTGGGCGCAGAAAATCATCAGTAGCGAAGGCAAAAAAGATGGTCTGTACTGGCCCACCTCGCCGGGCGAAGCGCCAAGTCCGCTTGGGCCAGCCTTTAGCCCGACGGTTCCCGGCAGCGGCTACCATGGCTACCGCTTCCGCATTATCACCGGTAGAGATGAGCAGAGCGTCGCCTTGCTGGCGTGGCCTGTGGCGTGGGGGGAAACCGGCGTGATGAGCTTTATGATCGATCAGCACGATACGGTTTATCAGGCCAATCTCGGTGAAGAGAGCGCGGCAAAGGCCCAGGCGATAACGCGCTTTGCCCCCGACGCTGACGCCGGCTGGCAGGTGGTCAATCCATAAAAAAACGCCCGGTTACGTATACGCAACCGGGCGTTTTCATTCACTTAGCCCTGGTGGGGCATCAGCGACGGATCGCCGGTAAAGGCTGGTTTCGTACTGGACAATGCCGATTCGTCAGCGCTGATGCTGCCGGAATTCGCCGCCCATACTCCTTCACTGGTCTTGGTCACTTGCTGATGCTGAGCATTCAGATCCTGGCCCATCGCCGCAATATGGGTCGTTTCCGTACCACCGCTGTTATCCGCCCACGGAATCGTGGCGTCAGCCGCGCAGGCGACACCGGATAAGCACGCTGCTGCGACCAGCGCTGTGGTTAAAAAGCGTTTCATCACACACCTCATTGATATCGTTAACTACCTATAAGTTTACAGAGTGACTATTTACAAAGTATGTATGAGGTGTAGCGGTTTATGAATAGCGACATAGTTCTAAACATCAGGCATAAAAAAAGCGGCTCCGGGAGCCGCTTATGCTTTTTGCCTGAAAGAAAAAGTTACTTTTTCTTCGCTTTGGCGTTCGGCAGGTCGGTGATGCTGCCTTCGAATACTTCTGCCGCCAGGCCAACAGACTCGTGCAGAGTCGGGTGAGCGTGGATAGTCAGCGCGATGTCTTCAGCGTCACAGCCCATCTCGATAGCCAGGCCGATCTCACCCAGCAGCTCGCCGCCGTTGGTGCCGACAATCGCGCCGCCGATAACACGGTGGGTCTCTTTGTCGAAGATCAGTTTGGTCATGCCGTCTGCGCAGTCGGAAGCGATAGCACGGCCGGAAGCAGCCCACGGGAAGGTGGCGGTTTCGTAGCTGATGCCTTTCTCTTTCGCTTCTTTCTCGGTCAGACCCACCCATGCCACTTCTGGCTCGGTGTAGGCGATCGATGGGATCACTTTCGGATCGAAGTAGTGCTTCAGGCCGGAGATAACTTCTGCGGCAACGTGACCTTCGTGGACGCCTTTGTGCGCCAGCATCGGCTGACCGACGATATCGCCGATAGCAAAGATGTGCGGCACGTTGGTGCGCATTTGTTTGTCAACGCGGATGAAGCCACGATCGTCAACTTCCACGCCCGCTTTGCCTGCGTCGAGGTTTTTACCGTTCGGTACGCGGCCGATAGCCACCAGCACGGCGTCGTAACGCTGTGCTTCCGCCGGCGCTTTTTTGCCTTCCATGGAAACATAAATACCGTCTTCTTTTGCTTCAACGGCAGTCACTTTGGTTTCCAGCATCAGGTTGAATTTCTTGCTGATGCGTTTGGTGAAGACTTTCACCACATCTTTATCGGCAGCCGGGATGACCTGGTCGAACATTTCAACCACGTCGATCTCTGAACCCAGCGCATGGTATACGGTACCCATTTCCAGACCGATGATACCGCCGCCCATGACCAGCATGCGTTTCGGCACAGATTTCAGCTCCAGGGCGTCGGTGGAGTCCCATACGCGCGGATCTTCATGCGGAATAAATGGCAGTTGAATCGGACGGGAGCCCGCCGCGATGATGGCGTTGTCGAAGTTGATCACGGTTTTGCCGTTTTCGCCTTCCACTTCCAGGGTGTTAGCGCCGGTGAATTTACCCAGACCGTTAACCACCTTCACTTTACGCCCTTTGGCCATGCCAGCCAGACCACCGGTCAGCTGAGTGATGACTTTTTCTTTCCAGGTGCGGATCTTGTCAATGTCAGTTTTCGGTTCGCCGAAAACGATGCCGTGTTCGGCCAGCGCTTTCGCTTCTTCGATAACTTTTGCCACGTGCAGCAGCGCTTTAGAAGGGATACAACCCACGTTCAGGCACACCCCACCGAGGGTGCTGTAACGTTCTACGATGACGGTTTCCAGACCTAAATCAGCGCAACGGAAGGCTGCAGAGTAGCCTGCAGGACCTGCCCCAAGTACCACGACCTGAGTTTTGATTTCAGTACTCATCATGACCTCTGTAATTTATATCCGGCGGGTCTGACGCTATTATTTTTACGCCCAAGTCCACCGGGACGTTCTATCCGCGTGTATTTTACAAAATTGTTAACAATTTTTAAACAACAAACGGCAAACGATTTTGTCCTTTGTTGCTGATAATCCCAAACAGCCTGAGGTTATCAGAAAAAAGCCGGCCGTCAGGCCGGCTTTTTCAATTACATCACCAGGCGGCGAATGTCGCTCAGGGTGTTGTTGATGATGGTAATGAAGCGGGCACCATCAGCACCGTCGATGACGCGGTGGTCGAAGGACAGAGAGATCGGCAGCATCAGACGCGGCACGAACTCTTTACCATTCCATACCGGCTCCATCGCGGACTTAGACACGCCGAGGATGGCCACTTCCGGCGCATTAACAATCGGCGCGAAGTGGGTGGTACCCAGGCCGCCGATGCTGGAGATGGTGAAGCAACCGCCCTGCATTTCGCCCGCCGTCAGTTTGCCATCGCGCGCTTTCTTCGAGATGGTGGTCAGTTCACGAGACAGCTCGGTGATGCTCTTCTTGTTCACGTCTTTAAAGACCGGAACCACCAGACCGTTCGGGGTATCTACCGCCACACCGATGTTGATGTATTTCTTCAGCGTCAGACGCTGACCATCTTCGGAGAGCGAGCTGTTGAAGCGCGGCATCTGCTCAAGCGCAGCGGCCACGGCTTTCATGATGAAGACAACCGGGGTGAATTTCACGTCCAGTTTACGCTTCTCAGCTTCGGCGTTCTGCTGCTTACGGAACGCTTCCAGATCGGTGATATCGGTTTTATCGAAGTGCGTAACGTGCGGGATCATGACCCAGTTACGGCTCAGGTTGGCACCAGAAATTTTCTGGATACGGCCCAGCTCCACTTCTTCGATTTCGCCGAACTTGCTGAAGTCAACCTTCGGCCATGGCAGCATGCCCGGGATACCGCCGCCAGCGGCAGCCGCCGGTGCGGATTCAGCACGCTTAACAGCGTCTTTCACGTAAGCCTGAACGTCTTCGCGCAGGATACGACCTTTACGGCCGGTGCCTTTCACTTTCGCCAGGTTAACGCCGAACTCGCGCGCCAGGCGGCGAATCAGCGGAGTGGCGTGGACGTAAGCGTCGTTTTCAGCGAATTCGGTTTTACCTTCCGCTTTCGCAGCCGGTGCCGCGGCAGGCTTAGCGGCCTGAGCCGGAGCTGCAGCCGGTGCCGGAGCAGCGGCCTGAGCCGGTGCGGCGGCAGGCGCAGCGCCTTCCACTTCGAAGACCATGATCAGGGAGCCGGTTTTGACTTTATCGCCGGTGCTGATTTTGATCTCTTTGACGGTGCCCGCGAACGGCGCCGGCACTTCCATAGACGCTTTGTCGCCTTCGACGGTGATAAGGGACTGCTCAGCAGCCACTTTATCGCCGACTTTTACCATCACTTCGGTCACTTCAACTTCGTCGCCGCCGATGTCCGGTACGTTAACGTCTTTCGCACCGCCAGCCGCAGCTGGAGCAGCCGCCGCCGGAGCAGCAGCCTGAGCAGGTGCGGCAGCAGGCGCAGCGCCCGCCACTTCGAAGATCATGATCAGGGAGCCGGTGGACACTTTATCGCCGGTGTTGATCTTGATCTCTTTCACGGTACCCGCGAACGGCGCCGGCACTTCCATCGAGGCTTTATCGCCTTCGACGGTGATCAGAGACTGCTCAGCCGCAACGGTATCGCCCACTTTCACCAGAATTTCAGTGACTTCAACTTCGTCACCGCCGATGTCCGGCACGTTCACGTCTTTCGCTGCCGCGGCAGCTGCTGGAGCAGCGGCGGCCGGAGCGGCTTCTTTCTTCTCTTCCTGCGCAGGTGCAGCGGCTGCTGCACCCTCGGCGGAATCGAAAATCATAATCAGTTTGCCAGTCTCGGTTTTGTCGCCGACGGAGACTTTAATCTCTTTCACGACGCCAGCCTGCGGAGACGGGACTTCCATAGAGGCTTTATCGCCTTCTACGGTGATCAGCGACTGTTCAGCTTCAACTTTGTCGCCCACTTTGACCAGAATCTCGGTGATTTCAACTTCATCAGCCCCGATGTCCGGTACTTTGATTTCGATAGCCATTATTCTTTTACCTCTTACGCCAGACGCGGGTTAACTTTTTCTGCATCGATGTTGAATTTGGTAATTGCGTCCGCAACCACTTTCTTATCGATTTCACCACGTTTAGCCAGTTCGCCCAGCGCTGCAACGACCACATAGGAAGCATCGACTTCGAAGTGGTGACGCAGGTTTTCACGGCTGTCGGAACGACCGAAGCCATCGGTACCCAGTACGCGGTAATCGTCAGCCGGTACGTAGGTACGAACCTGCTCGGCGAACAGTTTCATATAGTCAGTGGATGCCACTGCCGGAGCGTCGTTCATCACCTGAGCGATGTACGGCACGCGCGGGGTTTCCAGCGGGTGCAGCATGTTCCAGCGTTCGCAATCCTGGCCATCACGCGCCAGTTCGGTGAAGGAGGTGACGCTGTACACGTCAGAGCCCACGCCGTAGTCTTTCGCCAGGATCTGCGCTGCTTCACGGACGTGACGCAGGATAGAACCGGAGCCCAGCAGCTGAACTTTACCTTTGCTACCTTCGATGGTTTCGAGTTTGTAGATACCTTTGCGGATACCTTCCTCGGCGCCTTCCGGCATGGCCGGCATGTGGTAGTTTTCGTTCAGGGTAGTGATGTAGTAGTAAACGTTCTCTTGTTTCTCACCGTACATACGCTCCAGGCCGTCATGCATGATGACCGCCACTTCGTAGGCGTAGGACGGATCGTAAGAGATACAGTTCGGGATAGTCAGAGACTGAATATGGCTGTGGCCATCTTCGTGCTGCAGACCTTCGCCGTTCAGCGTCGTACGACCGGAAGTACCACCAATCAGGAAGCCGCGAGCCTGCTGGTCGCCTGCCTGCCAGCACAGGTCGCCGATACGCTGGAACCCGAACATCGAGTAGTAGATGTAGAACGGGATCATCGGCAGGTTGTTGGTGCTGTAAGAGGTCGCCGCAGCCAGCCAGGATGCGCCTGCGCCCAGCTCGTTGATCCCTTCCTGCAGGATCTGACCTTTCTCGTCTTCTTTGTAGTATGCAACCTGCTCACGGTCCTGCGGGGTGTACTGCTGGCCGTTCGGGCTGTAGATACCGATCTGACGGAACAGACCTTCCATACCGAAAGTACGCGCTTCGTCGGCGATGATCGGCACGAGGCGGTCTTTGATGGATTTGTTCTTCAGCATCACGTTCAGGGCACGAACGAACGCGATAGTGGTAGAGATCTCTTTATTCTGCTCTTCCAGCAGCGGGCGGAAATCTTCCAGCGTCGGCAGCTCCAGCTTCTCAGTGAAGTTCGGCTGACGGCTCGGCAGATAGCCGTGCAGTTTCTGACGCTGAGCGTGCAGATAGGTGTGCTCTTCGGAACCTTCCGGGAAGGTGACGTACGGCAGTTTTTCCAGATCGGCATCGGCAACCGGCACGTTGAAACGATCGCGGACGTAGCGAACGCCGTCCATGTTCATTTTCTTAACCTGGTGAGCGATGTTCTTACCTTCAGCAGTGTCACCCATGCCGTAACCTTTGATGGTATGGGCGAGGATAACGGTCGCTTTGCCTTTGGTTTCCTGCGCTTTTTTCAGAGCAGCATAAACTTTCTTCGGATCGTGGCCACCGCGGTTCAGGGCCCAAATCTGCTCGTCAGTCCAGTCGGCAACCAGCGCAGCGGTCTCCGGATATTTACCGAAGAAGTGCTCGCGCACATAAGCGCCGTCTTTGGATTTGAAGGTCTGGTAATCGCCGTCAACGGTTTCTTCCATCAGCTGAATCAGCTTACCGCTGGTGTCTTTACGCAGCAGCTCATCCCAACGACCGCCCCAGATAACCTTGATAACGTTCCAGCCAGCGCCCGCGAAGATGCCTTCCAGTTCGTTAATGATTTTGCCGTTACCGGTGACCGGGCCGTCAAGACGCTGCAGGTTACAGTTGATAACGAACACCAGGTTGTCGAGCTTCTCACGGGTGGCGATGGTGATCGCGCCTTTAGATTCCGGCTCGTCCATCTCACCGTCGCCCAGGAACGCGTAAACGGTTTGTTTGGAGGTGTCTTTCAGACCACGGTGTTCCAGGTATTTCAGGAATTTAGCCTGATAAATCGCCCCGATTGGGCCCAGGCCCATAGAAACGGTCGGGAACTGCCAGAATTCCGGCATCAGTTTCGGGTGCGGATAAGAGGACAGACCTTTACCGTGAACTTCCTGACGGAAGTTGTTCATCTGCTCTTCAGTCAGACGACCTTCCAGGAACGCACGCGCATAAACGCCCGGAGAGATGTGACCCTGGAAGTACACCAGGTCGCCGCCATCCTGCTCATTGCGTGCGCGGAAGAAGTGGTTGAAGCACACTTCGTAGAAGGTTGCGGAAGACTGGAAAGAAGCCATGTGGCCGCCCAGTTCGAGATCTTTTTTCGATGCGCGCAGAACGGTCATGATGGCGTTCCAGCGGATCGCAGAACGGATACGACGTTCCAGATCCAGATTACCCGGATATTCCGGCTCATCTTCAACGGCAATAGTGTTGACGTAACCGCCGGTCGATGCGCCAGCAGCCACTTTCACCCCGCCTTTGCGGGCTTCAGAAAGGAGTTGGTCAATAAGATACTGAGCGCGCTCAACACCTTCTTCACGGATGACCGATTCGATCGCCTGTAGCCAGTCGCGAGTTTCGATCGGATCCACGTCATTTGGTAAACGTTCTGACATGGGGGGTATTCCTTATCTATCTAATCGTTGATTAATCTGGAACCTGTCCCATTGAACTCTTCGTTCTTCACCGTTGAACAACCAAAAATTCAATAAGACAGGTTCTGCGTTTAGTTGCCGCGCTCTAAAAATGGCGCTTAAGAACCGGAGTTCTCGTCCTTTCGTTGCTGTAAACGACGCAGCGAGCGTTCTCTACGACTCTGCTCACGGCTACGGTCCAGCAAAATTTCCTCAATGAACGCCAGGTGACGGTGCGACGCCTCACGCGCCTGCTCCGGCTCCCCGGCCATTATCGCCTCGAAAATGCGAGTGCGATGGTTGCTGACCAACGGGAGCATTTCCCGGCGGGCATACAGCAATTCAAAGTTCTGACGCACGTTTTGCGCCAGCATCGGCTCCATACACCTTAGCAGATGGAGCAAAACCACATTGTGTGCCGCCTCGGTGACGGCGATTTGGTACTGGACGACGGCGCCGGACTCAGCGTCCAGATCGCCCGACTGCTGAGCCCGCTCAATAGCCTGATGCAGCTCGCGGATACGGTCGCGATCTTCATCATTGCTGCGCAGCGCCGCGTAATAAGCCGCAATGCCTTCCAGCGCGTGACGGGTCTCAAGCAGATCGAATTGGGATTCAGGGTGATCGGACAGCAGCTCGACCAGCGGATCGCTGAAGCTCTGCCACAGGCGGCTCTGAACAAACGTTCCACCTCCCTGACGACGAAGCAACAGGCCCTTGGCTTCGAGGCGTTGAATCGCCTCACGCAGCGAGGGGCGGGAAACGTCGAACTGTTTAGCCAGTTCGCGTTCAGGCGGGAGTTTTTCACCGGGGCGCAAGGTCCCCTCAAGGATCAGAAACTCCAGCTGCTGCTCTATCACATCGGATAATTTTGGTTGGCGGATTTTGCTGTAGGCCATATTCCCTGTCTCTGCCATTAGCCCGGAGTCAATTGGTCTTACCAATTTAAAGTTCGTAGCGCTAAAGTAACAAAGTATTCACCTTCTGTCCATACAGGTTTTGATTGAAATCAGTAAACGACGGACATTTTAACAACCTTACAGAAATAACATTTCAGAAATGTAACCTTGCACAAATGTTACGTTTACTCATAAAGAGGTAGCATTAACTTAATGGAAACGAAAAATTACGCTATCTGAACCGATTCAATGACCCAATAAATGAATATAAAGACAATATCATTGAATAAATAATCAGAAAGAAGCAGTGCGTCGGAATAATACAGAATGTGTCTATTGATGTCTTTTTAGACACATGGTCATCATCCCTTCATAAAGCAGGTGCATTCAAACGCACTTACCACTATTCTCCCTGAGACGAAAGGCCTTTTTCTTAATTACCGCACCGCCTTCCGTAAACAAAACAATACAGAAACGGAAGTCGTTAAATACACAAACACAACAATATGTGCGCGCCATCACTCAGGTAAAAAGTGGGCCACGTCGCCCAAATTTTCGCTGGCTATGCTTTCTGGCAGGGACAGCAGTGAAGCAGCAACCTGACGGATGACGTACACAAAAAATAACCACACACGAGGTTTCATATGGAAGGTCAACAGCACGGCGATCGGCTGAAGCGCGGCCTGAAAAACCGCCACATCCAGCTCATCGCGCTGGGCGGGGCTATCGGCACCGGCCTGTTTCTGGGGAGCGCGTCCGTCATTCAGTCCGCCGGCCCGGGTATCATTCTTGGTTACGCGATTGCCGGTTTTATCGCCTTTCTGATCATGCGTCAGCTGGGCGAAATGGTGGTGGAAGAGCCGGTAGCCGGTTCGTTTAGCCACTTTGCTTATAAATACTGGGGCGGCTTTGCCGGCTTCGCCTCCGGCTGGAACTACTGGGTACTGTATGTCCTGGTGGCCATGGCGGAACTCACTGCCGTCGGCAAATATATCCAGTTCTGGTGGCCGGAAATCCCGACCTGGGCCTCAGCGGCGGTCTTCTTCATCGCCATCAACGCCATTAACCTGACCAACGTGAAAGTGTTCGGGGAAATGGAGTTCTGGTTTGCCATTATCAAAGTGGTCGCCGTTGTGGCGATGATTTTGTTCGGCGGCTGGCTGCTGTTCAGCGGCAACGGCGGCCCGCAGGCGACGGTACGTAACCTCTGGGATCAAGGCGGGTTCCTGCCGCACGGCTTTACCGGGCTGGTAATGATGATGGCGATCATCATGTTCTCCTTCGGCGGTCTGGAGCTGGTGGGTATCACCGCGGCGGAAGCGGATAACCCGGAGCAAAGCATCCCGAAAGCCACTAACCAGGTTATCTACCGTATCCTGATCTTCTATGTTGGCTCGCTGGCGGTCCTGCTCTCGCTGCTGCCGTGGACGCGTGTGACTGCGGACACCAGTCCGTTCGTCCTGATTTTCCATGAGCTTGGCGATACGCTGGTGGCAAACGCCCTCAACGTAGTGGTGCTGACGGCGGCCCTGTCGGTGTATAACAGCTGTGTCTACTGCAACAGCCGTATGCTGTTCGGTCTTGCCCAGCAGGGGAACGCACCGAAAGCGCTGCTCAGCGTCGACAAACGCGGCGTGCCGGTGAATACCATTCTCGTCTCCGCCGTGGTCACCGCCCTGTGTGTGCTGATCAACTACCTGGCGCCGGAATCCGCATTTGGCCTGCTGATGGCGCTGGTAGTCTCCGCCCTGGTGATCAACTGGGCGATGATCAGCCTCGCGCATATCAAATTCCGTCGCGCCAAACAGCAGCAGGGGGTCACCACTCGCTTCCCCGCCCTCTTCTACCCGCTGGGTAACTGGGTGTGCCTGCTGTTTATGGCCGCGGTGCTGGTAATTATGCTGATGACCCCGGGGATGGCGATTTCCGTTTGGCTGATCCCGGTATGGATCGCCGTGCTGGGTGTGGGCTATCTATTTAAACAGAAAGCCGCCGCCACCATAAAAGCACAATAATACATCTCATCAATAATTCTCTTTGCTCTGCGCCCCTCCCTGAATGACGGGCGCAGAGCATTGTTATCTGCTTCACACTTTCCCCTCCATAGCTTTTTTATCCATATCGTCAACGCGTTCCTGCAACGTAATTCTCTCGATAGCAGCCAATAATTCTCTCCATACTGCAACGGAGAGACCGCACATGGCAGACAATAGACTTTCAATAAAAGAAAAGATTGGTTATGGGATGGGGGATGCCGGATGCAATATCATCTTTGGCGCCATCATGCTGTTTGTTAACTATTTTTATACCGATATTTTCGGTCTGGCGCCGGCGCTGGTGGGCGTACTGCTGCTATCGGTGCGCGTCATCGATGCGGTGACCGACCCGATCATGGGCGCCCTCGCCGACCGCACCCGCAGTAAATATGGCCGCTTTCGTCCATGGCTGCTGTGGATTGCTTTCCCCTACGCCCTGTTCAGCGTCCTGATGTTCACCACTCCTGAGTGGACCTATAACAGCAAAGTCATCTATGCGTTTGTCACCTACTTTCTGCTGTCGATTACCTATACCGCGATTAACATCCCCTACTGCTCGCTGGGAACGGTGATGACTGCCGATCCGAAAGAGCGCGTTGCCTGCCAGTCTTATCGTTTCGTGATGGTGGGTATCGCCACGCTGTTGCTGTCATTGACGCTGCTGCCAATGGCCGACTGGTTCGGCGGCGCCGATAAAGCGAAGGGCTATCAGATGGCGATGACCGTGCTGGCCTTCATCGGCATGTGTATGTTCCTGTTCTGCTTCGCTACCGTGCGCGAACGCATCCACCCGGCGGTACAGACCAATGATGAACTGAAAAAAGATCTCAAAGACGTGTGGAAAAATGACCAGTGGGTACGCATCCTGCTGCTCACGCTGTGCAACGTCTGTCCGGGCTTTATCCGCATGGCCGCCACCATGTACTACGTCACCTGGGTAATGGGGCAAAGCACCCATTTTGCCACTCTGTTTATCAGCCTCGGCGTGGTCGGGATGATGATTGGCAGCATGCTGGCAAAAGTCCTCACCGACCGCTGGTGCAAACTGCAGGTCTTCTTCTGGACCAATATCGTGCTGGCGATCTTCTCCTGCGCCTTCTATTTCTTTAATCCGCATGCCACCACGCTGATTATGGTGCTCTACTTCCTGCTCAACATCCTGCATCAGATTCCCTCCCCGCTGCACTGGTCGCTGATGTCCGATGTTGACGACTACGGCGAGTGGAAAACCGGCAAGCGCATCACCGGCATTAGCTTCTCCGGCAATCTGTTCTTCCTCAAAGTCGGCCTGGCGGTCGCCGGGGCGATGGTCGGATTCCTGTTGTCATGGTACGGCTACGACGCTGGCGCCAAAGCGCAAAGCGCCTCCGCCCTCAACGGCATCGTGCTGCTGTTCTCGGTTATCCCCGGCGTCGGCTACCTGATCACCGCCGGCGTGGTGCGCCTGCTGAAAGTTGACCGCACCCTGATGCGCCAGATCCAGAGCGATTTAGAGAAGCGCCGCAGCAACTACAGCGAGCTGAATGAATACCAGGAACTGAAAACCAGTGAACACGTAAGGAAAGCCTGATGAATAACTGGCCCAACCCCTTTATTGAACAGCGCGCAGATCCCTTTATTCTGCGCCACCTTAATCACTACTACTTTATTGCCTCGGTGCCGGAATACGACCGGCTGGAGATCCGGCGCGCGGCGACCCTTGAAGGATTACGCGATGCGGAGCCGGTAGTGGTCTGGCGCGCACCGCAAAGCGGGCCGATGAGCCAGCTGATTTGGGCGCCGGAGCTACATGAGATAGACGGGAAGTGGTATATCTATTTTGCCGCCACCCATACCCACGATCTGGATGCGCTGGGCATGTTCCAGCATCGTATGTTCGTGATCGAGTGCGCCGACAACGATCCGCTGACCGGCCGCTGGCAGGAAAAAGGCCAGGTGATCACGCCTTTCGATACCTTCGCCCTCGATGCCACCACCTTTATCCATCAGGGCAAACGCTGGTACCTGTGGGCGCAAAAATCGCCGCATATCGAGGGCAACTCAAACCTGTATCTCGCTGAAATGGCCAACCCGTGGACGCTAAAAGGCGAGCCGGTCATGCTGAGCAAGCCGGAGTTCGACTGGGAGTGTCGGGGATTTAAGGTCAATGAAGGACCCGCGGTGCTGGTGCATGGCGATAAGCTGTTCATCAGCTATTCCGCCAGCGCCACCGACGAAAACTACTGCATGGGGTTGCTCTGGATTGACCGGCAGGCCGATCCGCTGCAGCCGGCAAACTGGCATAAAGCCCCGCAGCCGGTGTTCCGGACCAGCTATGAAAACCGCCAGTATGGCCCGGGCCATAATAGTTTTACCCAAACGCCGGCGGGGGAAGATGTGCTGGTCTACCACGCGCGGAATTACACCGAGATTGAAGGCGACCCGCTGTATGACCCCAATCGTCATACCCGGCTAAAACTCGTCAGCTGGAGAGAGGACGGCATGCCCGACTTCGGCATCCCGCCGGCGGATACGCTGTAGCGGTTCGGTATGCGGCCCGCTGGCGCGGGTTCTCCAGGCCGGGTCAGGCGAAACCGCCGCCCGGCAACATGCCAGGTACGGCGTCTGATATAGAACCCGGCGCCGCTGTTGCTTGCCGGGCCTGCGCAGTGTGGGTCTCCAGGCCGGATAAGCACAACGCCATCCGGCAAATAACGCCCCAGATGTGAGAGTATCGTGGCAGGTAGAGTACGAGCGCAGGCCGTTACACCAGGGTGCCGTAAATCGTCAGCAGCGCCATGATCACCACCACCACCAGCGAGGTTTTCTTGGCCATCGACACCGCGGCCTTCGGGGTCGCCACTTTATCCACGTGCGGTTCACGAGCCAGGGAATACTGCGCCAGGCGGGTCAATACCTGATACTGCGACGAATGGCGGTCGCCTAACGATGCAAACCACGCCGGGAGCGCTTTCTCTCCATGCCCCACCAGAGCATAGACAACCCCCACCAGACGCACCGGCAGCCAGTCCACAATATGCAGGATACCATCGATTCCGGACTGCAAACGATGATGCGGCGTCTGGTAACGCGCCAGCCACGTCTGCCAGGCACGCAGGACGCTATAGGCGATAAGCGTCAGCGGCCCCCACGCCCCACCGACCACAAACCAGAAGAGTGGCGCCAGGTAGTAACGATAGTTAATCCATAGCAGCGCATTTTGCAGTTCGCTAAGGTACTCGCGCTCATCACAGCCCGGGGGGACGCCGTGTATCAACGTCAGCTCGCTAGCCATCGCATCGCAGGCGCGGCTGTCATTGCGCGACGCCGCTTTCAGATAGGCATGATAGTGCAGCCGAACCTTACCGGCGCCGATGCACAGCAGGCCTAGCAAAATCCAGAACACCAGCAGCGGTACGTTGAACAGCTGCCCCTGCAGCAAGCGCTGAATAATGTAGACCACCGCGACGGCGACCAGGGTCATCAGCAGCGTTCCCGGCAACGAGAAATGTTTTATCCGGCGGAACGCCACCTCCAGCCGATGATCAAGCTGCCAGTGTTCGCCCAGTTTAAACAGGCGTTCAGCGATAAGCACCAGCAGCGTAGTAAACAGCGTCATGAGGTCTCCTTTTCGGACGGCGCGCTGAGCAGCGCACGAAATTTTTTCCAGTCAAAGGCCGGTCCCGGGTCCGTCTTGCGAACGGGCGCGATATCGCTATGGCCCGTGATGTTTGCGGCGATGGCAGGATAAATCGTGATAAGCAGATCCGTCACCGCCGCCAGCTGCTGGTACTGCGCTTCGGTATACGCCAGGGTATCCGTGCCTTCCAGCTCTATGCCGATGGAAAAGTCATTGCAGCGTTCACGCCCTTGATAGCTGGAGACACCCGCATGCCATGCACGCTTATCGAAAGGCACATACTGCACGATTTCACCATCACGGCGAATCAGACAATGCGCCGAAACGCGCAGATGAGCGATCTCGGCAAAGAAAGGATGCGCGTGAGGATCCAGGGTGCCGGTGAACAGCGCGTCAATCCATGGACCACCAAATTCACCTGGCGGCAGGCTGATATTATGCACCACCAATAAGGAAGGGGCCTCTTCATCCGGACGGCAGTCATGGTGCGGCGAGGGAACCCGCCGCGCGCCGACCAGCCATCCCTCGTTCAACTGCATGCGGGATCTCCTTTCGCGAACTCATGCTTCCGGGCCACACGCCGGCCCAAAGAATGAAGTGTGTATGGTACTGAAACGTCGTTCAGGTTAGCATGTTTCCCACTTCTGAATCTTATCTATCTGGAGCTTTATCATGTCGCCTCGTCGTTACAACCCCGACCGCCGCCGTGACGTGCTGCTGGAACGTATTAATCTCGATATTACCGATGCTGTCGCACACTCCCTGCGGGAAGATTTGGGCGGCGAAGTCGACGCCAGCAACGATATTAGCGCACAATTATTGCCGCAGGATGCACGCTCCCATGCGGTGGTCATTACCCGCGAAGATGGCGTCTTCTGTGGTAAACGCTGGGTGGAAGAGGTCTTCATTCAGCTCGCCGGTGACGACGTGAATATCACCTGGCACGTCGCCGATGGCGATGCGGTCAAAGCCGATCAACCCCTGTTCGAGCTGGAAGGCCCATCGCGCATTCTGCTCACTGGCGAACGTACGGCGCTGAACTTTGTGCAAACCCTCTCCGGCGTCGCCAGCGTTGTCCGCCGCTATGTCGACCTGCTGGCGGGCACCAAAACCCAACTCCTGGATACGCGCAAAACGCTGCCAGGGCTGCGAACCGCTTTGAAATACGCGGTTCTCTGCGGCGGCGGCGCCAACCACCGCCTGGGGCTGTTCGACGCTTTCCTGATTAAAGAAAACCACATCATCGCCTCCGGCTCGATCCGTCAGGCGGTGGAAAAGGCGTTCTGGCTGCATCCTGATGTGCCGGTGGAAGTGGAAGTGGAAACGCTGGATGAGCTGGAGCAGGCGTTAAAAGCCGGGGCCGATATCATTATGCTCGATAACTTCACCACCGACCTGATGCGCGAGGCGGTGAAAATCACCGCTGGCCAGGCGGCGCTCGAGGTCTCCGGCAACGTCACCTTTGACACCATCCGCGAATTTGCCGACACCGGGGTCGACTATATCTCCGTCGGGGCCCTGACCAAACATGTGCAGGCGCTCGACCTGTCGATGCGTTTTCGCTGAAGATTGGGCCTTCACGTTTCCGGCGTGAAGGCCTGAATTTGCGACCCGACTCGCAGCCGCTCTTGCTCACCATGCAATCCCGCTAAAAACCCTGGAACCCGGTTTCCCGGATCGTTTTCGTCTCCTCGCCTGTCCCCCTGAATCCCGTCACAGTGCTTCTGTCACAACAAGGAGCGACTTATGGATAAACAACGAGGTTTTACCCTGATTGAACTGATGGTGGTCATCGGCATCATCGCCATTCTCAGCGCCATCGGCATCCCGGCCTACCAGAACTACCTGCGTAAAGCCGCCCTCACCGATCTGCTGCAGACCTTTGTCCCCTACCGGACGGCAATTGAACTTTGCGCGCTCGATCATGGCGGCCTGACGACATGCGACGGCGGCAGCAATGGCATCCCCTCGCCAACCACCACGCGCTACCTCTCCGCCATGAGCGTGGCAAAAGGGGTCGTTACCCTCACCGGCCAGGAAAGTCTCAACGGACTGGGCGTCACCCTAACCCCGACCTGGGATAACGCCGAGGGCGTCACCGGCTGGCAGCGGGTCTGCACTATCACCGACAACAGCGCGCTTCAGCAGGCCTGCGAAGACGTCTTCCGCGTGAAGTGAGGGCGACAACATGAAAACAGAACAGCTGATCCCTCTCTGTCGTCGCCATCACGCCCTGCTGCTGCACAGCGATGAGCAGACGATATCCATTGCGGTGGTCGATACCCCGCCGACGGAGCTAATGGAGGCGCTACGTTTCGCGACGCAAAAACGGATCGATATTGAATGCTGGAGCCAGGAGCAGATGGATAAGCGCCTGCAAGTCCAGGAAAAGCAGGCGCTGCTGGCGCAAAATGCAGGCCCGGAAAACATCGCCGAACGGGTCAATCAGATCCTCGAGCAGGCCCTGCGTCAGCGGGCCTCCGATATTCATATCGAACCCACGGAAACGCACTTACGGATCCGCCTGCGTGTCGATGGCGTGCTACACGCCCTGCCGCTGCTGGCGCCCGAGCTGGCCGCGCCGGTTATCGCACGACTCAAAGTGATGGCCAGTCTCGATATCGCCGAGCATCGTTTGCCGCAGGATGGTCAGTTCGCGCTGAACCTCGCCGGACGGCAGCTCTCCTTTCGCATCGCCACTCTGCCCTGCCGCTATGGCGAGAAAATTGTCCTGCGCCTTCTGCATCAGGTTGACCAGGCGCTGGATCTGGAGGCGCTCGGCCTCTCATCCTCTCAGCTGGCGGCCTTCCGCCAGGCGCTGAATCAGCCGCAGGGGCTGCTGCTGGTCACTGGCCCAACCGGAAGCGGGAAAACGGTAACCCTCTACAGCGCCCTGCAGGCGCGAAACCGGGAGCAAGTGAACATCTGTAGCGTCGAGGATCCTCTGGAGATCCCCATCGCCGGGATGAACCAGACGCAAATCAACCCGCGCGCCGGGCTGACCTTTCACAGCGTACTGCGCGCCCTGTTACGTCAGGACCCGGATATTGTGATGGTGGGTGAAATCCGCGATGCCGAAACCGCTGAAATCGCGCTGAAAGCCGCCCAAACGGGTCATCTGGTGCTCTCTACTCTGCACACCAATTCCACCAGCGAAACCCTTACCCGCCTGCAGCAAATGGGCATCGCCCGCTGGATGATCTCCTCTGCGCTCTCGCTGGTTATCGCCCAGCGTCTGGTTCGCAAGCTGTGCCCCCACTGCCGGCGCAATGCCGGCAGTGCCGCCGACCTGCCGCACAGTCTGTGGCCCCGCTCGCTGCCGCGCTGGCAGGCCGCGGGCTGCGAACACTGTTATCACGGGTATCACGGCAGGCTGGCGCTGTTCGAGGTCTTGCCTGTCACTCCGGGGCTACGTCAGGGGATAGTCCAGGGGCTCAACGCCATTGAGATCGAATCTCTGGCGCGAGCCGCGGGCATGATGACGCTCTTCGAAAGCGGATGTCAGGCTATCGAACAGGGCTTGACCAGCCTCGAAGAGGTGGTGCGGGTGCTGGGGATCCCCCATGGCGACTAAGCGTCTCTGGCGCTGGCGAGGCGTCGATGCGCAAGGCGCTCCTTGTCAGGGGATGCTATGGCAAGCCAGTCGTCCGGAGGTGCTGCATCACCTCCAGCAGCAGCGCATCCTGCCGCTGGCTATACGCCGCTGTACGGTGAAGCAAAGCCTGTGGCACCCGCGCTACAGCAGCGAAACAATCCGCCAGTTGGCAACCCTGCTGCAGGCCGGGCTACCGTTGGCGGAAGGGTTATCGCTTCTGGCGCAGCAGCAACCGCATGGGCAGTGGCAGGCGCTGCTTGAGGCGCTGGGCCGCGAACTGGCCCAGGGCGTGACTTTCTCTGCCGCACTGGCGCAGTGGCCGCAGGCTTTTCCGCCACTGTATCTGGCGATGATTAGCACTGGCGAACTGACGGGCAAGCTCGATATTTGCTGCCAGCAGCTGGCCAACCAGCAGCAGGAGCAGCAGCGGCTCGCCGGCAAGGTCAAGAAGGCGCTGCGCTACCCGCTGATCGTGCTCACACTGGCGCTGCTGGTGGTGCTGGGGATGCTCTATTTTGTCCTTCCTGAATTCACTGCCATCTACCAGACGTTCAATACGCCGCTGCCGTTATTAACGCGAATGGTTATTGCGGCAGGGGACATGCTGAACCGCGGCTGGCCGTTACTGCTGGCCTTTCTGCTGAGCCCGCTGCTGCTCAACCAGCTGGTCCGGCAGCGCGCCGACTGGCTGCTGCGTCGCCAGCAACTGCTTAACGCGCTCCCTCTCATCGGCCCCCTGATCGGCGGCCAACAGCTGAGCCTGATATTCACCGTTCTGGCGTTAACCCAAAGTGCCGGTATCAGCTTTCTACAGGGGCTGCAAAGCGTTGAAGAGACCCTGTCGTGCCCGCTGTGGCGCCAGCGCCTGGCGCAGGCCCGCGCGCTGATCGTTCAGGGGGATCCGATCTGGCAGGCGTTAAGCCGCTGCGGCGGTTTTACACCGCTGTGTCTGCAGCTCATCCGCACGGGGGAAAGCGCGGGGGCACTGGATCAGATGCTGGAAAACCTGGCGCATCATCATCGTGAGCAGACCCATCAGCGAGCCGACAGTCTGGCTGCGCATCTGGAACCCCTGATGCTGGTGATAACCGGCTCGCTGGTCGGGCTCCTGGTGGTGGCGATGTATTTGCCCGTTTTTCATCTGGGCGATGCCATTGGCGGGGCGGGAGGATAAGCAACGCTGGCACCGCGCAGGCGCCAGCGCAGCCGGTTACAGGCTATTGAATACCCGGTTCTCTTGTTCCTGAACGCGGATAAAGGTGGTGCGTTTGGTCAGCTCTTTCAGTCGCGAGGCGCCAACGTAGGTGCAGGCAGAGCGCAGGCCGCCGAGAATGTCGCGCGCGGTATTGTCCACCGGGCCACGCAGCGGCAGCTTAACGGTTTTCCCTTCCGCCGCGCGGTATTTCGCGACACCGCCCACATGGCGGGTCATCGCCGATTCGGAGCTCATACCGTAAAACAGCATGAATTTTTCACCGTTCTCTTCAACCACAGTACCGCCGCTCTCTTCGTGGCCCGCCAGCATACCGCCGAGCATCACGAAATCAGCGCCGCCGCCGAAGGCTTTCGCCACATCGCCCGGCATGGTGCAACCGCCGTCGCTGATGATCTGGCCGCCAAGGCCATGTGCGGCATCAGCACACTCGATCACGGCGGAGAGCTGCGGGTAGCCGACACCGGTTTTGACGCGGGTGGTGCAGACGGAGCCCGGGCCAATGCCAACTTTGACAATATCGGCGCCGGAGAGGATTAGCTCTTCACACATTTCACCGGTGACCACGTTCCCGGCAATAATGGTTTTTTGCGGCCAGGCTTCGCGCGCCTTCGCCACAAACTGGACGAAGTGTTCAGAGTAGCCATTGGCGACGTCAATGCACACAAAGTTCAATTGTGGGTTCTGAGAGAGGATCTGTTGCGTTTTATCAAAATCCGCATCGGAAGTACCGGTGGAAACCATCACATGCTTGAGAACGTCTGCGGATACGCTCTGGACAAACGCCTGCCATTCTTCCGCGGTGTAGTGCTTGTGTACTGCCGTCAGAATGCCAAAAGTGGCCAGCGCTTTCGCCATGCTGAAGGTGCCGACGGTGTCCATGTTAGCCGCAATAATCGGCACACCGGACCAGGTCAGGCCTGAATGTTTAAAGGTGAATTCACGTTCCAGCTCAACATCAGAACGGCTTTTGAGGGTAGAGCGTTTCGGGCGGATAAGAACGTCTTTGAAACCAAGCTTCAGATCTTCTTCAATACGCATGTGCGAATTCCTGGGGTTAATGGCATTAATGTGAGAGCACAACTCCAGTGACGTTATCATACGCACGAATCAGGCCCGCGCAAGACTGCGATTTTCACTTTTTTTACGCTACAATCGTATAAATTTACCTGGTGAATGGAGAAAAAAGCGCTTATATCTCCACCCGCCAGCGCATTATTTTTAACCATTTGATTTGCTTGATTAAAAGAAACAGAATAGCGGACGGCGCTCCCGGCTGGCACGGTGCCATCACGACAAGATCGCTGTCGCCTCTCCGGCATACTGCCCGTCCTCGCTGTCTGAATACCAAAAATACGAGCAATCCGTTTCAGGGTCAGAAGATATGGGGTACACAGTCGCGTTAACAGGCGGGATTGGCAGCGGTAAAAGTACGGTCGCCGACGCCTTCGCGCAGCTCGGGATTAAGGTTATCGATGCCGATGTTATCGCCCGCCAGGTGGTCGAACCTGGCACCCCGGCGCTCCAGGCCATTGCTGACCACTTCGGGCCACAGATGATTGCCCCCGACGGCACGCTAAACCGCCGTCTGCTGCGGGAAAAAATTTTTGCTCAGGTGGAGGAAAAAGCCTGGCTCAACGCGCTGTTGCATCCGCTGATTCAGCAGGAAACGCGCCGCCAGATGCAGGCCGCCACCTCCCCTTATCTCCTCTGGGTCGTACCTTTGCTGGTCGAAAACCGCCTGTCCAGCCAGGCCGATCGCGTACTGGTCGTCGATGTGCCAAAAGAGACGCAAATCGAACGCACCATGCTGCGCGATAAGGTCAGCCGCGAACATGCTGAACATATTCTTGCCGCCCAGGCCACGCGCGAGCAGCGCCTGGCCATCGCGGACGATGTTATTGAAAACACTGGCACTCCGGATGCAGTGGCATCGGATGTTGCCCGCCTGCACGAAAAGTACTTAACGCTGGCATTGCAGGCCGCCTCACAGGAAAACTCGTAATGCATACCCCCGTTCTGTTTGAACATCCTCTTAATGAGAAAATGCGCACCTGGCTGCGCATCGAATTTCTGATCCAGCAAATGGCTTTCCATCCGATGATTGCCAGCCATGCCGATGCGCTCCATTTTTTCCGTAACGCCGGCGATCTGCTGGATGTCCTGGAGCGCGGCGAGGTGCGTACCGATCTGGTCAAAGAGCTGGAGCGCCAGCAGCGTAAGCTCCAGTCCTGGGCAGAAGTGCCGGGAGTCGATCAGGAGCGCATTAACGCGCTGCGCCAGCAGCTCAAGCAGTCTTCCAGCACCCTGATGGCCGCGCCGCGCATTGGTCAGTTTCTGCGTGAAGATCGCCTGATTGCGCTAGTGCGCCAGCGCCTGAGTATCCCTGGCGGCTGCTGCAGCTTCGATTTACCGACCCTGCATATCTGGCTCCATATGCCGCAGGCGCATCGTGACGAGCAGGTGGCCAGCTGGCTTGCCAGCCTCGATCCATTGGTCCAGTCCCTGAGCCTGATCCTCGATCTGATTCGTAACTCCGGACAGTTTCGCAAACAGACCAGCCTCAATGGCTTTTATCAGGATAATGGCGAAGATGCCGATCTGCTGCGCCTGCGTCTCGATCTGGCCCACCAGCTTTATCCGCAGATCTCTGGCCATAAGAGCCGTTTCGCCATCCGCTTCCTGCCGCTGGACAGTGAGTATGGGATCGTGCCGGAGCGCTTTGATTTTGAACTGGCCTGCTGTTAAGGAGATAACATGTCAGAAGAGACTATCGTCAATTGTCCGACCTGCGGCAAAAACGTGGTATGGGGCGAACAAAGCCCCTATCGTCCGTTTTGTAGCAAACGCTGCCAGCTGATCGATTTGGGAGAATGGGCAGCAGAGGAGAAGCGCATCCCCAGCGCGGGCGATCTCTCCGACAGCGATGACTGGAGCGAACAGCAGCCCTGATTTGACGGCACGCTAACCCAACGCCAGTTGGGTTAGCCTCCCAACCTGGGGTTCAGCCCTGGGCGATAAGTTTGCGGATAACCGGTTCATTCGCCGGGGGAAACGCTTCCGGATCCAGCGCCTGCCACGTCATCCACTGTCCCGGCTGCCCCTCTTTACCCCAGGGCTCGCCTTCCCAGCTTTCCACGAGGAAAAACCACAGCGTAATGTGGCGATCGGGGAACTGATACTCCAGCTTATCAAATAGTGAAAAGGTAGTGGCCGTAATTCCCACCTCTTCCTGCAGCTCGCGGATCAACGCCTGCTCCGGCGTTTCATCAGATTCAATCTTACCGCCCGGGAACTCCAGCTTATTCGCCATATGGGCATCCGCGGCGCGCTGGGTAATAAAGATGTCGCCTTCTGGATTGCGAATTATCCCTACGGCGATTTGCAGTTTTTTCATTGAATCAGCTCCATAAAAAAGGCGCAGAACTCTGCGCCTTTGTTTTTTTATCAGCCCTTAGCTCAGACGGCCATGGCACTGTTTGTATTTTTTACCGGAACCGCACGGGCAAGGATCGTTACGCCCCACTTTACGTTCGCCGGTTTGTGCCGCCAGATCCTGTGCAGCGGCTTCATCATCGCTCTGATGGCTGAGCTGCTGCATCTGCGCCAGGCGCTCGGCCTCTTCACGACGTTGCTGCTCCATCGCCTCGACTTCTTCCGGCATCCGCACCTGCACTTTGCTCAGGGTGCTGATCACTTCATACTTCAGTGACTCCAGCATCGCGGCAAACATAGAGAACGATTCGCGCTTGTACTCCTGCTTCGGATCTTTCTGCGCATAGCCGCGCAG
The DNA here is from genome assembly GCF_050378655.1 of Klebsiella sp. 7-CIP_Kleb. Classification (NCBI taxonomy): domain Bacteria; kingdom Pseudomonadati; phylum Pseudomonadota; class Gammaproteobacteria; order Enterobacterales; family Enterobacteriaceae; genus Klebsiella; species Klebsiella sp. 7-CIP_Kleb. The sequence continues at coordinate 126,133 of NZ_JBNRLJ010000004.1, forward strand.
GTGGATACCCTGGCGCAGGTAGTCCATCGCCGCCAGATGTTCTTTCCACAGCGAATCCAGGGTCTGCAGCATCACGCCTTTCTCGAAGTGGCGCATCATTTCGGCGCCGACCACTTCTTCTTTACGCTGGTAGGTCTCGACCGCGCTCTGCAGAATACGTTCGCGCAGGGTCTCTTCATGCAGCTCCGGCTCTTTATCCAGCCACTCTTTGATTGGCAGGTCGAGGTCGAAGTCGTTTTTCAGACGCTCCTGCAGGCCTTCGATATCCCACATCTCCTCCAGCGACTGCGGCGGAATATGGGCATCGATAGTCGCCTTAAACACGTCTTCGCGGATGCTGTTGATGGTTTCGCTGACGTCAGACACGTCCAGCAGTTCGTTACGCTGGGTGTAAATTGCCCGGCGCTGGTCGTTGGCCACATCATCGTATTCCAGCAACTGCTTACGAATATCGAAGTTACGGCTCTCGACTTTACGCTGCGCGTTGGCGATAGCCTTGGTGACCCACGGGTGCTCAATGGCTTCGCCGGGTTTCATCCCCAGTTTACGCATCATGCCGGAAACGCGATCGGAGGCGAAGATACGCATCAGGGCGTCTTCCATCGACAGGTAGAAGCGGGAAGAACCGGCATCCCCCTGACGACCGGCACGGCCGCGCAGCTGGTTATCGATACGGCGTGATTCATGACGCTCGGTACCGATAATGTGCAGGCCGCCTGCGGCCAGTACCGCATCGTGGCGCACCTGCCAGTCGGCTTTGATTTTTTCAATCTGCTCAGGCGTTGGATTTTCCAGCGCCGCGACTTCCGCCTGCCAGCTACCGCCGAGCATAATATCGGTACCACGGCCCGCCATGTTGGTAGCGATGGTCACCGCGGAAGGATAGCCTGCCTGAGCGACGATATCCGCTTCGCTGGCATGGAACTTGGCGTTCAGAACGTTGTGCTTAATGCCGGCTTTGGTCAGCTCACGGGAAACCACTTCCGATTTTTCGATCGAGATTGTCCCCACCAACACCGGCTGACCGGCTGCGGTACGGGTTTTGATATCTTCGATAATCGCCTGAATTTTTTCCGCTTCGGTCATATAGACCAGATCCGCCATGTCTTTACGGATCATCGGACGGTTGGTCGGCACGACCACGGTATCCAGCTTATAGATAGAGCTGAATTCAAAGGCTTCAGTATCGGCGGTACCGGTCATCCCCGCCAGTTTCTCATACAGACGGAAATAGTTCTGGAAGGTGATAGAGGCCAGGGTCTGGTTCTCGTTCTGGATCTCCACGCCCTCTTTGGCCTCAACGGCCTGGTGCAGACCATCGGACCAGCGGCGGCCCTGCATTGTACGACCAGTGTGCTCATCGACGATGATAACTTCGCCATCTTTAACAATGTAGTCAACGTCGCGGGTGAACAGCGCATGGGCGCGCAGCGCGGCGGTGACGTGGTGCATCAGCATAATGTTGGTCGGGGAGTACAGGGACTCACCTTCATCCATAATGCCTTCCTGTACCAGCAGCTCTTCAATCAGCACCAGACCACGTTCGGTCAGGTTAACCTGACGCGCTTTTTCATCCACCGAGAAGTGGCCTTCGCCGGTGAAGGTGTCCGAATCTTCTTTTTCCTGACGGATCAGGTGCGGAATGATCTTGTTGACCTTACGGTACATTTCAGAGCTGTCTTCCGCCGGGCCGGAAATGATCAGCGGCGTACGCGCCTCATCGATCAGGATGGAGTCCACCTCATCCACCAGCGCATAGTGCAGTTTACGCTGAACGCGCTCTTCCGGGCTGAAGGCCATGTTGTCGCGCAGGTAGTCGAAGCCGTATTCGTTGTTGGTGCCATAGGTGATATCGGCAGCGTAGGCTTCACGCTTCGCCGGCGCCGGCAGGCCGGACATGTTGATGCCAACCGTCATGCCGAGGAATTCAAACAGCGGGCGGTTATTTTCGGCGTCACGCTGCGCCAGATAGTCGTTGACGGTCACCACGTGAACGCCTTTGCCGGTCAGCGCATTGAGGTAGGCCGGCAGGGTCGCGGTCAGGGTTTTACCTTCACCGGTACGCATCTCGGCGATGCAGCGATCGTTAAGCACCATACCGCCCAGCAGCTGGACGTCGAAGTGGCGCATGCCGAACACACGCTTACTGGCTTCGCGAACGACGGCGAACGCTTCAGGGATCAGGTTTTCCAGCACTTCGCCTTTTTCCAGGCGCGCGCGGAATTCAGCGGTTTTCGCTTTCAGCTCGTCATCAGAGAGTTTTTCCATCGCCGGTTCCATACCGTTGATGATATTGACGACTTTGCGCATACGACGCAGCGTACGGTCGTTACGGCTGCCGAAAACCTTAGTTAACATTTTAATAAGCATAATAAAATCTCAAACGCCCCGCGGTGCGGAGTCACAAAAAATAGGATGGTCCGTGGTTATTTTCAGCTGAGACGTTGAGGCCCTGCACGGATCCCCGCCACCTGGCTTATCCAGGCGCTGACGCGGAAGGCAGAATATGAGGAAGGGATATACACCGCCTGGCGGATCACTACCGGCGGCGTACTGTCCTGCGTCAACAGCGCGCTGAGCGTGTCGAGCAGCGCCAGATGCTGCGCCTGCAGCGGAGACGCTTCTTCCGCCACTGGCAACGCCTGCGGCACCATGGCGAAGGAGAGATGACGAATAACGGTGCGAATGGCATGCTGATGCCAGTAGTCGACGGTAAAGTTGGGCCGGCGATTCGTCTCCAGCAGCGCCAGCTGGGAGAAATTAACTTTGCTCGGATTGTGGTTGCTGGCGGTCGCCTTTGCTGGCGTCGCGGTCTCATGGCCGTTGCTTAGCGCAGGCAGGCCGAGGCTTGCCGCGACCATCCCCAACAGGAGATGCGGCCAAAAATACCGTCTACCAAACTGTCGCCAGCGCGTCAGCAATCCACTCACGTTCATTACCTTTCTTTGGTATACCCGTCGTCGTTCAGGCTGTCTCTTTATTGACGTTTTTCGCAGGACAACCTGATGTCCACGGGGTAAAGCAACCCGGAGAAATAATTTTGCGCTCAAATACTAACATTAATAGCGCGCTGAGGCAGCATGAATGAAGGCCGTTGCCGGGGGAAAACGCTTAATAAAACAGCGAACGCGCGCTAATTATTACCCAGCGATCGCAGCGAAAAATAACGGGAAGAGGCTATAAAAGAAAAACGACTGGTTCCCTGGTCGGAGAGAGTACCAGGTTACCAGTCGAATTTACTGAATGGTCAGGCTTACGCCAGAACCATCGACGGTGCGCGGAACGCCATTGGCAATTTTGCGTCGTCTTCGAAGGTCACATACTCCCAGGCTTCCTGTTTTGCCAGAACAGCCTGCAGCAGTTTGTTGTTCAACGCGTGACCCGATTTGTACGCCGTGAATGCGCCGATAATGTTGTGACCACACATAAACAGGTCACCGATCGCATCCAGCATTTTGTGGCGAACAAATTCGTCTTCAAAGCGCAGACCGTCTTCGTTCAGTACGCGATAATCGTCAACAACGATGGCACAATCGAAGCTGCCGCCCAGGCACAGGCCACGGGACTGCAGATATTCGATATCGCGCATGAAACCGAAGGTACGCGCACGGCTAATCTGACGCATGAACGCATCGGCCGAGAAGTTCAGCGTATAGCGCTGGGTGCTGGCATCAATCGCCGGATGGTTAAAATCGATGGTGAAGTCCAGCGAAAAACCATTGTACGGTTTGAATTCAGCCCATTTGTCGCCATCTTCGACGCGAACCGTCTCTTTGATACGTACAAATTTCTTGGCGCAGTTCAGTTCATCGATGCCGGCGTCCAGCAACAGATAAACGAACGGAGCCGCACTGCCGTCCATAATCGGGATTTCCGGTGCATCGACTTCAACAATAATGTTGTCGATACCCAGGCCAGCCAATGCGGCGTTCAGGTGTTCAACCGTAGAAATCCGCACGTCATGCTCATTAACCAGGCAAGTACAGAGCATGGTATCACGCACAGATTTGGCATCAGCCGGAAAATCTACCGGTGGATTCAAGTCGGTGCGACGATAGATGACCCCGGTATTTGCCGGCGCAGGGCGTAACGTCAGTGTGACTTTCTTGCCGGTATGCAAACCGACACCAGTCGCCTGAACGATACGTTTAAGAGTCCTTTGTTTGATCATCGTATAATCTCGCCAATTTACCTATCCAACCGAAGTGTACACCACTATCGGGAGGCCAGTTTAGCACAAAGAGCGCAGATGCCCAACTTCCAGTCGATTCTTAATCGGCTTGCTTACGCAGGAAGGCTGGGATATCCAGATAATCCGGCTCTTTCGCGGTTTGCGGCGTATTGTCGTTCACCACTTTTGCCGCCGGCTTCTGCTCTTGCGTCAGCGGGGACATACCGTGCTGCTGGTAGCGATCCATCACCGGCTGCTGAACCTGTTTGTTGGTCACCAGGGTAATTTCCGGACGCTTGTCCATGCCGATACCGGTCGCCACTACGGTGACGCGCAGTTCGTCGTTCATATCCGGGTCCAGAGAGGTACCGATAACCACGGTGGCGTTATCCGAGGCAAATGCGCGGATAGTGTTACCCACGGTTTCGAACTCATCCAGACGCAGGTCGAAGCCCGCGGTGATGTTAACCAGCACGCCGCGCGCACCGGACAGGTCGATATCTTCCAGCAGCGGAGAAGAGATGGCCATTTCAGCCGCTTCTTCCGCACGGTCTTCACCGCTCGCCACGCCGGAGCCCATCATCGCGTAGCCCATTTCAGACATCACGGTACGGACGTCCGCGAAGTCAACATTCATCAGACCCGGACGGGTGATCAGTTCAGCGATACCCTGCACCGCGCCTTTGAGGACGTCGTTTGCCGCGCCGAACGCGTCAAGCAGAGAAATACCGCGGCCAAGTACTTTCAGCAGCTTGTCGTTTGGGATGGTGATCAGTGAGTCAACGTGCTTGGACAGCTCGGTGATCCCCTGCTCAGCAAACGCCATGCGCTTCTTACCTTCAAAATTAAACGGCTTAGTGACCACCGCAACGGTGAGGATCCCCAGATCCTTAGCCACTTCGGCAACAACAGGCGCCGCGCCGGTACCGGTACCGCCGCCCATGCCTGCCGCGATGAACACCATGTCTGCGCCATCAAGGGCCGCACGCAGCGCTTCACGGTCTTCGTCCGCCGCATTACGGCCGACTTCCGGGTTCGCGCCAGCGCCCAGACCTTTGGTAATACCGCTACCGATCTGGATAGTCTGGCCAACAGCCGTTTTACGCAGCGCCTGCGCATCGGTGTTCACCGCGAAGAATTCAACACCCTCAATGCGCTCGCGCACCATGTGTTCAACGGCATTACCGCCGCCGCCACCGACGCCGATGACTTTAATCACCGCGTCGTTGGTCAGTTCCATAGGTTCAAACATAGTTTCTCTCCGTCTTGTGCCTGTCGCCTGAGAACGCTAATTGTCTGCGTTCTCTTAAAAAATTAAAACTCTTTTCGCAGCCAGCTGTTGAGTCGCTTAATCCACGAGCCCACCGACGCCGTCACGCGTTTTTCGACTTCCGCTTCACCACTCAGATGTGACTCTTTTCCGTAGTGCAGCAGCCCCACCGCCGTCGAATAATACGGCTCCTGGGCATAGTCCGTTAAACCGGTGATGTTCAGCGGCGCGCCAATGCGCACCTGGGTATGGAACACGCGCTGCGCACAGGCCGCCAGACCTTCAATTTGCGCCGCGCCGCCGGTTAACACAATCCCCGCCGCCAGATGGTGTTTCACCCCCTGCTGGCGGAGCTGTTCCTGCAGCTGCAGGATCTCTTCATTGACCAGATTAAGCAGTTCGGTATAGCGCGGTTCAATCACCTCAGCCAGTGTCTGACGCTGCAGGCTACGCGGCGGCCGTCCGCCTACGCTCGGTACTTCGACGTTTTCGTCTTTACCGACGATGGAACCCAATGCGCAACCGTGACGAACCTTGATGGCTTCGGCGTCGCTCGGCGGCGTCCCGAAGGCATAGGCGATATCGCTGGTCACCACGTTGCCCGCGTACGGGATCACTTTGGTGTGACGCAGCGCGCCGCCGGTATAGACGGCGATATCCATTGTACCACCACCAATATCCACCACGCAGACGCCCAGCTCACGTTCGTCTTCTGTTAATACGGAATAACTGGCCGCTAAACCGGCGAAAATAAGTTGGTCAACTTTCAGACCACAACGTTCCACCGCTTTAACAATGTTTTTCGCCATATCGTTATGGCAGGTAATCAGATGCACCTTCGCCTGCATGCGCACGCCGGACAGCCCAACCGGGTTTTTAATCCCTTCCTGGTAGTCAATGGCGTATTCCTGCGGAATCACGTGCAGGACGCGATGCTCATCGCGGACGCGAACCGACTTCGCGGTATGGACCACGTTTTCGACGTCGTCCAGCGTCACTTCTTCTTCCGAAATCGGTACCATCCCGATTTCATTCTGACAGCTTATATGTTTACCCGAAAGAGCCAAATAAACTGATGAAATCTGGCAATCCGCCATCAGTTCGGCCTGGTCGATGGCGCGCTGTACGCATTTCACCACCGACTCGAGGTCGTTCACACCGCCTTTATCCATACCACGCGATGGGCAACTGCCCACGCCGATGATATTAATCATGCCGTCGGGCAGAACTTCCCCTACTAAAGCGGCCACCTTGGCGGTGCCAATCTCCAGTCCAACTACCAGTTTTCTGTCCGTCGCCTTGATCATTGTTGTTCTGCCTGTGCCTGATTCTGTTGTTGATTAGTTTCCTCTGCGGGAGCAGGTACCCAGCCCACTGCCGCACCCGAGTCATAACGCAAATCAACGTAGCTAATCCGTTTGCCGTCGGTCTGCGCCTGCTGCTGAAGAACCGGGTAGAGTTCCATAAAGCGCTGAAGCCGTTTCATGGTGTCGCCACGACCAAGGTTGAGCTTAATGTCATTATTAAGCGTCAACTGCCAGGAGCGACGGGCGGTCATCGCCGCCACTTTCAACGTGAATTTATCCTTTGCCAGCACCTGCCCCATGTCACGATACCCTTGCAGCACTTCGTTCTCGCTGCCTTCCGGGCCGTATAACATCGGTAAATTCTGTTTGCTGGTGCGATCCGCCGGCACGCTGAAGGCATTTCCCTCTGCATCCACCATATGTTGATCATTCCAGCGCGCAATCGGCACATATTCAACCAGATGAATCTTCAATTCATCGGGCCACTGCTTTCGGACGCTCGCCTGCTTAATCCACGGCAGACGTTCAATCTGACTCTGAATGATGTTCACGTCCTGAGTCATAAAGGTGCCCGGCGAACCCAGCGCCAGGATCGCCTGGCGGATGTCATCATTGCGCGTATAGTGACGCTCGCCGGTCACCACCATCTTCGACAGCGGTAAACGCTGCGCGTCCTCCATCCAGCCAAGAACCATCCACCCGCTGACCAGCACGGTAAACAGCACCGCCAGCAGGAAAACGATCCCTGCCAGCCGCGTTCCATTACTCCGACGCGAAGAAGAAACGTCCTCTTCATGGTTCCGCGTATTCAGCGCAGCCTGCGACATATCACCCCGCCAGGTCCAGAATTCGTACAACAAGCTGGGAGAAGCTCATTCCTGCCTGACGCGCCGCCATCGGTACAAGGCTATGGCTGGTCATGCCCGGAGAAGTATTCGCTTCCAGCAGATAAAACTGGCCATCGCTGTCCAGCATGACGTCAATACGGCCCCAACCTTTGCAACCCAGAACATTCCAGGCTTTAAGCACCAGGCTTTGAATGGCTGACTCACGCGCTGGATCCTCCAATCCTGGGCAGAAATATTGCGTCTCATCAGAGAGATACTTCGCCTCATAATCATAGAAGGTTCCAGCCGTCTGGATACGTATTGACGGTAAAATTTCTTCACCGACGATGGCGACGGTAAATTCCGGCCCACTGAGCCATTTTTCGACTAAAACTTCATCATCATGCTGAAAAGCCAACGCCAGTGCACTCGCTAAATCACAGCTTTCGCTGACTTTCGACATCCCAACGCTGGAGCCTTCGCGGCTGGGCTTGATGATGAGCGGCAGACCCAGCGCCGCAATCTGCTGTTCGACATCAGCAGACAATCCGGCGCTAAACTGGGCGCGGGTCAGCGCCACCCACGGCGCGACCGGTAATCCGGCCCCCTGCCACAGCCATTTGCTGCGCAGTTTATCCATTGAAATCGCCGAAGCCATCACGCCGCTGCCGGTATAAGGCAGCTGGATCAGATCCAGCACCCCCTGCAGCGTGCCATCTTCCCCGCCGCGACCGTGGAGGGCAATAAACGCTTTCTTAAAGCCCAGCTTTTTCAACTGGGTAATATCGACATCGCGCGGGTCAACCGGATGGGCATCCACCCCGGCTTCACGCAGCCCGGCCAGCACCGCGGCGCCTGAATTCAGCGACACTTCACGTTCAGCGGAGGTTCCACCGAAAAGCACCGCGATTTTATCAGCCATGGCGCTCCTCCTCCGTTTTTTGCGGGATCAGTTTGATTTCAGCCAGGTGACGGGCGATTTTTCCAATGTTTCCGGCCCCCTGCACCAGCACTAAATCGTTGCCGGTCAGCACCGACGCCAGCATCGCCGCGGCCTGCGTCGGGTCGGACACCAGAATCGGGTCAACTTTACCGCGACCACGGATTGTACGGCACAGCGAGCGGCTGTCGGCACCCGGGATCGGCGCTTCGCCTGCCGGGTAGACATCGAGCATCAGCAGCGCATCGACCTGGGTCAGCACGTTGGCGAAATCATCGTACAGATCGCGAGTACGGGTATAACGGTGCGGCTGGAATACCATGACCAGATTTTTATCCGGCCAGCCGGCACGCGCCGCTTTGATAGTGGCGTCGACTTCCGTCGGGTGGTGGCCATAGTCATCGATCAGCATCGCGCTGCCCGCTTTGCCGTTGACTTCCGTCAGCGAATATTCGCCAAGGAAGTCGAAACGACGGCCGGTACCCTGGAAGCTTTCCAGCGCGCGCAGGATAGCCTGATCGTCAATCCCCTCTTCCGTCGCCACGGCGACCGCCGCCGCCGCGTTCAGCGCGTTATGGCGTCCCGGGGCATTGAGCGTCACCTGCAGCAGTTCTTTATCCTGACGCACCAGGCGGAAATGCCCCTGCGCTCCAACCTGACGGTAGTCTTCTACGCGGACGTCGGCGTCGTCGCTAAAACCGTAGGTGGTGATCTGCCGGCCGACGCGCGGCAGCAGTTCCCGGATCACCGGGTCATCCACACACATCACCGCGCGTCCATAGAACGGCAGGTTGTGCAGGAAGTTAATAAAGGTCTGCTTCAGATTCTCGAAATCGCCATGGTAGGTGTCCATGTGGTCGGCTTCGATGTTGGTAACAATGGCCACCATCGGCTGCAGGTGCAGGAACGATGCATCGCTCTCATCCGCTTCCGCAATCAGGTAACGGCTATGGCCGAGGCGCGCATGGACGCCCGCCGCTTTCACCAACCCGCCGTTGACGAAAGTCGGGTCCAGCCCGGCTTCGGCGTAAATACTGGATACCATCGCGGTGGTGGTGGTTTTGCCATGGGTCCCGGCAATGGCGATCCCGTGACGGAAGCGCATCAGCTCCGCCAGCATTTCCGCACGACGGATCACCGGGATACGCGCCTCGTGCGCGGCGACGATTTCCGGGTTATCGGCGGAAATCGCGCTGGAAACTACGACCACGCTGGCATCGCGCACGTTTTCCGGGCGATGGTTGAAATAAATAGTGGCGCCAAGCTGCGACAGCTGCTGGGTCACCGGATTCGGCGCCAGGTCGGAGCCGCTGATCTGATAACCTTCGTTAGCCAACACTTCGGCAATACCGCCCATACCGGCACCGCCGATGCCGACAAAGTGAATGTGCCGGACGCGACGCATCTCGGGCACTATGGAACGCAGTTTTGCCAAATCTTGTGTATTCATTCTTTACGCCATCAACTTCTGTATTCGGGCGGTGAAAATCACCGCAATTAGCGCGCCAAAGCTACGGCGCTGACCTCTTCTGCTACCCGCTCGGTAGCGTCCGGAATCGAAGCGCCACGCGCTCGTTCCGCCATATCCAGCAAGGTTTCCCGATCCCAGCTCGCCAGAGTAGAGGCTACCGCCTCAACCGTGAACGCCGGCTGTTCGAGAATTTTCGCCGCGCCGGCTTTTTCCAGCGGCAGCGCATTCCAGTACTGCTGACGATCTTTGTGCTGGAACGGTACAAACAGCGCCGGTAAGCCCGCAGCCGCGATTTCGCTAACCGTCAGGGCGCCGGAACGGCATACCACAACATCTGCCCAGGCATACGCCGCGGCCATATCATCAATAAATTCCGTCACTTTATGCTGCGACTGCCCCGCGGCGGCATAGGCCTGCTGTACGGTTTGCTGGCCGCCTTTACCGCTCTGATGCCAGATGGTCACCGTATCGCCGAGCTTCGCCGCCACCTGCGGCATGGTCTGGTTCAGGACGCGCGCGCCCTGAGAGCCACCGACTACCAGCACGCGAATCGGCCCCTGACGGCCTACCAGACGTTGCCCCGGCAGCGGCAGCGCCAGCACATCGGTGCGCACCGGATTCCCGACGACGTCCGCATGCGGAAAGGCGCCGGGAAACGCCTGCATCACTTTCTTCGCAATCTTCGCCAGCCATTTGTTGGTCAGGCCGGCAATGCCGTTTTGTTCGTGGAGGACCACCGGGATCCCCAGCGACCACGCCGCCAGGCCGCCAGGCCCGGACACATAGCCGCCCATACCCAGCACCACGTCCGGCTGGAAACGCTTCATGATCGCCCGCGCCTGACGCCAGGCGTTGAAGATCCGCACCGGCGCCAGCAGCTGTGCTTTAATCCCTTTGCCACGCAGGCCGGAGATACGGATAAAATCAATCTCGATGCCGTTTTTCGGCACTAAATCCGCTTCCATACGATCGGCGGTACCCAGCCAGCGAACCTGCCAGCCCTGGTCCATTAGATAGTGTGCGACCGCCAGTCCCGGGAACACATGCCCGCCGGTACCGCCCGCCATCACCATCAACCGCTTTTCCTGACCGCTCATCGAACACCCCGTGTAAACGCCTGGGCTTTTTCCAGACGCGTTTCATAATCAATTCGCAACAACAACATGATGGCCGTCGACATAATCAGCAGACTGGAACCACCATAACTGATCAGCGGCAGCGTCAAACCTTTCGTCGGCAGCATCCCCGCCGCCGCCCCGACGTTAACTAACGCCTGGAAGCTAAACCAGATACCAATCGCACAGGCGAGGAAGCCGGAGAAGCGATGATCGATCTCCAGCGCTTTTCGGCCAATCGACATGGCGCGGAAAGCGACGAAGAATACCATTAAAAGCGCCAGTACCACACCGATATAACCGAGTTCTTCGCCGATGATGGCGAAGATAAAGTCAGTGTGCGCTTCCGGCAAATACTCCAGTTTTTGCACCGAGTTGCCGAGTCCCTGCCCCCACATCTCGCCGCGGCCAAAGGCCATCAGCGACTGGGTCAGCTGATAGCCGCTGCCGAACGGGTCTTCCCACGGGTTCCAGAAGGAGGTCACGCGGCGAATACGGTACGGTTCGGCGAGGATCAACAGGACCACCGCCGAGATGCCCATGCCGATAATAGCGATGAACTGCCACAGCTTGGCGCCGGCGAGGAACAGCATCGCCAGCGTGGTGACGAACAGCACCACCACCGTACCGAGGTCAGGCTGCGCCAGCAGCAGGATCGCCAGCACGAAAATCACGCCCATCGGTTTTAAGAAGCCGCGCAGATTGTTGCGCACTTCGTCGGCTTTGCGCACCAGATAGTTGGCGATGTAGCAGAACAGCGACAGCTTGGTGAACTCCGCCGGCTGGATGCGCAGCGGACCGAGGGCGATCCAGCGCGATGCGCCGTTTACCGAGCTACCCACCACCAGCACGATCAGCAGCATGACGATCGAGGCGATCAGCATCGCGGTACTGTGGCGCTGCCAGAAATCCATCGGCAGGCGCAGCGTCACCAGCGCGAGGACAAAGGCCAGCACAATGTACAGGCCGTCACGCTTGGCGAAGAGGAAAGGATCGTTCGCCAGGCGCTGTCCCACCGGCATTGACGCCGAGGTCACCATAATAAAGCCGATCGCCGCCAGGCCGAAGGTCAGCCACAGCAGCATCCGGTCATACATCACCAGACTGTCGTTATCTTTTGGGCGCGAGCCCATCACCCAGCCTTTCAGCGCGGCGAACAGCCAGGCGAAGATAAACATCCCCGGCAGTCGCGGCAGTCTCAACCGAGGCAAGCTCAGCTGCGGCATTCTCAGGCGTGGGAGAGAGAAACGCATCAACCTAACTCCTTCGCCAGGCGGGCAAACATCTCGCCCCGTTGTTCAAAGTTCTTAAACTGATCCAGGCTGGCGCAGGCTGGCGACAGGAGAACCATATCGCCCGCCTTCACCAGGGGCGCTATCTGACGCATCGCCTGCTCCATGGTTTCAGTTTGTACCGCCACCTCAGGACGCAGCTCGGCGAGCTCGGCGCCGTCGCGACCAAAGCAGTACAGACGGATACGATCGCCGCCAAGGTAGCGCTTCAGCGGAGTGAAATCAGCGGACTTGCCGTCGCCGCCCAGCAGCAGATACAGCGTGCCATCAAGCTGCAGGCCGTTCAGCGCCGCCTCGGTACTGCCGACGTTGGTTGCCTTCGAGTCGTTAATCCAGCGCACGCCGTTGTGATCCAACACCAGCTGGAAGCGATGCGCCAGGCCAGTAAAGGTGGTCAGCGCCTTCAGGCTGCTCGCACGCGGCAGACCCGCGGCATCGGCCAGCGCCAGCGCCGCCAGGGCGTTGCTGTAGTTATGCTGACCCGTGATAGACATCTCTTTCACATTGAGGACTTTCTCACCTTTTACGCGCAGCCAGGTCTCGCCCTGCTGACGGTTAAGGTGATAGTCACCGACGTCGATACCAAAGCTGATGCAGCGATCGTCCGCGCCGCGTACCGGCATGGTGAGCGCATCGTCCGCGTTGACCACGCAGGTCTTCGCATTCTCGTAAATCCGCAGCTTCGCCGCGCGATACTGCTGCAGCCCCAGCGGGTAGCGGTCCATATGGTCCTCAGTCACGTTGAGGATGGTTGCCGCCACCGCCTGCAGGCTGGAGGTGGTTTCCAGCTGGAAGCTGGAGAGCTCCAGTACATACAGCTCACGATCGGTATCCAGCAGCATCAGCGCCGGCAGGCCGATATTGCCGCCCACGCCGACGTTAACCCCGGCCGCTTTCGCCATCTCGCCCACCAGGGTGGTGACGGTGCTTTTGCCGTTCGAGCCGGTAATGGCGATGATCGGCGCCTGCGCTTCGCGGCAGAACAGTTCGATATCGCCAACGATCTCTACGCCAGCGTCTGCCGCCGCGCTCAACGAAGGATGGGCCAGCGCGATGCCAGGACTGGCGACAATCAGATCCGCCGCCAGCAGCCAGGTATCATTGAGGCCACCGACATGGCATTCGACCGATTCAGGCAATTTATCCAGCCCAGGAGGCGCGACGCGGGTGTCCATCACGCGCGGGGTTACGCCGCGCGCCATGAAAAAGTCCACGCATGACAGGCCGGTCATGCCCAGCCCAATAATGACGACTTTTTTACCCTGATAATCTGCCATGATTAACGTACCTTCAGCGTCGCCAGGCCAATCAGCACCAGCATCAGCGAAATAATCCAGAAGCGCACGATAACGCGCGGCTCCGGCCAGCCTTTCAGTTCATAGTGGTGGTGGATCGGCGCCATGCGGAAGATACGCTGACCGCGCAGCTTAAAGGAGCCAACCTGCAGAATCACCGACAGGGTCTCCACCACGAAAACGCCGCCCATAATCACCAGCAGGAATTCCTGACGCAGCAGCACGGCGATAATACCCAGCGCGCCACCGAGCGCCAGCGAACCGACGTCGCCCATAAAGACCTGCGCCGGGTAGGTGTTAAACCACAGAAAGCCTAGCCCCGCGCCGACGATCGCCGTACAGACGATCACAAGTTCGCCGGCGTGGCGCAGATAAGGAATGTGCAGGTAGTTGGCGAAATTCATGTTACCGGTCGCCCACGCCACCAGCGCAAAACCCGCCGCGACGAAGACGGTGGGCATGATCGCCAGGCCGTCGAGACCGTCGGTCAGGTTAACCGCGTTGCCAGTGCCGACGATCACGAAGTAGGCCAGCAGGATATAGAACAGCCCCAGCTGCGGCATGACGTCTTTAAAGAACGGCACCACCAGCTCGGTCGCCGGGGTGTCTTTCCCCGCCAGATACAGGGCAAAGGCGACCCCAAGGGCAATCACCGACATCCAGAAGTACTTCCAGCGGGCGATCAGGCCTTTGGTGTCTTTGCGCACCACTTTACGGTAGTCATCAACGAAGCCGATGATGCCGTAGCCGATCAGCACCGTCAGCACACACCAGACGTACGGGTTGGACGGGTAAGCCCACAGCAGCACCGACACGGTGATCGCGGTGAGGATCATGATCCCCCCCATGGTCGGGGTACCGCGCTTACTGAAATGAGACTCCGGACCGTCGTTACGAACCACCTGGCCGAAGGAGAGTTTTTGCAGACGGGCGATCATGCGCGGGCCCATCCACAGAGAGATGAACAGCGCGGTCAGCAGGCTGACGATGGCGCGAAACGTCAGATACGAAAAGACGTTAAAGCCGGAATAATATTTGACCAAATGTTCGGCCAGCCATACTAACATGTCCCAGTCTCCTGTAATGCGCGTACTACCTCTTCCATGGCGGCACTACGTGAACCCTTCACTAAAATGGTCATTATCTTATGCTCAGCCAGCAGCTCGCGCAGGCGAGCCACCACGGCGGCTTTATCGTTAAAATGTTCGCCCACGCCGCTGGCGTGGCTGATATCCGCGCTCAAGGCGCCGACGCTGAGAACGCGATCCAGGCCTGCCGCTTTCGCCGCTTCGCCGACTTCACGGTGGCAAGCCGCGCTTTCCGCGCCAAGTTCGGCCATATCGCCGACCACCATCGTCCGGAAGCCCGGCATCTCTGACAGGACCTGCACCGCTGCGGTCATCGAACCGACGTTAGCGTTATAGGAGTCATCCAGCAGCAGCTGGCTCTCGGTCAGGCGGATCGGGAACAGACGTCCCGGAACGGCCTGCAGCTGCGCCAGACCGGCTTTCACCGCCGCCAGATCGGCGCCTACCGCCATCGCCAGCGAGGTCGCCGCCAGCGCGTTAGCGATGTTGTGGCGTCCCGGCAGCGGCAGCAGTACATCAACGTTACCGGTTGGAGTCTGCAGCGTAAATTCGGTGCCGTGGCTGGTGATCTGCACGTTAGTCGCAGTGAAATCGCTGTTGGCCGCATTCGGTGAGAAGCGCCACACTTTGCGATCGCCAATCACTGCCTGCCAGTTCAGCCAGTCGTTGTTGTCGGCATTGAGAATGGCGATGCCGTTTTCCGGCAGACCGGTATAGATTTCGCCCTTCGCCTTCGCCACGCCCGCCAGCGAGCCGAAACCTTCAAGGTGCGCGGCGGCAAGGTTGTTGACCAGCGCCGCTTCAGGACGCGTCAGGCTGACGGTCCAGGCGATTTCGCCCTGGTGGTTGGCGCCGAGCTCAATCACCGCGTACTGATGTTCTTTGGTCAGACGCAGCAGAGTCATCGGTACGCCGATATCGTTGTTCAGGTTGCCGGCGGTATACAGCGTGTTGCCGCACTGGCTGAGGATCGCCGCGGTCATCTCTTTGACCGAGGTTTTACCTGACGAGCCGGTTAGGGCGACGACGCGGGTCGGCACCTGCTGACGGACCCAGGCGGCTAACTCGCCGAAAGCCTGCCGGGTATCTTTCACGATCACCTGCGGGAGATCGCAGGCCAGCGGACGGCTCACCAGCAGCGCGCCGGCGCCTGCCGCTTTTGCCTGTTCGGCAAAATCATGGGCGTCGAAACGCTCGCCTTTTAGCGCCACAAACAGGCAGCCCGCTGTGACTTTACGGGTGTCGGTGGTCACCTCGTCGATAGCGATATCGCTACCCTGCCGTTCGCCATGGGCGATCGCGGCGAGCTGGCTTAACGTAAAGCGAATCATGCTACCGCTCCCAGCAGACGCGCGACGGTGACGCGGTCGGAATAATCCAGACGACGGTTACCGACGATCTGGTAATCTTCATGGCCTTTACCCGCCACCAGCACCACGTCGTTCTCCTGCGCCTGCATCACGGCGTTGGTCACCGCTTCCGCACGGCCTTCCATCACTTTTGCATGACCTGCATCGAGCATGCCGGCCAGAATATCGTTGATAATCGCCCGCGGTTCTTCGGTACGCGGGTTGTCGTCAGTGACGACCACAATATCGGCGAACTCTTCTGCAATCGCCCCCATCAGCGGACGCTTGCCTTTGTCACGGTCGCCGCCGCAGCCGAAGACGCACCACAGCTTGCCGCTGCAGTGCAGGCGCGCGGCCTGCAGCGCTTTTTCCAGCGCGTCAGGGGTATGGGCATAATCCACCACCACCGCCGGTTTACCGGGCGCGCTGAACACTTCCATACGGCCGCATACCGGCTGTAAACGCGCCGCAGTTTTCAGCAGATCGGCCAGCGGATAGCCCAGCGCCAGCAGCGTGGCCAGCGCCAACAGGAGGTTGCTAACGTTAAAGGCGCCCATCAGGCGGCTTTCGATTTCACCGTTGCCCCAGCTGGAGTCAAACTGGATGGTGGCGCCGCTGTCGTGATAGTTAACCGCGGTGGCCTTCAGCCAGCGGCCGTGGCAGTTCGGATTGATATGATCTTCCATCGACACCGCCACCGCGTCCGGCAGCTTCGCCAGCCAGCGACGACCGACTTCATCGTCAGCGTTGACGATGGCCTGACCGCAATGGTGGGTGGAGTACAGTAGCCATTTTGCCGCTTCGTAGTGCGCCATGTCGCCATGGTAGTCGAGGTGGTCGCGGCTCAGGTTGGTAAATACCGAGGCGGCAAACTGCAGAGCCGCCACGCGGTGCTGTACCAGCCCGTGGGAAGAGACTTCCATCGCGCCGAAGGTTGCCCCCTGCTCGACCAGGCCGGAAAGCACGTGCTGAACATCGACCGCAGAACCGGTGGTGTTTTCGCTCGGCACCACTTTATCCAGCAGGCCGTTGCCGACGGTCCCCATCACCGCGCTGGTTTCGCCGAGTAGTTTCGCCCATTGCGCCAGAAGCTGGGTGGTGGTGGTTTTGCCGTTGGTACCGGTCACGCCCACCAGACGCAGTTGCTGCGACGGCTGATGATAAAAACGCCCGGCCAGCGCCGATAAGCGTTCGTTAAGCTGGCTCAGGTAGATAACCGGCACGCCGTGCATTTCACGGATCTCACCGTCTTTAGCTTCGCCCTGGGCTTCAGCAATAATGGCAGCCACACCTTGCGCTATCGCCTGCGGGATATAACGACGCCCGTCCGCCTGATGACCCTGTACCGCGATAAAGAGATCGCCGGAAGCAGCCACCCGGCTGTCCAGCGTCATCTCTCGCAGAATGCGCTCCGGTGCGTTTGGCACCCATGGAGCGAGAAGGTCGCGCAAATTACGATCTGCCACCTGTTCCCTCGCCTTGATTAATTACAAATTCACTTTTTTCGCCCGTTGCCAGCGCATCCGGCTCGATGTTCATGGTGCGCAATACGCCGCCCATGATGGCACCGAACACCGGCGCGGAAACGGCGCCACCGTAGTATTTACCTGCCTGCGGGTCGTTGATCACCACCACCAGCGCAAAGCGCGGATGGCTGGCGGGCGCAACGCCTGCGGTGTAAGCAATATATTTGTTGATGTAGCGGCCATCCGGCCCCACTTTTTTCGCCGTACCGGTTTTAATCGCGATGCGATAGCCTTTGATCGCCGCTTTCACGCCGCCGCCGCCAGGCAGCGCCACGCTTTCCATCATATGAACGACGGTACGAACGAGTGATTCCGGGAAGACACGTTCGCCCGGAACCGGTGGATCAACTTTGGTAATCGACAGCGGGCGATAGATGCCGTAGCTGCCAATCGTTGCGTAGACTCGCGCTAACTGTAACGGGGTTACCATTAGCCCGTAGCCGAAAGAAAAGGTGGCCCTCTCTATGTCAGACCACCGTTGTTTTTGAGGATATAAGCCACTGCGTTCTCCGACCAACCCCAAATTGGTCGCCTTTCCAAGCCCAAAACGTGAGTAAGTATCTACTAACGCTGAGGACGGCATCGCTAACGCCAGCTTAGAAACACCGACGTTACTCGACTTCTGTAGTACCCCGGTCAGGGTCAATTCGCTGTAGCGCGCCACGTCTTTAATTTCGTGGCCGTTAATTCGATAAGGCACGGTATTGAGCACGGTATTTTCGTTGACGATACCGCGCTGCAGCGCCGTCATCACCACCATCGGCTTCACCGTCGAACCCGGTTCGAACACGTCGGTGATGGCGCGGTTACGCATGGTGTCTTTCGCCGTGCCGGCAAAGTTGTTTGGGTTGTAGGACGGGCTGTTGGCCATCGCCAGCACTTCGCCGGTGTTCACGTCCACTAACACCGCGCTGCCGGACTCGGCTTTGTTAAAGGCCACGGCGTTGTTCAGCTCACGATAGACCAGCGCCTGCAGACGCTCGTCGATGCTCAGCGCCAGGTTGTGCGCCGCCTGGCTGTCGGTGGAAGAGATGTCTTCAATTACCCGGCCATAGCGGTCTTTACGCACGATACGCTCGCCCGGCTGGCCGGTAAGCCATTTATCAAAGCTCTTTTCGACCCCTTCAATCCCCTGGCTGTCGACGTTGGTAAAGCCGATGAGGTGAGCGGTCACTTCCCCGGAAGGGTAGTAACGACGGGATTCTTCACGCAGATGAATGCCCGGCAGCTTCAGTTTTTTGATGTAGTCGGCCATGTCAGGGTTAACCTGACGCGCCAGATAGATGAAACGCATCCGCGGATTGGTATTGATGCGCGTCGCCAGCTGATCCAGCGGCATATTGAGGGCATCCGCCAGCGCCTTCCAGCGCGTATCCAGGGTTACCCCGCCGGCATCATGAAGTTCTTTTGGATCGGCCCAGATAGCCTTCACCGGCACGCTGACCGCAAGCGGACGACCGGAGCGGTCGGTAATCATCCCGCGCGCGGTGGATACTTCCTGTACGCGCAGAGAACGCATATCGCCCTGGCGCACCAGCATGTCCGGGCTGACTACCTGTAGCCAGGCAACCCGCCCCAGCAGAAAAGCCAGCGCCAGTAGAATACAGCCGCACAGCAACGCAAAACGCCAACTGATAAAGTTGGCCTGTTCTTCCTGACGTTTTGCTTTAGGCGTTTTTGGCGCTGCTTTCATCCGTCGCAATAATCCTTATTTCTGTACAACGATATTTTCTTGGGATGGATCGACGTGCTGCATCTGCAACTTCTCGGTCGCGATCCGCTCAACCCGACTGTGATCGCCGAGCGCGTTCTCTTCGAGGATCAGGTTGCGCCATTCAATGTCCAGGGCGTCGCGTTCCAGAACCAGTTGTTCACGCTGCGCGGTCAGCAGGCGCGTGTGGTGCGCGGTGGTGACCACGGTAATCGCCGTAATAATGATGCAAATGAACAGGCAGAGTGGCAGTTTCCCAAACCGCAGAAGGTCGTCCCCGATCACGCCAGGCAAAGCATGGCGCTCGTTGCTTCCAATCGACCCTTTAACCTTGCTTAAGGCCTCTGTCACTCTGCCGATCATGCGTTCGTCCTCTCTGCAATACGCAGCACTGAACTACGGGCGCGTGGATTCTCTGCCACCTCTTCTTCGCCCGGCATCAACTTGCCTAGTGCTCGTAACTCACGGCCGCCCAGTTTTTTGAGCTGCGATTCGGTCATCGGTATTCCCGCCGGAACCTGCGGACCGCGGCTTTGCTCGCGCATAAAGCGCTTTACAATGCGATCTTCCAGCGAATGAAAACTAATGATCGACAGCCGCCCACCCGGGGCCAGCACGCTGAGCGAGCTTTTTAGCGCCTGCTCTATCTCCTCCAGTTCACTGTTTACCCAAATGCGCACCGCCTGGAAGGTACGGGTCGCGGGATGTTTGTGCTTATCTTTTACCGGCATAGCCGCGGCGATGACCTCCGCCAGCTCTTTGGTGCGAGTCATCGGTGCAATGCGATTACGTTCAACGATCGCGCGGGCAATCCGTTTGCCGAAACGCTCTTCGCCGAAGGTTTTAATCACCCAGGCGATATCCGCTTCTTCAGCGGTCTGCAACCATTCGGCCGCAGACTGACCGCGCGTCGGATCCATGCGCATATCCAGCGGTCCGTCGCGCATAAAGGAAAAACCGCGTTCCGCATCGTCAAGCTGTGGGGAAGAGACGCCGAGATCGAGCAGAATGCCGTCGATCTTACCGGTAAGAT
This sequence comes from Klebsiella sp. 7-CIP_Kleb., assembly GCF_050378655.1. NCBI lineage: Bacteria > Pseudomonadati > Pseudomonadota > Gammaproteobacteria > Enterobacterales > Enterobacteriaceae > Klebsiella > Klebsiella sp. 7-CIP_Kleb. The sequence goes on from NZ_JBNRLJ010000004.1 coordinate 146,528, forward strand.
TGCGCTCGCCGACATAATCAGCAAGCTGTGAAAATGGACCATGTACGATGGAAAAGCGGGGATCATCGATGGTTTGCGCGACGGCAATCGCCTGTGGATCGCGATCGATTGCCAGCAAGCGTCCTTCCGCTCCCAGCCGGGAGAGGATCAGGCGCGAGTGACCGCCGCGACCAAAGGTACCATCAATATAGATACCGTCTGGACGAATATTGAGGCCGTTGACGGCTTCATCCAGAAGTACCGTAGTGTGTTTAAAATTTTCCATCATTTTTATAAAGACAAATCCTGCAGGCGCTCCGACAGTTCACCGGTCGCGGACTGCTCAGCGTCGATATCTTCCTTGACCCGTTGATACCAGGTCGTTTCGTCCCACAGTTCAAATTTATTAAACTGCCCGACCAGCATCACTTCTTTTGTCAGCCCGGCATGCTGCCGTAACACCGGCGCAATCAGCAAGCGACCAGCATTATCCATCTGACATTCGCTGGCATGACCCAGAAGCAAACGCTGTACGCGCCGCTCAACGGGATTCATGCTCGATAAACGCGACAATTTCTGCTCGATGACTTCCCATTCAGGCAATGGATAAAGCAGCAGGCACGGGTGATGAATGTCAATGGTGCATACCAATTGACCGGCAGCGTCCTCGATCAGCCCATCGCGATAGCGCGTTGGCACGGCCAGGCGGCCTTTGCTGTCGAGATTGACTAACGTTGCTCCACGGAACATGCCAGCCTCACCCCTTTTCGCCACTTTATCCCACAAATTCCCACCAGAAGGAGTTTACGGAGCGGAGGAAAAGCTTGTCAAGCCAGCACGAATGCCAACGGAGCTCAAAAACCCATTATTTACAGCCGACATTAGCCCTGATGAAAAATTCATCAACAGGCGAGGCAAATTAACGTTATGAATACGTGTAAGAAAATAACCAACAAACTCGTAACAGTTATAAACAACAAAATATCTTCGGCGGGAAAATATAAAGTGTCAGTTTGCGACGCGAGCGGCATTTTAGGCCATTATGCCGGCCGTTAACAGTACCTGTTGCTGCCTGAGGGGTGGACCAGGCGCGGGATAAGGCAGGGGAGAACGGTAGTGGCGAACAAAATGGGTGTTAATTCAGCAATTAACCTGGTGAATGTAACAAAATAATACAATTAAAGCCTGCACCATCATTTTTTGTGTCCTGTTTTGAGTCACAAAACGATTGCCAGGGAATAAAACAAAATAACGCGTAAAGAAGTTTAGGGATTTGTCTGAAATATATTCAGTTTTGCATTCTGGACGTCAGTTGCCTGATTTATCGCCAGCGGCCTGCTCTCTGGCAGGCCTGCCAGGAATAATCCTGGATGCTGACGATATTGCGCCCTTAACGGCGATTCAGGCTGCCGCGGCGATAAAGATTACGACGAATACGGCTGAGGCCCGGCTTCGGCTTGCGCGGTTCATCGAGGCTGGCGAGGACGATCTCGAGCACCCGCTCAGCGACATCGCGATGGCGCTGGGCCACGGCCAGTACCGGACACTGCAGGAAATCGAGCAGCTCATTATCGCCGAAGGTGGCGATCGCCAGCTCGGAAGGCAGTTTACCCTCACGGCGCAGCGTCACATCCATGACGCCCTGCAGCAACGGGAAAGAGGTGGTGAACAGCGCCTGCGGCATCGGATGGGTTTCAAGCCATTTCTCAAACAGCTGGGCCGCCGCTTCTCGCTCGTAGCTGTTGGCATAGAGATAATGCACCTCACGCGGATCGTCCTGCCAGGCTTTACGGAAGCCTTGCTCGCGCAGGAAGCTCACCGACAGTTCCGGCAGCGCGCCCAGATAAAGCACCGTTTCGCCGGGAAAAGTCCGCAACTCGGCGGCGAGCATCTCGGCATCATCCTGGTCAGCGCCGACGACGCTGGTGAAGTGCTCGCGGTCAAGGGCGCGGTCGAGGGCGACAATCGGAAACGGATCGTTAGCCCAGCGCTGATAAAAAGGGTGCTCCGGCGGCAGCGAGGTGGAAACAATGATGGCGTCCACCTGGCGCTGTAGCAGATGCTCGATACAGCGCATTTCGTTATCGGGCTGATCCTCCGAGCAGGCAATCAGCAGCTGATAGCCGCGCTGGCGCGCCTGCCGCTCCAGATAATTTGCAATGCGGGTATAGCTGGTGTTTTCCAGATCCGGGATCACCAGACCGATAGAGCGTGTGCGTCCTGCACGCAGGCCAGCAGCGACCGCATTCGGATGATAGTTGTGCTCTCGCACGACAGCCATCACCTTTTCGACCGTCTTGTCGCTTACGCGGTACTGCTTCGCTTTGCCATTAATCACATAGCTCGCGGTGGTTCTTGAAACACCGGCCAGCCGGGCGATTTCATCCAGTTTCACAATTGCCCCTTGGGTAAGAAGTGCCAAACATAACCATTATTCAGGTATGGAACCCTTTTTATAACATCTAAACGCAGAATAGTTAGCGCAGCAACCGCTTTCGCTTACAGTTCCTACTGATTTCGCAAAAAAAAAGCCCGACAGTCGCTGCCGGGCTATTTTTGCATCAATTCCCGATCCTCAGCGCATGATTTTATCACCGCGAGACAGGCCGACCACGCCGGAGCGAGCCACTTCCACGATCCGAGCGACATCGCGCAGCGAGGCCAGGAAGGCGTCGAGCTTATCGCTGGTGCCGGCGAGCTGGACGGTATAGATAGAAGGCGTCACGTCGATAATCTGTCCACGAAAGATTTCGGTGTTGCGCTTCACTTCTTCACGGCCGTAACCGCTGGCCTGGACCTTCACCAGCATGATTTCACGTTCGACATGAGCCCCCTGCCCCAGTTCGCTGACCCGCAGGACATCCACCAGCTTGTGCAGTTGCTTTTCAATCTGCTCGATCGCTTTTTCATCGCCCACGGTCTGGATGGTCATCCTGGAGAGGGTCGGATCGTCTGTCGGCGCGACAGTCAGGCTTTCTATATTATAGCCGCGCTGGGAAAAGAGGCCGATAACGCGGGACAATGCGCCCGATTCGTTTTCCAGTAATACCGATAATATCCGGCGCATAATCAGGTCCTCTCCGTTTTGCTCAACCACATTTCATCCATGCCGCCGCCGCGGATCTGCATGGGGTACACATGCTCACTGCCGTCGACGGTGACATCGACAAACACCAGCCGGCGCTGTTGCACCTGCTCCAGGGCTTCAGCAAGCTTCGTCTCCAGTTCCTGTGGCTCACTGATGCGGATGCCAACGTGGCCATAGGCTTCCGCCAGACGCACAAAGTCCGGCAGCGACTCCATATAGGACTGCGAGTGGCGCCCGGAATAGAGCATATCCTGCCACTGCTTCACCATCCCCAGATAGCGGTTGTTGAGGTTAAGCACCAGGACCGGCAGTTCATATTGCAGCGCGGTAGAAAGTTCCTGAATATTCATCTGGATACTGCCGTCACCGGTCACGCAGACGACCATTTCGTCCGGCAGAGCCATTTTGACCCCCAGCGCTGCCGGTAGGCCAAAGCCCATGGTGCCGAGACCACCGGAGTTAATCCAGCGCCGCGGTTTGTCGAAGGGGTAATAAAGGGCGGCGAACATCTGGTGCTGACCCACATCGGAAGTGACATAGGCATCGCCCTGGGTCAGTCGCCAGATCGTTTCAATCACCGCCTGCGGTTTGATCTTATCGCTCTGGTCGTCGTAGCGCAGACAATGGCGGGCGCGCCACTGCTCAATCTGTAGCCACCAGTCGCGAATATCGTCCAGCGGCTGCTGCGCCTCTTCCTGTTCCAGCAGCTCCAGCATCTGTTCCAGCACCAGCCGGGCATCGCCGACGATCGGCACATCTGCCGGCACGGTTTTCGAGATTGAGGTCGGATCGATATCAATATGCAGCACAGTCGCGTTCGGACAGTATTTGGCCAGGTTATTGGTGGTCCGATCGTCAAAGCGAACGCCGACGGCAAAAATCACGTCTGAATGGTGCATGGTCATGTTGGCTTCATAGGTGCCGTGCATGCCCAGCATCCCCAACGCCTGCGAGTGCGTCGCCGGGAAAGCGCCCAGCCCCATCAGGGAGGAGGCCACCGGCAGCTTCAGCTTTTCCACCAGTTCGCGCAGCTGTGGTTCGCATTGCGCATTGATCGCCCCGCCGCCGACGTAGACGACCGGCTTGCTCGCCGCCACCAGGGTCTGCAGGGCGCGTTTAATCTGGCCTTTATGGCCGCTGGTCGTCGGGTTATACGAGCGCATACTGACCGCGTCTGGCCAGACGTACGGCAGTTTCTTCGCCGGATTGAGTATATCCTTCGGCAGATCGACCACCACCGGCCCGGGGCGACCGCTGGCCGCTAACCAGAAGGCTTTCTTCAGCACGCCGGGAATATCTTCGGTCTGCTTCACCAGGAAACTGTGCTTCACCACCGGTCGGGAAATCCCCACCATGTCGCACTCCTGGAAGGCATCGTAGCCGATAAGCGATGTCGCCACTTGCCCTGAGAGGATCACCAGCGGGATAGAGTCCATATAGGCCGTCGCGATACCGGTGATGGCGTTCGTCGCCCCAGGCCCTGAGGTCACCAGCACCACACCGACCTCCCCGGTCGCTCGCGCCAGACCATCCGCCATATGCACCGCCGCCTGCTCGTGGCGAACCAGCACATGATCGATACCGCCAAGGGTATGTAACGCATCATAGATATCGAGGACTGCGCCTCCGGGATAGCCGAATACTTGCTTGACGCCCTGATCGACAAGCGATTGGACGACCATCTCGGCTCCTGACAACATCTCCATGGTTTGCCTCCAGGCTTATTGTTTTACGACAGCGGAACTCAATTTCCGCGCGCTCGCACGATGCGAAGGGGTACCCCTCCGCACTGAGGTGAATGGACTGCATGCCACTACCATAACTGCTCGCCAGCAGGCAGGCAATTCGCCACGACAGGGGCTTTCTAAGTGGAATAAGAAGAAAAACAAGCGGAGAGAGGAAAATATGGTGGAATGCTTCAGAGATAAGAAAAGAGAATAGTAAATACTCGGAGAAAAGGCGCGATAGCAGGAATTGATCCATTTTTTGTTAACGGGAGGAGAGCAACTGAAAGAGTAAACAGCATAAAATTCTGCATTCTTGTAATTCAATCATATAAAAAAAGGAGCCGAAGCCCCTTTCATGATCATTGCCATCGGCTCAGCGCTGACAAATATCCACCAGCAGCTCTTCCATCCACTGATGGCCTTTATCGCGACCCGCCGCTTCGTGCCAGGAGAGATAGCAGGTCCGGCTATTCACCTTCAGCGGTAGAGGTAATATTTGCAGCGCTAACTTATCGGCAAACTCATTTGCCAACCAGCGCGGCGCAATGGCCACCATCTGTGTTTGTGACACCACGTTTAATACGCTGACCATCGCATTACCTTGATATGCGATGCGCGCTTGTTTATCGGCCGTGTCATACCACGGCAGACTGAATGAGGCATACCGATCGAGAGCCACCGCGGCATGCTCCTCGCGATAAATATCAGCCTCCATCACCGGTCCGGAGATACGCGGATGGTTGCGACTGGCCACCAGAACCATTTCATCTTTGAATAGCGGCACACAGGCAAACTCAGGGCGACGGAACTCTTCATAACCGATCACAAATTCCGTTTCCTGATAACGTAGCTGATGTTCCGTATTTTGATTAAGCGCTGATTTAAAGACTAAATGAATATTGGGCGCGATTTCAGCGACTTTATTAAAAATCACCGACGTCAGGATGTTATCCAGCGGGCTACAGACGCACAGATTGAAAACACGCTCACTGCTCAGTGGTTCAAAACCGGAGCCTGGCAATTCGTTTTGCACCAGCTGCAGCGCCTGGCGCACTGAGCCAAAGAGCTGATAGGCCCGCGCCGTCGGCTGAATACCGCGGCCATAGCGCACAAACAGTTCATCATTAAACATCACTTTCAGACGTGAAACCGCGTTGCTCACCGCCGGTTGAGACATGCCTAGCGTATGGGCGGCACGGGTAATATTCTGTTCCTGCATAACCGCATCAAAAACGGTAAGCAGATTGAGATCAACCATCCGTAGTTGAGGTTTTACGACTTCCTGTCCGGGGGCTGATTTATATTCTGGACTTTCAATTAACATATCTAGTTCCGCCGTCACGATGAATTCCCTTTACTAAACCGCTATGATTAGCGGCGAAAATATCATTTATCATGCTAATGACATTTGCAAAATAGCAAAGGTGTATTTTAGGAATATATCAAGGCTATGAGTGGCAGTGTAAATCCGGTACCGCCGGAATAGGTGAACTGCTCAAACCATACTAGTTACTTAATGATGATGAGTTTAACCATAATTCAGAAAAATAAAAACAACACCAATGATTAACTGTAACTTAAGCAATAATAAAGCATTTTATTTTCCACCCCATAAAATTAACAACCATTTATCATTGAAAAAAGAGCCGTTAAGGGGTGAAGATATTCACACGAAAAATAAATATAATCTTTTCATTTAGATAGCGATTTTTTGCCGCCTCGCTCGCGGCGCATCGTGAGCGAAGTCTTTAATGCAAAGTACATTGTCAAATGAAACATATCCCAGTGCGCTCCCGCAGGGCCAAAAAAGGATCTTCGGCAAAAAAGGGCAAACATCAGCACAATTAGCTAATTCACGCCGTGGACCAAAAACGCTTTTTCCATGCCAGGGGTTGACTTTGAAACGGCTATCCAGTAACTCTAAAAGCATAACGATTTCATCTGGAGTTTGACGCAATGATTCGCACCACTCGCATCACCAGCCTACTACTACTAAACGCATGCCATTTGCGCGGTAGGCTGTTGGGTGACGTTCAGCGTTAAGTCATCTTCCAGCAAGACTATAAAACCCGCGCCTTGGCGCGGGTTTTTTTATGCTCGTCAACAAGGCGCCAGGACACAGACTAAGGATCCAAACCATGAGCCAGCAAGTCATTATTTTCGATACGACCTTACGTGATGGCGAACAAGCGTTACAGGCAAGCCTGAGTGTCAAAGAGAAGCTGCAGATCGCTCTGGCCCTCGAGCGCATGGGTGTTGACGTGATGGAAGTCGGTTTCCCGGTTTCTTCTCCGGGCGATTTTGAATCCGTGCAGACCATCGCGCGCACCATCAAAAACAGCCGCGTATGCGCTCTGGCGCGTTGCGTTGAGAAAGATATCGACGTGGCGGCGGAATCCTTAAAGGTGGCCGAAGCGTTCCGTATCCACACCTTCATCGCCACCTCGCCGATGCATATCGCCACCAAACTGCGCAGCACCCTGGATGAAGTCATTGAGCGAGCGGTTTATATGGTGAAGCGGGCGCGCAATTACACTAACGATGTCGAATTCTCCTGTGAAGACGCCGGCCGTACGCCAATAGCTGACCTGGCTCGCGTCGTGGAAGCAGCGATTAACGCTGGCGCCACCACCATAAATATTCCGGATACCGTCGGCTACACCATGCCGTTCGAGTACGCCAACATTATTAGCGGCCTGTATGAGCGCGTACCGAATATCGACAAAGCCATTATCTCCGTTCACACCCATGATGACCTGGGCATTGCCGTCGGCAACGCCCTCGCCGCGGTCCACGCCGGAGCTCGCCAGGTAGAAGGCGCGATGAACGGTATCGGCGAGCGCGCCGGCAACTGCGCGCTGGAAGAGGTCATCATGGCGATTAAAGTGCGCAAAGACATCATGAACGTGCACACCAATATCAACCACCATGAAATCTGGCGCACCAGCCAGACCGTCAGCCAGATCTGCAACATGCCGATCCCGGCGAACAAAGCCATCGTCGGCACCGGCGCCTTCGCCCACTCCTCCGGTATCCACCAGGACGGCGTGCTGAAGAACCGCGAAAACTACGAGATCATGACCCCGGAATCCATCGGTCTGAACCAGGTGCAGTTGAACCTGACCTCCCGTTCCGGCCGCGCGGCGGTGAAACACCGGATGGAAGAGATGGGCTACCAGGAGAGCGATTACAACCTGGATCATCTGTATGACGCGTTCCTGAAGCTGGCGGACAAAAAAGGACAGGTCTTCGATTACGATCTGGAAGCGCTGGCCTTTATCAACAAGCAGCAGGAAGAGCCAGAGCATTTCCGCCTGGATTACTTCAACGTTCAGTCCGGCTCCAGCGATATCGCCACCGCCTCGATCAAACTGGTCTGCGGGGATGAGATCAAAACTGAAGCCGCCAACGGCAACGGTCCGGTCGATGCTATCTACCAGGCGATTAACCGCGTCACCAATTACAACATTGAATTAGTGAAATATGGCTTAAGCGCGAAAGGCCACGGCAAAGACGCCCTGGGCCAGGTGGATATCGTCGTTGACTACAACGGCCGCCGTTTCCACGGCGTTGGTCTGGCAACGGATATCGTAGAGTCGTCAGCCAAAGCGATGGTTCATGTGCTGAACAACATCTGGCGCGCCGCCGAAGTCGAAAAAGAATTGCAACGCAAAGCTCAGAATAAAGAGAACAATAAGGAAACCGTGTAATGTCGAAGAATTACCATATTGCCGTTTTGCCAGGTGATGGCATTGGCCCGGAAGTGATGAACCAGGCGATGAAAGTACTGGAAGCCGTGCGCCAACGTTTTGCCATGCACATTACCACCAGCCAGTACGACGTCGGCGGCGCGGCCATCGACCGCCAGGGAACTCCCCTGCCGCAGGCGACGGTCGCCGGATGCGAGCAGGCGGACGCGATCTTGTTCGGCTCCGTCGGCGGCCCGAAGTGGGAACACCTGCCGCCCGCAGAACAGCCAGAGCGCGGCGCCCTGCTGCCGCTGCGTAAACACTTCAAACTGTTCAGCAACCTGCGCCCGGCCAAACTGTATCAGGGGCTGGAAGAGTTCTGCCCGCTGCGCGCCGACATCGCCGCCAACGGCTTCGACATTCTCTGCGTTCGCGAACTGACCGGCGGCATCTACTTCGGCCAGCCGAAAGGCCGCGAAGGCAGCGGCCAGCATGAGAAAGCTTTTGATACCGAGGTGTATCACCGCTTTGAAATCGAACGTATCGCGCGCATCGCTTTTGAATCTGCCCGTAAACGTCGTCACAAAGTGACCTCCATCGATAAAGCCAACGTTCTGCAGTCCTCTATTCTGTGGCGCGAAATCGTCAGTGAGATCGGCAAAGAGTATCCGGACGTTGAGCTGGCGCATATGTATATCGATAACGCCACCATGCAGCTGATTAAAGATCCGTCTCAGTTCGACGTGCTGCTGTGCTCCAACCTGTTCGGCGACATCCTCTCCGACGAGTGCGCAATGATCACCGGCTCGATGGGTATGCTGCCGTCCGCCAGCCTTAACGAACAAGGTTTCGGCCTGTACGAGCCTGCAGGCGGCTCGGCGCCGGATATCGCTGGCAAAAATATCGCTAACCCGATTGCGCAGATCCTCTCCCTGGCGCTGCTGCTGCGCTATAGCCTTGACGCTAACGAGGCGGCGAGCGCAATTGAAAGCGCGATTAACCGCGCTCTGGAGGAAGGGGTTCGTACCGGCGACTTAGCGCGCGGCACGGCGGCGGTCAGCACTGATGAAATGGGCGATATCATTGCCCGCTATGTCGCAGAAGGGGTGTAATCATGGCGAAGACGTTATACGAAAAATTGTTTGATGCGCACGTGGTGTATGAGGCGCAAAACGAAACCCCGCTGTTGTATATCGACCGCCATCTGGTGCATGAAGTTACCTCCCCGCAGGCCTTTGACGGCCTGCGCGCCCACGGCCGCCAGGTGCGCCAGCCGGGTAAAACCTTCGCCACCATGGATCACAACGTCTCGACGCAGACCAAAGACATTAACGCGTCCGGCGAGATGGCCCGCATTCAGATGCAGGAGCTGATTAAGAACTGTAAAGAGTTCGGCGTTGAGCTGTACGACCTGAATCACCCGTACCAGGGCATCGTTCACGTAATGGGCCCGGAACAAGGGGTGACCTTGCCGGGGATGACCATTGTATGCGGCGACTCCCATACCGCCACCCACGGCGCGTTCGGCGCGCTGGCCTTCGGCATCGGCACTTCCGAAGTGGAACATGTGCTGGCGACCCAGACCCTGAAACAGGGTCGTGCGAAAACCATGAAAATCGAAGTGCAAGGCAAAGCGGCGCCGGGCATCACCGCCAAAGATATCGTGTTGGCGATCATTGGTAAAACCGGCAGCGCCGGCGGCACCGGCCACGTGGTGGAATTCTGCGGCGAAGCGATCCGCGATCTGAGCATGGAAGGTCGCATGACCCTGTGCAACATGGCGATCGAGATGGGCGCCAAAGCGGGCCTGGTCGCGCCGGATGAAACCACCTTCAATTACGTACGCGGCCGTCTGCACGCGCCGAAAGGCAAAGATTTTGACGATGCGGTGGCGTACTGGAAAACCCTGAAAACCGACGACGGCGCCACATTTGACACCGTGGTGACGCTGCAGGCGGCTGAGATTGCTCCGCAGGTGACCTGGGGCACCAACCCAGGCCAGGTGATTTCGGTCACCGATAATATCCCCGATCCTGCGTCATTCAGCGACCCGGTGGAACGCGCCAGCGCTGAGAAAGCGCTGGCCTATATGGGACTGAAATCCGGCATCCCGCTGACGGAAGTGGCTATCGATAAAGTGTTCATCGGCTCCTGTACCAACTCGCGTATCGAAGATTTGCGCGCCGCGGCGGAAATCGCCAAAGGGCGTAAAGTGGCGCCGGGCGTCCAGGCGTTGGTGGTACCAGGTTCCGGTCCGGTGAAAGCGCAAGCGGAAGCGGAAGGCCTGGATAAGATCTTTATCGAAGCCGGCTTTGAGTGGCGCTTACCGGGCTGCTCGATGTGTCTGGCGATGAACAACGACCGCCTGAACCCGGGCGAGCGCTGCGCCTCCACCAGCAACCGTAATTTTGAAGGCCGTCAGGGCCGCGGCGGACGCACGCACCTGGTGAGCCCGGCAATGGCCGCGGCGGCGGCTGTGACCGGCCATTTCGCCGATATCCGTAATCTGAAGTAAGGAGACCATCATGGCAGAGAAATTTACCCAACATACCGGCCTGGTGGTTCCGCTGGATGCTGCAAACGTCGATACCGACGCGATTATTCCCAAGCAGTTTCTGCAGAAAGTGACCCGCACCGGCTTTGGCGCGCACCTGTTCAACGACTGGCGCTTCCTCGATGATAAAGGTCAACAGCCGAACCCGGAGTTCGTGCTGAACTTTCCTGAGTACAAAGGCGCCTCTATCCTGCTGGCGCGGGAAAACTTCGGCTGCGGCTCCTCCCGCGAGCATGCGCCGTGGGCGCTGACCGATTACGGTTTTAAAGTCGTTATCGCCCCAAGCTTTGCCGATATTTTCTACGGCAACAGCTTCAACAACCAGCTGCTGCCGGTGACGCTGAGCGATGAGCAGGTCGACGAGCTGTTCAGACTGGTGCAGGCCAACCCGGGCATTACGTTTGAAGTGGACCTGGAAGCGCAGGTGGTGAAAGCGGGGGATAAAACCTACAGCTTTAAGATCGACGATTTCCGTCGCCACTGCATGCTTAATGGCCTGGATAGCATCGGCCTGACGCTGCAACATGAAGCGGCGATTTCCGACTATGAGCACAAGCTGCCGGCGTTTATGAATTAAGCTTCGCGCCCGGTCATTTGACCGGGCTTTTTAATTTATTGCGGCAGAAAATTGAGATCTCACGCACAAAAAACAATATTAATTCTTCGAACGTCAGCCCATGACGTTGGCCTGCCCCACGCGATAAAGACGAATGATTTCGCTTTCTTACCCCTGACCTGCGCGGTTTATGTATTAACCCTTCACTGCAAGTAAAAATAAGGTATGAGTGTTTAATATAAAAATATAACAATGTGAAAGAAGCGTTAATCTCATAGAGAACCCCTATAGCTCACAGCAAAAAAAAGCATTATTTTTCAATTTTTCCCCTCGCTATCTTTTCCCACAGAGAAATATTAACTAAGGACACGCCCGGGCCCCCGCATAGCGGCCTCCCGGCCTCCTGTGGAGAGAAGAGATGAGCCACTATCCGCACCTTTTCAGTCCGTTGACCATCAACGGCATGACGCTAAAAAACCGCATTATTATGCCCCCGATGGGCACCAATATGGCTACGCTCAATGGCGAGGTCTCGCAGGAACAGCTGGAATACTACGAACTGCGGGCCAAAGGCGGCACCGGTCTTATCACCATCGAAAATATCTGTATTGATTTCCCTTTCGCTTCCAACGGCACCACCCAGCTGCGCATCGATAACGATCAATATATTCCACGGCTGTTTAAATTAACCGAGACCCTGCATAAACACGGCGCCTGCGTATCCATTCAGTTAAATCACGCTGGCGCTTCCGCTTATGCCTACCGCCTCGAGGGTCAGACACCGCTCTCCTCCTCGACGACGCCCTCGAAAAAGCACGGTAATATTCCGCGGCCAATGACCCATGAGGAAATTTATCACGCGGTGGAAAAATTCGGGGACGCCGCAGAGCGCGTTCGTCGCGCGGGTTTTGACTGCGTCGAAATTCATGCCGGCCACTCCTATTTAATTAGCCAGTTTTTATCGCCGTTATTTAACAAACGCACCGATGAATTTGGCGGCAGCGTCGAAAACCGCACTCGAATATTAGGTCTGATTGTCGATAAAGTTCGCGCCTGCGTCGGGCCACGTTTTCCGGTCAGCCTGCGCATCAGCGCCGACGACTTCCTCAAAGGCGGCAATACCCTCGAAGATTCCTTGCGCATCCTTGAGCTCTGTCAGGAGAAGGTCGATATCATCAACGTCTCGGCGGCGCAGAACGACAACCTGAATCTGCAAATCGACCAGATGTCGCTGGAGGATGGCTGGAAGCGTTACCTCTCCCGCGCGGTGCGCGATAAATTCCATAAGCCCACGGTCATCGCTGGCAATATCCGTACCCCGCAGGTAGCCGAGGATATCCTCGCCAGCGGCGATGCCGATCTCATTGCCATTGGTCGCGGTCTGATTGCCGAGCCGGAGTGGGTGCAGAAGGTGCAAAGCGGTAAAGAGCGCGTGATGCGCAAATGCATCTCCTGCAACATCGGCTGCGCCGACCATCGCATCGCCCGCTCGCGCCCGCTGCGCTGTTCAATTAACCCGGACATCATTCACGGCGATGCCTACAAAACGCGGCGCGTTAATCGCGAAACGAACGTGGTCGTCATCGGCGCCGGCACTGCCGGGATGGAGGCCGCCTGCACCGCGGCGGAAGTCGGCTGCCACACCTGGCTGCTGGAGGCGAAAAATCACGTCGGCGGTCTCGCCAGCGATATCGCCCGTCTGCCGGAGAAAAAACGCATCGCGGATTTCCCGCAGTTTATGAAAAACCGCATCGCCGCGCTGGACAACCTGATGCTGCAGGTCGGCAAACGGGCAGACGTGGCCTCGGTTTCCGCCCTGCGTCCACATCTGATCGTCAATGCCACCGGCTCAACCCCCCTGCTGCCGCCCATTGCTGGACTGCGGGAGAATATTGACGCCGCGGAAGGCAAAGTCTTCTCCATTACCGGCATGATCGACAATCTGGCGAAATTTACCCATGTCGAGGGCAAACGCATCGCCGTTGTCGGCGCGGGCGCCGTTGGCCTCGACGTCATCGAATACTTTACCGCTCGCGGCGCGCAGGCGGTCTTAATCGAAATGCAGGACGCCGCCGGTCGCGATCTCGACATCATTACCAAGAATGCCATGTTGACCATGCTCGACGAGCACCAGGTCGAACAGCACATGAATACGCAACTGATGGCGGTGGCTGCCGACCATTTCCAGGTGAAAAATACACAGCACACCTTCGATATCCCCTTCGACTACGGCTTTGTCTGTCTGGGGATGCGCGCCAACCGGACGGGTCTCGACGAGATCGAACGCTGGGCCAATGCCAATAACGTCAAAATCATGAATATCGGCGACAGCGTGATGGCGCGACGCATTATCGACGGCATCCGCGAAGGCCGCAACGTGCTGGACACCCTCGAAGACATGGGTGCACTGGGTAGCCGCGAAGCACAACGAATTCCCTTTCTAACTTATTGAGGATTTTTGTCATGGCAGAACGTATTACTGGACACACTGAGCTGATTGGTCTGATCGCCACCCCGATTCGCCACAGCATGTCGCCCACCATGCACAACGAGGCTTTCGCCCATCTCGGGCTGGACTACGTCTACCTGGCTTTTGAAGTCGGTAATCAGGAGCTGAAAGACGTTGTGCAGGGCTTCCGGGCTTTGAAGCTGCGCGGCTTTAACGTCTCTATGCCGAACAAAACCGAGATTTGCCAGTATCTCGATAAGCTGTCTCCGGCGGCGCAGCTGGTCGGGGCGGTGAATACCGTGGTCAATGACGACGGCGTCCTGACCGGGCATATCACCGACGGCACCGGCTATATGCGCGCCCTTAGCGAAGCGGGTATCGATATCATTGGCAAGAAGATGACCGTGCTCGGCGCCGGCGGCGCGGCGACCGCACTCTGCGTCCAGGCGGCACTGGATGGCGTGAAGGCGATCTCCATCTTCAACCGTCGCGATAAATTCTTCGCCAACGCCGAAGAAACGGTCGCCAAGATCCGCAACAACACGCGCTGTGAGATCCATCTGTTCGATCTTGACGATCATGACAAACTGCGTGCCGAAATCGACAGCAGCGTGATCCTGACCAATGCCACCGGGGTCGGCATGAAGCCGTTCGAAGGCCAGATGCTGCTGCCGGACGACAGCTTCCTGCGTCCGGACCTGATCGTCTCCGACGTCGTATATAACCCGCGCAAAACCCACCTGCTGGAAGTGGCTGAGAAAAAAGGCTGCCGCACGCTAAACGGCCTCGGGATGATGCTGTGGCAAGGCGCGCGCGCGTTCGAAATCTGGACGGGTAAACAGATGCCGGTTGATTACATCAAAAGCATCCTGTTCTAAGGGGCAAGCGATGAAAAATAAATACGTCCCTACCGCGGCAGGGCTGTACCTCAACTACCTGATCCACGGCATGGGGGTGCTGTTAATCACCCTCAACATGGCCCATCTTCAGGAACAGTGGGGAACAGATAAAGCCGGCGTATCGATCGTTATCTCCTCGTTAGGTATTGGTAAGTTAGCGACCATCGTGACCGGATTTCTCTCGGATCGCTTCGGTCGCAAGCCCTTTATCTATCTTGGGATCCTGAGCTACCTGATCTTTTTCGTCGGCATTCTGCTGACCAAAAATATCTATCTGGCCTATGTCTTCGGCATTATGGCGGGCCTGGCGAACAGCTTCCTCGACTCCGGCACCTATCCGGCGCTGATGGAATCTTTCCCGCACTCCGCCAGCCGGGCCAACGTGCTGATCAAAGCCTTCGTTTCCGCCGGGCAGTTCCTGCTGCCGTTCATTATCAGCTTCCTGATCTGGGCGAATCTATGGTTCGGCTGGTCGTTCGTGATTGCGGCGGCGCTCTTTGTACTGAGCGGGATTTACCTGCTTAAAATGCCATTCCCTGACAGCCAGGCAGCGAAAAAAGAGGAATCTCCTGAGCCACAGGCGGAAACGTTCGCCCGTCCGCAGGCCAACAAACTGGATATGATGATCTTCACGCTGTACGGCTATATCGGCATGGCGACGTTCTATCTGGTCAGCCAGTGGCTGGCGCAGTACGGCCAGTTCGTGGTCGGGCTGCCCTATGCCTCGGCGATTAAGCTGCTCAGCATCTATACCGTTGGGTCGTTGGTCTGCGTCTTCGTGACTGCTGCCTTCGTCAAAGAGGTGTTCAGCTCTGCCGTCGCCATGATCATCTATACTGGCCTGTCGATGGTCTCGCTGCTGCTGGTGTGCCTGTTCCCGACGCCGATGATGGTTACCGGCTTCGCCTTTGTCATCGGCTTTGCCGCCGCGGGCGGAGTGCTACAGCTGGGAGCGACGATCATGGCGATGAGCTTCCCGAACGGGAAAGGCAAGGCAACCGGGATCTTCTACACCGCCGGCAGTATCGCCAGCTTCACGATCCCGCTGATCACCGCCAAACTTTCGCAGATCAGTATTGCCAGCATTATGTGGTTTGATTTTGCGATCGCCGTGATCGGCTTTGTGATCGCCCTGTACATCGGCTATCGTCAACTGCAGGCTCGGGCGGCGCAAAAAGTATCACGCACCGCAGTCACCGCCTGAGGTTCAACGCGAATAATAATGGATGCCTACATGACAAATGCAGTTACCGTAAAGAACATCACCTTCCAGGAAGGGGAAACCTTAATTTGTGTACCGCTGATCGGCAAAACGCTGGATGAAATACTGGGTAACGCCCACGGCCTGGTCGACGCCGGCGCCGATATCATCGAATGGCGCGTTGATCACTTTACGCAGGTCAGAGAGATGGCCCAGGTGATGGCCGCGCTGGCGGAAATCCGTGGTGCGCTGAAAGCCCTGCCGTTGCTGTTCACCTTCCGCAGCAAGAAAGAAGGCGGCGAGACCGAGCTCAGCGACGATGCCTACTTCGCGCTCAACCGCGAAGCGGCGCGCAGTGGACTGGTTGATGTCATCGATGTCGAGCTGTTCAATGATGAAGCGCAGATCCGCGCGCTGGTTGACGATGCGCATGCCGCGGGCGTCAAAGTGATCATGAGTAACCATGATTTTCATAAAACCCCCGCCCAGGAAGATATCATCTATCGCCTGCGCCGCATGCAGGATCTGGGTGCCGATCTGCCGAAGATCGCGGTGATGCCGCAATCGCCGCAGGACGTTCTGACCCTGCTCGCCGCCACGCTGACCATGAAAGAGAAGTATGCCACCCGCCCGCTGATCACCATGTCGATGGGAAAATCAGGCGGCGTCAGCCGGGTGACCGGGCGTCTTTTTGGCTCAGCCATGACCTTCGGTACAGTGGGTCAAGCTTCCGCGCCGGGACAGATAGCCATCAATAAGCTGCGTGAAGTGATGGATATTCTCTCCTGATAACCCCTTAGCCCGGAGGACCACTCCGGGCTATTCGCTAACAGATCTTCTGGCTGTCGTGGATGACCACATTTTTAAACGACTGCAGCGCCGGGGAAAGTCCCCGGTCTTTCATGGTCGCCAGATAGATATAGCGCGGAGGGAGGGTGTTTTTAATCTTCAGGATATGGACGTTGTAATGGGAGAGCGCCGAGATCCGCGGCATGATCGCGATCCCGTAGTCAATGCTGACCAGCCCGGCCATCGCGGTATCCTCTTCCACGTAGCAGGCAATCTCCGGCACCAGCTTTTGCTGCATAAATACATTATCGATAAACGGACGTAAGCCGCTATTTTCTGAAAAATAGATATAGGGATAATGAATCGTCTCCACGAGGTCGACTTCATGTTCATACAGACGGGCCAGCGGATGATCCCTGGCGGTCACCACCACCAGCTCCTGCTGAATAACCGGAATAAAATCGATATCGGGCTCATCGGCAATATAAGAGCAGATCGCCAGATCGACTTTTCCCGCTTTCAGCTCCTGCAACAGCGTCAGCGAGGTCCATTGAGTAAAAGAAAAAGTCACATTGTGAAACTCAGGTGAAAGAGAATATTTATTAATTAACTGCGGAACAACATATTCGCCCATCGTGTAAATAAAGGCGATACGAATGTTTTCTTTATTTTCAGCGCCGTTTTTTTGCAAAACTGTGCGGCCATTTTCCAGTGAGGCCAGGGCATCTTCGACATACGGCAGAAAACGCTTGCCGTTTTGCGTAATTTTAACGTTCCGTCCCTGTCTGGCGAACAGTGCGACCCCTAACTCCTTCTCCAGCTCTGATATCGCATGGCTTAGCGAAGGCTGGGTGATGCACAGACTGGAGGCCGCTTCGGTATAATGTTCAGTTTCAGACAGACGTTTAAAATAATAAAGTTGCTTTAGGTTCATTATTTTTGCCCGTATAATATAAGAATAAATCCACTGATGCTAATATACCATGCAAGCCACCAATAATGTGCATGAGCGGGTAAATATCGGCGGTGTATCAAATATTATTTTCTGAAGCGTATGAATGTGCCACAAAGCGTTGCCATTCATAGATACTACCTATAGTTCCCGGAGATATTTTTGCATATACAAATATATGCAAAAATATTTTAAACTTTAAAGGAACTCGCTATGAGTATGTCAAACTCTCAGGAAGTCCTCACTTCCTCATCAGGGACGAAAAAAAGAAGCCGCGTTCGGATAGTTATTTTACTGCTGTTGTCCGTCGGAACGATGATCAATTATCTCGACCGCACCATCCTCGGTATCGTTGCCCCACAGTTAACCCAGGAAATTCATATCGATCCGGCGATGATGGGCATCATTTTCTCCGCCTTTGCCTGGACCTATGCCCTGGCGCAGATCCCCGGCGGCATGTTTTTAGACCGCTTCGGCAACAAACTGACCTATGCCCTGTCAATTTTCTTCTGGTCGCTGTTTACCCTGCTGCAAAGTTTCACCCTCGGGCTTAAATCTCTGCTGCTTCTGCGCCTGGGACTTGGCGTCAGTGAAGCGCCCTGCTTCCCGGCCAACAGCCGCATCGTCAGCACCTGGTTCCCGCAGCATGAGCGCGCACGGGCGACGGCAACATATACGGTTGGTGAATATATAGGACTGGCGGCCTTCTCACCGCTGTTATTTTTAATCCTCGAACATCACGGCTGGAGAACGCTTTTTTTCCTCACCGGAGGATTAGGTATTTTATTTACTTTGGTGTGGTGGCGTTTTTATCACGAACCCCATGAATCGCGCACGGCTAATCAAGCGGAGCTGGATTATATCGGCGCAAACGGTATTAACAATAAAATCCAGAACGTTCCATTTAACTGGCGTGACGCCAGGCGCCTGCTGGGCTGTCGCCAGATCCTCGGCGCCAGTCTGGGTCAGTTTGCGGGCAACACCACGCTGGTGTTTTTCCTGACGTGGTTTCCCAGCTATCTGGCCAACGAGCGCCATCTTCCCTGGCTGCACGTTGGCTTCTTCGCCACCTGGCCGTTTCTCGCCGCCGCCATCGGCATCCTCTTCGGCGGCTGGATCTCGGACCGACTGCTGAAGCGAACCGGCTCCGTCAATATCAGTCGGAAGTTACCAATAATTTCCGGATTATTACTCTCCAGCTGTATTATTGCGGCGAACTGGGTGAGCGCCAACAGCACCGTTATTATTATTATGTCAGTGGCATTTTTTGGTCAGGGAATGGTTGGTCTGGGCTGGACGTTAATTTCTGATATTGCCCCGGAAAATATGGCAGGCCTGACCGGCGGGATATTTAATTTCTGCGCTAATATGGCGTCGATTATAGCCCCACTGATAATTGGCGTGATTATCTCCGCAACGGGTAACTTCTTTTACGCACTGATCTACGTCGGCCTGACGGCGCTGATCGGCGTGATTGCCTACATTTTTATCATCGGCGACATCAAGCGAATCGAACTGAAGTAAAGACGGCGGCCCCGGCGAATTGCACGCCGGGGCGAAGAGGACGGTCAGATATCTTTCACCTTGCTGGTTAAAAACAGCGTCACCAGCGAAATCGCGGCGATCGTCCAGTAGACGCTGGCGTGGCCATAGCTCTGCGACAGCGCCCCCTGCATCACGCCGGCGAGGATCACGCCAGTGGAAATACTGTTGGTAAACAGGGTGGTCGCCGCCCCCGCGCGTCCCGGCATTAAATCCTGGAACCACAGCATGCCGATCCCGGCGATTATGCCGATAAAAATGGCGTTGAACAGCTGCAGGGCCAGCAGCGCCGTTCGGGCATGAAACAGGATCAGCCCCAGATAAAACAGCACACCGGCCGCCACCGCCGCTACCATCATTTTACGTTTACCAAAGCGCTTCACGTAGTAGCCGGCGAGGATCATCGCCGGAATCTCCAGGCCGGCGGCGGTGCCCATCAGGATCCCGGCCAGACTGTCGGGAAGCCCGAGATCGCTGCTGATCCACAGCGGCATATCAATGATATACATGGTGTTGCAGGTCCACATCAGGGTGGAGGCGATAAACAGCATCCGCACATTCTTGTCCTGCCAGCCGCCGGCCTGCGCCAGCGCCTCCGCCTCTTCCGAGGGCTGTTCCACGCGCGGAACCGAGGGCAGTTTGACCGCAATCAGCGCCAGGCTGATCGCAAAGATGCCCGCCGCAATAGAGAACATGGTGGTAAAGCCATAGTTGAGCGCCAGCATAAAGGCCAGCGGCGGGCCAATCACCCACGCCAGAGACAGCTGGGCACGCATGACCGAGCTGAACATCACCACTTCCCGCGCCGAGCTGTCGGCATATTCCCGCGCCAGGGCAAAGAGCTGAGGCATGGCGGCGTTAGCGATGGATGCCAGCATCACCCCACAGGTGATCAGCGTCAGATAGTGGCGGTTGAAGGCAAACAGCAGCGCATTGCCTACCGCCATCAGACAGCAGAACATAATTAACCGCCGCCGGTCGCCGCGGCTATCGGAGCGCTTGGCCAGCGCCAGGCTCACCAGGATCCCGGCTATCGCATTCACGGTGTAGAACAGGCCCACCCAGAACGGCTGCGCCCCCACTTCGCGGCTGAGAAACAAACTCAACGTCGGCGCCTGCAATGCGCCCGCCACGCCCATCATAAAAGCAACCAGCATAAAGGCGGCATAGACGCCGTTTAGCCGTCGTCCCATCGTCATCAACCACAGCATGAAATGTCCTTAACACACGCGAAGTAAACGAAAAAAGCCAGCAGAGGCTTTCTGCTGGCGGGTGATTCTATACTCTGTGGATTTCACGTTGCAGGACAAACGGTTAACCGTTTTGCGCAGCGCTTACGCTGGCTCCGAAAGGGTGAGTCCCGTAGGGGCGATTCACGCGGCCAGAACATAGGGCTCTGGGAGCATCGACAGCGATAGACCCGGGCAAGCGCGCGCACCTGCAGCTTGAAAAACGACGAGTATAACACCAATACTCAGTCACACATGATGTCTGCAAGTCAATGATCAGAGGTCTTTGACGTCACTCCCCACTGCATCAGTTCGCCCAGGATTTCCTGCTGTCGTCCTGCCATCAGGCGGGCCAGCCAGGACGCTTCCTGCGTCGCAGAAAAGTAGCGCTGGTAGAACGATTTTGCGGTAGACCTCATCATATTCACCTCCTCGCTTCATCGGGATTCATTATTGGCTTAATATGGGGAGTAATAAATTGCTGAGTTTTGCGCAGGAGTTCCCCTTTTATGTCTTCCGGCCGTCTGCAACAACAGTTCATCCGTCTATGGCAGTGCTGCGACGGCAAGTCGCAGGAGACCACCCTCAACGAGCTGGCGGAAATGCTGAGCTGCTCGCGCCGCCACATGCGCACCTTGCTCAATATGATGGAGTCCCGCGGCTGGCTGACCTGGAAGGCGGAGGCTGGCCGCGGAAAACGCTCGCGGCTGACCTTTCTCTATACCGGCCTCGCCCTGCAGCAGCAGCGTGCCGAAGATCTGCTTGAACAGGATCGCATCGATCAGCTGGTGCAGCTGGTCGGCGATAAAGCCGCCGTCCGTCAGATGCTGGTCTCGCATCTCGGGCGCAGCTTCCGCCAGGGGCGGCACATCCTGCGCGTGCTCTACTACCGGCCGATGAAGAATTTACTGCCCGGCAGCGCGCTGCGACGTTCGGAAACCCATATCGCCCGGCAAATATTCAGCGCGCTGACGCGGGTAAATGAGGAAAATGGGGAACTGGAAGCTGATATTGCCCACCACTGGCAGCAGTTGACGCCCACCCACTGGCGCTTTTTCCTCCGGCCAGGCATCCATTTTCACCATGGCCGTGAGCTGGAGATGAGCGATGTGATCGCTTCTCTGCAGCGCAGCAATGCCCTGCCGCTCTATTCGCATATCGAACGCATCGAGTCGCCCACCGCCTGGACCCTGGATATTCATCTGCGCCAGCCCGACCGCTGGCTGCCCTGGCTGCTGGGCCAGGTGCCAGCGATGGTGCTGCCGCAGGAGTGGCAGACCATGAACCACTTTTCTTCGATGCCGGTCGGCACCGGCCCGTATGCCGTGGTGCGTAACAATCAGAACCAGCTCAAGATCCACGCCTTTGAGGACTATTTTGGCTACCGGGCGCTGATCGATGAGGTGAACGTCTGGGTGCTACCGGAAATTAGCGAAGAGCCCAACGGCGGCCTGACGCTGCAGGGCAATACCGAAAGCGAAAAAGCGGTGGAGAGTCGTCTGGAAGAGGGGTGCTACTACCTGCTGTTTGACTCGCGAAGCCCGCTGGGCGCCAACGAGGCGGTGCGCCGCTGGTTAAGCTATTTGTTCCAGCCCGCGAACCTGCTCTACCACGCGGGCGAACACTACCAGGGCAACTGGTTTCCCGCCTACGGCCTGCTGCCGCGCTGGCATCACGCCAGCAATCACGCCAGCGACAAGCCGGCGGGGCTGGAGACGGTCACCCTCACCTATTACCGCGATCACGTCGAACACCGGGTGATCGGCGGGATCATGCGCGACCTGCTGGCCGCGCATCAGGTGAAGCTGGAGATCCAGGAGCTGGAGTACGATGCCTGGCATCGCGGCGAGGTAGTCAGCGATATCTGGCTCAACAGCGTTAACTTCACCTTGCCAATCGAATTCTCGCTATTCGCCTATCTGTACGAAGTCCCGCTGATTCAGCGCTGCATCCCCATCGACTGGCAGGAAGACGCCAGCCGCTGGCGCGCGGGAGAGTTTAATCCGGCCACCTGGAGTCAGCGTCTGCTGGCCAGCCAGCATATCGTGCCGCTGATCCATCACTGGCTGATGATTCAGGGCCAGCGCAGTATGCGCGGCGTGCGGATGAACACCCTCGGCTGGTTCGATTTTAAATCCGCATGGTTTGCGCCGCCGGAGCCGTAAGCCTTTCCGTCATCTGACAAAATCATTACACTAAGGCCGTTCTCAACGGGGTGCTAATAAACATACGCAATATCATTCAAGTTGCATCAAGGCAGCAAGCGGGTGAATCCCCTGGAGCATAGATAACTATGTGACTGGGGTGAACGCGCGAAGCTAACGCAGATGCGGCTTGAAGGATGAAGCGTATGGGCTGAGAAAATACCCGTCGAACCTGATCCGGATAACGCCGGCGAAGGGATTTGAGGCTCACTCAAAATCCTTTGCCCCCCCTTTTTTCTGAGGTGCAAAGTGTTGAAAAAATTACTCCCGCTGCTGGCGCTGGTCGCCATGCCCGCTCTGGCGAAGCCTGTCCTCACTGTCTATACCTATGACTCCTTCTCTGCCGACTGGGGCCCCGGCCCGGCGGTCAAAAAAGCGTTTGAAGCGGACTGCGGCTGCGAGCTGAAGTTCGTCGCGCTGGAAGATGGCGTTTCGCTACTGAATCGCCTGCGCATGGAAGGCAAAAACAGCAAGGCCGACGTCGTGCTTGGCCTTGATAACAACCTGCTGGAAGCCGCGGCGCAGAGTAAACTGTTTGCCAAAAGCAACGTACCCGCCAGCGCGGTCAGCGTGCCGGGCGGCTGGGATAACGACACCTTTGTCCCCTACGATTACGGCTATTTCGCCTTCGTCTATGACAAAAACAAACTGGCCAACCCGCCGAAGAGCCTGAAAGAGCTGGTCGAGAGCCCGCAAAAATGGCGGGTCATCTATGAAGATCCGCGCACCAGCACCCCGGGGCTGGGGCTGCTGCTGTGGATGCAAAAGGTCTATGGCGATAAAGCGCCCGAGGCCTGGCAGAAGCTGGCGGCGAAAACCGTTACCGTCACCAAGGGCTGGAGCGAAGCCTACGGTCTGTTCCTGAAAGGGGAAAGCGACCTGGTCTTGAGCTACACCACCTCGCCGGCCTACCACATGATTGAAGAGAAGAAAGACCACTATGCGGCGGCGAACTTCGCCGAAGGCCACTATCTGCAGGTCGAAGTTGCCGCCCGCACCGCCGCCAGCAAGCAGCCGGAACTGGCGGAAAAATTCCTCAAATTCATGGTCTCGCCTGGCTTCCAGAACGCCATCCCCACCGGCAACTGGATGTATCCGGTGACCCAGGTCGCGCTGCCGGCCGGTTTTGCAAGCCTGGTAAAACCGCAGACCACGCTGACGTTTACCCCGCAGCAGGTCGCCAGCGAGCGTCAGACCTGGATTAGCGCATGGCAACGCGCCGTCAGCCGCTAAACCTGAGCGGGCTGCTGCCGGGCCTGTTCGCCGCTACGCTGCTCTGCGCCGTCGCGCTGGCGGCGTTTCTGGCGCTGTGGTTCAGCGCCCCCGGCGCGGGCTGGCGGACGGTCTTCAGCGATAGCTACCTCTGGCATGTGGTGCGCTTCTCCTTCTGGCAGGCGTCGCTGTCAGCGCTGCTCTCGGTGGGGCCGGCTATCTTTCTCGCCCGCGCGCTTTATCGGCGTCGCTTCCCCGGCCGCACGTTGCTGCTGCGTCTGTGCGCGATGACCCTGATCCTGCCGGTGCTGGTGGCGGTGTTCGGCATCCTCAGCGTCTATGGCCGCCAGGGCTGGCTGGCCTCGCTGTTTCACACTTTCGGCTGGCAGTGGGATTTCTCACCTTACGGCCTGCAGGGCATCCTGTTGGCGCACGTCTTTTTCAATATGCCGATGGCCACCCGCCTGCTGCTGCAGGCGCTGGAGAACATTCCCGGCGAGCAGCGGCAAATTGCCGCCCAGCTTGGCATGCGCGGCTATGCCTTCTTCCGCCTCGTCGAATGGCCATGGATGCGCCGGCACATTCCCGCCGTCGCCGCGCTGATTTTTATGCTCTGCTTTGCCAGCTTCGCCACCGTGCTGTCGCTGGGCGGCGGCCCGAAGGCCACCACGATTGAGCTGGCTATCTACCAGGCGCTGAGCTTTGACTACGAT
The DNA here is from genome assembly GCF_050378655.1 of Klebsiella sp. 7-CIP_Kleb. NCBI lineage: Bacteria > Pseudomonadati > Pseudomonadota > Gammaproteobacteria > Enterobacterales > Enterobacteriaceae > Klebsiella > Klebsiella sp. 7-CIP_Kleb. Next base: position 171,311 of record NZ_JBNRLJ010000004.1, read on the forward strand.
CCGGCGCGAGCGGCAATGCTGGCGTTGATTCAGATGCTCTGCTGCCTCGGGCTGGTGCTGCTCAGCCAGCGCCTCAGTAAAGCGGTGGCTATCGGCGTCAGCCATGTCCGCGGCTGGCGTGACCCTGACGATCGCCTGCATAGCCGGCTGAGCGATGGGTTGCTGATCGGCGCCGCCCTGCTGCTGCTGCTGCCGCCGCTGCTGGCGGTCATCGTCGACGGGGTCAACCGCAATATGCTGGACGTGCTGGCGCAGCCCGCCCTCTGGCAGGCATTAACGACTTCCCTGCGCATCGCCATCGCCGCCGGGCTGTTGAGCGTGACCCTGACAATGATGCTGCTATGGAGCAGTCGCGAGCTGCGCGCCCGTCAGCGGCCGCTGGCTGGGCAGGCGATGGAGCTGAGCGGCATGCTGATCCTTGCCATGCCGGGCATCGTGCTGGCTACCGGCTTCTTTCTGCTGCTCAATAACAGCATCGGCCTGCCGGAGTCCGCCGACGGCATCGTCATCTTTACCAACGCTCTGATGGCGATCCCCTACGCGCTTAAAGTACTGGAAAACCCGATGCGCGACATTGCCGTCCGCTACAATATGCTGTGCCAGTCGCTGGGGATCGAAGGCCTGACGCGACTGCGGGTCATCGAACTTCGCGCGCTCCGGCGCCCCCTAGCCCAGGCGTTAGCCTTCGCCTGCGTGCTGTCGATTGGCGACTTCGGCGTGGTGGCGCTGTTCGGCAACGAGGCGTTCCGCACCCTGCCTTTCTATCTCTACCAGCAGATAGGCGCCTACCGCAGCCAGGACGGCGCCGTCACCGCTCTGCTTCTGCTGCTGCTCTGTTTCTTATTATTTACGCTGATTGAAAAACTTCCGGGGCGTGATGCTAAAACTCAATGATGTGACCTGGCTGTACCAGCATCTGCCGATGCGCTTTACTCTCGACGTCGCGCGCGGCGAGCGCATCGCGGTGCTCGGCCCCAGCGGCGCCGGAAAGAGCACCCTGCTGAATCTGATCGCCGGTTTTCTGCCGCCCGCCAGCGGCAGCCTGCAGATTAACGGCGAGACGCATCACGCGACGCCGCCGGCGCAGCGTCCGGTCTCGATGCTGTTCCAGGAGAATAACCTGTTTAACCATCTGACCATTCGGCAGAATATCAGCCTCGGGATCCACCCTGGCCTGAAACTGAGCCGCGAACAGCAGCATAAAGTCACGGCGATTGCCGCCCAGATGGGAATTGATGCCCTGCTTGACCGCCTGCCGGGAGCGCTCTCCGGCGGTCAACGGCAGCGCGCGGCGCTGGCCCGCTGTCTGGTGCGCCAGCAGCCGGTGCTGCTGCTGGATGAACCCTTCTCGGCGCTCGACCCGGCGCTGCGTCAGGAGATGCTGGCGCTGGTGGCGGATGTCTGTGAACAGCAGCAGCTCACCCTGCTGATGGTTTCGCACAGCGTGGAAGATGCCGCGCGCATCGCGCCGCGCTCGATTGTGGTCGCCGAAGGGCGCATTGTCTGGGATGGCGCTACCGCCGAGCTGTTAAGCGGCCGCAGCAGCGCCTCGCATCTGATGGGGATCAGCGCGCGATAACCTTGTGCAGGATCGCCAGATAGACCGGCATCAGCGGATGGCGGAAGACAAATGTTAACGCCGTTGCCGCCAGCGCGACCATACACGGCGCCAGCCACAGCAGACGCCCGCGCGGCAGCCAGCGGGACAGCCGATCGCCAGACGTTTTCGCGCTCCGCCACAGCCGCCAGCACAGCCACCCCGCCAGCCAGGCCAGCAGCGCCGCCCCCAGCAGCAGCCATTGAAAGCTGGCGCTGTTTTCATCGGCCGGAATATCAATCGCCGCGCCGGCGAGAATCCCCGGCAGGAAATAGAGCGGCGGCCAGAGCAGGCAGCCGATAATATTCGGGAGCACGAATTTGGCCACCGGCAGGTCGAGCATCCCGGCGACCATCGGCACCAGCGGACGCGTCGGCCCGACAAAGCGGCCAATCAGGATGGTGAGCATGCTGTGCTGGTGCAGCGCATGCTCGGTTTTTTCCAGCAGGGCGCGGTTTTTCTTCATGAACGACCAGCGGTGCAGCGGCTTTTTAAAGCGCCAGCCGAGCCAGAATGAGATCCAGTCTCCCAGCAGACAGCCCACGATCCCCGCCAGCCACGCCTGCCAGAAATTAACCTCACCGCCGCCAATCAGCGCCCCAAGGCCGGCCATCATCACCGTTCCGGGTAAAATAAGCCCCACCAGCGCCAGCGACTCGAGAAAGGCCACTAGCATCACGGCTAACAACGAGTAGACCGTGGATTGGGTAATAAAGTGTTCGAGCAATGCTTGCATAATGTACCCGGTTAAAAAACGAAGCCCGGATTCTCCGAAGCCATCGCGCCATCGTCAAGCCAACAATTGTCTTAATAGTTTACTGGCTGTGACATTTAAGCGGGTCATCATTTCACTTTCTTTACTTTTTATTCACATCCCGCGCGGAATTCGCTCGGGCTGGCGCCGGTGCATTTTTTGAACACGCGGGAAAAATAGAGCTGATCTTCAAAGCCGACGTTGCGCCCGACGGTGGCGATCGGCATCCGCGTGGTGCTCAGCAACAGTTTGGCCTGGCTGATGCGCTGGTCTTCACGCCAGCCGAGCACGCTGATCCCCAACTGCTGGCGGAACAGGTGCGACAGACGCGAGGGCGACAGGCAGACGTGCTGGGCGACGCTGGCGATATCAAAATGGCTGTCCGCCAGATGGTCGCTGATGTACTGGCAGGCGTCGCGCACCCGGTTATCCAGCGGCGGATGCAGCGATTCGTTGATCGCCTCCATCCGCCGCAGCAGGAGCTGTTCCAGCAGATTAATCGCCAGCAGTTCGGAATAGCGCCCCGCCCCCTGTCCGGCATCGACTATCTGGCCGAACAGCTCGCCAAAGCGCGCCTGCCACTGCTCGTCCGGACGGAAAAAGCCGGTCTGGGCGAAGATGGTCGGCCAGTTGAGCCACTCGTGCCAGTAGGCGCGCGGGCGGAAGTAGACCCACTGGTGATACCACTCGCTGGCGTCGGGATGGCGGCCGTAGTGATGGATCTCCCCCGGCGGGAACAGCAGCATATCGCCCGGCCGGCAGACAAACTGCTCGCCGTGGTTGTTGATCACCCCCTCGCCGCGGATCGTCAGGTTGAGGATATAGCCTTTCATACCCAGCGGGCGGTCGATAAAAAAATCCAGGTATCCCTGCGCCTCAATCGGCGTCAGACCGGTGACCAGATGAGCGTTAAAAGAGTAGCCCGGCAGCAGCGGATCGTTTTGCGTTTCGGCCATACGCGTGGTTCTCCCCGAAGGTATTAGTGACACCAATTGTCCATATTCATCATTTTATCGCTCTCGGCCCTGTCACGACTGCGACGGCAGTGGGAATTTCGCTAAAAAGCCGCACAGCAAGCGAAAAAAGCGCCAGCGGCGTGCATTCCACCGTGATATGCCGGGTAACAAAAGTGTCTATAAATACGACAGGAAAGTCCACATCGAATATTTGCACGGCGTCACACTTTGCGAGGTGACAGCAAAATAATCCATAAGATTAGCGAATCCGGCCTGACGGATTTTGCCGGGGATATCTACTGTTGCTGCATGAATGATTTCTGCATGGAGTAACAAGATGGCAATTGCGATTGGCCTCGACTTTGGTAGTGACTCAGTCCGCGCCCTGGCGGTGGAATGCGCCTCCGGCGCAGAACTGGCGGCAAGCGTGGAGTGGTATCCGCGCTGGCGGGAAGGACAGTATTGCGATGGCGCTAACAACCGGTTCCGCCACCACCCGCGAGATTACATCGAGTCCATGGAAGCGGCGCTGAAAAGCGTACTTGCCTCCCTGAGCGCCGAACAGCGCGCCGACGTCGTGGGCATTGGCGTCGACAGCACCGGCTCAACCCCGGCTCCCGTTGATGCCGAGGGCAACGTGCTGGCGCTGCGCGAAGAATTCGCTGACAACCCTAACGCCATGTTTGTCCTGTGGAAGGATCACACCGCGGTCGAGGAAGCCGAGGCGATCACCCGCCTGTGCCACCAGCCGGGCAAAGAGGATTACTCGCGCTATATTGGCGGGATCTACTCCAGCGAATGGTTCTGGGCCAAAATCCTCCACGTCACCCGGGAAGATAGCGCCGTCGCCCAGGCAGCCGCCTCGTGGGTGGAGCTTTGCGACTGGGTACCCGCCCTGCTCTCCGGCACCACCCGTCCGCAGGATCTGCGCCGCGGCCGCTGCAGCGCCGGGCATAAATCCCTGTGGCATGAGAGCTGGGGCGGTCTGCCGCCGGCCAGCTTCTTCGATGAGCTTGATCCCATCATTAACCAGCATCTGGCCTGGCCGCTGTTCACCGAGACCTGGACGGCCGATGTGCCGGTCGGCACGCTGAGCGCAGAGTGGGCCCAGCGCCTGGGCCTGTCGCAGACCGTGGCCATCTCCGGCGGCGCCTTCGACTGCCATATGGGCGCCGTGGGCGCCGGCGCACAGCCTAACGCGCTGGTGAAAGTCATCGGCACCTCCACCTGCGACATTCTGATTGCCGATAAAGAGAGCGTCGGCGACCGCACGGTCAAAGGCATCTGCGGCCAGGTCGACGGCAGCGTGGTGCCGCACTTTATCGGTATGGAGGCAGGCCAGTCCGCCTTCGGCGATATTTACGCCTGGTTCGGTCGCATTCTCGGCTGGCCGCTGGAGCAGCTAGCCCAGCAGCAGCCAGCGTTGCGGGAGCAAATCAAAGCCAGCCAAAAACAGTTACTGCCGGCGCTCACCGAAGCCTGGGCCAACAATCCATCGCTGGAGCATCTGCCGGTGGTGCTTGACTGGTTCAACGGCCGCCGCACGCCGAACGCCAACCAGCGCCTGAAAGGGGTGATCACCGACCTTAACCTGGCCACCGACGCGCCGGCGCTGTTCGGCGGTCTGATCGCCGCCACCGCCTTCGGCGCCCGCGCCATTATGGAGTGCTTCACCGAGCAGGGGATCCCGGTTAACAACGTCATGGCGCTTGGCGGTATCGCGCGGAAAAACCAGGTCATCATGCAGGCCTGCTGCGACGTGCTGAACCGTCCGCTGCAGATTGTCGCCTCCGATCAGTGCTGCGCGCTGGGGGCGGCTATCTTCGCCGCCGTCGCCGCCGGCGTCTATGAGGATATTCCAGCCGCCCAGCAGCGGATGGCAAGCCAGGTGGAAACCACCCTGCAGCCGCGCCCGGCGCAGGCACAGCGTTTCGAACAACTCTATCAGCGCTACCAACAGTGGTCGGTCAGCGCCGAACAACACTATCTCCCTTCGGCTGCAAAGGCGGAAAAAGCCCCGCAATCTCAGGCAGCGCTCACCCATTAAGGATACGAAAATGACGATTTTTGATAACTATGAAATATGGTTCGTTATTGGCAGCCAACATCTGTACGGCCCGGAAGCCCTGCGCCAGGTGACGAAGCATGCCGAACATGTGGTGAACAGCCTGAATGCGGAAGCCAAACTGCCGTGCAAACTGGTCCTTAAGCCGCTGGGCACCACCCCGGACGAGATCACCCACATCTGCCGCGACGCTAACTACGATGACAAATGCGCCGGGTTAGTGGTCTGGCTGCACACCTTCTCGCCGGCAAAAATGTGGATCAACGGCCTGACCATTCTCAACAAGCCGCTGCTACAGTTCCATACGCAGTACAATGCCGCGCTGCCCTGGGACAGCATCGATATGGACTTTATGAACCTGAACCAGACCGCGCACGGCGGCCGCGAGTTCGGCTTCATCGGCGCCCGTATGCGCCAGCAGCACAGCGTGGTGACCGGCCACTGGCAGGATAAAGAGGCCCACCAGCGCATCGGCGGCTGGATGCGCCAGGCGGTCTCCAGACAGGATACCCGTCATCTTAAAGTGTGCCGTTTCGGCGATAACATGCGCGAAGTGGCGGTGACCGACGGCGATAAAGTCGCGGCGCAGATCAAGTTTGGCTTCTCGGTGAACACCTGGGCGGTCGGCGATCTGGTGCAAGTGGTCAACAGCGTCAGCGACGGCGATATCAGCGCCCTGGTCGATGAATACGAGAGCAGCTATCGTCTGACCCCGGCGGCGCAGGTTCACGGCGACAAGCGTCAGAACGTGCTGGACGCCGCGCGCATTGAGCTGGGGATGAAACGCTTCCTCGAACAGGGCGGTTTCCACGCCTTTACCACCACCTTTGAAGATCTCCACGGCCTGAAACAGCTCCCGGGGCTCGCCGTACAGCGCCTGATGCAGCAGGGCTACGGCTTTGCCGGCGAGGGCGACTGGAAAACCGCCGCTCTGCTTCGCATCATGAAGGTGATGTCAACTGGTCTGCAGGGCGGCACCTCCTTTATGGAGGATTACACCTACCACTTCGACAACGGCAACGATCTGGTGCTCGGCTCGCACATGCTGGAAGTGTGCCCGACGATCGCCACCGCCGAGAAACCGATCCTCGACGTCCAGCCGCTGGGCATCGGCGGCAAAGCGGATCCGGCGCGCCTGATCTTCAATACTCAGACCGGCCCGGCGATTGTCGCCAGCCTGATCGACCTGGGAGACCGCTTCCGTCTGCTGGTCAATACCATCGAAACCGTCCCGACCCCGCACGACCTGCCGAAGCTGCCTGTGGCCAACGCCCTGTGGAAAGCGCAGCCGGATCTGCGTACCGCTTCGGAAGCCTGGATCATCGCCGGCGGCGCGCACCATACCGTCTTCAGCCATGCGCTGAACCTCGACGATATGCGCCAGTTCGCCGAACTGAATGATATCGAGCTGACGGTCATCGACAACGACACCCGTCTGCCGGCCTTCAAAGACGCGCTGCGCTGGAATGAAGTCTATTACGGTTCAAAACGCTAAGAGGTCGCCCCCTCACCCTCCCCTCTCCCCGCCGGGGAGAGGGTACCGGCCTGGCGCGATGCCGCCTTTCTCCCTCTCCCGCCAGGAGAGGGTCGGGGTGAGGGATACCCGACTCGCCTGCTATTCGGAGCACACTATGTTAGAAGATCTTAAAAGCCAGGTGCTGGAAGCCAACTTAGCGCTGCCGCAGCATAATCTGGTGACCTTAACCTGGGGCAACGTCAGCGCCGTCGACCGCGACCAGGGCGTTCTGGTTATCAAACCCTCCGGCGTGGATTACCGCGTGATGACCGCCGACGATATGGTGGTGGTCAGTCTGGAGAGCGGCGAAGTGGTGGAGGGTAAGAAGAAACCCTCGTCGGATACCCCGACCCATCGCCTGCTGTATCAGGCCTTCCCGACGCTGGGCGGCATTGTGCATACCCATTCGCGCCACGCCACCATCTGGGCGCAGGCCGGTCAAGCTATTCCGGCGACCGGCACCACCCACGCCGACTATTTCTATGGTCCGGTGCCCTGCACCCGGCTGATGACCGATGCGGAGATCAACGGCGAATACGAATGGGAAACCGGCAAGGTGATTGTCGAAACCTTCCGCCAGCGCGAGATCGACCCGGCGCAGATGCCCGGCGTGCTGGTGCATTCCCACGGCCCGTTCGCGTGGGGTAAAAACGCCGAAGACGCGGTGCATAACGCCATCGTGCTGGAAGAGATCGCCTATATGGGCATCTTCTGCCGCCAGCTGGCGCCGCAGCTGCCGGATATGCAGCAGACGCTGCTGGATAAACACTATCTGCGTAAGCATGGGGCCAAAGCCTACTACGGCCAATAATCACCCTGCTCGCGCTGCGTTTAGCAGGGCTCCGGCTCTGCACCGTCTGGCAGACCGGATAAGGCGCAAGCCGAAATCCGGGGCCACCTCAGCGCCGAATACCTGTATAAAATCCCAGCACCCATTGAGAAACCAGGCTATAATCAGGCCTGGTTTTTTATCATCGAGAGCACCCGTGACCCAGCCACGAGCAGGTTTTCTACTCACCCGTCACTGGCGGGACACTCCGCAAGGCACCGAGCTTTCCTTCTGGCTGGCCACCGACGACGGCCCGCTGCAGGTCACGCTGCCGCCGCAGGAGTCCGTCGCCTTTATCCCCGAAGCGCAGCGGGCGCAGGCTGAGCGACTGTTGCAGGGTGAGAAAGGCTTCCGCTTCGCCCCGCTGGCCCTGAAAGATTTCCACCGCCAGCCGGTTGTCGGCCTCTACTGCCGCGCCCATCGTCAACTGATGCGTCTGGAGAAGATGCTCCGCGACAGCGGCGTCACCCTCTATGAGGGCGATATCCGTCCGCCGGAGCGCTACCTGATGGAGCGCTTTATTACCGCCCCGGTGTGGGTGGAAGGCGAAACGCGCGGCCCACAGCTGGTTAACGCGCGCATGAAACCTAATCCTGACTATCGCCCGCCGCTGAAATGGGTGTCGCTGGATATCGAAACCAGCCGCCACGGCGAGCTGTACTGCATCGGCCTGCAAGGCTGCGGTCAGCGGGTGGTCTACATGCTGGGCCCCGAACCGGAAACGCCGCCAGACGTCGATTTCGATCTGGTCTACGTCGCCAGTCGCCCCCTGCTGCTGGAAAAACTCAACGCCTGGTTTGCCGATCACGACCCCGACGTGCTGATCGGCTGGAACGTGGTGCAGTTCGATCTGCGCGTCCTGCAAAAGCATGCCGAACGCTACCGCATCCCGCTAAGGCTCGGCCGCGGCAACAGCGAGCTGGAGTGGCGCGAGCACGGTTTTAAGAACGGCGTCTTCTTCGCCCAGGCCCACGGCCGGCTGATTATTGACGGCATCGACGCGCTGAAATCGGCGTTCTGGAATTTCTCCTCCTTTTCGCTGGAGGCGGTGGCCCGCGAGCTGCTGGGCGAAGGCAAAGCCATCGACAACCCATGGGATCGGATGGACGAGATCGATCGCCGCTTCCATGAAGATAAACCGGCGCTGGCCATCTATAACCTACAGGACTGCGAGCTGGTGACGCGGATCTTCCACAAAACGGAGATCATGCCATTTCTGCTCGAGCGGGCGACGGTCAACGGCCTGCCCGCCGATCGCCACGGCGGCTCGGTCGCCGCCTTCAGTCACCTCTATTTTCCGCGCATGCACCGCCTGGGCTACGTGGCGCCGAACCTCGGCGACGTGCCGCCCCAGGCGAGCCCCGGCGGCTATGTGATGGACTCCCGCCCCGGCCTGTATGACTCGGTGCTGGTGCTGGACTACAAGAGCCTGTATCCGTCGATCATTCGCACCTTTTTAATCGATCCGGTCGGCCTGGTGGAGGGCCTGGCGCAGCCCGATGACCAGCACAGCGTTGAGGGCTTCCTCGGCGCCCGCTTCTCGCGAGACAAGCACTGCCTGCCGGGGATTGTCAGCCAGATCTGGCACGGCCGCGATGAAGCCAAGCGCCAGCACAATAAGCCGCTCTCCCAGGCGCTGAAGATCATCATGAACGCTTTTTACGGCGTGCTGGGCACCAGCGCCTGCCGCTTCTTCGACCCACGTCTCGCCTCGTCGATCACCATGCGCGGCCACGCGATCATGCGTCAGACTAAAGCGTTAATTGAAGCCAATGGTTATGACGTCATCTACGGCGATACCGACTCCACCTTCGTCTGGCTTAAGCGCCCGCACAGCGAAGCGCAGGCGGCGGAGATCGGCCGGACGCTGGTGAACGACGTCAACGCCTGGTGGGCGCAGGAGCTTGGCAAACTCCAGCTAACCAGCGCCCTGGAGCTGGAATACGAAACCCACTTCTGCCGCTTTTTGATGCCGACGATCCGCGGCGCCGATACCGGCAGCAAGAAGCGTTACGCCGGAATGATTCAGGAGGGCGACGGCCAGCGCATGGTTTTCAAGGGTCTGGAAACAGTGCGCACCGACTGGACGCCGCTGGCCCAGCAGTTTCAGCAGGAGCTGTACCTGCGCATCTTTCGCAACCAGCCCTATCAGGATTATGTGCGGGAGACTATCGCCAGGCTGATGAACGGCGAGCTCGATGAGCAGCTGGTTTATCGCAAACGCCTGCGTCGGCCGCTGGCGGAGTATCAGCGCAACGTGCCGCCGCATGTGCGCGCCGCGAGGCTTGCCGATGAGCACAACCTGAAGCGGGGTCGGGCGCAGCAGTATCAGCAACGCGGCACCATCAAATACGTCTGGACCACCGGCGGTCCGGAACCGGTGGATTATCAGCAGTCGCCACTCGATTACGACCACTATTTGTCAAAGCAGCTGCAGCCGGTGGCGGAAGGGATCCTGCCCTTCGTCAACGACGACTTTGCTACAATAGTGACAGGACAGCTGGGGCTATTTTGATTTTTTCTCACCCATTCCGCGGGCGCAGAAGCCTGAAAATGAACCGTGAGGAGGACGTGACGAACGTTCTGCCATCCAGTAATATAGCGCCCTTTCCATTCCTGGCCCCAATTTTGACGCATCTCCGGTTGTACATGGAGATGATCAACTATTGCCTGCAATTAAAGAACTAAAGAGCCGAACATATATGCCTTTTACACTTGGTCAACGCTGGATTAGCGACACAGAGAGCGAACTAGGATTAGGGACGGTGGTAGCGCTGGATGCGCGCATGGTCACTCTCCTTTTCCCCGCCATCGGCGAAAACCGTCTGTACTCACGCAACGATTCTCCGATCACTCGCGTGATGTTTAACCCGGGCGACACCATTACCAGCCACGAAGGCTGGCAGCTCCACGTTGACAAAGTGCATGAAGAGAACGGGCTGCTGTCCTACACTGGCACCCGCCTCGATACCCAGGAAGCGAACGTCACCCTGCGTGAAGTGCTGCTCGACAGCAAACTGGTGTTCAGCAAGCCGCAGGACCGCCTGTTCGCCGGCCAAATCGACCGCATGGACCGCTTTGCCCTGCGCTACCGCGCGCGCAAGTTCCAGAGCGAGCAGTACCGCATGCCGTGGAGCGGCCTGCGCGGCCAACGCACCAGCCTGATCCCGCATCAGCTGAACATCGCCCACGACGTGGGCCGTCGTCACGCGCCACGCGTCCTGCTGGCCGATGAAGTGGGCTTAGGTAAAACCATCGAAGCCGGGATGATCCTGCACCAGCAGCTGCTCTCCGGCGCCGCCGAGCGCGTACTGATCGTGGTCCCGGAAACCCTTCAGCACCAGTGGCTGGTGGAGATGCTGCGCCGCTTCAACCTGCGCTTCTCGCTGTTTGACGACGAGCGCTACGCCGAAGCGCAGCATGACGCCTACAACCCGTTCGAAACCGAACAGTTGGTGATCTGCTCTTTAGACTTCGTGCGCCGCAGCAAGCAGCGCCTGGAGCACCTGTGCGACGCCGAGTGGGACCTGATGGTGGTCGATGAAGCGCACCACCTGGTGTGGAGCGAAGAGGCGCCGAGCCGCGAATATCAAGCCATTGAACAGCTGGCCGAGCGCGTGCCGGGCATTCTGCTGCTGACCGCGACGCCGGAACAGCTGGGGATGGAGAGCCACTTTGCGCGCCTGCGCCTGCTGGATCCGAACCGCTTCCACGATTTCGCGCAGTTTGTCGAAGAACAGCAGAACTACCGTCCGGTGGCCGACGCTGTCGCTCTGCTGCTGGCGGGCAACAAGCTGAGCGATAGCGAACTCAATACCCTCGGCGATCTAATCGGCGAGCAGGATATCGAGCCGCTGCTGCAGGCCGCCAACAGCGATCGCGAAGACGCTCAGGCCGCGCGCCAGGAGCTGGTCTCGATGCTGATGGACCGCCACGGCACCAGCCGCGTGCTGTTCCGTAACACCCGTAACGGCGTCAAAGGTTTCCCGAAACGCGAGCTGCACACCATTCGCCTGCCGCTGCCGACCCAGTACCAGACCGCCATCAAAGTATCCGGCATCATGGGCGCCCGCAAAACCGCGGAAGAGCGCGCGCGCGACATGCTCTACCCGGAGCAGATCTATCAGGAATTTGAAGGCGATACCGGCACCTGGTGGAACTTTGACCCGCGCGTCGAGTGGCTGATGGGCTACCTGACCAGCCATCGCTCGCAGAAGGTACTGGTGATTTGCGCCAAAGCCGCCACCGCGCTCCAGCTGGAGCAGGTGCTGCGCGAGCGCGAAGGTATCCGCGCCGCCGTGTTCCATGAAGGGATGTCGATTATCGAACGCGACCGCGCCGCGGCGTGGTTTGCTGAAGAAGACACCGGCGCCCAGGTGCTGCTGTGCTCCGAGATCGGCTCCGAAGGACGCAACTTCCAGTTCGCCAGCAACCTGGTGATGTTCGATCTGCCGTTTAACCCGGATCTGCTGGAGCAGCGTATCGGCCGTCTCGACCGTATCGGCCAGGCGCACGATATCCAGATCCACGTCCCGTACCTGGAAAAGACCGCGCAGTCGGTGCTGGTGCGCTGGTATCACGAAGGCCTCGACGCCTTTGAACATACCTGCCCGACCGGACGGACCGTCTACGACAGCGTCCATGACGAGCTGATCAACTACCTTGCGGCGCCGGAATCCACCGACGGCTTTGACGATCTGATCAAATCCTGCCGCCAGCAGCATGACGCTCTGAAAGCGCAGCTGGAGCAGGGCCGCGACCGTCTGCTGGAGATCCACTCCAACGGCGGCGAGAAAGCCCAGGCCCTGGCGGAGAGCATCGAAGAGCAGGATGACGACACCAGCCTGATCGCCTTCTCGATGAACCTGTTCGATATCGTCGGCATCAACCAGGACGACCGCGGGGAAAACCTGATCGTCCTCACCCCTTCCGACCATATGCTGGTGCCGGATTTCCCGGGCCTGCCGGAGGACGGTTGCACCATCACCTTCGAGCGTGACGTGGCGCTGTCCCGTGAAGACGCGCAGTTCATCACCTGGGAACACCCGCTGATCCGCAACGGCCTCGACCTGATCCTCTCCGGCGATACCGGCAGCAGTACTATTTCCCTGCTGAAGAACAAGGCGCTGCCGGTCGGCACTCTGCTGCTGGAGCTGATCTACGTGGTCGAAGCGCAGGCGCCGAAGCAGCTGCAGCTCAACCGCTTCCTGCCGGCGACCCCGGTTCGCATGCTGCTGGATAAAAACGGCAACAACCTCGCCGGCCAGGTGGAGTTTGAAAGCTTCAACCGCCAGCTGAGCGCGGTCAATCGCCACACCGGCAGCAAGCTGGTCAACGCGGTGCAGCAGGACGTTCATGCCATTCTGCAGCAGGGCGAAGCGCAGATCGCCAAGGCGGCGCAGGGGCTGATCGACGCGGCGCGTAGTGAAGCCGACGATAAGCTGACGGCGGAGCTCTCCCGTCTGGAAGCGCTGAAGGCGGTCAACCCGAACATCCGTGACGACGAACTGGCGGCGATTGAAAGCAACCGCCAGCAGGTGCTGGAGGCGCTGGGACAGGCCGGATGGCGTCTGGACGCGCTGCGTCTGATCGTCGTCACTCACCAGTAACGGAACGCGAAATGGCGATGGAAAACTACAATCCGCCGCAGGATCCCTGGCTGGTGATCCTGTATCAGGATGAGCACATCATGGTGGTCAACAAGCCGAGCGGCTTGTTGTCCGTGCCGGGTCGTCTTGATGAGCATAAAGACAGCGTGATGACGCGCATTCAGCGCGACTTCCCGCAGGCCGAATCGGTGCATCGCCTTGATATGGCCACCAGCGGCGTGATTGTGGTGGCGCTGAATAAGGCGGCCGAGCGCGAACTGAAGCGCCAGTTCCGCGAGCGCGAGCCGAAGAAGCAGTACATCGCCCGCGTCTGGGGCCATCCGCAGCCGGCGGAGGGCCTGGTGGATTTACCGCTGATTTGCGACTGGCCGAACCGGCCAAAGCAGAAGGTGTGTTATGAAACCGGCAAAGCGGCGCAGACCGAGTATGAGGTGCTGGAGTACGCGGAAGATAATACCGCCCGCGTGCGCCTGAAGCCAATTACCGGACGGTCACACCAGCTGCGCGTGCATATGCTGGCGCTGGGACATCCGATCCTTGGCGACCGCTTTTACGCCACGCCGGAGGCGCTGGCGATGGCCCCGCGCCTGCTGCTTCACGCCGAGACGCTCACCATCACCCACCCCGCCTACGGCAACGCGATGACCTTCCGCGCGCCGCTCGACTTTTAGGACCTCCCCGGCAGCGCTCTGCTGCCGGGGAATGCTAAGCCATTAATCGCGGGCAAACCACGCGTCAATCATCTGCTCAACGCGGGCAACGACGAGATCGGTGTCGTGACGACGGCTACGCGCGCAGGCGTGCGCCGGCTCATCGCACAGCAGGCAGCGGCGCTGCGACTCGCCCAGCGACTGGCGTCCCACCTGCCCGCTCTGCGGACAGATCACATCGATATCCCACAAGCGTCCCAGCGGATGGCTCTGCTCCAGCGTACTGCACATCGCTTTGATTTCGCTGGCCGGATGCGCCACGCACCACAGCGCTTCAGGCCCGGTCGGCAGCCACAGCACCTGACGATCCAGCGTTTGCCAGCGGTGCTTCCAAAGCAGCTGATCGCAGGCCTGGAGGGCTACGCCCATCATGTTGCGATAGCGAATGCTGTCCTTCACCGCCCCGGGGGTCACCAGGGTCAGGGAAATAACAGGCTGCTGATAATGGGCCAACCAGTCGGCCTGGCGGGCTGCACGCTGCTCTTTCGCCGCCAGCAATGCGTCGATGCTGACGCCCGCCTGGGCGGGAGTATCCACTGACATTAATTCCTCTCCTACATATGATAAATGCGACAGCGCCTGGACTGTCATAATGATGGTTGCGATAGCCGATCGCGCGCTGATTGTAACGCTAAATGCGGAGCATTTAGGATACAGAACGCAGATATTTTCGGCGTTCTGTAGCGGAAAATAGCAGTTTTATCGCTGAGCGTAGCGTTATATCACGCCAGATAGTGGCTGAGGAACAGCAACCCCAGAGAGACATTTATCGCCCCGCCAATCCGGGTAGCGATCTGCGCGAACGGCATCAGGCTCATGCGGTTACCAGCGGTCAGGATCGCCACATCGCCGGTGCCGCCCTGCCCGCTCTGGCAACAGGAGACAATCGCCACATCGATCGGGTGCATCCCTATCTTTTTACCGACCAGGAAACCGGTCGCCACCAGCGCGGAGACGGTGCTGACGATCACCAGCAGATTGGTGAAAGTGAAGGCGTTCACCAGCTCCTGCCACGGGGTGATCGCCACACCGACGGCAAAGAGGATCGGGTAGGTGACCGCGGTGCGGAAGAATTTATACACCATCTGCGATCCCTCCTGCAGGCGCGGAGACACCACATTAGCCAGCTTTAACAGCACCGCGAGAAACAGCATGCCCACCGGCGCCGGCAGACCAATCAGTTTGTGGCCGAGCATCCCCATCATATACAGCAGTACCGCCAGCAGCGCGCCGGAGGCCAGCGTCCCGACATCGGTTTTACCGTTCATGCCTTCACTCTCGCCGAGGCTGCGGGTTTCATGGCTGCGGTTCGGCATCAGTTGCCCTTCGCCGGTCAGATGCGGGAAGCGCTTGCCGAGCTGGTTGAGGCAGCCGGAGATGACGATCGCCGTCAGGCTGCCGAGCATCACCATCGGCAACACCCGGCCCAGGGCAACCCCCTGCTCCATATGCATCAGCGCGGCATAGCCCATCGACAGCGGGATCGCCCCTTCCCCCACGCCGCCGGCCATGATCGGCAGCACGATAAAGAAGAACACCTGAAACGGCTCCATGCCCAGCAGCGTGCCAACGCCGATGCCCACCAGCATGCCGACCACCTCGCCGCACAGCATTGGGAAGAAGATCTTCAGGAAGCCCTGAATCAGGGTGGTGCGGTTCATACTCATGATGCTGCCGACGATAATGCAGCAGATATAGAGATAGAGGATGTTGGTGGATTTATAGAATTTGGTGGTGGATTCCACGACCACGTCTGGCAGCAGGCCGTAATGGACCAGCGCGGAAGGAATAAAAGTGGCGCAGATCGCCGCCGCGCCGAGTTTCCCCAGCACCGGCAGGCGTTTACCAAACTCGCCGCAGGCGAAGCCAAAGAAAGCCAGAGTGGCCACCATCACCACGATATCGCTCGGCAGTTTACCGCCAAGGCAGTCGAGGGCAATCAGCCCCCCGGCCAGCAAAAACAGCGGCAGCGGGACGATCCCTACCTTCCAGTTATCCATGATGTGCCACCAGCGCTGCCGGAGCGTGACTTTCGGCGTATTGATCGGTTCAAGGGTTGCAGAGAATGCATTGTCTGTCGTGCTCATAAATTCAGCCCTGTCGTTATTATTCATTTTCAGCGTAAAGGGACAGCGGCGTCGTTAATGTGAAGCTCCCCGAATTAAAAAAGAAGTTTTAATGGTCACTATGGTTTTTATGGTTTCTATTCGTGGATCCGCGCAGGGGTGATATATCTCTGATTTATTATCGTGGTTTTTATGGTTTTTATGGTTTTTATTTCCCATCACGCCTTATATCCACCGCAACCGCTGGCGGCAGCCCGCGCCTGCGCCGCTGATCACAACTTTCCTTTAACATTTACGTCACGTGACAGAAAAATGATAGAGTGCCGGTATGGTGAATACGTCGTCTGGGACCTATGAAATTATCTTTTCAATATAAGCTGTTTATTTCGCTGGTCGCTTTTTTCTCAGTCCTCTTTATCGCACTGGGTATTTATTATTACTTTGATGCCAGCCGCCAGCTTTATCAGGAAATGAGCGCCCGGGCCAAAATTCAGGCCGAAGAGATAGCCCTGATGCCAAATTTACGTCAGCAGGTCAGCCGGCATGACCCACAGGCGATTCAGGCGTTTATGCAGCAAATCGCCGCCCATAGCGACGCCAGCTTTATCGTCATCGGCGACCGCCAGGGGGTGCATCTGTTTCATTCGGTCCATCCGGAGTGGGTCGGCACGCGGCTGGTTGGCGGCGACAACCAGGCGGTACTGGAGGGAAAATCCATTACCACCATTCGCAAAGGCGGACTTGGGGTCTCGCTGCGCAGCAAAACGCCGATCGTCGATGACGAGGGGCGGGTGATCGGCATTGTCTCCGTCGGCTACCTCACCAGCTATCTCGACAGCATTACCCTGACCAAAGTGATCAATATTTTTATCGCCGCCGTTCTGCTGCTCATCGCCCTGTTTATCTTCTCCTGGTACTTTACCCGCAGCATCAAAAAGCAGATTTTTTCGCTCGAGCCGCGGGAGATAGGCCTGCTGGTGCGACAGCAAAAAGCGATGATGGAGTCGATCTTTGAGGGGGTGATCGTCATCGATCGCCAGCGGCGCATTGAGGTGATAAACCATGCCGCCCGCAGCCTGCTGGGACTCAGCCAGCCCGCCAGTCAGCTGCGCGGTCAGTCGATTGACAGCGTGATTTCCCCGCAGCCCTTTTTCGCCAGCGGCGACATGCTTGAGCGCGACACCCACGATGAGCTGTGCCGCTTCAACCAGTTGACCGTGCTCGCCAGTCGGGTGCGCATTATGCTGGAGAATACCCTGCAGGGCTGGGTGATCACATTCCGTGACCGCAATGAAATCAATGCCCTCACCGCCCAGCTGAGCCAGGTGAAGCGCTATGTCGACAATCTGCGCATCATGCGCCACGAGCAGCTCAACCGGATGACTACCCTCTCCGGCCTGCTGCATATGGGCCATTATGACGAAGCGATCCGCTATATTCAGGCCCAGTCGGAACATGCTCAGGAGCTATTGGACTTTATCTCCTCGCACTTCCACTCGCCGACGCTGTGCGGTCTGCTGCTCGGCAAAGCCACCCGCGCCCGCGAAAAAGGCGTGGCGCTGAGCTTCGACCCGGCCTGCCGCATCGACCGTCCCCTGCCGTCGCTGATGGAATCCGAGCTGATCTCCATCATCGGCAACCTGCTGGATAACGCCATCGAAGCCACGCAGCGCGCCGAGCTTCCGCATGAGCCGGTGGAAGTCCTGATCCAGCTCAACGCCCGGGAGCTGATTATCGAAGTGGCCGACCGCGGCGTCGGCATCCGCCCCGATATCCGCGAGCGCATTTTTGAACGCGGCGTCACCACCAAAACCCGTGGCGATCACGGCATTGGTCTGTATCTTATTGAACATTATGTCACTCAGGCGGGCGGCACCATCGAAGTCGCCGATAATGCGCCGCGGGGAACGATCTTCACCCTGTTTATCCCGGCCGACGCACCTGCCCGTCCGCACCCGGAGGCCCACGATGCATCATGACCTGGTCGATGTGCTAATCATTGAAGATGAGAGCGAGCTGGCGCGCCTGCACGCCGAGCTTGTGCAGAAACACCCGCGTCTGCGGCTGGCGGGCATGGCGGCCTCCCTCGCCCAGGCCCGCCAGTTGCTCCACGCCACCCCGCCGCAGCTGGTACTGCTGGATAACTATTTGCCGGACGGCAAAGGGGTGACGCTGATGACCGATCCGGCGCTGGCGACCAGCCAATGCTCGGTGATCTTTATCACCGCCGCCAGCGATATGGAAACCTGCAGCCAGGCTATCCGCAACGGCGCCTTCGACTATATTCTTAAGCCGGTATCATGGAAGCGGCTGAGTCAGTCGCTGGAGCGTTTTATCCAGTTCTACGATCAGCAGCGGGAGTGGAAAATTGTCGATCAGCAGAACGTCGATTCCCTCTATCAACTGCAGGCGAAGAACTATCGCGTAGATAGTGGCAGCAAGGGGATTGAAGAGAAGACCCTGGCGCTGGTGCAGGGTCTGTTTAGCGGCCGGGAAGCACACTGCTTTTCCGTTGATGAGGTGGTCAGCGCCGCCGGACTCAGCAAAACCACCGCCCGCCGCTATCTTGAACACGGCGTTGAGACCGGGTTTCTGGAGGTGGAGATGCTGTATGGAAAAATCGGCCATCCGCGGCGGCTGTATCGCCGCGCACAGGCCAAACGCTAACCCCCCTCGCCGGGCGAGGGGCTGAAAAACTCAGAAGCCGCGCTGTTCTTTGATCAGCTCCCAGGCCTTCTGGATCTCCTGGGCTTTCTGTTTGGCCATCTCCATCATCTCCGGCGGCAGCCCTTTCGCCACCAGCTTGTCCGGATGGTGCTCGTTCATCAGCTTACGATAGGCGCGCTTCACCGTCGCCGCGTCGTCAGTCGGTTTCACCCCCAGCACGTTGCAGGCGTCCTCCAGCGTTGGCCCGCGCTGCGCCTGCTGCCAGCCGGCGTTGCCGCCGTGCCGACCATAAGATTGCTGCTGCGAACCGCCGCCAAACTGGGCGCCGCCCTGCATCATTCGCAGGAATTGATCGAACTGGGCGCGAGAGATGCCAAGCTCATCGGCGATGACGAACAGCACTTCACGTTCGTTAGGGTGCAGTTCGCCGTCAGCGAACGCCGCCTGCAGCTGAATTTCCAGAAACATCCGAATCAGATCGAAGCGGCCAAAGCAGACGCTGCGCAGCTGGCGCATCTTCTCGCGCAGCGGATAATTGTCGGCTTTGCCGTCGCGAAACGCCTGCTGCGCCGCGGTACGCGAAGCGCCGTGCAGATTCATGCGATCCATCAGCACATTGGCGACGTGAATATCCGCCTCGGTAACGCGACCCTTGGATTTGGTCAGATGCCCCATCACTTCAAAGGTGGTGGAAAAGAAGAGCGACTGACGCTCCTGCTGATTGGCGAAGAGATTCAACCGGCGGCTGCGCGCCCGGTCAAACATATGGCCGACCAGGAAGCCGAGCACCACGCCCCAGAACCCACCGCCCATCAGCAAAGCTACTGCCACGCCAATCACTTTACCCAAATACTGCATAGACTCCCCAACTGTTTGTCGCCGTTAAGCACGAATATGACCGCACGTTACCCGGCACTCGCGCCTCGGTCAATTGTGGGACATAGCCTATAATTTGCTTTATCATACTCGTCATTCAACAGGGTGCCTAACGCTCGGGCTCGAAACGGGCAGGATTAACACTAGCGTGATAAAGTTGAGTAAGTTAGGCTCTGACCGTTTGCAAGCCGCTGCCACAAGATGATGGAACAATAAATACAACGTATGAAAAAACGTATTCCCAGCCTCCTGGCTACGATGATTGCCAGCGCCTTGTATAGCCAACAAGGCCTCGCTGCCGATCTCGCAACGCAATGTATGCTTGGCGTGCCAAGCTTTGATCGTCCGCTCGTGGAAGGGCGGCCTGGCGATCTGCCGGTGACGATTAACGCCGATCATGCGAAGGGCAATTACCCGGACAACGCCGTCTTTACCGGCAACGTCGATATCAACCAGGGGAATAGCCGCCTCCGCGCCGACGAAGTTCAGCTGCATCAGCAGCAGGCCGCGGGCCAGGCGCAGCCGGTGCGCACAGTGGACGCGCTGGGCAACGTGCATTACGACGATAACCAGGTGATCCTCAAAGGACCAAAAGCCTGGTCGAATCTGAATACCAAAGATACCAACGTCTGGCAGGGCGATTATCAGATGGTCGGACGCCAGGGACGCGGTACTGCTGACCTGATGAAACAGCGCGGTGAAAACCGCTATACCATTCTGGAAAACGGCAGCTTTACCTCCTGTCTGCCGGGCTCCGACACCTGGAGCGTCGTGGGCAGCGAAGTTATCCACGATCGCGAAGAGCAAGTCGCCGAGATCTGGAACGCCCGCTTCAAGCTTGGCTCCGTGCCGATTTTCTACAGCCCCTACCTGCAGCTGCCGGTGGGCGATAAGCGTCGTTCAGGCTTCCTGATCCCGAACGCGAAATACAGCACCAAAAACGGCGTGGAATTCTCCCTGCCGTACTACTGGAACATCGCGCCAAACTTCGATGCCACCATCACCCCGCACTATATGAACAAGCGCGGCGGCGTGATGTGGGAAAACGAATTCCGCTACCTGACCCAGCTCGGCAGCGGCTTAACGGAGTTCGACTACCTGCCGTCGGATAAAGTCTACGAAGATGACCACTCCAGCGACAGCAACAGCCGCCGCTGGCTGTTCTACTGGAACCACTCCGGGGTTATCGATCAGGTGTGGCGTCTGAACGCTGACTACACCAAGGTCAGCGATCCTGACTACTTCAACGATTTCAGCTCGAAGTATGGTTCCAGTACCGACGGCTATGCGACGCAGAAATTCAGCGCCGGGTATGTCAATCAGAACTTTGACGCCACGGTCTCAACCAAGCAGTTCCAGGTCTTCGATCGGGAGTCGAGCAACTCCTACTCGGCTGAGCCGCAGCTCGACATTAACTACTACCAGAACGATGTCGGTCCGTTCGATACCCATCTGTACGGCCAGGTCGCCCATTTTGTTAACTCGAATAACAACATGCCGGAAGCGACCCGCGTTCACTTCGAACCGACGATCAACCTGCCGCTGTCGAACGGCTGGGGCAGTCTGAATACCGAAGCCAAGCTGCTGGCGACCCACTACCAGCAGAGCAACCTCGATAAGTACAACGCCGCCAACGGCACGGACTACAAAGAGTCCGTTAGCCGCGTGATGCCGCAGTTTAAAGTCGACGGCAAAATGGTCTTCGAGCGCGACCTGCAGGAGGGATTCACCCAAACGCTGGAACCACGCATGCAGTATCTGTATGTGCCGTACCGCGATCAGAGTGAAATCGGCAGCTACGACTCCACGCTGTTGCAGTCGGACTACACCGGCCTGTTCCGCGACCGTACCTATAGCGGTCTCGACCGCATCGCGTCGGCCAATCAGGTCACTACCGGTATCACCTCGCGCGTGTATGACGCCGCCGCGGTGGAACGTTTTAACATTTCCGTTGGTCAAATCTACTATTTCACCGAGTCACGCACCGGTGATGACAACATCAACTGGGAGAACAACGACACCACGGGTTCACTGGTATGGGCCGGCGACACCTACTGGCGCATTGCCGATAACTGGGGTCTGCGCGGCGGGATCCAGTACGATACGCGTCTGGATAACGTCGCAACCGGTAACGGCACCATTGAATACCGTCGCGATGAAAACCGCTTAGTCCAGCTTAACTATCGTTACGCCAGCCCGGAATATATTCAGGCCACACTGCCGTCATATTCCACCGCGGCGCAATATAAAGAGGGTATCTCGCAGGTGGGGATGACCGCCAGCTGGCCGATCGTCGATCGCTGGTCCGTGGTCGGTGCCTACTACTACGATACCAATACCCGAAAAGCAGCAAACCAGATGTTGGGTGTCCAGTATAACTCCTGCTGCTACGCCATCCGTCTTGGCTACGAACGTAAAGTCAACGGCTGGGATAGCAACAACAACGGCGGCGAGAGCAAATACGACAACACCTTCGGAATCAATATCGAATTGCGCGGTCTGAGCTCTAACTACGGCCTCGGCACCCAGCAGATGCTGCGTTCGAACATTTTACCGTACCAGAGCTCCCTGTGATGCGGCTGGTTTACAACATCATCCGCATTTGCGGTTAATCGAAATGGAAAAAGTATGAAGAACTGGAAAACGCTGCTTCTCGGTATCGCCATGATCGCGAATACCAGTTTCGCTGCCCCCCAGGTGGTCGATAAAGTAGCGGCCGTCGTCAATAATGGCGTCGTGCTGGAAAGCGACGTCGATGGTTTGATGCAATCGGTTAAGCTCAATGCTGGTCAGGCTGGCCAACAGCTGCCGGATGACGCGACCCTGCGCCATCAGATCCTCGAAAGACTGATCATGGACCAGATCGTGTTACAGATGGGGCAGAAGATGGGCGTGAAGGTCTCTGACGACCAGCTCGATCAGGCCATCGCCAACATCGCTAAACAAAACAACATGACCATGGATCAGATGCGCAGCCGTCTGGCCTATGAAGGCATCAACTACAACACCTACCGTAACCAGATCCGTAAAGAGATGCTGATTTCGGAAGTGCGTAACAATGAAGTGCGTCGTCGCATCACCGTGCTGCCGCAGGAAGTGGAAGCGCTGGCCAAACAGATCGGCGACCAGAACGACGCCAGCACCGAGCTCAACCTGAGCCACATCCTGATCCCGCTGCCGGAGAACCCGACCTCCGATCAAGTCGCCGCGGCCCAGGAGCAAGCGAATGCTATCGTTGAGCAAGCGCGCAACGGCGCCAACTTCGGTAAACTGGCGATCACCTACTCCGCCGACCAGCAGGCGCTGAAGGGCGGCCAGATGGGCTGGGGTCGTATCCAGGAGCTGCCGGGCATTTTCGCCCAGGCGTTAAGCACCGCGAAGAAAGGGGATATCGTCGGTCCGATCCGTTCCGGCGTCGGCTTCCACATTCTGAAAGTGAACGATCTGCGCGGCGGGACCCAGAACATCTCCGTCACTGAAGTGCATGCCCGTCATATTCTGCTGAAGCCATCGCCAATCATGAACGATGCGCAGGCTCAGGCGAAGCTGGAGCAAATTGCCGCCGACATTAAGAGCGGGAAAACCACCTTCGCTAAAGCGGCGAAAGCGTATTCTGAAGATCCGGGCTCGGCGAACCAGGGCGGTGATTTAGGCTGGGCCACGCCGGATATCTTCGACCCTGCGTTCCGCGATGCGCTGATGCGTCTGAACAAAGGGCAGACCAGCGGACCGGTGCACTCCTCCTTCGGCTGGCACCTGATCGAACTGCTGGATAGCCGTCAGGTCGACAGAACCGACGCCGCGCAGAAAGATCGTGCTTACCGTATGCTGATGAACCGCAAATTCTCTGAAGAAGCGGCAACCTGGATGCAGGAACAGCGCGCCAGTGCGTATGTTAAAATTCTGAGCAACTAATATCGATGCCTGAAACCCATAAAGTTGTTATCACTCCCGGCGAACCAGCCGGGATTGGCCCTGACCTGGTCGTGCAGCTTGCCCAGCGCGACTGGCCAGTTGAGCTGGTGATCTGCGCCGACGGCGCCCTGTTAACTGACCGAGCCCAAAGGCTCGGTCTTCCTTTATCTCTCCTGCCATACGATCCTGCGCAACCGCCCGTTCCGCAGCGTGCCGGTACGTTGACGCTGCTTAACGTCCCGCTGAGCGTCCCGGCGGAGCCCGGCGTGCTGAACGTACAGAACGGCGCCTACGTGGTCGAGACGCTGGCGCGCGCCTGCGACGGCTGCCTGAGCGGCGAATTCGCGGCGTTAGTGACCGGCCCGGTGCACAAAGGCAACATCAACGACGCCGGCATCGCCTTCACCGGTCATACCGAGTTCTTCGAAGAGCGCGCGCAGGCCAGCAAAGTGGTGATGATGCTGGCGACCGAGGAGCTGCGGGTGGCGCTGGTGACGACCCATCTGCCGTTGAAAGCCATCAGCGAGGCGATAACGCCCGACCTGCTGCGCGAGATCATCACGATTCTCGATCACGACCTGCGCACGAAATTTGGTATTGCCCAGCCGCACGTGCTGGTTTGCGGGCTTAACCCGCATGCTGGCGAAGGCGGTCATATGGGAACGGAAGAGATAGACACCATCATTCCGGTGCTGGAAGAGATGCGCGGGAAGGGGATGAACCTCAGCGGTCCGCTGCCAGCTGACACCCTTTTCCAGCCCAAATACCTTGACCATGCCGATGCGGTACTCGCGATGTACCACGATCAGGGCCTGCCCGTGCTAAAATACCAGGGCTTTGGCCGCGGCGTGAACATTACGCTCGGTTTACCTTTTATTCGTACCTCCGTCGACCACGGCACCGCACTGGAATTAGCGGGCCAGGGAACAGCGGACGTCGGCAGTTTTATCACGGCGCTTAATCTCGCCATCAAAATGATTGTTAATACCCAATGAATAATCGAGTCCATCAGGGCCATTTAGCCCGTAAACGCTTCGGGCAGAACTTCCTCAACGATCAGTTTGTGATCGACAGCATCGTCTCGGCGATTAATCCGCAGAAAGGCCAGGCGATGGTTGAAATCGGCCCCGGTCTCGCCGCGCTGACCGAGCCGGTCGGCGAACGCCTTGACCAGTTGACCGTCATTGAGCTGGACCGCGATCTGGCGGCACGCCTGCAGACGCATCCGTTCCTCGGGCCGAAGCTGACCATCTATCAGCAGGATGCGATGACCATGAACTTCGGCGAACTGGCGGAGAAAATGGGTCAGCCGCTGCGCGTCTTCGGCAACCTGCCGTACAATATTTCGACCCCGCTGATGTTCCATCTGTTCAGCTATACTGATGCCATTGCCGATATGCACTTTATGCTGCAGAAGGAAGTGGTGAATCGTCTGGTTGCCGGACCGAACAGTAAGGCGTATGGTCGGTTAAGCGTGATGGCGCAATATTATTGCCAGGTGATCCCGGTACTCGAAGTGCCGCCGAGCGCGTTCACCCCGCCGCCTAAGGTCGATTCCGCGGTGGTCCGTCTGGTGCCGCACAGCACGATGCCGTATCCGGTCAAAGAGATCCGGGTACTGAGCCGCATCACCACCGAAGCGTTCAACCAGCGCCGCAAGACCATCCGCAACAGTCTCGGCAACCTGTTTAGTGTGGAAGTGCTGACCGAGCTGGGCATTGACCCGGCCATGCGTGCAGAAAATATTTCCGTGGCGCAGTACTGCCAGATGGCCAACTGGCTGTCTGACAATCTGCCATCGAAGGAGAGCTAACCATGATCAATTCGCCTCGTGTTTGCGTCCAGGTGCAAAGCGTCTATATCGAATCGCAATCTTCTCCGGAAGAAGAGCGCTACGTCTTCGCTTATACCGTCACCATTCGCAATCTGGGGCGGAGTCAGGTTCAGCTGCTTGGCCGCTACTGGCTCATCACTAACGGCCACGGTCGTGAGACTGAAGTTCAGGGTGAAGGGGTGGTCGGCGAGCAACCGCATATTCCCGCCGGCGGTGAATATCAATATACCAGCGGCGCGGTCATTGAAACGCCGCTGGGAACCATGCAGGGTCATTATGAGATGATCGATATCGACGGCGCGCCGTTCCGTATCGAGATCCCTGTTTTCCGTCTCGCAGTTCCAACGCTCATTCATTAAAACAATGTCAACATACCTTATTGGCGACGTTCACGGTTGCTACGATGAACTGATCGCATTATTAGCGCAGGTTGAATTCGACCCGCGGAGCGATACGCTGTGGCTGACCGGCGATCTGGTAGCCCGTGGCCCGGGGTCGCTGGAGGTTCTGCGCTATGTCAAATCTCTGGGCGACAGCGTGCGACTGGTGCTGGGCAATCACGATTTACACTTGCTGGCGGTCTTCGCCGGCATCAGCCGCAACAAGCCGAAGGATCGTCTGAAATCACTGCTGGAAGCGCCGGATGCCGATGAGCTGCTTAACTGGCTGCGTCGTCAGCCGCTGCTCCAGGTGGACGAAGAGAAAAAGCTGGTGATGGCCCATGCCGGCATCACGCCGCAGTGGGATCTGGAGACCGCCCAGCAGTGCGCGCGCGATGTTGAAGCGGTGCTCTCCAGCGACTCCTACCCTTTCTTCCTTGATGCCATGTACGGCGACATGCCGAATCACTGGAGCAACGAGCTGAGCGGCCTGGCGCGCCTGCGCTTTATCTCTAACGCTTTTACCCGCATGCGCTACTGCTTCCCGAACGGCCAGCTGGATATGTACTCGAAAGAAGCGCCCGAGGACGCCCCGGCGCCGCTGAAGCCGTGGTTTGCCATTCCTGGTCCGGTCAGCAGTGCCTACAGCATTGCCTTTGGCCACTGGGCGTCGCTGGAGGGACGCGGTACGCCGGAGGGCATTTACGCGCTGGATACCGGCTGCTGCTGGGGCGGTGAACTCACCTGCCTGCGCTGGGAGGATAAGCAGTACTTTACCCAGCCGTCGAACCGGCAGAAAAGCCTCGACGAAGGCGAAGCCGTCGCGTCCTGAGTCTTCCCGGATGGCGGCGCGTTGCGCCTTATCCGGGCTACATTTCCTTGCGATTTGTCGCCCTAGCAGCGCTCCCGAAAGACGAAGCCCGCGACGGGTAACATGGCGCAAAAAAGTAGTGGCAGCGTCATCGGCGCTGAATTCACGCCAAAGAAAACCCCGGTCACGCCAGACGCGACCGGGGTTTTTCATTGCTATCCTTCCCGCTTAACGGCGTTCGAGGATCTCAAAGCAGTAGCTGTGGGAGTTCTGCGCGTCGGCGTCATGAAACTCGCTGAACACCGATTCCCACTGGTCCGGATCGTAATCCGGGAAATGGGTATCGCCTTCCACTTCCGCATCGATATGGGTCAGATAGAGCTTCTGCGCCTTTGGCAGGAACTGCTCATACACCCGACCGCCGCCAATCACCATGATCTCTTCCACATCGCCGCAGGCGGCAATCGCTTCGTCAACGGAGGAGACCCACTGCACGCGATCGTCGCTGCCTGGCTTGCTGCTGATCACGATATTTTTACGCCCCGGCAACGGGCGCCCAATGGATTCCCAGGTCAGACGCCCCATCACTACCGGCTTATTTAATGTGTTGCGTTTGAACCAGGCGAGATCGGCAGGCAGGTTCCATGGCATGGCGTTTTCCATACCAATGACGCGATCTACCGCTAACGCCGCAATCAGACTGATCATTCATTCATTCCTGAGTACAAAAAATTGTCGCCACTATACGGAAAGCGTACAACTTCGTCGACTGGCCGGAGGGTAAAGAATAAGAAAATTTTCTGATTTGCTGGCAAGCCCACGTTCACACCGTGGGCCGCCAGAACAGGATCCAAACGAAAACAGAATGTTACTGATTAGCGTCAGGCGGAGGGCTTATTTCCCGGCTCATCGGCGATATCGCCGGTATGCCTGCCCTCTTCCGTCCCCTGCCAACCGTGCCGCTGCACCAGCGACAGATGATGACGATCTTCGTTGATGATGCCGGTCAGCATATCGCTGGTCCGCTTGAAGACCGCCACCCGCGACGCCGCGTCGTTTTCCGCCATCGCCACCATCTCTTCGACCATCTGCAGGTTGAAACGACGGAACAGATCGGCCCGCTCGCGCGCTTCATACGCGCCGAGCCCCAGCGCCTCCAGGGTCATTCGGCCGGATTTCAGTGCCGCCTCGAAGGTTTCACGCTCCGGGGCATCAACGCCAGCCTGACGCAGCTGGATATAGTGATCGACATCGCGGGCGCGGGAGATAATCTGCAGATGCGGAAAATGCTCTTTTACCCTCGCCACCAGCTCCAGGCTGACGTGCGGATCGTCAATGGCATTGATCAGTACCTCCGCCTTTTCGGCGCCGGCCGACTCCAGCAGATCGACCCGGGTGGCGTCGCCGTAGAACACCTTCATATCAAATTTGCGCAGAGTATCGACATGGTCCGGGTCATGATCGAGGATCACCATCTTCACCCCGCTGGAGAGCAGTAGTCGCCCGGCGATCTGCCCGAAGCGGCCAAAGCCGGCGACAATCACCCGCGGCTGCTCTTCATCAATCTCGTCCGCATCCCGCGCCTGGCCGCTGGACGATTTCTCCAGACGGGTCAACAGCACCAGCAGAATGGGGGTTGCCGCCATCGACAGCGCCACCGCCAGGGTCAGCGCCTTTGCCCATTCGCCGTCCAGCACCTCCGCCATCCGCGCGGCGCCAAAGACCACAAACGCGAACTCACTCCCCTGCCCCAGCAGCACCGCAAACCAGCGGCGCTGAGCGCGAGGCACGCCAAGCGGCCTGGCGATAAGCCACAGCATCAGCATTTTTATCGCCAGGAAACCCACCAGCAAAATCACGATACGCAGCGGATGGGTGACCAGGGTGCCGAAATCAATCGACATCCCGACGCCGATAAAAAACAGCCCCAGCAGCAGGCCTTTAAACGGCTCAATATCGCTTTCCAGCGCATGGCGATACTCGGAGCTGGCCAGCAGCACCCCGGCGAGAAACGCCCCCATCGCCATCGACAGCCCCACCTCCTCCAGCAACAGCCCAAAGCCGAAGACCAGGAACAGGGCCACGGCGCTGAATACTTCGCGCAGACCGGAACGGGCGACAAAACGCAGCAACGGACGGGTCAGATAGCGCCCCAGCACCACCACCAGCGCCAGCGCCGCGGCCACCTTCAGCGCGGAAAGGGCAAAAGCCATCAGCGAAGTGGCGCCGCCGCTGGCCGCCAGCAGCGGGATCATGGCCACCAGCGGGATCGCCGCGATATCCTGGAACAGCAGCACCGCGAAGGCGCTGCGCCCCATCTGCGATACCGTCAGATTGCGCTCATTCATCGCCTGCATGGCGATCGCGGTTGAGGAGAGCGCCAGGGTCATACCGATCAGCTCGGCCACCTGCCAACGCAACCCCAGCAGCATGCAGAAGAGGCCGATCAATACCCCACAGGCCACCATCTGCAGCGCACCGCCGCCAAACACCGAAGCGCGCAGCTTCCACAGACGCTGCGGATCCAGTTCCAGACCAATGACGAACAGCATCAGCACCACGCCAATCTCGGCAAAGTGCAGAATCGCCTCGGCATCGGTCACCAGCCGCAGCCCCCACGGCCCAATAATACAGCCGGCGATGAGATAGCCCAGCACCGACCCAAGCCCAAGGCGGACGGCGATGGGCACAATCAGCGCCGCGGCGCCCAGGTAAATCAGCGCCTGTATCAGCGTATGGCTATCCATTCTGATGTGCCTCCTGCCAGTCGATTAAGCGTTGACGATAATGGCGGGCCTGCGCCTGCAGCGTTTCGTCATCGCAGATAAAGGTGCAGTGCATGGCGAACGGCGGCAGCCATTTCATCCCGCAGTAGAGCGCCGTGGCCTGCAGCGGCTGCGCCAGCACCGGGAAACCGGGAAACGAACCGATATCAAAGTGGCTTTCACCGCCGCCGGTGGTCACCGCCCACATCAGCGATTTACCGCGCAGCGCAATACCGTTATGGCCATAGGCCCAGCCGTGCGACAGCACTTTGTCCATCCACAGCTTCAGCAGCGGCGGCACGCTATACCACTGCATCGGGTGCTGCCAGATAACCAGATCGGCACGGGCGAGCGCCGCCTGCTCGGCGGCGACATCGATATTAAAGTCGGGATAGAGTTGATAGAGGGAGCGTATCTCTACGCCTTCAAGCGTCCCTGCTTGTTCAAGCATTCGCTTATTCGCATGCGAATGCTGCGGATAAGGATGCGCATAAATTATCAGAATCATTGATTGGCCTGCGTTAGCTCTTGTCGTAATCAGCAAGAGTGTAGACAGTTAAATGAACCGCTTACAATGATAACTGTGATTTATGTCGCGGTGGTGGACACAACGCGCGCCTGAATGGCAAACGTCAGGCCTTAATTATCCAGCTCATCCATAGATTTCACCTGATCGCGGTTAATCTGCTCCACGCGTCCGGTTTCGGCATTTTTGTAAGAGACCAAACCGGTATCATCATCCACCTGCGGTTTACCGCTGGTGACAATGGTCTTGCCGTCGGTGGTTTTGATCGACTGATTCGATGAGCAGCCGGCCACGAACATGATTGCCGTCGCTGCCAGTGCGGATGCCACCAGAATATTGTTCCGCATTGTATCCTCCTGTCTTTTCATCAATAGGTATCGTTATGGTGCTAACTATAGTTAGCCTGACCCGACAGGGGGTTAAAAGCAGAACTCTCTGAAGATGGCCGCAGCCAAAAAAATGGGCTGACGAAGTCGTCAGCCCAGGTGTGTTGCTATCCGGCCAGGCCGGAGCGCTTATTTGGTGATTTGCGCGTGCATTTCCTGAACCGAAATCACCTTGTCGGTGGCGTCAGCGTTCAGCGCCATCGCGGTGGCAAAGCCGCCGTTCAGGGTGGTGTCATAGTGCACTTTGTACTGCAGGGCGCTGCGGCGAATCAGCTTGGAGTCTTCAATCGCCTGACGACCTGCGGTGGTGTTGATGATGTAGGTATATTCGCCATTCTTGATACGGTCCTGAATGTGCGGACGACCTTCATGCACCTTGTTCACCAGACGCGGGTTGATGCCCGCTTCGCCCAGCACAATCGCCGTGCCGTGAGTCGCATCCAGCTCGAAGCCAAACTTCAGCAGCTTCGCTGCCAGGTCAACCACGCGCTCTTTGTCGCCTTCGCGGACGGAGAGCAGCGCGCGACCTTGTTTCTTCATGGTCGAGTTGCTGCCCAGCTGCGCCTTGGCGAACGCTTCGGCAAAGGTGCGGCCGACGCCCATCACTTCCCCGGTGGAGCGCATTTCTGGCCCTAACAGCGGGTCAACGCCCGGGAATTTGTTGAACGGCAGAACCACCTCTTTCACCGAGTAGTACGGCGGGATGATCTCTTTGGTCACGCCCTGCTGCGCCAGCGTCTTACCGGCCATCACGCGCGCCGCCACTTTCGCCAGCGGTACGCCGGTGGCTTTGGAGACGAACGGCACGGTGCGCGCCGCACGCGGGTTGACTTCAATCAGATAGACTTCGTTATCTTTCACCGCGAACTGGACGTTCATCAGACCGCGAACCTGCAGCTCGAAGGCCAGCTTCTGCACCTGCTCGCGCATCACATCCTGAATCTCTTTGCTCAGGGTATAGGCTGGCAGGGAACAGGCGGAGTCGCCGGAGTGGACGCCTGCCTGTTCGATATGCTCCATGATGCCGCCAATCAGCACCATTTCGCCATCGCAGATGGCATCGACATCCACTTCAATCGCGTCGTCGAGGAAGCGGTCCAGCAGCACTGGCGCGTCGTTGGAGACGCTGACCGCAGTCTGGAAGTAGCGGCGCAGATCCTGCTCGTCATAGACGATCTCCATCGCCCGACCGCCGAGCACGTAAGACGGACGCACCACCAGCGGGTAGCCAATCTCTTTCGCTTTCTCTACCGCCTGCTCAATGGCGGTGACGGTGGCGTTCGCCGGCTGCTTCAGCTTCAGACGGTCAACCGCGTGCTGGAAGCGCTCACGATCTTCCGCCCGGTCGATAGCGTCCGGGCTGGTACCGATAACCGGTACGCCTGCGGCTTCCAGGGCGCGCGCCAGCTTCAGCGGAGTCTGCCCGCCGTACTGCACGATAACGCCTTTTGGCTTCTCGATGCGCACGATTTCCAGCACGTCTTCCAGGGTAACCGGCTCGAAGTACAGACGGTCGGAAGTGTCGTAGTCGGTAGAGACGGTTTCCGGGTTACAGTTGACCATGATGGTCTCGTAACCGTCTTCGCGCAGCGCCAGCGAGGCGTGTACGCAGCAGTAGTCAAATTCGATACCCTGACCGATACGGTTCGGGCCGCCGCCGAGGACCATGATTTTATCGCGGTCAACGGACGGGTTGGACTCGCACTCTTCTTCATAGGTGGAGTACATGTAGGCGGTATCGGTGGCGAATTCCGCGGCGCAGGTGTCCACGCGCTTGTAGACAGGGTGCAGGTCATACTGGTCGCGCAGTTTACGGATTTCCGCTTCCCGCACGCCCGCCAGCTTCGCCAGACGCGCATCGGCAAAGCCTTTACGTTTCAGGGTGCGCAGGAAGTCAGCGTCGAGGCCGTTGATGCCCACTTCCGCCACTTTCTCTTCCAGACGGACCAGCTCTTCAATCTGCACCAGGAACCAGCGGTCGATGTTGGTCAGGTTGAAGACGCCGTCAACCGAGAGGCCCGCGCGGAACGCGTCGGCGATGTACCAGATACGCTCAGCGCCGGCGTCTTTCAGCTCGCGGCGGATTTTGGTCAGCGCTTCCGGATCGTCGAGGCTCACTTTCGGGTCGAAGCCGGTGGCGCCCACTTCCAGACCGCGCAGCGCTTTCTGCAAGGATTCCTGCTGGGTACGGCCAATCGCCATCACTTCGCCGACGGACTTCATCTGGGTGGTCAGACGGTCATTGGCGCCGGCGAATTTTTCGAAGTTAAAGCGTGGGATTTTAGTGACCACGTAGTCGATGGACGGCTCGAAGGAAGCCGGGGTACGGCCGCCGGTGATGTCGTTCATCAGCTCGTCGAGGGTGTAACCTACCGCCAGCTTGGCTGCCACTTTGGCAATCGGGAAACCGGTGGCTTTGGAGGCCAGCGCCGAGGAGCGGGAAACGCGCGGGTTCATTTCAATAACGATCAGGCGACCGTTTTTCGGGTTGACCGCGAACTGAACGTTAGAGCCGCCGGTTTCGACGCCGATTTCACGCAGCACCGCCATCGAGGCGTTACGCATGATTTGGTATTCTTTGTCGGTAAGGGTCTGCGCCGGCGCAACGGTGATGGAGTCACCGGTGTGGATCCCCATGGCGTCGAAGTTTTCGATAGAGCAGACGATGATGCAGTTGTCGTTCTTATCGCGCACCACTTCCATCTCATACTCTTTCCAGCCGATCAGCGATTCATCAATCAGCAGCTCGTTGGTAGGAGAGAGATCCAGGCCGCGGGTACAAATCTCTTCAAACTCTTCGCGGTTATAGGCGATGCCGCCGCCGGTGCCACCCATGGTGAACGACGGACGGATGATGCACGGATAGCCGACGTCAGCCGCTACCGCCAGCGCCTCTTCCATCGTATGGGCGATACCTGAACGCGCGGTGTCGAGACCGATTTTTTTCATCGCGATATCGAATCGGCGACGGTCTTCGGCCTTGTCAATCGCATCGGCGGTGGCGCCAATCATGGTCACACCGAATTCAGCCAGCACCCCCTGACGCTCCAGCTCCAGCGCGCAGTTCAGCGCCGTCTGGCCGCCCATGGTCGGCAGCACCGCGTCCGGGCGCTCTTTTTCGATGATTTTGCGCACCACTTCCCAGTGAATCGGCTCGATGTAGGTGGCATCGGCCATTTCCGGGTCGGTCATGATGGTCGCTGGGTTAGAGTTCACCAGGATAACGCGGTAGCCCTCTTCGCGCAGGGCTTTACAGGCCTGGGCGCCGGAGTAGTCAAACTCGCACGCCTGACCGATAACAATCGGGCCCGCGCCCAGGATCAGGATACTTTGTATGTCTGTACGTTTTGGCATGGCTCTTTTACTCCTGATTATTTCGCGGACTGACGGTATTGCTCAATTAACTCGATAAAGTGGTCGAACAGCGGCGCGGCATCATGCGGCCCCGGGCTCGCTTCAGGGTGCCCCTGGAAGCTGAACGCCGGCTTGTCGGTGCGATGGATCCCCTGCAGGGTGCCGTCGAACAGCGACTTGTGGGTCACGCGCAGGTTGGCCGGCAGCGTCGCCTCATCCACGGCGAAGCCGTGGTTCTGGGCGGTGATCATCACCACGTTGTTATCAATATCTTTCACCGGGTGGTTACCGCCGTGGTGGCCGAACTTCATCTTAATGGTCCTGGCGCCGCTCGCCAGCGCCAGCAGCTGATGGCCGAGGCAGATGCCGAACACCGGAATATCGGTCTCGAGGAATTTTTCAATCGCCTCGATAGCGTAATCACACGGCGCCGGGTCGCCTGGGCCATTGGAGAGGAAAATGCCGTCCGGATTGAGCGCCAGCACATCCGCCGCCGACGTCTTCGCCGGCACCACCGTCAGGCGGCAGCCGCGGTCAACCAGCATGCGCAGGATGTTGCGTTTCGCGCCGAAGTCATACGCCACGACGTGGAACGGCAGCTCGCTTTCCGCTTTCGCTTCCGGCAGGTCGCCCGCCAGGGTCCAGCTGCCTTGCGTCCAGCTGTAGGTTTCTGCGGTGGTCACTTCCTTCGCCAGGTCCATGCCGTTCAGGCCCGGGAACGCTTTCGCTTTTTCCAGCGCCAGCTGGGCATCCGGGCTGTCGCCCGCGATGATGCAGCCATTCTGTGCCCCTTTCTCACGCAGCAGACGCGTCAGCTTGCGGGTATCGATATCGGCAATCGCCACGATGTTATGGCGCTTCAGATAGGAAGAGAGGTCTTCGGTACTGCGGAAGTTGCTGGCAATCAGCGGCAGGTCGCGAATAACCAGACCCTGAGCATGTACCTGAGAAGATTCTTCATCGGCGGCGTTGGTGCCGACATTACCAATATGAGGATAAGTAAGAGTGACGATTTGGCGGGAATAGGAAGGATCAGTGAGGATTTCTTGATAACCGGTCATTGAAGTATTGAAAACGACTTCCCCAACCGCCGTGCCGGTTGCCCCGATGGCCCGACCGTGAAACTGGGTTCCGTCTTCCAGAACCAATAGCGCTGACTTAATCAAAACATCCTCCAGAGAATATCCACTCACTTTATTTGCATATTAATTCATAAACACGATCTGAATCAATGCAAATCTGTTGCCCGCAGATTTTTGGCAAACGGCGGCATTCTGGAGAGATGTCGGATAAAAGTCAACTTAAAGCGGAGATTTTTAATGTCATTTTACGCCACTGGCGCATAACATGTGATTTTTACGCCAAAAAGATCAACAAACCTGGCTGAGAAAACGCTTGCGGACGGCGAAGAGTGTAAAACCTGGCGCTGGACGGCAAAAAAGTGGACCAGATGGTCAAAATTTACATTTCATTCACTTGAAAACCGAACAATACCCTAACTTATAGCCCATTCAGAAAAATAACAACCCAAAGCGGCCAAAAATAAAAAAGGGCAACAAAATATTGCCCCTTGCATCAATAACTTATTGATAGCAATAACCACATCACGATGGGTAATAATCGTTATAAACTATTCAGATCCAGCACGTCACGCATATCAAAAAGCCCGCTTTTCTTGCCTTTCAGCCACAATGCAGAGCGAACCGCGCCATTAGCAAAGGTCATTCGACTGGAGGCTTTATGGGTGATCTCGATACGTTCGCCAATATCAGCAAACATCGCCGTATGCTCCCCGACGATATCCCCCGCGCGGACGGTGGCGAAGCCAATGGTGCCCGGGACGCGTTCGCCAGTGTGGCCTTCACGGCTGTAGACCGCGCAGTCCTTGAGATCTTTGTTCAATGCTCCGGCGATCGCTTCGCCCATCGCCAGCGCGGTGCCTGACGGCGCATCCACTTTATGCCGATGGTGCGCTTCGATAATTTCGATGTCGGTGTAGTCGCCCATCACCTTCGCCGCCTTCTCCAGCAGCTTTAACAGGACATTGACGCCGACGCTAAAGTTCGCAGCGAAGACAATGGCAATCTCCTGCGCAGCATCGCGAATCGCCTGCTTGCCGGCGTCGTCAAAACCGGTGGTGCCGATGACCATCCCTTTGCCGTGGTCGCGGCAAAACGCCAGATGGTTCAGCGTGCCTTCCGGGCGGGTAAAATCGATCAACACGTCGAAATCATCTTTTACCGCCGTCAGGCTGCTCTGCACCGTGACGCCCGCTTTGCCGGCACCTGCCAGCTCGCCGGCGTCGCTGCCCACCAGGCTGGACCCTTCACGCTCCAGCGCCGCGCCCAGCGCCACTCCATCCATCTGCAGCGCAGCCTGAATTAACTGGCGTCCCATCCGGCCGCCCGCGCCGGCGATGGCCACGCGGATTTGTGCATCATGCATAGCTATTCTCTTTTGTTAACATTACGTAAATTGTTTTCAGAGTAACCAGCCCGTCAGCGGGCCGCTACTCAAAAACGCCGATAATTAGAAATTTATGACAAACGGCGGACGATATCAGTAAAAACTATACGATTGTGCTGAAATGCGTGCTTTGCGGGTGCAGGCGCTCTCTCTGAGGCAATATATCGACGTTTTCGTCATCTGTCGGTATTAAGAAATAAGATGCACTAAAGCTGGCATACTCGACCGACCAGCATTGAAATGCTATGGAAACATTATACTTCTGGTAGAGCAGAAAGCCTTACGCCAGGGTGTAGCTGACCACCAGCTGCCCCTTCTTCATCTTAATCTGACTAATGACAATGTCGCCCAGCTCCGCCAGACGGGCGACGTGGGTGCCACCGCAGGGATAGGCGGGCAGCTCGCCGAATCCCACTTTGCGCATGCCGTCAGCGTACGTCACCTGACGCGGTAAGTCCTGCGCCTGCCATGCCTTTACTAGCGCCAGTAGCGCACTGGCGTCCGGCAGCGCGGCGCTATTCCTGCTGGCAAAGGTTATCCGCCCTTCGCCGGGCCAGTGGTGCGCTTTCACCGGTTGCCAGCCAAGCTGTTCGCCCGCCAGGCCAAGCAGGTGGCCGGCAGAATGCAGACGAGCATGCAGCTGTCTCGCGGAGGCATCAATTTTCATCTCCACTTCACCGAGGGGAAGCAGTTGCGACAGAATATGCAGCACCCTGTCGCCGCGCACAACCACCGTCTCAACGGCCTGTCCGGCAATCCAGCCGCAATCCGCCGGTTGACCGCCCCCTTGCGGGTGAAACAGCGTCCGATCCAGTTCGATGGCGTAACGGCCATCCGCTTCTGCAGTGCAGGCGATGATCTGGGCGCGCCCGTCGGTAGCATCGCTGGTGTAATAAACCCGTTCAGTCATAGTGATTCTCCTCTCTGTTCGCCCAGTATATTATTAATACCGACAGCGATAATCCCATCATTCGCCAATGCACTCTTGCTCCAGGAGCACAAATGAATCTGAACCTCCTGCCCGACCTTGCCCTCTTCGTACAGATCGTCGACCAGGGCAGCTTCTCCGCCGTCGCCCGCCAGAGCGGCATTACCCCTTCCGCGGTTAGCCGTAGCGTGTCGCGGCTGGAGCGAGAGATGGGCTGCAAACTGCTGCAGCGTACCACTCGCAAGCTGCGTCTGAGCGATGCCGGGGAAACGGTTTACCAGCATGCCCAGCAGATGCTGGAAGCGGCGCGACAGGCGATGGATTCCGCCGGCAGTCGCCAAACGGTCGCCCAGGGAAAGCTGACGCTCAGCGTACCGAAAGCCATCGGCCGCTTTGTGATCCATCCGCTGATGATGGCGTTTTTTCACCGTTACCCGCAGGTTGACGTCTGCCTGCGGCTGGAAGATCGCCCTCTGGATTTTATCGATGACGGTATCGATCTGGCGCTACGCATCACCGATACCCCCTCGCCCGGCCTGCATGGCAAACCGCTGATGCCGGTCACGCACGTTATCTGCGCCACTGAAGCCTATTTACAGCGCCACGGTATGCCGCACACGCCGCAGGAACTGCGGGCGCACAGTTGCATCAGCCTTGGCGAAACGCCTGCCGACGCGCGCTGGAAGTTCCGTCGGGAAGGGAAAACCGAAACGGTGCAAACATACGGGCGGTACGCCGCCAACCATACCGCCGTGCGCCTCGACGCGGTTAAGCAGCATCTGGGGATCGGCAGCCTGCCGCTGTTCACCGCCCGCGAGGCGCTGGCGAATGGCGACATTGTGCAGGTGCTGCCCGAGTGGGAATTTATCAGCAGCTATTCCGGCGATCTGTGGCTGCTGTGGGCGGGAGATAAGCATATGCCCGCCAGAATGCGGGCGATGATTGATTATCTCAGCGAGACGGTGCCTACGCTGAACGCAGGCAGCACAGAGCCAGCGAAATAACCGCAAACCACGGAATGATAACCCCCAGCACGAACCAGATCCCGGAGCGGCCGATGTCATGCATCCGCCGGCAGCCAACTGCCAGCAGGGGGATCGCCATCAATAGCAGCCACAGCGCCGCAAAGGGTATGACCACAAAGCTGAGGATGCCGTAGCGAGGGTCTAGGCGGGTTGCCAGACACCAGACGGCCAGCGGCGCGCTGGCGATCAGTAGATTGATAAGAAAAAACGTCCAGAACTGCTGTCGGCTGGCCCGGCCGCTAAAATTAAAGGTCTCTTTCCAGCCGCTCAAATACGCCTGTCCATAGGTCATTGCTTCTCTCCTTGAAGATTGGGTGGGTATTACGGCGCCAGAGCAATCACCTCCGCCGCCCAGCGCTGAAACCCTTCCACGTCGATATCCAGCGCCACCTGGGCGTTCGCCGGCTGACCCAGTCGTCCTTCAATATCCACCACCGTGGTGCCGGCGGTCCAGGTGCCCTGCGTCTCCACCGCCACAAAACATGGCTGCAGAGTGAACAGTTCCGGGCGGGCCAGCCATGCGATAGCGCAGAGATCGTGCATTCGCAGACCACTGCTCATGCTGCCGCTGCGATAGTGGCTAAACAGCGCATGGAGCATTTTACCGGTCTG
The DNA here is from genome assembly GCF_050378655.1 of Klebsiella sp. 7-CIP_Kleb. Taxonomy (NCBI): domain Bacteria; kingdom Pseudomonadati; phylum Pseudomonadota; class Gammaproteobacteria; order Enterobacterales; family Enterobacteriaceae; genus Klebsiella; species Klebsiella sp. 7-CIP_Kleb. The sequence continues at coordinate 209,958 of NZ_JBNRLJ010000004.1, forward strand.
GTTCAGCGTCGGCAGGGTTGCCAGATAATCCGCCGTCAACAGCGCCCGATTGGTGACGTCCAGCCCGCACATCACAATCTCCAGCCCGCTGTGGAAGACTTTCGCGGCAGCTTCCGGGTCGATGGCAATATTGAATTCGGCATTCGGCGTAAAGTTGCCGCGGCCCGCCGAGCCGCCCATGATCACCAGCCGGCGAATGTTGAATACGCATTCCGGATACTGGGTCAGCAGCAGCGCAATATTGGTCAGCGGGCCAATCGCCACCAGAGTGATCGGCTCGGCAGCGTGCATAAGCGCATCACGGATCGCCTGGAAGGCCGGCTTCGCCAGCGGCTGACGTTGATGCTCAACAAAGTCATACCCTTCCATACCGGATTCGCCATGCACCGAAGCGGCATCGCGCAGGGGACGCACCAGCGGCATCGAAGCGCCCTGCGCCAGCGGCACATCGGCATGCCAGAAGTGCAGCAGCTGCAGCGCGTTACGGGTCGTCTTCTCCACCGAGACATTGCCCGCCACGGTGGTCATTAGCTGCAGATCCAGCTCGGGAGCGAACAGCGCCGCAGCAATGGCGGCAGCGTCGTCGATGCCCGGGTCAGTATCAAGAATGATCGGTAAGCGCATGGTTTCTCCCTAAAAAAAATGCCAGACGTTAAGTCTGGCATCTTCTCATATTGCAGGCGGAAAGAACTTACTCTACTTCACGGACATCCACACGCAGCTCTTTCGGCACTTCAAAAACGATATTCTCTTCTCGGCCTTCCAGCGGCACCGCTTCGCCACCGCCCAGCTCCTGCAGCCGGGTGATAACGTTCTGCACCAGAATATCCGGCGCCGATGCGCCCGCCGTCACGCCGACGCAGGCCGCATCCTTGACCCAGGCTTCCTGAATATCGGAGGCATCGTCAATCAGGTAGGCTGCCTTACCCATCCGCTGCGCCAGTTCGGCGAGGCGGTTAGAGTTGGAGGAGTTTTTCGAACCGACCACCAGCACCACGTCAGCCTGCTCCGCCAGCGCGCGCACCGCTTCCTGACGGTTAGTGGTGGCATAGCAAATGTCGTCTTTGCGCGGGCCGACGATTTTCGGGAAACGCGCGCGCAGCGCGTCAATCACATCAGAGGTATCGTCCACCGAGAGGGTGGTCTGGGTCATAAACGACAGCCGGGCGTCGTTTTTGACTTCCAGCTTGAGAACATCTTCCGGCGACTCGACCAGGTACATGCCCCCTTGCGGGTTATTGTACTGCCCCATAGTGCCTTCGACTTCCGGGTGTCCGGCATGGCCGATCAGAATCGACTCTTCGCCACGGCGGCTGGCGCGGGCGACTTCCATATGCACTTTCGTCACCAGCGGACAGGTGGCGTCGAACACCGTCAGGTCGCGGCTCTTCGCTTCATTCCGTACCGCCTGCGATACGCCGTGAGCGGAGAAAATCAGGATCGCGCCGTCCGGTACTTCGCTGATCTGTTCGATAAATATGGCGCCGCGCTTGCGCAGGCTATCCACCACATAGCGGTTATGCACCACTTCATGACGAACATAGATCGGCGCGCCGTACAGCGTCAGCGCGTTTTCTACAATGCTGATAGCGCGGTCAACGCCAGCGCAAAAGCCGCGCGGGTTAGCCAACAGGATCTGCATGTTACTCCTCCAGCGCCGGATCGATCTCCAGCACTTCAATATCAAAATGAACGGTGCGCCCGGCCAGCGGATGGTTGAAGTCGACGGTGATGGAATCGCCGTTCACTTCACGGATCACGCCAGGCATTTCGCTGCCATCCATTGCGGTAAAGAGCATAATCGCGCCGATCTCCGGCTCGCCGGCGTCGATAAACTCGCGGCGAGAGAAATACTGAATCAGGTCCGGGCTCGGGACGCCAAAAGCGGCGTCAGGCTCCAGCGAAAAGGCCTTTTTCTCGCCCTCTTTCAGACCAAGAAGCTGTTGCTCCAGCCCTTCAGACAGGGAGGTGTCGCCGAGGCGAAACAGCGCCGGTTTGCCATTGTTACGGGTGGACTCGGCGGTGGATCCATCGTCCAGCTTCAGCGTGAAGTGAACGAGAACCGCGCTGTTGCTCTGTACGGATTTAGACATGCAAATTGCTCGCTTGTTTTAGGTCACCTGTTGCCCGGAGGCGCTACGCTTACCGGGCGACGGGAGACCACACATTCTGTAGGCCGGGCAGGCGTGGCGCCACCCGGCATTAACCTTTACACCTGCTCTTTTGCGGTCGGTTTCGGCAAGAAGCCTTCCAGCACAATCATCGCCGCGCCGATGCAGATAGCGCTATCGGCGAGGTTGAAAGTGGCGAAGTGCCAGTCGCCGACGTAGAAGTCGATCATATCGACCACAAAGCCGTGCCACAGGCGATCGAACAAGTTGCCCAGCGCGCCGCCGATAATCAGGGCGTAGGCAATATTGTTCAGCTTTTGCGACGCCTTCGAACGGTACATCAGTACCGTCAGCACCACGCAAATGCCGATCGCGATCCCGGAAAAGAACCAGCGCTGCCAGCCGCCGCTGTCGGCGAGGAAGCTAAAGGCCGCGCCATAGTTGCGGGCATAATGCAGATTAAGCGACGGGAACAGCGGAACCGTCTCCCCCAGAGCGAAGTTCTGGAGGATCAGGAATTTGCTACCCAGATCGATAATCAGCACGGCTACGACCACCCACAGCCAGCGTAGCCCCGTTGAACAGATCGATTTACTCATCAGGCGAATTTACGTTGCTCGCCGTCACCGGCGACGTTGCTCACACAGCGTCCGCAGATTTCCGCGTGTTCCGCCACCTTGCCGATATCGGTGGTGTAATGCCAGCAGCGCGGGCATTTCTCACCTTCAGCTTTACTCAATGCGACTTTCAGCCCTTTGAGCAGTTCGCTCTGCTGCGCATCAGCAGATGCGCTCGCATAGTCTGCGACGTTCGCCCCGGAGGTCAACAGGACAAATCGCAATTCATCCCCCAGTGCGTTGAGCTTAGCGGCCAGGTCGGCATCAGCATACAGCGTCACCGCAGCTTCCAGCGAACCACCGACTTTCTTATCCGCACGCGCCTGCTCGATCACTTTGTTGACTTCGCCACGGACTTTCAGCAGCTCATCCCAGAAGCCGTCATTCATCGCTTCGTCGTCGGCCAGGCCGAAGAGACCCTGATACCATTCGCCGGTAAAGACGTATTTCTCACGCTCGCCCGGCAGGTAACCCCAGATTTCGTCCGCAGTGAAGGACATGATCGGCGCCATCCAGCGCACCAGCGCTTCCACGATGTGGAACAGCGCGGTCTGGCAGCTGCGACGCGCCACGCTGTCCGCCTTAGCGGTGTACTGGCGGTCTTTGATGATGTCGAGGTAGAACGAGCCCATCTCAATGGAGCAGAAGCGCATCAGGCGCTGCACCACTTCGTGGAAGTCGTAGGATTCGTAGGCTTTCAGGATATCTTCCTGTGCCGCCTGCGCGCAGCCGACCGCCCAGCGATCCAGCACCACCATCTCTTCCGGTTTGACCATGTCTTTTGCCGGATCGAAACCGTTCAGGTTCGCCAGCAGGAAGCGCGCGGTGTTACGGATACGACGATAGCTGTCCGCGGCGCGTTTGAGGATCTCGTCAGAGACCGCCATTTCGCCGGTGTAGTCGGTGGAAGCCACCCACAGTCGCAGGATGTCGGCGCCCAACTTGTTCATCACGTCCTGCGGGCTAACGGTGTTGCCGATAGACTTGGACATTTTGCGCCCCTGACCATCGACGGTGAAGCCGTGGGTCAGTACCTGACGATAGGGCGCTTTGCCTTTCATCGCCGTGGAAATCATCAGCGAGGACATGAACCAGCCACGATGCTGGTCGGAGCCTTCCAGATACATATCGGCGGCGTGACCGGCGAATTCCGGACGCACGTCAACCACGGAAGAGTGGGTCGATCCGGAGTCAAACCAGACGTCGAGGGTATCCGGCACTTTCTCGTAGCTGTCAGCGTCATCGCCAAGGATGTCGCGGGAATCGAGATCCCACCACGCCTGGATGCCGTCGACTTCAACACGCTTCGCGACTTCTTCCATCAACTCAAGGGTACGCGGGTGCAGTTCGTGGGTTTCTTTATGCACGAACAGCGACATCGGCACGCCCCAGGTACGCTGACGGGAGATACACCAGTCAGGACGGTTGGCGACCATCGATTCGATACGCGCCTGGCCCCAGTCCGGGATCCACTGCACGCCTTTGATCTCTTTCAGCGACTGCGCGCGCAGGCCTTTCTGATCCATGCTCACGAACCACTGCGGGGTGGCGCGGAAGATGATCGGCGACTTGTGGCGCCAGCAGCACGGATAGCTGTGCTGCATTTTTTCCACATGCAGCAGCGCGCCGCGCTCACGCAGCATCTCAACGATGATATCGTTGGCTTTGAAGACGTTGATACCGTCCAGGGACGGATAGGTGCCTGGCAGATAAGCTCCGTCCGGGCCAACCGGGTTAGCGATTTCCAGACCGTATTTCTGGCTGATCGTGTAGTCGTCCGGACCGTGGCCGCCGGCGGTATGCACCGCGCCGGTACCGGCATCCAGCGTCACGTGGTCGCCAAGGATCGCCGGCACGTCGAAATCCAGGAACGGATGCTGGAAACGCATCAGTTCAAGCTCGGCGCCGTTCACCGCCGCCAGGATGGTGTAATCGGCCGCGCCAACGCGCTTCATCACGCTCTCGACCAGGTCTTTCGCCAGGATCAGCGCCTGACCGTCAACCTGCACCAGCGCATAGTCGAACTCCGGCGACAGGGAGATAGCGCGGTTAGCCGGCAGGGTCCACGGAGTGGTGGTCCAGATAACCAGCGACACCGGGCCGTTGACGTCGGCGACGCCGAATTTCGCCAGCACCGCGGCTTTATCTACCGCGTGGAACGCCACGTCGATGGATGGGGAAGTCTTGTCGTAATACTCCACTTCCGCTTCCGCCAGCGCGGAACGGCAGTCTACGCACCAGTGCACCGGCTTGGCGCCTTTATGCAGATGGCCGTTGCCGATGATTTTGCCCAGCGCGCGAATGATATTGGCTTCGGTTTTGAAGTCCATGGTCAGGTACGGATGCGACCAGTCGCCCAGCACGCCGAGGCGAATAAAGTCTTTACGCTGGCCGTCGATCTGCTCGGCGGCATATTCGCGGCACTTGGCGCGGAATTCTGCTGCGGTGAACTTCTCGCCCGGCTTGCCGTATTCCTGCTCTACTTTCAGCTCGATCGGCAGACCGTGGCAGTCCCAGCCCGGAACGTAAGGCGAGTCATAGCCCGTCAGTCCTTTGGACTTAACGATAATGTCTTTCAGAATCTTGTTTACCGAGTGACCAATATGAATGCTGCCATTCGCATAAGGAGGGCCATCATGCAGAATGAAGGTTTTTTTGCCTTTTTTGGCTGCACGAATGATGCCGTACAGGTCATCATCGGTCCAACGCGCCAGCATTCCCGGTTCGCGTTTGGCGAGGTCGCCACGCATAGGGAACCCTGTTTCCGGCAAATTCAGGGTCGATTTATAGTCACTCATCAGATTCTCGGTTCCGTATTTCGGTTTGATAAACACCAGTGGCTCAGGCCTGGCTGGTCAGCCCAAATAATTCGCGGGCCGTTAACTCATCACGTGCGATTTGCGCCTTCAGCTCGTCCAGCGACGCAAACCGCTGCTCATTACGTATCTTTTTACGCAGTACTACATTGATATGGCGACCGTAGAGGTCCATTACAACGTCCAACAGATGCACTTCGAGCTGCTGACGCACGCCCGCTACCGTTGGACGGGTGCCAATATTGGCGACACCGGCGATCGGTTTGTCGCCCAGACCTGTCACTTCTACCGCATAGACCCCTTTAACCGGGGAAACCTGACGACGCAGCGGTAAGTTCGCCGTCGGAAAACCTATGGTACGGCCCAGTTCGTCGCCATGCACGACGCGTCCGGAAATGCTAAACGGATGGCCGAGCAGCGTCTCCGCAAGAAGAAGATCGTCATCGGCCAGCGCCTGACGCACCGCCGTGCTGCTGATCCGCACCCCGCCTTCGCAGAAGGTTTGGGTGCTGGTGACGTCGAAGCCGTATTCCGCCCCCGCCTTTTGTAATAACAAGAAATCCCCCTGGCGACCAGCGCCAAAGCGGAAATCGTCACCGACGGCAAGGAACTGCACGCCCAGGCGGCGCACCAGCAGTTCACTGATAAAATCCTGCGCCGTCAGCGCGGCGAACCGGCGGTCGAAGCGAACGCACAGCACATAGTCGACCCCGCTTTCAGCCAGATAGCTCAGCTTTTCACGCAGGCGGGTCAACCGCGCCGGGGCTTTATCGGCGGCAAAAAGCTCGAGCGGCTGGGGTTCGAAAATCATCACCACCACCGGTAAACCGCGCTGGCGGCCCTCTTCGCGCAATCGCTGCAGCAGCGCCTGATGCCCACGATGCACGCCGTCAAAATTGCCAATGGTCAGCACGCACCCGTGCGGGGCCTGACTGAGATTATGTATGCCGCGTATCAGCTTCATGTCTGGCTCAAAACAGTGAAAATCGTCCGAGTATACCTTGTACAACTGTCAACGTTAACCAGCGATTGCTCCTCGGCAACGAAAGTTCTCAGGAATTCATTCACTCAGCGCGGGTAAGCGGGAAAACCGCCCGCCCCCGGCGATTTTTATGGTGGAAAAGCTGTATTCGCCTGCAACAAGCTGGTAGAATCTTGCGCCATCACTACGTAATGAAGCGCTGTGGTGTTAAACGGCGCTTATTTGCACAAATCCATTGACAAAAGAAGGCTAAACGGGCATATTCCTCGGCCTTTGAATTGTCCATATAGAACACATTTGGGAGTTGGACCTTGGCTAATATCAAATCAGCTAAGAAGCGCGCCGTTCAGTCTGAAAAGGCTCGCAAGCACAACGCTAGCCGTCGCTCTATGATGCGTACTTTCATCAAGAAAGTATACGCAGCTATCGAAGCTGGCGACAAAGCTGCTGCACAAAAAGCATTTAACGAAATGCAACCGATCGTGGACCGTCAGGCTGCTAAAGGTCTGATCCACAAAAACAAAGCTGCGCGTCATAAGGCTAACCTGACCGCTCAGATCAACAAACTGGCTTAATCGCTGCTTGTTGTCGCTTTGTGAAAAAACCCGCGAAAGCGGGTTTTTTTATGCCTGTCATCTTCCCCGCCCTGGCGCGACCTGAGCCACGCCAGCCACGCTTTCCGGCTATCTGGGTTCAGTAAACAGCGACGAATAATCGCGATTGCAGATGCGCTGTACCGCCGGATGCTGAATCATCCGTTCGGCGAAAATAGCGTGATACTCCTCCATCACGCTATCCATGCGGCCAATTTCGACAATCGATTCATCATGATAGAAATCATGCGCGTAGAGCGTCGGCGCGACAAATATCGCATTATGCGCAGCGCCAAAGGCTTTCATGAGCGCCGCGTCGTCAAACTCGCCGAGAATCTCCACCTTCAGCCCCTGCACATTAATCCAGTTCAGCAGCTTACGTCCCAGCATCGATCGTCGGCCGGGGATTAGCAGCCGTCGCTCTTCGAGACAAGCCGGGAACGGCTTCGTCGGCGCCGGGTTCATACACCAGAAGCTGACGCTACACTCGCCAATCTTCACCGAAAACAGCCCTTCCTGCTGCGTCGAGTCGATCGGGCAGTCAGAGATAATCATATCGAGCTTATGCTGGCTCAACTGCTCCAGCAGCAGCTCATGGGTGGATTCAAAACAGCGCAGATGAATCTGCTCGCTTTCGACAACGGCGGCATCCAGCACGCCGCTGACCAGCCGCTTCGAGAGCGCATCGGCCACGCCGACGTCAAACAGCAGATTAGACTCTTTGCGATAGTTGACGATGTCGAGCATCTCCTGGCTCAGGGTAAACATCCGGTCGGCATAGCGGAAGACCAACTCCCCGAGCTCGCTCGGCTCCAGCCCTCTTCCCTTGCGCTTGAATAATTTACCCTGCAGACGCTCCTCCAGCGCTTTGATCTGCCCGGTAATGGTCTGCGGCGTCAGAAACAGCGCCTCCGCCGCGCCCACGACAGACCCTTCTTTATAGACGTGCCAGAAGTAGTACAGATGGTTGTAGTTGATATGTGACATGCTTCTCTCCCTGATAATGTCCTGGAGGGCCGGAGAGGCCCTCCGCAGAAAGGTTATACCGCGAGGCGAGTATCCGTCGCGCGCTGACGCAGTATGAGGTATCCGGTGACGGCCGATAACACTGAGCCGATCAAGATGCCAAGCTTGGCCCAGTTGATCAACGCGGGATCCACGTTGCCAAAGGCGAGACTGGCGATAAAAATCGACATCGTAAAGCCAATCCCGCACAGGATACCCACCGCCATAATCTGCCCGCAGGTGGTCCCCTCCGGCAGCGAGGCCCACTTCAGCTTCAGGGCCAGCCAGCAGAACAGGCTGATCCCCAGCGGCTTACCGATAAACAGGCCGGCCATGATGCCCAGAGGCAGCAGCGACGTCAGTCCATCAAGTGTGACCCCCTGCAACGAGACACCCGCGTTGGCAAAGGCAAACAGCGGTAGGATCATAAACGCGACCCACGGGTGCAGGACATGCTCAAGCGCTTTGGCCGGGGATTTACCCTGCTTTTCCTGTAACGGAATCATAAAGCCGACGATGACTCCGGCAAGCGTCGCGTGAACGCCGGACTTCAGCACCGCCGTCCACAGCACCGCGCCGACCAGAATATAGATCCCAGTGCGCCGCACGCCGCTCAGATTCAGGGCCACCAGCACCGCAATCGCCGCCGCCGCCACGCCCAGCGAGAGCATTGACAGGTCGTGGGTATAAAACAGCGCGATAATCACGATAGCCCCCAGGTCATCAATGATCGCCAGCGCCATCAGGAAAATCTTTAGCGCCGTCGGGACGCGGCTGCCTAACAGCGCCAGCACGCCAAGGGCAAAGGCAATATCCGTCGCTGCCGGGATCGCCCATCCCTCTCTGGCGACAGGATCCTGAGCGTTAAAGGCCAGATAGACCAGCGCCGGGACGATCATCCCGCCGAGCGCGGCAATCACTGGAAAGACCGCCTGACGACGACTCGCCAGCGAGCCCTGAATCAGCTCGCGTTTGACCTCGAGGCCAATCAGCAAGAAGAACACCGCCATCAGGGCATCATTGATCCAGAGCAGCATATTCTTGTTGATCTCCAGCGCCCCCACCCGCAGCTGTACAGGCGTATCAAGGAAGGAGTGATACAGACCGCTGGTCACGCTGGTATTGGCCATGACCATCGCCAGCACCGCGGCGATGATTAAGACAATGCCGCCGGAAGCATCGCTACTGAAGAATCGTTGCAGATGTTTCACTTTTACTTTCATCCTGTTGGTGAATAACTCGATAAAAGCATAATACACAAACTGATAACTCGAAAAAATCAGATTTAAGTTGAGTAAACATTCGATTTTTACGAATCAAAGAGGAGCGATAAGACAAAAAAAGCCCGGGCAGCAAAGGCCCGGGCCAGGAGTCAGCGAAAGCGGAATTAGCGGGTCAAATCGTCGAAGAACTTCTTCACACCGTCGAAGAAGCTTTTCGAACGCGGGCTGTTGTTTTCCCCGGTCGGGCCGCCGAAGCTTTCCTGCAGCTCTTTCAGCAGCTGCTTCTGCTTCTCGTTCAGCCCCACCGGCGTCTCCACCACCACCCGGCACAGCAGATCGCCCTGCGCGCCGCCGCGAACGGATTTCACGCCTTTGCCGCGCATGCGGAACAGTTTGCCGGTCTGGGTTTCGCCAGGAATCTTGAGATTGACACGGCCGTCGAGCGTCGGGACCTCAATCTCGCCGCCCAGCGCAGCCATGGTGAAGTTGATCGGCACTTCGCAGTACAGGTTGTTGCCTTCACGCTCAAAGATAGCGTGCTGCTTCACCTGGACCTGAACGTACAGATCGCCTGCCGGTGCGCCATGCTCGCCGGCTTCACCTTCACCCGCCAGACGGATCCGGTCTCCGGTATCCACGCCCGCCGGGATTTTAACCGACAGGGTTTTGGTCTTCTCAACGCGGCCGTGACCATGACATTTATTGCACGGATCTTTAATCAGCGTACCGCGTCCCTGACAGTGCGGACAGGTCTGCTGTACCGCAAAGAAGCCCTGACGCATCTGTACCTGGCCTGCGCCATGACAGGTCGGACAGGTTTGCGGTTTGCTGCCTGCTTTGGCGCCGCTGCCGTGGCAGACGTCGCACTCTTCCAGCGTCGGAATACGGATCTCTTTGGTGACGCCACGTACCGCTTCTTCCAGCGTCAGCTCCATGTTGTAACGGAGATCGGCGCCGCGCGCCGCGCGCTGCCGGCCACGTCCGCCGCCAAAGATATCGCCGAAAACATCGCCAAAGATATCGCTGAAGTCCGCACCGCCGCCAAAACCGCCGCCGCCGCCCATGCCGCCCTGCTCAAAGGCCGCGTGGCCGTACTGATCGTAGGCCGCACGCTTCTGGGCATCAGTCAGGATTTCATACGCTTCTTTGATTTCTTTAAATTTGGCTTCGGCCTCTTTATCACCCTGGTTGCGGTCCGGGTGATACTTCATGGCCAGGCGCTTATAAGCCTTTTTGATTTCACGCTCTTCCGCTGTTTTGGAGACGCCTAAAATCTCGTAGTAATCTTGCTTTGCCATCGGTGTTTTTCAGCCCCTTAACATGCGTGCACGGGCGGAGAGGAAACCTCTTCGCCCGTGCCAGTGTTTTACCCGTTCAAAGGGCGATTATTTTTTATCTTTCACTTCTTCGAACTCAGCGTCGACAACATCGTCGTCTTTCGCGTTGCTCGCCTGAGCGTCAGCGGAACCCGCCTGCTGCTGAGCATGCTGCTGCTGGGCGATTTCCATCAGCTTCTGGGAAGCCTGCGCCAGCGCCTGCATTTTCGCTTCGATGTCCGCTTTGTCTTCACCTTTCAGCGAAGTTTCCAGCGCGGTCAGCGCAGACTCGATGGCAGTTTTGTCGTCAGCCGGCAGTTTATCGCCTGCTTCTTCAACCTGCTTGCGAGTGCTGTGCAGCAGATGGTCGCCCTGGTTGCGGGTCTGTACCAGCTCTTCGAACTTACGGTCAGATTCGGCGTTAGCTTCCGCTTCGCGAACCATTTTCTGAATTTCTTCTTCATTCAGACCGGAAGACGCTTTGATGGTGATCTTCTGCTCTTTACCGCTGTTTTTGTCTTTCGCGGAGACGTGCAGGATACCGTCAGCATCGATGTCAAAGGTCACTTCGATCTGCGGCATGCCGCGCGGCGCCGGGTTGATACCATCCAGGTTGAACTGACCCAGAGATTTGTTATCAGACGCGCGTTTACGCTCACCCTGCAGCACATGGATGGTGACCGCAGACTGGTTGTCTTCAGCGGTAGAGAACACCTGGCTGTGCTTGGTCGGGATGGTGGTGTTTTTGCTGATCAGCGCAGTCATCACGCCGCCCATGGTTTCGATACCCAGCGACAGCGGGGTCACGTCGAGCAGCAGAACGTCTTTCACATCACCAGTCAGTACACCGCCCTGAACGGCAGCACCGATCGCCACGGCTTCATCCGGGTTAACGTCTTTACGCGGTTCTTTACCAAAGAACTCGGCCACTTTCTTCTGCACCATCGGCATACGAGTCTGACCACCAACGAGGATCACGTCGTTGATATCGGAAACGGACAGACCGGCATCCTGCAGGGCTACTTTCAGCGGCTCGATGGAACGGTTAACCAGGTCTTCTACCAGGCTTTCCAGTTTCGCGCGAGTCACTTTGATGTTCATATGTTTCGGACCGGTCGCATCTGCAGTGATGTACGGCAGGTTAACGTCGGTCTGCTGAGCAGAAGACAGTTCAATCTTCGCTTTCTCAGCGGCTTCTTTCAGACGCTGCATCGCCAGCGGGTCGTTACGCAGGTCAATGCCCTGATCTTTCTTAAATTCATCAACGAGGTAGTTGATCAGACGGGTATCGAAGTCTTCGCCGCCCAGGTGGGTGTCACCGTTGGTCGCCAGTACTTCGAAGGTTTTTTCGCCATCCACTTCGTCGATTTCGATAATAGAGATATCGAAAGTACCACCACCGAGGTCGTAAACCGCGATAGTACGGTTGCCCACTTCTTTATCCAGACCGTACGCCAGCGCGGCCGCGGTCGGTTCGTTGATGATACGTTTGACTTCCAGACCGGCGATACGGCCAGCATCTTTGGTGGCCTGACGCTGCGCATCGTTGAAGTAAGCCGGTACGGTGATAACCGCTTCAGTTACCGGTTCACCCAGGTAATCTTCAGCCGTTTTCTTCATTTTTTTCAGCACTTCAGCAGAGATCTGCGGCGGTGCCGTTTTGGTGCCTTTCACATCCAGCCATGCGTCGCCATTGTCTGCGGCAACAATTTTGTATGGCATGATAGAAACGTCACGCTGAACTTCTTCGTCCTGGAAGCGGCGGCCAATCAGGCGTTTAATCGCAAACAGGGTGTTTTGCGGGTTTGTCACTGCCTGACGTTTAGCCGGCTGACCAACCAGAGTTTCACCATCCTGGGTATAGGCAATGATAGAAGGCGTGGTGCGATCGCCTTCGGCGTTCTCCAGCACGCGTGCAGTAGTGCCATCCATAATCGCTACACAAGAGTTGGTAGTACCCAGGTCGATACCAATAATTTTACCCATCTAAACGTCTCCACTAAAAATTCGATCAACATGTGGTTGTGAACCTGTAATAAGGGCGAAACCTGCGGTTTCAACTGCCCAGACATCATTTTTTTTCAGGTTCTTCACTGCGGTTGACTACAAGATGGGGTCGCCCACTCCGGCATCAAGGGGCAAGTAGAAAAATTTTTTGCCGGGGACCAGCCGACGCCCTCGCCCCCTGTCGCCGATGGCTCAGCAAAGGATATTGCCGGGCGGCAAAAAAGATGGCGAAACATCCATATAAATAACGAATAAAATAACCAAATATATTCATAATATCATTGACATAAAACGCAATACTTGTGCGCTAAAAGCCCCGTTTTCGCAGTGATAAGATCCCCGCCCTCGCACTTTATTTATTCAGGGGACAGATTAATGAAATCACTATTCCGGCTTTCAGCGGGGCTTATCCTTAGCGTGTCAATTATCACCTCGGCGACCGCCAACGACCATAAGATCCTCGGCGTGATCGCCATGCCGCGCAATGAGACCAACGATCTGACGCTGAAGCTCCCCGTCTGCCGGGTGGTCAAACGTATTCAGCTCAGCGCCGAGCGCGGCGATATACAGCTCTCCGGAGCAACCGTCTACTTTAAGGCCAGCCACGGCGCCAGCCACACGCTGAACGTGCCCGCCGGGATCAAAGAGGGCAACACCACCGGCTGGATCACCCTCAACAGCGATAACGACAACAAGCGCTGTGTGAAAAAAATCGCCTTCTCAGGCCACACGGTCAATTCCTCAGATATGGCCTCACTGAAAATTATCGGCGACGACTAACGTCGTCCCCTGCCCGAGAGAAAACGTTATGCGTATTAATTATCTGGATGATGACGATCTCGCCTTTCTGCCTGAGTGCAGCGAGGCGCATCTGGAAGCGTTTACCCGTATTCTGACCCACGGGGAAAATGGCAAACCCCGTCTCTCCAGTACGCTGCTGCGCAACGAAACCTTTCTGTCTATGGAGGGCCACCCGGAGCGCTATCGCCGCAACTGGCAGTTGATCGCCGGCGAGCTACAGCATTTCGGCGGCGACAGCATCGCCAATACGCTGCGCCGCCATGGCAAATTTTATCGCGCCATCCTGCTGGATGTGTGTAAGAGGCTGAAGGCAAAGGTCGATAAACAGATGACGACGCCGCAGATCGAGCAACAGTTGTTGACGCATTTTCTGCAGCACAGCTGGAATAAGCTGGATGCGGAACAAAAAACGCAGTTTCTCGCCGCGGTGGAGTGCCGGAGTCTTGAGCTGGAAAGCCTGCTGCCCCATCTGTTGAGACGCCGCAAGCTGAGTGAAGGCGTTGCCCTGCTACTGGATGAGCGGTTAACCGCCATCCTGCGCACGCACGCCGCCGTGAGCGTCATCGGTCATGGCCTGGTACGCGGCGCCGGGCTGGGGGGGCCGCTTGGCGCCGCGCTGAACAGCGTGAAAGCGGTGAGCGGCAGCGCTTATCGGGTCACCATCCCCGCGGTCCTGCAAATTGCCTGTTTACGACAAATGCTCCACTCGTCGTCGGGCGCAACTGAAATTGGTGAAAAATACCCCGCCAGATCATAGACAGCCTTTACGCGCCTCATTATTATGCCGCGCCCCGCCGCCAAGTCGCGGGGTAATGCTTCCCTTTTAATGATAATTTTGAGGAATTATGGGCAACACTAAGTTGGCTAATCCGGCACCGCTGGGCCTTATGGGCTTCGGCATGACCACTATTCTGCTTAATCTGGCGAATAGCGGCCTCTTCGCATTCGATGTAGCTATCCTGGCGATGGGCATTTTTTACGGTGGCATTGCGCAAATTTTTGCCGGCCTGCTGGAATACAAAAAAGGCAACACCTTTGGCTTGACCGCTTTTACCTCCTACGGCAGCTTCTGGCTGACGCTGGTTGCTATCCTTCTGCTGCCGAAAATGGGCCTGGCTGATGCGCCGAACGCGCACTTCCTCGGCATGTATCTCGGCCTGTGGGGTATTTTTACGTTGTTCATGTTCTTCGGCACGCTGAAAGCCGCACGTATGCTGCAGTTCGTGTTCCTGAGCCTGACGGTGCTGTTCGCGCTGCTGGCGATTGGGCATCTGGTAGATAACGAAGGCATCGTGAAAGTAGCCGGCTGGATCGGCCTGATCTGCGGCGCCAGCGCCATTTACCTGGCGATGGGCGAAGTGCTGAACGAGCAGTTCGGCCGCACCGTGTTGCCGATCGGCGAACCGCGTTAATCTTCCGCCGCCGCCCTGTGACAGGGCGGCGGCTGGTCATCATCGGTAAACCCTGCTTAGCGCTGCAGCTCCCCTTCCGGCAACCTCGCCGCCGTCAGCCCCTGACGCAGCCAGATACCTAATCCCAAGCCCATCAGCGACAAGGCCAGAACATACCAGGCCGGGGCCATCGGCGACACCCCCATCAGCATCGTGACGGCAATCGGCGTCAGGCCGCCAAAAATCGCGTACGACAGATTGTAGGAAAAGGAAATGCCGGTGAAGCGCACTTCCGCCGGGAAGGCCCGCACCATGACATAAGGCACCGCCCCCACCACGCCCACGCAGAGTCCCACCGTACCGTACAGCAGAAACAGCCGCTGCGGGCTGGCGCCGGACAGGTGATAAAATGCCCAGCTGGCAACCGCCAGCAGCAGGCTGCCGACGATAAAGGTGCGGCTGGCGCCGAAGCGGTCCGCCGCCAGCCCGGCGAGCAGACAGCCGATGCACAACATAATCGTGGCAATGCTGTTGGCCTGCAGGGTCATCGCCGGGGCGAAGCCATAGTGTTTCTGCAGCCAGACCGGCGACATCAGGATCACCACCACCACGCCTGCCGACAGCAGCCAGGTCAGCAGCATAGAGACCGCCACCGCCTTCTGGTGCTTGAGGACGACCGCCTTTACCGGCAGTTCCTGCGCCAGCGCTTTGCGCTGCTGCATCTCAAGGAAAATCGGCGTCTCCTGCAGCCAGCGGCGCAGATACATCGCCACCAGGCCAAATACGCCCCCCAGCAGGAAGGGGATCCGCCAGCCGCCGTCGTGGATCCCCTGCGGCGTCAGGCTGGTGTTGATAAGCGTCGCCACCACCGATCCCAGCAGGATGCCTACGGTCAGGCCGGCCGTCAGCGTGCCGCAGGCGATACCAATGCGTTTTTCCGGAACATGCTCGGCGACAAACACCCAGGCGCCAGGCACCTCGCCGCCGATCGCCGCCCCCTGCAGAATACGCATCAGCAGCAACAGCAGCGGCGCGACGATACCCACCGAGCTGTAGGTCGGCAGCAGACCAATCGCCAGGGTCGGCACCGCCATCAGCAGAATGCTGAGGGTAAACATTTTTTTACGCCCTACCAGATCGCCAAAGTGGGCCATGATGATCCCCCCCAGCGGACGCGCCAGGTAACCGGCGGCGAAAATGCCAAAGGTCTGTACCTGGCGCAGCCATTCCGGAATATCCGCGGGGAAGAAGAGCTCGCCGACGACGGCGGCGAAGAAAACGAAGATGATAAAGTCATAAAACTCCAGCGCGCCGCCAAGGGCGGCCAGCGTTAGCGTTTTATAATCCTGGCGGTTGAGCGGTCGGTTTGCATATGACATAACGCGATTTCATCCTGAGGTGTGCAGCGTATTTTATAGTGTGTAAAGTAAACAGCACTATATCGTAAATAAAACGGCACACCATCAGCGATGCAGGTTATGTCACAAATGCATCAAATTCAGGATAAAGTTTCGCGTCTGGCGCTTTTTGGACGAAATGCTTCTACCACACGGCCATCGGTTTCCACATAAGGCCCCTCCAGCAACTGTACACAATAAGGTACACTTGCGAAAATACCGTGCACCAGCACGTTGCCGTCAGCATCTTTCACCCCTTCCAGGGTCTCCTGAATCGCTTTCGGTTGTCCTGGTAGATTGAGGATCAGCGCCTGCTTGCGGATCACCCCGACCTGCCGGGAAAGGATCGCCGTCGGCACAAAGTGTAGGCTAACCTGGCGCATTTGCTCGCCGAAGCCCGGCATCTCGCGATCGGCAATCGCCAGCGTGGCGTCGGGCGTCACATCGCGACGCGCAGGGCCGGTTCCGCCGGTGGTCAGCACCAGGTGGCACCCCATCTCGTCAACCAGTTCGCACAGCGTTTGCTCAATAATGACCTGCTCATCCGGAATCAGGCGAGTCTGCAGTTCAAAAGGGGTGGTGAGGGCACGCGCCAGCCACTCTTCCAGTGCCGGGATGCCTTTGTCCTGATAGACGCCGCTGGAGGCGCGATCGGAAATGGAAACTAAGCCGATTCGTAAGGTATTCATGGTTATTCCGTTCAAACTGTAGCGTTAAACGAAATGATACACTGCTGCTGGCGGGACAGACAGTGTAATGTGGCCGACGGGCGTCGGCCACCTGCGGGATTACAGCAGTTCGCCGATCATTTTTTCCAGTTTTTCCTGGTCGATCGCAAACTTACGGATACCTTCCGCCAGTTTGTCTACCGCCATCGGATCCTGGTTATGCTGCCACAGGAATTCAGATTCGGTAATACGCTCCGGACGTGCTTTCACTTCACCGGTGTACACCAGTTTACGCTCAACGGCCCCTTCGCTCTCGGACAGCTCTTTCAGCAGCGCTGGCGCGATGGTCAGGCGGTCACAGCCAGCCAGTTCGAGAATTTCACCAACGTTACGGAAGCTGGCGCCCATCACTACGGTTTCATAACCGTGCTGCTTGTAGTACTCGTAGATTTCGCTGACGGAAACCACGCCCGGATCTTCTGCCGGCGCGTACTCTTTCTTGTCGGTGTTGGCTTTGTACCAGTCGAGGATACGACCAACGAACGGCGAAATCAGGAAGACGCCCGCTTCGGCGCAAGCACGAGCCTGAGCGAAGGAGAACAGCAGGGTCAGGTTGCAGTTGATGCCTTCTTTTTCCAGCTGCTCAGCGGCGCGAATGCCCTGCCAGGTGGAAGCCAGCTTGATCAGAATACGATCGTTGCTGATGCCCGCGTCGTTATACAGCTTGATGATGCGCTTAGCTTTGGCGATAGACGCTTCGGTGTCGTAGGAGAGACGTGCATCCACTTCGGTGGAGATACGGCCCGGGATCAGTTTCAGGATTTCGAGACCGATGTTCACCGCCAGCTTATCGGAAGCATCAAGGATCTGCTGCGCGCGATCGCTGCTCTGGCTACGAGCCCAGGCCACAGCGTCGTCAATCAGCTTACGGTACTCAGGGATCTGAGCCGCGCCGAGGATCAGGGAAGGGTTGGTGGTGGCATCCTGAGGCTGATACAGCTTCATTGCCGCAATATCTCCGGTGTCAGCGACGACAGTGGTGTACTGACGCAGAGAAGTTAATTTATCCGTCATGATATATTTCTCTTAAACAGCAGTTAAGGGGATGTAACCGGTCTGCCCAGATGATAACACGCTGCCGGGTCAGCGCAACCGCCGACGAGAGAAGAGCGCAGAGTGTGATAAACTATGCAGATTAATTTGCTGAAAGCGCAAGGATTGTCACTTAATTGGTAACGCTTACACTGGCGTGCCGGCATGGACAAGAGGATGTTTAATGCCTGATTTTCTCTCATTTATCAATGAAATACTCTGGGGCTCAGTGATGATTTATCTGCTACTGGGCGCCGGCATCTGGTTTAGCTGGCAAACCCGGGGTATTCAGTTCCGTTACGTGCGCAAATTTAGCCGCAGTCTGAAAAAAAGCCTGCACCCGCAGCCGGGCGGTTTAACCTCTTTTCAGGCGTTATGTACCAGTCTTGCCGCCCGGGTTGGCAGCGGTAATCTTGCCGGCGTCACGCTGGCCATCGCCGCCGGCGGACCAGGAGCGGTATTCTGGATGTGGGTCTCCGCCCTGCTCGGCATGGCCAGCAGCTTCGCCGAATGTTCCCTTGCCCAGTTGTATAAAGAACGCGACAGCCGCGGCCAGTTCCGCGGCGGCCCGGCCTGGTATATGGCGCGCGGGCTCGGCATGCGCTGGATGGGCGTGCTGTTTTCGATCCTCCTGCTGCTGGCCTATGGCTTTATCTTCAATACCGTGCAGGCCAACTCCGTGGCTCATGCCCTGCGCTATGCGTTCGATCTGCCGGCGGCGGTCAGCGGCGGCGTGCTGGCCGTTGTCGTTCTGCTGGCCATCCTCCGCGGTTTACGCGGCGTGGCGCGCCTGATGCAGTGGATAGTGCCCATCATGGCGCTGCTATGGATCGCCGCCAGCCTGCTTATCGGCCTGTGGCATATCACCGCCCTGCCGACGATTTTCGCCACCATCTTTCGCTGCGCCTTCGGCTGGCAGGAAGCCGCCGCCGGCGCGGTGGGCTACACCATCAGCCAGGCGCTGACCAGCGGCTTTCAGCGCGGCATGTTCTCCAATGAAGCAGGGATGGGCTCTTCGCCTAACGCCGCCGCAGCCGCCGCCTCATGGCCGCCGCACCCGGCGGCGCAGGGTATCGTGCAGATGATAGGCGTGTTTATCGATACCATCGTGATCTGTACCGCCAGCGCGATTATCGTCATGCTGGCGCCGCGGCCCGACAATGAATATACGCTCAATGGTATTCAGGACTTGCAACACGCGATGAGCGTGCTGGTCGGCGGCTGGGGAGCGGATTTTATCGCCCTCATCGTGCTGCTGTTCGCTTTTAGCTCTATCGTGGCCAACTACGTGTATGCGGAAAATAATCTGATCTTTCTGCATCTGGATAAGCCGCGTTATATCTGGGGTCTGCGAATACTCACCGTCCTGATGGTGCTGTTGGGGACCCTGGTTAGCCTGCCGGTCGTCTGGCAGAGCGCGGATATCATTATGGCGCTGATGGCGATGACCAACCTGACGGCCATCCTGCTGCTCTCCCCGACGGTGCGAATTATCGCCAGTGATTATCTGCGTCAGCGCCAGCTGGGCATCCAGCCCACTTTTGATGCATCGCGCTATCCCGAGATTCACCAGCAGCTGGCCCCGGGCGCGTGGAATGAACTGCCGCGCGAATAGCGCGGCAATCGCAGCTATCGATCCCACCATGCACTTTTTTTGTTAAAATTCGTCGAAATTACCTGCAAGGACTGGATATGCTGATTCTGATTTCACCTGCTAAAACGCTCGATTATCAAAGCCCGCTGGCAACGACTCGCTATACCCAGCCCGAACTCCTCGAGTATTCTCAAGAGCTTATCAGCATCGCCCGTCAGCTGACCGCGCCGCAAATCGGCAAGCTGATGAGCATCAGCGACAAGCTGGCGGATCTGAACGCCACCCGTTTCCACGACTGGCACCCTGACTTTACGCCGCAAAATGCCCGCCAGGCGATCCTCGCCTTTAAGGGCGATGTCTACACCGGCCTGCAGGCAGAGACGCTCACTGAGGACGACTTTGACTTCGCCCAGCGACACCTGCGCATGCTCTCCGGCCTGTATGGCGTGCTGCGCCCGCTGGACCTGATGCAGCCCTACCGCCTGGAGATGGGGATCCGTCTGGAAAACCCGCGCGGTAAAGATCTGTACCAGTTCTGGGGCGATACCATTACCGAGAAGCTGAATCAGGCGCTGCAGGCTCAGGGCGACGATATCGTCATCAACCTGGCTTCCGATGAGTATTTTAAATCGGTGAAAACGCAAAAATTGCAGGGCCAGCTGATCAAGCCGGTCTTCCTCGATGAGAAGAACGGCAAATTCAAAGTGATCAGCTTCTATGCCAAGAAAGCCCGTGGCCTGATGAGCCGCTACATTATTGAAAATCGCTTAACCCAGCCGGAGCAGCTGAAATCCTTTAATAGCGAAGGCTATTTCTTTGATGCGGAGGCATCGGAGAAAGGCGAACTGGTGTTTAAACGCCACGAGCAGTAAGTAAGCGTCCCCCTGCGGCGTTCGAGGCGACAGGGGGACGGTAAGGATTTAGCCCATCATCAGCTTACGCAGCGCGGCGAAATCCGCCGGCAGGTTGTGAGACAGCAGCGGCAGGTCGGCGCGGTCGGCCAGCTCTTTCGGCAGCGGCAGGGTCTCCTGCAGGATCTCCTCCACGCTCTCTTTGAACTTCGCCGGATGGGCGGTGCCGAGGAAGAGACCGTACTCTCCCGGCTGCAGCTGATCGCGCAGCGCGCGCCAGGCAATCGCCGCGTGCGGCTCAGAGATGTAGCCGATGGCCTTCAGCTCGCGCATTGCCGCTTTGGTGGTCTCATCATCGACCGCGGCATAGCCCAGCTCGCTGAGACGCCAGATTTTACGGCGGAACAGCTCTTCGACACGCGGCCAGTTGTTCGGCTGGCTGACGTCCATGGCGTTGGACAGCGTCGCCTGGGTGGCTTTTGGCGCCCACTCGCCGCCCTGCAGATAGCGCGGAACAGTGTCGTTGGCGTTGGTGGCAGCGATAAAGCGTTTGATCGGCAGACCCAGCGACTTCGCCAGCAGACCGGCGGTCAGATCGCCGAAGTTGCCGCTCGGCACAGAAATCACCAGCTGATTGCGGGCTTCCTGCGGCAGCTGCGCCGCCGCTTCGAAGTAGTAGCAGATCTGCGCCAGCAGGCGGCTGATGTTAATGGAGTTAGCCGAGTTCAGCCCCAGCGTCGCCTTCAGTTCTTCATCGTCAAACGCCTGCTTCACCAGCGCCTGGCAGGCGTCGAAGTCGCCGTCAATCGCCACGGTTTCAATGTTGCCGCCGAGAGTACAGAACAGCTTCTCCTGCAGCGGGCTGATCTTGCCGCGCGGATAGAGGATCACCACCTTAACGTTCGGCAGACCATAGAAAGCATGCGCCACCGCCGCCCCGGTATCGCCAGAGGTCGCCGTGAGGATGGTGACCGGCTTGTCGCCCGCAATGTGGGTCAGCATCTGCGCCATAAAGCGGCCGCCGAAATCCTTGAACGCCAGCGTGGGGCCATGGAACAGTTCCAGACAGCCGACATCCTCCTGAACCTTGCTCACCGGCGCCGGAAACGCAAACGCCGCGCGGACCCGCTGCTGCAGGACATCCTGCGGGATCTCATCGCCGATAAAGGCGGATAAAATTTTGGCGCTGCGGGTGACAAAGTCCTGCGCCAGCATATCGTCGATTTCAGTCAGGCTGAATTCCGGCAGATCGTGCGGAAAGAACAGGCCCTGATGCTTGCCAAGTCCCTGGGTAACGGCCTGCGCAAAGCTGACCTGCTCATTGTGATCTTTTAAGTTATACAGTTTCATTGGTTATCCCACTACGCGTGCGCCCGCCGTATCCAGCCGGCAAATATGAACAAAGCCTTCCTGATTCTGTAGATAGTGCGCGCCAAGCCAGTCGGCGACGCGCTGTGCGGTGTCCGGCTTATCGCACAACGCGAATAGCGTTGGGCCAGAGCCGGAGATGCCGCAAGCCTGGGCGCCCATCTCCATGGCCGCCTGACGCGCTTCGCTAAAGCCCGGCAGCAGTTTGGTTCGGTACGGTTCGGCAATCACATCTTTCATCAATTTTGCCGCCAGCTGCGGCTGGCGGGTGTAGCAGGCATGAATAAAGCCCGCGAGGTGGCGACCATGGGCGATACAATCCTGACGGCGGTACTGCGCCGGCAGAATCGCCCGCGCTTCAGCGGTGGAGACTTTAATCCCCGGATAGGCCAGCACCCACAGCCACTCATCAAACCCGGGCACCTGCTGGCTGATAATCCCATTCTCTTCGATCATCAACTGCATGCCGCCAAGATAGCACGGCGCCACGTTGTCGTAGTGAATGCTGCCGGAGATACGCCCTTCCATCTCCCCCATCAGCGCCAGCATGCGCGTCTCGTTCAGCGGCTTACCGCAAAACTCGTTCATCGCCACCAGCGCGGCGACCACCGAGCAGGCGCTGGAACCCAGCCCGGAACCAATCGGCATGTTTTTTTCCAGCGTCATCGCCACCGGCACCGTCTTACCGATCTCCCGGCAAAAGCTTTCCCAGCACTGGTAAACAATGTTCTCCTGCGGCGCCGTCGGCAGTTTGCTGGCGAAGCGTCCCAGATTCTGCAGGCTGAATTGCTCCGCCGCTTCGACAGTGACGTTGTCGCCAAGCAGCGTGCCATCGACCGGCGTGACCGCCGCGCCCAACACATCAAACCCGACGCTCATATTGGCACTGGAAGCCGGGGCATATACTTTGACCATCTTAAACTCCTAACTTCCAGGAAAGGGTGCGCAGCAGGTCGGCGAATACGCCGGCCGCCGTGACGTCGTTCCCGGCACCATAGCCGCGCAGCACCAGCGGCAATGGCTGATAATAGTGGCTGTAAAAGGCCAGCGCGTTCTCGCCATTTTTGACTTTGTACAGCGGATCGTTGCCGTCAACGGCGGCAATTTTCACCCGGCAGGTACCATCCTCTTCGATGTTACCGACATAGCGCAAGACTTTACCTTCATCGCGCGCCTTAGCAATCCGCGAGGCGAACTCATCATCCAGCGACGGCAGGCGAGCCATAAAGGTCTCGACATCACCGCTGGCGTCGAAGTCCGCCGGCAGCGCCGACTCGACGATAATGTCCGACAGCTCCAGTTCACGTCCGGTCTCACGGGCCAGAATCAGCAGCTTACGCGCGACGTCCACCCCGGATAAATCGTCGCGCGGATCCGGCTCGGTATACCCCATCTCACGGGCCATTGCCGTCGCCGCCGAGAAACTCACCCCCTCATCCAGCTTGCCGAAGATAAACGACAGGGAGCCGGAAAGGATCCCGGAGAAATGGCGCAGTTCATCGCCGGCGTTGAGCAGGTTCTGCAGGTTCTCAATCACCGGCAGGCCAGCGCCAACGTTCGTGTCATAGAGGAACTTGCGGCGCGAGCTGCTCGCCGCGTGGCGCAGCTGATGATAGTAATCCAGTGAAGAGGTATTGGCCTTTTTATTCGGCGTGACCACATGGAAACCTTCGCGCAGGAAGTCGGCGTACTGATCGGCGACCGCCTGGCTGGAGGTACAGTCGACGATCACCGGATTCAGCAGGTGGTACTCTTTTACCAGGCGGATCAGGCGACCGAGATTAAAGGGTTCTTTCGCCTCCGCCAGCGCTTCACTCCAGTTTTCCAGATTCAGACCATGCACGCTGGTCAGCAGCGCCTGAGAGTTGGCCACGCCGCAAACGCGCAGATCGATATGTTTGCTCTTCAGCCAACCCTGCTGGCGTTTGATCTGCTCCAGCAGCGCGCCGCCGACGCCGCCGACGCCGATGACGAACACTTCGATCACCTGATCGGTGTTGAACAGCATCTGATGGGTCACGCGCACGCCGGTGGTAGCATCGTCATTGCTAACCACCACCGAAATGGAGCGCTCGGAGGAGCCCTGAGCAATCGCCACGATATTGATATTGGCGCGAGCCAGCGCGGCAAAAAACTTTGCCGAGATACCGCGCAGGGTGCGCATCCCGTCGCCCACCACCGAGATAATAGCCAGACGCTCCATAATGGCCAGCGGCTCCAGCAGTCCCTCTTTCAGCTCGAGGTAAAACTCATCTTCCATCGCCCGTTTGGCTCGCGCGCAGTCGCTCTGCGGCACGCAGAAACTGATGCTGTACTCGGAGGAGGATTGGGTGATCAGCACTACCGAGATGCCGGCGCGGGACATGGTGGCGAAGACGCGGGCGGCCATGCCGACCATGCCTTTCATCCCCGGCCCGGAAACGTTGAACATCGCCATGTTGTTGAGGTTAGAGATGCCTTTAACCGGCAGATCGTCCTCGTCGCGGCTGGCGCCGATGAGCGTTCCCGGCGCCTGCGGGTTGCCAGTATTTTTAATCAGACATGGGATTTGGAATTGGGCGATAGGGGCGATGGTGCGCGGGTGCAGCACTTTCGCGCCAAAGTAGGAGAGCTCCATCGCCTCCTGATAAGACATCGATTTCAGCAGACGCGCATCCGGCACCTGGCGCGGGTCGCAAGTGTACACTCCGTCGACATCGGTCCAGATTTCGCAGCAATCGGCGCGCAGGCAGGCGGCCAGCACCGCAGCCGAATAGTCGGAGCCGTTGCGCCCCAGCACCACCAGCTCCCCCTTCTCATTGCCAGCGGTAAACCCGGCCATCAGGATCATATGGTCTGCCGGGATCTGGCTGGCGGCGATGCGGCGGGTGGATTCGGCGATATCGACCGTGGACTCCATGTAGTGACCAACGGCAAGCAGTTTTTCCACCGGGTTAATGACACTGACTTTATGACCACGGGCTTCCAGCAGACCCGCCATGATGGCGATGGAGAGCTTTTCGCCTCGGCAGATCAGCGCGGCATTGACGCTATCCGGGCACTGACCCAGCAGGCTAATACCGTGCAGGACATGCTTAATCTGAGCAAACTCCTGCTCAACAAAGGCTTTCAACTGGGCGAGCGGGAAAGCGGGCTGGGCGTCGGCAAGGCCCTGAAGAAGTTCGGCAAAAATGCGTTCAGCGTCGGCAATATTGGGGAGGGCATCCTGGCCGCCAATGGTCTTTTCAATCATCGCTACCAGATGGTTAGTGATCTTCGCCGGGGCAGACAGGACGGTCGCTACCTGCCCCTGCCTGGCATTACTCTCCAGAATATCGGCAACCCGCAGAAACCGTTCCGCATTTGCCACTGATGTACCGCCGAACTTCAACACTCGCATGGTTCTTACCCCTTGATCTCTTGTCAAAAAAAAAGCCCGCACTGTTCAGGTGCGGGCTTTTTTCTGTGTTTCCTGTACGCGTCAGCCCGCACCGTTACCTGTGGTAATGGTGGTGGTGATAATGGTGGTAATCATGCCGATGCGATTCATGGATGTTGTGTACTCTGTATTTTTATCTGTCTGTGTGTCCTGCCTATATTGGTTAAAGTATCTGCCGTCTTAAGTCAATGAATTTCTAAATTAACCCCATTTCAGCCGGCTTACGTATTGCGCCACCCCGACAAGAAAAAACACCCAGATTGGCGGAACACCTCCCGCAAAAACAGTACATGCAACCATAAATAAAAAATATGACAGAACTTTATTCTGGTAGGTTTTTTTCAATATCATGCAGCAAACGATGCAACATTGCCGTGTCTCGCTGCTGCAGCAGCCCCAATCGTTGCGACAGCCAGTCGGCCAGTTTGGCATCGTCCTCCACGCCCAGACGCGAAAGCAAGGCCATGGTGCGGAGGCGCAACGCCTGCAGCTGATGATGGTCTGCCGCGGCAGCGGCGGGAGCCGATTGTTGCATAAGCGATGCTAATTGATAGCAGTAAACCATCACCGACTGACCGAGGTTCAGCGACGGATAATCCGCGACCATCGGCACGCCGGTCAGCACATCGGCCAGGGCCAGCTCCTCATTGGTCAATCCGGCGTCTTCACGGCCAAATACCAGCGCGGTATGGGTCATCCAGTTCGCCTTCTCCTCCAGCAGCGGCAACAACTGCTGCGGCGTGGCGTAATAGTGAAACCGCGCGCGACTGCGGGCAGTGGTGGCGACGGTAAAATCGACGTCGTGCAGCGCCTCAGCAAGGGTGGAATAGGTGGTGATGCCATCGAGGATGTCGCCTGAGCCGTGCGCCACCCAGCGTGCCGCCGGCGCCAGATGGGCTTCACTGTCCACGATCCGCAGATCGTGAAATCCCATGGTTTTCATCGCCCTGGCGGCGGCACCGACGTTCTCGGCCCGGGCAGGACCGACCAAAATAATCGTTAAACGCATTGCGGTTTCATTCTCTCTCTCAGGCGTTGTCTGAGGCGCGGAGCCCCCCATTTTACGCGGTGAAAATTTACAAATTTGCAACAAAAATCACTAAAATTGCGTTTTCTTACCCATAAAAAAATCTAAACTGTTCTCAGGAGGCCATGACAAGGAGTATGTTAACAGAACCCATTTATCCATATGATGGGCAATGAAATTTCATCTGACGCATCGTTCCAGACATTGGATTCACTGTATTTATTAATTTATCCACGCAACTAGTTGAGCCGGGTAAAGATTGTGACTATAAAGAGCATGGCGATGCAATGATTTCACAAGACTGTTAACGTGCTACAATTGAACTTGATATATGTCAACGAAGCGTAGTTTTATTGGGTGTTCGGCCTCTCTTAGCCTGTTATGTTGCTGTTAAAATGGTTAGGATGTCAGCCGTTTTTGACACCGTCGGGTCCAGAGGGAAAGTACCCACGACCAAGCTAATGATGTTGTTGACGTTGATGGAAAGTGCATCAAGAACGCAATTACGTACTTTAGTCATGTTACGCCGCGCATGTTAATTTGCGACATGCACCAGGCAGGTCAGGGACTTTGGTACTTCCTGTTTCGATTTAGTTGGCAATTTAGGTAGCAAACATGCAGACCCCGCACATTCTTATCGTTGAAGACGAGTTGGTAACACGCAACACGTTAAAAAGTATTTTCGAAGCAGAAGGTTACGATGTATTCGAAGCGACCGATGGCGCGGAAATGCATCAGATCCTGTCTGAAAATGATATCAACCTGGTGATCATGGATATCAACCTGCCGGGTAAAAATGGTCTTCTGCTGGCGCGCGAGCTGCGCGAGCAGGCCGACGTCGCGCTGATGTTCTTAACCGGCCGCGACAACGAAGTGGATAAGATCCTTGGCCTCGAAATCGGCGCTGACGACTATATCACTAAACCGTTTAACCCGCGTGAACTGACTATCCGCGCGCGCAACCTGCTCTCCCGTACCATGAACCTCGGTACCGTGAGCGAAGAGCGTCGCAGCGTGGAAAGCTACAAGTTCAACGGCTGGGAACTCGATATCAACAGCCGTTCCCTGGTTAGCCCGAACGGCGAACAGTACAAGCTGCCGCGCAGTGAATTCCGCGCGATGCTGCACTTCTGCGAAAACCCGGGCAAAATTCAGTCTCGTGCCGAGCTGCTGAAGAAAATGACCGGTCGCGAGCTGAAGCCGCATGACCGTACCGTTGACGTGACCATTCGTCGGATTCGTAAACACTTCGAATCCACTCCGGATACTCCGGAAATCATCGCTACCATCCACGGTGAAGGTTACCGTTTCTGTGGCGATCTGCAGGAATAATGCGAGTTATTCCGCAGCTATGATGTGAAAACGGCGCCCCGAGGGCGCCGTTTTTTTATGCCGTCACTCTTTCCACAGGCGCAGTTTGTCGTCATCGGCAGACGGCGGCGCACTGCCTTTCGGTAACGATAACGCATACCAGTCCACTCGCCGGGTCAAAAACATCAGAATGCTCAGCGCCAGCGCCAGCACACCGGTCCCCAACAGCAGCGCGCTGTCCTCGGAGTGCAGCAGAAACCACATCACCCCATCCAGCAGCAGCAGCGCGGCGACAAACAGCAGGCTGTTGCGCCATCCCCTGAGCACCGCCTGGAGGTAGATCCCATTCATCACCGCGCCGCACAGACTGGCGGCCAGCCAGGCGGCGGTAAAGCCAATGTGCTCCGAAAGCGCCAGCAGCACCAGGTAAAACAGCACCAGCGATAAGCCCACCAGCAAATATTGCATCGGATGCAGGGGTCGATGGGTCAGGCTCTCGAAAGCGAAAAAGGCCATAAACGTCAGCCCGATTAACAGGATGGCATATTTTGTCGCCCGATCGGTTAGCTGGTACTGGTCGGCAAGCGACATGACATCGGCACTGAACGCCGGTAAGCGCGACCACGGGATCTCCATATCATCCTTGAAATAGCTGCCCATATCATTGGCGAACCAGCTGCTTTGCCAGTGGGCGCGATAGCCGGCAGCATTCACTTCGCGTTTCGTTGGCAGGAAGCTGCCGAGAAAGCCGGGATGCGGCCAGTTACTGGTCAGCTGCAGCTCGCTGTTGCGCCCGAGCGGCGCCAGTGAAAATGCGCCCGTCCCGTTCAGATCGAGCGAAAAAGCAATCTCAAGCGGCTTGTTGTCCTCCGCCAGCGCAGGCATCCGCATATGGATGCCCGCCCCATCGCCGCTGATCCCCAGCCCTGGTTCCACGCTTAATACGCTGCCGTTAACCTTCGGGGCGTGGATGGCGCCAATGCCGCGGGCATCGCCGACGCTCACCACCAGCCGCGGCAGGCCCAGGGTGATATGCGTTTTTCGCAGCGACGCCAGACGCAGCGGATCGAAGGTGGCCTTAATCTGCAGGGCGTTATGCCATACCTGCCCGCTGTAGATGCCCACCCTTCTCGACTCCACGGTCTGTTTGCCGGTGACCGCCAGCGACTCCGGCAGCCAGTAGTACACCCAGCTACGCTGATAGGCGACCTCTTTTTGGTTTTCCCTGCGGGTCAGCGTCTCGGTTACCGGAATAGCGATCAGCGGCCCGGCGAGTTTTTGCGAACCGCTGGTGCTCTGCTCAATGGCGTCCACTACCTCGCTGCGATAATCAGCCCGCTCATTGATGAGCTCCCTGACCATCATTAAAGGTAGAGATAACAGCACAATACAGCCTATTAGCGTGGTGATTTTCCAGAATAACGGTGATTTCAACATAGCTTTCTCCCTATCGTGATGGCCTCACCATAGGGCGGCTGTGTGGGGAGAATTTGAAGCTATGTGAAGGGACGGTGAAGTCTCAGCGTAGCGACCACGCCGCCTTCGGGCCGATTGCGCAGACGGATATCGCCATGATGCAGGCGCGCCACTTCACGAACGAAGGCCAGCCCAAGGCCGCTGCTCTTGTGGCCGTCTTCACGCGGTAGCGAGTAGAACCGCTCAAAGATCCGCGTCAGGGCATAGTCCGGAATACCGCATCCGTTATCCGTTACGCTCAGTTGCACCTCTGCATTTCGTTTCTCTACCCCCAGGGCGATCTCGCCGCCCTGGGGGGTAAAATCAATCGCGTTGTCGAGCAGATTACCCAGCGCCTGGGCCAGCAGTTCGCCATCGCCATTGACCAGCATCCCACTCGCCTGCCAGCGCAGAGTAATGGCTTTCGCCGCCAGGGCGATGTCGCGCTCCTCCGCCAGGCGTTGGTATAGCGCATCTATCGACACCGGCTGTAGCTTTATCTCCAGCCGGCTTTCCAGTCGCGCCTGCTGGAGTAACCGCTCCACCAGCAGCTGCATGCGGGTGTTCTGCGCAAGGATATTCTCAGTAAACCGCGCCGCCACCGCAGGCGGCGGCCCTTCGCGCAGAATCTCCGCCGCACCGCGAATAGCCGCCAGCGGACTTTTCAGCTCGTGCGTCAGGTCATAGACATAGTTTTCGATGGCGTTTTTGCCTTCGAGCTTCACCCGCATGCTCTCCAGCGCCTGGGCCAGCTTACGCAGTTCGCTGCTGCCGACCTCCGGCAACGGCAGCGGGCGGTCAGCGGTCACGGAGTCCGCATAGCGCACCAGCTTACCGATAGAGAAATTGATCCACCAGACGACGCCGCAGCCGATCAACAGCGCAATGCCCAGCAGGGCACCGCCGGCCCAGAGGATCCGCCGCTCGCTGCGCTTAATGACCGGCGTCATCGCCAGGTTGGGTTTACCGACGCTCAGCACGCCGATAATCCGCCCCTGATCCATCACCGGCGCGGCGATATACATCACCGAGCTGGCTTCATCATGTGGATCGCTGCGCGAACTGCGCGCGCCGTACTGCCCGCGCAGGGTGAGCAAGACGTCGTTCCAGCGTGAATAGTCCTGCCCTGTCGCCTCTCCACTGGAGTCAAACACGACCTTGCCCCGGGCATCGGTCAGATAGACGCGGTACTCATTACGCACCTTTTTAATTCCGCCAATGTTGGCGTTTAGCCGCTGCTGGTGGAGCTGTTGAAAGGCCTGCGCCAGCCTGCCCTGCTGCGGGTTTGCCGCCAGCAGGTCCTCACG
Source organism: Klebsiella sp. 7-CIP_Kleb. (assembly GCF_050378655.1). Classification (NCBI taxonomy): domain Bacteria; kingdom Pseudomonadati; phylum Pseudomonadota; class Gammaproteobacteria; order Enterobacterales; family Enterobacteriaceae; genus Klebsiella; species Klebsiella sp. 7-CIP_Kleb. The sequence continues at coordinate 240,308 of NZ_JBNRLJ010000004.1, forward strand.
CGCCAGCGCCGCCAGCAGGGTGGCGGTATCGTTGAGGGTCCCCTCCGTCGCCCGGCGCACGCCCGGCTTCACTTCCTGGACAAAGATCGACAGTACAAACCACGCGGCGATCGCGACGATAAGAAAATAGCCCAGCAGCAGGCGCATGCCGATGCGCATCAGCTGCGCCCCAGGCTGTAGCCCATCCCGCGATGGGTATTGATTGGCGACAAATCAGGATTCACGGCCCGCAGTTTAGCGCGCAGGGTTTTGATGTGGGTGTCGACGGTGCGGTCGAGGCTTTCCCAGGCATCGCTCCATACCCGCTCCATCAGCTGCTGACGGGAGAAAACGCGACCGGGCGCGTGAAGCAAAGTTTTCAACAGCAGAAATTCATAGCGCGTCAGGTTCAGGGGCTGGCCGAACCAGCTTATCGACGCCGCCTGCTCGTCAAGCACAAACTCGCCGACGCGAACTACCGACGAAGGCGCGGCAAATTTTTGCAGCCGTCGCAGCACGCTGCGCACCCGCGCGCAAACTTCGCGCGGCGAAAACGGCTTGGCGATGTAATCGTCAGCGCCGATTTCCAGCCCCAGCAGCTTATCGACCTCATCGCTCCGCGCCGTGAGAAACAGCACCGGCAGCGCCGGAAAGCGCGTCAGCAGGCGCCGACAGAGCTCGAAGCCGCTGATATCCGGCAAGCCAACGTCGAGGATGGCGACATCGGGTGCCTGATACGCCGCAGCCTCCAGCGCGGGCAACCCGCGGTCGAAGACGGTGACCTGGAAGCCCTCCTGCTGGAGCATATAAACCAGGGTATCGGCGATACTCTGTTCATCCTCAACTAACCAAATCCATGGCTGCTGCATGCGCGCTCCCGTTTATTTATTCCAGGGCATAATCGGCACGGCGCTGATGGCGTTCTTCGGCGAACCATCAACTACTTTATCCGAATAGGTCAGGTAGACCAGCGCATTGCGCTTCGCATCATAGAAGCGAACGACCTGTAGCTTTTTAAATACTAACGAGGTGCGCTTCTGGAACACCACGTCGCCCTGGCTTTTGCCATTTTTGATTTTGTCCGTCAGCTCAATCGGCCCGACCTGCTGGCAGGAGATGGCCGCGTCGGAGGTATCCTCCGCCAGCCCCAGGCCGCCTTTGATCCCGCCGGTTTTCGCCCGGCTGATGTAGCAGGTCACGTTCTGTACATCCGGATCGTCAAAGGCTTCGACGACAATTTTGTGATCTGGTCCTAACCATTTGAAGACCGTATCCACGGAACCAATCTGCTCCGCCTGAGCAATCTGACAGCCGGCCATCAACAGCAGGCCCATCGCAAACTTCTTGTATTTCATATTGTTACCATTATTAAAAAATATAGCCAAGTGATTATCACGGACTTAGCAGAAAAGGTTTATAGATCACAGCTTTACAAAATTATCGTTCAGATCCACTGACCTACCGCATTTAAAAGCAAAAAAAACACTGAATGCTAAAACATCAAAAAATGCTATTATCCGCTACTTTAATATCAGGCACCTGTGTTTAAGGATGGGGACATTTTATGGATCAAGCAGGGATTATTCGCGATCTCCTTAGCTGGCTGGAAGGTCACCTGGATCAGCCGCTTTCTCTGGACAATGTGGCGGCGAAGGCAGGTTATTCCAAGTGGCATCTGCAGCGAATGTTTAAGGATGTCACCGGCCACGCTATTGGTGCCTATATTCGCGCGCGCCGGTTGTCGAAATCAGCTGTCGCATTACGCCTTACCGCCCGTCCAATCCTTGATATTGCGCTGCAGTACCGTTTCGACTCCCAGCAGACCTTCACCCGGGCGTTCAAGAAGCAATTCTCGCTGACGCCGGCTCTCTACCGCCGCTCGCCGGACTGGAGCTCGTTCGGTATGCGTCCGCCGCTACGTCTTGGCGAGTTTACCCTGCCGAAACATGAATTTGTCGCCCTACCCACGACTCAACTGCTCGGTGTGACTCAGAGCTATACCTGTAAGCTGGAGGAAATCTCCGACTTCCGCAACCAGATGCGGGTCCAGTTCTGGCGAGATTTCCTCGGCAACTCGCCGTCGATCCCCCCGGTGCTCTACGGGCTGCATGAACCGCGTCCGAGCCTGGAGAAAGACGATGAGCAGGAAGTGTTCTATACCACCGCGCTGACGCCGGAGATGGCTAACGGCCACCTGCAGAACGCCCATCCGGTGACGCTGGAGGGCGGCGAGTATGTCATGTTTACGTATGAAGGGCTGGGTACCGGCCTGCAGGAATTCATCCTGACGGTCTACGGCACCTGCATGCCGATGCTGAACCTGACGCGCCGCAAGGGGCTGGATATTGAACGCTTCTATCCTGAAGATGAAAGCCGGGATCAGACCACGCCGATTCAGTTGCGCTGCGAGTATCTGATCCCGATCCGCCGTTAACGCTGCAGCTCGTCCATCGCGGGGGCGTCAAGATGCGAGACGTCGCCCGCCGTTTCCACCACCCAGCCGGAAGCCAGCCACGGGCTTTGCTGATAATCGACGCGCGAGATCGAGCAGTTGCGCAGGCGCAGACGACGCTCTGCGTATGCCGGCAGCCCTAAAATCGTACTCACCAGGCAGCCCAGCGCGATACCATGACTCACCAGCAGCGGTCGACTACCGGCCGGTAATTCCAGACAGGCGGCCAGCGCCGCATGCATACGTTCGCTAAGCTCCTGCATCGATTCGCCCTGCGGAATGCGACCATCCGGCGTGCCGTTGACCAACTGGCGGCGCCAGCCCTCTTCTTCTTCGCTGAGCGAGTCAATATGGCGCTTCTCCAGCACTCCCATATCCAGCTCGCGCAGGCGCGCATCAGCGATCACGCTGCAGCCGCAGGCTTCGGCGATAATCTCTGCTGTGCGACGGGTTCGCCCCAGATCGCTGGTAATGATATGGGTGATCCCCAGCGTTCTGGCGCGCTCGCCAACCTGCCAGGCCTGGCGCTCACCGTGTGCGGTCAGCGGGCTGTCGGACTGACCCTGAATACGTCGCTCGGCGTTCCACTGCGTTTCACCGTGGCGAACAAGGTATACCTGTAACATGCTTTTTTTCCGTTCTGAACTCGTTATCGACCGCTTGCGGGCATTACCGACTGCCCTGGGGGTGATTTAGAGTATACTGCGATGACGTTAGTTTATTCTGAGTTGTTTTGATTATGCACCATGTTGTCTCAGCGACCACTAATCCCGCCAAAATTCAGGCAATTCTGCAGGCTTTTGACGAGATTTTCGGCGAAGGATCCTGCCACATTGAGTCCGTCTCCGTCGAGAGCGGCGTGCCGGAACAGCCCTTCGGCAGCGAGGAAACGCGCGCTGGCGCACGAAATCGCGTCGCCAATGCGCGCCTCGCCCAGCCCCATGCCGATTTCTGGGTCGCCATCGAAGCCGGAATTGACGATGACAGTACCTTTAGCTGGGTGGTCATCGAAAGCGCCAGCCAGCGCGGAGAAGCGCGCTCAGCCACGCTGCCGTTGCCTGACGTTATTCTTGAGCAGGTTCGCGCTGGCGAAGCCCTCGGGCCGGTCATGTCGCAGTATACCGGCATCGATCAGATCGGTCGTAAAGAGGGAGCGATTGGGGTTTTCACCGGCGGCAAATTAACCCGCAGCAGCGTTTACCATCAGGCGGTCGTGCTGGCGTTAAGCCCGTTCCACAACGCTATTTATCGCTAGCCAACAGCGTCTGCTCCAGCCACTGGCGCAGCTCAACCGGCGCCGACTTCAGGCTGTTGGACCCGCGGGTAATGGTCGCAATGCCGGCACCGAGCTCATTTTTCAGCTCGCGCTGGCTCATCTCACCGCGCAGCAGCTCTTCGATAATGCGCACCCGAGTCCCCAGCGCTTCACGCTCATCAGGGGTCAGCATGAGCTGCAGCAACGGTAGATGCAGATCCTGCGCATAGGCCTGCTGTAGCAGCGCCACAAAGCGCAGCCACTCCTGATGACGTTGTTCGGCAACGGCCGCGGAATAGGGAGATTGTTGGGTCATATCGCGCCACCATATTGAGACGGGCAGCTTACGCTGCCCGTCGAATGTACTCTTCAACGAGTACAAAGCATAACATACTTCCCGGCGATCAGTAACGCTGCCGCCACTCCGCATCGCTGAAGAGCTTATCCTGCTGACCCATAAAGTAGCGATAGTAGGCGTCATAGGAGAGGACATTCTTCACGTAGCCGCGTGTTTCCGAGAACGGAATACTCTCGACAAACGCCACGGCGTCGATCCGTCCGGCGCTGTTCCCCTGCCAGGTGCGTACCCGACCCGGCCCGGCGTTATAGGCCGCCGAGGCGTAGATGCGGTTATTACCGAACTGCTGGTAAACGTACTGCAGATAGCTGGTGCCGATGTTGATGTTGGTTTCCGGATCCAACAGCTGCGACGGGCCGCTGTAGCCGGGAATGCTGAACATGCTGACGGTATGCGTCGCGGTGCCCGGCATAATCTGCATCAGCCCGCTGGCGCCGACCGGCGAGCGCACTTTCGGGTTCCAGGCGCTCTCCTGGCGGGCAATCGCCATCGCGTAGCTCTGCGGAATATCTTTACCGCTGATATAGCGGGCAAACAGATCGTTATAGGCCAGCGGGAAGCGCTCCTCCAGCTGATCCCACAGTTTTCCGGCGATCGTCGCCTGCACGCTCAGATCCCACCAGTGTTGATCAAAAGCGTAACGCGCGAGCTGCGCCTGCTGGGATTTACTACGGCTGGTGACCAGGTTCGCCCATTCAGTGCGCGCGGTGTTATCCATATTCCAGTACATCAGCTCGCGCACCCGGGCCATCTCCGGACCGGAGGCCAGCGCCGGATCGAGCGTGCCAATCGCTTTATCAATGCGGAAGGTATACTCCTCGCCGAGACGCTGCGCAGCGACCATCGGGTAGAAACCCCGCTGCTGCATCAACGACCGGAGGATCGCCTGCGCTTCCTCGTCCCTGCCGCGCTCCAGCAACAGATCCGCCTGCCAGTAGCGCCATTCGTCTTTCTCTTTCGCCTCCATCGGCAGGCGCGCCAGCCAGGTATTCAGACCATAGCGATCGCCCGTCCCCAGCGCCATCCGTACCCGCCGCTCCACCAGCAGCGTGGACTGCGAGCGCATAATCGCATCGTCGCGCCAGATGGCCTGCTCTTCGGTCACATCGTTCCCCATCAGGCGCCAGGCGACAATATCGCGTAGTTCCTGGGTCTGATCCTCATTGAGCTGCTGGGCCTGCACCAGCGAAGGGATCATCAAACGGGCATTTTCCACATCCTGACGGGCGACGCTGGCGAAAGCGACGGCGGCCATCTGGCGGGTAAAGTCCGTCGCCCCGGTGGTGCGGGCAAAGGTCAGAACGCTGTTAGGATCGTTAGCCAGGGCGACCACGGCGCTGGCGATGCTCTGGTAGTTGGCAGGCATCTGCTGGGCCAGCGATTTCACCAACCCAATATTGCCGGCCTTCATCGCCAGGCGGATCCGTTCGAGATAGGCCAGCGGATCCTGTTGGCCGGAGTCGCGCCAGGCGCTGAACAGCGGTTCACAGGCGCCGGGCTGGTTCTTGCCCGTCAGCCAGAGCGCTTTCGCTCCGCTCCAGGCCTCCTGCGACTGACCCACGCTCAGTTTGGCGTAGTAGTAGTTGCACTGCGCCTCGGTGCTGGTCGGCTTATCGGGGCTAAACGCCAGCAAGCCGCGCCAGTCGCTGCGCCGGGCCAGTTCATTCACGAAACGCGAACGTAATGAACGCGCCGGGGGCAGCGTCGGGTTGGCGTCAATAAAGTTTTTCACCACCAGCGCCGGCTGGTTCATCAGATCGTCGGTAATCTGCCGGTACTGCAAATAGGGATACAGGGGATAGGTGCTTAACGTGGGCATCAGCTGGTCAACCACATCCATCTGCCGGTTATCCCACGCCTGCTTAATTTGTGCGTAGCGGCTGCGCTGTTCATCCAGTGAATCCGCATGCGCCAGCTGACTCAACGCCAACAGACCAACGCTGGCAGCCAAAAGATGCAACGCCATTTTTTTGGCTTTTTCCACAAGCTCTTCCTCTTTCAGGTGCATTTTCGCAGCATCGTGCCGCTTAAAAGCCCCTGCCGGTTCGGCAGGCGGCTTTACTTATGCTAATCAGACAACGCTAAACGCGCCATGTCCTGAACATTTTTTTACGCTTCTGTGAATCCTGTCGCCTCGCTGGGATTAGCGCGCGAAAAAGGCTACACTTCGGCTTTGAACTATCTATCAAAATAGAAAGAGGCGAAGTCCACCGTGGCTCAATTCGTTTATACCATGCATCGTGTCGGCAAAGTGGTTCCGCCGAAACGTCATATTTTGAAAAATATCTCCCTCAGCTTTTTCCCTGGCGCGAAAATCGGTGTGCTCGGTCTGAACGGCGCCGGTAAATCTACCCTGCTGCGCATCATGGCCGGTATCGACACCGAGATCGAAGGTGAAGCGCGTCCGCAGCCCGGCATTAAAATCGGCTACCTGCCGCAGGAGCCGCAGCTCAACCCGGAGCACACCGTGCGCGAGTCCGTTGAAGAAGCGGTCGCCGAAGTGGTTAACGCGCTGAAGGGTCTGGACGAAGTCTATGCCAAATACGCCGAGCCGGATGCGGACTTCGATAAGCTTGCCGCACAGCAAGGCAAGTTCGAAGAGATTATCCAGGCGCACGACGGCCACAACCTGAACGTGCAACTGGAGCGCGCGGCCGACGCCCTGCGCCTGCCGGACTGGGATGCGAAAATCGCTAATCTTTCCGGTGGTGAACGCCGCCGCGTCGCGCTGTGCCGCCTGCTGCTGGAAAAACCGGATATGCTGCTGCTCGACGAACCGACTAACCACCTCGACGCCGAGTCCGTCGCCTGGCTGGAACGCTTCCTGCACGACTTCGAAGGCACCGTGGTGGCGATTACCCACGACCGTTACTTCCTCGATAACGTCGCCGGCTGGATCCTGGAACTTGACCGCGGCGAAGGTATTCCGTGGGAAGGCAACTACTCCTCCTGGCTGGAGCAGAAAGATCAGCGTCTGGCGCAGGAAGCTTCTCAGGAAGCCGCACGTCGCAAATCCATCGAGAAAGAGCTTGAGTGGGTACGCCAGGGCGCAAAAGGCCGTCAGTCTAAGGGCAAAGCCCGTCTGGCGCGCTTTGAAGAGCTTAACAACGTTGAATACCAGAAACGTAACGAGACCAACGAACTGTTCATTCCGCCAGGCCCGCGTCTGGGCGATAAAGTTCTGGAAGTCAGCCATCTGCGCAAATCCTACGGCGACCGCGTGCTGATCGACGATCTGAGCTTCTCGGTACCGAAAGGCGCTATCGTCGGCATCATCGGTCCGAACGGCGCGGGTAAATCCACCCTCTTCCGCATGATGTCTGGCCAGGAACAGCCAGATTCCGGCACCATCACCCTGGGTGAAACCGTTAAGCTGGCTTCCGTCGATCAGTTCCGCGACGCGATGGACAACAGCAAAACCGTGTGGGAAGAAGTGTCCGGCGGCCTGGATATCATGAAGATCGGCAACACCGAAATGCCGAGCCGCGCCTACGTGGGCCGCTTTAACTTCAAAGGCGTCGACCAGGGCAAACGCGTTGGCGAGCTGTCCGGCGGTGAACGCGGTCGTCTGCACCTGGCGAAGCTGCTGCAGGTCGGCGGTAACGTCCTGCTGCTCGATGAACCGACCAACGACCTGGATATCGAAACCCTGCGCGCGCTGGAAAACGCCCTGCTGGAGTTCCCGGGCTGCGCGATGGTTATCTCGCACGACCGCTGGTTCCTTGACCGTATTGCCACCCACATTCTGGATTACCAGGATGAAGGTAAGGTGGAGTTCTTCGAAGGTAACTTTACCGAGTACGAAGAGTACAAGAAACGCACTCTCGGCGCCGACGCGCTGGAGCCGAAGCGAATCAAGTACAAACGTATCTCAAAATAAAATGCATAAAGGCAACGCAAGTTGCCTTTTTTAATGTTTGCTCCCTCTCCCTGTGGGAGAGGGCCGGGGTGAGGGCAAGGTAAAAGTAAAAAGGCAACGCAAGTTGCCTTTTTTAGGGTTTGCTCCCTCTCCCACCGGGAGAGGGCCGGGGTGAGGGCAAGGTAAAAGTAAAAAGGCAACGCAAGTTGCCTTTTTTAGGGTTTGCTCCCTCTCCCACCGGGAGAGGGCCGGGGTGAGGGCAACAGCCCGCAGAGGATCTACCCCTGCTCCCCCATCAGCTGCTTCACCAGCTCGACGCAGCGCAGGAAGCGCGTATCGTAGTCCGACTCCTTCACATGGACGAACTCGATCTCGTTCTCTTTCAGCAGCGACACCAGCAGCGACTGAAACTCTTTACGATCCACCGAACTCCCAAGACTGCGTAACCCATCAGCCACCCACGGGGTGTTGTTCTCCAGCAGGATCACCAGGTCAAAGCGGTATTCATCAATCAGCGCCTGCACGAACGGGTGCTCACGCCCCTCGTACTTCAGACAGAACGCCTGAGTACTGACGAAGTCGGTATCGATAAATGCCACCTTGTTGGCATATTTCACTGCGAAATCAATATACTGGGCATGCCCGAGGGCAATTTTATCGTAATCAGAATACTGGAGCGCCATCTCATCGCCGCCGAGATGCGAAAAGACATAATCCCGGCCATATTCCCAGGCGCTGGTAGTATTGAAGATATTGGCGAGCTTATTGACCAGCGTTGATTTACCGCTCGACTCGCCGCCGAGGATCGCCACCGTCCGCACAAAGAACGGTTTCACTTCCGTCGGAATATATTCCCAGTAGCGGAACGGGTTCTCGCGGATCTGGCCGCCGCTAATATTCATAAAGGTCCGCTTAGGATCGATAAGCACCGTCTCGATCCCCAGATGCTCAAGGTACTGCGGCGCATCGGCCTCTTCCGAGGTATAGATCCGGTTCGGCTCGATCCCTTTTTCGCTCATAAAAGCGCGGATCCCATGACTCCACACATCCCAGCCGTGCGGATAGGGCTCCATCCCCTCTTCATTGAACGCATGGATGCGAATATTCTTCTGATATTTAAAGGTCTGCAGCAGCCAGCGCAGGCGGTCAGGCACCGTTGGCTGCTGCGACATGGCGCTCTCTTCAAACAGCTCGCGGTCGCGGGTATCGTCATAACCCATGATGATATGCAGCTCATCGACCTGGCTACAGGCGCGTTGAATCAAATAGATGTGCCCGGTATGCAGCGGGTAAAATTTACCAAACACCACGCCGACGCTTTTCTGTCGGCGGGGAAACTCCAGCCCGAGGAAGCGATGCAGCGCTTCAAGCTTCTGCGCGCTCGGGCTTTTGATTTTGGCGTTCAACAGCTGGCTGAGATACCCCTTGGTCATCCCGCTGGCTTCCGCCACCTGCTGCAGGGTACAGCCTTTCTGCTTTATGGCGCTTTTTAAATAGTCAAATGACGACATCGCTAATCTCCTTTTAACTTATTATAAGTCGTCAAAAACGCTTAGCGCGTCTGAAAGCTTTTTCACACCAAAGATTTGCATGCCTTCCGGCACTTTTTTCGGCACATTGGCCGCCGGGACGATGGCGCGGCGGAAGCCATGCTTCGCCGCTTCGGAGATACGCTCCTGACCGCTCGGCACCGGGCGAATTTCGCCGGCCAGCCCCACTTCGCCAAAGACCACCAGATCCTGCGGCAGCGGGCGATCGCGCAGGCTGGAGACCATCGCCAGCAGCAGCGCCAGATCGGCGCTGGTTTCCGTGACCTTCACCCCGCCGACCACGTTGACGAAGACATCCTGATCGGCCATCTGCAGGCCGCCGTGGCGATGCAGCACCGCCAGCAGGATCGCCAGACGGTTCTGTTCCAGCCCCACCGCCACACGGCGCGGGTTGGACATCATCGAGTGATCCACCAGCGCCTGGATCTCCACCAGCAGCGGGCGGGTCCCTTCCCAGACCACCATCACCGAGCTGCCGGAGGTGATTTCATCTCCCCGGCTGAGGAAGATAGCGGACGGGTTGCTGACTTCGCGCAGCCCCTGCTCGGTCATGGCGAAAACGCCCAGCTCATTCACCGCGCCAAAGCGGTTTTTGTGGCTGCGCAGAGTGCGGAAACGGGAGTCGGCATCACCGTCCAGCAGCACCGAGCAGTCAATACAGTGCTCCAGCACCTTCGGGCCGGCCAGCGAACCGTCTTTGGTGACGTGGCCGACCATAACGATCGCCACGCCGCGAGTTTTGGCAAAGCGCGTCAGATAGGCCGCCGTTTCACGTACCTGGGCGACGCTGCCCGGCGACGACTGAACGTCGGCCATATGCATCACCTGGATTGAGTCGATCACCATCAGCTGCGGTTTTTCTTCATCGGCAATCTGACAGATCTGCTCAATGCTGGTTTCCGAGAGCATGTTCAGGTTCGCCGTCGGCAGCCCAAGGCGATGGGCGCGCATCGCCACCTGCTGAAGGGACTCCTCCCCGGTGACGTACAGCGTTTTCATCCCTTCCGCCAGCTTGCACAAAGTCTGCAGCAGCAGGGTCGATTTCCCCGCGCCGGGGTTGCCGCCAATCAGGATCGCGCTGCCCGGCACCACGCCGCCGCCGAGTACGCGATCGAACTCTTTAAACCCGGTGGAGAAACGCGGCAGCGCTTCCAGGCTGATGTCTGACAGCTTCTGCACCTTCGAGACGCCGGCGTTACCGGCGTAGCCTGACAAACGCTCGTTTCTCGCCACCTGCGGCGACGCGGCGATGCGCATCTCGGTGATGGTATTCCAGGCATGGCAGGCGCTGCATTGCCCCTGCCACCGCGGATAATCCGCACCACATTCATTACAGACAAATGCGCGTTTTGGAGCTTTCGCCACGTTTACCTCTTACTTTTGGTTCATGCTGCCCGAGAGAATACAGAATACCCCCATCAGGTCAGCGTGGCGGATAGTCACTTCCGCCTGTTCATTCACTTTAGGCTTCGCATGATATGCGATGCCAAGCCCGGCAGCTTTAATCATCGGCAGGTCGTTGGCGCCATCGCCGATGGCCACGGTCTGCGCCGTTGGGATCTCATACTTTTCCGCCAGCTTGCGCAGCGTATTGGCTTTGTATTTGGCATCGACGATATCGCCGAGCACGTTGCCGGTAAGCTTACCGTCGCGGATCTCCAGTTCGTTGGCGAACACCGCGTCGAGATGCAGTTTGTCGCGCAGATACTCCGCAAAGAAGGTAAAGCCGCCGGAGGCGATCGCCACCTTCCAGCCCAGCGTTTCCAGCTTGAGCACCAGCTGCGCCAGGCCCGGCATCAGCGGCAGCGCGTCGCGAACCTGCAGCAGAATGTTGGCATCGGCGTCTTTTAGCGTCGCCACGCGCTGGCGCAGGCTGGCGGTGAAGTCCAGCTCGCCACGCATCGCCCGCTCGGTCACTTCCGACACCAGCTCGCCGGTGCCGGCCAGTTTCGCGATCTCATCGATGCATTCAATTTGGATCGCCGTGGAGTCCATATCCATCACCAGCAGCCCTGGGGTGCGCAGATGGGGAATTTTACCCAATGGCGCGACGTCCAGCCCCGCCTCATGCGCCAGTCGCGTCGCTCGCGGGGTAAGCGAGCCCGCCAGGCGGATCACCTGGTAATCCTCGACCACCCAGGAGGCGACGATCACTAACGCGGCGCCCAGCTCGCGCTGCCACGCCGTCAGACGGCGTTTATCCAGCCCACGTCCGTACAGCAGCCAACCGCTGCGCCCGGCGTGATAATCCAGCGGCATGACCTCGTCACCGCTCAGGGAAAGCGGCAACCCAGGCCACAGGGAAACGTCTTCAGGCAGGTCGCACCAGGTCAAACTGTTAGGCATTACGGCTCCACATCTCTTCATTCAGGCGAGGAAAATAACGCATGAGGCTACCTTGTAACCAGCGCTTCTGGCAACATTAAGCTGCAAATTTTCAAAGGTGGAATATGGTTCGCGCAAAACTGAAATTCCGGCTGCATCGTGCGGTCATTGTCCTTATCTGTCTCGCCCTGCTCGTCGCGCTGATGCAGGGCGCCTCGTGGTTCAGTCAGAACAGTCAGAAACAACGCAATCCGCAGCTGGAAGAGCTGGCCCGCACGCTGGCGCAGCAGGTGGTGCTGAATCTCGCGCCGCTGATGCGCAGCGAGACGCCGGACGAGAAGCGCATCCATCAGCTGTTGACGCAGCTCACCCACAACAGCCGCGTACTTGACGCCGGGGTATATGACGAACAGGGCGACCTGGTGGCGCGCTCTGGCGAAAGCGTCGAGGTTCGCGACCGGCTGGCGCTGGATGGTAAGAAAGCCGGCGGCTACTTCAACCAGCAGATTGTCGAACCGGTGCCGGGAAAAAATGGCCCGCTGGGCTATCTGCGTCTGACCCTCGATACCCATACTCTGGCGACCGAGGCGAAGCAGGTGGATAATACCACCAATATCTTACGCCTGATGCTGTTGCTGTCCCTGGCCATCGGCGTGGTACTGACCCGCACGCTGCTGCAGGGCAAACGCACCCGCTGGCAGCAATCGCCCTTCCTGCTCACCGCCAACAAGCCGGTTGAGGATGAAGACGATGAAAAGAAAGGAAATCTATAATGTCCACACTGCGCCTCCTGCTTTCTGACTCTTACGACCCGTGGTTCAACCTGGCGGTCGAGGAGTGCATTTTCCGCCAGATGCCCGCCACCCAGCGGGTGCTGTTCCTGTGGCGCAATGCCGATACCGTGGTCATCGGCCGCGCGCAGAACCCGTGGAAGGAGTGTAATACCCGCCGAATGGAAGAAGATCATGTGCGGCTGGCCCGTCGCAGCAGCGGCGGCGGCGCGGTGTTCCACGACCTCGGCAATACCTGCTTTACCTTTATGGCTGGCAAACCGGAGTACGACAAAACCGTCTCCACCGCTATTGTGCTGGCGGCGCTCAATTCACTCGGCGTAACCGCCGAAGCCTCCGGGCGCAACGATCTGGTGGTCAAAACCGACAGCGGCGACCGCAAAGTCTCCGGCTCCGCCTATCGTGAAACCATGGACCGCGGTTTTCACCACGGCACCCTGCTGCTCAACGCCGATTTAAGCCGTCTCGCCAACTACCTCAACCCGGACCAGAAAAAGCTGCAGGCTAAAGGCATTACCTCGGTGCGCGGGCGAGTGGCGAATCTGGTTGAGCTACTGCCGGGCATTACCCATCAGCAAGTTTGCGAGGCGATCCAGGAGGCGTTCTTCAGCCATTACGGCGAACGGGTAGACGCCGAGGTGATCTCCCCGGACAACACGCCGGACCTGCCGAACTTTGCCGACACTTTCGCTCGCCAGAGCAGCTGGGAGTGGAACTTCGGCCAGGCGCCCGCCTTTTCCCACCTGCTGGACGAGCGCTTCCCCTGGGGCGGCGTCGAGCTGCATTTTGACGTTGAGAAAGGCCATATCACCCGCGCGCAGGCCTTTACCGATAGCCTGAATCCGGCGCCGCTGGAGGCGCTGGCGGCACGCTTAGTCGGCTGTCAGTATCGGGCTGAGGTTTTGCAGCAGCAGTGTGAGGCGCTGGTCGGCGATTTCCCGGAGCAGAAAGCGGAACTGAAAGAACTGTCGGCATGGATTGCCGGCGCGGTGCGCTGATAAAAAAAGCCGGATGGCGGCTACGCCTTATCCGGCCTACAGATTTGACTCAAGCCCGGTAAACAAAGCGCTACGGGGCTATACCACGCTTACTCCTGGTCGCCCAGCAGTACCGATTCCAGCGCGATTTTAATCATGTCGTTGAACGTGGTCTGACGCTCCGCGGCAGTGGTCTGCTCGTGGGTACGAATATGGTCAGACACGGTGCAGATGGTCAGCGCTTTCGCCCCGAACTCCGCCGCCACGCCGTAGATACCCGCCGCTTCCATTTCCACGCCCAGGATGCCGTATTTTTCCATCACGTCGAACATGGACGGGTCCGGGGTATAGAACAGGTCTGCGGAGAAGATGTTGCCGACGCGCGCGTCAACGCCCAACGCTTTCGCCGCGTCTACCGCGTTACGCACCATGCCGAAATCGGCAATCGCCGCGAAGTCATGGTCTTTAAAACGCAGACGGTTCACTTTGGAGTCGGTGCAAGCGCCCATGCCGATCACCACGTCGCGCAGTTTGACGTCTTCGCGCACTGCGCCGCAGGAGCCAACGCGGATGATTTTCTTAACGCCGAAATCGGTGATCAGCTCTTTGGTGTAGATAGAGCAGGACGGGATACCCATCCCGTGGCCCATTACGGAGATTTTGCGGCCTTTATAGGTGCCGGTGAAGCCCAGCATGCCGCGCACGTTATTCACTTCACGCACGTCTTCGAGGAAGGTTTCGGCAATGTGCTTGGCGCGCAGCGGGTCGCCCGGCATCAAAACTACGTCAGCGAAATCGCCCATTTCTGCGTTAATGTGAGGAGTTGCCATCTTCAGTTCCTTTTATATTGTTGTTTTTGCCGGGTGGCGGCTACGCCTTACCCGGCCTACAAAATAGTAGGCCCGGATCGCTGTGCGCCACCGGGCAATGACCTCAGAACATGGCTTTGCCATATTCCATGTCAGACGTACCAAAGTATTTCGCGATAGTCTGGCCGATATCCGCGAAGGTTTCACGGTGACCGAGCGAACCTGGTTTCACTTTCGGGCCGTACACCAGCACCGGAATATGCTCGCGGGTGTGGTCGGTACCGGTCCAGGTCGGGTCGCAGCCGTGGTCGGCGGTGAGGATCAGAATGTCGTCTTCCCCTACCAGCTCCATCAGCTCCGGCAGACGACGGTCGAACAGTTCCAGACCCGCCGCGTAGCCGGCGACATCGCGACGGTGGCCCCAGGAGGAGTCAAAGTCGACGAAGTTGGTGAAGACGATAGTCTCGTCGCCAGCTTCCTTCATCTCTTTAATGGTTGCGTCGAACAGCGCGTCCAGCCCGGTGGCTTTCACTTTTTTGGTGATGCCGCAGTTGGCGTAGATATCCGCTATCTTACCGACAGACACCACGTGGCCGTTCTTCTCGTCAACCAGCTTCTGCAGCACGGTCGGCGCCGGCGGTTCGACCGCCAGATCGTGACGGTTGCCAGTACGCTGGAAGTTGCCGGCTTTATCGCCGATAAACGGACGGGCGATGACGCGGCCAATGTTGTAGCCGCCTTCGGTCAGCTCTTCACGAGCGATTTCGCACAGCTCATACAGTTTGTCGAGGCCAAAGGTCTCTTCATGACAGGCGATCTGGAATACGGAGTCAGCGGAGGTATAGAAAATCGGTTTCCCGGTTTTCATATGCTCTTCGCCGAGCTGATCGAGGATCACCGTCCCCGAAGAGTGGCAATTGCCGAGGTAGCCCGGCAGGTTGGCGCGTTTCACCAGCTTATCCAGCAGCTCCTGCGGGAAGCTGTTTTCGTGATCGCTGAAGTAGCCCCAGTCAAACAGTACCGGCACGCCAGCGATTTCCCAGTGGCCGGACGGCGTATCTTTACCAGAAGAGAGTTCATGCGCCCAGGCATAGGCGCCAATCACTTCGGCATTGCCATCCATTCCGGCGGCAATTTTACCGGTGGAGCCTTCATGCGCTTTCACCAGCCCCAGACGGGTCAGGTTCGGTAAATTCAGCGGGCCTTTGCGGCCGTGGTCAGCTTCGCCTTTGGCGCAGGCTTCCGCAATGTGGCCCAGCGTATCGGCGCCGACGTCGCCAAAGCGGTCTGCGTCTTCCGTTGCGCCAATCCCAAAGGAGTCCAGCACCATGATAAATGCACGTTTCATCTTGTTCTCCATACATCTTGCGCTGCAAAAAAGCGATCAGATCAGTATATCGCTATTCAGTGATACGGCGATAGACTGTCGGTGTAATTTCCGGAGCTTTATCGTCCAGTTTAATGGCCGCTTTGACCGCTTTCGCGGCCTCCTGCCAGCTGTTCTCGTCTTTGGCATGGATCACCGCCAGCGGACGCTGTCCGTCCACGCGGTCACCCAGACGCGCCATCTCGGTAAAGCCAACGCTATAGTCAATGGTGTCTGATGCCTGACGGCGGCCGCCGCCCATAGAAACCACTGCCATGCCCAGCGCGCGAGTGTCCATCGCGCTGATAAAACCTTCGGTATCAGCATAGACTGCTTTGCTCAGCATCGCCGTCGGCAGATAATGATCATAATTCTCGACAAAGTCGCTCGGTCCTTTCTGCGCCGCGACCATGCGACCAAAGACTTCCGCTGCTTTACCGTTATCCAGCACCGCCTGCAGTTTCGCCCGGGCTTCGGCGTCATCTTTCGCCAGATTGCCGGAAATCAGCATCTCCACACACAGCGCCATCGTCACGTCGAACAGGCGTGGGTTGCGGTATTCGCCGGTCAGGAACTGAACCGCTTCGCGAACTTCAACGGCGTTCCCGGCGCTGGAGGCCAGCACCTGGTTCATATCGGTCAGCAGCGCGGTGGTGCGCACGCCGGCGCCGTTGGCGACCCCGACGATCGCTTCCGCCAGCGCGGCGGAAAGCTCATAAGTCGGCATAAACGCGCCGCTGCCGACTTTAACGTCCATCACCAGCGCATCCAGCCCTTCCGCCAGCTTTTTGGCAAGGATCGAGGCGGTGATCAGCGGGATGGAGTCCACCGTCGCGGTAATATCGCGGGTGGCATAGAAACGTTTGTCCGCCGGAGCGAGGGAGCTGGTCTGCCCGATAATCGCCACGCCGACATCTTTAATAATCTCGCGGAAGCGGTTGTCGTCCGGGAAGATATCGAAGCCCGGGATGGCTTCCAGTTTATCCAGGGTACCGCCGGTATGGCCGAGGCCGCGGCCGGAAATCATCGGCACATAGCCGCCGCAGGCGGCCACCATCGGCCCCAGCATCAGCGAAGTGACATCCCCGACGCCGCCGGTGGAGTGTTTATCGACGATGGGGCCGTTAAGGTTGAGGCTTTTCCAGTCCAGAACGGTACCGGAATCCCGCATCGCCATGGTCAGCGAAACGCGCTCCGGCATAGACATATCATGGAAGAAGATGGTCATCGCCAGCGCGGCGATCTGCCCTTCTGAGATAGTATTGTCGCGGATGCCGTTGATGAAAAAGCGGATCTCTTCATCGCTTAATGCCTGACCATCACGTTTTTTACGAATAATTTCTTGTGCGAGAAACACGGTAACCCCCATGAGGAATCGGGTGAATGGTGGCGGGTGGCGCTACGCTTACCCGCCCTACGATCCTGTAGGCCGGATAAGTGAAGCCTCATCCGGCAATGTCTGACAATCAGTAGCTGCTGGCGCTCTTGCCGTCGCCGTGACCCAGGGCTTTCAACAGGCTGGCCAGCAGGCTGGAGGCGCCAAAGCGGTAGTGACGAGCATCGGCCCAGTCGGCGCCAAACAGCTCATCGGCGATCGCCAGGAACTGCTGCGCATCTTCCGCGCTGCGCACGCCGCCCGCCGGTTTGAAGCCAACGGTTTTCTCAACGCCCATATCACGAATGACTTCCATCATGATGCGCGCGCTTTCCGGCGTGGCATTCACCGGCACTTTACCGGTCGAGGTTTTGATGAAATCGGCCCCGGCTTTGATAGAGATTTCAGACGCTTTACGGATCAGCGCTTCTTCTTTCAGCTCACCGGTTTCGATGATCACTTTCAGCAGCACGTTGGCCGCCGCGCAGGCCTCTTTACAGGCTTTCACCAGCTCGAAGCCGACCTGTTCGTTACCGGCAATCAGCGCGCGGTACGGGAAAACCACGTCCACTTCATCAGCACCGTAAGCGATCGCCGCGCGGGTTTCCGCCAGAGCAATGTCGATATCGTCATTACCGTGCGGGAAGTTGGTGACCGTGGCGATGCGGATATCCGGCGTTCCCTGCTCGTTCAGCGTCTTACGGGCAATCGGGATGAAGCGCGGATAGATACAGACCGCCGCGGTGTTACCCACCGGGGTTTTCGCCTGATGACACAGGGCAATCACCTTCTCATTGGTGTCGTCGTCGTTCAGGGTGGTCAGGTCCATCAGTTTTAACGCGCGCAGGCTGCTTGCTTTTAAATCAGTCATTTCATACTCCGCCGGCGCAGTGCCGGTTCAATAGTTTGTTCACCTTGCGAGTCTGTTACTATTGTAACATTCACTCGCTGTTACACTTCGACATTCATCACAGTTAATGAAAACTACTTACTAATTTGCATTACTGTAATGTGATTTTAATCACGAAACATCGGTGCATACCGCGACAATTATCATCACGCCCCTCTTAAGCATAATCAAAACTCTGCAACCAATGGGGATGTGACAATTCTAACACATAATAACAGCGCCACTCGACAACGTGGCGCACATTTTGTCCGCACTGCCGGTAATAAAATGATTATCATTTGAAATGTAAATGGTTTTTCTGAAAACCAGAAATGATGGAATTTTCACAAACTCAATAAAACCAGCGACGCGACGGCCGCTGGTTCAGGTAACAGGTTTAGAGGGCGAGGAAAACCCCGGCGATGGTGGCGCTCATCAGGTTAGACAGCGTCCCCGCCGCCACCGCACGCAGCCCAAGCTGGGCGATATCCTGACGCCGGTTGGGTGCCATCCCCCCGAGGCCGCCAATCAGGATGGCGATCGATGACAGATTGGCGAATCCGCATAGCGCGAAAGAGATAATGGCTTTGGTGTGATCTGAAATGACCTGCAGCCCGGCCGCCGCCACCTCAGCGTCCGCCTTCAGATACTCGCCAAAGTTCATATAGGCCACGAACTCGTTAATGATCAGCTTCTGGCCGATAAACGACCCCGCTACCGTCGCTTCGTGCCACGGCACGCCGATCACCCACGCCAGCGGTGAGAAGACCCAGCCGAGGATCATCTGCAGCGACAGCTCCGGATGGTTAAACCAGCCGCCGACGCCGGACAGAATGCCGTTCAGCAGAGCGATCAGCGCAATAAACGCCAGCAGCATTGCGCCGACGTTGAGCGCCAGCTGCATACCAGACGCGGCGCCGGAGGCGGCGGCGTCCAGCACGTTGGCCGGTTTATCCGCATCCGCGCTCTGGCGGTCATGAGCTGGGTTATCGTCCGGTTTCTCCGTTTCCGGTACGATAATTTTGGCAAACAGCAGTCCACCCGGCGCCGCCATAAACGACGCGGCAATCAGGTACTCCAGCGGAACGCCCATCTGCGCATAGCCCGCCAGCACGGAACCCGCCACCGAGGCCAGGCCGCCGCACATGACCGCAAACAGCTCCGAGCGGGTCATGGTGGCGATATAAGGACGCACCACCAGCGGCGCTTCGGTCTGACCAACGAAGATGTTCGCCGTGGCCGACAGCGACTCGGTACGCGAGGTCTTCAGAACCGCCCGCAGCGCGCCGCCGAGAATGCGAATGACCAGCTGCATAATGCCCAGGTAGTAAAGCACGGCAATCAGCGACGAGAAGAAAACGATCACCGGCAGCACGCGCAGGGCAAAGACGAAGCCGCCGCCGCCAAATACCTCGAACATTTTATCGGAAACCAGCCCGCCGAAGATGAAACTAATCCCTTCATTGCCGTAGGCAATAACGCTGGCGACGCCGTTCGACATCGCTAACAGCGCCGAGCGCCCGGCCGGTACATACAATATTAACGCGCCGATACCCACCTGGATTATCCAGGCGCCGAGCACGGTACGCAGGTTAATGGCTTTTCGATTATTGGAGAGCAGCACAGCAATGGCCAACAGCGCCACCATGCCGATAAGTCCCATGAGGATTTGCATACAGATTCCCTGTGTTTTGATAGTCCAGCACTAACGGCGTGATTATATCGGCCCGAAACTATCCTGCCCGCCTGGCTTCACACATTTTAAGCAAATCAATGATATGGATGGACAATTATGAGAATTCGATCACCATACAGTGGCTGAGGGTAAGGAAAACAAGGCGAGTGTGTTGCGCATTATCCCTTCGGCTATAGCTGCCGGAGGCTCAGGGCGCAGTTCGCACAGGGCCTCAAATACCCGCGCAGCTTGCTCCGGGCGATTGGGCAGTCCCTGAAAGCCATTGAGCGGCATATCCGGGGCATCGGTCTCCAGCAGCAGGGCTGAAAGCGGCAGACGCGCCATCACCTCGCGGGTTTTGCTGGCGCGGGGATAGGTAATGGTGCCGCCAACGCCGATCTTATAGCCAAGCTGCACAAAGCGCTCGGCCTGCTGCAGACTGCCGGCGAAGCCATGTACCACCCCGGTACGCGGCAGGGCATGTTTTTTCAGCAGCATCGCCAGCTTATCGTGGGTGCGTCGGGAGTGGAGAATCACCGGCAGATCGTAACGCTTCGCCAGACGCAGCTGCGCTTCCAGCAGCGCCTGCTGACGATCGAACTGCGGCTCGTCGCGATAGAGATCGAGACCAATCTCCCCCACCGCCACCAGTTTTGGCGGGCGCTGCGCCAGCGACGCCTCCAGTTGCGCCAGCCCCTCATCGGTATGCTGCTCAATGACAATCGGATGCAGGCCCAGCGCGGCATACAGCGCCTCGTGCTGCGCCGCCAGCGCCAGCACGCGGCTAAAACGCTCAGCGGAGATGGCCGGAACGATAATTCGCCCGACGCCGGCCTGCGCCGCACGCGCCAGGCTGGCGACCTCATCTTCCGCGAAGGGGGGAAAATCGAAGTGGCAGTGGGTATCGATAAAACGGTGCGTCACGCCAGATCCTCATGATTAAAGCTTGCGTCATTGGCCTGCGGCGCAGCGATGATGGTCGCCTGCGGCGCTTCATTGGCCACCGGCACCGGCGGCACCACCACCGGCGAGGGCCGGGCAACACGCGGCGCGTGGCGCAACAGCGGCGGCCGGTCGGCCAGCAGTTTACCCACGGTGGCCAGGAAATAACGGCCGCACTGGCGTCCGGTTTTGTAGTCCTCCAGCAGCGCCGGCAGTCGGCTGCCAAGCGCCATGCTGCGCAGCGGCCGCTGGGGATAGATTTCGAAGATCCGCAGCTTACCGGGCGGTTTCTCGATGAACTGCTGGATGGCGCGATAGGTGGTTTCGTGGTGATGCACCAGATTGACCAGCGGCTGCAGGCTGCTCTCCCCCAGCCAGCGCTCCATCCGCTTAAACCACTCCGGGGTATAAAACATCTGCGAGGGGACGGTGCGGATCACCACGATGGTCTGAGCGCCGCGGCGGGCCGCCTCCTGAACCGGGATCGCATCGCTGACGCCGCCGTCAAGGTAGCTGACGCCGTCAAGCAATACGCCGCTGCGATAAAATCCAGGGATGGCGCTGGAGGCGCGGATCAGATCCAGCCAGGTTTGCGGCGTTGGTGAAAAATAGCTGGCGGAGTAATCGTCGCCGCGACAGGCGCACATCCACAGCTCTTTTCCCTGCGCGAACTGCGTTTCAGCATAGTTCATGGCCAGCGGCATCTGCTGCGAGGTGGCCTCGACCAGCCAGTCGAGATCGATAAGGTTGCCGCCGCGCACAAAGCGCATCGGATCGAAAAACTGGCGTGAGGTGGTGTAGCGGGTGATGACTTTGCGGGCATAGCCTTGCTGATTACACATGTAGGCGGAGAGGTTTTGCGCCCCCGCGGAAGTCCCCAGCATCAGGTCAAAGGGGTTAAATCCGGCGCGCATGAATTCGTCCAGAACCCCGGCGGTGAAAATCCCTCGCTGTCCCCCGCCTTCACACACCAGCGCCAGCTTGCCTGGTCGGAAGGGTTTAACCGCCAGCGGGGCGATATTGCCCAGCGTGACGGGAATGCGTTGCCCCACCCTGCTTTCCTGTTCGATTGGTCTTCTCCTGACAAGGTAACGCAATTTGCCCGCCGCTTAAACCGCGAAAGCCAGTCCGCAGGACTGGCTTTGTGTAAGACGACGTGTCAGTAAAAATGCTCAGGCTTCAGCATCGCCCGCATCGCGGGCCACCTAAGGACGTCTGCGTCCAGTAAACAGGCTCACCAGGAACAGGATAATCCCGACGACAAAGACGATTTTCGCGGCGCCAGCGGCAGTACCCGCCAGACCACCGAAGCCCAGGGCCGCAGCAATTAATGCAATGACCAGAAAAATAATTCCCCATCGAAACATACTTTTCTCCTTACCATAATGGACGGTGAACAGCGGTTTGCGCACCCTTTCTGTCTAGCTCATCGCTCAGTGGATGCTGCTATTCGTTCGGCAACCTTGGCCAGACAACACTTTTGTTAATAACTCGATTTACTTCACGCTAAGATCGTTGCGGACGCTTTTCACACCGGAGACCGCTTTCGCAATCTCTGCGGCGCGCTCAGCCTGCGCAGCGGAAGTCACCGTACCGGTCAGATGCACGGCGCCGGCGTTAGTTTCTACTTTCACATTGCGCGAAGGGACAATGTCATCCGCCAGCAGCTTGGCTTTCACTTCGCTGGTAATAGCGGTATCCCCGGCATAGCCTTTCAGCGTCGCCGTCTCGCTCGACGATTTGTGCTGCACCGTCAGTTTGTCGTTAACCTGAGAGACGCCTTCGACCGCTTTTGCCACGCTCAGCGCCTGACTTTTCTGTTCAGCACTGGTGACGTCGCCGCTGAGGGTGACCACTTTGTTTTCCGTTTTCACCGAAATATCGCCGGAGTTAATATCCTTATGGTCGATCAGCGCCGCCTTTACCCGCGCGGTAATGGTGCTGTCGTCCATAAAATCGCCGACTTTATTAATCGAATTGTCTACCGCCTCTCCCGCATTGCTGGCAGCTGACTTCGCACTGTCTACCGTTGTTTTTTCCGTCTCTGCCGAGGCGTTCAACGCGGCTAAGCCTAAGAAGAGCGCCAGCAACATATTGGCATTCTTTAGTCTGGTCATCGTGATGTCCTCGTTTTTTCACCAGCGCTGGCGTCTTATCGCAGTGAATTACGCCAGCATTTTTAAAAACACGAATTAAATATAGTAGACAGGCGAAGGGGTTGCGGAGGATATGGATAAAAAACAGACGAATTAGCGGCGTTTTAAGAACTTTCCAGAAGGAAGGAAGCGCGGGCAGAAGAAGAAAAAAGCGCGGCCTGCGCCGCGCTTCGTCAGGGATTAGTGCTCGCGCGTTTTGCGGAACACCACGTCAGGATAACGCTCCTGCGTCAGGTTCAGGTTGACCATCGTCGGAGCGATGTAAGTCAGGTTATCGCCGCCATCCAGTGCCAGCTGAACTTCGTTTTTGCGCTTGAACTCTTCGAATTTCTTCACGTCAGTGGATTCAACCCAGCGCGCGGTGGCCACGTTGACCGATTCGTAAATCGCTTCCACGTTGTATTCGCTTTTCAGGCGCGCCACGACGACGTCAAACTGCAGCACCCCCACGGCGCCGACGATCAGATCGTTATTGGCGATCGGACGGAAGACCTGCACCGCGCCCTCTTCAGAGAGCTGAACCAGCCCTTTCAGCAGCTGTTTCTGCTTCAGCGGATCCTTCAGGCGAATACGACGGAACAGTTCCGGTGCGAAGTTCGGAATACCGGTGAACTTCATCATCTCGCCCTGGGTGAAGGTATCGCCAATCTGAATGGTGCCGTGGTTATGCAGGCCGATAATATCCCCAGGATAGGCTTCCTCGACGTGTGAACGGTCGCCGGCCATAAAGGTCAGCGCGTCGGAGATCACCACGTCTTTACCGATGCGCACCTGACGCAGCTTCATGCCTTTCTCATATTTACCGGACACCACGCGCATGAAAGCCACGCGGTCGCGGTGTTTCGGGTCCATATTGGCCTGAATTTTAAACACAAAGCCAGTGAACTTCTCTTCCGTGGCGTTGACTTCACGGGTGTCGGTGTTACGCGGCATCGGCGCCGGCGCCCACTCCACCAGGCCATCCAGCATATGGTCAACGCCGAAGTTACCTAATGCGGTCCCGAAGAACACTGGGGTGATTTCCCCGGCCAGGAACAGATCTTTATCGAACTCGTTCGACGCGCCCTGCACCAGCTCCAGCTCGTCACGCAGCTGCTGCGCGAGATCTTCCCCCACCGCCGCGTCAAGATCCGGGTTGTTGAGCCCCTTCACGATGCGCACTTCCTGGATGGTATGGCCTTTACCGGTCTGATACAGGTAGGTTTCATCTTTGTAGAGATGATAGACGCCCTTGAACAACTTACCGCAGCCGATAGGCCAGGTAATCGGCGCGCAGCCAATTTTCAGCTCGTTCTCGACTTCATCCAGCAGCTCCATCGGATCGCGGATATCACGGTCGAGTTTGTTCATAAAAGTGAGGATCGGCGTATCGCGCAGACGGGTGACTTCCATCAGCTTACGGGTCCGATCTTCGACGCCTTTTGCCGCGTCAATCACCATCAGGCAGCAGTCCACCGCCGTCAGGGTACGGTAGGTATCTTCGGAGAAGTCTTCGTGCCCCGGGGTATCCAGCAGGTTCACCAGACAGTCATGATACGGGAACTGCATTACCGAGGTGGTGATCGAGATACCACGCTGCTTTTCCATCTCCATCCAGTCGGATTTCGCGTGCTGGCTGGAGCCACGGCCTTTTACGGTACCGGCGGTCTGAATCGCCTGTCCGAACAGCAGCACCTTTTCGGTGATGGTGGTCTTACCGGCATCCGGGTGAGAGATAATGGCAAAAGTGCGGCGTTTGGCCACCTCTTGCAGATAAGGAGACAACGTCATAATTAATCTTCTAAGTAAACGCGGCCATGGGCCACGCATGTGGAATACGAAAAATTGCGGCTATTTTACCCATCAACGGGGGGGAGGCAATCAGTGTTTACACAGGAGCTGCTCCAGTTCGCTTAACGAGGTCACCGTCCAGTCCGGCTCGAGGTCCGCCGGCAGCTCGCGCTGATGCGCATTGAGCCAGCAGGTCGCCAGTCCGGCGTTCACGCCGCCGCGAATATCCGACTCGGCGGTATCGCCGACCATCAGCACCCGCGAGCGCGGTGGGTTACCCGCCTTCGCCAGCGCGTAATCGAAAATGCGCGCGTCCGGTTTAGCGACGCCCACTTCTTCAGAAATAATTAGCAAATCAAAGTGATCGCGTAAACCGGTCCGCTCCAGACGAGTCTGCTGCAGCGAGGTAAAGCCGTTGGTGATGATGCCCATTTTGACCTTGCCCTGCAGCGCGTTGAGCAGAGAGACCGCACCCGGCAGCGGCGCACAGATTTCCGCCATCGCATTCATAAACGCGTCGTTGAGCTCCCCCGGCGGCACATTCAAACGTTGCGCCCAGTTGTCAAAACGCTGGTGCTGCAGCTGCAGCGAGGTGATGGCGCCGTTTTGGTAATCCACCCATAGCGGCTTATTCACGGCCTGATAGTCCTGAAAATCTTCGGCGGTAAAGGTCACGCTGTAGTCGAGAAACATCCGCTGTAAGCCGCTGAAAGAATCAAACGTAAACAGCGTTTCATCGGCATCAAAGAAAATCCAGTCCCATTTCATCGTATCACCTTGTCTTACATACTGATTGGCAGAGCCATAACAATGGCGTCTTCGCGCCCGTCGGCCGTCGGGTAGTAGTTGCGGCGAATCGTCGCTTCATTGAAGCCTAAGCTTTCATACAGCGCGAGGGCGGCAACGTTGGAGGCGCGCACCTCCAGCCATAGCGTGACGACGCCGAGCTTTTCGACTTCATCAATGACATGTTCCAGCAGCGCTCGCCCCAGGCCACGGCGCTGGTAAGCGGGATCGACAGCGATATTGAACAGCGTCGCCTCATCCAGCACCACTTGCGTAATGGCGAAAGCCGCCATTTCGCCATCCACCGACAGCTGATAGTTGCGATAGCGTTCCCCCTGGTTACTGGCCAGGGTCTGTTCGCTCCACGGGAAAGCGTGGGCGCGGGTTTCGATTTGCCAGGCTCGGGTTAAATCAGCCGTGCTGAGGGTAGAAATCGTGTTCATGTGCGCAGATTTGTTGCCAGAGCGCCCTGCGAGCCGGCGCGCTGGTCTGGAGTTCATCAAAAGCGGGGGTGGACACCTGGGCGCCCGCCAGCGGCAGCGACGCCTCTGTGCCCAACCGCCAGCTGTTACAGCGGCTGTCCTGCGGCAGCATCGCCACCCGCTCCGGGGTCAGCTGCAGGACCTGATCTGGCGTTACGGCCAGCGCGCGCAATACGTCGCCAATCAGCGGCTCTGTCAGCGACGGCGGGGTTTCCGCCACCATCACCAAACGAATATGTTCAGGAAGCGAGATAGCGATTTCGCCCTGTAACGCCCCCGGTCGGCGCAGCGACCACTGGGTAATGCCCAGCTGCTGTAGTTGCCAGTCTCGTCGGGATGTCATAGCGAAACACTCCTGTTAAACAAGCGCGCAATATAGCAAATCCGTCGTATCTGCGCCAACAAACTACTATAATCGGCGCCAGTCTTAATGAAGGAGTGTTTCATGTCCGCTTTTACCCCGGCAAGTGAAGTCTTGCTGCGCCACAGTGATGATTTCGAGTCCGCCCGCGTTCTGTTTGCCGGTGACCTGCAGGATGACCTGCCTGCTCGTCTGGATACCGCGGCCAGCCGCGCCCACACCCAGCAGTTCCACCACTGGCAGGTCCTCAGCCGCCAGATGGGTGACACCGTCCGTTTTAGCTTAGTGGCTGAGGCGGCTGACGTCGCCGAGTGCGACACCCTGATCTACTACTGGCCAAAGAACAAACCAGAGGCGCAGTTCCAGCTGATGAACCTGCTCTCTCTGCTGCCGGTGGGAAGCGACATTTTCGTCGTCGGTGAAAACCGCAGCGGCGTCCGCAGCGCGGAGCAGATGCTGGCTGAATACGCGCCATTAAACAAAGTGGATAGCGCTCGCCGCTGTGGCCTCTATCATGGCCGTCTGGAAAAGCAGCCCGCCTTCGACGCCGAAGCTTTCTGGGGCGAATACACACTGGATAATCTGACGATTAAAACCCTACCGGGCGTCTTCAGCCGCGACGGTCTGGACGTCGGCAGCCAGCTGCTGCTCTCCACCCTCGAGCCGCATACCAAAGGGAAAGTGCTGGACGTCGGCTGCGGCGCGGGTGTGCTGGCCGCCGCGCTGGCCAGCCATTCGCCGAAAGTGCGCCTCACCCTGTGCGACGTCAGCGCCCCGGCGGTTGAAGCCAGCCGCGCGACGCTTGCCGCTAACGGCCTGGCTGGCGATGTGTTTGCCAGCAACGTCTTCTCCGAGGTCAATGGTCGCTTCGACATGATCATCTCCAACCCGCCATTCCATGACGGCCTGCAGACCAGCCTCGAAGCCGCCCAGGCGCTGATCCGCGGCGCGGTTCGCCATC
This sequence comes from Klebsiella sp. 7-CIP_Kleb., assembly GCF_050378655.1. Classification (NCBI taxonomy): domain Bacteria; kingdom Pseudomonadati; phylum Pseudomonadota; class Gammaproteobacteria; order Enterobacterales; family Enterobacteriaceae; genus Klebsiella; species Klebsiella sp. 7-CIP_Kleb. The sequence continues at coordinate 267,426 of NZ_JBNRLJ010000004.1, forward strand.
TCAACAGCGGCGGCGAGCTGCGCATTGTCGCCAACGCCTTCCTGCCGTATCCGCAGGTGCTGGATGAGACGTTCGGCTTCCATGAGGTGATCGCCCAGACCGGACGTTTTAAGGTCTATCGCACCATCATGACCCGTCAGGCGAAAAAATAATCGTCTTTTCACGCCGGCGGCCCGCTCCTGGTGCCGCTGGCGCTTCCCGAGGGCAAATCCGCCCATTTTTGCAGCAATCGATACAACCTGCATAATTAACTATTGACGTGTCGCCGAAAACCACTAGAATGCGCCTCCGTGGTAACGATACTTTCATAGTGTCGATGGTATGCGAAGGTGGCGGAATTGGTAGACGCGCTAGCTTCAGGTGTTAGTGTCCTTACGGACGTGGGGGTTCAAGTCCCCCCCCTCGCACCATAATCCACGAAGATATTGCTCGCACTGGGCGAAGGTGGCGGAATTGGTAGACGCGCTAGCTTCAGGTGTTAGTGTCCTTACGGACGTGGGGGTTCAAGTCCCCCCCCTCGCACCAACGAGGCAATATCCAAAGAAAGAATACTGTGCGAAGGTGGCGGAATTGGTAGACGCGCTAGCTTCAGGTGTTAGTGTCCTTACGGACGTGGGGGTTCAAGTCCCCCCCCTCGCACCAATATTCTTCCCTCTCCCGACGTTATCCTCTCAGTTTGATATCCACCATCATCAGCATTATCCCACCAATCAATGCAACGCACGATGGCAGCAGGATAAAATGGCGCAGTTGACGATGCCATATCATCACCGCGGACATCAGCATGCCCACCGCGACCAGCGTCCGCCATACGTCAGCCGACACCCCGGCATACCCGAGAGCGACAATCAGCGCGCCGGGAACGACGACTGCCCAACCGCTTCCTAATGCTCGCTGCAGCATGGTTTTACCTCTCACAACGATAATGATAACCAATATCATATGATAATTTTTATCATTTATCATTTGTAAAGTGCTCTGTGCCTTATTCTTTACGTTCGCGGTAATGACATACATTCATGAAGGTGATAAATTAAGCGGATTATCGATATATATTAAATATTTTTCTTATTTTGCAAATAACCTTTTTTTGCACATTGTTATCAGACTCTTCATTTTTGGCTTTCATCATTTTGAAATTTAACGACTAATAATGATTCTTCCGATATGACTGCACAAACCTGGCGAGCACACTACGCACAAAAATATCAATATTCCTTACGGCTTTTTTTACTGCTTAATTTCATTTCTTCCTCTCTGTCGCTGGTCACCCCCCTATTTACGGTAGTTCGTTTCACGCTGCCCTGCGCCCTGATCGTGGCCTGCAGCGGGTTGCTGCTACTCTGGCACTGGAAATGGCCGCAATCGAAAATAAATATTTCCGCTATCTCATTGTTATTTGGCATGCTATGGGCATGGCACGTAGTGACAAAGGCGATGCTATTGACACCGCCGCATTTTAACTATCTGGTGATCGCCCTATTAAGCATTCTGTTTATCGGCACCATCGCTTTTTCCAATAATATCACTGCCTTTACCCTCCACTCTTTACCGACTTTCCTTGCCTGCCTGATAATGGCGGAGGGAGAACAATGGTTGCGCATGACTTACTGTTTTATGCTGCCTATTGCCGGTATTACCCTGCAAAATATTATCCAGAAGCGCAGCGATGCCTTTACACAAGGATTAATGGATAAACTGATGCAGGAACGCAACACCCTCAACGATCTCAGTATGCTGGATCCCCTGACCGGTTTGTATAATCGCCGCGGACTGCAGAATCGCCTCGATACCCTGCTGGCGCTGGACGGCGATAACCACTTCGTGCTGCTCCTCGATATCGATCATTTCAAAGCCTATAACGATCACTACGGTCATATGATGGGCGATCAGGCGCTCATTCGCGTCTCTGCTGCCATTCGTAACGCCGTACGCTCGCGCGATATTGTCGCCCGCTTTGGTGGAGAGGAGTTTATGGTGCTGCTGACCAATAGCAGCGAAGAAACGGCCTGGCAGGCTGCCGAACGAATTCGACAGCGGGTCTATGACCTGAAAATCCCGCATATGTTTAATGAGAGCGTCGCCACCAACGTGACCATCAGTATTGGTCTGACGCCGCTCATTGATGACAATATTGAGCAAGCGCTGGCGCGAGCCGATGGCGCACTCTATGAAGCTAAAAATAAAGGCCGCAACATTATTTTGGCCAGTTAACCCGCGCGCGCTGCGGCATCGTGGCGCCGACAAAATTCTTGCCATGCCGCCTGCAAACAACTAATATCAGGAATCATTATCATTTAGATTTGTATCTGGAAATCGAATGGCCTGGCGTTCCCTTCCTCTCAGCGATGAACTTATCTGGCGGGCCCCTTTGCCGACGGCTGAGCGCGCCCTGGCGGAGAGTATTCGGGAAAAAATCGCCACCCTGCGCCCCCATCTGCTCGATTTCCTGCGCCTGGATGAATCCGCTCCCGGTCACGCGTTGACGCTCGCCGAGTGGTCGCAACCCACCGCCTTACGCTCCCTGTTGGCCACTTATTCCGATCATATCTATCGTCATCAGCCAACGCTGACACGGGAACAGAAACCTCTGCTCTCGCTCTGGGCGCAATGGTATATCGGTCTGCTGGTGCCGCCGCTGATGCTGGCGTTGCTCAATGAACCACAGGGTCTCAGCCTGGCGCCGGAACATTTCCACGTCGAATTTCACGAAAGCGGCCGGGCGGCCTGTTTCTGGATTGATGTCCATAGTGATGCAGGCATCGAGAGACTGTCACCGCTGTCGCGGATGGATGCCCTGGTGACGCGCACCCTGCAGCCGGTTATTGAGGCGCTGGAAGCGACGGGCGAAATCAATGGCAAGCTTATCTGGAGCAATACAGGCTATCTGATTAACTGGTATCTTGGGGAAATGCGCGCGCTGCTGGGGGATGAGCAGCTTGCCGCCCTGCGCCAGCACTGTTTCTTTGAAAAACAACTCGCCGATGGTCAGGATAACCCACTATGGCGAACGGTCGTGCTGCGTGAAGGGCAGTTAGTCCGACGCACCTGCTGTCAGCGCTATCGCCTGCCGGACGTCCAACAGTGCGGCGACTGCACGTTAAAATAACGCCCTGTTCCCAATAAGCTACGGGCAGCCTGTGGCCGCCCGGTCAATATTTATGCGGTCTGCTGACTCTCCTGTTCCGCCCGTTCGGCCTCTTCCGCTTCCTGAGCAAGCAGCTGTTTCTCATACACCTTAAAGAACGGGAAGTAGATAATCGCCGACACGCAGGCCAGAACGATGACCAGAATTGCCGCCCGGAAATCCCAGCCCAGCGCCCAGGCACCGCCAATCGGCGCCGGCGCCGTCCACGGCACCACGGAGATGACGCGGCCGATCAGATCCAGCTTCATTGCCGCCCAGGCCAGTACCGCATTCACCATCGGCGCCAGCAGGAACGGAATAAAGAACACCGGATTCATGACAATAGGCGTCCCAAAGATGACCGGCTCGTTAATGTTAAACAGGCTTGGCACCACGCTCAAACGACCAATGGAGCGCAAATGCGCTGAACGACTGCGCAGATAGCAGAACACCAGCCCCATGGTGGCACCAGAACCTCCGACCACGATAAAGAAGGTCCAGAACGCCTCCATAAAGATATGCGGCAGAGGTGCGCCCTGGGCCAGCGCCTGCTGGTTCATACCGAGGTTGGTCAGCCAGAACATCTGCAGCATCCCGGAAACGATCGCCGCACCGTGGATCCCGGCAAACCACAGCAGGTGGCCGATGAGAACCGCCAACAGGATCGCCGGCAGGGAATCGGCCGCCGAAACCAGCGGTTTGAAAATCGCCATAATGGCCTGCGGGATCAGCATGTCAAAATGGTGTTGAATAAACAGGCTCAGCGGATAGAGCGTTAGCACAACCACCAGCACCGGGATCAACAGATCAAAGGAATTTTTGATCATCGGAGGGACCTGATCCGGCAGACGGATACCGATGTTATGTGCCTTGAGAAAACGCATCATCTCCACACAGTAGATCGCCACCAGAATGGCGGTAAAGATCCCTGTTCCGCCGAGGCTATCCACCGGCAGCGTGCCATTCGTCTTCGGGGCGGCAATCAGTAAAAAGGCCATGATCGACAGCATCGCGCACATAAAGGGATCGAGCTGATTGGATTTCTCGTAGTGCTTACCGAGGTTGTAAGAGATTGCCGCGCAGATGTAGATCGACATGATCCCCATTGTCATATCAAAGGGGGTCAGAATGCGCCCCTCGAACTCTTTTGCCAGATCCAGCCAGGCGCGGGCGAAACCCCAGGTGGTATCCGGGGAAAAAGGAGGATAAGCAAACACCAGCAGAAACGATCCGACGATCATAAACGGCATGGCGGAGATAAAACCGTCACGGATAGCCATGACGTGACGCTGCGATGAGATCCGCCCTGCTATGGGGCTTATGTAATTTTCTACAAAGCGAAATATCAAATTAAACGCAGCATGGTTAGCAGACATAGTAGCCCTCCTGACAGGCTATTGATACTGGCCCAACAACGATTACCCTGCCGTTACGATGACCGCTTTTTGATGCAGCAGGCCGCGGGTGGATCACCGGCTATACTGCTCATAACACAACGATTCATACACGGCTCTTTTGTTATAAATAAAAGGAGAAGTGACTGTTCCAGTATTCATCTCAATGCAGATAACCGCAACCGGTTACAGTAACCGGTTACGGTGAATGTGAAGGAGATCGACAAAATAGAAAGAATCTGGATTGTCCGCGCCGATATTTACACTCCGCCAGGCTTGTGACAGATTTAACCAGGCTTAAATCAGGAGAATCCAATGAGTCTGCAGTCTGTACGGCAGTTCTTTGCCGAACACGCCCCCGATATCGAAATTATTGAGTTAAACCAGAGTACCGCCACCGTGGCGCTCGCCGCTGCCGCGCACAACGTTGAGCCGGGACAAATAGCCAAAACGCTGTCGCTCAAGATCAAAGATAAAATTGTACTGATCGTCGCCAGGGGCGATGCGCGGCTGGATAATAAAAAGCTGAAAGAAACCTTTGGCGCAAAAGCGCGTATGTTGAGCAGCGATGAGGTGGTGACCTGGACCGGCCATCCGGTCGGCGGCGTGTGCCCGTTTGGTCTGGAAAATCCGCTGGACGTCTTCTGTGACGTCTCGCTCAGGCACTATCAGGAGGTACTACCCGCAGCGGGGGCTATTCACAGCGCCGTTCGCATCGAACCAGAACGAATGGCGCAGCTCACCGACGCAACATGGGTAGACGTATGCATATAGCCGCGTTATGCCACCTGTTTAACGGCGCTGGTCGGGCCGTTTATCGGTAAATGCAGCAAGATATCCGCCGCGTTTAATAAACCAATGTCAGAGCGAACCCCGAGCTTGGTCATGGCGTTGAACTTATGCGCGCGGATGGTTTTAATGTTCCGGTTCAGCTGCACCGCAATTTCCGAAAGCGAATATCCCCACGACATATACCGAAGAATAGCGTGCTCCGTCGGACTTAGCGGATCGTTGCATGCCTCTCTGCCGCAAAAATGCTCTTTGCCGGCGAGGGAATGATTATCCAGCAGCTGTAATAAATGCTCCTGCAACCCGCGTCGCGGCGCAGATTTATTTAATATACCGTGCAGGCAGGACGGCATTAAATGGCCGATCAGGCGCATTTCGCTTTCATTATTAGCCAGAATAATCGTTTGGACTTCCGGTCGGATCCTCGCCATCTCGTGAAGAAAAAGCAGGCTCTCGGCTCTGGACGAACGACTCCCTGAAAGTGAAAAGATCATTGCTGACCATGGGAACGACGCTTCCACCGCCCTGAGCAAATTGATATTTTTAAAAAAATGAATGCGGTATTGGCTGTTATCTTCACGGCTAAAGATATAGCGCCAGGCCATTTCCGTCATCACACATTTTTCTACGATGGCGACATGACGGGTTGTGCTATTTTTTTCCATTCCATTTGCTCCCCGTAAGCTGAATTGATATTCAGCTCTTGCATTCCCTGCGCGCTGTTGATCCAGGCATACATTTCAGCGTTGCTGCGTAGCGATAAGCGACGCATTGCGCTATTTTTCTGCGCGCTGATCGTCTTATTGCTCTTTTTCAACAGCGCGGCGATCTGGTTAATTCCCCATCCCTTCGCCAGAAGGCGCAGAACTTTTCGCTCTGACAGGGTCAGCATCGCCGCAGAGTGGTAGCTTGCGAAATCGCTGTCCTCATTCCCGGTAAACAGCGTACGGCTAATCTGCTCAGCCGCACGGCTACCAGCACAAATCACCTCAATCAGCCGGTTTACCGGCTCGCTCTCGGAGATGAGCGAGCTTTCGGGACGAATTAATAGCTCAACGGCTAATGGATAGAGGCTGTCGCTGACCATAAAAACCCAGTGAATATCACGATACTGGGTCATGAGGGAGTAATAACGCTCGCAGACGGCCCGGGGTTGCGCAATCTCGCCGGAGATATCCGCGACAACCAGCACCGCCCGCCGCAGTTGTAAAAGGGTGAGCTCATCATGAGAGCGACAAAAACTGAGTTCGTAATCCGGGAGGTTCTCATTGAAGATCACCTTTAACCCTGACTGCATGACGGGGATTTTACTAATAACGACGCCAAACTTACCTTGTCCTGGTAACATAACACCTCCGCTTCCTGTCGAAGTTCCTTCGCTTGCCCGTAAACGTTCGGCGAGTGACTCGATCGCCATACCATTTACTGGATGAATATTAAAAGCATATTCATGGCCCGCGTACACGATATACTGAATGACCGAACCGTGGTCATACCGCGTAAATATTATTCCTGTGTATACTTGCGATGAATATTAGCACAGACGCCTCTGCGCTAATAAATTAGAAAAGATAAAACTATTATTTAGCAAAAATAATTTCAGGCTTGAAAATTATGAAGCATTCTCTTTAATTGCTTCTCTAAATGCTTTAGGCGACATACCACTGTAGCGGCGGAAAAAGCGAGAAAAATAGGCGGCGTCGCTAAAACCCAAATAATCAGACAGTTGCGTTACCGTCATGCGAGTGTACTGCAGGTTACGCCGCGCCTCAAGCATCAGTCGCTGATGCAGTACCCCGAGAGCGCTACAGCCATAGAACTCGCGACATAAATAGTTTAAATGCGTGACCGACAGCCCAATCAACTTCGCATACTCCGCCAGCGGGAGATGCTGCCGGTAGTGGCTCTCAATAAGCCGGGAAAAATGACGCATCATACTGCGCTTTCGCTCCGCTTTGTCTTCCGCGGGCGGTGCGGGGCGGCACTGCCGGTTCAGCCAGACCAGCAGCGTTCCCAGCAGCGAATAAAGCATCATTTCCCGTGCGTCATGATCGGCACTGTACTCCTCGCGAAGCGCTGAAAACAGCGTATGCATACGCCCCCGGGAACGCCCCACCGGCAGACACTGCGCTACGCTAAGCACATCCAGCGGCCGGCCGAACTGATTTTCAAAGCGGCTCAGCAGCGGCAGCGCCAGGGAGAGCACAAATCCGTTCGTCCCGGGTGAAAAATGAAAGCCATGAATGCAGAGGGCGGGCACCACCTGGATGCAGGATTCCGTCATCACCGCGGTGGTACCTTCAATTTCGATCTCCGCCCGACCTTTGTGCAGATAGAGGAGCTGGACCATTTCGGCGTGCTGGTGGACGCGAATATGCCACTGATACAGGCTGCTGCGCTGCAAAATCGATTCGCAGTGCAGCAGGTCCGGCGTCGGCCAGCCGCGCTCCTCGCCATAGAGCTTAAATACCGGAACAGTTTGGACGGGCGACATAGTTACTCCTGTTCAGTCAGACGACGCGCTCCATGGGCAGGCCCACGTAGTTTTCCGCGATGGTGGTCAGCCCGGCGCGCGAGCCCAGATAGTAGCGGCGATCGGCCGCCTGCATTTTGGCGTCGAATTCGCTCTGCTGCGGGAAATCGTGCAGCAGGCGGGTCATGAACCAGCTAAAGCGTTCCCCTTTCCAGACCCGATCCAGCGCTAGTCGCGAATAGGTCGCGAGCAGATCGCTCCGGCCATGATGGTAGTATTCGCGAAGGATCCGCCACAGATAGTTCACGTCCGATGCCGCCAGGTTCAACCCTTTAGCGCCGGTCGGCGGTACGATATGCGCGGCATCCCCCACCAGAAACAATCGCCCATATTGCATCGGCTCTACGACGAAGCTGCGCAAGGGAGCGATGCTTTTCTCAAGTGAGTGACCAGTCACTAACTTTGATGACAGATCCGCCGGCAATCGGCATTTCAACTCCTGCCAGAAGCGTTCGTCCGACCAGTCTTCCACTTTATCGCTCAGCGGAACCTGCAAATAGTAGCGGCTGCGAGTAAGTGAGCGCTGACTACATAAAACGAATCCCCGCTGATGATGCGCATAGATCAGCTCCGGATTGACCGGCGGCGTATCCGCCAACAGGCCTAACCAGCCGAACGGCCAGACGCTCTCGTAAGTTTTGAGGATGTCAGCGGGAATACTTTGCCGCGACACGCCATGGAACCCGTCACAACCGGCGATAAAGTCACACTCCAGGCGGCAGAATTCACCTTCGCTAAGATAGGTGATCGTCGGCCGGTCGCTTTTCGCGTCATGGATAGTCACTTCGCTCACGCCGTACACGATCGGCGCGTCGCTGGCGGCCCGGGCAGCCATCAGATCGCGGGTCACTTCAGTCTGGCCGTAAACCATCACGCTCTTGCCGTCGGTCAGCTCGCTCAGTGAGACGGGCACCCGCTGGCCGTCAAAGAGAAACTCCACCCCATGATGCACCAGGCCTTCGACGTCCATTCGCTGCGCCACGCCCGCTTCGCGAAGCAGATCGACGGTACCGCTTTCCAGAATTCCCGCGCGGATGCGCCCCAGCACATACTGCGGCGTTTGACGCTCAAGAATGACCGTGTGGATGCCGGCGTTGTGCAGGAGCTGCCCCAGCAGCAGCCCGGAAGGGCCAGCGCCAATAATCGCGACCTGTGTTTTCATAGGATTGTCTCACTTTTGCAGGGTTAATTATTTGTATATTTTTGTTTAATAAAAGTGCTTTCCTGCATTTTTGATAAGTCAGACGGGAAAAAGAAGGGATGAATGGCGACAAAAATTGCACTTTTCACCAAACTGGCAAAAGTGTGGGAAGCTTCAAATTCTGCCCCTCCGGCGGGCGGGAAATTTTTGCACATTATTTGATCCCACCCCCCTCAGCCGCCCAGGCGCTTCAGGTTAAAGTATCGGCAGATACCAGGCGTCGCGGACAGCAGAGGAAATATGCAGGTTGATCGGGCACAGCAGCGGGCAATCACACGATTATGCATCCAGTGTGGTCTTTTTTTGTTACAGCACGGCGCCGAAAGCGCGTTGGTGGAAGAGCTTTCAACGCGTCTCGGGCTGGCGCTGGGGATGGACAGCGTCGAAAGCGCCATCTCCTCCAACGCTATCGTCCTGACCACCATTAAGAATGGCGAATGTCTTACCTCCACGCGTAAAAATGTCGACCGCGGCATTAATATGCATGTGGTGACGGAAGTGCAGCATATCGTGATCCTCGCCGAGCATAAGCTGCTGGACTATCGCGACGTCGAGAAGCGCTTCGCGCAGATTAGGCCCCTGCGCTATCCCCGCTGGTTGCTGGTGATCATGGTGGGCCTCTCCTGCGCTTGTTTCTGTAAACTGAATAACGGCGGCTGGGATGGAGCGCTGGTCAGCTTCTGCGCCAGCACGGTGGCCATGTACATTCGCCAGGTGCTGACCCACCGTTCCATGCATCCGCAGATCAACTTCTGCATCACCGCCTTTGTGGCCACCACGATCTCCGGGCTGCTGCTGCGCCTCCCTACCTTTGCCAGCACCCCGACCATTGCCATGGCCGCCAGCGTCCTGCTGCTGGTCCCGGGCTTTCCGCTGATCAACGCCGTCGCCGATATGTTTAAAGGGCATATTAATACCGGCCTCGCCCGCTGGGCGATCGCCAGCCTGTTAACCCTTGCCACCTGCATTGGCGTAGTGATGGCAATGACCGTATGGGGGCTGCGGGGATGGGCATAATTTCGTTTATTTTCGCGCTGGCGGAAGACATGCTGCTGGCGGCGATCCCTGCCGTCGGGTTTGCGATGGTCTTTAATGTCCCGCGGCGCGCCCTGCGCTGGTGCGCGCTGCTGGGGGCCATCGGCCACGGTTCGCGCATGGTCATGATGAGCGCCGGTTTTAACATTGAATGGGCCACGTTCCTCGCCGCCCTGCTGGTGGGCTGCATCGGTATCCAGTGGTCGCGCTGGTATCTGGCGCATCCGAAGATTTTTACCGTTGCCGCCGTGATCCCGATGTTTCCCGGTATTTCCGCTTACACTGCGATGATCTCCGCGGTAAAAATCAGTCATTTTGGCTATTCTGAAGAGATGATGATTTTGCTGCTGAGCAATTTTTTAAAGGCCTCTTCAATCGTGGGCGCCCTCTCCATCGGCCTGTCGATACCCGGTCTGTGGCTGTATCGTAAGCGCCCTCGCGTCTAACCCCGGCGTCGCGGTAAAGCCGCGACGCTCCTTCCGCGACGGGCTCTGTGCTACTATGTGCAGATCACCCCACTCTTTGCAGTTCAGAGTTGAGATAGAGTTATGTCTTCGCGAATTTTAACCTCCCATTTTAGCGGCCTGGAAGAGTTCCTCCAGCAGCACGCGGCGCTGCTGGCGAAATCGACTGACGGCACTGTCGCCGTTTTTGCCAACAACGCCCCGGCGTTCTATGCGCTGACCCCAGACCGGCTGGCGCAGCTGCTGGAACTGGAAGCCAGGCTGGCGCGCCCCGGCAGCGACATCGCGCTTGACCCGCAGTTTTTCGACGAGCCCGCGGCGGCGCCCGTTGCGGTGCCGATGGGCAAATTTGCCATGTATGCGGCCTGGCAGCCGGACGCCGACTTTCAGCGTCTGGCCGCGCTGTGGGGCATCGCCCTGAGCCAGCCGGTCACCCCGGAAGAGCTGGCCGCTTTCGTCGCTTACTGGCAGGCGGAAGGTAAAGTGTTTCACCACGTGCAATGGCAGCAGAAACTGGCTCGCAGCGTGCAAATCAGCCGCGCCAGCAACGGCGGGCAGCCGAAGCGCGATGTGAACAGCGTGAGCGAACCCGACAGTCATATTCCGCGAGGTTTCCGAGGATGAGCATGAAAAACGTTGGCGATCTGATGAAGCGCCTGCAGAAAATGATGCCGGCTCATATCGAACCGGCGTTTAAAACCGGCGAAGAGCTGCTGGCCTGGCAAAAAGAGCAAGGCAAGCTGCGTTCCGAAGCGCTGGAGCGGGAGAACCGCGCGATGAAAATGCAGCGCACCTTTAACCGCTCGGGGATCCGCCCGCTGCATCAGAACTGCTCCTTTGATAACTATCGCGTCGAGTGCGAGGGGCAGATGAACGCCCTCGCCCGGGCGCGTCAGTACGTGGAGGAGTTTGATGGCAATATCGCCAGCTTTATCTTCTCCGGCAAACCGGGCACCGGTAAAAACCACCTCGCGGCTGCTATCTGCAACGAACTGCTGCTGCGCGGGAAATCGGTCTTAATTATCACCGTGGCTGATATTATGTCAGCCATGAAAGATACCTTCGGCAATCGGGAGACGAGCGAAGAGCAATTACTGAGCGATCTCAGCAAGGTCGATCTTCTGGTGATTGATGAAATTGGTATGCAGACGGAGTCTCGCTATGAAAAGGTCATTATCAATCAGATAGTTGACCGCCGCTCTTCCTCCAAACGGCCTACCGGTATGCTAACCAACAGTAATATGGAAGAGATGAATAAGCTGCTCGGCGAACGGGTGATGGACCGTATGCGCCTGGGCAACAGCCTGTGGGTTATCTTCAACTGGGAAAGTTACCGGCACCGCGTCACCGGCAAGGAGTATTAAGAGATTTCCGGACAACGGCGGCGTTATACTAAAGTGATTCTTCAGTCACGCTTATGAGTCCGTCTATGAAATCGTTAAAAAATGGCTTACTTGCCGCGCTTACCCTCAGCGCATTTACCCTCTCCGGGGCCCACGCTGCCTCCTGGCAGGATTCTCTCAACAGCGCCGCCAGCCAGCTCAGCGGCGGCAGCACCCAGGCTGGCAGCGGCGGCATGTCCGTCTCCTCGCTAACCAGCCTGCTCAGTGGCAGCAGCCAGTCGCTGACCGCCAGCAGCATGAATAATGCGGCCGGGATCTTGTCATATTGCGCGCAACAGAAGCTGGCCTCCGTGACCAGCGCCGATAACGTCAAAAACCAGGTGCTGGATAAACTAGGACTCAGCACGCCGGAAAAACAGAAACAAGACATCAACTATCTCGATGGCCTGCAGGGGTTGCTCAACAGTAATAACGGCCAGCAGCTGGACCTGAATACGCTTGGCAACAGCTCGTTGGCGAAACAGGTGAAAACCAAAGCCTGCGATCTGGTCTTAAAACAGGGCGTTAACTTCCTCTCCTGATACGTACTGCTAATGCCGCGTTTGTCGCCTTCGCGACGGCAGCGCGGCCTGAAACGGCTTTTTTCTCCTTTTTCTCCTTGCGCTTCCCCGCCACGCCGGCTGCGACGCCGATCAAAAAAGGCAACTTCTAAACCAATTCTGAATAACTGCACACTTTCATGACGCTAGAATTGCAGCAAGATGGCGCTGCAATTACAGTGTGGCTTGAAAAGTAATCTGTTCTGCCAGCCGATAACTGGCGTTAATGAGGATGAGCTGTGTCAGAGTTGTTATCCATCGCCTTATTTTTAGCTTCGGTGGTGCTTTATGCCTGGAAAGCGGGTCGTAACACCTGGTGGTTTGCCGCCACGCTCACGGTGTTAGGCCTGTTCGTGGTGCTGAATATCACCCTCTACGCCAGCGACTACTTTACCGGCGACGGCATCAACGACGCGGTACTCTACACTCTGACCAACAGCCTGACCGGCGCCGGGATCGGCAAATACATTCTGCCGGGCGTCGGCGTGGCCGTCGCGCTGGTTGCCGTTTTTGGCGCCCTGGGGTGGGTGCTGCGCCGCCGTCGGCATCATCCTCATCACGTCGGCTACAGCCTGGCGGCGCTGCTGCTGGCGCTGGCCTCGGTCGACGCCAGCCCGGCCTTCCATCAAATCAGCGAGCTGGTGAAATCGCAATCACGGGAAGGAGACCCGGACTTTGCCGCGTACTACAAAGAACCGTCGAAGCGTATCGACAATCCGCAGCTGAATCTGGTCTATATCTATGGCGAAAGCCTTGAGCGCACCTATTTTGATAACGATGCGTTCCCCAACCTCACCCCTGAGCTTGGCAGAATTAAAGATGAGGGCATTGATTTCAGCAATACCATGCAGCTGCCGGGGACCGATTACACCATCGCCGGCATGGTCGCGTCACAGTGCGGCATTCCGCTGTTTGCACCGTTTGAAGGCAACGCTTCGGCCTCCGTATCCAGCTTCTTTCCGCAGAATATCTGCCTTGGCGATATCCTGAAAAACTCCGGTTACGAAAACTATTTTGTGCAGGGAGCTAACCTGCGCTTTGCCGGCAAAGACGTCTTTCTCAAGTCCCACGGCTTCGATCACCTGTTCGGGGCGGAAGAGCTCAAAACCACGGTAGCGGATCCCGCCTACCGCAACGACTGGGGCTTCTATGACGACACGGTACTTGAGGAGACGTGGAAAAAATTCGAAGAGCTGTCGCAGTCCGGAAAACGCTTTTCGCTGTTCGCCCTGACGGTGGACACCCACCATCCCGACGGCTTTATTTCGCGCACCTGCGAGCGTAAACGCTATGACGTGGACGGTAAGAAAAACCTCTCCTTTAGCGCCGTTAGCTGCAGCCAGGAACATATCGCCGCGCTAATCGAGAAGATCAAAGCCTCTCCCTATTTCAAAAACACGGTCATCGTGGTCTCTTCCGACCACCTGGCCATGAAGAACAGCGCCTGGGATTACCTCAACAAGCACGATCGCAGCAATTTGTTCTTTGTCCTGCGCGGCGATCGGCCGCAGCAGGAGACCCTGGCAGTGAAACGCAACACCATGGATAACGGTGCGACGGTGCTGGATATTCTCGGTGGCGATAACTATATCGGCCTCGGGCGCAGCAGTCTCTCTGGCCAGTCGCTCTCCGGTATTTTCATCAATATGAAAGAGAAGATCCTGGCCTGGAAACCCGACGTGATCCGCCTGTGGAACTTCCCGAAAGAGATTAAAAACTTCACCATCGACTCGCAGAAGAACATGATCGCCTTCTCCGGCAGCCATTTCCGTCTGCCGCTGCTGCTCCGGGTGTCGGATCAGCGCGTTGAACCGCTGCCGGAGAGCGAATACTCGGCGCCGCTGCGCTTCCAGCTGGCCGATTTCGCACCGCGGGATAATTTCGTGTGGGTCGATCGCTGCTATAAAATGGGCCAGCTGTGGTCTCCTGAGCTGGCGCTCTCCACCGACTGGTGCGTCTCGCAGGGCCAGCTCGGGGGTGAGCAGAAGGTTCAGCACGTTGATAAGCCACAGTGGAAAGGCAAGACCGCCTTCAGGGACACCCTTATCGATATGGAGCGCTATAAGGGCAACGTCGATACGCTGAAAGTTGTCGACAACGATATTCGCTATAAGGCCGACAGCTTCGTGTTTAACGTTGCCGGCGCGCCGGAAGAGGTGAAACAGTTTAGCGGCATTTCGCGCCCCGAGTCCTGGGGTCGGTGGTCCAATGCCCAGCTGGGCAGCGACGTGAAGATTGAATATAAAGAGCCGCTGCCGGAGAAATTTGATCTGGTGATCACCGCCAAAGCCTACGGTCCCAATGCCAATAAGCCGATCCCGGTGCGGGTTGGTCAAAGTGAGCAAGTGCTTACTCTGGTCAATGATGTGACCACCACGACGCTGCATTTCGACAACCCGACGCGCAGCAACACGCTGACCATCACTCCGCCGGACCCGCAGTCCACCAACGAGGGCAATATCCTCGGCCACTCCCCGCGTCAGCTGGGGATCGGTATGGTGGAGATCAAAGTGGTGAAAAGCGAAGGTTAAAGCCACCTTGCCCGGCGGGTTTTGGCGCCGGGCAACGGTTTGGGTGGCGGGGTGTTAGCAATACAGCGGCTTGAGCTCGTCAGCCGACAGTCCGGTAATCTTCTGTACCGTCTCTTTGTCGAGGCCATTCTGTAACATGCTGCCGGCAATGCGCAGCGCCTCACGCCGGCTCCCTTCCTGTAAGCCCTCAAGGCGCCCTTCCTGTAAGCCCTCAAGGCGCCCTTCCTGTCGGCCCTCATGCCGACCTTCCTGTCGACCTTCCTGCTTAAGCTTTTGCGCGATAGACATCAATGTCTCCTCATACTGTGGCAGACGGCGGGCCAGCCGGCGGAGAAACACGCCCGGCTCGGCCGTGTTACCGTACTGCAGCATATAGTGAAACAGCATTCTCAACTGCCGGGGGCTAGTGTATCCCAGCATCACCACGGCCGCCAACGACTCCGTTATGTCGCTGAGATCGCGCTGGCGAATATGCTTTTGCATCAGCTCCAGCAGGGCGACCCGCCGATGCTGCACGATTTCATCGTCCGGCATGACCGTGACGTCGATCAATGGAAACTGACTGCCGTACAGCCTCTTCGCCAGCTGCGGGTCGGCAAATTCATCCAGCCAGTTGAGGGAAAAAGGATACGGACTGGTTGCGCCGTGATAAAACAGCATCGGCACCACCAGCGGCAGCGTTTTGTGCCCAGCGTCGAGGTGTCGCTGCATCGCGGCAATCGCATAGCGCATCAGACGAAAAGCCATATGGTTGTCCGGCGAGCTCTGATGCTCTATCACCACGTAAATATATCCCGCCCCGCAGGTGGTCCGCACCGACCACAGCACGTCCGAATACCAGGCGCGCAGATCCTCATCGATAAAACTCGCCGATTGCAGCCTCAGGGTAGCGAAATCGCACCGCTGGCGGATCGCTTCGGGAAGATAGAGCATGAGGAAATCATTCGCCGTCTCCGGGTGGCGAAGAAATCGTTTAAAGACCGCATCATGCGGCGTTGAGGTCATCCGTTTTTTCATGGCCATCCGCTTGCCTGAAAGAGAAGGAAAGCCGGACTCTACCACCGGTTTTTACCCGGCTGGATTTGACGATGATTTTCTGGGAAGCGCCTCGGAGAATAGCGGAGCGGCCAGTCTGACTGGCCGCCATGGGCAAGATTTAGTAATCAAACTGCCGGTAATAACGGCGGATATTCAGGTCGTGGCCGGTATGGTGCTCAAAGTGGGCCGCCAGCCGGTCCACCAGCAGAGTGGACACCACGCACGGCGCCATAATCCAGCGGAACGCATCATCAATGCCGTTCAGCGGATAGTCGCGTGGGTCGATCACCACCAGATGGTCAGTTATCTTTTCGGCAAAGCGTTCGACGCGCTCGTCCAGCGCCCGGCATTTCCCCTCGCCCTTCACCAGAAACAACGGGACCTCTTTTTCCAGCAGCTCCAGGGTGCCGTGGAAAAATTCAGCCGAGCTTACCGACTTCGTCCGCTTCCACTGCATCTCTTCGAGAATACACATCGAGAACAGGTAGACCTCACCCCACATTTCCGCGCCGCCAATCCACATCATATAGTCGCTGTCATGGTATTGCGCGGCAATGCTGTCCGCCTGAGGATCGAACTGGCGCTTGGCCTCTAGCAGATTTTCCGGCAGCAATTCCAGCTGGCTGGCAAAACGCGCATATTCAGCAAACTCACCATGACGATAAATGACGCGGAAGAATAACCAGTACAGCAGCATATATTCATATTCCACGCCGTTCTTGTGGCACATCGGAATATGCCAGCTGGCGGCGGCAGCCAATGGCGAATCGGCATGACGGGTAATGGCTACCACGCGTATCCCCTGCGCCTTGCACCATTCAGCAATGGCCACCGACTCTTTGGTATCGCCGGATTTAGAGAGCGTGACAACAACCGCCTCTTTATTTAATTTTTTATGCCCGCGATGAATTAATTCCGCCGCCTGCTCAAGATAAACCGGCACGCTGGTTAATTCTTTGGCAAACTCATTAATAGCCATCATCGGGGCCAGGGAACCGCCAACCGAGGCAAAAAATAATGCGCTGCAGCCGCTGTCATAAATAGCGTCGGCCACGGTTTCAGCCTGTTTACGCGCAGCGATGATCTCGCGAGCACTGGTCAGGTACTCGTCCTGATTAAAACCCAACATAGTTTTCTCCTGAATAATCAGATTTTACTTTTTAAGACGCGGTCAAAATCGTCGAAAATACGTTTAGCCAGATCGATGCCTTTCAGTCCTGCGGTATGCCAGGCGAGCATCTGCACTGGGACAATCAGCAACAGCGGTGCCAGGTGATGCTCGCACGGGCAGTTAAGCGCCAGCGTTTGTTCATCCTCTTCGTCGCCCAGCGTCAGGGTAAAGGCCCGGGCAATGGACGGCGCCATATAGTCGCGCAGCGCCCGGGTTCGCCCGTCCGGCGTATCTTCAATAAACAGCATCACATGGCGGGCATTGGCTTCCAGATAGGGGCCGTGCATATAGGCTTCCAGCTCAAAGCCGCTGGAAGGCACGCGCACCGTCTCGGTAAATTTGGTTTCGAACTCTTTCGCCACGCCAACCAGCGCGCCGTAGCCGGTAGCGACAAAGCGCTCACCTCCCCGCAGCGCTTCGCTATGCTTGTCGATAAAACATGCGGTGCGGGCGGTAACTTCCGGGATCGCCGCCGCCAGCCGCTGGAATTCGGCAAGATAGTGCTGCTCCTCGACTTCGCTGGCCTTCCCCTGGCTGCGGGCAATCATCAGCGCCATCAGCAGCAGATTCAGCACTGTCGCGCTAAAGCCGCGGGTGACAAACCCTACGCTCTCGATCCCGGTATTGATATCGAGAACGCCATCGCAAGCGCGGGCTATCGGGCTTTGCGGGTCGGAGGTCAGGGAAAATACCGGCAGTCCTGAGGCCTGTACCTTACGCATCGCCTCCAGCGTCGACGCGCTTTTTCCGCTCTGTGAAATCGCCACCACCAGATCGGTATGCGGGTCGATAGCTTCGTAATGGGTAAAGTTGTACGGCTCTTTAATGTCAACCAGCACGCCGAAGCGTTGTTCAAAGAAATAGCGCGCGCACAGCGCGGCGTTCAGCGACGATCCGGTCGCCAGCAGCAAAATACGGCGTACCGGGTGCTGGCGGGCAAAGGTCTCAATCGCCGCCAGCTTTTGCCGGTAGTCGCGCAGGATCTGCGCCAGACAGGCCGGCTCTTCGCTGATATAGGTCATCATTGTTGGTTGCATAGCTCACTCCCGTTAAAACAATCCGATCCACGAACCCAGAATGCCCACCAGCGCCATTCCGCCGATAATAGAGAGCGGTTTAACCTTGCGCCCAAGCAGCCAGTAGACGATGCCGAAACTCACCAGCGGCAGCATGCAGGGCAGAATGTCGTTGATGATGTCCTGCACCTGGGTTTTGGCTTCCCCGGCCCCGAAGGAGACAGGGATGGTGATATCGATCATTGAGGCGGTCATCGCCCCGACCACCATCAGGCCGATAATCGATGCCCCGTAGGTCAGGCTCTCCATCATTCCGCTCTTCTGGATCCGCTGCAGGACGCCGGTGCCCAGCACGTAGCCCCAGCGGGTAAAACACCAGCGCGCCAGAATGTGCGGCACGTTAAATACCAGCAGAAACAGGATTGGCCCGAGAATATTGCCCTTCAGCGCCAGGCTGGTGCCGATACCGGTGGCGATCAGGCGCAGCGTCCCCCAGAAAAAGGAATCTCCCAGCCCGGCCAGCGGCCCCATCAGCGAAGCTTTGACGTTATCAATGGCATTGGCATCCATATTTTTCTGCTGGCTATTTTTCTCCTCCATCGCCGTCGTGATCCCCAGCAGCAGGGTGACGATATGCGGCGTGGTATTGAAGAACACCAGATGGCGTTTCAACGCCCCGGCCAGCTCCTCTTTGCGCGGATAGAGCTTCTTCAGCACCGGGATCAGCGCGTAAACAAAGGCAAGATTCATCTGTCGCTCATAGTTCCACGAGAACTCCATCTGGAAGGAGCGCCAGAACACCCGGCGTAAATCACGCGGCGTAATTCGCGTTTCTTCCTGCTCCTGCGGCTGCAGGGTCTCTTCAGAAATCATCTTCGTCGTCATCGCTGACTCCTTGTTCTGTCGTGGTACGAGGTGCGCTAAATGCGGTGACGTTAACCATCACCACCGCCACGATGGCGCCGAGAATGGCGATACCGGTCACCGGGATTTTCAAATAGGCCATCAATACAAAGCCGAGGAAAAAGTACGGCGCCACTTTCTTGTTAATCAGCAACCTGGCGAGCATCGCGAAGCCGAGAGCCGGAATGATCCCGGTGGCTACGCTAAGCCCGTGTTTGATAAATTCCGGGATCGCATCGAGCAGAGATTTCACCGCGTTGCTGCCCACCAGGAATGAGACGGTCACCACCGTGGCAAGCATTAGCGACAGGCCGAATCCGGCGATCAAATGCATCCGCTCAATGCCGCGCGTATCCGCCCGTTCCGCATAGCCGTCCGCTTTCTGGCTGAGCAACGGAATGAACATCCCCAGATAAACGTTTTTCAGGATCAGGGTCAGGGTGGCGATAGGCAGGCCGAGCAACAGCGCCGTTTCCGTGCCCGCGCCGGAGGTGATAGCGAACGCCACGCCGAGAATACCGCCGGTCACCACGTCGGGCGGGATCGAGGCGCCAACGGAGAACGAGCCGATAAACGCCAGCTCTAGCGTCGCGCCCATGATGACGCCGGTCTGCACATCCCCCAGCACCAGACCGGTCAGCAGCCCGGTGACGATTGGCCGGGAAATCAGCGACGTCCCTAAGGCATATTCCGATTGCGCGATAAACGCCACCAGACCCAGTAAGAGAGCCTCTACCATAATCTGTCCTCCGGAATTACACGCATTCCGTAAAAAGCTGTTTGCGATCGTTCGGGACCTGGCGAATTTCCACCTCGACGCCTTTGCCCACCAGTTGTTGCAACTGCTCTATTTCCTCCGGCAGTAAATTAATCGCCTTAGAAATATTTTTACTGCCCTCTTTGGCCTTAATCCCACCGAGATTAATACTTTTTATTTCCTCAACGGCGCTGGCAATACGCCAGGCGTCATTGACCGATTCCACAACAATAAATAAATTATATTTATCGGTAACCCCACTTGTTATCGCTTCAATAGAATCATTTATATTTTTAATCACCAGCTTTACCGAGGGTGGTTTAGCAAGCTTAATGGTGGTTTTCCGCAGTTCATCTTCAGGGACACTGTCGTTGGCGATTAAAATACAATCGGCACCGACATATTGGGTCCAGGAAAAGGCTACCTGGCCGTGAAGTAATCGATGGTCAACCCTTAATAACGTAATCATCATGCATCCTCATTTCAGAAGTCTTTATCCATAGTCATCGCCCCGGCAATACTCTGATTGCAGTACTGAATGCTCTCTTTGGCGTTGATTAATGCTTCAGAAATTAATTTTTCGGTATTCTCTTCCGCTGCAGAAATAAGCAGGTCAATAATTAACGGTAGATTTAACCCAGATAATAAATGAAAGTGCGGGCGCGATAAAAAACGCACAAACTCATTATTGACGCTACCGGCGAAAATATCCGTAATCACTATCAGCTCATCCTGCGCCGGGAAACGCGCCAGCAGCGCCTCCACCTGCTGCGTCAGATCGACCTCCTCTTCTACATAGGCGCACAGAGTATGAATATCCGGCTGTTTACCGAGGATCAGCTCCACAGAGTTCAACAAACCGTTAGCAAAGGTGCCGTGGCTGGCAAAAATATAGTGTCGTTTCATCCTTACCTCGAAAGCGCATTCCACTGCTTTCTTAATTGCAACCGACGTGCCAGAAACAGTGGCGCGTCGGCTAACGTAAGGATAAAAGGGGGAGAAGCGTTAAAACTCTTGATCTTCCTGAATAAATTCCGTTTCCCGCGTCAGGATGTCGTGAATGTAATAGAGCTCGACAACGGGAATTTTGACACTATATCCGCTCTCTATGACACTAAAGGCCTCGCGCAGCGTAGCCAGCTCGCGCTCCGGACACTGCCTTCCCGAATAATGGGTTGGGGAAGCGTGGCGAATTAACCGCTCTATCAGACAGCTGATGTGCACATACAGCGCCACCTTACGTTCGTTGGGCACCTCGTACCCGGCCAGATGCTCATAGCGCAGCAAAAACTGCTCAACCTGATTGATCACCTTCGCGGTATCAAGGATCGTCACCGACTCAATCACTCGCCGCAGCGAGAAGTTTTTCAGGATCAGGTTGTTGATCTCGCTAACCTGCTCCGCCGTCGCCAGTTCGCCGAAGATACGCATCAGCGGGCGACTTCCTTCGCCGGAAATCAGCGAATCCAGCGAGATCCACGGGAGATCGGCAAGATGCGGATCGAGGGTGCCGACGATCGCCAGCACCTCGTAGCGGCTGAGCATCGGCTCCCGCCGCGCGGGATCGGCAAGGGTCTCCACATCACAGGCCACAATATCAATGCCAAGCGCTTCAGGGATGCTGGCTTTTAACAGCGCCGACAGGTTCGCCGCCGCGCCCAGTCCGGTGGCGCAGGTGGTCAAAATCGCCCGCGGTTTATCGGTCTGCGGGTAATAGAGTTGGTGCTCAACCGCCAGATCATCGCCGATCTCGCGGACGATATCTTCCAGCATATCGCCGTGCAAAATCCGCTCCCCGACGTACATCGCCATGCCGGTGGAGACATTGTTAATAATCGCCACCGGCGTGTTCAGACGACGATTAAAATGGCTGTGAATAGCGTTCAGGGATCCCATATCGACCAAAATGATCAGCCCTGACGCCAGCGCGTGGCGCTCAATGTAGGCCATCACCTGATTAGCGATAGCCTCCGGCGTCACGTCGAGCGGCATGTCGAATGACTCAAACAGCGGGCTTTTCAGCAAGCGGTTCGCCACGCTGGCAATGCTGCTGGCGGTGGCGTAACCGTGAGCGAGAATAATCGCCCGGGTCACCTGCTGCTGGCTAATAGCGCCATTTTTCTGGAACCACAGCACCAGCAACAGCAGGTCAATACGTTGGGGCTCAATATCCAGCTTCAGCGCCAGCGCGTCGAGGATCGCTTCGCAAAAGCGATACAGCAGCGGGAATTTGTTTGCCAGAAAATCCGCCAGCAGACGGATTTTCTCATTGCTCATCGTGGACGGCGCCTGACGGGATCGATGGATCAGGTAGTGGCTCAGGGCGTAAAGACAGTTACCGTTAAACTGGATATTGAAGCGTTTTTCCAGGCGATAATACTCCTCCCGCACCTGATGGGCGATCAGCAGCAACATCTGCGAGCTACTGGCATCCTGGTTATCAAAGATCAGCCGATCGAAGAGGGTTTCAATCTCCTCCCCCATGCTTCTTTGCGCCTCTTCCCAGACCGTTTTTTTATTCAGCACCGCTTCATGCAGCGCCAAAATCCGACACTGAACGTCATAGATCAGCCCCTGAATCGGGTCGCGCGCCCGCAGCAGCCAGACCAGGCTGGTCTGCGGCTCGATTAGCAGCGGCTCCTGCTGACCCATCGCTTCACTGAGCGCCGGCGTCGCCGCCATGATCGTTTCCGGCAGATCGTGCAGCGTCACGGTCAGCATCTCGCTGCCCGGAGACCTGGCCCAGGCTGATGCCACGGCGTACTTCACCACATTCTTCAGTTCGCCGACGTTGCCCCGATAAACGTACTGCGTCAGGACCTGCAAAAGCCGCGGCGTTAGCTGCAGCCGGGCGGCCAGCGTCCGGGCCTCCTGCCAGAAAAACTGCAGCGTTAGCGCCTCCTTCTCCTCTCGGCTGCGGTGTTGAAGATCGGGCAAGCTGACCAGGATCGGAATACGACGAAGAAAGGTGGTCAGAAAGGTGCTGTGAATCTCTTCGGTGGTGGCAAACACCAGCCGCAGCGAAATCGGCAGGCCTTGAGCGGTCTCCCCCACCCGGTAGATCTCCTTGCGATCCAGCCAGGTGAACAGCTTCTCCTGCCCCTGAGCATCCAGGCGGTGGACCTCGTCGAGAAACAGCATCCCGCCGTTTGCCGCCTCGAACGCCCCGGCTTTATCGCTCTGCGCGCCGGTAAACGCGCCTTTGACGTAGCCGAACAGGTTGGCGGCCAGCAGCTCCGGATTACTGGCATACTGCGCGCAGTTGAAGCTCACGAAGGGCGCATCGGGCGCCAGCAGGCCCTGGGCGATCGCGAACTCGTGCATCAGCTCCGCCATATAGCTTTTACCGGTCCCGCTGTCGCCGGTGATCAGCAGCGGTAGCCCGCCGTTGGGATAAAACAGCGCGGTTTTCATCTGCTCAATCGGTTTACGCAGGCTACCGTCATGGCCGGTCAGCAACGAAAAATGGTCCGCCTGTTCCGGCTGGCGGTCACTCTCCGCGAGCAGCTCCGCCATGCTGGCGTACTCGCTGCGGGAAAGGGGGAAGAACTGCTGGCAGAAGGCTTTTTTATGCAGAAAATAGACCGGCCGGGTGTTGATCTTCACCAGCACGTCCTGGGCGACCAGCTGATTGAGATAATGGCTGGCGGTATTTCTTTGCATCGCGAAACGCTGAGCCAGCCAGCTGGCGGTGAACACTTCGCTCAGGTTATCCGGATCGAAAAAATCGGTCTGATTTTGCAAAAAAGCCAACAGTTCCGTTTTACGCATTACATCCCCCCTCGTCGCCATTACGAAGAGATATGATGCGGCAAAAGAGAGGCTTATCGGCGCCCTGTGCTGTTTTTTGCGGCCCAGCGCACACTCCCGCTTAAGCGAACTTTGCTGCGGTCAACTCCATCGTCATTTCATACTGCTGCAGCGATAGCGGTGAATATCCCGCCGCGGCAAACAGCGGCGTAAAGGTTTCCGGGACCGTCACCGAAGTGCCGATACCCGGGAACTGCTGCGCCAGCGCCATCAGCAGCGCCCGTGCCAGCCCCTGGCGACGGGCGGCGGGTTCAACCCATAAAAACTGCAGTACAGGCCGTGAACCCGAGGTGCCCAGTACCGCGAAGGCGCGCTGTTCCAGCGTCACGACGCGGCATGGCAGGGTGGCGAAGGTAAGCGGATCCATCAGCCAGGGGAGCTGACTGTTACTCTCCTCAACGGCGCGTCTAAGCAGCGCCAGGGTGGGATAAGGCTGTAACACGCCTGGCGCCGCAGCCTGAGGCTCTGCGCTCAGGTAGCCGCAGAGCCCATGGCGCCGCGTAAAGCCTAACGACTGATACAGCGCGACGGCCACATGGTTATCGCGGATCACCTCCAGGGAAACCGCCTCGATCCCCTGCTGCTGCAGAAGCATCAGCAGCTCCTGCATCAATTTCCGTGCAAGACCTTTGCCGCGCCAGGCCGGACGCAGGGCAAAGGCCGCCAGGCGAGCCATATTCCCCCGACGCGCGACGATCGCGATCGCCGCCGGTTCATCTCCGGCCAGCCAGACGCGGGAATCGATCAGGCTCATCCCCTCGGCGCTAAAGCGCTGAACAAATCCCTCCACCGACTGGGTCACCGGTACCAGATAGTCTGCAAAACAGGCGTTAAGAATATCCGTTAACTGCACGCTGCTGAACTGCGTGGCGGGAACGGCGGTCAGCTCCATACTTTTCTCCCGAAGGCTGCTATGCTGAGGTGATGAAAACTAACACTATAACTGCCGGCGCCGGATTACGCCTGACCGAGGAGAGTGATATCGCCCTTCTGCCGGCCATTGAACGTTCCGCCGCTCAGGCTTTTCGTCAGATCCCCGCTCTCGCCTGGCTGGCGGACAGCGAGGTGATTAGCGTTGCGCGCCATCATGATTATCTGGAAACGGAACATAGTCTGCTGGCGGTGGCCGCCGGGCAACCGGTGGGTTTTATTCTGACCGAACCGCTCGACGATGCCTTATTTATCGTCGAAGTCGCCGTCCACCAGGCCTGGCAGCATCAGGGCATCGGGCGGATGCTGCTGGAGCAGGTTATCGACGGCGCCCGGCAAATGGCTTACCCGGCGGTGACCCTCACCACCTTCCGCGACGTGCCGTGGAATGCGCCGTTTTATACCCGTCTGGGATTCGCCATGCTCGATGAGCTGACCCTGCCCGCCGGGCTGGCGGCGAAAAGAGAACAGGAGACCCGGCACGGCCTGCCGCCGGAGACGCGCTGCGCCATGCGCCTGGCGCTCTGATGTTCGGCCCCGCCGCGCTCTGCACTTTGCTACGGCCGCAAGGCGCAAATCTCATCATATAAGGCGCGGCTGATAGCCACTCCCTGCCGCTCACTCTGCTGGCGACAGGCGAACCGCCGCTCGCCCGGTAACCGTGCCCCTTGCTCCTGCATCCCGCTGAACAGGGTTTCGGCGCGCGCGAGCTGCTCTTGTGCCTGCGCGCCGAGAAAGCGCTGCGGATCCAGCGCCAGAATCAGCTCTCCGCCGTAGGGTAAACCGCCCGCGCCGTTATCCCACGCCAGCGATTCGGCGCTGGTCATATCGCCGATAAGCGGTCCGGCCAGCAGCTCAACCATTGCCGCCAGCGCCGAGCCCTTATGGCCGCCGAAGGTTAACATCGCGCCGTTCAGCACCTCTGTGGCATCGGTGGTCGGCTGCCCCTGGCTGTCGATTCCCCACCCTTCCGGTAGCGCTTTGCCGGCGCGCTGATGCAACTGGATCTCGCCGCGCGCCGCGGCGCTGGTCGCCATATCAACAATAAACGGCGGCTTGTCCCGCCGCGGCCAGCCAAAGGCGATAGGGTTGGTGCCGAACAGCGGACGGGTGCCGCCCGCCGGGGCGACCCAGGCGTGGCTTGGCGTACAGGCTAGCCCCACCAGCCCTGCCTCGGTCAACGGCTCAATATCGGCAAACAGCGCGGAAAAATGGACGCAGCGGTTAATCGCCAGCGCCGCAATGCCGCTGTGCCGCGCTTTCTCCAGCAGCAGCGGCAACGCGCGCTCGTAGGCCAGCAGCGAAAAGGCGCCCCCTGCATCCGCCCGCACAATCGCCGGCGCCTGGTCGTGGATCTGCGGCTCGGCATCAGGCGATACCTTACCTTTACGTAAGGTATCGACAATGCCCAACAGCCGCCACAGGCCGTGGGAAGCGCAGCCGTCGCGCTCCCCGGCAGCCACGTTACGGGCGATGGCCGCCGCGTGGTCGGCGCTGAATCCATTGGCGCTGAGCACCGCCAGCGCCAGGTCATAAGCTTCTGGTAACGATAGAGTTACCGACTCCATACTGTTCTCCTTTACTCTTCTTCGTCTCCGCTAAAATTAGCCTGCGGCAGACAGCTGCGCGCGCCCCAGTAATAAATCCCCAGCGACATTGCCGCCACCAGCACCGTATCCCAGGGGTGACCAATCACATTAAGCCCGCCGAAGCTGCCCAGCCAGGAAAAGAGGATAATCAACGCATAAAAAGCGATCAGCCACAGCGAAGACTTCACCTGCTGCGCCAGGCTCACGGTATGTTCCGGCACCTTGCCTTTGCACATCACGTACACCACAAACATCACGATCTGCAGCCCCAGCAGCCACGAGAGCGTATTCCAGCCGGACCAGTAGACGATCAGCGCCGAGACCATAAACGACACTGGGCCGATGATGGCGAAGGCGCGCACGCGGAACGGCCTCGGCAGATCCGGGGCGTTGCGGCGCAGCCCGGCGGCAGTAACCGGGGCGATGGCGTAGCTCAGCACCAGGGCAGCCGACACCACGCTAATTAACTGTTCCCATGAGGGGAATGGCAGCGTCCAGAAAATCGACAGCCCGAAGGTCAGCCACAGCGCCGGGCGCGGAATACCGGACGCTTTATCGATATGGGTAAAGGCTTTAAAAAAGGTGCCCGCCTTCGCCCAGCCGTAGATCACCCGCGGCGTCGCGTTCATGTAGATATTGCCGGTGCCGCTCGGGGAGATGATCGCATCGCTAATGACCATAAAGGCCAGCCAGCCCATGCCGAGGGTAATGGCGATATCGCGATACGGCAGCGAGAACTGTTTGCTCACCTCGGCCCAACCGCCGGCCAGCATCTCGGTGGGGATACTGCCAAGGAACGCCAGCTGCAGCAGCACGTAGATAATCGTTGACAGCACCACTGATAAAATCAACGCAATAGGGATAGTCCGCTGCGGCTTTTGCACTTCGCTGGCCACCGAGATAATCGGCGTCAGTCCCAGATAGGCGAAGATAATTCCTCCGGCGCTGATCGCCGCTTCCACCCCGGACATACCGAACGGCGCAATGCCCTGCGCGTGCAGGTTCTCCGGTTTAAAGAAGGCGAACAGCGTCACCACCACCAGCAGCGGCACCAGAAACTTGAGCACGCTGATGAAGTTGTTCGAGCGGGCGAAGGTCTTGACGCTGTAGTAATTCAGCGCAAAGAAGAAACAGAGCAGCAGGAACTGCACTACCCACCCCAGCAGCGTCGGCGAGCTGGAGCCCGGCTGGGTCAGCACCGGAAACCAGGCCGCGGCGTATTGCCGGGCGGCGACGATTTCTATCGAGATCAGGCTGGAGAAGGCAATCAGGGTGATGAACCCCAGCAGATAGCCCATCAGCTCGCCGTGGGAAAAGACCGGGTAGCGGATAATGCCGCCGGCGCGCGGCAGCGCCGCCCCCAGCTCACAGTAGACAATCCCCAGCAGCAGTACCGCAAAGCCGCCGATCACCCACGACGCGATCCCGGCCGGACCGGCAATGGATGCGACGTGGCTGGCGGCGAATAACCATCCCGAGCCGAAAATCGCGCCCAGGCCGATAAAGGTGAGGTCGGTCAGGGTCAGCTGTTTTTTAAACTTACCCGACTCAGCAACGCGGGTTTGACTGTTATGCGTAGTGTGAATGGTCATGGTGATGCCCTTGCGTCAATAAGAGGAGGAAATCGCTTCCCGGGTCCACTGGCCGTTGACCAGGCGCTGCAGGCTCAAAGGGTTCGCATCCTGCAGCGCCGGCGGTAACAGGGCGGCCGGCGCATTCTGCAGGCAGACCGGGCGCAGAAAACGCTCAATCGCCCGGCTGCCGACCGACGTCCCGCGCGCATCGGTCGTCGCCGGCCACGGGCCGCCGTGGACCATCGCATCGCACACTTCCACGCCGGTGGGATAACCGTTAAACAGCACCCGTCCGGCCTTCTCGCACAGCAGCGGTAGCAGGTTGGCCGCCAGCGGGCCGTCGTCCGCTTCCGCATGCAGCGTCGCGGTGAGCTGTCCCTGCAGCACTTTCACCACCGCCTGTAGCTGGACCGCGTCGTCCACTTCCACCAGCAACGATAGCGGGCCGAAAACTTCGGTCTGCAGCAGCGTATCCTGCGCCAGCAGATCCTCGACCTGAGCCTGCCACAGCTGGGTCTGCGCCTGCCCGGCGCCGGCGGCGAGGCCGCTCGCCAGCCTCTCGATACGCGGGTGCGCCGCCAGGGCCGCCACGCCCTGGCGGTAGTGCTGGAGGGTCGGCGCATTGAGCAACACCTGCGGCGCAGAGCCCGCTACCGCCGCGCACAGCGCCGACTTAAAGCGTTCCAGCCCGGCGCCGCGCAGCGCCAGAATCAGCCCCGGACGGGTACAGAACTGGCCGCCGCCGAGGGTGAATGACGCCACCAGCTCGTTCGCCAGCGCCTCGGCCCGCGTCTGCAGCGCCTGCGGTAGAATAATCAGCGGGTTAATCGCCGACATTTCAGCAAACAGCGGGATTGGCTGCGAACGCTGCTGCGCCATTTGATACAGCGCCTTACCGCCGGCCAGTGAGCCGGTAAAGCCAACGGCCTGAATCGCCGGATGGCGGACTAATTCGGCGCCGATATCAGTCCCGAAAATCATATTGAAGACGCCGCCGGGTAACCCGCATCGCGCGACCGCCCGGACGATCGCTTCAGCGGTCAGCTCGGCGGTGGCCATATGGCCCGGATGGGCCTTCACCACCACCGGGCAGCCCGCCGCCAGCGCCGAGGCGGTATCGCCGCCAGCGGTGGAAAAGGCCAACGGAAAGTTGCTGGCGCCAAACACCGCCACCGGCCCTAACGCCTGCTGATACTGGCGCAGGTCCGGGCGCGGCAGCGGTTGACGGTCGGCTAAGGCGGTATCAATACGGGCGGCGAAGGTATCCCCGCGCTGGATCACGCCAGCAAACATCCGCAGCTGGCCGCTGGTGCGCGCCCGCTCGCCCTGCAGCCGCGCCAGCGGCAGCGCGGTCTCCTGTTCGGCGAGTGCAAAAAACGCTTCCCCCAGCGCGTCCAGCTCATCGGCAATGGCGCAGAGAAAGCGCGCCCGCTGCTGCGGCGTGGTTTGTGAATAAACGGCAAACGCCTGCTGTGCCGCCTCCGCGGCCTGGGCGGCTTCCTCGCGTGAAGCCGGATAAAAGCGATGGCCGGTGGCTTCCCCATCCACCGCCCGCAGGCTCAATAGCGTCGCCTCGCCGCTGGCAACGCGGCGGCCGGCAATAAACTGCCGTCCCGCCATGGTCTGAGATGCATTCATACTGACTCCTGGGTTCAGAGGCCGACGTCCGGCAGGGCTGGACGAGTCGCCAGCGCCTGTTCCACGATCGCCACCACCTGCTGGCGCGTTTCCCCTTCCAGCGCCAGACGCGGCGGACGGGTCACGGCGCTGCCGCGTCCGAGTAGCTCTTCGCACAGCTTGATGCACTGCACCAGATCCGGACGCGCATCGAGATGCAGCAGCGGCATGAACCAGCGGTACAGCGCCATTGCCTCTTCGTAACGCTGTTGGCGGGCGAGACGGAATAACGTTTCCCCTTCGCGCGGGAAGGCGTTGGACATTCCGGAGATCCACCCTTCCGCGCCGACGGCGATACTTTCCACCACCACGTCATCCAGCCCGGCAAACAGCACGAAGCGATCGCCAACGGTGTTACGCAGGTCGATAAAGCGGCGGGTATCGCCGGAGGAGTCTTTAAAGCAGACGATGTTGTCGCAATCGGTCAGGGTGGCGAGAATGTCCGGCGTCACGTCGTTTTTGTATATCGGCGGGTTGTTGTAGACCATGATCGGCAGGTCGGTGGCGGTGGCCACGCTGCGGAAGTGGGCGGCGGTTTCATGCGGTTTTGAGGAGTAGACCAGCGCCGGCATCACCATGATCCCGTCGACGCCGACGCGCTCCGCCTCTTTCGCCATCTTCTGGGCGAAGGCGGTGGTGAACTCGGCCACCCCGGCGATCACCGGAATTTTGCCGCCGGCGGCATCCTTCGCCACTTCGATAATCTGCAATTTTTCATCGGTGCTCAGGGAGGTGTTCTCCCCGACGCTGCCGCACACCACCAGCCCGGAAACGCCATCTTTGACCAGGTTTTTCATCACCGCGTGGGTGGCGTCTAAATCGAGGGAGTAATAGCTACGAAACTGCGTGCTAACCGCCGGGAATACGCCGCTCCAGTGAATCGCTTTATTGCTCATGCTCAGTTCCTTGTCGTCATTTTGTTAAGTCGAGGTGAATGATTGGTGAATATTCACTGACAGATTGACGCGTCGCGGAACCGGCGGCTTGTCGGTTTTCCCTTAATCCGATGACGAAATTAGCACAGTCGACAAAAGTGTGAGCCAGCCGTTATCCCTGCAGCGTCAGGCGAAAATCGCGCGGCGTCGAGCCGGTCATCGCTTTGAACTGGCGGCTGAAGGCGCTGTGATCGGTATAGCCGCACTGCAAGGCGATATCGGTAATCGGCGTATCGCCGGCCAGCAGTTCGGTGGCTTTTTCCAGACGCACTTTGTGGATCATCTGCCGCGGGGTGAGATGAAAGATCCGCTTGCAGTAGCGCTCGATCTGCGCAATCGACATCCCGCTTAGGGCGGTCAACTCTTCCATGGCGATCGGCCGGTGATAGTGGCGGCGGATATGATCGTCGACGATCGCCAGCCGCTGCCACGCCGGATGGCGGGCGTGGGCCTCCTGCAGATCGTGAGAGATCCCGGCCATGCCGATCACCTGACCGCGGACATCGCGCAGCGCCAGCTTCTGCGTCAGGCACCAGCCTCGTTCCCGGCCATTGTAGAGATGCATTTCCAGCTGGTCGCGCAGGGTCACGCCCTCCCGTAATACCCGAAGATCCTGTTCGGTGTACCCCTGCCCCAGCGTGGAAGGAAAGACGTCGGCGGAGGTTTTCCCCAGCAGCGAGGAGACGGTTTTGAAACCGCAGCGGCGGGCCAGCGTCAGGTTCGCCAGCAGATAACGCGCCTCGCGGTCTTTGATAAAAAAGACCACGTTGGGGATGGCATTGAGCAGGGGGGCGATCAGCGCCAGGGCATTGAGCAGCGCCGGCATATTCTCCGGCCGCTGGCGCGCCAGCCCTTCGCAGATCTGGCTCAGCTCATCGACCGCCAGCTCCGGTTGATTAACAGCGCGCGGCGGCGCCGCTTCAGAAACACCGATCATAGGGCTTCCTCATGGTAAGTGACCGAAGGATATTTATTCACTTCCTGTTAACACCTCAAGCGGTAACCGCCGGTTTTGCGATCCTGGATCCGCTTTACGCCTTCCCCTGGTTTATCCACTGGCGCAATCGCCACTTTCGGTTTACCACGCCATTAACCAAATGATTAATAAGAAATAACTATGCAACGTATGCACATCACCCCGGCACGATTATGCCGATTTCGTCATTATCTCTGCCGAAAGCGCTCAAGCCGCCCGCCCCGGGTTGCGCCAGCATGATGAAACATGTTGTTAACTTTCGGAGAGCAGAATGACCGCGCCACGCCCCCCTATTACGCTGAGAGCCATTGATTCACACACCGGCGGCGAACCCACCCGCCTGATCGTTGACGGCTTCCCCGACCTCGGCGGCGGCAGCATGGCGCAGCGCCGCGACCGTTTCGCCCGTGACTTCGATCGCTGGCGTCAGGCGGTGATTCTCGAACCGCGCGGCAACGATGTGCTGGTCGGCGCGCTGCTGTGCCAGCCGGTCTCGGCGGCGGCCACCGCTGGCGTCATTTTCTTCAACAACGCCGGTTTTCTGAATATGTGCGGCCACGGCACCATCGGGCTTATCGCCTCGCTGGCGTGGCTTGGCCGTATCCAGCCAGGCGTACATCTGATTGAAACCCCGGTCGGCGACGTAAGCGCCACGTTACACGACGATGGCAGCGTATCGGTGCAAAACGTCCCGGCCCGCCGCTGGAAAAAGCAGGTCCGCGTGGAGACCGCACTCGGCCCCGTCGTCGGCGATATTGCCTGGGGCGGCAACTGGTTTTTCCTGATCAACGATCACCCGTTCGCTATTAGCCCGGCGCATATCCCACAGCTCACCGACTACGCCTGGGCGGTGCGCGAGGGGCTGGAAGCCGCGGGGATCCGCGGCGACGACGGCGGCGTTATCGACCATATCGAGCTATTCGCCGATGACGATGCCGCCGACAGCCGCAGCTTCGTACTCTGTCCGGGAAAGGCCTGGGATCGTTCGCCGTGCGGCACCGGCACCAGCGCCAAGCTGGCCTGCCTGGCGCAGGATGGCAAACTGCAGCCGGGAGCGATCTGGCGCCAGGCCAGTATCATCGGCAGCCAGTTTACCGCCAGCTACCAGCGCGCCGCCGCAGGCATCATCCCCACGATCCGCGGCGAAGCCTGGGTGTGCGGCGATAATCAGTTGATCCTCAACCCGGACGATCCCTTTTGCTGGGGGATCGCCCCGTGAAGCCGTGCGATGTCATCGTGATCGGCGCCGGGATCATCGGCGCCGCTTGCGCGTGGCAGCTGGCGAAGCGGGGGCAGAGCGTGACGCTTATCGACGACGGTCAGCCCGGCGCGACAGCGGCCGGTATGGGCCATCTGGTGTGCATGGATGACGACCCCGCCGAACTGGCGCTGTCGGCGTGGTCGCTGGCGCGCTGGCGCGCCATCACGCCGCGGATGCCCGACGCTTGCGCCTGGCGCGGCTGCGGCACGCTGTGGCTGGCGGAAAGCGAAGAAGAGATGGCCGTCGCGGGCGAAAAACAGCGGCGGCTGGCAGGCTATCAGGTCCACAGCGAACTGCAGACCCCACAGCAGATCGCCGGGCGCGAGCCGCTGCTGCGCAGCGGGCTGGCCGGCGGGCTATGGGTGCCCGGCGATGGTATCGTCTACGCGCCGAACGTCGCCCGCTGGCTGGTGGCCGATGCCGGAGACCATCTCACCTGCCTGCACGACAGCGCGCAGGCGATTACCGAACCACAGGTACAGCTCGCCAGCGGCAAACGGCTACAGGCGCGGGCCATCGTGGTGGCCTGCGGCCTTGAAGCCAACGCGCTGTTAGCGGAAAACTGGCTGCGACCGAAAAAAGGCCAACTGGCGATTACCGATCGCTACGGGCCGCGGGTGCATCACCAGCTGGTTGAGCTGGGTTACGGCGCCAGCGCCCACGGCGGCGGCACCTCGGTGGCCTTTAACCTGCAGCCACGGCCCACCGGCCAGCTGCTGATTGGCTCGTCGCGCCAGTTTGATAACCGCGAGCGCCAGCTGGATCTCCCCTTGCTGGGGCAGATGCTCGATCGCGCCCGCCATTTTGTGCCGGCGCTGGCGACGCTGAATATCATCCGCTGCTGGAGCGGCCTGCGCGCCGCCTCACAGGATGGCAATCCGCTGATTGGCCCGCACCCCACGCGCCGCGGTGTATGGCTGGCGCTGGGCCATGAAGGGCTGGGCGTCACCACCGCCCCGGCGACGGCTGAGCTGCTGGCGGCGCAGATCCTCGGCGAACGCTGCCCGCTGGCGCCTGAGGCCTGGCTCCCGACCCGTCTGTATCATCAGGAGGCGATCGCATGAATAACACGCTCAATATCACCGTCGATGGCGAAGCGCTGACGGTGCCGGAAGGGATCAGCGTGGCGGCGGCGCTGGCGTTGACCGGCGATCCCACCACCCGCCAGGCGGTTAACGGCGACCCCCGCGCACCGTTTTGCGGCATGGGGATCTGCCAGGAGTGCCGGATCACCGTCGACGGCCTACGGGTGCTGGCCTGCCAGACCCTGTGCCGGGCCGGCATGCAAATAGAAAGGAGCCGCTATGCACACGCTGCGCTGTGACATTTTAATCCTCGGCGCCGGCCCCGCCGGCATGGCGGCCGCGCTCTCTGCCGCCGCCTGCAATAAGCAGGTCATTATTCTCGACGATAACCCCGCACCCGGCGGGCAAATCTGGCGCGCCGGCCCGCAGACGACGCTGCCCGCCCTGGCCCGGCGCTACCGCGACGCCATCGCCGCGTCTGCCGCCATCCGGATGGTGAACGGCGCGCGGCTGATTGCCCGCCCCTCCGCGCGCAGCGTGCTGTTTGAAACCGCCGACGGCGGGGGCGTGGTTGACTGGCAGAAACTGATCCTCTGCTGCGGTGCGCGCGAGCTGTCGCTGCCCTTTCCCGGCTGGACCTTACCCGGCGTGACCGGCGCGGGCGGCCTGCAGGCGCAGATCAAGCAGGGCCTGTCGCTGAAAGGAGAAAAGGTGGTGATTGCCGGCAGCGGCCCGCTGCTGCTGGCGGTGGCGGATACGGTGAATAAGGCCGGAGGCCAGGTAACGAATATCATTGAGCAAGCGGCGCTCCCGGCGCTGCTGCGCTTCGCCAGCGGGCTGTGGCGCTGGCCGCAGAAGCTGCGCCAGTTAGCGACGCTGGCCCCGAAAGGCTATCTTAGCGGCGCCCAGGCGATCCGCGCCCACGGCACAACGCGGCTGGAGGCCGTGACATTGCGCCAGCACGGGGTCGAGCGGACTATCGCCTGCGATCGGCTGGCCATCGGCTACGGACTGGTGCCCAATATCGAGACGGGGCTGCTGTTCGGTTGCGCCACGGCGCAGGAGGCGATCCAGGTTAACCGCTGGCAGGAGACCAGCATCGCGGATGTCTACGCCGCCGGGGAGTGCACCGGTTTCGGCGGGAGCGAGCTGGCGCTGGTGGAGGGCGAAATCGCCGGGTATGCCGCCGCCGGTGCCAGCCAGCAGGCCCAGGCGCGATTTGCCCGTCGCGCCCGCTGGCAGCGCTTCGCCGCGGCTATTAACCGCACCTTCCAGCTGGCGGAGTCGTTGAAAAACGCGGCGACGCCGGAGAGCCTGCTGTGCCGTTGCGAAGATGTGCGCTGCGGCGACGTGGCTGCCGCCGACGACTGGCTGCAGGCCAAACTGACCCAGCGCTGCGGAATGGGCGCCTGTCAAGGGCGCACCTGCGCCGCCAGCGCCCGCTGGCTGTATGGCTGGCCGCTGCCGCAGCCGAGAGAGCCGCTGTCCCCCGCCCGCGCGGAAACGCTTATTGCCCTCGCCAGGCTGAGCGCCGAGCCGTAACCGCTACTCTTCTTCATCACCGCGCCCGGCAGGGACGCCAAGCGCAATAAACTCCTCCAGCAGCGAGGTCAGTTGCTGCAGCTTTTCCGTGGTGAACTGAGCCTCCAGCAGGCGATAGGTTTCTTCCACCTCCGCCTGGGCGCTTTCGTACAGCGCGGTTCCGGCAGGCGTCAGCGAGACGTATAGCTTGCGCTGATCGTTGACCGGCTTCAGGCGCAGCACCAGTCCATCCCGCTCCATACGCGTCAAAATACCGGTCAGACTGGGGCGCAGGATACAGGCGCGAAAAGCCAGATCGTGAAAGTCCATCGACGGACGTTCGGCGAGGATCCGCACGATCCGCCACTGCTGTTCGGTGAGATTGTGTCGTTTAACGATCGGTCGAAAGTAGGCCATCGCCGCTTCACGCGCCTGCAACAAGGCAATGGTTAATGAATCATGCATAGTTTCCCCTCAACGGCCTCATCTAAAACTTATTAACAAATTAATAATTAGCGTTAATCCTGCCATGTACAACCGGTTTCTGCACCTGAAAAGTACCAGTCTTTCCCTGAAAAATATTCAACTCGTTGATTAATAATAAATAAGTTACTGATGTGTAAATATTGTGTTAATCAGATCACAAAACATTCACTTCCAGTTGCTAAACCTCAGCGCAAAGCATAAAAGATGATCATTAATATATTAACGAAATCCCTTTGAACCGAAATCAGTCCCAGAGGAGTGGTGAATGAAAGGTACCATCTTCGCCGTTGCGCTCAATCATCGCAGCCAGCTCGACGCCTGGCGCGAGGCGTTTCAACAGGCCCCCTACAAGACGCCGCCGAAGACCGCGGTCTGGTTTATCAAGCCGCGCAATACCGTGATTGGCGATGGCGAGGCGATCCCCTATCCGCCGGGTGAAACCGTGCAAAGCGGCGCCACCGTGGCGCTGATTGTCGGCAAAACCGCGCGCAAGGTGGCGGAAGAAGAGGCGGCGAACTATATCGCCGGCTACGCGCTGGCTAACGACGTCAGCCTGCCGGAAGAGAGTTTTTATCGCCCGGCGATCAAGGCCAAGTGCCGCGATGGCTTCTGCCCCGTCGGCGCGCTGTCGCCGGTGCGCAACGTCGATAACCTGACCATCATCACCGAAATCAACGGCCGCGAAGCGGACAGCTGGCATACCGGCGATCTGCAGCGTAACGCCGCGCAGCTGCTGAGCGCCTTGAGCGAGTTCGCCACCCTCAATCCCGGCGACGCGATCCTCATCGGTACGCCCCACTCCCGCGTCACGCTGCGCCCCGGCGACCGGGTACGTATCCTCGCCGACGGTTTCCCGACGCTGGAAAACCCGGTTGTCGCAGAAGGAGATCTGGCATGAAACAGGCACGCATTGAATGGCAGGGACAGGTACGCGACGTGCTGGTCGATGAACGCGACCAGGTGCGCCTGGACGATGGCACGGTATTAAAAGAAGGTGAATTCCGTTGGCTGCCGCCCGCCGACGGCACGCTGTTCGCGCTGGGGCTGAATTACGCCGACCACGCCAGCGAGCTGGAGTTTAAACCGCCAACCGAGCCTTTGGTGTTCATCAAAGCGCCAAACACCTTTACTGGCCACCAGCAGCAGTCGGTACGCCCGGATAACGTCGAATACATGCACTACGAAGCCGAGCTGGTGGTGGTGATCGGTAAAACCGCGCGCCGCGTCAGCGAAGCCGAGGCCATGGACTATGTCGCCGGCTATACCGTGTGCAACGACTACGCGATCCGCGACTATCTGGAAAACTACTATCGGCCGAACCTGCGGGTGAAAAGCCGCGACACCCTGACGCCAATCGGCCCGTGGATCGTCGGCAAAGAGGCGATCCCGGATCCGCATAATCTGGCGCTGCGCACCTGGGTCAACGGCGAGCTGCGCCAGCAGGGCACCACCGCCGATCTGATCTTCAGCATCCCGTTTCTCATCGCTTACTTAAGCGAATTTATGACCCTGCAACCGGGCGACATGATCGCCACCGGCACGCCGAAGGGGCTGTCCGACGTGGTGCCGGGCGACGAGGTGATCGTTGAAGTCGAGGGCGTGGGCCGCCTGGTCAACCATATCATCAGCCAGCAAGCGTATGAGGAGACACTGTCATGAAAAAAATTAACCATTGGATCAACGGTAAAAACGTTGCCGGCGCAGACTATTTTCATACCACCAACCCGGCCACCGGCGAGGTACTGGCGGAAGTCGCCTCCGGCGGCGAAGCCGAAATCAACCAGGCGGTAGCGGCGGCGAAAGCGGCCTTCCCGAAGTGGGCTAACCTGCCGATGAAAGAGCGCGCGCGCCTGATGCGCCGCCTGGGGGATCTGATCGATCAGAATGTCCCGGAGATCGCGGCGATGGAAACTGCCGATACCGGTCTGCCGATCCACCAGACCAAAAACGTGCTGATCCCGCGGGCGTCGCATAACTTCGAATTTTTCGCCGAAGTGTGCCAGCAGATGAACGGCAAAACCTACCCCGTCGACGACAAGATGCTGAACTACACCCTGGTGCAGCCGGTGGGCGTCTGCGCGCTGGTGTCGCCGTGGAACGTGCCGTTTATGACCGCCACCTGGAAGGTGGCGCCGTGCCTGGCCTTAGGCAATACCGCAGTGCTGAAAATGTCCGAGCTGTCGCCGCTGACCGCCGATCGTCTGGGCGAGCTGGCGCTGGAAGCCGGGATCCCGGCTGGCGTGCTCAACGTGGTGCAGGGCTATGGCGCCACCGCCGGCGACGCGCTGGTGCGCCATCATGATGTGCGCGCCGTCTCCTTCACCGGCGGCACCGCCACCGGCCGCAACATCATGAAGAACGCCGGTCTGAAAAAGTACTCTATGGAGCTCGGCGGAAAATCGCCGGTGCTGATTTTTGAAGACGCCGATATTGAGCGCGCGCTCGACGCCGCGCTGTTCACCATCTTCTCGATCAACGGCGAACGCTGCACCGCCGGTTCGCGCATTTTCATTCAGCAGAGTATTTATCCGGAGTTCGTCAAGCGCTTCGCCGAGCGCGCCAACCGCCTGCGCGTGGGCGATCCGACCGATCCGAATACCCAGGTCGGCGCGCTGATTAGCAAGCAGCAC
This sequence comes from Klebsiella sp. 7-CIP_Kleb., assembly GCF_050378655.1. Taxonomy (NCBI): domain Bacteria; kingdom Pseudomonadati; phylum Pseudomonadota; class Gammaproteobacteria; order Enterobacterales; family Enterobacteriaceae; genus Klebsiella; species Klebsiella sp. 7-CIP_Kleb. The sequence goes on from NZ_JBNRLJ010000004.1 coordinate 305,741, forward strand.
TGGGAGAAAGTGTCCGGTTACATTCGCCTCGGCATCGAAGAGGGGGCCACCCTGCTGGCCGGCGGCGCGGATAAGCCGTCCGACCTGCCGGCGCATCTGAAAGCCGGCAACTTCCTGCGCCCGACGGTGCTGGCGGATGTCGACAACCGCATGCGCGTCGCCCAGGAAGAGATTTTTGGCCCGGTCGCCTGCCTGCTGCCGTTCAAAGACGAAGCGGAAGGGCTGCGCCTGGCTAACGATGTGGAATACGGCCTGGCGTCGTATATCTGGACCCAGGACGTCAGCAAAGTGCTGCGTCTGGCGCGCGGTATTGAAGCCGGGATGGTGTTCGTCAACACCCAGAACGTGCGCGACCTGCGTCAGCCGTTCGGCGGCGTGAAGGCCTCCGGCACCGGCCGCGAAGGCGGCGAGTACAGCTTTGAAGTGTTCGCCGAAATGAAAAACGTCTGCATCTCGATGGGCGACCATCCGATCCCGAAATGGGGAGTCTGATATGGGTAAGTTAGCGTTAGCAGCAAAAATCACTCACGTGCCGTCGATGTATCTGTCTGAGCTGCCGGGGAAAAACCACGGCTGCCGCCAGGGCGCGATCGACGGACATAAAGAAATTGGCAAGCGCTGCCGCGAAATGGGCGTCGATACCATCATCGTGTTCGACACCCACTGGCTGGTCAACAGCGCCTACCACATCAACTGCGCCGACCATTTCCAGGGCGTCTACACCAGTAACGAACTGCCGCATTTTATTCGCGACATGACCTACGACTACGACGGCAACCCGGAGCTGGGCCAGCTCATCGCCGACGAGGCGGTGAAGCTCGGGGTACGCGCCAAAGCGCACAATATTCCGAGCCTGAAGCTGGAGTACGGCACCCTGGTGCCGATGCGCTACATGAACAGCGATAAGCACTTCAAGGTGGTGTCTATTTCCGCCTTCTGTACCGTTCACGACTTTGCCGACAGCCGCAGGCTGGGCGAAGCGATCCTCAAAGCCATTGAGAAATATGACGGCACCGTGGCGGTGCTGGCCAGCGGCTCGCTGTCGCACCGATTTATCGACGATCAACGCGCCGAAGAGGGGATGAACAGCTACACCCGCGAGTTCGATCATCAGATGGATGAGCGGGTGGTGAAACTGTGGCGCGAGGGCAAATTTAAAGAGTTCTGCACCATGCTGCCGGAGTACGCCGACTACTGCTACGGCGAAGGCAACATGCACGACACGGTGATGCTGCTCGGCCTGCTGGGCTGGGATAAATATGACGGCAAGGTGGAGTTTATCACCGAGCTGTTCGCCAGCTCCGGTACCGGCCAGGTTAACGCCGTGTTCCCGCTGCCGGCGCAGGCGTAAGGGGGCCCTATGCCGCATTTTATCGCCGAATGTACCGACAACATCCGCGAGCAGGCCGATCTGCCCGGGCTGTTCGCCAAAGTCAACGAGGCGCTGGCCGCCACCGGCATCTTTCCGATCGGCGGGATCCGCAGCCGTGCCCACTGGCTCGATACCTGGCAGATGGCCGACGGCAAGCAGGATTACGCCTTTGTCCATATGACGCTGAAGATCGGCTCCGGGCGCAGCCTGGAGAGCCGTCAGGACGTGGGAGATATGCTGTTCGCGCTGATCAAATCCCATTTCGCGGCGCTGATGGAGAGTCGCTACCTGGCGCTGTCGTTCGCCATGGAAGAGCTCGACCCGACGCTGAACTACAAACAGAACAACGTGCACGCGTTATTTAAATAATGTGCAAATTGCCCGGTGGCGCTGCGCTTACCGGGCCTACAACGGCCATGAATTTGTAGGCCGGATAAGCGAAGCGCCATCCGGCAATACAATGCCACAGGAATCACTATGCTCGATAAACAGACCCGAACCCTGATTGCCCAGCGGCTGAATCAGGCCGAAAAACAGCGTGAACAGATCCGCGCGATCTCGCTGGATTATCCGTCGATCACCATTGAGGACGCTTACGCCGTCCAGCGCGAGTGGGTCGAGATGAAGATCGCCGAAGGCCGCGTACTCAAAGGCCACAAGATCGGCCTGACCTCAAAAGCCATGCAGGCCAGCTCGCAGATCAGCGAGCCGGACTACGGCGCGCTGCTTGACGATATGTTCTTCCACGACGGCAGCGATATCCCCACCGACCGCTTTATCGTGCCGCGTATCGAAGTCGAGCTGGCCTTCGTGCTGGCCAAACCGCTGCGCGGCCCGAACTGCACGCTGTTTGATGTCTACAACGCCACCGACTTCGTTATTCCGGCGCTGGAGCTTATTGACGCCCGCTGCCACAACATCGATCCGGAAACCCAGCGCCCGCGCAAAGTGTTCGACACCATTTCCGATAACGCCGCCAACGCCGGGGTGATCCTCGGCGGCCGCCCGATTAAACCCGACGAGCTGGATCTGCGCTGGATCTCCGCCCTGCTGTACCGCAACGGCGTGATTGAGGAGACCGGCGTCGCCGCCGGGGTGCTCAATCACCCGGCCAACGGCGTGGCCTGGCTGGCCAACAAGCTGGCGCCGTACGATGTTCAGCTCGAAGCCGGGCAGATTATTCTCGGCGGCTCCTTTACCCGTCCGGTACCGGCACGCAAGGGCGATACCTTCCATGTCGACTACGGCAATATGGGCGCCATCAGCTGCCGCTTTGTCTGAGGAGAGCAACATGAACAACGCTTTTAAAGCGGCGCTCAAGGCCGGGCGTCCGCAAATCGGCCTGTGGCTTGGGCTGTGCAGTAGCTACAGCGCCGAACTGCTGGCCGGCGCCGGCTTCGACTGGCTGCTGATCGACGGCGAACACGCGCCCAACAATGTACAAACGGTGCTAACCCAGCTTCAGGCCATCGCGCCCTACCCTAGCCAGCCGGTGGTGCGTCCGTCGTGGAACGATCCGGTACAAATTAAACAACTGCTGGATGTCGGCGCGCAAACCCTGCTGGTGCCGATGGTGCAGAACGCCGACGAAGCGCGGCTGGCGGTCAGAGCCACCCGCTACCCACCTGCCGGCATCCGCGGCGTCGGCAGCGCGCTGGCCCGCGCCTCGCGCTGGAACCGCGTGCCGGATTATCTCCACCAGGCCAACGACGCCATGTGCGTCCTGGTACAGATTGAGACCCGTGAAGCGCTGAAAAATCTGCCGCAGATCCTCGATGTCGACGGGGTGGACGGGGTGTTTATCGGCCCGGCGGACCTCAGCGCCGATATGGGTCACGGCGGCAATCCGCAGCACCCGGAAGTACAGGCCGCCATTGAAGATGCCATCCAGCAAATCCGTCAGGCCGGTAAAGCGCCGGGGATCCTGATGGCCAATGAACAGCTGGCGAAGCGCTATCTCGAACTGGGCGCGCTGTTCGTCGCCGTCGGCGTCGATACCACCCTGCTGGCCCGCGGCGCAGAAGCGCTGGCGGCCCGGTTTACCCACACCGCAACGACCACAACCGATAACAATAAATCCGTCTATTGAACGGATAATGTGGAGCGCAACATGACTACCTCTACCCTGCAACACAATGATAATAAAGCCGTTGAAGTAGAAAACCGGGTGATCAAAAAGCTGTTCCGCCGCCTGATCACCTTCCTGTTCGTTCTCTTTGTTTTCTCATTTTTGGACCGCATTAATATCGGCTTCGCCGGCCTGACGATGGGCAAAGACCTCGGTCTGACCTCCACCATGTTCGGCCTGGCGGCGACGCTGTTCTACGTCACCTACGTACTGTGCGGGATCCCCAGCAATATCATGCTGGCGAAAGTTGGCGCGCGCCGTTGGATCGCCGGGATCATGGTGGTCTGGGGGATCGCCTCGACCTGTACCATGTTCGCCACCAGCCCGCATACGCTGTACATCCTGCGCATGCTGGTCGGCATCGCCGAGGCTGGTTTCCTACCGGGGATCCTCGTCTATCTGACCTGGTGGTTCCCGGCCTACCATCGCGCCCGCGCCAACGCCCTGTTTATGATCGCCATGCCGGTGACGATGATGCTCGGCTCGATACTTTCCGGCTATATTCTGGCGCTCGACGGCCTGTGGAACCTGAAGGGCTGGCAGTGGCTGTTTCTGCTGGAAGGCCTGCCATCGGTGGTGCTTGGCGTCTTCACCTGGTTCTTCCTCAACGACACGCCGGATAAAGCCAACTGGCTGGATAACGAAGAGAAACAGGCGCTGAAGGCGATGATCGATCGCGAACGGGAACATGCGGCGATCGTCCCGGCTTCGCCGCGTTCCACGCTGCGCGAAGTCCTGACGCCAGCGGTGCTGATGTATACCCTGGCCTACTTCTGCCTGACCAATACCCTCAGCGCCATTAATATCTGGACGCCGCAGATCCTGCAGAGCTTCAACACCGGCAGTAGCAACATCATGATTGGCCTGCTGGCGGCGATCCCGCAGTTCTGCACCATTTTCGGCATGATCTGGTGGAGTCGCCGCTCCGACCGGCGCAAAGAGCGCAAGATGCATACCATCCTGCCCTACCTGTTCGCCGCGGCGGGTTGGCTGCTGGCTTCGGCAACGCACCACAGCCTGATCCAGCTGATCGGCATTATTATGGCTTCGGTGGGATCCTTTACCGCGATGGCCATTTTCTGGACCACCCCGGATCGGGTGATCAGCCTGCAGTCGCGCGCGGTGGCGCTGGCGGTGATCAACGCCATCGGCAACGTCGGCTCTGCCGTCAGCCCGCTGTTGATCGGCATTTTGCGCGATACCACCGGCAGCTTTAGCTCCGGGCTGTGGTTTGTCGCCGGGCTGCTGATCGTCGGCGCGCTGGTGCTCACCCGCATTCCAATGAGCCAGCGTGAGGACGCCGCCGCCGCGCCGGGCTTAGCGGCGCAAAAAGGCCACTAAGGAGCGGGTATGTGTCAGCATTCCATCGCCAACATCGACATCAATAAAGATTACGACGAGAGCCTGGGTACCGAAGAGGTGCACTATCAGTCGTTTGCCCGTATGGCGGCCTTTTTTGGCCGCGACATGCAGGCGCATCGCCACGACCGCTATTTTCAGATGCACTTTCTTGATACCGGGCAGATTGAGCTGCAGCTTGATGACCATCGCTACTCGGTGCAGGCGCCGCTGTTTGTGATAACGCCGCCTTCGGTGCCGCACGCCTTTATTACCGAGTCCGATAGCGATGGTCACGTGTTGACGGTGCACGAAGAACTCATCTGGCCGCTGCTGGAGGTGCTTTATCCCGGCACGCGGGAGACCTTCGGCCTGCCGGGGATCTGCCTGTCGCTGGCGGATAAACCCGACGAGCTGGCGGCGCTGGCGCACTACTGGCAGCTGATTCGCCGGGAATCTACCGCCCAGTTGCCGGGGCGCGAGCATACCCTGGCGCTGCTGGCGCAGGCGGTCTTTACCCTGCTATTGCGTAACGCAAAGCTCGACGATCACGCTGCCAGCGGCATGCGCGGCGAGCTGAAGCTATTCCAGCGCTTTAACCAGATGATCGACAGCCACTACCATCAGCACTGGACGGTACCGGATTACGCCAGGGAGCTGCACCTGACCGAATCGCGGCTGACCGATATCTGTCGCCGCTTTGCCAACCGTTCGCCGAAGCGGCTGATATTCGACCGCCAGCTACGCGAGGCGAAGCGGCTGCTGTTGTTTTCCGATAGCGCGGTTAATGAGATAGCCTGGCAGCTGGGGTTTAAAGATCCCGCTTATTTTGCGCGCTTTTTTAGCCGCCAGGTCGGCTGCTCGCCCAGCAGCTACCGGGCGCAAAAAGTACCGGTATCGTAAGTCCCGGCTGGCGCTGCGCCTGCCGGACGATGGCCCACAGGTCGGGTCAGCGCCGCGCCAGCCGGCAAAAGCTGCAGAGATCACAAAATTCACTCCCGCCTGAAAAGTACCCGTCGTTGTCGCAAACGTCCCTTCACGACAAGCGCAATAACCGCTTCAATTAAACAACAAAAACAAAACATATATTTAACATTATTTTCCGATAAATACTGAAGAGGCCCCTATGAAACCTGAAGATTTCCGCGCCGACGCGAAACGCCCGTTAACTGGCGAAGAATATTTAAAAAGCCTGCAGGATGGCCGCGAAATTTATATCTACGGCGAGCGCGTGAAGGATGTCACCACCCACCCGGCCTTCCGTAACGCCGCGGCTTCTGTCGCTCAGCTGTACGATGCGCTGCACAAACCGGAGATGCAGGATTCCCTGTGCTGGGGCACCGATACCGGCAGCGGCGGCTACACCCATAAATTCTTCCGCGTGGCGAAAAGCGCCGACGATCTGCGCCAGCAGCGCGACGCCATCGCCGAGTGGTCACGCCTAAGCTACGGCTGGATGGGCCGCACCCCGGACTATAAAGCCGCCTTCGGCTGCGCGCTGGGCGCCAACCCGGCGTTTTACGGCCAGTTCGAGCAGAACGCCCGCAACTGGTACACCCGCATTCAGGAAACCGGCCTGTACTTTAACCATGCGATCGTCAACCCGCCGATCGACCGCCACAAGCCGGCTGATGAAGTGAAGGATGTTTACATCAAGCTGGAAAAAGAGACCGATGCCGGGATCATCGTCAGCGGCGCGAAAGTGGTCGCCACCAACTCGGCGCTGACCCACTACAACATGATCGGCTTCGGCTCCGCACAGGTGATGGGCGAGAACCCGGACTTCGCGCTGATGTTCGTCGCGCCGATGGATGCCGAAGGGGTGAAGCTTATCTCCCGCGCCTCCTATGAGATGGTCGCCGGCGCGACCGGGTCCCCGTACGACTATCCGCTCTCCAGCCGTTTCGACGAGAACGACGCGATTTTGGTCATGGATAAAGTGCTGATCCCCTGGGAGAACGTGCTGATTTACCGCGACTTTGACCGCTGCCGTCGCTGGACCATGGAGGGCGGTTTCGCCCGCATGTATCCGCTGCAGGCCTGCGTGCGCCTGGCGGTGAAACTGGACTTTATCACCGCCCTGTTGAAGCGTTCTCTGGAATGTACTGGTACCCTCGAATTCCGCGGCGTGCAGGCCGACCTTGGCGAAGTTGTGGCGTGGCGCAACATGTTCTGGGCGTTAAGCGATTCCATGTGCTCGGAAGCGACGCCGTGGGTCAACGGCGCATGGCTGCCGGATCACGCCGCGCTGCAGACCTATCGCGTGATGGCCCCGATGGCCTACGCCAAGATCAAAAACATCATCGAGCGCAACGTCACCAGCGGCCTGATTTATCTGCCGTCCAGCGCCCGCGATCTGAACAACCCGCAGATCGACCAGTATCTGGCGAAGTACGTGCGCGGCTCCAACGGTATGGATCACGTTGAACGTATCAAGATCCTCAAACTGATGTGGGACGCCATCGGCAGCGAATTCGGCGGCCGCCACGAGCTGTATGAAATCAACTACTCCGGTAGCCAGGATGAGATTCGCCTGCAGTGTCTGCGCCAGGCGCAGAGCTCCGGCAATATGGACAAGATGATGGCGATGGTCGACCGCTGCCTGTCCGAGTACGACCAGAACGGCTGGACGGTGCCGCATCTGCACAATAACGCTGATATCAACATGTTGGATAAGCTGCTGAAGTAATTCGCAGCGGGAGGTCATAATGCAATTAGATGAACAACGCCTGCGTTTTCGCGATGCCATGGCCAGCCTGTCGGCGGCGGTGAATGTGGTCACTACCGCAGGCGAAGCCGGCCGCTGCGGGATTACCGCCACGGCGGTGTGCTCGGTGACGGATACGCCGCCATCGGTGATGGTGTGTATCAATGCCAACAGCGCGATGAACCCGGTGTTTCAGGGCAACGGCAAGTTGTGCATCAACGTGCTGAACCACGAACAGGAAATCATGGCCCGTCATTTCGCCGGGATGACCGGGGTGACGATGGAAGAGCGGTTTGCCCTCAGCGGCTGGCAGCACGGCGCGCTCGGGCAGCCGGTGCTGAAGGGCTCGCTGGCCAGTCTCGAAGGCGAGATTAGCCAGGTGCAAACCATCGGTACCCACCTGGTATATCTGGTGGAGATCCGCAATATTACCCTGAGCCCGCAAGGCCACGGCCTGATTTACTTTAAACGCCGTTTCCACCCGGTGATGATGGACATGGAAGTCGCGGTGTAATGGCCTCGCCTGCTCCTCCCCGGTTGGGGAGGAGCGTTAACCAACAGAGTCGCAGGCCACAATCTCCTGTGATCACAATCACATAATCCAGCCCTGTTCACTTCGTAGCCAACCGCTTACCCCCTCCAGTAACCGTTTAACCCCCTATACAACCACTCACCGATTTACCCAACTTTACGCGCGCGTAGTTCTGGCAAGATCGAAGCCAGCCTAGCTAATCAATACCTCCATTAACCCTTACTTAAAACCAGACGGCTTCGGCCAATTATTCATCTAATTAACGCCAGGTTTTACTATGGATACCAAAAAACTACTCAAGCACATACCCTGGGTGATTCTCGGAATCATCGGGGCATTTTGCCTCTCAGTCGTCGCCCTGCGCCGCGGTGAGCACGTCAGTGCCCTGTGGATCGTCGTGGCGTCGGTTTCCGTGTACCTCGTCGCCTACCGGTATTACAGCCTGTATATCGCGCAGAAGGTGATGAAGCTTGACCCGACGCGCTCGACGCCGGCGGTCATTAATAACGATGGCCTGAACTATGTGCCGACCAACCGCTACGTGCTGTTTGGCCACCACTTCGCCGCCATTGCCGGCGCCGGCCCGCTGGTGGGCCCGGTGCTTGCCGCGCAGATGGGCTATCTGCCTGGCACCCTCTGGCTGCTGGCCGGCGTGGTGCTGGCGGGGGCAGTACAGGACTTTATGGTGCTGTTTATCTCCTCGCGGCGTAACGGTGCCTCGCTGGGCGAGATGATCAAGCAGGAGATGGGGCCGGTTCCGGGCTCTATCGCCCTGTTTGGCTGCTTCCTGATTATGATCATCATCCTCGCGGTACTGGCGCTGATCGTAGTGAAAGCGCTGGCGGAGAGCCCGTGGGGCGTCTTTACCGTCTGCTCGACGGTACCTATCGCGCTGTTCATGGGTATCTACATGCGCTTCCTGCGCCCGGGCCGCGTGGGTGAAGTGTCGGTTATCGGTATCGTGCTGCTGGTGGCCTCCATCTGGTTCGGCGGCATTATTGCTCACGACCCCTACTGGGGCCCGGCGCTGACCTTTAAAGACACCACCATCACCTTTACCCTGATTGGCTACGCGTTTATCTCCGCCCTGCTGCCGGTATGGCTGATTCTGGCGCCGCGTGACTATCTGGCTACTTTCCTGAAAATCGGCGTTATCGTCGGCCTGGCGCTGGGGATCTTTATCCTCAACCCGGACCTGAAAATGCCGGCAGTGACCCAGTACATTGATGGCACCGGCCCGCTGTGGAAAGGCGCCCTGTTCCCGTTCCTGTTTATCACTATCGCCTGCGGCGCGGTCTCCGGCTTCCACGCGCTGATCGCCTCCGGCACCACGCCGAAGCTGCTGGCCAACGAAACCGATGCCCGCTTTATCGGCTATGGCGCGATGCTGATGGAATCTTTCGTGGCCATCATGGCGCTGGTCGCGGCATCGATTATCGAACCGGGTCTCTACTTCGCGATGAACACCCCGCCGGCGGGCCTGGGCATCGTCATGCCGAACCTGCACGAAATGGGCGGTGAAAACGCGGCGATGATCGCCGCGCAGCTGAAAGAAGTGACCGTCCACGCGGCGGCGACCGTCAGCTCCTGGGGCTTCGTGATTTCACCTGAGCAGATCCTGCAGACGGCGAAAGATATCGGCGAACCTTCGGTACTGAACCGCGCCGGCGGCGCGCCGACGCTGGCCGTCGGTATCGCCCACGTGTTCCATAAAATCATCCCGATGGCGGATATGGGCTTCTGGTACCACTTTGGTATCCTGTTTGAAGCGCTGTTTATCCTCACCGCGCTGGATGCCGGTACCCGCGCAGGCCGCTTTATGCTGCAGGATCTGCTGGGTAACTTCGTGCCGTTCCTGAAAAAAACCGACTCGCTGGTCGCCGGGATTATCGGTACCGCGGGCTGCGTCGGGCTGTGGGGCTACCTGCTGTATCAGGGCGTGGTCGACCCGCTGGGCGGCGTGAAGAGCCTGTGGCCGCTGTTCGGTATTTCTAACCAGATGCTGGCCGCCGTGGCGCTGGTGCTTGGCACCGTGGTGCTGGTCAAAATGCAGCGCACCAAATATATCTGGGTCACCGTTATCCCGGCAGCGTGGCTGCTGCTGTGCACCACCTGGGCGCTGGGCCTGAAGCTGTTCAGCACCAACCCGCAGATGGAAGGCTTCTTCTTTATGGCTCAGCAGTATAAAGAGAAGATTGCTGCCGGCGGCGAGCTGACCGCGCAGCAGATTGCCAACATGAATCATATCGTGGTCAACAACTACACCAACGCCGGGCTGAGTATCCTGTTCCTGGTGGTGGTGTACAGCATCATCTTCTACGGCATCAAAACCTGGCTCAACGTGCGCAACAATAAGGTGCGCACCGACAAAGAGACCCCGTACGTGCCGGTACCGGAAGGCGGTGTGAAGACCTCGTCACATCATTAACTCTGATGCCGGATAGCGCTACGTTTATCCGGCCTACAAACAAGCGCATTAACGTAGGCCGGATAAGGCGCGAGTCGCCATCCGGCTTTATTCGTTATCTGGAACTTACAATGTTTGGTAACTTAGGTCAGGCTAAAAAATATCTCGGTCAGGCGGCGAAAATGCTGATTGGCATTCCGGATTACGACAACTACGTCGCCCATATGCAAACCAACCATCCGGATCAGCCGTACATGACTTATGAAGAATTCTTCCGCGAACGCCAGCAGGCCCGCTACGGCGGCGACGGCAAAGGCGGCGTCCGCTGCTGTTAATGGAGGCAATAATGGCACCGATTGCAGTCACCCTACTCACCGGTTTTCTCGGCGCAGGAAAAACCACCCTCCTGCGCCATATCCTGAATGAGCAGCACGGTTTCAAAATCGCCGTGATTGAAAATGAATTTGGCGAAGTCTCCGTTGACGATCAGCTGATCGGCGACCGCGCCACGCAGATCAAAACCCTGACCAACGGCTGCATCTGCTGTACGCGCTCCAACGAACTGGAAGACGCCCTGCTCGATCTCCTCGACAGCCGCGATCGCGGCGAAATCGAGTTTGACCGGCTGGTGATTGAGTGCACCGGCATGGCCGACCCGGGGCCGATTATCCAGACCTTTTTCTCCCATGAGGTGCTTTGCGAGCGCTATCTGCTGGATGGCGTGATCGCCCTGGTGGATGCGGTCCATGCCGACCAGCAGATGGATCAGTTCACCATTGCCCAGTCGCAGGTGGGCTACGCGGACCGCATATTGCTGACCAAAACTGATGTTGCCGGCGATACCGAAAAGCTGCGCGAACGCCTGGCGCGCATCAATGCCCGGGCGCCGATTTATACCGTCATTCATGGCGATATCGATCTAAGCCAGCTGTTTAACACCAGCGGCTTTATGCTGGAAGAGAAGGTCGTTAACAGCACACCGCGTTTCCACTTTATGGCCGAGAAGCAAAACGACGTGTCATCAATCGTGGTTGAGATGGATTACCCGGTGGATATCAGCGAGGTATCACGGGTAATGGAAAACCTGCTGCTCTCCTTCGCCGATCAATTGATGCGCTATAAAGGGATGCTGTGGATCGACGGCGAGCCGAATCGGCTGCTGTTCCAGGGCGTGCAGCGCCTCTACAGCGCCGACTGGGATCGCCCGTGGGGCGATGAAACGCCGCATACCACGCTGGTGTTTATCGGCATTCAGTTGCCGGAAGAGGAAATTCGCGCGGCGTTTGCCGGGTTACGACGCTAACCTACCCGCCTGCGCGCTAAGGCGCAGGCCCCCTTCTCTCACCGCACATCGTCAAAGACAGGAACAAAACGTCGTCATCGCGTCGAAAAATGTAAATCAACGTTTTTATAAGTAACAGTAGAAACACTTTTGGAAATAATAAGAAACTAAATGAATAGGATCCTTAATAATTAATGCCCGCCCTGTTCAGTTTCTGTTTAGCTCTCCCATTAAACCTCTGCTAAACAGAGCAAATTTTATGATTGACCTCGCCGTAACCCAACGTCTTTACAACATTATCAAAACACACCGCTGACAAAACCAGCATAAAAAATCGACGTAAGTCACATTTGCAGAGGTAAACATCGATTGTTAAGGTGCCCTCAGACAAATTTAATGACGAGGAGCAAACCATGAAAAAGCTTAACATCCTTATTGTTGCTGCCCTGACCGCGGTCTCTGGTTCCGCCATGGCAATGGGGTTTACCGTTGAACAAGGTAAGAATTTTACCAACCTGAATATGGAAATGGGTAAATCCTCTTCCGGCCTGTATGCCGAAAGCCACTGGCTGAAGAATACCGATGACGGTAGCCAGACCGGCGGCGTTGGCGCGGGTTACAATCTGGAAGTGGGCCCGGTGATGCTCAACGCTGGCGCGAAAGCTATCTATCTGGGACCGAAAAAAGGCGATAACGGCGTCGCGTTTCCGGTCGGCGGCGGGGTGAACGTGGCCCTGACCGACAGCATCCACGTATTTGGCGAAGGGTATGTCGCGCCCGACGGCCTGAACAACAGCGTGAAAAACTATGTTGAAGCGAACGGCGGCGTGAGCTGGTCCCCGGTTGGTCCATTGACCCTGAAGGTGGGTTACCGTCACGTGAGCGTTGACGGCAAAGAGGGCCGCCCAAACCACACCCTGATTGACGGCGCCTACGTAGGCGGCGGGGTTACCTTCTGATGAAATCACGTCTCGCCGCGCTCTCTGCGCTGAGCCTGGCGTTGCTGCTGACCGGCTGCACTCAGTATACCTGGGTGAAGCCGGGTTTAAGCGATGCCGAGATGCATAAAAAGCTCACCGAATGTGAAGCGCAGGCCCTGGTCGATCTCCCTCCGGATAACGTGGTGACCGGATCCAGTTCAGAAAAAACGGACAAAAAGCAAAAGAAACAGGATGTTGAAACAAGTTATACGGTAGAAGACGCGAATGAATATCAGCGGGAGACCTTAGTCGACAGCTGTATGTTCAAAAGCGGCTGGGATAAAGTCGAAGTGCAATAAATCTATTATAAAAAAACCTGCCGGATGGCAGGTTTTTTTATGGCCGGCCTAGCGGCGCACCACCACCAGCTTCTGGTTCACGAACTCTTTGATCCCGAGATCGGAGAGCTCCCGGCCATAACCGGAACGCTTCACGCCGCCAAACGGCAGTTCGGGCGCGGTATCGGTCAGCCAGTTGATATAGACCATCCCGGTTTCAATGGCGGATGCCATCCGTTTGGCGCGTTCGATGTCCTGACTGAACACCGCGCCGCCCAGGCCATAGTGAGAATCATTGGCAAGCGCAATCGCCTCCTCATCGTTTTTCACCACATAGATCTGCGCCACCGGGCCAAAGAACTCTTCGAAGTACGCCGGGTTGTCACGGGTGATACCGGTCAGGATAGTGGGTTCAAAGAAGTTGCCTTCCCGCGCCACCGCTTTGCCGCCCAGATGCAGCGTGGCGCCGTTTTTGACCGCCTCGTCCACCTGCTTGCTCAAGGTTTCCAGCGCATCTTTAGAGGAGAGCGGCCCCAGCGTGGTGCTTTCATCCAGCGGATCGCCTATTTTTACCTGGCGAAACGCCTCGCTAAATTTCGTCAGAAACGACTCAGCGATGCTCTCATGCAGGATAAACCGCTTGGCGGCAGTACACACCTGGCCGGCGTTATTCAGCCGCGCCTGGACGCCGATTTTCACCGCGCGATCGAGGTCGGCATCGTCGAGCACCACAAACACATCGTTGCCGCCGAGTTCCAGGGTCGATTTCTTAATATGCTTCGCCGCCTGCGCCGCCACCACGCTGCCGGCTTTTTCCGACCCGGTCAGCGCCGCGCCCTGCACACGGTCGTCGGCGATAATCTTCGCCACCTGATCCTGAGAGATAAACAGGTTGGTCCACGCCCCTTCCGGTGCGCCGGCCTCGCGCACCAGATGGGCAAAGGTCTCCGCGCAGTGCGGTACGATGCTGGCGTGTTTGGCGATAACCGGGTTACCGGCCGCCAGGTTTGGCGCCAGGACGCGCATCAGCTGGTAATAGGGGAAGTTCCACGGTTCCACCGCCAGTAAGACGCCAATGGGGTGGTGCTCAACCCAGGCTTCACCCAGTTCGGAGGGATACTTCACCGGCGCCAGCATCGATTTGGCGTTATCGGCGTAATAGCGGGCGATTTGCGCGCACAGTTTCACTTCGCCGCGGCTCTGCTTAATGAGTTTCCCCATCTCCTGGCTGGCGATTTTCGCCAGATCTTCCACCCGGCTGTCGATCAGATCCGCCAGCTTATGCAGCACCGCCAGGCGCGGTTCAATATCGCCTTTCGCCCAGGCCGAATGATAGAGCGCATCCGCCTGCCGCAGCGCCGCCTCCACGTCCGCATCGCTGTGCGCCGGGTACGTTTTAATAAGCTGATTGTTCGCAGGATTCACCGTCTGATAGGCCATATCGCATGTCTCCTTGTTATCGCTATAAAGGCAGTCAAAAATGCCGTTAAGGATATTAAGGGTAGTCGAGATGGCTGGCGATGCGGGTAAAGTTAGGTATATCCGGAATATTCCATAACGATGGCTAACCGGGGCGACCGTCAGGCCGCCCCGGCGTTATCAATGCGCCAGCGCGGCGACCTCATCGGCGGTCAGGCCGGTGATTTTCACCACCGTCTCGCGGGCAATGCCGTCGGCCAGCATCCTCTGGGCAATGCGCAGCGCTTCAGCATGCTGTCCCTCCTGCCGGCCTTCCCGTTTGCCTTTTCTGCGGCCCACTTCCTGTATTCGTTCGGCGATGGTCATCAATCTCTCCCTGTGCTGAGGAACCCGTTGCGCCACTTTATGGATAAACCGGCCAAAGCGGCGCGCGTTGCCAGTGTGCAGCAGATAATTAAACAGCGTTTTTATCTGCCTGTCATTAGCGTCACCGCTAAGTAAAATCGTCGTCAGTTGCTCAACAATACCCATTAAATCGCGCTGGCGAATATGCTTCTGTATCAGCTCGAGTAATGCCACGCGCCGGTGACGAACGATCTCATCGTCGGGGATCACCGTGATATCCACCAGCGGAAAGGGCGAGGCATAAAGCTCCCTCGCCAGCGGTGGATCGGCAAAGCAGTCCAGCCAGTTGAGCGACCACGGGTATGGCGTGGTCGCTCCGTGATAGAACAACATCGGCACCACCAGCGGCAGTCTGGTATGACCGCTATCCAGATGGCGCTGCATCGCGGCGATGGCGTAGCGCATCAGGCGGAAGGCCATCTGCGCATCCGGCGAGCTCTGATGTTCGATAACCACATAAATGTAGCCCTCGCCAGACGCGGTTTTGAGTGACCACAGCACATCGGAGTACCAGGCCCGCAGGCTCTCCTCGATAAAGCTTGCCGACTCCAGCTGTAAGGTATCGAGGTCGCAGCGCTGACGCAGCGCAGGCGGTAGATGGATCGCCAGGAAATCACGCGCGATGTCGGCCTGAGTGAGAAACTGTTTAAACACCGCATCATGCGGCGTCGAGGTGGTGCCCTTTGCCATCGGCTCATCCCTGCCTGCTTATCCTGCAGGGACTCTACCTCCCATGAATGTCGCTGACACCCCGGAAACCGGAGTTTTACGTTCCGCGACGAAAACATATTTCCCCGGACTGCAAGCGCGACATCCTTTTTCGACGCGGTACGCAAATCCCGGCGGGCGACAGCCTCGGCGCAGCATGCTATAAACGATTTATCCCCTCAGCAAAGGTCGATGCGGTGAACCATACCCGAGATATTCCCCAAACCTTCTGGCGAGACGATCGCCTGCCGTGGCTGGAGCTGCGCAGCACCTGGCGCAGCCGTCAGGCCTATAAGCACCACAGCCACCCGCAGCTCTCGGTGGGGGCGATTATCGACGGTGAAACGCGCTGCCTGTGCAATGGACAGGAATATCTCCTGCAGCCCGGGGATCTGATCGTGATCCCGCCGCACGCGCCGCATAGCTGTAATCCGCTGCGTGACCAGCCGCGCAGCTATCATATGCTGTACCTGGAGGCGGCATGGTGCCATGCGCAGCGTCCGGATATTCCCCCTACCGTCAGCATGGCTTCGCCGCAGCCGCTGCTGCGCGACAGCCCTCTCTTTGCCTGCTTCCAGCAGATTGTCGCCCTGATGAGCCGCGGCTGCATTGAGCAACTGCCAGCCCGGGTGGCGCAGCTCCTGCATGCGCTGCCGCTGTGCGCCGCCGCGCCGCAGGCGCCACATCACGTCAGCGCCCTGCTGTTTCAGCGCCTGGCGACAGATCTGCCGGCGCCGCCATCGCTGGATAAGCTAGCCCACGATAGCGCGCTACGTAAAGAGACCGTTATCCGCGCCGTGAAACAGGATACCGGCCTGACGCCCGCCAGCTTGATCAATATGGCGCGCATTGAATATGCGAAAACGCGCTTACGCGCCGGGGACCCTATCGCCGACGTCGGCTATCAGGCCGGCTTTGCCGATCAGAGCCATTTCCATAAAACCTTCGTCAGCTATACCGCCGCCACGCCGCGGCAGTATGCGCACAGCAGATCAATTTCCGACAATAAGTAATTTTCCATCTGGCGTAGGGTGGCCTCAGCACCATTATCGAGGCCACTATGCATACCTTATCGACTCTCTTCCCCGCCGCCTTCCCGGCGTTAGCCCTGTCCCACTTTGTCGCCCTGCTCAGCCCGGGCCCCGATTTTTTTCTGCTGGTCGGTTACGCTGTACGCTACCGGATCCGCGGCAGCCTCGGACTGTGTCTCGGCATCGCCGCCGGCAATGCGCTGTATATTGTTCTGGCCATCGTTGGCTGGGGACTTCTGCGCCAGGCGCCGCTGCTGTTTTTACTCATCGAGCTGTTGGGCGCGGGCTACTTACTGTGGATTGGCAGCCTGCTGATTCGCAGCCGTCCCGCGGCGCTGGCGGTGGAGAGCGTTCGCACATCGCGTCCGGGGTTCGGCAAGCAGCTACTGCTGGGGCTGGGGTCATCGCTGCTCAACCCGAAGAATGCGCTGTTTTATCTGGCGCTGATGACCTCCCTGCTGGGGCCGGCGGTCACCCTGCTGCAGCAAACGGTGAGCGGGCTGTGGATGGTCAGCGTGGTGTTCTTCTGGGATTTACTGCTGGTGAGCGCGATTGCGCTGCCGCAGGTACAGCGCCGCCTGAGCGCCATCGTCTGGCGGGTCGAGCGGGCGGCGGGGGCGATCCTGATGATGTTCGGTCTGTGGATTATCTGGCGATTTTTGCACGACCTCGCCGTCAGGTTATATGCTTAAGTTTATGGAAAAACTCGCTGAACTGAAACGCGCCAAACTGCTGGCGCTGTCGCTGCTGCTGATCGCCGCCGCGCTATTTATCACCACCCTGCTGCTGCCGCCGACGCCGTGGGTCAGCGCGCTGAAGGCCATTTCCGAAGCGGCGATGGTCGGGGCGCTGGCCGACTGGTTTGCGGTGGTGGCCCTGTTTCGCCGTATTCCGCTGCCCTTTGTCGCCCGCCATACCGCGATTATCCCGCGCAACAAAGATCGCATCGCCGACAACCTCGGCCGCTTCGTTGAGGAGAAATTCCTCGATACCCCGTCGCTGGTGGCGCTGATCCGCCGCTATCAACCAGCGCTGATGCTCGGCAACTGGTTCAGCCAGCCTGAGAACGCCCGGCGGGTTGGCCAACACCTGCTGCAGGTGATGAGCGGTTTTCTCGAACTGACCGATGACGCCCGCATTCAGCGCCTGCTGCGGCGCGCGGTGCATAAGGCGATCGATAAGGTCGACCTGACGCAGACCAGCGCCATGATGCTGGAGGGGTTGACCCGCGACAACCGCCATCAAAAGCTGCTGGATTCGCTGATAAATCAGCTGATCGCCCTGCTGCAGCGCGACAGCTCCCGCGCTTTTATCGCCCGCGGCATCGTACACTGGCTGGAGACCGAACATCCGCTGAAGGCCAGGCTGTTACCCACCGAGTGGCTCGGCGAGCACAGCGCCGAGATGGTCACCGACGCCGTGAATACCCTACTGGACGAAGTCACCCACGATCGCACCCACCAGATCCGCCAGACCTTTGACCGCGCAACGCAAAAGCTAATCGAGAACCTGAAATCCGACCCGGAACTGGCGCAGAAGGCCGATAACATCAAAGCCTGGCTGAAAAATGATGAGACCTTCAACCGCTATCTTGGCGAAGTGTGGGGCGACCTGCGCGGCTGGGTAAAAAACGATATCAGCAGCGACGACTCGCGTATCAAGCAGCGCATCGCCGAGGCTGGCCAGTGGTTCGGTGAAACCTTACTCCGCGACGACGCACTGCGCGAATCGCTCAACGAACACCTGGAGCAGGCGGCGCATCGGGTGGCGCCGGAGTTCGCCGCCTTCCTCACTCGACATATCAGCGACACGGTGAAGAGCTGGGACGCCCGCGATATGTCGCGGCAGATCGAGCTCAACATCGGTAAAGATCTGCAGTTCATCCGCATCAACGGCACCCTGGTGGGGGGAACTATCGGCCTGTTGTTGTGGCTGCTCTCGCAGATCCCCTCGCTGCTGCATCTGCATATTGGTTAGCAATGATACTATCTGAACAATAGCGCTGATAAATATTACACAGGGAGGGCGAGATAATGCACCGGATGACCCACTGGCTAACCCGGCACGCCGCCGCGCTGTTCTTCCCGGCGGCGCTCATTCTGTATGATTTTTCCGCCTATCTCACCACCGACCTGATCCAGCCGGGGATCCTCCACGTGGTGCGGGATTTCAACGCCGATGTGGCGCTGGCTCCAGCCTCGGTAAGCCTGTATATGGCCGGCGGCATGGCGCTGCAGTGGCTGCTGGGGCCGCTCTCTGACCGAATCGGACGGCGTCCGGTACTGCTCACCGGCGCGCTCATTTTCACCCTCGCCTGCCTGGCGACGCTGTTCACCACCTCCATGACCCAGTTCCTGATTGCCCGCTTCGTGCAGGGCACCAGCATCTGCTTTATCGCCACCGTCGGCTACGTCACCGTGCAGGAAGCCTTTGAGGAAAAAAGGTCGATCAGGCTGATGGCGGTGATCACCTCCGTCGTGCTGGTGGCGCCGATCGTCGGCCCGCTCTCCGGCGCGGCGCTGATGCATTTTATCCACTGGAAAGCGCTGTTCGGCATTATCGCCGCCATGGGGCTGGTGGCCTGGCTGGGGCTGCTGTTGACCATGCCGGAGACGGTGCGCCGGGGCGATGTGCCGTTCAGCCCCCTGGGCGTACTGCGCGATTTTCGCAACGTCTTTCGCAACCGCATCTTTTTGCTCGGCGCCGCCACGCTTTCGCTGAGCTATATTCCGCTGATGAGCTGGGTGGCGGTATCGCCGGTGATTTTAATGGACGCCGGCGGGCTGACCACCAGCGAGTTCGCCTGGAGCCAGGTGCCGGTCTTCAGCGCCGTCATCATCGCCAACCTGTCGGTGGCGCGCTGGGTAAAAGATCCCACCCGCCCGCGCTTTGTGCTGAGCGCGGTGCCGGTACAGATGCTCGGCCTGGCCATCCTGATCGTTGGGAATCTGGTATGGCCGCACGTCTGGCTGTGGTCGGTGCTCGGCACCTGCTTTTACGCCTTCGGCATCGGGCTAATTTTCCCGACGCTGTTCCGCTTTACCCTCTTTTCTAACGACCTGCCGAAAGGCACAGTCTCCGCCTCGCTGAATATCGTGATCCTCAGCGTCAGCGCCTTATCGATTGAAGGCGCGCGCTGGCTGTGGTTCCATGGCGGGAGACTGCCCTTCCACCTGTTAGCGGTGGCCGCCGGGCTCATCGCCGCCTGCTGCCTCGCCGGACTGTTACGCCACCAGCGTCAGTGTGCGCAAGCGGTCATTGAAGCCCGGCAGTCGTGACCCCTTTTACGGAGAAAGCCCCATCATGAGTGAGATTGAACTCAGCCCGGCGCAGCGTGACCTGCTGCGCGACAGGCTCAGCAAGTACTGCGAAGAGACGTTTAATCTCGAGCTGGAACAGTTTGACGCTGAATTTTTTATCGACTTTATCGCCCAGGAGTTGGGGCCGCTGTTCTACAACGCCGGTATCGAAGAGGCCATCCGCACTCATCTGGCGTGGAGCGAGCGGATCCAGGAAGAGATGGATTTAAAGAAGGTCTATTAACGCCGCGCGCAGACTCAGGAGATCAATAAAAACACACAATCAACAGGGTTATAATGGCGACTCTTTCAGCATCTCCCGTGTACGGGGAAGGAAACCATGTCGCTTATCACCGATCTACCCGCCATTTTTGACCAGTTCTCGGAAGCTCGCCAGAAGGGCTTTCTCACCGTCATGGATCTTAAAGAGCAGAACGTGCCGCTGGTGGGCACCTACTGCACCTTTATGCCCCAGGAGATCGCCATGGCGGCGGGGGCCGTGGTGGTCTCGTTGTGCTCCACCTCCGATGAAACCATCGAGGAAGCGGAAAAAGATCTGCCGCGCAACCTCTGCCCGTTAATCAAAAGCAGCTACGGCTTCGGCAAAACCGATAAATGCCCCTACTTCTATTTCTCTGACCTGGTGGTCGGGGAAACCACCTGCGACGGCAAAAAGAAAATGTACGAGTACATGGCCGAGTTCAAGGCGGTCCACGTGATGCAGCTGCCGAACAGCGCCAGCGACGCGGCTTCCCGCGCGCTGTGGAAAGCGGAGATCCTGCGTCTGCAACAGGTGATTGAGGCGCGGTTTGGCGCGCCGATTAGCGAGGCGGCGCTGCGTGAAGCCATCGTGCTGAAAAACCGTGAACGCCGGGCGCTGGCCCACTTTTATCGTCTCGGGCGGCTCAATCCGCCGGCGCTCAGCGGCGGCGACATCCTGAAAGTGGTGTACGGCGCCACCTTCCGCTTCGACAAAACCGCGCTGATTGACGAGCTCAACGCCATGGCGGAGCGCATCCGTCAGGAGTGGCAGCAGGGTAAACGACTGGCATCCCGCCCGCGCATTCTGATCACCGGCTGCCCGATCGGCGGCGCGGCGGAGAAAGTGGTTCGCGCCATCGAAGAAAACGGCGGCTGGGTGGTAGGCTATGAAAACTGCACCGGCGCGAAGGCCACCGAGCGCTGCGTGGCGGAAGAGGGCGACGTCTACGACGCCTTAACCGACAAATATCTCGCCATCGGCTGCTCCTGTATTTCCCCCAACGACCAGCGCCTGCAGCTGCTGAGCCAGATGGTGGAGGAGTACCAGGCCGACGGGGTGATCGACGTCATTCTGCAGGCCTGCCATACCTATGCCGTGGAATCGCTGGCCATCAAACGCCATCTCCGCCAGCAGCACGACCTTCCTTATATGGCGATAGAAACCGACTATTCGACAGCGGACCTCGGCCAGCTCAGCACCCGCGTCGCCGCCTTTATCGAAATGCTATAAGGAGCACGCGTGATCTACACGGTTGGTATTGATTCCGGCTCCACTGCCACGAAAGGCATCCTGCTCGCGGACGGGGTGGTTACGCGTCGTTTCCTCTGCCCGACCCCCTTTCGCCCCGCCGACGCCATCCATGAGGCCTGGGAGACGCTGCGCGCTGGCCTCGCGGAAACGCCCTTTTTAACCCTCACCGGCTATGGTCGCCAGCTGGTAGATTTCGCCAATAAACAGGTGACGGAGATTTCCTGTCACGGTCTCGGCGCCCGCCTGCTGGCGCCGGACACCCGCACGGTGATTGATATCGGCGGCCAGGACAGCAAGGTTATCCAGCTGGATGCCGGGGGCAACCTCAGCGACTTTCTGATGAATGACAAATGCGCCGCCGGCACCGGCCGCTTTCTGGAGGTCATTTCACGCACCCTCGGCGCCAGCGTCGAACAGCTGGACGCCATTACCGACGGCGTGGAACCGCATGCCATCACCAGCATGTGTACGGTTTTCGCCGAATCGGAAGTCATCAGCCTGCGGTCGGCGGGGGTCGCGCCGGAGGCGATTCTGGCGGGGGTGATTAACGCCATGGCCCGGCGCAGCGCGAACTTTATCGGCCGCTTATCGGCGCAAGGGCCGCTGCTGTTTACCGGCGGCGTCAGCCACTGCGCCGCCTTTGCCCGCATGCTGGAAAGCCATGTCGGCATGGCGGTGACAACCCATCCCGACGCCCAGTTCGCCGGGGCGATCGGCGCGGCGCTGATCGGCCAGCGCCAGCGGAGGCGCGGATGACAACGTTTCTGTTTTTATTTCATTCCACGGTGGGAGTGGTGCGAACGCGCAAAGCCCTGCAGGCGGCGGGAATGACCTTCGAGGTCAAAGATATTCCCCGCCAGCTGCGCAGCGGCTGCGGGCTGTGCATCCTGCTTGAGGGGACGGAAGCCGACGCGCGAGCCTGGATCGTCCCGGAACAGACGGCGGCGTTATATCAGCAGGACGGGGAGGCGTGGCGCTGTCTCGCCACCTTCCCACCGGCAGGTTAATCGCTTACCACAAAGCGCGTCGCCGCAAAGCAGTTCAGCAGACGGTGCATAAGAAAAACCAGGGTCAGCGTGACCACCAGCGAGACCGTCACCGAGGTGATGCGGTACAGATCGCTGAACACCAGATCCTGATAGGGATGCAGGTTCTGGCCAAACATAATGCCGATGGTGGTAATGCTGGCGAAGCCCACCCCGGCGCCCACTTTCTCCATCACGTGCAGGCGGGCGCTAAAGGCCAGCCCGAGGCCAATCAGCGGCATCATCAGGATCATGTGATTGCTGAAGTCATAGATAATCAGCTGCACCACCAGAATATAGAGACAGGCCAGCACCACCCCCGCCACGCGCCAGATCGAGCTGATCACCGCCCCGCGATAGTGCATCGGGAACAGGATCAGGATCCCGGCCATCAGCGCCGACAGCGAGTCGCTGAGATCGCAGATCTGAAACACCACAAAGATGATCGTCGCCACCGTGCCGGAGAGCAGCGACTCGTGGCGGATGCGGGCGGCGTCTTTTTCAATGCGCGGCGGCGGCTTGCGCGGTTCGACGTCCGGGATCAGGTAATGCAGCAGCGCGCTCAGCGCCACCGCCAGCACGCACGCTTCCATGTTGGAGAACATCAGGGTGTGCCAGTTGCTGGTCGGGTAGCTCATAAAGTTGAGCATCGTGCTCTGACACACCACCCCCATCGACCCCAGCAGAAACAGCGGCCCCTGGCTCATAAAGCGAAAACGCATCACGTACAGGGCGAACACCACCAGCGTCATGATCACCGGCCATTGCGACAAATAACCGACAATCAGCACCATTTCGACGCAGTTCACCGCCGCGCTGAACACAAACTGGCGGGCGACGTGGCGGTTGAACACCGGCACCAGCGACATCAGCATCAGCGGATACACCACAAAAAATACGCCGTACTGCACGTCGTAGAAGGTGGAGATGCTGAGCGCAATGGTCCCGGCCACGGCGATACGCACCGTCTGGCGAAAATCATTCGCCGTGTAGACGATATTGCCGTGCGGGGTAAAGACGTGCGCCAGGGTATTAATAGACATAGTGCAACCAGCTCACCAGATGAATCTGCAGGCCGGCGAAGGTGCGGGCGAAAGGTCCCTCGCTATTGTACAGCTGCACCGTGGCGCGGGCGCCGGTCGGCAGCGGTTTCGCCAGCGGCTGATCCAGCGCGACGTGAATGCGCATTCGCTGGGCATCACGCACCCAGCGGGTGGACTGTTCCGGCTGCGACAGCTGCCCGTTAACCGCCTCTTGCCCCGCCAGAATCCCGGCATCGCTGCTGGTCACGTGCGCCGGGAAAACTTCCCCCGGCAGGGCGTCAAAAACCACCGCCGCATCGGTGTTTACCGCGGTGTGGCGCAGGCTCTTCTCACGGAAGTCAGCGACGATATCGGTATTGTTGTTGACCAGCGCCAGCACGGCCGTCGCCGCGGTGGCGTAGATCCCCGGGTTAAGCTGCAGGTTGCTGACCATGCCGTCAGTTTCCGCACGCACTTTGGTCCAGGCCAGGTTCAGCTGCGCCTCCTCCAGCGCGTTGCGGTATTTCTGCAGGGTGACGTTGCGCTTATCGTCGCGCTCGCCGCGCTGGATCAGCAGGTTCTGGATCTGCGCGTTCAGCGCCGAGACCGACTGCTCGCTGGTCTGCCAGGTGGTCCGCACTTTGTCGAGATCGGACTGCGAGACGTTCTGCATGGTGCTCAGGCGCTGATAGCGATCGAGCGTGACCTTATCGTTACGGGCGGTGTACTGCGCGGTGCGCAGGTTGGCGCGGGCGGCGGCGATTTGCGCGTCCAGCTGCTGGTTGCTCAGCTTCGCCTGTTCAAGGGCGATCTGTGCCGCTTCAACTTTATTAATGAATGGCGTCGGGTCGAGCTCATACAGCAGGTCGCCCTTTTTCACCTGGCTATTGTTATGCACGTAGACGTGCGAGACATAGCCGGAGACCCGCGACGAAACCGGGGTCACCACGCGCATGACGGTGGAGTCCGGCGTCAGCGGGATCCAGATATCGGCAACGATAAACCAGGCGAATATTCCCAGAAAAGCGGCAATACTCACCCGTACCCAGCGGGCAAATTTTTGTTCAGGCGTCATCATAGTGTGTTAGATCTTGTTATCTTCTTCGCGGATATTCCGCAAACGGCAGGCGATTTGATTTAACGTGGCGCTGAAGGTGACGAGGTCGGCCTCCGGGATGGTCTGGGTTACGCGCTCCTGATAGGTCTCGATCACGCGGCTCAGTTTTTCCAGAATAGCCCGCCCCTCGGCGGTCAGCGTCAGCAGGCGAATGCGTTTGTCATATGGCGATGTGGAACGCAACAGATAGCCCTGCTTTTCCAGTAATGAGAGGGTGCGCGTCAGCGGCGGCAGTTCAATCCCCTGCACCTCCGCCAGTTCGCTGACCGAGACGTTGTCCCCCAACTGATGCAGTTGCATCAGCACCGTCCAGCTGGACTGGGTGAGTCCAGTATCGGTGATAGCGGAGTCAATAATCGCGCGCCACTGGCGCACCACCATGGCCATCCGCATCCCCAGCGGGCGGCGGGCAAACAGTTCGTCTTCAGTCACAGCTTTTCCTCTCATTGTTGAGAAGAAAATAATACTTATCAGGGTAAGTATCAAGAAACGGAAGGTCACGTCGCATCAATTGATAAATTTCGTGAATGATTCCCCGGCATCGCCAGCGCTTACCGGGGCAAAGAAGAAGTGATGCCTGAAAAAAAGCACTTTTTAATTGATCTGATCCCGACGCAGGCCGATATCTTTCAGCTGTTCGTCGCTCATTTTCTGCAAAGCTCTACGCGTTTGCTCCTGAAGCCACCATTTTTTGACAAACCGTACCAGCAATACGAAACCGATAAATGGCTGTCTTGCCCTGTTCTCATGAAATTCCATCCTCTACCTCCTCACCTTGCCAGAGACTTTATCTTCACGGATTTGGGGGGGAGGAATACAGATTCACAAAACACTTTTCTTTAACATACAGATTGGCTAAAACGTACAGCAGACCGCAATTTTTCCTGCCATCTGTACTGGTTATTCCATCTGTATGGCGACAATTAAGGATACAGCATGACCCGCTATCAACATCTTGCTGCGCTGCTGGCCGAACGCATTGAACAGGGCCTGTATCGCCACGGCGAAAAGCTGCCGTCGGTGCGCAGCCTGAGCCAGGAGCACGGCGTCAGCATCAGCACCGTCCAGCAGGCCTATCAGCTGCTTGAGCAGCAGCAGATGATTGTGCCGCAGCCGCGATCGGGCTATTTCGTCGCCCCCCGCAAGGCCCAGCCGCCGGTGCCGCCGATGTCGCGTCCGGTGCAGCGTCCGGTGGAGATCACCCAGTGGGATCAGGTGCTGACCATGCTCGACGCCCGCTACGATAAAACGATCATCCCCTTCGGCGGCGGCTCGCCGGACGTGACGCAGCCAAGTCTGAAGCCCATCTGGCGCGAACTGAGCCGGGCGATCCAGCACAACCTCACTGAGGTGTTGAACTATGACGAACTGGCCGGTCGCCGCGAGCTTCGGGAGCAGATCGCCCGCCTGATGCTCGACGGCGGATCGGTGGTGACTGCCGACGATCTGGTGCTCACCAGCGGTTGCCACAGCGCGCTGTCGCTGGCCCTGCTGTCGGTGTGCCAGCCAGGGGACATCATCGCCGTGGAATCCCCCTGCTACTACGGCACCATGCAGATGCTGCGCGGACTGGGATTAAAAACGATTGAGATCCCCACCGATCCGGAAACCGGGATCAGCATCGAGGCCCTGGAGTTGGCGCTGGATCAGTGGCCGATCAAAGGGGTGATCCTGGTGCCGAACTGCAACAACCCGCTGGGATTTATCATGCCGGACGCCCGCAAGCGCGCGGTGCTGAACCTGGCCCAGCGCCACGATATCGTTATTTTCGAGGATGATATCTACGGCGAGCTGGCTACCGAATATCCGCGCCCGCGCACGATTCACTCCTGGGATATCGACGGCCGGGTGATGCTCTGCAGCTCCTTTACCAAAACCATCGCCCCCGGCCTGCGCATCGGTTGGATAGCGCCCGGGCGCTACTACGACAAGCTGCTCCAGATGAAGTACGCCGCCAGCGGCACTAACGTCCCTTCAACCCAGCTGGCGGCCTTTAACTTTATTCGCGAAGGCCATTATCACCGCCACGTGCGGCGGATGCGGCAGATCTATCAGCGCAATATCGAGATCTACACCTGCTGGCTGCGGGAGTTTTTCCCCTGCGGGATCTGCGTCACCCGGCCGAAGGGCGGTTTTATGCTGTGGGTGGAGCTCCCGGAGCAGGTGGATATGGTCTGCGTCGCCAAACAGCTGTGCCGGCTGAAGATCCAGGTCGCGCCGGGGTCGCTGTTTTCCGCGGCGGGCAAGTATCGCAACTGCGTCAGGATCAACTGCGCCCTGCCGCCGACCGAGAAACATAAAGCGGTGATGGTGAAGCTGGGAGAAGCGGTGAAGGTGGCGATGGAGTGAGGTTTAGCCTGTTCTCCCCGGTGGCGCTGCGCTTACCGGGGCGACGGGTTACCTCGCGTCCGCAAATCAGCTTCACTGGTCAAAAAACACCATCCCCTTATACGGCTGTTCGCGGCAGGCGGCCAGACGCTGGACGAGGCTGCCGACGTGTAGCTCCAGCTTGTGGCCGTCGGGGTCGAGGAAATAGTGCGAGGCGCCTTCGCTACGGTTCAGCTTCCACACCGCCACGCCGGCAACCTCAAGGCGAGCGGCGAAGCGGGCGAAATCCGCTTCGCTAATGCTAAACGCATAATGGGTGTAGTCGCTCTCCTCCGGCGGAGTGACACGCCGCTGCGGATCCAGCGACAGGCACAGCCACAGATCGCCGCAGGAGAGATAGGCGCCGCTGTCCCAGCGGGCGTGCAGCGTCATGCCCAACAGCTGCTGATAAAACGCCACGCTCGGCGCCAGCTGGCTGACCGCCAGGGTCAGGTGATTCAGTCCGCTCAGCATGTCTGTTCCTCCAGTGAATTCACAATGAACTGGCGCAGCCATTGATGCGCCGGGTCGCGGTGCCAGCGCTCGTGCCACAGCATCAGCATCTCAAAGCCGGCGACCGCCAGCGGCGGCTCGATGACCACCAGCCCGCTCTGCCCGCGCACCAGCCGCTCCGGCAGCACCGCCACCAGATCGCTATTGCGCAGGGTCTCCAGCATAAACAGGAAATGTGGCACGGAAAGGACAACCCGCCGCGTCAGGCCAAGGTTCGCCAGCGCGGTATCGGTCGCCGCGCTGAAGCCGCCTCCGTCCGGGGAGACGATCGCTTGCTCCAGCTGACAGAACGTTTCCAGGCTCAACCCTTGCCGCAGCACCGGATGCCCGGCCCGGCCCGCCAGCACGTAGCGCTCGCGAAACAGCAGGCGCTGATGCAGCCCCGGCGGCGCGCCCTCGCGGGTATGGAAAAAGAGATCCACTTCATCGCTGGCCGCCTGCTGCTCCAGCCGCGCCGGCTGGAGTTCGAATACCGCCAGCCGACTGCCGGGAGAGGCCTGCCGTAGCCTGCCCAGCATCGGCATGAGGGTCGCCGAAGCCATATAGTCCGTCGCCGCCACCCGCCAGGTCTCCGCCGCCGCGGCCGGATTAAAAGGTGCTACCGGGGCCACCGCCTGCTCCAGCGCGGCTAACGCAGCGCGCAGCGGCTGGCGAAGCTCATCGGCGCGGGCGGTGGGCTGCATGCCGCGCGGGCCCGGCATCAGCAGCGGGTCGGCAAACATCTCCCGCAGCCTGGCGAGTTGAATACTCACCGACGGCTGCGACAGATTCAGCCGCTGCGCCGCCCGGGTAACGTTATTTTCACTGAGCAGCACGTCGAGCGTGCGCAGCAGATTGAGATCCAGACGATGTAAATTAATCACAGCTATACCTGGGATTTAAGTAATTAATTTCTACTATAGCGCCAGCTTTCCTACTCTGCAGCTCTTCCCACTTCAGAGGTGATGTTATGAAAGTACTGCTGATTTACGCCCATCCGGAACCGCGCTCCCTCAATGGCGGTTTAAAAAATTTCGCCATCCGTCATCTGCTGCAGGCCGGTCATGAAGTCCAGGTCTCCGATCTCTACGCCATGCGCTGGAAGGCCGGGTATGACGCCGACGACAGCGGCGCGCCGCCGGTCGGCGAGTTCTGGCGTCCTACCCTGGACTCCAGACAGGCCTTTGCCCAAGGTACTCAAAGCGCGGATATCGCCGCCGAGCAGGAAAAGCTGCTGTGGGCCGATACGGTGATTTTTCAGTTTCCGCTGTGGTGGTTCTCGATGCCCGCGATCATGAAAGGCTGGATCGACCGGGTGTACGCCTGGGGCTTTGCCTATGGTGTCGGCGAGCACAGCGACCGCCACTGGGGCGATCGCTATGGGGAAGGCACCTTCGTCGGCAAGCGGGCGATGCTGATCGTCACCGCCGGCGGCTGGGCGGAACACTATTCACCGCGCGGGATCAATGGCCCCATCGACGACATCCTGTTCCCCATTCAGCACGGTATGCTGTTCTATCCCGGCTTCGAGGTGCTTCCGCCGCTGGTGTTTTACCGCACGGACAAAACCGATGCCGCGCAGTTCGCCGACCAGTGCGCCACGCTGGCCGAGCGGCTGGACACGCTGTGGCAAACCGAGCCCATTCCATTCCGCCGGCAAAATCATGGCGACTACCTGATCCCATCGCTAACGCTGCGTCCGGAGCTGGCGCCGGGGCAAAGCGGCCTGGCGGTGCACCTGGCAACGAAATAAACCTCAACGCGATAGCCCTTCCGGGTTATCGCTTTCATTAATATGACAATTTGTGAGCCTCCACGCATTAACGGTATCGCATCGCGCGAAGCCGCCTCTCATATTGATAGCGATCAAAAATAATCATACCGTCTGGTCGGTATGATTCCGGCCATGAACATGGAAGCCCAGCATCGTAAAAAAGATCCCGTCCGTCTCCACCGTCAGCTGCTTGAATCGGCGGCGATGATTGCCGGCCGGGACGGTATCGCCGCCCTGTCGCTGAACGCTGTCGCCCGCGAGGCTGGGGTCAGCAAAGGCGGCCTCCTGCACCATTTTCCCAATAAGCAGGCGCTGATTTTCGCTCTGTTCGCCAGGCTGCTAGCGATTATGGAAAAGGCGATTAGCGAACTGATGGCCGCCGATAACATCGCTTACGGACGCTTTACCCGGGCCTATTTGCACTATCTGTCCAATCCGCAGTTGACGGACACGCACGAAAGCCGTCAGCTGATGGTGCTGTCGCTGGCGATGCCGGACGAACCGGTGCTGCGAAAATGCTGGCGCGACTGGATGCTGGATCATCTGGCGCAAGGCGATGCGCTGGATAACGGCCCAACCGGTACCCTGGTACGCTACGCCGCCGACGGTATCTGGTTATCTGAGCTGACCGAGGGGCGCACCATGAGCAGCGAACATCGCCAGTCGCTGGTGAACGATCTGACCAAAATGACGCTTCCCGCATGAAGCGAATAGAGTGAGGCCGCGATGCGCTACAACATCAATGCCCGTCTCATTTATGATGCAACAGACGGCACGCTAACCCTGCCCGGCAGCGATGAACCAGATAGCCAGCTATCCATCACCGCCAGCGCGCTGCTCTATTTTTTTCTCCGCCATACCGGCGTGGTCAGTCGCGATGAAGTGTTGAAAAAAGTCTGGGACGATAACGGCTTAACTTCTTCCAATAGCAACCTCAACCAGTATCTGAGCATGCTGCGCAAAACTTTCCGCCACTACGATATCGATAACATTATCGTCACCGTGTCGCGCGGCATGCTGCAGCTGAATCAGGATCTCAGCATCGAACTGCTCGACGCCGGGCCGGCGCTGGCCGATGTCGCCAGCCCGGCCGCGCCGCCTGGCGAACCCGCCGGGGCAGGAAGGGAAACCATACCGCCTGCCGCTTCACCACACGCGCGCGGAATGTGCTGGTATCTGGCCGGCGGCTGCCTGCTGGTCATCGCCCTGCTTCTGGTGGCATTCACGTTTGCCGGAACCCACGTCGCCCGGCTAATTAATCTGACGCTGATGAACCACAGCCAGTGCGAACTGCTCGCCAGCGATGAAATGCTGCGTTCGGTCTCGGCGACGGCCTACGGTAAGAACTTTGATGAGGTGCGTCAGCGGCTGAAGCTCAGCTGCAAGCCGGGGGAGCGTTTTGTTTTCTTCTATGGCGACCGGCTGGAGACCAACGGCCTGGGCCGGGTATTTCTCGCCCACTGCGCGATGCACGAAGACAACCCGTTTAGCTATTGCGATAACTACTTTTACTACTCCTGGAAGCCGCAATGAGACTCGCGCCCCGCACCTTTTTCGCCTTCTCTGCCCTCGCGTTTATCGCCGCCGCCGGGTTTAGCGCCTGGCGTCTGCTGCCGGATGCCAACGACGGCGTGATGAGCTGCTCCACCAAAGCGATCATGCGTTTTGAAAATATGGAAAAAGAGAATGTGAACGGCAATATCCATTTTAATTTTGCCGCCAATGGCAACGGGTCCATGGTAGTGGAAGGCTATACCGATTCTGCCGCCGGCTGGCTCTACCTGCAGCGCTACGTCAAATTCAGCTACACCAGCCAGCGCATCTCGGCGACCGAGCGCCACTACCGCATCAAGAAATGGGAATCCAGCGCCTCGTCCATCGATGAATCGCCGGATGTCATCTTCGACTATTTCATGCGTGAGATGTCCGACAGCCACGACGGCCTGTTCCTCAATGCGCAAAAGCTTAACGACAAAGCTATCCTGCTGAGCTCTATCAACTCACCGCTCTACATCTGCACGCTGAAGTCCGGCAGCACGCTTAATTAACCCGTCCCCCCTGTACCACCGCGAGGAAAATGCGCCCTCGCTCACGCTCCATTAATGCCCCTTTTCCCTGGATGCTAAAAGCGCACGTTTTGCATTTAGCTTCGACGCCAAAACATGAGCATACCCACAATTATCACGCGGCTATATTACCAACCGCAGGCAAGTAATTAGCATCTTATTAACATTCATCTCCCGCTGATAAAGAGCCTAAAAAAGCGCCATATCATCATAAAAATCAACACGCACAAAACAGAATGAAAATATAAAAAGAAGCCTAAATAAGGCTAAATGGCAGAGTAAAAACCTAAAATATCCATCCAAACGGATTTAAATTTCACTTCTCTCCCCATTCCCTATAGTGAACCCCGAACGCCGCTTCCGCGTGTTGATGCCGTTACGCGGACGGTTTTCCCGAATCACAAAACCTGTTCTGGAGGAGATCACGATGGGTGATGCATTGGGGCTTATCGAAACCAAAGGTCTGGTGGCCTGTATTGAAGCAGCGGACTCGATGTGTAAAGCCGCCAACGTCGAACTGATCGGCTATGAAAACGTCGGCTCCGGCCTGGTCACCGTGATGGTGAAGGGCGACGTCGGCGCAGTAAAAGCGGCGGTGGATTCCGGTGTGGAATCGGCGCAGCGCATCGGCGAAGTGGTGACCTCGCTGGTCATCGCGCGTCCGCATAACGACATCAACAAAATCGTCATTAAACACAAGGCCTGAAGGCCAGGAGAACGCAAATGGGTGATGCATTAGGTCTGATTGAAACCAAAGGTCTGGTGGCCTGCATTGAAGCAGCGGATGCGATGTGTAAAGCCGCCAACGTCGAACTGATCGGCTATGAAAACGTCGGTTCCGGCCTCGTCACCGCGATGGTGAAAGGCGATGTCGGCGCGGTGAAAGCGGCGGTGGATTCCGGCGTTGAATCGGCCCAGCGCATTGGCGAAGTGGTGACCTCGCTGGTCATCGCCCGTCCGCATAACGACATCAACAAAATCGTCTCGCATTACAAAATTGCGGACTAACGGAGAAACCTGATGAAAGAAGCGCTTGGTCTTATCGAAACCAAAGGTCTGGTGGCCTGTATTGAAGCCGCGGACGCGATGTGCAAAGCCGCCAACGTCGAACTGATCGGCTATGAAAACGTCGGCTCCGGCCTCGTCACCGCGATGGTGAAAGGCGACGTCGGCGCGGTCAACGCGGCGGTCGACTCCGGCGTGGAAGCGGCGAAACGCATTGGCGAAGTCGTCAGCTCTCGCGTCATCGCGCGTCCCCATAACGACATCGAAAAAATCGCGGCGCAGCACAAAGCATGACCTGACAGGGCACGCCCCGTCCCCACTCTTTTCGTCTGATGAAGGATAGACTCATGATTGAACTGGATAACGATTTGCAGTCCCGGCAGAACGCCCGGGAACTGGTGCGCAACGCCAAAAAAGCGCAGGCAATGCTGGCCACCTTTTCGCAGCAGCAAATCGACGCCATCGTGAAAAACGTGGCCCAGGAAGCAGCGCACCACGCCGAAGCGCTGGCGAAAATGGCCGCGGAAGAGACCGGTTTTGGCAACTGGCAGGACAAAGTGCTGAAAAACCGCTTCGCCTCGCTGCGCGTCTACGACGCCATCAAAGATATGAAGACCGTTGGCATCATTCATGACGACCCGGTAAAAAAAGTGATGGACGTGGGCGTGCCGCTGGGCGTGATTTGCGCGCTGGTCCCCTCAACTAACCCAACCTCTACGGTTATCTACAAAGCGCTGATCGCCCTCAAGGCCGGTAACGCCATTATCTTCTCCCCGCATCCCGGCGCGCGTCAGTGCAGCTGGAAGGCGATTGAGATCGTCAAACGCGCGGCGGAAGCGGCCGGCGCGCCGGAGGGCTGCGTTGACGGCATCACCCAGCTGACCCTCGAAGCCACCTCAGAGCTGATGCACAGCAAAGACGTTTCGCTGATCCTCGCCACCGGCGGCGAAGGCATGGTGCGCGCGGCCTACGCGTCCGGCACCCCGACCATCAGCGGCGGTCCGGGCAACGGCCCGGCATTTATCGAACGCAGCGCCGATATCCACCACGCGGTGAAAGATATCATCACCAGCAAAACCTTCGATAATGGCGTGATCTGCGCCTCCGAGCAGTCGATCATCGTCGAAGGCTGCATTTACGATGAGGTTCACCGCGAGCTGGAAGCGCAGGGCGCTTACTTCATGAATGAAGATGAAGCGGCGAAAATGGCGGCGCTGCTGCTGCGCCCGAACGGCACCATCAACCCGAAAGTGGTCGGTAAAACCGCGTTGTACCTCAGCCAGATGGCCGGCTTCTGCGTCCCGGCCAGCACCAAAGTGCTGATCGCCGAGCAGACCACCGTCTCACCGAAAAACCCCTACTCGCGCGAAAAACTGTGCCCGGTACTCGGTCTGTACGTGGCTGAGGACTGGAAAGCCGCCTGCCACCGCGTGGTAGAGCTGCTGACTAATGAAGGGCTCGGCCATACGCTGGTGATCCACACCCGCAACCAGGACGTCATCCGCCAGTTCAGCCTCGAAAAACCGGTCAACCGCATCCTGATCAACACCCCGGCGGCGCTCGGCGGCATCGGCGCCACCACCAATATCTCCCCGGCGCTGACCCTCGGCTGCGGCGCGGTCGGCGGCGGCTCCAGCTCCGACAACGTCGGCCCGATGAACCTGCTCAATATCCGCAAAGTCGGCTATGGCGTGCGGTCGATTGACGAGCTTCGCGCGCCGGGCAGCCGCCCTGAGCCACAGCCAACCATCGTCACGCCGGCGAGCGATCCGCAGCGCAGCATTCTTGATGACGTGCGTTTCAACGCTCCGGCCAGCGCTGCGCCAGCACACCCGGCAGGCAGCGATGACCGCTTCGCCAGCCCAGGCGCCGCAGCGAATGCGGAAGGCGCAATCAACGAGCAAAACGTGGAACGCGTTATCCGCCAGGTGCTGGAGCGCCTTGCTAAGTAACGCACTGATATAAGGCGATATAACGATGATTCTCGCAAAGGTGACCGGCCATGTTGTCGCCACGCAAAAATGCGATGAGCTGCGCGGCAGCAACCTGCTGTTGATTACTCGCTTAGATGACAAACAGCAGCCGATGAAGGACCAGACCTGGGTCGCCGTCGATAACGTCGGCGCCGGTATGCACGACATCGTGCTGGCGGAAGAGTACTTCGCGCTCAATAAAGAGCGCTACAAAGCGATGTCGGTGGTCGCCATTGTTGAGAAGGTGTTTCGGGACGCCGAACAGGAGTGAATAGCCCAATGAGTGAATTTTTACTGAAACCACGGATTTGCTTCGGTCAGGACGCCCTCTCGGTGCTGAACGAACTTTCCGCCCGCAGCGTGCTGCTGGTGACCGATCAAGCGATGGTGAAATTTGGCCTCGCCGAGCGCGTCACCGCCCTGCTGCGCCAGCGCGGGATCGCCTGGCAGGTGTGGGACGACGTGGTGGCGGATCCGGATATCGCCACCGTGGTGCGCGGTATGAAGCTGATGGATAACCACTACCCGGATCTGGTTATCGCGCTCGGCGGCGGTTCGGTAATCGATGCCGCCAAAGCGGTTATTTTCTCCCTGGCGCAAACCCGTCCGCTGGCCGACCGTCCCCGACCGTGCTTCGTCGCCATCCCGACCACCAGCGGTACCGGTTCGGAAGTCACCGCCTTTTCGGTGGTGAAAGCCAACGCGGAAAAGCTGGTGCTGGTGGATGCGTCATTGCTGCCGGATATCGCCATTCTGGACCCGGCGCTGGTGGCTTCGGTGCCGCCGGCAATTACCGCCGACACCGGCATGGACGTGCTGTGTCACGCCCTTGAGGCCTACGTCTCCCGCGCCGCCAGCGACTTTTCCGACGCCCTGGCGGAGAAAGTGGTGCAGCAGGTATTTCGCTATCTGCCAACCTGCTGGCGCAGCGGCGACAACCTGCAGGCGCGCGAAAAGATGCACAACGCCTCCTGCATGGCGGGGATGGCCTTCACCAACGCGTCGCTGGGGATAACCCACAGCCTGGCCCACTCCCTCGGCGGCGTCTTCCGCGTGCCCCATGGCCGCGCCAACGCCCTGCTGATGGCGCACGTCGTCGCCTGGAACGCTGATTATCACGGGCTGTGCGATACCGATGCCGCCCGCAAATATGCCCGGCTAGCCCATCTGCTGGATCTGCCTGCGGCCACTACCCGCCAGGGCGTCACCAGCCTGCTGGTCGCCATTCAGGCGCTTAAAGACGAAATGAACATGCCGGCCGGCATCCGCGATACCGGCGTCCTTGCAGACGAGTTTGAACAACGGCTGGCGGAGATGATCGGCCAGGCGTTACGCGACAGCTGTACTCCGACGAACCCACGCGCGCCGGATGCTCACGCACTGACCGAACTCTATCGCCGGGCATGGACCGGCAACGCCGTTCAGGGCCACTGATAACAAGATTTGGAGAACCTTACCCATGGCACACTACAGCTTAACGCCGCGCGTCAAAGTGCTGGCAGACCGTTTACTCGCCCAGAAAAGCACGCTGTGCACCGAACATGCCACCACGCTGAACGCTCTGGATGGCGATATCGCGGGCGTTCCCGCCGCCGTTAAACCGGCGCGCCGTTTCTATGAACTGATGCGCCAGCTGCCGCTGACCATCAGCCCCGACGAACTCATTGTCGGCAACCAGAGCCGTAAACCGCACGGGGCGATTTTCCATGACGAAAACGCGACCCGTCGCCCATCGGCTTTCCAGTTCCTCAACCTCAACAGCGATCTGGATTCGCCGGACTACCGGCTGGTGGTCGAAAAAGGGGTGCTGGCGATTAAGCACCCGCTGGAAGAGAAAACCCGCGCACTCGGCAGCGCGGTCAGCCGCAGCGGTATGGATGAAGTCAACGGCTGCCGCGCCGCCATCTACGCCTGCGACGCGCTGCTGGCGCTGGCGCAAAATCTGGCCAACAGCGCCGAGCAGCTGGCGGCGGCGGAGACCAATGCTTATCGCAAAGCCGAGCTGCTCGATAGCGCAGCCATTCTCCACCACGTGCCGGCCCATCCGGCGCGTAATTTCAAAGAAGCCTGCCAGGCGTTCTATCTGTTCCAGCTGGCGCTCCAGCTGGACAACGGCAGCTATGCAGTCAACCCGGAAGGGGCGGACAAGGCGCTGCTGCCTTACTTCCAGCGCGATATCAGCAGCGGCGCGCTGAATACCCAGCAGGCGTATGAGCTCGTGGAGTGCCTGTGGTTCAAGCTGGCGGAACTGAGCGAAGTCCGCGCCGCCTGCGCCATTGACGGCTATCCGATGCTCGACGCCATGTTGCATGGCGCCGCTTTTGAGCATGCCGAGGTGAACGAACTCTCGGCGATGTTCATCAGCGCCCAGCGTAACCTCAGCGCGCTGAATCTGCCGGTGCGTCTGTTTAGCGGCGCACAACAGGTCAGCCACGCGCCGTTCGCCGCCTGCGCCGACACGCCGGTGATGGAAGGGCTGACCCCGCGTATGCAGCGTCTGCGTAACCACTATCTGACGGTACGCCCGAGCGTCTCTATCTATCGCGCGCTGGCCTTTACCGAAGTGGTGAAAGCCAACCCGGGCATGCCGACCATTCTGCTGCGAGCGAAAGCCTTCCGCCACGCCTGCGAAACCGCGCCGATTCTGATTCAGGACGATGAGCTGATCGTCGGGCACCCGTGCGGCAAGCCGCGCGCGGGCGCCTTCTCGCCGGATATCGCCTGGCGCTGGGTACGCGACGAGCTCGACACGATGAGCACCCGCCCGCAGGATCCGTTTGAGATCAGCGAAGCAGATAAAAAAACCATTCGCGAAGAGATCGTCCCATTCTGGGAAGGCCGTTCGCTGGATGAGATTTGCGAAGCGCAATACCGTGAGGCTGGCGTCTGGGCCTTCAGCGGCGAGACCTTCGTCAGCGACCTCTCCTATCACCAGATTAACGGCGGCGGCGATACCTGCCCGGGCTACGACGTACTGCTGTTCACCAAAGGGATGAACGGGATCAAAGCCGATGCCGAGGCGCATCTGGCCAGCCTGAGCATGGAAAATCCGGAAGATATCGACCGCATTTACTACTACAAAGCGGCGATTGAAACCTGCGAAGGGGTGGTCAACTACGCCCGCCGCATCGCCGCCCATGCCCGCGAACTGGCGGCGAAAGAGCAAAACGCCCAGCGCCGCGCCGAGCTACTGACCATCGCCGAAGTGAACGAAAACGTGCCGGCCAATCCGCCGAAGACCTTGCAGGAAGCGCTGCAGAGTATCTGGACCGTCGAATCACTGTTTGAAATCGAAGAGAACCAGACCGGGCTGTCGCTGGGGCGCGTCGACCAGTACTGCTATCCGATGTTCGAAGCCGATATCCGCGAAGGCCGCTTGACCCACGACACCGCACTGGAGCTGCTGCAGGCGTTTATCATCAAATGTGCCGAACTGATGTGGATGTCGAGCGAACTGGGAGCGAAATATTTCGCGGGTTATCAGCCGTTTATCAACCTCACCGTTGGCGGCCAGAAACGTAGCGGCGGCGATGCCTGTAACGATCTGACCTATCTGATTATGGACGCCGTGCGCTTCGTGAAGGTTTACCAGCCGTCGCTGGCCTGCCGTATCCACAACCAGTCGCCGCAGAAATACATGGAAAAAATCGTCGACGTGGTGAAAGCGGGAATGGGCTTCCCGGCCTGCCACTTCGATGACTCCCACATCAAGATGATGCTGCGCAAAGGCTTCGATTTTGAAGACGCCCGCGATTACTGCCTGATGGGCTGCGTTGAACCGCAGAAATCCGGGCGCATCTACCAGTGGACCTCCACCGGCTACACCCAGTGGCCTATCGCTATCGAGTTCGTGCTTAACCGCGGGCGGATGGTGCTGTTCGATAGCTATCAGGGGCTGGACACCGGCGACCTGCGCGACCTGCGCACCTTCGAAGCATTCGACGCGGCGGTGAAACAGCAGATCGCCCATATCGTGCGCCTGTCGGCTATCGGCACCGTCATCAGCCAGCGCGTCCACCGCGATGTGGCGCCGAAGCCGCTGATGTCGCTGCTGGTCGAAGGCTGCATGGAGAGCGGCAAAGATGTCGCCGCCGGCGGCGCGATGGTCAACCACGGTCCGGGGCTAATTTTCTCCGGTCTGGCGACCTACGTCGACTCGATGGCGGCGATCCGCAAGCTGGTGTTCGAAGAGAAGAAATACACCCTTGAGCAGATCCGCGATGCGCTGCTGGCCAACTTTGAAGGTTACGAAGCGCTGCGCCGCGACTGCCTGAACGCGCCGAAATACGGTAACGACGATAACTATGTCGACCAGTACGCGCTGGATATTACCGAATGGACCGAGAAAGAGTGCCGTAAGTACAAGATGCTCTACTCGACCCTCAGCCACGGCACCCTGTCTATCTCCAACAACACGCCCATCGGCGAGCTAACCAACGCCACGCCGAACGGCCGCCTGGCGTGGATGCCGCTCTCCGATGGCATCAGCCCGACCCAGGGCGCGGATAAGCAAGGCCCAACGGCGATTATCAAGTCGGTCAGCAAGATGAACGTGGAAACCATGAACATCGGCATGGTGCACAACTTCAAATTCCTCAAAGGGCTGCTGGATACCCCGGAAGGTCGCCATGGTCTGATTACCTTGCTGCGTACCGCCTCGATTCTCGGCAATGGCCAGATGCAGTTCAGCTATGTCGATAACGAAGTGCTGAAGAAGGCGCAGCAGGAGCCGGAGAAATACCGTGACCTGATCGTCCGCGTCGCCGGCTACAGCGCCTACTTCGTTGAGCTGTGCAAAGAGGTCCAGGACGAGATCATCAGCCGTACGGTGATTGAGAAGTTTTAGTTCTCTTAAAGAGAATTAAATGAGCTGTATTTGAGAAATAACCGGAAGTTCTCCGTCCCGTAACGGGACGGAGCGGGAGGCAAGCGTGATCGCAAAACAAGAATTAACGGGCCGCATTTTCAATATCCAGAAATATTCGATCTATGACGGCGATGGCATTCGCACGCTGGTGTTTTTTAAGGGCTGCAACATTCGCTGCCCGTGGTGCGCCAACCCGGAAGGGCTGAGCAGCCAGTTCCAGGTGATGTTCTCGCACGACAAATGCATTAACTGCGGCGACTGCGTCAGCGTCTGTCCGGCGGGTATTCATTATCGGGCGGAAGAGAATGGCGAAATGAAGCACTTCGTCGATCGCCATAAAGACTGCATCGGCTGCCGCAAATGTGAAGAGATTTGCACCCAGAACGCGCTGGACATCATGGGCAAGGACGTCACCGTCAGCGAGCTGATGGAGATCATCATGCAGGACTACGACTTCTATATCTCCTCCGGCGGCGGCGTGACCATCGGCGGCGGCGAGATGAGCCTGCAAACTGATTTTGCCGTCGCCTTATTTCGCGAATGCAAAAAGATGATGATTAACACCGCCGTCGAAACCCAGGGCACCACACCGCTTGCCAACTACCAGAAGCTGGCGCCGGTCACCGACACCTTCTTATTCGACATTAAGCAGATTAACAGCGAACACCACAAGGCGATGCTCGGCATCGGCAACGAAGGGATCCGCCGCAATCTCGAATGGCTGGTGGATTCCGGCGCCAACGTCATTGTGCGTATGCCGCTCATTCGCGGCTACAACGACTCATTCGACGCCATTACCGGCGCCATTGATTACGTTCAGAAGCTGGCGAAGCGCGGGAATATCCGCCGTATCGACATGCTGCCGTACCACCAGCTGGGACGCAAAAAGTACGAACGCCTGGATATGCCCTACCCGATTAGCCAGGACCCGTCTTATTCGCCGGATGAACTGGACCGGCTGGAAGCCTTCTTCCGGCAATTTGATTTTGATATTCGCTTAGTCCGCCATTAACAGGAGCCGACCATGAAAAGTTTAGGCGTAATTGAAACGCGAGGATGGGTCGCCGCCATTCAGGCCGTCGACGCCGCCTGTAAAGCCGCGGGAGTGACCTGCATTGGCTATCGCAAACCAGGCTCCGGGCTGGTGAGCGTCTGCTTTGAAGGGGAAATCAGCGCCATCCACACCGCTATAGAACGCGGCGTGGCGGTTGCCGGCGCCGAGCACACCGTGAAGTCGCTGGTCATTGCCCGTCCGGAGCGCTGCGTGGTTGAAGCGTTAAGCAACCTCAAAGGCAACCCTCCGCGCGAGGAAAAAACGGACGAACCGGTGGTTATCACCGCCCCGGAACCCATCGTTCCGCCCGCTATCCCGAACGAAGCGGAAGATAAGCACCCTGCGCTGAAGAAAGGGAAGAAGTCATGATCGACACTTTGCTTCGCGAAAAAATCGTCGCCCGCCTGAGCGCAACGGCGCCGGCGATCCCGGTGGGGATCTCCAACCGCCACGTCCATCTCGCGCAACAGGACGTCGAGGCATTGTTCGGTAAAGGCTACAGCCTGACGCCGTTCAAACCGCTGCGCCAGCCGGGGCAGTTTGCCGCCCAGGAGTGCGTAACCGCCGTCGGGCCGAAGGGCTCGCTGACCAACGTTCGCGTCCTCGGCCCGACCCGCCCGCTATCGCAACTGGAAGTGTCGCGCGCCGACTGCTTCACGCTCGGCATTCAAGCGCCAGTTCGTGAGTCCGGGCAACTGGAGAATGCCGGTAGCGCGCTGCTGATTGGCCCCGCCGGTCACGTTGAGCTCCATTCTCAGGTGATCTGCGCCTGGCGGCATATTCATATGTCGCCGCAGGACGCGCGCCAGCTCAACGTCAGCAATGGCCAGAAGGTCAGCGTGCGCAGCAACGGCGAGCGCCAGCTGACTTTCGATGAAGTGGTGGTGCGGGTGCGCGATGACTTCGCGCTGGAATTTCACATCGACACCGAAGAAGCCAATGCCGCCGGGTTAAAAAACGGCGCGCAGGTGACGCTCATCGGCTAACGGAGGCTCGCCATGACCGACGAACAGATTGAAGGTGTAGTTGCGCGGATTTTGCAGCGCCTGCGGCCGCCGGTACTGGTGATGGTGACCGCCGCTGACGGCTACCGCGCAGCTATCCGCCAACGCCTGGCGGGAAGCGGCTATCCGCTGCGCCTCGCGCTGGAGGAGGGTCTCGCCGACGCCACCGCCTGGCGAGAGGTGGGCGAGATTATCCCGTCATCGACCTGGCTGGATGTCCTGCCGTCAGCGCCATGGCGGGCGGTACTGCTGCCGTTTCTCGATTATCCGCAAGCCTCGGATCTGCTGAACGGCACCCTGCGCAATCCCGTTTCCCGCTGCGCGCACGAGGCGCTGCTGGCGGGTATTCCGGTTCTGGCCCTGCGCTACCACTGCGATCCGCACAGCGAGCTCAACCAGCTGCGCGGCGCGCAGGCCGGCAGCGCCTATGCCGGGCATCTGCAGGCCACGCTGGCTCGTCTGGAAGCCTGCGGCGTCTTCCTCGGCACCATGAATGAGCTGCTGGCGAAGCTGGACGCACCCACCGCGCCGGCCGCCGCCAGCAGCGAACCGCGCCGTTATCTTACCGTCACAGACGTGGTGAATAATCCGGCGCTGGCGGCGGCCCCGCGCGCTCAGCTGACCGATGCGGCCATTGATTACTTAAAAAACAGAAAGATATGACCTTACCCAACGAAAAACCTGGAGCTTAACGATGTCTTCGAAAACAAAATGCTGGTTAAGGATGCTGCTGGTTATCCTCTCCGAAACCTCGGCAACCTCGACGTTAAAAATGTTCGGTAGCAGCGAAGGCGGCAGCAAAATGCTGCTGCTCGGGCTGCTGATTGCGCTTTACTGCACCTGCTATTACTCGCTCTCAAGGGCGGTGAAAGATATCCCGGTCGGTCTGGCGTACGCCACCTGGTCCGGCACCGGCATTCTGGTGGTCTCGACGCTGGGAATGGCATTCTACGGCCAGCACCCGGATACCGCCGCCATCATCGGCATGGCGGTGATCGCCAGCGGCATCATTATCATGAACCTGTTTTCGAAAATGGGTTCCGAAGCGAGCGAAGAGGCGGCGCCCGCCGCGCCAGCCGCCGCCATGGATAAGAACATCGCTAACTAACAGGAAAGGAATACCCCCTATGTTTAATCTCGGATTTTTATGGCTGGCGCTGTCTATCGGCTCCGAAATCACCGGCACCTCGATGATCAAAAAGACCAACGGTTTCAGCAAACTGGCCCCTTCGGTGCTGGTGGTCTGCGCCTACGGCCTTTGCTACTTCGCCCTCACCCGCGCAATGAGCACCATCCCGGTGGGCGTGGCCTACTCGCTGTGGTGCGGCTTCGGTATCGTCGGCGTCACCATCTGCTCCATGATCCTCTATAAGCAGAAACCGGACCTGGCGGCCATTATCGCCATGGCGCTGATTATCTCCGGCGGCGTGATCATGAACGTCTTCTCGACCATGTAACAGCGGTCGTTTTATCCTGTTACCCGGCCTGTGCGGGCAGTCCGTAGGCCCGCGCCAGCGCAGCGCCGCCGGGCGTTTTACCAAACAGGGTTTACCCCACTATGGTTTCGTGGCAGGATAAAAAGATGAACAGAAACGCGATCGTGACCTATCCCCGCCGTTGGTGGCTGCCTGCATAACAGGCGGCACGATATACGTTTCCATTTTCAAAGCCGCCGGAAGGCGGCTTTGGTGTTTTCAGGACGTCTTTCGGCTGAACAGTCTGATAAGGAGTTCCTGATGAATCACCCGCAAACCATTCTCACCGGCGACCGCCCCACCGGCCAGCTACATCTTGGCCATTACGTCGGCTCGCTGCGCCAGCGCGTCGCGCTGCAGCACGACCACCAGCAGTTTATCCTGATCGCCGACCTGCAAGGGCTCACTGACAACGGCAGCAATCCGCAAAAAGTTAGCCACCATATCCTCGAAGTGATGGCCGATTATCTGGCCGTCGGCATTGACCCCAGGCTCACCACGATCTGCCTGCAGTCCGCCCTGCCCGCGCTGGCGGAGCTCAGCGCGCTGTATATGAATATCGTCACCGTCGCCCGCGTGGAACGTAATCCAACGGTCAAGAATGAGATTGCCCAGAAAGGATTCGCCCGTTCGCTGCCGGTGGGCTTTCTTGCCTATCCGATTAGCCAGGCCGCCGATATCACCGCCTTCAAGGCCGAGCTGGTGCCAGTGGGCGACGATCAGCTACCGATGATTGAGCAGACCAACGAGATCGTCCATAAGATGAATAGCCTCACCGGCGCGCCAGTGCTGCGCCACTGCAAGGCGCTCCTCAGCGAAGTGAGCCGCCTGCCGGGCGTCGACGGCAACACCAAAATGTCGAAATCGCTGGGCAATACGCTGACGTTATCGGCCAGTGAAGAGGAGATTCACCGCGCGGTCAGCGCGATGTATACCGACCCGACGCACCTGAGAGTCAGCGATCCGGGGCATGTCGACGGCAACGTGGTGTTCACCTATCTCGACGCTTTCCATAGCGATAAGGCACTGGTGGCTGAGATGAAAGCCCACTATCAGCGCGGCGGGCTGGGCGATCGCCAGTGTAAAAATGAACTGGAGACCTGCCTGCAGGCGCTACTGGCGCCGATCCGCGAACGGCGAGCCACCTTTATTCAGGATAAAGGGATGCTGCTGGATCTGCTGCGCCAGGGCAGCGAGCGCGCCCACCAGCTGACGCAGCAGACGCTGCATGAGGTGAAACGTGGTC
The DNA here is from genome assembly GCF_050378655.1 of Klebsiella sp. 7-CIP_Kleb. NCBI lineage: Bacteria > Pseudomonadati > Pseudomonadota > Gammaproteobacteria > Enterobacterales > Enterobacteriaceae > Klebsiella > Klebsiella sp. 7-CIP_Kleb. The sequence continues at coordinate 349,627 of NZ_JBNRLJ010000004.1, forward strand.
TGGGGCTGCCGGTGCTGTTCTGAGGTGATGAAATGTTGCCGGTAGTGGATATTTTGTTAACACGTCGACAAGACCCTGCCTTTCGTATGGACAAGCCCGCCACGGATGTTACTATCGCGTTAACGGTAGCTCTCACTATGCGTGTTTCATTAAGGCCAGGATCGCTGATGATGACCACATAAGTAGTACAGCGTTCGGCTGCGCATCGACGCGGTAGAGCGCTGCGTCAGCGGCCCTTCCCCTCTTTATGCGTCCTTCGCAAGGAGGACGCTCCGCCCGCCGGAGGAGACACGCGTATCACTCAGCACAGGGAACCAAGCGAGTCGCGTATGGACAAAATAAAGAAACGTTGGACAGGGTATTTTGTCGGCTTACTGGTGGTACTCGCCGCCGCGGCATGGTGGCTGCTGCGCCCGCCGGGCCTCCCGGAGGGGTTTGCCAGTAGCAACGGACGAATAGAAGCCACCGAAGTGGATATTGCCAGCAAAATCGCCGGGCGTATCGACACCATTCTGGTCAAAGAGGGTCAGTTCGTGCGCCAGGGAGAGGTGCTGGCGAGAATGGATACCCGTGTACTGAACGAGCAGCGTCTTGAAGCCGCCGCGCAAATCAAGGAAGCGGAAAGCGCGGTCCTGGCCGCCAGAGCCTTGCTCGATCAGCGGCAAAGTGAAATGCGCGCCAGCGAAGCGGTTGTGAAGCAGCGTCAGGCGGAGCTCGACTCCACAGCGAAACGTCACGTCCGCTCGAATGCCCTGTCGCAGCGCGGCGCCGTCTCCGCCCAGCAGCTGGATGACGATCGCGCCGCGGCAGAGAGCGCCCGCGCGGCGCTGGAGTCGGCGAAAGCCCAGGTCTCCGCCGCCCGCGCCGCCATCGAGGCCGCCCGCACCAGCATTATTCAGGCGCAAACCCGCGTCGAAGCGGCCCAGGCGACCGAGCGGCGGATCCTTGCCGATATTGACGATAGCGAGCTGAAGGCGCCCCGCGACGGCCGTATTCAGTATCGCGTCGCCGAGCCGGGGGAAGTGCTGGCCGCCGGTGGTCGGGTGCTGAACATGGTCGATCTCGCCGACGTCTATATGACTTTCTTTCTGCCCACCGAACAGGCGGGCCTGCTGGCGCTTGGCAGCGAAGCGCGGCTGATCCTTGATGCCGCCCCTGATCTGGTGATCCCGGCCAATATCAGCTTTGTCGCCAGCGTCGCGCAGTTTACGCCGAAAACGGTGGAGACCCGCGACGAGCGTCTCAAACTGATGTTCCGCGTCAAAGCGCGCATCCCGCCGGAGCTGCTGGCGCAGCACCTGGAGTATGTCAAAACCGGCCTGCCCGGCATGGCTTACGTGCGGCTGGATAAGCAACACTCCTGGCCTGAAGACCTGACGGTGAGGTTGCCGCAATGATATTGACGCCACTGGATACCTCGCCCCCCATCGCCCGGCTGGACAACGTTGGCCAGCGCTTCGGCGCCACCGTGGCGCTGCGGGATATCAGCCTGGCGATCCCGGCGCGGCGCATGGTTGGCCTGATTGGCCCGGACGGCGTCGGCAAATCGAGCCTGCTCTCTCTCATCGCCGGGGCGCGGGCCATTGAGCAGGGTAACGTGATGGTGCTCGGCGGCGATATGCGCGACGTTCATCATCGCCGCGAGGTGTGCCCGAAGATTGCCTGGATGCCGCAGGGACTGGGGAAAAACCTCTATCACACCCTCTCGGTGTATGAAAACGTCGACTTCTTCGCCCGCCTGTTTGGCCATGATAAAGCCGAACGCGAATCACGTATCCACGAGCTGCTGCAGAGCACCGGGCTGGCGCCGTTTCGCGATCGCCCGGCGGGTAAGCTCTCCGGCGGGATGAAGCAAAAGCTGGGTTTATGTTGCGCCCTTATCCACGACCCGCAGCTGCTGATCCTCGATGAACCTACCACCGGCGTCGACCCGCTTTCCCGGGCGCAGTTCTGGGAGCTTATCGACAGCATTCGTCAGCGCCAGCCGGAGATGAGCGTGCTGGTGGCCACCGCCTATATGGAAGAGGCTGAGCGCTTTGACTGGCTGGTGGCGATGAACGCCGGCGAGGTGCTGGCGACCGGTACCGCTGCGGAGCTGAAAGTGCAGACCGGCAGCCAGACGCTGGAGCAGGCGTTTATCGCCCTGCTGCCGGAAGCGCAGCGCCAGGCGCATAAGGCGGTAGTAATCCCGCCGCGCGACGACCGCGAGGAAGAGATCGCCATCGAAGCCCGTGGGCTGACCATGCGCTTTGGCGACTTCGTCGCCGTCGACCACGTTAACTTCCGCATCGCGCGCGGTGAAATCTTCGGCTTCCTCGGCTCCAACGGCTGCGGCAAATCCACCACCATGAAGATGCTCACCGGCCTGCTGCCCGCCAGCGAAGGCGAAGCCTGGCTGTTCGGCCAGCCGGTCGATCCGAAGGATATCGCCACCCGCCAGCGGGTGGGCTATATGTCGCAGGCCTTCTCGCTCTATAGCGAACTGACCGTCCGGCAAAACCTCGAACTGCACGCCCGCCTGTTTCATATTCCGGACGGCGAAATCCCCGGTCGGGTGGCGGAAATGAGCGAGCGCTTCATGCTCAGCGAGGTGGAAGACGCCCTGCCCACCGCCCTGCCGTTGGGCATCCGTCAGCGCCTGTCGCTGGCGGTGGCGGTCATCCATCGCCCGGAAATGCTGATCCTCGACGAACCCACCTCCGGGGTCGATCCAGTGGCACGGGATATGTTCTGGCAGCTGATGGTCGACCTCGCGCGTCAGGATCGGGTGACCATTTTTATCTCCACCCACTTTATGAATGAGGCGGAACGCTGCGACCGCATCTCGCTGATGCACGCCGGCAAGGTGCTGGCCAGCGATACGCCGCAGGCGCTGGTCGAACAGCGCGGTGCCGCCAGCCTCGAAGAGGCGTTTATCGCCTGGCTCCAGGAGGCGCAGCCAACCGCCGCAGTTCCTGAGGAACCTGCGCCTGCTGCAGCATCCCATCCAGAACGCGCGGCCCCGCGCCAGGCCTTCAGTCTGCAACGGCTGTTCAGCTTCAGCCGCCGCGAAGCGCTGGAGCTGCGCCGCGATCCGGTACGTTCGACGCTGGCGCTGCTGGGAACGGTGATCCTGATGTTTATCATGGGCTATGGGATCAGCATGGACGTCGAGGATCTGCGCTTTGCGGTACTCGATCGCGATCAAACCCTCAGCAGTCAGGGCTGGTCGCAGAATATCGCCGGCTCACGCTACTTCATCGAACAGGCGCCGCTGCGCAGTTACGATGAGCTCGATCGGCGGATGCGCGACGGCGAACTGGCGGTGGCGATAGAGATCCCGCCGAATTTTGGCCGCGATATCGCCCGCGGCACGCCGGTGCAAATCGGCGTCTGGGTGGATGGCGCAATGCCAAACCGCGCGGAGACGGTGCGCGGCTACGTGCAGGCCATGCATCTCGCCTGGCTGCAGGAGATGGCCGGGCAGCAAAGTAGCCCGAATCGTGAGACCTCGCTCATCTCCATCGAGACCCGCTATCGCTATAACCCGGACGTGAAGAGCCTGCCGGCCATCGTCCCGGCGGTGATCCCGTTGCTGCTGATGATGATCCCGGCGATGCTCAGCGCGCTGAGCGTGGTACGTGAGAAGGAGCTCGGGTCGATCATCAACCTGTACGTGACGCCGACCACCCGCAGCGAATTCCTGCTCGGCAAGCAGGTGCCCTACATCGTGCTGGGAATGTTTAACTTTTGTCTGCTGTGTGCGCTGTCGGTCTTCGTCTTTGGCGTATCACATAAGGGCAGCTTCCTGACGCTGAGCCTGGCGGCGCTGCTGTATGTCACCATTGCCACCGGACTGGGACTACTGATCTCAACCTTTATGAAGAGTCAAATCGCCGCTATTTTCGGCACCGCCATCATTACGCTAATCCCGGCGACCCAGTTCTCCGGGATGATCGACCCGGTAGCGTCGCTGGAAGGCCCCGGGCGCTGGATTGGGCAAATCTACCCGACCAGCCACTTCCTGACTATCGCCCGCGGCACCTTCTCCAAGGCGCTGAATCTCAGCGATTTGTGGGGCTCCTTTATTCCACTACTGATTGCAGTGCCGCTGGTGCTCGGGCTGAGCGTGCTGCTGCTGAAGAAACAGGAGGGGTGATGCGCGGATTACGCAATATTTATAATCTTGGCGTCAAAGAGCTGCGTAGCCTGCTGGGTGATAAAGCGATGCTGGCGTTGATCGTGTTTGCTTTTACGGTGTCGGTGTACTCCTCAGCCACGGTGATGCCCGGCTCGCTACACCTGGCGCCGATTGCGGTTGCCGATATGGATAAGTCGCAGCTCTCTTCACGCATCATTAACGCATTCTACCGCCCCTGGTTTCTCGAACCGGAGCTGATTACCGCCGATGAGATGGACGCCGGCCTGGATGCCGGGCGCTACACTTTCGCCATCAATATTCCGCCTAACTTCCAGCGCGATGTGCTGGCCGGCCGCCAGCCGGAAGTGCAGGTCAACGTCGACGCCACGCGCATGAGCCAGGCCTTTACCGGCAACGGCTATATCCAGAATATTATTAGCGGCGAAGTAAACAGCTTCATTGCCCGCTATCGGGACAACAGCGTGCTGCCGGTAGAGCTGGCGATAAGAATGCGCTTTAACCCTAACCTGGAACAGGAGCGCTTTGGCGCGGTGATGGCGATCATCAACAACATCACCATGCTGGCCATTGTCCTCACCGGCTCGGCGCTGATCCGCGAGCGCGAGCACGGTACCATCGAGCATCTGCTGGTGATGCCGGTCACGCCGTTTGAGATCATGATGGCCAAGATCTGGTCGATGGGGCTGGTGGTGCTAGTGGTCTCGGGTTTGTCGCTGGTGCTGATGGTACAGGGGATGTTGCAGGTGCCCATTGAGGGGTCGATTCTACTGTTTATGCTGGGGGTGGCGCTCAGCCTGTTCGCCACAACCTCGATCGGCATTTTTATGGGCACCCTCGCCCGCTCGATGCCGCAGCTGGGGCTGCTGATGATCCTGGTGCTGCTGCCGCTGCAGATGCTCTCCGGCGGCTCCACGCCGCGGGAAAGTATGCCGCAGCTGGTTCAGGATATCATGTTGACCATGCCGACCACCCACTTCGTCAGTCTGGCGCAGGCGATTTTGTACCGCGGTGCCAGCTTCAGTATCGTCTGGCCGCAGTTCTTAACCTTGTTGGCTATCGGAGCGGTGTTCTTTACTATCGCCCTGCTGCGTTTTCGCAAAACGATTGGTCAAATGGCATAAGGACTTAAGAAGGGCCGTCGACTCCCGGCGGCCCGAATGGTTTATTTATGGCGGTTCATAAAGTGGCGCAGACCCCAGGTGAAGGCCATCGCCATGCTGAAGAGAATGAACAGCAACACCACCCAGCTGATGGAGATGCGCAGCAGCGTGCCGGGGGTCATAAACGGCTGCAGATAGACGGTGAAGGACTGGGCGGGTGATTTCCCCAGCAGTTCATACAGGTTATCCGTAAGCCATACGCCGACCCGGCAGAACAGCCAGATTATCGCTGGCCAGCAGAGCAGCACCAGAAAGGTAAAGCGCTCCTGAAGGTAAGTGAAGAGCCGGCGCAACGGCGACCAGTTAAGCAGGATTTTCATTTCTATTCTCATATTGCCAGCCGATAACCAAAGCAGATGACGCAAGGTACGTCGGACAGCATCCATACAGGCAATCATCCCTCTTTGTATATCAAATTTGCTGTCATATAAACCAGATCAAGTTAACAAAGTGTTAATGATATCGCTCATTAAACCAAAAAACCGGCGAGAAGCATACCCATTGTCGCCATAAATGGGAGTAATGTATTCAGCGGTGGGAATAATTTCGTAATTTCGCTAACGCGTTAATATATATGAAGAAGATGCAGCGCCATTATTTAGCAGAACACAATATAATAGCGCTGAAATAGAGAGAGGTATTTAATCGTAGCTGCTGATAATTATTTTTCGACTCGTATCATTGGATAAATTCACTGTACGAGTGACCACACCACGCGCGTGATTCGCTATATTTTTCGAGGCAATGAGATAGGTATTTTTTCCGCAGCGCTGCAGAGGTTGTTTATTCACAATATCAGTATTGCAGGTTTCTGACACGACCCGCCCGGAAAGCGTTAGGTTGGCGGTTTCGGCAGCAAACAGAGGTGAGCTTAATCCATAAGCGAAAATCAGAATCCCAATTAGCGGTTTTTTCATTTAATGTTTAACCAGTTAACAGGATGAAAGATAAGCGAGTTGCTTAATATTTTCTCCGTCAGGAGAGCGATGCATTGGTACATCACGCAGGGAAGATAAACCATAGTATTACTAAGGGCAATGTAAAGATAACCTATTAATGTGATAATTATTGCTGATAGTAGCGAACCGGCATAGTGGTCTGCCTGGAGACGGTGCTGCGCACCAGGTTTTGTGGCTCAGGATCCGTAGCCCCGGTAAGCGCAGCGCCACCGGGGGGCATACCCCACACAGCAAAAAACCCCGCACCTTTCGGGACGGGGTTCTTGTTAAAACGCAAAAACAAAAAGCTCAGCCTTTCGACTGAGCTTTCTGCTTTATTTGATGCCTGGCAGTTTATGGCGGGCGTCCTGCCCGCCACCCTCCGGGCCGTTGCTGCGCAACGTTCAAATCCGCTCCCCCGCGGATTTGTCCTCCTCAGGAGAGCGCTCACCGACAGACAACAGATAAAACAAAAGGCCCAGTCTTTCGACTGGGCCTTTTGCTTTATTTGATGCCTGGCAGTTCCCTACTCTCACATGGGGAGACCCCACACTACCATCGGCGCTACGGCGTTTCACTTCTGAGTTCGGCATGGGGTCAGGTGGGACCAC
>NZ_JBNRLJ010000005.1:0-345275 GCF_050378655.1 Klebsiella sp. 7-CIP_Kleb.
AATTATCAGACGCCATCAGAGTTTGCAGCACGGTGGCGAAATGGAAAATGTGAAGGTAAACAAACCGACCTTACTAACTGACGGTTGTATCTAACTCTGGGGGCAGGTCACTTGGTCCTTAATGAAACTGAGGTCATTCTATCATTGTTTGATTGTCTAACTCGAAGGCGAAAATAGTAGACGCCGTTACGCTGGTAAAGGTAGGTGTAGGAATTGAGCATGTACTGAGACCCTAGGTCCGCTCACTGTGTCAACATAAGGACGTAGCTTGGTCGCTACAGGGTTACAGTGTTGGTTACAGTGAGTAAAACTATCGGAAGGCTTAAAGCCGTATCCCTTAGGATTCAGTAAGTTGGAATACTTTAAGAAAGGTCATGGAGCGGGCGAAGGGAATCGAACCCTCGTATAGAGCTTGGGAAGCTCTCGTTCTACCATTGAACTACGCCCGCGAAGAGGTGCGAGAAGCATTATAGCCCTTACGCACCCTGTGACAAGCCTGCCGGATGCTGACTGGCGATAAAATAACCTTTTAGCACTTAGGTTTACTTCCCTGCGGCGGCAGGTAACGCAGCGGATCGATGGCCGTCGCCCGGTAGCGGATCTGGAAATGCAGCCGCACTGAGTCGGCATCCGTACTGCCCATGGTGGCAATTTGCTGGCCGGCCTTCACGCTCTGGCCATTATTCACCATTAGCTTATCGTTGTGGGCATAGGCGGTGATGTAATCCTCGCTGTGCTTAATCATGATCAGATTGCCATAGCCGCGCAGCTGATTGCCGACGTAGACCACCTTGCCCGCCCCGGCGGCATACACCGGCTGACCGCGGGTTCCGGCGATATCAATGCCTTTATTGCCGCCATCGGCGGTGGAATAAGGCAGGACCACTTTGCCGCTGGTCGGCCAGCGCCAGCAGCGCTGTCCCACCGGCGGCCAGGAGGACTGAGGTACTGCGGACGAAGGCGTGACCGCCGCGGTGCGCGTAGAGGAAGATTTTTTCTTCGTTGTCTTCGTTGAACTGCTGCCGTTAAGCTTCAGCTTCTGCCCCACCTCAATGGTGTAAGGCGGGGAGATGTTATTCAGGCGGGCCAGATCGCGAACGCTGGTGCCGGTGGTGCGGGAGATGCCATACAGGGTATCGCCGCGTTTAACGGTGTAGGTCGTACCGGAATCGGAGGTGCTGGAGCAGCCAGCCAGCGCCAGGCTTACCACCAGCATCAGTGTCATATAAACGCGTTTCATCATCAGGCATCCTGCACTTAACACAACCACTTACCTCGCAATCAGGGCGAATATCATACCAGTCCGCGGCGCAGGGCGTCATCCCTGATGGCAAAACCAATATCCCCTGGCCATCGGATATGGCCCGCGACGAACAGCGATTGCTGTTGGTGCCGCACGTCATGATGGTCTTCCCCAACATGCGGGTGGCCGCTCACAGAGCCGCCTCCAGGGCTTGTTTTGGTAATGCCTTTCTGCCATTTATGGGCTAACCTAGTGGCCTGAGTACATGACCCGGCGGGTTTGTGCCGGGTCTTTTTTTATTTTCAGGAGTCGTCATGGCCGGGGAACACGTCATTTTACTGGATGAGCAGGATCAGCCTGCCGGTATGCTGGAGAAGTATGCCGCCCATACGCTTGATACCCCTTTACATCTCGCGTTTTCCTGCTGGCTGTTTAACCAGCAGGGTCAGTTGCTGGTCACTCGTCGTTCGTTGGGCAAAAAAGCCTGGCCCGGGGTATGGACCAACTCGGTCTGCGGACACCCCCAGCAGGGCGAGACCTTCGAGCAGGCCGTCACGCGCCGCTGCCGCTTCGAACTCGGCGTGGAGATCGCCGATATCGCGCCGGTTCACCCGGCCTTCCGCTACCGGGCGGTCGCCCCAAACGGCATCGTTGAGAACGAAGTATGCCCGGTGTATGCCGCGCGCGTGGTGAGCGAAGTGCAGCCTAATGACGATGAAGTCATGGATTATCAGTGGGTTGACCTGGCAACGATGTTAAGCGCGCTGGCCGCCACGCCCTGGGCGTTTAGCCCGTGGATGGTGCTGGAAGCGGAAAATCGGGACGCCCGCCAGGCGCTGACCGACTTTGTTGCGCGTCTGCGCGGGTAAGCTGACTCGTCTCGCTGCCGCCACCACCCGGCGTAAAAAGCGGCGCCATAACGGTCATCGTTGCCTGGCGGCGCTACGCTTGCACAGGCCTACGGTTCTGCGCTGTTGCGTAGCCCGGATAAGGCGTTTACGCCGCTATCCGGGAGCCCCCGGCCTGCGCTGAGTCGGGTTACGCCAGCCTTCAGACCTCACGTCAGACATAAAAAAACCCGGCAAGCCGGGTTTTTTTGCAATGCACAAGACGCGATTATTTCTGCGGACGCATTGCCGGGAAGAGGATCACGTCGCGGATGGTGTGGCTGTTAGTGAACAACATCACCATGCGGTCGATACCAATACCCAGACCGGCGGTCGGAGGCAGGCCGTGCTCCAGCGCGGTCACGTAGTCTTCATCGTAGAACATTGCTTCGTCGTCGCCTGCGGCTTTCGCATCAACCTGATCCTGGAAGCGCTGCGCCTGGTCTTCGGCGTCGTTCAGCTCGCTAAAGCCGTTACCGATCTCACGGCCGCCAATGAAGAATTCAAAGCGGTCGGTGATTTCCGGGTTCACGTCGTTACGGCGCGCCAGCGGAGAAACTTCCGCCGGGTATTCGGTGATGAAGGTTGGCTGAATCAGGTGCGCTTCCGCCACTTCTTCGAAGATCTCGGTCACGATACGGCCCAGACCCCAGCTCTTCTCCACTTTGATGCCGATAGACTCAGCGATCGCTTTCGCGGAATCGAAGTTATCCAGATCCGCCATCTCGGTTTCCGGACGGTATTTCTTGATCGCTTCGCGCATGGTCAGTTTTTCAAACGGCTTGCCGAAGTCGAACACCTGGTCGCCGTAAGGCACTTCGGTGTTGCCGAGGATGTCCTGCGCCAGGGTGCGGAACAGGGATTCGGTCAGCTCAATCAGATCTTTGTAATCCGCATAAGCCATGTAGAGTTCCATCATGGTGAACTCTGGGTTATGACGAACGGAGATCCCTTCGTTACGGAAGTTACGGTTGATCTCGAAGACGCGTTCGAAGCCGCCCACCACCAGACGCTTGAGGTACAGTTCCGGCGCGATACGCAGGTACATGTCCAGATCCAGCGCGTTATGATGGGTGATGAACGGACGCGCGGAAGCGCCGCCCGGGATCACCTGCATCATCGGGGTTTCCACTTCCATAAAGCCGCGGCCAACCATGAACTGACGGATGCCCGCCAGGATCTGCGAACGCACTTTGAAGGTCTTGCGCGATTCATCGTTGGAGATCAGGTCGAGGTAACGCTGACGATAGCGCGCTTCCTGATCCTGCAGGCCATGGAACTTGTCCGGTAACGGGCGCAGGGCTTTGGTCAGCAGACGCAGCTCGGTGCAGTGGATAGACAACTCACCGGTTTTGGTCTTGAACAGCTTACCGCGGGCGGCAATGATGTCGCCGAGGTCCCATTTTTTGAACTGGTCGTTGTAAACGCCTTCCGCCAGATCGTCACGCGCCACGTACAGCTGGATGCGGCCGCCAACGTCCTGCAGGGTGACGAAGGACGCTTTACCCATGATACGACGGGTCATCATGCGGCCAGCCACGGCCACTTCAACGTTCAGCGCTTCCAGCTCTTCGTTTTCTTTGCCATCGAAGTCAGCGTGCAGTTGGTCAGAGGTATGGTCACGACGGAAATCGTTCGGGAAAGCAACGCCCTGCTCACGCAGCGCAGCCAGCTTCTCGCGACGGGTTTTCAGTTCATTATTAAGGTCAATTGCCGCGTCAGCGCCCTGTGCTTGTTGTTCAGACATGTTGGTTCCTCATAACCCTGCTTTCAAACTTGCTTCGATAAATTGGTCCAGGCTGCCGTCGAGCACCGCCTGAGTGTTGCGGGTTTCCACCCCGGTACGCAGATCTTTAATACGCGAGTCATCCAACACGTAAGAGCGGATCTGGCTGCCCCAGCCGATATCGGACTTGTTGTCTTCCATCGCCTGCTTCTCGGCATTTTTCTTCTGCATCTCCAGCTCATAAAGCTTCGCTTTCATCTGCTTCATGGCCTGGTCTTTGTTTTTGTGCTGCGAACGGTCGTTCTGGCACTGCGTTACCAACCCGGTCGGGATGTGGGTAATACGCACCGCGGATTCTGTACGGTTAACGTGCTGCCCACCGGCGCCGGAGGCGCGGTATACGTCAATGCGCAGGTCAGCCGGGTTAATTTCGATATCGATATCGTCTTCGACTTCCGGGTAAACGAACGCGGAGCTGAAGGAGGTATGACGGCGGCCGCCGGAATCGAACGGGCTCTTACGCACCAGACGATGAACGCCGGTTTCGGTACGCAGCCAGCCGTAGGCGTAATCACCAATGATCTTGATGGTCACGGATTTAATCCCTGCGACTTCACCTTCGGATTCTTCGATGATTTCGGTCTTAAAGCCGCGCGCTTCCGCCCAGCGCAGGTACATGCGCATCAGCATGCTGGCCCAGTCCTGGGCTTCGGTGCCGCCGGAACCGGCCTGAATATCAAGGTAGCAATCGGCGCTGTCGTATTCGCCGGAGAACATGCGGCGGAACTCAAGCTGCGCCAGCTTCTCTTCCAGCGTATCCAGCTCGGCGACGGCTTCGTTGAAGGTCTCTTCGTCGTCCGCTTCCACGGCCAGATCCAGCAGGCCGGCAACGTCTTCCAGCCCCTGGGACATCTGATCCAGGGTATCTACGATGGCTTCCAGGGAAGAACGCTCTTTACCCAGCGCCTGAGCGCGTTCAGGTTCGTTCCAGACGTCCGGCTGTTCCAGCTCGGCGTTTACTTCTTCGAGACGCTCTTTCTTGGCATCGTAGTCAAAGATACCCCCTAAGAACGTCGGAGCGCTCCGTGAGGTCCTGAATGCGGTTTTTTACCGGATTTATTTCAAACATGGTCGGTTTCTTTTAATGGATTTGTCAAAATGCGGTGATAAGAGCGGAATTCTACCGGATTCGCGCCCTTATTCATACACTGTTGTCAATTTGGCCAGAGGTGATCGATGATCAGCTGCAGGCTGCGGTTGCCGCGGAACTCATTGATGTCGAGCTTGTAGGCTAACTGGACTTCGCGCACGCCGTTGTCGGGCCAGATGGAAGTATCCACGTTGAAGGCGATACCGTCCAGCAGGGGGCCGCCGTCAACTGGCTCGACCATCACCTTCAGGTGACGCTCGCCCACCAGCCGCTGCTGCAGCAGACGGAAACGGCCGTCAAAGAGTGGTTCCGGGAACATCTGTCCCCACGGCCCGGCGTCGCGCAGCATCTGCGCTACTTCCATGCTCATCTCCGCCGCCGTCAGCGGGCCGTCGGAGACCACCTCGCCCTGCAACAGCGCGGGATCCAGCCACTCGGTCACCAGCTCGCCGAAGCGCTGCTGAAACTCCTCAAAGCGCGCCTCTTCCAGCGATAATCCTGCCGCCATCGCGTGGCCGCCGAACTTCAGGATCAGCCCCGGATAGAGCGTATCAAGGCGCTCCAGCGCATCGCGCATATGCAGCCCCTGAATGGAGCGGCCGGAGCCTTTCAGCGTGCCGTCGCCGGTGGGCGCAAAGGCGATCACCGGTCGGTGGAAACGTTCCTTAATTCGCGAGGCGAGGATGCCGACCACCCCCTGGTGCCACTGCGGATGGTACATCGCCAGCCCGCCGGGCAGGGTGTCGCTACTGCGTTCCAGCTGTTGACACAGGGTCAACGCTTCCGCCTGCATCCCCTGCTCGATCTCTTTGCGCGTCTGGTTGAGCGCGTCAAGCTCGTTGGCTAACACGCGCGCTTCGCCGATGTTATCGCACAGCAGCAGCGCGACGCCGACCGACATGTCGTCCAGCCGTCCCGCCGCGTTCAGGCGCGGCCCGAGGGCGAAACCGAGGTCGCTGGCCGCCAGCTTTTGCGGATCGCGGTTGGCAATCTCCAGCAGCGCCTTAATGCCGGGCCGGCACTTGCCGGCGCGAATGCGGCTTAACCCCTGCCAGGTGAGAATACGGTTGTTAGCATCCAGCGGCACGACGTCGGCAACGGTGCCAAGCGCCACCAAATCCAGCAGCTCGGCAAGGTTCGGCGCGGCGATGCCGCGGGCGTCGAACCAGCCGTTATCACGCAGAAAGGTGCGCAGCGCCAGCATCAGATAGAACGCCACCCCCACCCCGGCCAGCGATTTCGATGGGAAGTCGCAATCGCGCAGGTTAGGGTTAACGATGGCCTCCGCCGCCGGCAGCGTCTCCCCCGGCAGGTGGTGATCGGTCACCAGCACCGGGATCCCCAGGGCATGGGCATGATCGACGCCGGCATGGGACGAGATCCCATTGTCGACGGTCATGATCATCTGCGCGCCGCGGGCGTGAGCCTGATCGACCACTTCCGGGCTTAAGCCGTAGCCGTCTTCAAAACGGTTCGGCACCAGGTAGGAGACGTTGCCGTAGCCCAGCGCGCGCAGGGCCAGCACGCTGAGCGCGGTGCTGGTGGCGCCGTCGGCGTCAAAATCGCCGACCACGACAATGTGCAGCCCTTTCTGGAATGCGTCGTGCAGCATCCCGACCGCTTTTTCAACGCCGGTGAGCTGTGTCCAGGGGAGCATGCCTTTGACGCTGCGCTCCAGCTCCTGGGCGCTGCGCACCCCGCGGCTGGCATACAGCCGCTGCAGCAGCGGCGGCAGATCGGCGGGTAAATCGACGCCGTCAACCGCCTCGCGGCGGCGTAGTTGTATCTGTTGTTTCACGCGAATCAGTTACCGCTTGTCTGTTTTTTATGCTCGTCGAGGAACGCCTTCAGCTCTTTCGGCCCCTGATAGCCCGGCAGCACCATGCCGTTGCTGAGGACCATCGCCGGGGTGCCGTTGACGCCCATTTGCACGCCGAGGGTGTAATGTTTGGCGATATCCACGCTGCAGCTCGCCGGCTGCACGCCCTTGCCGTTCATGGCGTCATCCAGCGCTTGGTTGCGATCTTTCGCGCACCAGATGGCCTTCATGTCCTGCTCCGCCTGGCTCTGCAGTCCCTGGCGCGGGAAGGCCAGGTAGCGCACGGTGATCCCCAGCGCGTTGTAGTCGCTCATCTGCTCATGCAGCTTGTGGCAATAACCGCAGGTGATGTCGGTGAAGACGGTAATGACGTGTTGCTCCTTCGGCGCTTTGTAGACAATCATTTCGTTGCTCAGCGCGTTCAGCTTCCCCAGCAGCAGCTGGTTAGTGACGTTGACCGGCTGCGCGCCGCTCACGTCGTACATCGGCCCCTGGATGATGTGCTTGCCATCGTCGGTGACATACAGCACGCCGCTGTCGGTCAGCACCGTGCTCATCCCGGAAACCGGCGACGGTTGAATATCGGTGCTCTGTACACCCAGCTTCGCCAGCGACTGTTTAATTGCCGCGCTATCGGCATGCGCCGCCCCGGAAAGGGAAGCCGCCAGCAGGGTGAACATCAATAAACCTTTTTTCATACTCAGTCCTTTTATTCAGCACTCACGCCCGCGGGTGGTGCTGTTGATGAAGTTGTCGCAGACGCTCGGTCGCCACGTGGGTGTAAATCTGCGTGGTGGAGAGATCGCTGTGTCCTAACAGCATCTGCACCACACGCAGGTCGGCGCCATGATTGAGCAAATGCGTGGCGAACGCATGGCGCAACACGTGCGGGGAGAGCTTTTCGCTGTCGATCCCCGCCAGCACGGCATAGTGTTTAATCCGGTGCCAGAAGGTCTGGCGCGTCATCTGCTGGGCGCGCTGACTGGGAAATAAGACATCCGACGCCACGCCGTTCAGCAGCCAGGGGCGACCATACTCGAGGTAATTTTCCACCCACAGTACCGCCTCTTCCCCCAGCGGCACCAGCCGCTCTTTGTTGCCTTTCCCCACCACCCGCAGCACGCCCTGTCGCAGGCTGATGTCGCTCATCGTCAGCCCCACCAGCTCCGAAACGCGCAGGCCGGTGGCATACAGCACCTCCAGCATCGCTTTATCGCGCAATTCCAGCGGCTGCTCCACCAGCGGGGCCTGCAGCAGACGCTCAACCTGCGCCTCACTGAGATCCTTCGGCAGCCGCTGCGGCAGCTTTGGCGAGGCCAGCAGCGCGCTGGGGTCGTCCGGGCGAATTTTTTCCCGGTACAGATGCTGGAAGAAGCGACGCACAGCGCTCAGCAGGCGCGCGGTGCTGGTGGCTTTATAGCCGCCGGACTGCCGCTCGGCCAGCAGCGCCTGCAGGTCGTCGCTGCCGACGCTTGCCAGCGACAGACCGCGATGGTGCAGCCACTCCACGAGCATCGTCAAATCACGACGATAGGCGCTGAGCGTATTCTCCGCCAGGTTGCGCTCCAGCCAAAGGGCATCGAGAAACTGTTCGATTAGTGCCAGATCCTGTTTCACATCGGCCTCTTTGTTCGTTAAACGCTCTCATTATGCCTTAAGAGGACGCCTTTCTGGTACACTGCCCGCCATTCACGGCAAGAATCGAGATGTTTACGCGATGAATATAGGTCTGTTTTACGGCTCCAGTACCTGCTATACCGAAATGGCCGCGGAGAAAATCCGCGATATCATCGGCCCCGAGCTGGTGACGCTGCACAATCTGAAAGATGACTCCCCCGCGCTGATGAGCCAGTACGACGTACTGATCCTCGGCATCCCGACCTGGGATTTCGGCGAAATTCAGGAAGACTGGGAAGCGGTCTGGGACCAGCTGGACACCCTGGACCTGGAGGGCAAAATCGTCGCGCTCTACGGCATGGGCGATCAGTTGGGCTACGGCGAATGGTTCCTTGACGCGCTGGGCATGCTGCATGACAAGCTGGCGACCAAAGGCGTGAAGTTTGTCGGCTACTGGCCAACCGAAGGCTATGAGTTCACCAGCCCGAAACCGGTGATCGCGGATGGCCAACTGTTCGTTGGCCTGGCGCTGGATGAAACCAACCAGTACGACCTGAGCGACGAGCGCATCCAGAGCTGGTGCGAGCAGATCCTCGGCGAAATGGCCGAACACTTTTCCTGACGCGGCTTACTCCTGCGCCGGTTTTTGCAGCACCAGCCGGCGCAGATCGCGCCACTCTCCGGCGTCCATGCTGTCCGCCGCCAGCCAAAGATGCTGTCCGCGCCGGGTATCGACATGGCGCAAACGCAGCAGCATACCGCTATTGATAACCCACGGCGTCCCGAGGATCTCCCAGTCGGCGTTTTGCCAGCGCAGCCGGGAATCGGTGAGCAGTTTTATCTCCCCGCGACGGGCATGGATCCGTCGCTGGCTGCGCACACAGTCAAAGACCACCAGCGACAGCAGCAGCAGCCAGATCGGGGTGTAGCTTAACGGCCAGGGAACCAGCAGCACCAGCGCCGCCACAACGCCGTGGAGCAGCAGAGAAAACCACTGCGCGCGCCAGGAGATACGGAGATCAGATTGCCACAGGACCACGTTCCCGATTCCGTGTCTGAATTAAGGTTACCATCCGCTGCAGCTCCGCATCGGCCGGTTTGCCATGGTTCATCAGCCAGTTGAATAGATCCGGATCGTCATTTTCCAGCAGGCGAATGAACAGCTGTTTGTCAGCGTCGCTGAGGGTATCGTACTCATACTCAAAGAACGGCATGATGGAGATGTCGAGTTCGCGCATCCCGCGGCGGCATGCCCAGTGGATACGAGCTTTATTGTTAATGTCCATGTTGACCTTCCAGCAGCAAAATATTGGTTAGTTTAACCCGTTTTCTGCCGTAACTTTACAGGAATATCGCTGAATGCGAGCATCCTTCCATAAAAACCATAAAATAATGATGGGCTTATTGTTTTCCCGCGCCGGGCCTTCACCAAACGTCAGCGCACAAATGGCCTGTTGAAAGCACTTGCAATGCACTATAGCTCTTTTACCATTGGTCACACACACTGCGTTAAGCGATTCAGGATATGACTATGGCTTTTACACCTTTTCCTCCGCGTCAGCCTTCCTCTTCCGCTCGTCTGCCGTTAACGCTGATGACCCTGGATGACTGGGCGCTGGCGACAATTAGCGGACCGGACAGCGAAAAATATCTGCAGGGGCAGATTACCGCCGATGTGAGCAGTCTCACCGATGCTCAGCATCTGCTTGCCGCCCACTGTGACGCCAAAGGCAAGATGTGGAGCAACCTGCGCGTATTCCGTCGCGACGGCGGCTTCGCGTGGATTGAACGCCGCAGCCTGCGCGACGCGCAGCTGACCGAGCTGAAAAAATATGCCGTCTTCTCCAAAGTCACCATCGCCGCCAACGACGATCTGGTTCTGCTGGGGGTGGCCGGCTTCCAGGCGCGCGCCGCGCTGGCGCCGCTGTTCGCCGCTCTGCCCGACGCCGCCACTCCGGTGGTCAGCGAAGGCGCCACCAGCCTGCTGTGGTTTGAACACCCGGGCGAGCGCTTCCTGCTGGTGACCGATGTCGACACCGCCAACCGCGTCACCGACGCGTTGCGCGGCGAAGCGCAGCTCAACAACAGCCAGCAGTGGCTGGCGCTGAATATTGAAGCCGGTCTACCGGTTATCGACAGCGCCAACAGCGGGCAGTTCATTCCGCAGGCCACCAACCTGCAGGCGCTGGGCGGCATCAGCTTCAAAAAAGGCTGCTACACCGGTCAGGAGATGGTGGCGCGGGCGAAATACCGCGGCGCCAATAAGCGCGCGCTGTGGACGCTGTCAGGTACCGCCAGCCGGGTGCCGGAAGCCGGGGAAGACCTGGAGCTGAAGATGGGCGACAACTGGCGCCGCACCGGTACGGTGCTGGCAGCCGTACAGTTGGATGACGGAAGCCTGATGGTCCAGGTAGTGATGAATAATGACATGGAACCGGACAGCGTGTTCCGCGTGCGCGACGATGCCGGCAGTCTGAGCATCAAACCATTGCCGTATTCGCTGGAAGAAGATTAAGGAAAAGTTCCCGGCTTGCGGCGCTTGCGCCTTAGCCGGGCTACCCGGCCGCAGAGTATCGTAGCCACGGTAAGCGCAGCGCCACCGTGGGATGTTTATCAGGACTGGCCGATGTAAAGATAGATCGCCAGGAAGTGACACACGCTGCCGCCGAGCACGAAGCCGTGCCAGATAGCGTGGTTATAGGGAATACGTTTGCAGACGTAGAAGATGACCCCCAGTGAGTACACCACCCCGCCAACCGCCAGCAGCGTTACGCCACCCACCGCCAGCTTCACCGCCAGCTGATAGACCACAATAAGCGACAGCCAGCCCATCGTCAGATAGGTCACCAGCGACAGAATTTTAAAGCGGTGCGCGATGGTCAGCTTAAACAGGATCCCCAGCAGCGCCAGGCTCCAGATGACGATCATCAGCCCCTTCGCCAGCGGCGAGTTCAGCCCCACCAGCAAAAACGGCGTATAGGTCCCGGCGATTAACAAGTAGATAGCGCAGTGGTCGAATTTCTTCAGCCACTGTTTCGCCCGCTGATGCGGGATCGCGTGATAGAGCGTGGAGGCGAGGAACAGCATAATCATGCTGCCGCCGTACAGGCTGTAGCTGGTGATCGCCGTCGCGCTGGCGTTGGTGTCCACCGCCTGCACCAGCAATAGCACGAGCCCGACGATACCGAACACCAGCCCGATCCCGTGGCTGATGCTGTTGGCAACTTCCTCTGCCAGAGAATATCCCTGAGTGATTAATGGTTTGCGCACCATATTGGACTCCTGAAAACAAGAACGCTTTCATTGCTCACTTAGGGTAACTGAGAATGATTCCAGTGAACACCTGTTAGCTAAAATAAAAAGATGTATATTTGTAAATACATTAAAATCAAAAGGTTAAATTTTTATTTCAACTCACAGCTGTTCCTGCTTACCTTAAAGCGTTTTGAATTCAATGACATAAAACTGGCTCTCGCCAGGATAGATGTCGCTGATGACCTGCCGCAGCTGCCCCAGGGTCATATTCTCCTGTTGAGCATGCTGTTCAGTCAGCGTATCGAGGGTCACTGTCGAGGTCGCGGTCACGGCGATGGTGCAAAAATAGCCGTCGTCTTCATAGCGCCCAACGCGCAGCACATCGCCGACCTTAAAGTGCGACTCCGCCGCATCGCGAATAGTAATGGTTTTGCGCCCGGCGAGGATGTCGTTCTGAAAACGCTGAAAAAAGGTAATGTCATTGGCCTGCATGATATAATTCCGTCCTGGTCATTATGAATTGTGAGTTCGCCCTGTGAGTATGTTCTCCCACGCCGCTGTCGCCAGTCTCAATAATCTTGAGATGATGGTCTACCACTACGTCATAAAGAATCGCGACAAAGTGATGTACATGACCATCCGCGAACTGGCCGAAGCCGCCGGCGTCTCCACCACCACCGTGTTGCGCTTCTGCCGCAAACTGCAGTGCGAGGGCTACTCTGAATTTCGCGTACGTTTTAAATTATATCTTGAGCAGAACGAGCCTCAACAGGCAAATATCGGCGCCAGTGAAATCATGAGCTTTTTTAAAAGCGTTAATAATGACGAGTTCGATGGATTACTAGACCAGGCCGTCGATATTATTCTCGCCTCAGAACGTATTATTTTTGTCGGCGCCGGCACCTCGGGCGCGCTGGCGAAATATGGCGCCCGTTTCTTCTCCAACGTCGGTAAATTCAGCAACCATATTGACGACCCCTATTTTCCGGTAACCAACGATATGGCCCGCAACGCGCTGGCGATCGTGCTTTCCGTCTCCGGCGAAACAGAAGAGATCCTGCGTTTCGCCAGCCAGTTCAGCCTGCATCATTGCAAGGTGATGTCGATTACCAGTCACGAGCATTCGCGGCTGGCCAAACTGGCCGATTTCAATCTCTCCTGGCACGTCCCGCAGACCCGCATTGGCGGCGTCTACGATATTACCACGCAAATTCCAGTGATCTATATTCTCGAATCCCTCGGACGTAAATTAGCGCGCAAAATCAGCTAAAAATAACAGCCTGTTTTTTTGATGTAACATATTACCTTTGGCGGAATTTGTTATATCGTGACATTCAATTTCACTTTGCTAGACTCGAGCGCAATAGTTATTAGAGAGATTAGCCAGGATGAAAAAATTAACCCTTCCGAAAGATTTTTTATGGGGCGGCGCGGTTGCCGCGCATCAGGTTGAAGGCGGCTGGGATCAGGGCGGCAAAGGCCCCAGCATCTGCGACGTGCTGACCGGCGGGGCGCACGGCGTGCCGCGTGAAATCACCCACCAGGTGGAAGCCGGCAAATATTACCCCAACCACCAAGCGGTCGATTTCTACGGCCGCTACAAAGAAGACATCAAACTGTTCGCCGAGATGGGCTTCAAATGCTTCCGCACCTCCATCGCCTGGACCCGCATCTTCCCGCAGGGTGACGAAACCCAGCCGAATGAAGAGGGACTGAAGTTCTACGACGACATGTTCGACGAGCTGCTGAAATACAACATCGAGCCGGTGATCACCCTCTCCCACTTCGAGATGCCCCTGCACCTGGTGCAGCAGTACGGCGGCTGGACCAACCGCAAAGTGGTCGATTTCTTTGTGCGCTTTGCCGAAGTGGTTTTCGAGCGCTATAAGCACAAAGTGAAATACTGGATGACCTTCAACGAGATCAACAACCAGCGCAACTGGCGCGCGCCGCTGTTCGGCTACTGCTGCTCCGGGGTGGTCTATACCGAGCATGACAATCCGGAAGAGACCATGTACCAGGTGCTGCACCATCAGTTCGTCGCCAGCGCGCTGGCGGTGAAAGCGGCGCGGCGCATCAACCCGGACATGCAGGTCGGCTGCATGCTGGCGATGGTCGCCCTCTACCCTTACTCCTGCAAACCGGAAGATGTCATGTTTGCCCAGGAGTCGATGCGCGAGCGCTACGTCTTTACCGACGTCCAACTGCGCGGTTACTACCCGAGCTATGTGCTGAATGAGTGGGAGCGCCGCGGCTTCAACATCAAGATGGAAGATGGCGATGCGCAGATCCTGCGCGAAGGCACTTGCGCTTACCTCGGCTTCAGCTACTACATGACCAACGCGGTGAAAGCCGAAGGCGGCACCGGCGACGCCATTTCCGGCTTCGAAGGCAGCGTGCCGAACCCGCACGTCAAAGCCTCCGACTGGGGCTGGCAGATTGACCCGGTCGGTCTGCGCTATTCCCTGTGTGAACTGTATGAGCGCTACCAGAAGCCGCTGTTTATCGTCGAGAACGGCTTTGGCGCCTACGATAAAGTCGAAGCCGACGGCAGCATCAACGATGACTACCGCATCGACTATCTGCGCGCCCACATCGAAGAGATGATCAAAGCGGTCACTTATGACGGCGTCGATCTGATGGGCTATACCCCATGGGGCTGCATCGACTGCGTCTCCTTCACTACCGGGCAGTACAGCAAACGCTACGGCTTCATCTACGTCAACAAACACGACGACGGCACCGGCGACATGTCCCGCTCGCGCAAGAAGAGCTTTAACTGGTACAAAGAAGTCATCGCCAGCAACGGCGAGAATCTGTAATTGACCGCCCTCTCCCGGCCGGGAGAGGGCAAATCGCTTATCTGCCAGACACTTCTTTACAGCTTTACCATTGCCAAAACGCGTTCGCCCGATAAGATAGGCCTCGTGAATATTTGAGGCGCTCATGATTAAGCGACAACGCAAAGCCATTCTTTTTGTCCTCCTGGCCTGTCTGGTGGTGCTGGTCTGCACCGCCCAGCGAATGGCCGGGATGCACGCGCTGGTCATGAACCTCACCGCCGACAGCCCGTCACTACAGCAAACCCAGGATAAAGCCGACGCGCCGGTCACGCCGTGCGAACTCAGCGCCAAGTCGCTGATGGCCGTCCCGCCGATGCTGTTTGAAGGGGCGCTGCTGGCTATCACCCTGCTGCTGGCGGTGCTGGCGGCGATCCCGCCGCGTATCGAGCGCCAGTGGCCTCCCCGCGTTATCTCCCCGCCCCGATTGCGGGTGCATCTGCGATTATGCGTCTTCCGTGAGTGACTGATTTTCCTGACAGTTCAGGTTAATTCATCATTTATGGAGCAAATTTATGTCTATGTTATTCAGGCGACTACTGGTCTGCCTGCTTTGGCTATGGCTGCCCGTCAGTCAGGCCGCCGACAGCGGCTGGCTACGCGCCGCCGACAATCAACACGCCAGCGTCCGCCTGCGGGCGCAAACCGAGAGCAATGGCGATACCCGCCTGCTTTTAGACGTGGCGCTGGAAAAGGGCTGGAAAACCTACTGGCGCTCGCCGGGGGAAGGCGGCATCGCGCCGGCTATCGCCTGGCACACGCCGCTGGAGGTTGACTGGCGCTGGCCGACGCCGCAGCGCTTCGACGTCGCGGGCATTTCCACTCAGGGCTATCACGGTGACGTCAGCTTCCCGATGACGCTGCGCGGGAAGATACCACCGACGCTCAGCGGCGTACTGACGTTATCCACCTGCAGCAATGTCTGCATTCTTACTGACTATCCCTTTTCGCTGGATATGACGGCCCCGCCAGGGGAGGGTTTTGGCTACGATTTCACCCGCGCGATGGGCACGCTGCCGCTGGGCGATGGTCTGACTTCGCAGCTGACCGCCAGCTACGTCAGCGGCAAACTGACGGTGACCGCTCGCCGCGATGCCGGCTGGCAGCAGCCAGCGCTGTTTATCGACAGCATGGAGGATGTCGATTTCGGCAAGCCGAGCTTTACCAGCCGCGGCGATACGCTGACCGCCACCATACCGGTCACCGATAGCTGGGGCGAAGCGGCACCGGATCTGCGCGGTAAAACCTTGTCGCTGGTGCTGGCGGATAGCGGCCAGGCGCAGGAAAGCCAGATCGCCATCAGCGCCGGCAGCGCCGCGCCGGAGCTGACGTTAGGCTGGGTGCTGCTGATGGCGTTGGCCGGGGGGCTTATCCTCAATGTGATGCCTTGCGTGCTGCCAGTGCTGGCCATGAAGCTCGGCTCGCTGGTGCAAACCGAACATCGCGAACGCGGCGCGGTACGCCGACAGTTCCTCGCCTCGGCGTGCGGGATCGTCGTCTCGTTCCTGGCGCTGGCGCTGATGATGACCGCGCTACGCCTGGGGAATCAGGCGCTCGGCTGGGGGATCCAGTTCCAGAGCCCGTGGTTTATCGGCGCCATGGCGCTGGTGATGATCCTGTTCAGCGCCAGTCTGCTGGGGCTGTTCGAAATCCGCCTCTCCTCCAGCGCCAGCACCTTCCTCGCCACCCGCGGCGGCAACGGCTTAATGGGCCATTTCTGGCAGGGCGCCTTCGCCACCCTGCTGGCGACCCCCTGCACCGCGCCGTTCCTTGGCACCGCCGTGTCGGTGGCGCTGGTGGCCCCCCTGCCGCTGCTGTGGGGCATTTTCTTCGCCATGGGGATCGGCATGAGCCTGCCGTGGCTGCTGATCGTTGCCTGGCCGGGGCTGGCGCAACGACTGCCACGTCCCGGCCGCTGGATGAATCATCTGCGCGTACTGCTGGGGCTAATGATGCTTGGTTCAGCGCTATGGCTGGTCAGCCTGCTGACGATCCACATCGGCCGTACGCCGGTGCTTACCCTGCTGGTAATTCTGGCCATCGCCCTGCTGCTGGCCACCGCCTGGCGCTACCGCTGGCGGACGGCGCTGCGCGCGGGCGCCCTGGCCATCGTAGTGGCGGGCGCCGTCGCCTTAGTCTCCCGATCTGACGGCGAGGGCCCGCGCCGCGACCGGGTTAACTGGCAGCCGCTCAGCGAGCAGGCTATCGCCAGCGCCCTGGCGGAACATAAGCGGGTGTTTATTGATGTCACCGCCGACTGGTGCGTGACCTGTAAAGCCAATAAATACAACGTGCTGCTGCGCGATGACGTCCAGCAGGCGCTGTTAGCGCCGGACGTGGTCGCCCTGCGCGGCGACTGGAGCCGACCCTCCGCCACGATTAGTCAGTTTTTAACCACTCGCGGCAGCGCTGCGGTGCCGTTTAACCAGATTTACGGACCGGGATTGCCGCAGGGAGAGATCCTGCCTGCGCTGTTAGATCGCGAACACCTTCTCGCCACCCTGTCCGTCGCCCAAGGAAAATAACATGAGAGCTATCACCGCCTTATTGCTGCTGTGCATATCCGCCTTCAGCTTCGCCGCCCCGGCGGAAGAACCACAAGCAAACGCTAATGACCAGCTGGCGCAGCTGCTGTTTAACGATCCGAACAGCCCGCGCACCGGCGCGAAAGCGCCAAAACTGACGATCGTCTCGTTTACCGATTACAACTGCCCTTACTGCAAACAGTTTGATCCGCTGCTGGAAAAAATCGTCCACGATAACCCGGACATTCAGCTGATCGTTAAGCTGCTGCCGTTCAAGGGGCAAAGTTCGGTCAATGCCGCCAAAGCGGCGCTATCGACCTGGCGCCAGCAGCCCGATAAGTTCTGGGCGCTGCATCAGCGGCTGATGGCGAAAAAAGGCTATCACGATGACGCCAGCATCGCCGCGGCGCAGAAGAAAACCGCCACCGATAGTGTAAATATCGATGACAAGACCATGGATTCGCTGAAGATGAACCTGATTTTGTCGCAGGTGCTGAATATTCAGGGCACCCCGGCGACCATCATCGGCGATCAGATGGTGGCCGGCGCGATCCCTGCTGATGAGCTGGAGGGGCTGGTGAAAGAGCAGCTGGCGAAAGCCCGTGGCCAGTAAAATCAGGCGCTGGCTGCGCGAGCTGGCGGTGTGGCTGCTGATTGGCGCGGCGGTGAGCCTGGCGGTGGATTATTTTCGCCAGCCCGCGCTGCCGCAAAACGTCAGCGCCACATCGCTGCACGCCCTCGACGGCAGGACGGTGGATCTGAACGCCATGAGCCAGCAAAAGCCGCTGCTGCTGTACGTTTGGGCCACCTGGTGCGGAGTTTGTCGCTACACCACGCCGTCGGTGGCATCGCTTGCCGCCGACGGCGGCAATGTGCTGACGGTGGCCCTGCGCTCCGGCGATAACGCCGCGCTGGAGACGTGGCTTGCCAGAAAGAAACTGACGCTGCCGACGGTAAATGACCCGAGCGGCCAGCTGGCGCGGCAGTGGGATATTCGGGTGACGCCAACGCTGGTGGTGATTTATCGAGGCGAGGTGAAGTCGGTTACCACCGGCTGGACCAGCAGTTGGGGAATGCGCCTGCGGCTGTGGCTGGCCTCCTGGTAGGCCGCCGGGTTACCCGGCTCGCGCTGCGCTTAGCCGGGCTACGGGTACTGAGGCTGTGGCCGGCCTCCTGTTAGACCGTCGGGCTTTAGCGGTTTTTATGCCGGGTGGCGGCTACGCCTTACCCGGCCTACCATTCGGCTTTGACCCCGTAGGGCCGGCAAGCGCAGCGCCGCCGGGCAATAGACATCTACGGGTTATTTCCCGCCCGCCAGTTCAAGGAAGCTACCCGTTACATACGACGCTTTGTCGCTCAGCAGCCAGGCAATGGCCTGAGCGACCTCTTCCGGCTGGCCGCCGCGCTGCATCGGTAGCGAACCTTTCACTCGATCCACGCGCCCCGGTTCACCCCCGGAGGCGTGCATTTCGGTATAAATCAGCCCCGGACGGACGCCGTTGACCCGGATCCCCTGCGCCGCCACCTCCAGCGCCAGCCCGGTGGTCAGGGTATCCACCGCCCCTTTCGACGCGGCATAGTCAACGTACTCTCCCGGCGCGCCAAGGCGCGAGGCCGCCGACGACACGTTAACTATCGCCCCGCCCTTACCGCCATGCCGATGCGCCATGCGCTTGACCGCCTCGCGGCAGCAGAGGAAATAGCCGGTGACGTTGGTCGCCAGCACGCGGTTAATGCGCTCGGCGCTCAGGCTCTCCACCGTACACTGGGTAAAGAGGATCCCGGCGTTGTTGACCAGCGCCGTCAGCGGCTCGCCCATGCGGTCAATCGCCTCAAACATCGCCATCACCTGCGCTTCATCGCTGATGTCCGCCCGCAGCGCCGTGGCTTTGCCGCCAGACGCCAAAATGGTATTCACCACCTCGGTGGCGGCGTTAATGTTGTGATGGTAATTGACCGCCACGGTATACCCTTCCTGCGCCAGCAGCAGCGCCGTCGCCCGGCCTATGCCGCGGCTCGAGCCGCTAATAAGAGCTATTCCCATACCTTCCCTCCAAAAAAATAAAGGCGCCGCAGCGCCTTTAAAAGTTTAGCTAAAACGCAAACTTACTGGTATTCGCTCATCGGTACGCAGGAGCAGAACAGGTTGCGGTCGCCGTAGACATCATCCAGACGTTTCACCGTCGGCCAGTACTTGTTGTGCAACCCAGCCGGGAATACCGCCAGCTCGCGGCTGTACGGATGGTTCCACTCGCCCACCAGCTCGCCCTGGGTGTGCGGTGCGTTCACCAGCGGGTTGTCTTCCAGCGGCCATTCACCGGCTTTGACGCGGTCGATTTCCGCGCGGATCGCCAGCATCGCGTCGATAAAGCGGTCCAGCTCCACCTTGCTTTCCGATTCCGTCGGCTCAACCATCAGCGTACCGGCAACCGGGAAGGACATGGTCGGCGCATGGAAGCCAAAGTCGATCAGGCGCTTGGCGATATCCAGTTCGCTAATGCCGGTCTCTTCTTTCAGCGGACGAATATCGAGAATACATTCGTGCGCCACGCGACCATCGCGACCGGTGTAGAGCACCGGGTAGGCGTCTTTCAGACGGGTGGCGATGTAGTTGGCGTTAAGGATCGCGTTCTGGCTCGCCTGCTTCAGCCCTTCCGCGCCCATCATGCGAATATACATCCAGCTGATCGGCAGGATGGACGCGCTGCCGAACGGCGCGGCGGAAACCGCGCCCTGACGGGTCAGCATCCCTTCAATCTGCACCACGCTGTGACCCGGCACGAACGGCGCCAGGTGCGCTTTCACGCCGATTGGGCCCATACCCGGGCCGCCGCCGCCGTGCGGAATGCAGAACGTTTTATGCAGGTTGAGGTGCGAAACGTCGGCGCCGATAAAGCCCGGAGAGGTGATCCCGACCTGGGCGTTCATGTTAGCGCCGTCAAGGTAAACCTGGCCGCCGAACTGGTGCACGATCTCGCACACTTCGCGAATGGTCTCTTCATATACGCCGTGGGTCGACGGATAGGTGACCATGATGCAGGAGAGATTCGTCCCCGCCTGCTCTGCTTTTTCACGCAGGTCAGCGAGATCGATATTGCCGTTTTTGTCGCACGCAACCACCACCACCTGCATACCCGCCATCTGCGCGGAAGCCGGGTTGGTGCCGTGCGCGGAGCTTGGGATCAGGCAGATATCGCGATGGCCTTCGTCGCGGCTCTCGTGATAGTGGCGAATCGCCAGCAGGCCAGCATATTCGCCCTGCGCGCCGGAGTTCGGCTGCATGCAGACGGCGTCATAGCCGGTCAGTTTCACCAGCCAGTCGGAGAGCTGGGCGATCATCTGGTGATACCCTTCCGCCTGCTCGACCGGGCAGAACGGGTGCAGCTCAGCGAATTCCGGCCAGGTGATCGGGATCATCTCCGCCGCGGCGTTCAGCTTCATGGTGCAGGAACCCAGCGGGATCATCGCCTGGTTCAGCGCCAGATCTTTACGCTCCAGGGCGTGCATGTAGCGCATCATCTCGGTCTCGCTGTGGTAGCGGTTGAACACCGGATGGGTGAGGATCGCATCGTCGCGCAGCATCGCCGCCGGGATGGAACGGCTGTCCAGCGCCACGTCTTTATCCAGGGTATCAATGTCCAGACCATGATCGTCGCCGACGATGGCGCGGAACAGGTTGAGCACGTCTTCGCGGGTGGTTGCTTCGTCGAGCGTAATGCCCACCGCGCCGTGAATATCGCTGCGCAGGTTAATCTGCAGGGCTTCGGCACGCGCCAGCACCGCGGCTTTATCCGCCACTTCCACGCACAGGGTGTCGAAGTAGTGCGCATGGCGCAGCTTCAGCCCTTTCTTCTGCAGGCCGTCGGCCAGAATGTCGGTCAGGCGATGAATGCGGCCTGCGATACGTTTCAGACCCGCCGGGCCGTGGAAAACCGCGTACAAGCTGGCGATGTTGGCCAGCAGCACCTGCGAGGTACAAATGTTGGAGTTCGCTTTCTCGCGGCGGATGTGCTGTTCGCGAGTCTGCATCGCCATGCGCAGCGCGGTGTTACCCGCCGCATCTTTCGATACGCCGATAATCCGGCCCGGCATGGAGCGTTTGAATTCATATTTCGCTGCGAAGAAGGCCGCGTGTGGGCCGCCGTAGCCCATCGGCACGCCGAAGCGTTGGGCGGAGCCGAAGACGATATCCGCGCCCTGCTTGCCCGGAGCCGTCAGCAGCACCAGCGCCATAAAGTCGGCGGCGACGCTGACTATCACTTTGCGCGCTTTCAGCTCGGCGATCAGTTTGCTGTAATCGTGGATTTCGCCGGTGGTGCCCACCTGCTGCAGCAGCACACCGAAGACATCCTGGTGATCGAGCACTTTGTCGGCGTCATCGACGATCACGTCGAAGCCGAAGGTTTCCGCACGGGTGCGCACCACGTCCAGGGTTTGCGGATGGACATCGGCGGCAACGAAGAAGCGGTTGGCGTTTTTCAGTTTGCTGACGCGTTTGGCCATCGCCATCGCTTCGGCGGCGGCGGTCGCTTCATCGAGCAGCGAAGCGGAAGCGATATCCAGCCCGGTGAGATCGAGAGTGACCTGCTGGAAGTTGAGCAGCGATTCCAGGCGGCCCTGGGAGACTTCCGGCTGGTAAGGGGTATAGGCGGTATACCAGCCCGGATTTTCCAGCATGTTGCGCTGAATAACCGGCGGCAGCTGCACGGCGGTGTAGCCCATGCCGATGTAAGACTTGAAGCGCTTGTTGCGACCGGCGATCGCCTTCAGCTCTGCCAGCGCGGCGAATTCGGTTGTCGCGTCGCCCACCTGCGGTGGGGTCGCCAGCTGGATATCCTGCGGCACAATCTGGCCGATCAGGGCGTTAAGCGAATCCGCGCCGACGGTCTTCAGCATCTCTTGCTGCTGCTGAGCGTCCGGGCCAATGTGACGTTCAATAAAGGCGTCGCGGTTTTCAAGCTGACTTAAAGTCTGAGTCATGAGCGATGGTTCCTGAAACGTGCGGTGAATCGTGATTGTCTGACTGGTTTGCCCGGCAAGCGCTGATGCTTACCGGGCCGGAATACGCAAAATCATTCGCGCGGCAGGAAGCCAACGCCCCTGCAGCGTGAAGGATGACGCGTATTTATTCGTCTTCTAAAAGAGCTTCATAGGCGGCGGCATCCAGCAGCGCGGCAACCTGCGCTTCGTCGCTGGCTTTGATCTTGAAGATCCAGCCGTCGGTGTACGGGTCGCTGTTGACCAGTTCCGGCGAGTCGTTCAGCTCTTCGTTAACGGCAACGATTTCACCGCTAATCGGGGCATAAATATCGGAAGCCGCTTTCACGGATTCGGCAACCGCGCAATCGGCGCCCGCTTCGACGGTGGCGCCCACTTCCGGCAGATCAACGAATACCATATCGCCCAGCAGCTCCTGCGCATGCTCGGTGATCCCGACGGTATAGGTGCCGTCCGCTTCTTTACGCAGCCATTCGTGTTCTTTGCTGTATTTCAGTTCTGCTGGTACGTTGCTCATCAATTCATCTCCAAAAAAGGGAAATCACACAATGGCTTTGCCATTGCGTACAAAACCAGGTTTAGTCACTTTTACCGGCATTTCACGGTTACGAATTTGCACCACCGCGGTGTCGCCAATCCCGGCCGGCACGCGAGCCAGCGCGATGCTGTAGCCCAGCGTCGGCGAGAAGGTGCCGCTGGTGATAATGCCTTCTTTTTGGTTACCGTCGCTATCGGTAAAACGCACCGGCAGGCCGCCGCGCAGGACGCCTTTCTCAGTCATCACCAGGCCAACCAGCTGTTCGGTGCCCTTTTCACGCTGCATCTCCAGCGCTTCGCGACCGATAAAGTTACGATCCGCCGGTTCCCAGGCGATAGTCCAGCCCATATTCGCCGCCAGCGGAGAGACGCCTTCGTCCATCTCCTGGCCATACAGGTTCATTCCGGCCTCCAGGCGCAGGGTATCGCGCGCGCCGAGACCGCATGGCTTAACGCCAGCGTCCAGCAGACCGCGCCAGAAATCCGCCGCCTGCTCGTTCGGCATGGCGATTTCATAGCCCGCTTCGCCGGTATAGCCTGTGGTGGCGATAAACAGCTCGCCGGCCTGCACGCCGAAGAACGGCTTCATACCTTCCACGGCCTGACGCTGCGCGTCGGTAAACAGCGTCGCCGCCTTCGCTTTCGCCTGCGGACCCTGGACCGCGATCAGCGACAGATCGTCGCGGACGATGATTTCGAGGCCGTAGGGTTCAGCTTGTTCGGAAATCCAGGCGAGGTCTTTTTCGCGGGTGGCGGAGTTAACAACGAGGCGGAAATAATCTTCAGAGAGGAAATAGACAATCAGGTCGTCGATGACGCCGGCGGAGGCGGTCAACATGCCAGTGTAGAGCGCTTTGCCTGGGGTGGTGAGCTTCGCCACGTCGTTGGCCAGCAAATAGCGCAAGAACTCTCTGGTCCGGCTGCCATGGAAATCAACGATGGTCATATGCGACACATCGAACATGCCTGCGTCGCCTCGCACCGCATGGTGCTCATCAATCTGGGATCCGTAATGCAGCGGCATCATCCAGCCATGGAAATCCACCATGCGCGCGCCGCACAGCGTGTGTTGTTCATACAACGGAGTCTGTTGAGCCATCTTTTCCTCATCGAATAAAAACGGAACCAGCCACAAGATTGTCGGCGATTTTTCGCCACGAAATCGGGTGTCGGCATCGCTGACGAACGCCGACGCAAACGTTCTCTTTTGCCTGAACTTACCACCGAACCCGGCACTAAACCATAAGCTCATTCAGGGCATCACATTAGCTTATGACTAAAATCCGCCGAAAAGCCTACAGAGTTATTGACTGGAAAAAAGCGATTTATGCCACATAAAATTAACATTAAGGCGGCACTGATTAGGGAATGATGGTGTTTTGTGCGATTTTATCGTCCTAATTTCTTTAACAAAAAAAAGGACGCATTAATAAATCTAATGCGAAAAAAGAGGTGAAATTAGAATATTTCAAATGAGGGGGAAAACCCGGCGCGCAGGCCGGGTGAAAGAAGTGTGACGCGGTTAACGTAACCAGGCAGGCAGATCGTTGAGGCCCATCGCCTGGCGAATCAGCTGCGGTTTCACGCCCGGCAGCGTATCGGCCAGTTTCAGCCCCATGTCGCGGATGAATTTCTTCGCCGGATGGCTACCGGAAAACATGTCGCGGAAGCCCTGCATGCCCGCCAGCATCAGCGCGGCGCTGTGCTTGCGGCTACGCTCGTAGCGGCGCAGATAAAGATGCTGGCCGATATCCTTGCCCTGGGCGTGCAGGCGCTTCAGTTCGTCAATAAGCTCGGCGGCATCCATAAAGCCGAGATTGACGCCCTGCCCGGCCAGCGGGTGGATGGTATGCGCGGCATCGCCGACCAGCGCCAGGCGGTGGGCGGCGAACTGGCGGGCATAGCGGCCGGTCAGCGGGAAGACTTCACGTGCGCTTTCCAGCTGGCAGAGGCCAAGGCCATTATCGAAGGCGATATTCAACGCCTGATTAAAGGTGGCTTCATCAGCCTCCTGCATCCGCTGCGCCTCCGCCGGCGACAGCGACCAGACGATCGAGCACAGATGCGGATCGCAGAGCGGCAGGAAGGCGAGGATCCCGTTGCCATGGAACGCCTGGCGGGCCACCGCCTGATGCGGCTCAGCGGTACGGATGGTCGCCACCAGCGCATGATGATGGTAATCCCAGAAGGTCAGCGGAATATCGGCTTTATTGCGCAGCCATGAATTGGCACCATCGGCGCCGATCACCAGCCGCGCGGTGAGCATGCTGCCGTCCTGCAGGCTGAGAAAGGCTTCATTCTCGCCCCACGCCACCTGCTGCAGTTGCGCAGGCGCCAGCAGGGTAACGTCAGCGCAACGCTGCGCCTTCTGCCACAGCGCATAATGCACCACAGCGTTTTCAATAATGTGGCCCAGATGGCTGAAGCCCATGCTCTGGTCATCAAAGCTAATGCGGCCGAAGCTGTCTTTGTCCCACACTTCCATGCCGTGATAGCAGCTGGCGCGCTGGGCGACGATCTCTGACCAGACGCCGATGCGGGTCAGTAGCTTTTCGCTGGCGGCGTTAATTGCCGACACGCGCAGCGCCGGCGGCGCATCGGCGGCCAGCGGCTGCGGCTCCGCTTTCTCCAGCACCGCGACGCGCAGGCCGCTGCCCTGTAAACCGCAGGCTACAGCCAGCCCCACCATTCCACCGCCAACAATGGCAACATCAACACTTTGCACGTTCTACTCCTTAACGGGGAACCCAACCGAGGGTACGCTGCGCCAGCGCATCGCGCGCCGGGGTAAATAATTCCATGGCCATCAGACCGACATTGCGCCCCACCACCAGCGGCGCCCAACGGTTGGCAAACAGATGCACCAGCCCATCGGTCACGCCGATGGTGGTGGCTTTATCCCCTGCCCTGCGCGCCTGATAGCGACACAGCAGCGGATAATGGCCGACATCTTCGCCGCTGAGATGGGCGTCAGCGAGCAACTCCGCCAGGCTCATCACATCGCGCAGGCCGAGATTAAAGCCCTGCCCGGCAATCGGGTGCAGCGTCTGCGCCGCGTTGCCGACCAGCGCCAGGCGGTGCGACACCGCGCGGCTGGCGGTGGTGAGAGCCAGCGGATAGACGCTGCGCTTCCCGGCGTGAGTAATGCGCCCCAGCCGCCAGCCGAACGCCTGCTGCAGCTCCTGACAAAAACGTTCGTCAGACCAGCTCAGCACCTCATCGCGGCGCGACTGCGGATGACACCACACCAGCGAGCAGCGCCCTTGCGACATCGGCAGCATTGCCAGCGGGCCATGCTCGGTAAAACGTTCGAACGCGCGGCCTTCGTGGGGCAGCGCGGTGCTCACGTTGGCGATAATCGCCAGTTGCTCATAGGGCTGCTGTTGCCAGCTGATGCCGCAGCGGGCGCCCAGCGACGAACGCGAACCGTCCGCCGCCACCAGCAGCTTACCGCTGATCGTTTCGCCCCCCTCAAGGGTAAGGCTGACGCTCTCCTGGCTGCGACTGACCGCTGCCACTTTCGCCGGGCAATGTAGCGTCACGCCCGGTGCCTCGCGCAGCAGGCTAAACAGTCGCTGGCCGACATCGTGGAGTTCAACCACCTGACCCAGCGCCGACAGGCTATAATCCGCCGCCGCCAGATTCACAAAACCAGCATGGCCGCGGTCGCTGACATGTACCCGCTGGATAGGCGTCGCCCGCTCGGCGAGACGTTGCCAGACGCCGATGCGCGCCAGTTGCTGGCAGGTGCCGGCGGCCAGGGCGATCGCCCGGTCGTCGAAGCCGGGATGGCGAGCCGACTGGGGAGCCTGCGCCTCAATCAGATGGACCGGCAGCGCGCCGCCGGTCAAACGGGAGATGGCCAGGGCGAGCGTCGCCCCGGTCATCCCGCCGCCGACGATCAGCACGCTCATGACTGGCGCGCCGCCGCCATCAGCGCCTCGATCTCATCCGCCTTCTTCACCACGCCGGCGGTGAGATTTTCGTTCCCGTCTTCAGTGATCACGATGTCATCTTCAATACGGATGCCGATGCCGCGGTACTGCGCCGGCACGTCGGCGTCGGCGGCGATATACAGCCCCGGCTCGACGGTCAGCACCATTCCCGGTTCCAGGACGCGCGAACGGTCGGTGTCGTAATTACCGACATCGTGCACATCCAGCCCCAGCCAGTGGCTCAGACCGTGCATAAAGTACGGGCGGTGGGCGTTGTTGGCGATCAGCTCGTCAACCTCGCCTTTGAGGATCCCGAGCCGCACCAGGCCGGTGATCATGATGCGCACCACTTCCTGATTCACCTGGCAGATTGAGGTGCCCGGGCGGTAGAGTTCCAGCGCGGTCTCCAGCGATTCCAGCACGATATCGTAGATTTCGCGCTGCGGCTGGCTGAATTTGCCGTTCACCGGGAAGGTGCGGGTAATGTCGCCGGCGTAGCCGCGATACTCGCAGCCGGCGTCAATCAACACCAGATCGCCGTCGCGCAGTTCAGATTCATTTTCGGTGTAGTGCAGAATGCAGCCGTTTTCGCCGCCGCCAACGATGGTGTTATAGGAAGGGAAACGCGCGCCGTGGCGATTGAATTCATGAAGAATTTCGCCTTCCAGCTGATACTCGAACATGCCTGGGCGGCATTTTTCCATCGCCCGGGTATGGGCCAGAGCGCTAATTTCACCGGCGCGGCGCATCACGGCCAGCTCTTCCGCCGATTTGAACAGGCGCATCTCATGCACAATGGGCCGCCAGTCGATGACCGAGTTCGGCGCCTGCAGGTTCTGGCGCGAGCCTTTGCGTAGTTTTTCGAGGGCGTTGAACACAATCTCATCGGCATAGGCATATTCGCCCTGGGCGAAATAGATAGCGTCCAGACCGTTGAGCAGCTGATACAGCTGCTGGTTGATTTCGCTGAACGCCAGCGCCCGGTCAACGCCAAGCTTCGCCGGCGCGGCCTCCTGGCCCAGACGGCGACCGAACCAGATCTCAGCGGTCAGATCGCGAACCCGGTTGAACAGCACGCTATGGTTGTGGGTTTCATCGCTTTTAATCAACACCAGCAGCGCTTCCGGTTCGTTGAAGCCGGTGAAGTACCAAAAATCGCTGTTCTGCCGGTAGGGATATTCCGAATCTGCACTGCGTACCGCTTCCGGTGCGGCGAAAATCAGCGCCGCGCTGCCTGGCTGCATCTGCGCCAACAGCGCCTGGCGACGCGAGAGAAATTCCTGCTGAGTCATGACGCCCCCTGAACGAATTTTAGTTAGTGTAATGTCGGTTTGCGGACTTCCGGTGCGGTTGGCTGCTGACGCGCAAAGGTGTCGTGGCACAGCAGTGCGGCAACGCGGACATACTCGATAATCTCCTCCAGAGACATCTCCAGCTCTTCCTGATCTTCGTCTTCATCGTAGCCCAGCTGGGCAATATTACGCAGATCGTCAATCGCTTCCCCGGTTTCGTCTTTCACTTTATCCAGCTTCGGCTGGCTCACGCCAAGGCCAAGAAGGAAGTGGTTGACCCAGCCGGCGAGAGCGTCGGCGCGATCAAAGACGCTCACCGCATCGCCTTCCGGCAGATACAGTTGAAAGAGGAAGCCGTCGTCATCCAGTGAGTCGCTGATGGCGGAATGCATGTTACGCAGCGCCTGGGCCAGCTCATGGCCGAAGGCGAGACCTTCGTTGGTCAGGTCGTGCACCAGCGGCTGCCAGCTGCTGTCCGTGTTGCCGCCGCACAGCAATCCGCTGATCAAACCGTGCATCTCGGCCGGGGTAAGCCCTACCCCTTGTTGGTTCAGTAACTGGTCTACATCGTTGTAACCAGGCATTTCGTTCTGTATAGACATGCGCATTCGTCATCGTTGGGAGGAATATTCATGGTATGCTACCACTTTGGACCCTGGTGAACCAGAATAGGGCTTGTATCTTCGCACCAGGGTAGCTATAGTGTCGCCCCTTCGCAGACCCGGGTCAGGGTGTGAAGGCAGCGCAGTCAATCAGCAGGAAGGTGGCATGTCTGCACAACCCGTAGATCTCCAAATTTTCGGCCGTTCACTGCGAGTGAATTGCCCGCCTGAACAAAGGGATGCCCTGAATCAGGCAGCTGAAGACCTTAATCAGCGGTTGCAAGATTTAAAAGAACGCACTAGAGTCACAAATACTGAGCAGCTGGTCTTCATCGCCGCGTTGAACATCAGCTATGAGTTGACTCAGGAAAAAGCGAAGACCCGCGACTACGCTTCCAGCATGGAGCAGCGCATTCGCATGCTTCAGCAGACCATCGAGCAAGCATTGCTTGAGCAAGGTCGCATAAGCGAAAGACCAGGGTCGAAGTTTGAATAACACTTTGCAGTTAACTGTGTTAGAGTAACTCCAGGAACAAAATTTCTCTGAGATGTTTGCAAGCGGGCCAGTCCCCTGAGCCGATATTTCATACCACAAGAATGTGGCGCTCCACGGTTGGTGAGCATGCTCGGTCCGTCCGAGAAGCCTTAAAACCGTGACGACACATTCACCTTGAACCAAGGGTTCAAGGGTTACAGCCTGCGGCGGCATCTCGGAGATTCCCTTCCTCACTTCGCATTATTCCCCCACACCTGTTTTCGGCTGACGCCGCACTGTATTACACTGCTTTCTATTGTTTCGCCTGCTCGCCATGAGACCTGCATGACCCTACAGCCCGATACCCTGCTTTCCCGCCAGCATATTCGCCAGCAGATCCGCGAGCGTCGACGCGCGCTCAGCCCTGAGCAACAGCGGCAGTTTGCCCTGCAGGCCGCAGAGCGAATGATGGCCTGGCCGCCGGTGGTTCTCGCCCACACCGTGGCGCTGTTTCTCTCCTTTGACGGCGAGCTGGACACCCAACCGCTGATTGACCAGCTCTGGCGGGCCGGCAAGCGGGTGTATCTCCCGGTGCTGCATCCGTTTAGCCCCGGTAACCTGTTGTTTTTACATTACCATCCGCAGAGCGAACTGATAGTGAATCGCCTGAAGATCCGTGAACCGAAGCTCGACGTGCGCGACGTGCTGCCGCTCGCTGATCTCGATGTGCTGGTCACCCCGCTGGTGGCCTTCGATGCCGGCGGACAACGGCTGGGGATGGGTGGCGGTTTTTACGACCGGACGCTGCAAAACTGGCAGCAGTATCGCCTGCAGCCGGTGGGCTACGCGCACGACTGCCAGCAGGTGGACACCCTGCCGAGCGAAGAGTGGGATATTCCGCTGCCGGCGGTGATCACCCCGGGCAAAACCTGGTGTTGGTAGGTACGTGGGGAGAAGAATTTCTGCCTGGAAGGTGTTAACAAAAAAACGGGCAGGCACGCGACCTGCCCGAGAGGCAAAAATGGTTAGAACAGCAGACGGGCGCGGATAGTCCCCGGAATCGCTTTCATCGCCTGCAGCGCCTGCTGGGCAACATCTTCTTCCGCTTCGATATCAATAACCACGTAACCCATCTGCGGCGACGTTTGCAGATACTGGGCGGCAATATTGATGCTCTGCGCGGCGAAGATCTGGTTGATGGCGGTCAGGACGCCCGGCCGGTTCTCATGGATGTGCAGCAGACGGCGTCCACCGTGCAGCGGCAGAGAAACTTCCGGGAAGTTGACCGCCGACAGGGTAGACCCGTTGTCAGAGTACTTCGCCAGCTTGCCGGCCACTTCCAGACCGATGTTCTCCTGCGCTTCCTGAGTGGAGCCACCGATATGCGGCGTCAGGATCACGTTATCAAACTCGCACAGCGGCGAAGTGAAGGGGTCGCTGTTGGTCGCGGGTTCGGTCGGGAAGACGTCGATCGCCGCCCCGGCCAGATGCTTACTCGCCAGCGCATCGCATAGCGCCGGAATATCCACCACGGTACCACGGGAGGCGTTGATCAGCAGCGCGCCCGGCTTCATCAGCGCCAGCTCTTCCGCGCCCATCATATTTTTGGTGGAGGCGTTTTCCGGCACGTGCAGGCTAACCACATCACTCATGTTCAGCAGGTCGGAGAGATGCTGTACCTGAGTGGCGTTGCCCAGCGGCAGTTTGTTTTCAATATCATAGAAGAAGACATGCATCCCCAGCGATTCCGCCAGAATGCCGAGCTGGGTGCCGATGTGGCCGTAACCGATAATCCCCAGTTTCTTGCCGCGCGCTTCAAAGCTCCCCACCGCCAGCTTATTCCATACGCCGCGATGCGCCTTGGCGTTGGCTTCCGGCACGCCGCGCAGCAGCAGCAGCAGCTCACCGATCACCAGCTCGGCCACCGAACGGGTATTGGAGAATGGCGCGTTAAACACCGGAATACCGCGTTTCGCGGCGGCGTCCAGATCGACCTGGTTGGTACCGATGCAGAAACAGCCGACGGCAACCAGTTTTTCCGCCGCGGCGAAAATCTCTTCAGTCAGGTGGGTACGGGAACGCAGGCCGATGAAATGGGCATCACGGATCGACGCTTTCAGCTGTTCGGAATCCAGCGCGCCTTTATGAAATTCAATGTTGGTGTAACCTGCCGCGCGAAGGCTATCGATTGCCTTTTGATGCACACCTTCAACCAGCAGAAATTTAATCTTGTCTTTTTCCAGTGATACCTTAGCCATTTCCCCGTCCTGTTTTGTCTTAACTGATGTCGTGCTGAACGAAAGTTCGTCTCAGCAACATATCAAAAAAAACTATCGCGGCAATATGAACGTTTGCGTCGCCGTCCTGAAGAAATGTCATTCAGAAGGAAATGGCAGGACAAAACACCAGAAAGATAATGAACGGTAGCGCGTTAATCAGAATGGTTGCACAAATGTGACAGAAGTCACTAAATTGCGCCAGGTGAAAAAATATTTGCGAGGGAGCCGGTTGGCTCCCTGCGGACAGACTATTTTACGATGGTTTTCACACCGTCAGCGGTGCCGATCAGCGCCACGTCGGCGCCGCGGTTGGCGAACAGCCCCACGGTCACGACGCCAGGAATGCCGTTAATCGCGTTTTCCAGCGCGATAGCATCGAGAATTTCCAGGCCGTGCACGTCAAGGATCACGTTGCCGTTATCGGTCACCACGCCCTGACGGTATTCCGGACGGCCGCCCAACTTGACCAGCTGGCGCGCCACGGCGCTGCGCGCCATCGGAATGACCTCAACCGGCAGCGGGAATTTACCCAGAATATCGACCTGCTTGGAGGCATCGGCGATGCAGATAAATTTATCCGCTACCGAGGCGATGATCTTCTCACGGGTCAGCGCCGCGCCGCCGCCTTTGATCATCTGCATGTGGCCGTTGATCTCATCCGCGCCGTCAACGTAGATCCCCAGGCGATCGACGCTGTTGAGATCGAAGACGGTGATCCCGAGGCTTTTCAGCTTCTCGGTGGAGGCATCGGAGCTGGAAACCGCCCCTTCGATTTGCCCCTTCATGGTGCCCAGCGCGTCAATAAAATGGGCCGCCGTCGAGCCGGTGCCTACGCCCACAATGGTCCCTGGCTGTACGTATTGCAGCGCCGCCCAACCTACCGCTTTTTTCAGTTCATCCTGCGTCATAATTATGGTCCGAGATGTGAATGCCTGTGGCGCATTATAGAACATCGACAGTGGAAATGTCCCTGCGATGCAGATCACACAACAGAGCAGACCAATTTCGTCTGTATCAAATAAAAATTTATGTCATAGTGCGAGATAACGATTAGTTATGGGGGCACGCCAGAATAATGAAACGACCGGACTACAGGACACTACAAGCGCTGGACGCGGTGATTAGAGAACGAGGATTTGAGCGCGCCGCGCAGAAGCTATGTATTACCCAGTCCGCCGTCTCACAGCGTATTAAGCAACTGGAAAATATGTTCGGCCAGCCGCTGCTGGTACGTACCGTGCCGCCGCGCCCAACCGAGCAAGGGCAAAAATTGCTGGCGCTGTTGCGCCAGGTTGAACTGCTGGAGGAAGAGTGGCTGGGGGACGAGCAGACTGGCTCCACGCCGCTGCTGCTGTCGCTGGCGGTGAACGCCGACAGTCTGGCGACCTGGCTGCTGCCGGCGCTGGCTAATGTGCTGTCGGACTCCCCTATTCGTCTCAACCTGCAGGTGGAAGATGAAACCCGCACCCAGGAACGCCTGCGCCGTGGCGAAGTGGTCGGCGCGGTAAGTATCCAGCCACAGGCGCTGCCAAGCTGCCTGGTGGATCAGCTCGGCGCGCTCGATTACCTGTTTGTCGCCTCAAAAGAGTTTGCGCAACGCTATTTCCCCAACGGCGTAACGCGCTCGGCGCTGCTGAAAGCGCCGGTCGTCGCTTTCGATCATCTGGATGATATGCATCAGGCATTTCTGCAGCAAAACTTCGACCTGCCGCCGGGTAGCGTCCCCTGCCATATCGTCAACTCGTCGGAGGCCTTCGTCCAGCTGGCGCGCCAGGGCACCACCTGCTGCATGATCCCCCATCTGCAGATCGAAAAAGAGCTCAACAGCGGCGAGCTTATCGACCTCACTCCCGGCCTGTTTCAGCGCCGTATGCTTTACTGGCACCGCTTTGCCCCGGAAAGCCGCATGATGCGCCGGGTGACCGATGCGCTCATCGACTACGGCCACAAGGTGCTGCGTCAGGATTAAGCCGCGGGCATAAAAAAAGCCACTTCGCTGAAGTGGCTTTTTTGTTTCTATCGCTTACTGGGCCGGTTTCGGCGCTTCAGCCGGTTTCGCCGGCGTGGCCGGGGCCGCAGCCTGCGCCGGCTGCAGTTCAAACACGACGTCGACCTGGTCGTCAAACTGGATTGTGGCCTGCTCGTAGGTTTCCTGGGCGGAAACCGGCGCAGCGTC
Organism: Klebsiella sp. 7-CIP_Kleb.; assembly: GCF_050378655.1. NCBI lineage: Bacteria > Pseudomonadati > Pseudomonadota > Gammaproteobacteria > Enterobacterales > Enterobacteriaceae > Klebsiella > Klebsiella sp. 7-CIP_Kleb. The sequence goes on from NZ_JBNRLJ010000005.1 coordinate 33,357, forward strand.
AGCGGCCTTCATCATGCGAACCATCGGGCTCGGCTGATAATTAGAGACGTGGTAGCGCACGCTGTACACCGGACCCAGCTTGCTGTGGAAACCTGCGGCCAGCTCCTGCGCCTGATGCACGGCGTCGTCGATCGCCGCTTTACGCGCTTTATCTTTGTAGGCGTCCGGTTGCGCAACGCCCAGCGAGACGGAGCGAATTTCGTTCAGACCGGCTTTCAGGGCGCCGTCCAGCAGACCGTTGAGTTTATCCAGCTGGCGCAAGGTCACTTCGACAGTGCGCACCGCGCGGTAGCCTTTCAGAATGCTTTTCCCGTTCTGATAGTCGTAATCAGGTTGGGTGCGCAGATTCGCCGAGTTGATGTCTTTTTTCGCAATGCCGCTCTTTTCGAGGAAAGAGAGGTATTGCGCAACGCGATCGTCAGCCTGTTTTTTTGCCGATGCGGCATCTTTTGCCGCCACGTTCACTTCGATCGCCAGGGTGGCGATATCCGGAACCGCAGCAACGCTTGCTGTGCCTGAAGTCACAATATGCGGACCGTCCGGCAATTCGCTGGCCTGTGCCGCCATCGTGCTAAATCCGAGTGTTGCCGCCAGGGCTAAGACTTTTAACTTCACTGTCGTTTCTCCATGTTACTTAAATCGCCCTTACGGGACGCATGCCAGCAAGCTTAGCGCGTACAGCGGGAAAGTCCATCGGACAACGCTTAGTTGAGCAACGCCTGGATATGGCCGACGCCCTCTTTTGCCAGCTGAAACGCAATAAACCACATGACGGCGCCGACCACAATGTTGATGATCCGCTGGGCTCTGGCGGTACGCAGCCGCGGCGCCAGCCATGCGGCCAACAGCGCCAGACCAAAGAACCACAGGAAAGAGGCGCTAATGGTTCCCAGCGCAAACCAGCGCTTCGGCTCCATCGCCAGCTGGCCTCCCAGGCTGCCCAACACCACAAAGGTATCCAGATAAACGTGCGGATTCAGCCAGGTGACCGCCAGCATAGTGATAATGATTTTCCAGCGCCCCTGCTGCATCACCTCGGCGCTGGCGAGCTCAAGATTCTGGCTGAACGCTGTTTTCAATGCGCCAAAGCCGTACCACAGTAAAAAGGCCACGCCGCCCCAGGTCACGAGCGCCAGTAGCCAGGGGGACTGCATCAGCAGCGCGCTGCCGCCAAAAATGCCGGCGCAGATCAGCAGCAAGTCGCTGACGGCGCACAGCAAGGCAATCATCAGGTGATACTGACGACGGATCCCCTGGTTCATCACGAAAGCATTTTGGGGGCCAAGCGGCAAAATCATTGCCGCCCCCAGGGCAAGGCCCTGAAAGTAATAGGTAAACATGAGGATTTTTCCGCTGTGTTCGAGAGTGGCGCTGACTATAACGCGAATAAATTATTAGCGGAAATTGAAAGTATTAATCATTAATAAGCAAAGCTAATAATGAGCCATTAAAAAAGGCCGGCATCGCCGGCCTGAGTCACTGAGTGGCGGTTTACTCGGCTTTTTCCGGCAGACGCACCACATGAACATCCATCTGCGGATAAGGGAAGCTGATGCCGTTGGCGTCAAATTCACGCTTGATGCGCTCGAGGATATCCCAGTAGACGTTTTGCAGATCGCTGCTTTTGCTCCAGACGCGCACCACGAAGTTCACCGACGAGGCGCCGAGTTCGTTCAGGCGAACCGTCATTTCCCGATCGCGCAGAATACGATCGTCAGATTCGATAATCGAGGTCAGGAGCTGCTTCACCTTGTCGATATCGGCATCGTAAGAGACGCCGATAATAAACTCATTGCGGCGCGCCGGTTCACGGGAGAAGTTAATGATGTTGCCGGCGATGATTTTGCCGTTCGGCACCACCACCACTTTACCGTCGGCGGTACGCAGGGTAGTGGAGAAAATCTGTACGTTAAGCACCGTACCCGCTATACCACCAAGGTCGACATACTCGCCGGCGCGGAAAGGGCGGAACATCACCAGCAGTACGCCAGCCGCGAGGTTAGACAGTGATCCCTGCAGCGCCAGACCGACGGCTAAACCCGCGGCGCCCAGCACCGCAATGACCGAGGCGGTCTGCACGCCCACGCGTCCCAGGGCGGCAATCAGGGTAAAGGCGATAACCGCATAGCGCACCAGCGCGGAGAGGAAATCGGCAACGGTGGCGTCAATTTTACGCGCCAGCATCAGGCGGTTGACGGTATTAGAGACGACGCGCGCCACGATCATCCCGACGATCAGGATAGCGATAGCCGCGACGATGTTGACGGCATAGCTCAGCAGCAGCTCCTGGTTGCGTGCCAGCCACGTCCCGGCGTGGTTGATGCTATCGACAACGTTCAAATCTTCCATTTAACATTCCTTATGAATCCCCCAAGGGGAAGTAAATAACTCAGCCTGCGACAGGGCAGTCAGGTTATAGGGTAAACAATAAGTGCACGTTTTGCCAAATGGATCACAGTTTTCTGCTGAGCTATCCTGTTGTTAAGATAATAAAAAAGCCCGCATTGCTGCGGGCTTCGGGGTAAGAAACAGATTTTTCTTACAGAACGTCGATCGCGTTCAGCTCTTTAAATGCCTGCTCCAGACGAGTCACCATGGAAGTCTGTGCAGCACGCAGCCATACGCGCGGGTCGTAGTATTTCTTGTTTGGCTGGTCTTCGCCTTTCGGGTTGCCCAGCTGGCCCTGCAGGTAAGCTTCGTTCGCTTTGTAGTACTGCAGGATACCGTCCCAGGTTGCCCACTGGGTGTCGGTATCGATGTTCATTTTCACTACGCCGTAGCTGACGGAGTCTTTGATTTCCTGAGCGGAAGAACCGGAACCGCCGTGGAAGACGAAGTTCAGGCTGTTGTGCGGCAGGTTGTGTTTCTTGGAAACATATTCCTGAGAATCGCGCAGGATAGTCGGGGTCAGAACGACGTTACCCGGTTTGTACACGCCGTGTACGTTACCGAAGGAAGCGGCGATGGTGAAGCGCGGGCTGATTTTGCTCAGCTCGGTGTAAGCGTAATCCACGTCTTCCGGCTGGGTGTACAGGGCGGAAGCGTCCATGTGGCTGTTGTCCACGCCGTCTTCTTCGCCACCGGTGCAACCCAGTTCGATTTCCAGGGTCATGTCCATTTTGGCCATGCGCGCCAGGTATTTAGAGCAGATTTCGATGTTTTCGTGCAGGGACTCTTCAGACAGGTCGATCATGTGAGAAGAGAACAGCGGTTTGCCGGTAGCGGCGAAGTGTTTTTCACCCGCGTCCAGCAGGCCGTCGATCCACGGCAGCAGTTTCTTCGCGCAGTGGTCAGTGTGCAGGATAACCGGCACGCCGTAGTGCTCAGCCATCTGGTGCACGTGGTGCGCGCCAGAGATAGCGCCGAGGATAGCAGCACCCTGAGGAACGTCAGTTTTCACGCCTTTACCTGCGATGAACGCTGCGCCGCCGTTAGAGAACTGAACGATAACCGGAGAGCGTACTTTCGCAGCAGCTTCCAGAACGGCGTTGATGGAGTCAGTCCCTACGCAGTTTACCGCCGGCAGTGCAAAGTTGTTTTCTTTCGCTACCTGGAACACTTTCTGAACGTCGTCGCCAGTGATGACGCCCGGTTTTACGAAATCAAAAATTTTAGACATGTTACTTAGTCCTGTATCTGTATCTTCGACCGTTGAAGAAGGTTCGCGAGCCCTTAAGCGCGCTGAAAAACAGGCGGGTTTCCCCGCCTGAACTGAATTACTGCTTAGCGCGCTCTTCGAGCATCGCTACTGCCGGCAGGACTTTGCCTTCGACGAATTCAAGGAACGCGCCGCCGCCAGTGGAGATGTAGGAAATTTTGTCAGCGATGCCGAACAGGTCGATCGCTGCCAGGGTGTCACCGCCGCCGGCGATGGAGAAACCTTCGCTGTCCGCGATAGCGTTAGCCACGATTTCAGTCCCTTTACGGAAGTTCGGGAATTCGAATACGCCAACCGGGCCGTTCCACAGAATGGTTTTGGCGTTCTTCAGAATTTCAGCCAGTTTCTGTGCGGAAACGTCGCCAAGGTCCAGAATCTGCTCATCATCTTTGATGTCGTTAACAGATTTCAGAGTCGCCGTTGCGGTTTCGGAGAACTCGGTCGCGACGCGAACGTCAGTCGGAACCGGGATATCGCAGGTGCTCAGCAGGCGCTTGGCTTCATCAACCAGGTCCGCTTCGTACAGGGATTTGCCGACGTTGTGGCCCTGGGCGGCAACGAAGGTGTTAGCGATACCGCCGCCGACGATCAGCTGGTCAGCGATTTTAGACAGGGAATCCAGCACGGTCAGCTTAGTGGATACTTTAGAACCACCGACGATAGCGACCATCGGACGAGCCGGCTCTTTCAGCGCTTTACCCAGCGCGTCCAGTTCAGCGGCCAGCAGCGGGCCTGCGCACGCCACGTCAGCAAATTTGCCGATACCGTGGGTGGAAGCCTGCGCGCGGTGCGCGGTACCGAAGGCGTCCATCACGAACACGTCGCACAGCGCGGCGTATTTTTTGGACAGCGCTTCGTCGTCTTTTTTCTCGCCTTTGTTGAAGCGAACGTTTTCCAGCACCACCAGCTCGCCGGCAGCCACTTCAACGCCGTCCAGGTAGTCTTTAACCAGACGTACCGGGTTGGACAGTTTGTCTTTCAGGTAATTAACAACCGGCAGCAGAGAGAATTCTTCGTTGTACTCGCCTTCGGTCGGACGACCCAGGTGGGAGGTTACCATCACTTTCGCGCCCTGCTTCAGCGCCAGTTCGATGGTCGGCAGAGATGCACGGATACGCGCGTCGCTGGTTACTTTCCCGTCTTTAACTGGTACGTTCAGATCCGCACGGATAAAAACGCGTTTACCAGCCAGATCCAGATCGGTCATCTTAATTACAGACATGGTGAATCCTCTCGTTGATTCATAAAGTTTTGTCGACGTTTACGCGTCGAACCTGAAACCAATAGCCGCCATCGCTAACGTCGTGTCGAGCATTCGGTTAGCAAAGCCCCATTCGTTATCGCACCAGACCAGCGTTTTGATCAGATGCGCGCCACTGACCCGGGTTTGCGTGCCATCAACAATAGCACTGTGCGGATCGTGGTTAAAATCTGTCGAGACCAACGGTAATTCCGTATAGTCAACTATACCATGAAATGCACCTTGTGCTGCTTTTTGCAGCAACTGGTTGACTTCACATGCTTTTACCGGTTTTTTAACCGTCACGCTCAGGTCAATTGCCGTCACGTTTATCGTCGGCACCCGCACGGCAATCGCTTCAAAACGGTCGTTAAACTGCGGGAAAATACGGGTTATCCCTGCCGCCAGTTTGGTATCCACCGGAATGATCGACTGGCTGGCCGCGCGGGTACGCCGGAGATCCGGATGATAGGCGTCAATCACCTGCTGGTCATGCATCGCCGAGTGAATGGTGGTGACGGTGCCGGACTCGATGCCATAGGCATCATCTAACAGTTTAATGATCGGAATAATGCAGTTGGTGGTACAGGAGGCGTTGGAGACAATACGGTGCTCGGCGCGGAGTTCATCCTGATTGACGCCATACACCACCGTCGCGTCGAGGTCGTTGCCGCCGGGATGGGAGAAGAGCACTTTCTTCGCCCCCGCCTGCAGGTGCGCCTCACCGTGCTCACGGCTTCCGTAAACGCCGGTGCAGTCGAGCACCACGTCTACCGCCAGCTCGCGCCAGGGCAGCGCCGCAATGGTCGGCTCGTGCAGCAGACGGATGGCATCATCGCCAACAAACAGCTGCTCGCGCTCCTGACGAACATCCCAGGCGAAACGGCCATGGCTGGTGTCATATTTCAACAAATGCGCGATGCCCGCAGCATCCGCCAGCTCATTGATTGCCACCACGGTGATTTCCGCACGGCGCCCGGATTCATATAGCGCACGAACCACATTGCGTCCAATACGACCGAAGCCATTAATCGCGATGCGAATGGTCATAGATCTCCTGCAAGGCTGTCCCTGTGATGAGGTGGCTGACAGAGTAATCCAGCTACGCTCTGAGGGAAACCTTACCAGCTGCAAACTGCGACTGATTGATTAATTGTCGAACATTTAAACGACTGAAACGCTTCAGCTAGAATAAGCCAAACGAGGAATAAAAGGAATGTTTGTCCAGCGCAATAAACCAGCTATATGACTCACATCACATTTTTGCTGGAATAATTTACAACCGTATTACATGGTTCAGGAATAGCAGATACAAAAAAGCCGGGTGACGAGGTAAAAGCAAAAACGGTAACCCTTGGGTTACCGTTTTTGGTGCTTGCCCCCTCTCCTGTGGGAGAGGGTTGGGGTGAGGGCATTAGCCCGCACCGTACCAGCGATTACAGCAGCGCTTTCGCTTTAGCGACCACATTGTCGACGGTGAAGCCGAACTCTTCGAACAGCTGCTCAGCCGGCGCAGACTCACCGAAGGTGGTCATGCCAACGATAGCGCCGTTCAGGCCAACATATTTGAACCAGTAGTCAGCGATACCCGCTTCCACAGCAACGCGCGCGGTCACGGCTTTCGGCAGTACGGATTCACGATAAGCCGCATCCTGCTTGTCGAACGCGTCGGTGGACGGCATGGAGACCACGCGCGCCTTCACGCCTTCGGCGGTCAGTTTGTCCCACGCGGCAACCGCCAGCTCAACTTCCGAACCGGTGGCGATGAAGATCAGCTCCGGCTGGCCGGCGCAATCTTTCAGCACGTAACCGCCGCGGGCCACGTTCGCCAGCTGCTCTGCGGTACGCTCCTGCTGCGCCAGGTTCTGACGGGACAGGATCAGCGCGGTCGGGCCGTCCTGACGCTCAACGCCATATTTCCACGCAATCGCGGATTCCACCTGGTCACACGGACGCCAGGTGGACATGTTCGGGGTCACGCGCAGGGAAGCCACCTGCTCTACCGGCTGGTGAGTCGGGCCATCTTCGCCCAGACCGATGGAGTCATGGGTGTAGACCATCACCTGACGCTGCTTCATCAGCGCCGCCATACGTACCGCGTTACGCGCATATTCCACGAACATCAGGAAGGTGGAGGTGTACGGCAGGAAACCGCCGTGCAGCGCGATACCGTTGGCGATAGCGGTCATACCGAACTCACGCACGCCGTAGTGAATGTAGTTACCGGCAGTATCTTCGTTGATCGGCTTAGAACCAGACCACAGGGTCAGGTTGGACGGCGCCAGGTCAGCGGAGCCGCCGAGGAATTCCGGCAGCAGCGGACCGAACGCTTCGATGGCGTTCTGAGAGGCTTTACGGCTGGCGATTTTCGCCGGGTTGGCCTGCAGCTTCGCGATGAACTCGTTGGCTTTCGCGTCGAAGTCAGACGGCATCTCGCCTTTCATACGACGGGTGAATTCGGCGGCTTCCTGCGGGAAAGCTTTGGCGTAGGCAGCGAACTTCTCATTCCAGGCCGCTTCTTTCGCCTGGCCAGCTTCTTTGGCATCCCACTGCGCATAGATGTCAGACGGGATGTCAAACGGCGCGTGTTTCCAGCCCAGCGCTTCGCGGGTCAGGGCGATTTCGGCGTCGCCCAGCGGCGCGCCGTGGGAGTCGTGGGTACCGGCTTTGTTCGGCGAACCGAAACCGATGATGGTTTTGCACATCAGCAGGGACGGTTTGTCGGTAACCGCGCGCGCTTCTTCTACCGCGCGTTTGATGGCGTCAGCGTCGTGACCGTCAACGCCGCGCACCACGTGCCAGCCGTAGGCTTCAAAGCGTTTGGCGGTATCGTCGGTGAACCAGCCTTCAACGTGGCCGTCGATGGAGATGCCGTTGTCATCATAGAAGGCCACCAGTTTGCCCAGCTTCAGGGTACCAGCCAGGGAGCACACTTCGTGAGAAATGCCTTCCATCATGCAGCCATCGCCCATGAAAGCGTAGGTGTAGTGGTCGACGATGTCGTGCCCCGGACGGTTGAACTGCGCCGCCAGAGTTTTCTCGGCGATAGCCATCCCGACCGCGTTAGCGATACCCTGGCCCAGCGGACCGGTAGTGGTTTCCACGCCCGCGGTGTAGCCGACTTCCGGGTGGCCCGGCGTTTTAGAGTGCAGCTGGCGGAAGTTTTTCAGCTCTTCAATCGGCAGATCGTAGCCAGTGAGGTGCAGCAGGCTGTAAATCAGCATCGAACCATGGCCATTGGATAGTACAAAACGGTCACGGTCAGCCCAGGCCGGATTGTTCGGGTTATGGTTCAGGAAATCACGCCACAGCACTTCGGCAATGTCAGCCATACCCATCGGGGCACCCGGGTGGCCGGATTTGGCTTTCTGTACAGCGTCCATGCTCAGCGCACGAATAGCGTTAGCAAGCTCTTTACGTGAGGACATTTTGACTCCAGTTCGGACTGTTGAAGGCCATGCCCTTAACGACTTGACGAGAGCGCGTTTTGGGCTACGCCGGAAAAAAGTGTGAACAATGTAACCCAAGCGACAAGTCATGTACATGGAGCATCCTTTTGCCCTTTAAGAAATCTCTGGAACAGGTTGTGCTACGCCGGAATCCGCTCGCCCGTATCCTGCGATACTCTTTATAATTTACGCAGAATACGGTTTCCTGCCGTCGCCGTATTGTCGGATAAACAACCATAAGATTGTGGAAGATAAAAAATGAAAATTCGCTCAACCGTACTTGCTCTTGGGATCGCAGCAACGCTCACCGGATGTCAGAACATGGACTCCAACGGTCTGCTCAGCTCAGGGGCCGAAGCCTTCCAGGCATACTCCCTCAGCGACGCGCAGGTGAAAACCTTAAGCGACCAGGCCTGTAAAGAGATGGACGCCAAAGCGAAAATCGCCCCGGCCAGTAGTGAATACAGCCAGCGGCTGAACAAAATCGCGGCTGCGCTGGGCGATAACATCAATGGTCAGCCCGTGAACTACAAGGTCTATGAGACTAAGGATGTCAACGCCTTCGCCATGGCCAACGGCTGCATCCGCGTCTACAGCGGGCTGATGGATCTGATGAACGATAATGAAGTCGAGGCGGTGATCGGCCACGAAATGGGCCACGTCGCGCTGGGCCACGTGAAGAAAGGGATGCAGGTTGCCCTGGGCACCAACGCTGTGCGCGCGGCGGCGGCCTCCGCCGGCGGCATCGTCGGCAGCCTGTCCCAGTCGCAGCTCGGCGATCTGGGTGAAAAACTGGTGAACTCGCAGTTCTCCCAGCGCCAGGAATCGGAAGCGGACGACTACTCTTACGACCTGCTGCGTAAGCGCGGCATCAATCCGTCGGGACTGGCCACCAGCTTCGAAAAACTGGCCAAGCTGGAAGCCGGCCGTCAGAGCTCGATGTTTGACGATCACCCGGCATCGGAAGCCCGCGCGCAGCATATTCGCGATCGCATGAAGGCCGACGGGATTAAATAACCGCCAGCGGGAGGCATGTCTGCCTCCCTTTTTTATCTACCAGTAAAAATATTTAGCCGCATCAATTGATAATTTAAGCGCACAAACCGTTAATTATGATTGCACCTCGTCGCAGCCAATTATTTTATATGCTGTTACTCAGCAATATATTATTTGGCAAATGAAAAACGGCGTACGCAATCCGCCTTTCAGAACCGGGTTCGACCAAATATTAAATAGTCCACCCCTCTTCGCCAAACGCAGCCAGCGCGCGCCACACCGCTTGTTTCCTGCCGATACCATTGCTCACACAATGATTGCTTTCGACATTATTTCAGGAGAATATCGCGATTGCAGTGATTCCCTTGAATATATCGACAGACAGAGAAGTGCCCTCAGTGAAAAAAGAATTACCATTCATCGCACTTGGCATTATTGCCGCCGCACCGGCTTTCGCCAGCCAACAATCGACCAGCCAGGGCTTTATTGACGACAGTCATCTGGATCTCTTTTTACGTAACGCTTATATCAAACGCGATTATCGCGATGGGCTGCCGGATAAAGCCGAATGGGGCCAGGGAATTATCGCCACCTTCGCATCCGGCTTTACCCAGGGGCCGGTCGGCTTCGGCGTGGACGGCATCGCCCAGTACGCCGTGCGTCTCGACGGCGGCCGCGGCCGTAGCGGCGCGGGCGGCATCGACTTTTTCGCCCAGGATGACGACGGCCGGGCAAAATCCGACCTCGCGAAATTCGGCGCCACCGGCAAAATGCGCTTTTCGAATACCGTGCTCAGCTACGGCAGCCAGCGCCCAATGCTGCCCATCGTCTACGCCGACGACTCGCGCCTGCTCTACGAGAGCTATACCGGCACCATGCTGACCTCACGCGAAATCGACGGTCTGGACATTAACGCCGGCTACCTGACCGATCAGCAGCGTAAAAGTGACGACAGCCACAACAGCGGTCTGAAAAGCCTCACCTTCGGCGGGGCAAGCTACCGGTTCAACGACCAGCTCAGCGGCGCGCTGTACGCGTCGCATGTCGAAGATGTGCTGAACAAACAGTATCTTGGCCTCAACTTTAAGCAGCCGTTCGCCGCCAGCCAGCAGCTGATTCTCGATTTCAACGGCTATCACTCACGTCTGGATCAAGAATATGCCGATGCCAATGACACCGGACGCAGTAACAACATCTGGAGTCTGGCCGCCAGCTATATCTGGGATATTCACACCTTTAAAGTCGCTTACCAGCAAAGCAGCGGCAGCACCGGCTACCACTATGGCGGCTACCAGAACCAGGGCGGCGTCGGCGATGGCGGGAACACCATCTGGCTGGCCAACTCCTACTGGTCTGATTTTAACGGGGAAGATGAACGTTCCTGGCAGGCATCGTACGGACTGGATTTTGCCGGGCTGGGGCTACCGGGGCTGACCTGGACCACCGCCTACGTGCGCGGGGATAACATTAAAACGTCAGAGACCAGCAACGGCAAAGAACACGAATGGTTCAATCAGGTTCAATACCAGGTGCAAAACGGGGCGGCGAAAGATTTGAAATTCAGACTCCGGTATTCGGTACTGCGGGTTTCCAGCAACGCCAGCGACTATAACGTCAGCGGCAATGAAGTGCGGTTCTACGTCGAATATCCGTTTAACGTGTTTTAGGCACGTCATGAACCCTCTCCTGCGGGTCGGCCCTCTCCCGGCGCGCAGGAGCAACCGTCCGGCGCCTTGATTAACCCCCTGTGCCGTACGGTACCCTCTCCCCGGAAGGGAGAGGGTTGGGGTCACTGGGTTATCATTAATACAGCGTCTTCTGCGGCGGGCCGGCAAAGCGCAGCGCGCCAATCTGGCCCATCTTCACTTCCACCACCGATGGCCCCGGCATCGCCAGCGCCTCGGTCATCACCGCCTGAAAATCCTCAGCCCGATCCACGCTCCACGCCTGCAGACCCATCGCCTGCGCCAGCAGGGTAAAGTCCGGCGTGTGCAGCTCGTTGTAATACTGGCGACCGCCAAAGTACTTATCCTGAATACCGCGCATCACGCCGTAGCCGCCATCGTTCATAATCAACAGCGTCACGTTGGCCTTCTCCTGCGCCAGGGTCGCCAGTTCGCCAAGGTTGAGGCTCAGGCCGCCGTCGCCGACCAGGCCGACCACTTTCCGTTGCGGATTGGCAATCGCGGTGCCCACCGCCATCGGCAGCCCCATACCGATGGCTCCGGCCAGAGAATGGATATTCATCAGCGGACCGTGAGCGCGGAACAGACGGCTGCCCCACAGGCTGCCGGAAACGGTAATATCGCGCACCAGGATGCCGTCATCGGGCAGCGCCTGCGCAATCGCGTCATTCAATTTAGCGTAAGCGCCGCACTGGTCGCGCAGCCCCTGCTCCGCCGCCTCTACCGCCTCTTTAAGTTGGCTATCCCAATGCGCATCGCCCCATATCCGGCCCTGTACCCGCTTCGCCAGCGCGTCTAATAAAGCGCGGCAGTCCGCCACCAGCGTGTTGTCCATCAGGTAGTTACGGCTGGCCGCCGCCGGGTCGATATCAATCTGCACCCTCGGCGTGGGCAGCGCCAGCGTCCATGAGCGCGTTTCGTTGCTGCGCAGCCGGGAACCGGCCACAAGTGTGAAATCACATTGTGAAATCAGCGCTTCAACCGAGGGAGAATTATGAAACGCGCGCAGGCTGGCGCGATGGCTGTCTGCCAGAATGCCGCGGCCGTGGGTACTGGAAATCACCGTCACCCCGGCATCCGCCAGCGTCTTCACCGCCTCGCCGCTCTCTAACGCGCCGCCGCCAAGCCACAGCAGCGGCTGCTTCGCCTGCTTAAGCTGTGCCCACAGCGCATCGACCATCGCCGGTTCCGGCTCAACCGCCGGAGCGCGTTTCAGCGGCGCGGTCAGCAGTGAAGGCGGAATTTTGGCGCTCTGAATGTCGATTGGGATCTCCACCGAGACCGGGCCGCACGGCGGCGTCTGCGCCTCCTGAATCGCCTTATGCAGGATAGCCACCGCCTGGTTGGCGTTGCTAATGCGGTAAGCGCGCTTCGAACTGGCTTTCAGAAAGGTCAACTGATCGCGGGTTTCGTGAATAAAACCGGTGTCGGCGTCCAGCCAGGCTTTTTCGACCTGTCCGGTCAGGTGCAGCAGCGGCGTACCGGCGTTCATCGCCTCAACCAGCGCGCCGACCGCATTACCCGCCCCCGCGCCGGTACTGGTCAGCGCCACGCCGAGCCCTGAAAAACGGCCGTGGGCGTCAGCCATGGTCACCGAGCCCGCTTCACCTCGCGCCGGAACAAAGCGGATTTTTTCCCGCTGGCCGACGGCATCGGCGATCGGCAGGTTATGGATAGAAATGACGCCATAAATGGCTTCAACGTGATACTGCTCCAGCGTTCTGGCGATGGCATCGCCGACGGTTATCATTTCGCTCATTGCTCACCCTTTCTCAGTCGCACCAGTGGTTGACGCTATTACCCGTCGCCAGATAAATGCTCTTTTGCTGCATCCAGGCCTTCAGCCCCTGGATCCCTTTTTCGCGGCCCAGACCGCTCTCTTTAAAGCCCCCAAACGGGGTCGAAATGGAGAAAACTTTGTAGGTGTTGATCCACACCGTACCGGCTTCCAGCTGCTCGCTCAGACGCAGCGCGCGGCCGGTATCGCGCGTCCAGATCCCCGCCGCCAGCCCAAAGACCGAATCATTGGCCTCACGGATTAACGCCGCTTCATCGCGAAAACGCATCGCCACCAGTACCGGCCCGAAGATCTCTTCCTGGCAAACGCGGGCCTGATTGTTCAGCCCTTCAATGATGGTCGGCAGGAAATAGCTGCCTGCCGCCAGTGCCGGATCCGCCGGGATCTCGCCGCCGCATAGCACCCTGCCGCCTTCGCGTTTCGCCAGCTCGACGTACTCCTGCACGCTCTGGCGGTGTTTATCGTTGATCAGCGGCCCGACGTGGGTGCCAGCGTTGAACGGGTGACCAACCCGCAGCCCTTGGGTTAACTCCAGCAGGCGGGCCATTAATTGCGGGTACACTCTGTCATGAACAAACAGCCGCGAGCCGGCAATACAGGCCTGGCCGCCGGAGCTGAAAATGCCGTAGCAGATGCCCCGCGCCGCCTGTTCGATATCGGCATCTTCCAGCACGATGGTCGGTGATTTGCCGCCCAGCTCCAGCGACGCCGGGATCAGTTTTTCCGCCGCCACATGCGCCAGGTGACGTCCGGTGGTGGTGCCGCCGGTAAAGGAAATTTTGCGCACCTTAGGATGGCGGGCCAGCGCATCGCCGATAATCGTTCCTTTACCCGGCAGCACGCTCAGCAGTCCGGCGGGTAAACCGGCCTGCTCAAAGATCTTCGCCAGCTCCAGCGCCATCAGCGGCGTGGCTTCCGCCGGTTTGAGGATCACCGCATTTCCGGCGGCGATCGCCGGGGCCACCTTCTGCATTTCGCTGGCGATCGGCGAGTTCCACGGGGTGATCGCCGCCACCACGCCCAGCGGCTCATAGCGGCTCAGGGTCAATAGATCCGCCTGCCGCGGCGTCGGCAGCTCGCCCTCCAGCAGTTCACAGGCGGCGGCAAAATAGCGCGCCGTCCCCGCCGCGCTCATCACCAGTCCCCGCGCCTCCGCCAGCGGCTTACCGTTATCGCGGCTCTGCTTTTGGCTTAACTCATCAAGTTGCACCTCTATCAGTTCCGCGACCTTATGCAGGATCTTCGCCCGCTGATGCGGCAGCATCGCCCGCCACGTTGGCTCCCGCCAGGCGCGGTCGGCACAGTCGATCGCCTCCTGCAGATCATCGAGGCTTGCCGCATGCAGCGCCGCGTTAATAGCGCCATCCGCCGGAAACTGGCTGTGCATCAAATTGCCGCCGCCGCGACGCCACTGGCCGCCGATAAAAATGTCTAATTCGTCCATCTCAGCCTCTCTGCGTTATGCCAGTTCACGGCAGGCGCGTACCGCGCTCAGTGCCGCGAGGGTCGATGTTTTCGGATTGCTGGTGAGCGGCAGGCCGCTCAGCTCCAGGTGAAACTCGCCGAACAATCCTTCGGCGTGTAGCGTATGGGTGTTGCGTTGCGTAGCCGGATCGACCATCAGCTGTACCCGGGTCGCGTCAAGGCCGATACCGCCCAGCGCGATGGTTGCCGCCACGTTGGCATTCGCAGGGAATAACCGGGCCGCCTCGCGGGCGCTGCCCTCAAAGAAAATCTGCGCTTCATTGACCGCGCTGAGGTCGATAAGCTGTTCAGCATAGCTACCGCGCCAACTGGCCGGGCTTTTACGCGACCGATAGGTCACTCGTTCAAGCCCCCCCTCTTTCGCCGCCGCCAGGCCATCTATTCCGGCCACCGCGCCAGCCAGCAGCGTCAGCTTGCCACCCGCCTGGCGTAAACGCTGTTCCAGTTCGCTGTCCGCCAGCGCGCCGGTCGAGATCACCGCCAGATGCCAGCCGCGCGCCAGCACCGCTTCGCCGTACTGCGCGACCGCCTGCTGACTGGCGCATTCCAGCACCAGATCCGGCGTCCCACCGCATTGCAGCGGATCGGTAAGCGGCGTCACCGTTTGACCAAACTGCAGGCAGATCGCTGCGTGATGCGATTCACGCGCCACGATCCACTCCACCTTCACCTGCGGCGGCAGGCGTTCAATCACCGCCTGGGCCATCGCGCCATAGCCAATTAACATGACCTTTTTCATCATCTTTCCTTACAGATGGCGACAGAAACCGCCGGAAACGTCCAGCGCCGCGCCGGTGGTAAAGGAGGCCAGCGGCGAAGCGAGGAATAGCAGCGCTTGCGCTGGCTCCTGCGGCTTACCGAGACGCGCCATCGGGATCCCCCGCTTACGGGCGATATCGGCGGTCCACTGCTGCCAACTCTGGCTCTTATCGCTTCGGCTCTCAAAACGGCGCTGCCACTGCCCGGACTCCACCATCCCCAGCAGAATGGAATTCACACGAATGCCTTTATCCACCAGCTCTTTCGACAGAGTCAGCGTCATATTGAGCAGCGCGGCGCGGGCGGCAGAGGTGGCGATCATGTGCTCTTCCGGCTGTAACGCCAGCAGCGAGTTCACACAGGTAATCGAGGCGATATCCGACGCCTCAAGCAGCGACTGAAAGGCCTTTACCGGGTTAATCACGCCGAACAGTTTCAGTTCGGCTTCGTGCAGCCAGGCCTCGCGTGGCGTATCGGCGAAGTGGGCGACATAGCCCTGGCCGGCGTTATTAATCAGCATATCGACGCCGCCGAAACGCGCGGCGACCGCGGCGGCGAACGCCTCAACTTCCGCTTCGTTCAGTACGTCACAGCGCCAGGAGAACACCTCGCCTTCTGGATATTCGTTTTGCAGTGCTGCATAGGCACTGGCCAGACGATCCGCGTTGCGGCCGCAAAAGGCGACCTTCGCCCCTTCGCCTAGCAACAGGCGCAGCGTTTCAAAGCCGATTCCTGACGAACCGCCGGTGACTACCGCGACGCGTCCTTCAATTTGTGCATTCATCGCGCACCTCTTCCCCTATGCGTAAAAGCTGTTGATTAAAAAAGATTTCGTTATCGAGATAGCTGGCATGCCCAGCCTGCGGGATAGCGATGTAAGGAGCGCCGTAACGCAGCGCCACTCCCTGCACTAACTCCGGTTGGGTAATGGCATCCTGCTCGCCACACCACACGGAGAGACGACCGCGATAGTCGGCGAGCCAACGGTGAATGTCGTCATGAGCCAGCATCCAGGCCGCGGCGAGATAACCGTCGCGGCGTAGCCTGCGCATCCCCGCCGCCACCGTCGCCACATCAGCTTCGCGCGCGCCAGGGCGCAGAAGTTTTGCCGCTCGCCCCTGGGCCATCGCCTCGCCGCCTTGCGCTATCTGCTGCTGACGCCCTAGCCAGACGTTTTCCCGCTGTGCGACCTCCGCCTGACCGTAGCCCTGCGCGACGTCGGCCAGCACCAGATAAAGCACCCGCTGCGGATATTTCGCGGCGAAGGCAGCCGCCACCAACGCGCCCAGCGAATGGCCGACCAGTACGGTTTGTTCTACCCCGGCACGGTCCAGCATCAGCGCCAGCGCGTCAGCGTAATCGCCAGCATCCGCCGGCGCCGCCGCAAGCATCGGGCTTTCGCCATAACCGGGCATATCCCAGGCCAGGACGCGGTAGCCGGGCAGCGCCATCTGTTTATGCCAGGAGGCTGCGCCGGAACTGATGCCGTGCAGCAGCGTCAGCGGTACCCCGCATCCTTGTTCACGAAAACCCGTCATCATCGCTCCTTAGTTACGCTTCACTTTTGACAGCGGATGATCTTCCGGATAAGTCGGAACATGCGGTTTCGGCGTGCCCAGCATCACGCACATCAGCGCCTCCTCTTCGCCGTGGTTAAACAAACCGCGGTAAATTCCAGGCGGCACCGAGATCAGATCGCGTTCGCGCAGTACCGTTTCGGTATAGCTGTCGCCATCCTGAATCATCAGGGTGATCTGCCCTTTGAGCATGAAGAACACCTCTTCTACGTCATCATGCAGATGCAGCGGGCCTTCACATTTGGACGGCAACACCATGGTGGAAAAGGTGAAGTGCTCCGCCGGAACGGTGTTGGTATCGCTGGCGACGCCGGTGGCGCCGGTGCCGATGTAGCGCATCTGCGCGCGGCGATATTTGGGGTCGAAATCGGCCTGGAATTTCAGCGCATTCCAGTCGTATTTACGGCCTTCGAAGCGCGCGATACGCGACTCCACCCACTCTTCCATCGTCATATGGTCAGGTTTCAAACTCTGTTTTGCAGTTACGGTTGAATCAGTCATCGTTTTATCCTCAGTAACGTCTCAGCAGCGGCAGTAACAGGGCGCAGCCCACCGCCGCCATCACTGCCAGAAAAATCAGCCCGGAATCCATGCTATGGGTGAAGGCGATAAGCGCGCCCATCACCGCCGGCGATAGCGCCCCGGCAAAGTTTCCCAGCCCGTTGAAAATCCCCCCCGCCGTGGCGCTGACCCGTGGATGGGTCGCTTTAGCCAGTAGGGCGAAAATGTTCGGCGCGCCGGTGCCCCACATAAAGGTGCTAAAGCTCATCGCCGCGATTACCGGCAGCGGCGTGGTGAAATGCATCACTGCCGCCAGGCCAATACCCGCGCCTGCCAGGGAAATAAAGCAGGCGGCGGCGCGCCTATCGACGCGGTCGGACAGCCAGGCGCCGATAATTTCGCCTAGCAACATGGCGATAAACGGCATCGACGACAGCCAGCCGGCGTGTTCCAGATGAATGCCTTTACCTTTAATCAGGTAGCCCGGTAGCCAGCCGTTGATCCCCCACAGATAGGCGAGAAAGGCGATGTTGAAGATGCAGATCATCCAAAAATGCGGACTCACAAAGAGCTCGCGACGCGCGCTGCGGCGCGCTTCCTGCGAGGTTTTATCGCTGCTCGCTCTCGCCTCCAGTTGCACGCCGCGCAGCCCGATGCGCACAAAAATCAGCACCGGTACCGTCAGCATCGCCATCACGAAAAATGTGCTCTGCCAGCCGAAAGTATTAAGTAGCCAAATTGACAGCGGGAATCCCAACGCTGCGCCAACCGGCGTGCCGAGCAGCCACAGCATGGTGGCGCGGGCCTGTAGCCGCTGCGGGAAGGTGTGGCGCACCACGGCAAACGCCAGCGGGAACAGCGGCCCTTCGGCGATGCCCAACAGGACGCGTAGCATCACCATCAGCGCGTAGTTGTGGGTGAAACCCATGATCACCATCAGGATGCACCACACCACCATCATTCCAGTCAGCAGACGCAGCGGCGCAATCCGGTCGCCAAGGCCGCTTAATAACACTGACGAGAAGCCGTAACTCAGCAAAAAGGCGCTCATCAGAATGCCCAGCCGGGTGGTGTCGAAATCGATGCCCATCGCCTGCTGGAAGTGACTATCGGAAAACAGCGCGGCGATACTGATTTTGTCGAAAAAAGCCAGCAGCACGCAGGCCAGCAGGGACAGCGGAATGGCCCAACGAACTGCTTTTTCAGGCGTGCGGACGCCCTCGCCGCTCGCCTCTGCAGGCGCGGCGTTGGTCTCTAATGTGGTCATTTCTCCCCCTTAAGGGTTCGCGTTACTTATCGCAATGACATCAGCGAGAAAGTCGGGTCAGCGAGCGGGACGTTAGAGAGATCCCTTCCCGCCGCCATCCAGCGCTTCGCCAGCTTCACGATACGTGCATTATTGAAGGCCACCAGCTGAGTTAAGCGTCCATCGGCATTCAGGGAGAAGTAGATCGCGCCCTGCGGCTCGTCACGCACAATGGTGCGGCTGCCCGCCTGCGGGATCCCGAGGATCTGGATATTGCGATCGTATTGATCCGACCACAGCCAGGGCGCCTCGTCGTAGCCGCTGGCCTGCGGATCGAGCATCGCTTTCGCCGTTGCGATGGCCTGATTTTGCGCAAAGGCCCACGACTGAATGCACAGGCCGTACTGATGGTGCTGAGCGACATCGCCAGCGGCGAAAATCGCCGGATCGTTACTGCGCCCCTGGGCATTAACGACAATCCCGCGATCGACAGTGAGCCCGGCATCGCGCGCCAGTTCGAGATTCAGATCGACGCCGATCCCCACCACTACCGCATCGAAGGTTTCCCGCTGGCCGTCGCAGTGCAGAGTCGGCAGGCCGTTATCATCTTCCAGCTCCAGCGCGCCGCAGCCGCCGCGAATCTCAACGCCCTGCTGGCGATGTAGTTGCGCCAGCGCCTGCGAGACCTCCATACTGACCGAGCGCATGCACAGCGCCGGCTGCTGCTCGTAAAGGGTTACGGCCACGTCGCTTTTGCGCGCCGAGGCGGCGATTTCGAGGCCAATCCAGCCGCCGCCGACGATCGCCAGCCGCGTTGCCGATGCCAGCCGCTGCTTCAGACGCTGCGCGTCCTGCCAGTGGCGCAGGGTATAAACCTGCGGATGCTGCGCCCAGCCCTCGGACGGCAGTCGCGCCCGGCCGCCGGTAGCGATCAGCAGTTGGTCATATGCCAGCGTTTCGCCGTTGCTCAGCGCCACGGTTTTATTTTGCCGATCGATCGAATCCGCACGCAGCGGGCGATACCAGCGTAGGTTCAGCGCTTGCTGCGCCTCGGCGCTAAATAACCGCGGCAGCGCCGGTTCGGCCTCCAGCAACGCCGCCTTCGACAACGGCGGGCGCTCGTAAAAATCCCATTGCTCTTCGGCAACCACGCAAATCTCGCCGCTAAACCCTTCATCACGCAGCGTTTTCGCTGCCCAGCCGCCAGCCTGGCCGCCGCCGATAATGGCAATCCGCGCCGTCATACCGCCTCCGGTTTTTTCTGCTGGCGACGGGTATCGTGATCGATACCGCCTTCCACTGCCCATTCGGTAAAGGACACGAGTGAATGCTCCAGCTCGCGCGGCTGCCAGTTTTCCGTCAGATAATCATCGTTGGTGTAGTACTCAAAAGCGCCGCCGGTCGGGCTGTTGACATACCAGAAGTAGGCCGAGGAGACCGGATGGCGGCCAGGGCCGATAAAAGTACTCCACGCGTTTTTATTCATCGCAATGCCGCCGCCGATCACTTCATGAATATCCCGTACGGTAAACGCGACGTGGTTTAGCCCGCGTTTTCGGTTGGGCAACTGCAATAAGAAGAGGTTATGGTGTCCACCGCGCACGCCGCAGCGCAGGAACACTGCGCGATTGATATAGCGGTCTGACACCTGGAAGCCGAGCACTTCGCGATAGAAACTTTCTACCGCCGCCAGTTCTTCCACGAAGAACACCACGTGGCCGACGTTAATCGGCTGCGCGCGGTCGTACACCGGGCTCGGGGTGTCGATGCGACGTACATCGCCCCACTGGTTGATCGGCTCGACGTTCAGTTCCACCGCCGTTTGCTGGCTTACCTGCACCCGCAGCGTCATACCGTTAGGGTCGCGGCACTCCAGCGCGCCGTCGATTTCACGGAAAGCGGGCTGACGTTCCAGCTTCGGGCGCAGCGCATCCAGCGCCGCCCGATCCGCCACGCCCCAGGTCATGCGACGCAGGGTGTTGCCCGCCTCAAAGGCTGGCGGCAGGTCGGCGCTATCGGTCGGGTTAAGTTCGACCCGCGCGCCGCTGAGGGTGGTAAACGCGCGGCCGCTGGCGTCGCCGGTCAGGCCAAAATCGCGCATGAATTTCGCGCTGTGGTTCAGGTCGTCTACGCCAAATTCCAGCTTTTCAATTCCGGTAATACTCATTCTTCGTCGCCTCTTTACCGTTCAGTCGCCCGAATTTGGGCGTAAAACATGCCCGACGCAATCAAGCGTCTGCCGTTAAGTTGTTGATTTAACTTGCCTGTGACAAATATCCGAGGAAACCGGAAATTTTGTCCGCCGCCATACTGACCTCGTTCTGTAACCGCTCGCGATCGCTTTGCGGGATCTCGTCCGACGGCACCAGAATGCTAACGACCGCCGCCACCCGGCCGCTGCGGTCAAAGACCGGATAGACAATCGATGAGATACCGTGGCGATAGAACGATTCGCCAATCACATAGCCGCGGGCTTTATCCTGCTGCACCATCTGCCACAGCGCTTCGCGGTCGTACAGCTGACCCGGCGTATTGCCCGGCAGACGTTCATCCGGGAACAATTGCTCAAACTCGCTGCGGGAAACATCGGTCAGCAGCATGCGGCCAAGCGAGGTGCAGTGCACCGGTAGCCGCGTTCCGACGCTGACCTGGTTGATACGCGAACCGGCGGCGCTGACGCGGGCGATGTAAATGATGTCGCGGCCGTCGCGGATCGCCAGATGGCTGCTGCACTGGCTGATATCGCGCAGTTGCTCGATGACAGGCTGACCCACCTGGGCGACATCCAGTGAAGCGATATATTCAAAGCCCAGACGCAGTACGTTCATGCCCAGCGAAAAGGTATTGGTGCGGGCGTTACGCTCGAGAAAACCCATATATTCCAGCGTCTGCACCACGCGATAGGCGGTCGCTTTCGGCATATCCACCAGCCGATGCAGCTCGGCAAAGGTCAGATCGCGATGCTGCTCGCCAAACGCCAGCAGCAGTTGTAAACCGCGCTCAAGCCCCGGTACCAGGTACTTCACTTCCTGATCGTTCGCCATACCGCCTCACTTGTTAGTTAAAGACAAAACCGCCGTTGACCGGGATCAGCTGGCCGGTGATAAAGCGCGAAAGATCGCTCAGCAGCCAGACCACGCTGCCGGTGACATCTTCCGGCTGCTGCGCGCCGCTGAGCGCGCGGCCGTTCTCATACAGCTGATGACGCTCGGCGGGAACATATTCCGTGGCCTCGACGCGAGTCAGCCCCGGCGCAATGGCGTTGATACGGATCCGCTTTTCACCCAGCTCGCGGGCCATGGAACGGGTCATCGCAATTACCGCGCCCTTGCTGGCGACATAGGCCATCAGCCGCGGCGCGCCCCACAGCGCGGTGTCCGAGGCGACGTTGACGATCGCCGCGCCTTCCCGCAGCAGCGGTACCGCAGCGCGGGTCACCAGCCAGGTGCCTTTAACGTTGACCGTCATCACCCGATCCCACAGATCCGGATCGTAATCGATCATATTTTTACCGCCGACGCCGGTCGCCATCGCCGCGTTATTGACTAAGCCATCGATAGGCCCCTGCGCGCCGATGGCGCTAAAAACCTGCTCGATCGACGTTTGACTGGCAAGATCGATGGCGTGGGACTCGACCTGATAGCCCTTCTGCTGCAGGCGATGAGCGCTTTCCGCCAGCTCCCCCTGCAGGATGTCGCACATCACTACCGTCGCGCCCTGCGCGGCGCAGGCTTCGGCAAAGTGGTAACCCAGGCCGCGCGCCGCGCCGGTGACGACAATGCGTTTACCGTTCAGCAGGCCGTTCATCAGGCGGCACCCTGCTGCGCTTCGCGGAGCGCTAGCTGCTCTTTCGCCGCTTTCTGCATCATGCGGCGCAGTCGGGACAGACCGACATCATGTTGATAGAGATATTCATGATCGCGGGCGTTCGGCGCCAGGCTCTCCAGCACCACGCGATCCTGTTCCAGTACTTCCCAGTGCAGTTTTTCCAGACGGTTGCGGTACATGAAGCGCCACAGATCGCGTTGCCAGCCCTGTACGCCGCGGATGCGCCAGAAGAAGACGCGACAGTTATCGTTATCTTCCGGAACCACCATGCCGACGATCCAGAAGTGGCCGCCCGGCCCGAAACGCTTTTTGTACGGAATAGACAGGCGCATCCAGTAGGCGCCGCTGTTGCCCAGTTCAACCCAGTCAAAGTTGACGCCGCTCTGCCCTTTTTTCTCGAAGATAAAGCCGGTTTTCGTCGGCTGCAGCACCATATCGGCTTTGCGATCGCCTTCCGCCATCGAGTGCGATGACGAGTGCAGATAGGTACCGTGCATCGGGTCCATCACGTTTTCCAGCGCGTACTGGTAGTTGCATTTCCACGCCGCGGTGCACAGGAAGTGACTGTATTTTTTGTGGTCGGCCAGCTCCTCCGGGAAGCTCAGTTCATCAGGCTGCTGGTCGGCGGTGACGCCGAACCACAGGAAGATTGCCCCGTGCGCTTCCTGCACGTTGTAGCTGCGCACGCACTGCTGGCCGACCAGCGGGCAGCGGTCCACCGCCGGGACGTCTTTGACTTCGCCGTTGCCGGCGACTTCCACGCCGTGATACCAGCAGGCGATACGATCGCCTAAGTTCCAGCCCATCGACAGGCGCGCGCCGCGATGCGGGCAGCGGTCTTCCAGGGCCTGCACCTGGCCATCTTTATTCCGCCAGACCACGATCTGCTCGCCGAGACGGGTAATGCCTACCGGCGCAGACTGCACTTCCCAGCTCGCCAGCACCGGATACCACAGGCCGCGCAACCCTTTATCAAGATAGTTTTGTACCGTTGTCGTCATCGCTGTGTCCTCAGTAGCCGTTAACCTGTAAAAATGCCTGGAAACTGCTTTCGCTCCATGGTTCGCCCTGCTGGTCATGCATCCTGACGCCATTGAGGCCGTTCACCAGCTCACCGAGGCTTTCCGCGCCCTGCTCGAACAGCGTTTCCAGAGTGGCGATAAGCTGCAGTTCCCAGTTTTCCGGCACCCGGCTGCGGGTTTGCCAGATCAGATTGGGATAGTCGCCGGGCTTATGGATATTGCCGTTTCCACCTTCCGCCGGTGGCGTAAACTGGCGGCTTTCCGGTAGCGCCGGGTTGAAATCCAGGGATTCGCTCATGCCACGTTCTCCTCAATAAAGGTAATCTGGATCTGATTGTCATATACCCGCACCGGGTAACGATTAAGGTTGCGACCGCCGGGGCCATGCAGGCACTGGCCGGTTTTCACGTCGAATACCGCCTCATGCAGCGGGCATTCCACTTTGCCATCTTCGACAAAGCCCTGGCTCAGGAGCGCATAGGCATGAGGGCAAACGTCTTCCAGCGCGTAATATTCGCCATCAATCAGATAAATGCCGATCTCCTTACCGTCGATATTGCCGCTATATGGAAAATCTTCTTGTACTTGCTCCGCGTCACATACGCCTATCCAGCTCATCGCAATCCTCCAGGCCGTTGTTTCATATATGAAACTGTGTTTCTTATTTAATACGACCAATATAAAAGCGGCGAATGTTTCGTCAAGCGTTAATGTGACAAACTTGTTAATGAATTGCTTTTAAATTAGCTAAGTGTGCAATTGATCACGAAAAACTGCATTCAGATGAAATGATGATATTTAAAGCGGTGATCCATTATAAATAAAAATTCCGATTTAAATTTCACATACGACTATTGACTTCTTTTCAAATCGATCATTAAAAATGGGCAGCAGCGGAAACCATGGTGTTTCACCCATGAAACAACTCTTTATTTAATCATTTAAAAACAATGAGTTTCACAGGTGAACCATTTTACTCATGTAACTATTTCTGGCGTTAAAAAATAATAACTGGCAATCATTAAATTAAGCGTGGAGACAACGAATGGCGGCAAGATGGCAAGGGGTAATAGCATTACTTTTGTTAATAATTATTTCCTACGTCGATCGGGTAAATATCTCGGTGATGATCCTTAACCCGGAATTCGCTGCCCACTTCCAGTTAAATGAAAACAGAATGTTACAAGGCATGCTAATGACATGCTTTCTTCTGGGTTATGGGTTTTCGGCATTATTATTAACACCAGTTATAGAAAGTAGATGGCATTATCGTCAGGGGCTGTTAATCAGCATTGTTATATGGGCGCTGGTGTGCGCCATTTCCCCATTACTCGGTTCACTGGTGGGAATGTTGATCGCGCGCATCGTGCTTGGCGTGGCGGAGGGACCGCTGTTTTCACTGAAAACGCGCTTTATCAACGACAACTTTGCCGCCGATGAAATCGGCAAACCGAATGCGGTAACCGCCCTTGGCGTATCGTTGGGGCTAGCGGTAGGCTTCCCACTGGTCACCTGGCTGATGGCGCACGTTGGCTGGATCGGCTCCTTCTATGCGCTGGCGCTGATGAATCTCCTGCTCGGCGGAGGGTTAATCTGGCGGTTTCTCCCCGCGCCAAAAGTGACTGCACAGCGCGCGAAGCCTGGCTTTAGCCAAACTTTTGCCCTCGCCTGGCGTACGCCGCTGCTTGGCTGGATCCTGCTGGTAGAAATTGCCACCCTCAGCTATCTGTGGGGGAGTAGCGCCTGGCTGCCAGCCTGGCTGCGCGATGAGCATCATTTCTCGCTACAGGCCACCGGCCTGCTGGCGGCTGTCCCCTTTCTGTTAAGCCTGGGCTCAAAGTTCCTTGGCGGCGTGCTCCTCGACAAAATGCGCCCGGAGCAGGCGCCGCTGTTGTTTATTATTGGCGGTCTACTCACCGCCGGTTCCGTGCTGGCGCTAATCCTCAGCGAACAGCCGGCGATGCTGGCGCTGTTTATGCTGGCGGCGAACGTGTTCTGGGGATTACAGGGGGCAGCGATCCCCGCGGTGGTTCAGCATCACGCCCCGCGCGAAGCGGTAGGCAGCGCCTATGGCATCATTAACGGCATTGGCAACATCTGCGCGGCGTTTATTCCGCTGCTGATGGGAGTGGTAATGAAATCAGTGGGATCGGTCAGTTCAGGTTTTTCCGTACTGGTGGCATCGCAGCTGATTACGCTGTGCGCCGGCGGCGCACTGCTGCTGCGTATGCGTCGCGCAGCAGCAGTAAACGCGTCTATACCCTAAAAAAGTTGCAGGACAAAACGGCTAGCCGTTTTGAACAGCGCTTGCGCTGGCCCTGTAAGGACGAGGCCCAGGGATGGGCCGAGTTATTGCCCACGCCTATGCAACTTGAAATATGACGGGAACAGATTTATTCGCCCTTCTTCGCCGCCTGGATGTACAGCATCTCCAGCGCCAGAGTCGCCGCCGCCAGGGCGGTGATTTCGGACTGATCGTAGGCCGGGGCGACTTCCACCACGTCCATCCCGACGATGTTCAGATCCTTCAGGCCGCGCACCAGCTTGATCGCGCGGTCGGAAGTCAGCCCGCCGATCACCGGGGTACCGGTTCCTGGCGCAAACGCCGGATCCAGGCAGTCGATATCAAAGGTCAGGTACACCGGCATATCGCCAACGATCTGCTTCACCTGGGCAATCACGTCATCGACACTGCGGTCGTTAACCTGGCCCGCATCAAGCACGGTGAAACCGTTATCTTTATCGAATTCGGTGCGAATACCGATCTGTACGGAGTGGTTGGGATCGATAAGCCCTTCGTTCGGCGCGGTGTAGAACATGGTGCCGTGGTCGAACTCGCAGCCGTTGGCATAGGTATCGGTGTGGGCATCGAAGTGCACCAGCGCCATTTTACCGAAGTGTTTGGCGTGGGCGCGCAGCAGCGGCAGCGTAACAAAGTGGTCGCCGCCAAAGGAGAGCATGCGCTTGCCGGCCGCCAGCAGCTTCTCGGCGTGGGCCTGCAGCTTCTCGCTCATTTCGCGCGCGTCGCCGAAGGCGTACACCAGATCCCCGCAGTCAACCACGTTCAGGCGTTCACGCATGTCGAAGTTCCACGGAAAACGATTGTGCTCCCAGGCGAGATTGGTGGAAACCTGACGGATCGCCGCCGGGCCATGACGGCCGCCCGCGCGCCCGGAGGTCGCCATATCGAACGGTACGCCGGTGATGACCCAGTCAGCATCGCTGTCGTAAGGCATGAAATTCATTGGTAAACGCAGGAAGCCAAAGGCATTGGATACCAGGGAGTTATCGTATTGATGACCTAAAGTGCTCATGGATATGACCTCTTTTCACAGTCGTGGAACGTAAAAAATAAGTATAAAAAAACCCCTCCGCGTCGTTAGGCCCGACGAGGAAGGGTTTGATAGATAAATCGCTTATTGGCGTGAATTATCGCCGGTAATGCATACGGGTTCAAGTGAGTATCGCCGTCTGCCGGATGACGGCTTCGCCTTATGCGGCCGACATACGCAGGCCCGGTCAGCGCAGCGCCACCGGGCATCAGCGGCTACTCGTCTTCCAGATAAGTGTACCCGTACAGACCCGCCTCGAACTCTTCGAGGAATTGCTGCTGCAGCGCGTCGTCCAGGCCGGTGTTTTTCACCTGATCGCGGAACTGGGTCAGCAGCGTGTTTGGATCCAGCTGCACGTACTGCAGCATATCCGCCACGGTATCGCCCTCGTCGGACAGCTCAACCTCAACGCTGCCGTCAGGGAAGACAAACACGTCCACCGCCTCGGTATCGCCGAACAGGTTGTGCATGTTGCCAAGGATTTCCTGATAGGCGCCGACCATAAAGAAGCCCAGCATCGGCGGGTTCTCCGGGTCATATTCCGGCATCGGCATGGTGGTGGCGATCCCGTCGCCGTCCACGTAGTGATCGATGGCGCCGTCAGAGTCGCAAGTGATGTCCAGCAGCACCGCGCGGCGTTCCGGCGACTTGTTCAGTCCTTCCAGCGGCATCACCGGGAACAGCTGATCGATCCCCCACGCATCCGGCATCGACTGGAACAGCGAGAAGTTGACGTAGATTTTATCCGCCATGCGCTCCTGCAGCTCATCGATAATCGGACGATGAGCGCGGTTGCTCGGGTCGAGTTGCTTCTGCACTTCATGACACATGTTCAGATACAGCTGTTCTGCCCAGGCGCGCTCCTGCAGGTTGAAAGTGCCGGAGGAGTAGCCGATATGGATATCGTGCAGGTCCATCTGGCTGTCGTGCAGCCATTCGCGCAGCGAGCGGCGATTGCCGGTTTCGTGCATCTCCAGCCAGGTTTCCCACATGCTCTGCAGCGGACGCGCGGCGTCTTCCGCCGGCGGGGTCGCCTCGGTGTATTCGTTGCGCTCCACGCCGATGATATTGGAAACCAGCACGGTGTGGTGCGCGGTCACCGCGCGGCCGGACTCGGTGATGACCGTCGGGTGCGGCAGGCCATTCTCTTCGCAGGCGTCGCCGATGGCCCAGATAATATTGTTAGCGTATTCGTTCAGGCCGTAGTTCACCGAGCAGTCGGACTGCGAGCGGGTTCCTTCGTAATCCACACCCAGGCCACCGCCGACGTCGAAGCACTGGATATTCACGCCCAGCTTATGCAACTCGACGTAGAAACGCGCCGATTCACGCACGCCGGTGGCGATATCGCGAATGTTGGCCATCTGCGAGCCGAGGTGGAAGTGCAGCAGTTGCAGGCTGTCGAGGTGCCCTGCGGCACGCAGGATCTCCACCAGCTGCAGAACCTGGGTGGCCGCGAGACCGAACTTAGACTTCTCGCCGCCGGAGGACTGCCATTTACCGGACCCCTGCGAGGCCAGACGCGCACGCACGCCAAGGCGCGGCACCACGTTCAGGCGCTCGGCTTCTTCCAGCACGATGGCAATTTCCGACATCTTCTCGATGACCAGATAGACCTTGTGGCCCATCTTCTCGCCCACCAGCGCCAGACGAATGTATTCGCGGTCTTTATAACCGTTACAGACGATGACGCTGCGGGTCATCCCGGCGTGCGCCAGCACGGCCATCAGTTCCGCTTTCGAACCGGCTTCCAGACCCAGCGGCTCGCCGGAATGGATCAGCGATTCGATGACGCGACGATGCTGGTTCACCTTGATCGGGTAGACCAGGAAGTAATCGCCGTTATAGCCGTAGGATTCGCGCGCGCGCTTGAACGCGGCGTTGATTGAGCGCAGGCGGTGCTGCAGGATCTGCGGGAAGCAGAACAGCGCCGGCAAGCGCTGCCCTTGCGCTTCGCGCGCTTTGACTAATTCAGCGAGATCAACGCGCGCTTCCGGGACGTCCGGATCCGGGCAAACGCTGATGTGACCCAGTTCGTTGACGTCATAATAGTTATTGCCCCACCAGGCAATATTATAAGTACGCAGCATCTTGCTGGCTTCCTGGGAGCTCATCGCTACCTCCTGCATGGAACGTAGTACACCGTGTTCGCCTGCTGACGAAGGCGAAACCATAGACATGTCGTCAGACATAGCGAACCTCAATTTTTAATAATAAGTGTAAGACAGTTAACTACTATCGCAGTCCAAAGATGCGATAACAACCCATGAACAGTCCTAAAGCCCAGCACTATCTGCTGGTTTTGCGACTGCGCGACCGGTTTCTTATTCATATCATCGTAAAACACGTAGCCGAACAGAGTATGACAGTCCGGAGAAACCACGAGAAAACTCTTGCCTGGCAAGAGCGCCCTTGTTCAGTTTTCTGACGGCCGACCGGCCCTGGAATCCTGAGAAGCGCCGAGATGGGGTGAACATCGGCTGGTTTGCATGAGAGAGATGCAGGTTGCGGAGTGCTGACGCGCGACAGAACGACGCGACGAAACAAGCGAAAAACGTTGGTTCATTATCTGGTATCACCTCCACACCGCCCTGCGACAGGGTCGGCGACAAGCCAAAGCTATACATACCGGGCAACAAGCGCTATGCCGTTGCGAGATTCTGTAAATACAGACTGCTTAACCCGGCTGGAAGTGGCACCACAGGGCCATGCCCCGTGCGCTTTTTTAATGAGCCGCGCGCGGCGTTTTATACCGAGAAGCGGGGTAAAAAGCAAAATAAAAATGTGCCCGTTTGCGCGGTTGTCAGGAAATTTTGCCAGGCGAGTTTTTCGATAAATGCGACCGCCATCAAAAAAGGCTGGAAATAGGCTCAAGATTTGACCTAAAATGGCCGTCCAGAAGTTAATCCGTCTATACTGATTAACACTCAGACTGCTCGTGTCGCTACCTGCGCGGCTTTGCGCTGATTATCCACCAAAGCCACATTACACAACAGTATGAGCTATCCGAATCGTCCACAGGTGAAATAAAATATGGCAAAACACCTTTTTACGTCTGAGTCCGTATCAGAAGGGCATCCTGACAAAATTGCTGACCAAATCTCCGATGCCGTGCTGGATGCGATCCTCGAGCAGGATCCGAAAGCGCGTGTCGCATGTGAAACCTATGTCAAAACTGGCATGGTGCTGGTAGGCGGCGAAATCACCACCAGCGCATGGGTTGACATCGAAGAGATCACCCGCAACACCGTCCGCGAAATTGGCTACGTGCATTCCGATATGGGCTTTGACGCCAACTCGTGTGCCGTACTGAGCGCCATTGGTAAACAGTCTCCGGACATCAACCAGGGCGTTGACCGTGCCGATCCGCTGGAACAGGGCGCAGGCGACCAGGGGCTGATGTTTGGCTACGCCACCAACGAAACCGACGTGCTGATGCCGGCGCCGGTGACCTACGCTCACCGTCTGGTGCAGCGCCAGGCTGAAGTACGTAAAAACGGCACCCTGCCGTGGCTGCGTCCGGATGCGAAAAGCCAGGTGACCTTCCAGTATGACGACGGCAAAATCGTCGGCATCGACGCGGTGGTGCTGTCCACGCAGCACGCCGAAGATATCGACCAGAAATCGCTGCAGGAAGCGGTGATGGAAGAGATCATCAAACCGATTCTGCCGACCGAATGGCTGAGCGCGTCCACCAAATTCTTCATCAACCCGACCGGCCGTTTCGTTATCGGCGGCCCGATGGGCGATTGCGGTCTGACCGGTCGTAAGATCATCGTCGATACCTACGGCGGCATGGCTCGTCACGGCGGCGGCGCGTTCTCCGGTAAGGATCCGTCTAAAGTTGACCGTTCTGCAGCCTATGCGGCTCGCTATGTAGCGAAAAACATCGTTGCCGCAGGCCTGGCTGACCGTTGCGAAATTCAGGTTTCCTACGCCATCGGCGTTGCAGAGCCGACGTCCATCATGGTGGAAACCTTTGGTACTGAAAAAGTGCCTTCTGAACAGCTGACCCTGCTGGTGCGCGAGTTCTTCGACCTGCGTCCGTACGGCCTGATTCAGATGCTGGATCTGCTGCACCCGATCTACAAAGAAACCGCTGCCTACGGTCACTTTGGTCGCGAACATTTCCCTTGGGAAAAAACCGACAAAGCGGCCCTGCTGCGCGAAGCGGCCGGTCTGAAATAATCTCTCCGCTTCCTCTCTTTAAGGCCAGCCTCGCGCTGGCCTTTTTATTCCCTGACCTTCCCTGCCGTACCTTGCTTCAACGTAGCGCAACATCTCAATGAAAGCGATTACATTATGGTAATGGTCGATTGCTGCCTGCGTGCGTCATCTCATCGGCGTATTTTTCACAATGTTACATATTGTTTCGGTTAACTCTGATTACCGTTTTTCAAATTGTCGACTATCCTTGTTTATATTGCTGATTTAAAAAGCATTTAATGCATTACGTTTCTTTACCTTTGTGGAAACGATTACACAGCCGTGATTATAATCACGTTTTTTTACCGACGAGTGTCCTACGCTAACCATCGACAGAATCAATAACTCAACTGGAGGGCGTTATGCCTGACAACAAAAAACAAGGGCGTTCAAACAAGACCATGACGTTCTTCGTCTGTTTCCTCGCCGCGCTGGCTGGCCTGCTGTTTGGCCTTGATATCGGTGTTATTGCGGGTGCCTTACCCTTTATTGCCAATGAGTTCCAGATTTCCGCCCACACTCAGGAGTGGGTGGTCAGCTCCATGATGTTCGGCGCCGCCGTCGGTGCGGTCGGCAGCGGCTGGCTCTCCTTCAAACTGGGCCGTAAAAAGAGCCTGATGATCGGCGCCATCCTCTTTGTCGCCGGCTCTCTGTTCTCCGCCGCCGCGCCAAACGTCGAGATCCTGCTGGTTTCCCGCGTGCTGCTGGGCCTGGCGGTAGGCGTCGCCTCATACACCGCGCCGCTGTATCTATCGGAAATCGCTCCGGAGAAAATTCGCGGCAGTATGATTTCCATGTACCAGCTGATGATCACCATCGGGATCCTTGGCGCTTACCTCTCCGACACCGCCTTTAGCTACAGCGGCGCATGGCGCTGGATGCTCGGCGTGATCATTATTCCGGCGGTATTGCTGCTGATCGGCGTTATCTTCCTGCCGGACAGCCCGCGCTGGTTCGCCGCCAAACGCCGCTTTGTCGATGCCGAGCGCGTGCTGCTGCGCCTGCGCGATACCAGCGCCGAAGCGAAACGCGAGCTCGACGAAATCCGCGAAAGCCTGAAGGTAAAACAGTCCGGCTGGTCGCTGTTTAAAGACAACAGCAACTTCCGCCGCGCGGTGTTCCTCGGCATTCTGCTGCAGGTAATGCAGCAGTTCACCGGGATGAACGTCATCATGTACTACGCGCCGAAGATCTTTGAGCTGGCAGGCTACGCCAACACCACCGAACAGATGTGGGGGACGGTCATTGTCGGTCTGACTAACGTGCTGGCCACCTTTATCGCCATCGGTCTGGTCGACCGCTGGGGCCGTAAACCGACGCTGATCCTTGGCTTTATCGTCATGGCAGCGGGAATGGGCGTCCTGGGCAGCATGATGCACATCGGTATTCACTCCTCAACCGCCCAGTACATCGCCGTCCTGATGCTGCTGATGTTTATCGTCGGTTTCGCCATGAGCGCCGGCCCGCTGATTTGGGTACTGTGTTCCGAAATCCAGCCGCTGAAAGGCCGCGACTTCGGTATCACCTGCTCAACGGCGACCAACTGGATTGCCAACATGATTGTCGGCGCCACCTTCCTGACCATGCTCAATTCGCTGGGCAGCGCCAACACCTTCTGGGTCTACGGCGGTCTGAACGTGCTGTTTATTCTGCTGACGCTGTGGCTGATCCCGGAAACCAAAAACGTCTCGCTGGAACATATCGAACGCAACCTGATGCAGGGTCGTCCGCTGCGCGAGATCGGCGCCCGCGATTAATCCGTCTGAGCTTCCTCCCCTTTCGGGAGGAAGCTTCCGCTTGCTCTCCCCCCTCCGCCGCACTATCCTCTGGCGCTATGAAAACACCCCGTATTCCCATCGCTATTCAGCAGGCCGTGATGCGCAGCCTGCGGGAGCATCTCGCCAAAGCGAACCTCAAGCTGGAACGCCGCTACGCGGAGCCGACGTTGGTCTACCAGCAGCGCGGTACCTCCGCCGGCACCGCCTGGCTGGAGAAAAACGAAATTCGTTTAAATCCGGTGCTGCTGCTGGAAAATCAGCAGGCGTTTATCGATGAAGTGGTGCCCCATGAGCTGGCGCACCTGCTGGTGTGGCAACACTTTGGCCGGGTAGCCCCGCACGGTAAAGAGTGGAAATGGATGATGGAGGGCGTGCTGGGCGTTCCCGCACGTCGCACCCATCGCTTTGAACTCGATTCGGTCCGCCAGAATACCTTCCCCTACCGCTGCCGCTGCCAGCAGCATCAGCTCACCGTCCGTCGCCATAACCGGGTGGTGCGCGGCGAAGCCACTTACCGCTGCGTGCGCTGCGGCGATCTGCTGGTGGCTGAAGAATAACCATTGGAATTAATTAGAAACTTTCTGATCTGACTGATTGCATCCGGCACCCTCATTCGCTACGTTGCGGGCTCGTTTTGACACGGAGTGAACGATGTCCCGTATGCATGTTTTAGCCGTTGCAGTATTGAGCACGGCAGTGAGTGGCCCGCTTGCGGCCGCAGAAATTACCAGTTTTTCCCAGGCCAAGGCCGCTGGCGTCAAAGTAAACGCCGACGTTCCCGGCGACTTTTACTGCGGCTGTAAAATTGCCTGGCAGGGTAAAAAAGGCGTTATCGATCTGGAATCTTGTGGCTATAAAGTGCGTAAAAATGAGAACCGCGCCAGCCGGGTTGAATGGGAACACGTGGTGCCGGCGTGGCAGTTCGGCCATCAGCGCCAGTGCTGGCAGGAGGGTGGTCGTAAAAACTGCGCCAAAGATCCGGAGTACCGCAAGATGGAAAGCGACATGCACAACCTGCAGCCGGCGGTGGGAGAAGTGAATGGCGATCGCGGCAACTTTATGTACAGCCAGTGGAACGGCGGTGAAGGCCAGTACGGCCAGTGCACCATGAAGGTCGATTTTAAAGATAAAATCGCTGAGCCCCCTGCCCGCGCCCGCGGCGCCATCGCCCGCACCTACTTCTATATGCGCGACCGCTACCAGTTAAATCTTTCCCGCCAGCAAACTCAGCTGTTTACCGCCTGGAACAAACAGTATCCGGTCACCGCCTGGGAATGTGAACGCGATGAGCGCATCGCGAAAGTGCAGGGCAACCATAATCCTTATGTCCAGCAGGCTTGCCAGGCGCAAAAGAGCTAACCTACACTAGCGGCAATTGTTAATTTGCAGCCCTGTGCTTCCCGCCTAATGGCGGGAAGTTGGCATCTGCGCAAAGAACGGAATATCAAGCATGCGCATTCCTCGCATCCATCATCCAGAACGCCTCATTGTCGGCAGCCTGATCGCGCTGAGCGATGACGCGGCCAACCACGTCGGGCGCGTTCTGCGCATGACCGCCGGTCAGCACCTTCAGCTATTCGACGGCAGTAACCAGGTGTTTGACGCCGTCATCACCGAGGCCGGTAAGAAAAGCGTCACGGTTGAAGTCCTCAGTGGCGAACCCGACGATCGGGAATCGCCGCTGCATATCCATTTAGGCCAGGTGATGTCCCGCGGCGAAAAAATGGAATTCACCATCCAGAAATCGATCGAACTCGGGGTAAGCCTCATAACGCCACTGTTTTCCGAGCGCTGCGGCGTTAAACTGGACGCCGAACGTTTGCAGAAAAAGATCCAGCAGTGGCAGAAAATCGCTATTGCCGCCTGCGAACAGAGCGGTCGTAACGTGGTACCGGAAATTCGTCCGGCGATGCAGCTGGAGGAGTGGTGCGCCGAGCAGGACAGCGGGCTGAAGCTCAACCTGCACCCGCGCGCCAGCGCCAGCATTAACACGCTGCCGCTGCCGGTTGAACGAGTCCGTCTGCTGATTGGCCCGGAAGGCGGGCTGTCGGCTGAAGAGATAGCAATGACCGCGAAATACCAGTTTACTGATATCCTGTTGGGACCGCGCGTTCTGCGTACAGAGACTACTGCGCTCACCGCCATTACTGCCCTGCAGGTGCGTTTTGGCGACTTAGGTTGAGGCGTTAACGGAGAAGAACCATGATCAAGCTCGGCATCGTGATGGATCCCATCGCAACCATCAACATCAAGAAAGACACCAGCTTCGCTATGTTGCTGGAGGCGCAGCGTCGCGGCTATGAACTCCATTACATGGAGATGAACGACCTTTATTTGATCAACGGCGAGGCCCGCGCCCGGACGCGCACACTGAGCGTCGAACAGAACTACGACAAATGGTATGACTTTACCGGCGAGCAGGATCTGCCGCTGGCGGATCTTGACGTCATTCTGATGCGTAAGGATCCACCGTTCGATACCGAATTTATTTATGCGACCTATATTCTGGAACGAGCGGAAGAGAAAGGCACGCTTATCGTCAACAAGCCGCAGAGCCTGCGCGACTGTAACGAGAAGCTGTTCACCGCCTGGTTCTCCGAACTGACCCCGGAAACGCTGGTCACCCGCAATAAAGCCCAGCTGAAAGCCTTCTGGGAAAAGCACGGCGATATCATCATGAAGCCGCTCGACGGCATGGGCGGCGCCTCTATTTTCCGCGTCAAAGCCGGCGATCCGAACCTCGGCGTGATCGCCGAGACGCTGACCGAGCTGGGCAGCCGCTACTGCATGGCGCAGAACTATCTGCCGGCCATTAAAGATGGCGACAAGCGCGTGCTGGTGGTGGATGGCGAGCCGGTACCTTACTGCCTGGCGCGCATTCCGCAGGGCGGCGAGACTCGTGGCAATCTGGCCGCCGGCGGCCGCGGCGAAGCCCGCCCGCTAACCGAAAGCGACTGGGATATCGCCCGCCGCGTCGGCCCGACGCTGAAGGCTAAAGGCCTGATTTTCGTTGGCCTGGATATCATTGGCGACCGTCTGACGGAAATTAACGTCACCAGCCCCACCTGCGTCCGTGAGATCGAGGCCGCCTTCCCGGATATTTCGATCACCGGCATGCTGATGGACGCTATCGAAAGACGTCTCGCCCGATAAGCACTACAGCGGACGAACGTCCGCTCAGGGCACAGCGAGCGCGGATCGCCGCGCTGGCGAAACCCTTCCAGCCAGGCGCCGCTCGGGCGCCTGCCAGATAAAGTGCATCGACACCATTCTACTTTGCCCGCATACTGGGTGTTGCTTTTTGAACCAGGAACAGAACCTCTGACAATGAATTTACAGCATCACTTTCTGATTGCCATGCCTGCGCTTCAGGACCCCATTTTCCGCCGCTCCGTGGTCTATATCTGCGAGTATAACGACGAGGGTGCCATGGGCATTATTATCAATAAGCCGCTGGAAAATCTGCAGGTGGAAGGGATCCTTGAGAAGCTCAAAATTGTCCCGGAGCCGCGTAATCCGGAGATCCGCCTGGATAAACCGGTGATGCTGGGCGGCCCGCTGGCGGAAGACCGCGGCTTTATTTTACATACCCCGCCCTCTGACTTTTCCTCAAGCATCCGTATCTCGGATAACACGGTGATCACCACCTCGCGGGATGTCCTCGAAACCTTAGGCACCGACCGGCAACCGGGCAACGTGCTGGTTGCCCTGGGCTACTCTTCGTGGGAGAAAGGGCAGCTGGAGCAGGAGATTCTAGATAATGCCTGGCTTACCGCCCCGGCTGACCAGAACATTCTCTTCCGTACGCCCATCGCCGATCGCTGGCGCGAGGCGGCTAAACTGATTGGCATCGACATCGTGACGATGCCAGGCGTCGCGGGGCATGCATAATGAGCGGTACCTTTCTCGGCTTTGATTTCGGGACCAAAAGCATCGGTGTGGCGGTAGGGCAACGGATCACCGCAACCGCCCGGCCACTGCCGGCGCTGAAGGCGCAGGACGGTAAACCGGACTGGAATATCATCGAAAAATTGCTTAAGGAGTGGCAGCCGGAGGCGGTAATCGTCGGCCTGCCGCTGAATATGGACGGCACTGAGCAACCGCTGACCGCGCGCGCGCGTAATTTCGCCAATAAAATTCATGGCCGCTTTGGCGTCGCGATCCTTCTCCACGATGAACGTCTGAGTACGGTTGAGGCCCGGGCGGGCCTGTTCGAACATGGCGGCTATCGGGCGCTGAATAAAGGCAGCGTCGATTCGGCCTCTGCGGTGGTCATTCTGGAAAGCTACTTCGAGCAGAGCTTTTAAGCCCTGCTCTTCTGCGCCGCCGGCGAACCGCAGACGGCGCAGCTCCCCCGCCTAGTGGCGCAGATGTTCGTTAGCCCAGCTCACCGCCTGGGTGCGATTCTTAACGCTCAGCTTACGGAACACGTTATACAGGTGCGTCCGCACCGTGTTCTCACTGATAAACAGCGCGCGGGCAATATCGAGGTTGGTCGCGCCGCAGCGCAGTTCGTTGAGGATCTCGCATTCTCGTTCGGTCAGCGGCGAGTTCTCAACGGGTGCCGATGCATGGTCCGCAGCGTACATCGCCGGGTGCATCACGCTCAATTCAGCCGTCTGTTCGCCGTTCAGCACGGCCTTGACGCCCTCAATTAAGCGCGATTCATCATCGTCATGGCGGAACACGCCATATAAAGCCGGCCACTGCGCCATTTCGTATAACTCATACTTTTGTGCGCTATTAATAATCAACAAACGAGGATTATCTGCCTGCAAGCGAATAATATCCCGCCACACCCCGTTTAATTTCTTATTTGACACTGCAATATCAAATAATATTACAGAATCTTTTGCCAGACGCTGCGCCAGCGGTTTATTAATATTTTGTAAAACCACCGGTGCCATCAGGG
Organism: Klebsiella sp. 7-CIP_Kleb.; assembly: GCF_050378655.1. Classification (NCBI taxonomy): domain Bacteria; kingdom Pseudomonadati; phylum Pseudomonadota; class Gammaproteobacteria; order Enterobacterales; family Enterobacteriaceae; genus Klebsiella; species Klebsiella sp. 7-CIP_Kleb. The sequence continues at coordinate 70,829 of NZ_JBNRLJ010000005.1, forward strand.
TTTCGCTCAGATAGCTGGCAAAGGCTTTGCTTTGAATAGACGGGTGGGTAATAAAGGTTACCTGACGAGAAGATGATGAATTTCCATTTAAATTAATCACTTAAAACTCTCCTTAGCAGCTATCCACCGTCATGGTGGTTAAATGAATAAAAAAATATACAATCAGCCGTGAATTTATAAATAGCATTGGCAATTTACAAATTGAAACGTTATTCCATGAGAATCATCCTATTCCCGTAAACAGCATAAATCGAATGACTCAAAGCTGTCAAAAGGTAATCAAACTTTTTTCCTGGAAATGCGTATTCACTGCCGACATATCTCAACTGAATATCTTATTTGAATTTATTCACAAAGATTATTTGTATTATCAAATAATATCCAGAAACAGCTTTTAAACATTTAGTTAACACACCATTTCAACCACCCAACTCGCTTCACACTCCCCTTACAGCTCGCCTGCGGCCACACGTTGCTGAAAACTCTGGGTAAATGTCAACATTCCGGCCTGCATCCCGGTCTGCATTACACCGGGCAGCTGGTGCACTTTTCCTTCGCGGATCAAATTCGCTACCGCCGGCGTATTAACCAGAAGCTCGTATAGCGCAACTCTGCCGCCCTGACGTGCGGGTAATAATTTTTGCGCCAGCACCGCGCACAAGCTTCCGGCCAGCTGGCTACGAACCTGATCTTTCTCCTCTGCCGGAAAGACATCGATCAATCTCTCCACCGCCGGCGCCGCGCCGCGGGTGTGTAATGTCGCCATCACCAGATGCCCGGTCTCCGCCGCAGTTAACGCCAGACGAATGGTTTCGCTGTCGCGTAGCTCGCCGAGCAGGATCACATCCGGATCCTGACGCAGCGCCACGCGAAGCGCTGCGGAGAACGAAGGACAGTGCCGGCCAATCTCCCGCTGCTGAATCAGGCATCGCTCGCTGTGATGAATAAACTCCACCGGATCCTCCAGCGTCAGAATATGGCCATCAAAATGCTGGTTGAGATGGCCGACCATCGCCGCCAGGGTGGTCGACTTGCCGCTGCCCGTCGCCCCGGTGACCAGCAGCAAGCCACTCTCTTCCGCCAGTAGCTCGCTTAGCGCAGGCGGCGCGCCCAGCGCCTCCAGGCGCGGACACTGGCTGGGCAGCAGGCGCAGCACCAGCGATATTCCGCGCGTATGGGCGAAAGCGCTGGCGCGTAACCGTGAACCACAGGCCAGAGTCAGCGCAAAGTCTATCTGGCCGTGCTCCTGCCAGTGCTGTAACTGTGCGGCATCGAGCCAGTCGTTGAGTAAATCCGCAATATCCGGTGCGGGAAAGGGCGCGGGCTCCAGCTTACCCTGCCGCCGCCAGCGCGGTGCGGCGGAATTGCACAGGTGTAGATCGGAGACATTATGCTTTACACTAAGGGCTACGATTTCTTCCAGCTTCATAACTCATCCTCGGAATATGAACGATATTGCGCATAACCTGGCACAGGTCCGGGACAAAATCTCCGGTGCCGCCGCCCGTTGCGGGCGTGCGCCAGAAGAAGTGACATTGCTTGCAGTGAGTAAAACGAAACCTGCGAGCGCGATCGAAGAAGCCATCGCGGCAGGCCAGCGGGCATTTGGTGAAAACTACGTCCAGGAGGGCGTGGAGAAGATTAACCATTTCCAGCAGGCAGGCGTCAGCGGATTGCAGTGGCACTTTATTGGTCCCTTGCAGTCCAACAAAAGCCGGCTGGTGGCCGAACATTTTGACTGGTGCCACACCGTCGATCGGTTGAAAATCGCCACCCGCCTGAACGAGCAGCGCCCGGCGCATTTGCCGCCGCTGAAGGTGCTGATTCAAATCAACATCAGCGATGAGCAGAGTAAATCCGGCATCCCGCTGGAAGCGCTCGATGCCTTAGCCGCGGAGATCGCTGAGTTACCTCATCTGGAGCTGCGCGGCCTGATGGCGATCCCCGCGCCTGAGTCAGAATATGTAAGGCAGTTTGCCGTCGCCCAGCAAATGGCGGTAGCATTTGCGCGGTTAAAAACGCGGTACCCCACGGTCGATACGTTGTCTCTGGGAATGTCGGACGATATGGAAGCCGCTATCGCGGCGGGAAGCACGATGGTGCGCATCGGCACGGCCATTTTTGGTGCGCGCGACTACAGCAAATAATAAGGAATCTGAGGAACGCCATGAAGACGTTGACTTTCCTGCTTTCAACGGTCATTGAGCTTTACACAATGGTCGTGTTGTTACGCGTCTGGATGCAGTGGGCGCGCTGCGACTTTTACAACCCGTTTTCGCAGTTTGTGGTAAAGGCCACCCAGCCGATTGTCGGGCCGCTGCGCCGGATCATCCCGGCAATGGGGCCGATTGACAGCGCCTCGCTGCTGGTGGCATTCATCCTCTGCGTCATCAAAGCGATCGTCCTGTTTATGGTGATCACCTTCCAGCCGATCATCTGGATCTCCGCCCTGCTTATTCTGCTGAAAACCATCGGCTCGCTGATCTTCTGGGTGCTGCTGCTGATGGCGATCATGAGCTGGGTCAGCCAGGGACGCAGCCCGGTGGAGTATGTGCTGATGCAGCTGGCGGACCCGCTGCTGCGTCCAATCCGCAACCTGCTGCCGTCGATGGGCGGTATCGATTTCTCGCCGATGGTGCTGGTGCTGCTGCTGTACGTGATCAATATGGGGGTCGCCGAGGTGCTGCAGGCTACCGGTAACGTACTGCTGCCGGGGCTGTGGATGGCGCTATGAGTGCCGTTGAACGCTGCGCTGACGGGCTGGTGCTGAGGCTGTATATTCAGCCGAAGGCCAGCCGCGACAGCATCGTGGGCGTACATGGCGACGAGCTCAAAGTCGCCATTACCGCCCCGCCCGTTGATGGCCAGGCCAATGCCCATCTGGTGAAATTTCTCGCCAAACAGTTCCGCGTCGCCAAAAGCCAGGTACTGATTGAAAAAGGCGAGCTGGGCCGCCATAAGCAAGTTAAAATCATCGCCCCACAACAGATCCCGACTGCGGTCGCGGCGCTAACTGAATAAACAGGATTCATCATGCAAAAAGTCGTCCTCGCTACCGGCAACGCCGGTAAAGTGCGCGAACTGGCCTCGCTGCTGGAAGATTTTGGTCTCGATATCGTCGCTCAGACCGAGCTCGGCGTCGAGTCTGCGGAAGAGACCGGTCTGACCTTCATTGAAAACGCGATTCTGAAAGCGCGTCATGCGGCGCAGATCACCGGCCTGCCGGCTATCGCCGACGATTCCGGTCTGGCCGTCGATGCCCTTGGCGGCGCGCCGGGCATCTACTCCGCCCGCTATGCCGGCGTCGACGCCAGCGACCAGCAGAATCTTGAGAAACTGCTCGACGCCCTGCAGGACGTGCCGGACGACCAGCGCCAGGCGCAGTTCCACTGCGTACTGGTCTATCTACGCCATGCCGAAGATCCCACGCCGCTGGTGTGCCACGGCAGCTGGCCTGGGGTGATCGCCCGGGAAGCCGCAGGTCATGGCGGCTTCGGCTACGACCCGATTTTCTTCGTCCCGTCAGAGGGAAAAACCGCGGCCGAACTGAGCCGTGAAGAAAAGAGCGCCATTTCCCATCGCGGGCAGGCGCTTAAACTGTTACTGGATGCATTACGTAATGGCTAATTTGCCACCGCTGAGTCTCTATATTCATATTCCCTGGTGCGTGCAGAAATGCCCGTACTGCGACTTTAATTCGCATGCACTGAAAGGCGAGGTGCCGCACGATGACTACGTCCAGCATCTGCTGAACGATCTGCGGGCCGATGCGCAGTATGCCCAGGGACGGGAAATAGGCACCATTTTTATCGGCGGCGGTACGCCGAGCCTGCTGTCAGGCCCGGCCATGCAAACCCTGCTCGATGGCGTCCGCGCCTGCCTGCCGCTGGCCGCCGGGGCGGAAATCACCATGGAAGCCAACCCGGGCACCGTGGAGGCCAATCGCTTCGTTGATTACCAGCGCGCCGGGGTGAATCGCATCTCTATCGGCGTACAAAGCTTTAGCGAACCAAAGCTGCAGCGGCTGGGGCGGATCCACGGCCCGGAAGAGGCCAAACGCGCGGCACGCCTCGCCAGCAGCCTGGGCCTGCGCAGTTTCAATCTCGACCTGATGCACGGTTTGCCGGACCAGTCGCTGGAGGAGGCGCTGGACGACCTGCGTCAGGCCATTGCTCTCAACCCGCCGCATCTCTCGTGGTACCAGCTGACCATTGAGCCGAACACCTTGTTCGGTTCCCGGCCGCCGGTGCTGCCGGATGACGACGCGCTATGGGATATTTTTGAGCAGGGACATCAGCTGCTGAGCGCCGCCGGCTACCAGCAGTACGAGACTTCCGCTTACGCCAAACCGGGCTATCAGTGTCAGCACAATCTCAACTACTGGCGCTTTGGCGACTATCTCGGCATCGGCTGCGGCGCGCACGGCAAGATAACCTTCCCTGACGGGCGCATCCTGCGTACCGCCAAAACCCGCCACCCGCGCGGCTATATGGAAGGCCGCTACCTCGAACGCCAGCATGATGTGGAAGAGGCGGATAAACCGTTTGAGTTCTTTATGAACCGTTTTCGCCTGCTGGAGGCCGCGCCGCGCGCGGAATTCCGCCGTTATACCGGTCTTGATGAAGCGGCGATCCGTCCGCAGCTGGACGCGGCGATAGCCCACGGCTATCTGCAGGAAGACGAGCAGAACTGGCAGATTACCGAGCATGGAAAGCTGTTTTTAAATTCTCTTCTCGAACTATTCCTCAGCGAATAAATATCGTTATCCCATTCCCGGCAGCAATATGGCGGGAATGGGAATCACTCGATTCCTCCGCCATATATACCTCATTACATCCGTTCCATTGTTATTAAATATTCCACTCTCAAATTAATTTGCATTAATTAATACAAACCAAATATCAATCCTTCAATAAGATCGGTTATTTCATTACCTCATTGCCAGAAAGTGTGAGTCAGGCAGCTTAAAGATGTACGACAACAAAGATAATATGTCATACAGAAATAAAGCATGATGCTTAAGATATTGACCCATTACCCCAAGTGCATGGAGCCAACTCATGAAAAAATATCCTTTTTCTCGTTCTCTGGTAGGTATAGCTTTACTGGCCCTACTCTCTGCAGGTGCCGTCGCGGCTGAAAAAATAACATTAAAACTGGCGCATAACCTTGAGCGCAGCCATGTGGTGCATCAGGCGTTTGAGGAGATGTCCAAAGAGGTAAACCAGCTTTCTGACGGTAAGATGAAGATTCGCATTTACCTCAGTAGTCAGATGGGCAGCGCGCGCGAGACCATGGAGTTATTACAAAATGGCGCGCTGGATATGACCAAAGGTTCCGCCAGCGATCTGGAATCTTTCGATAATATTTACGCCATATATAATTTACCATTCTTGTTTAACGACCAGAATCACTTCAATAACGTGGTCTTCGGCGAGGTGGGCAAAGAAATAATGAACTCGACGAAAGAGAAAGGATTTTTTGCCCTTTCCGCTTATGTCGCCGGGACGAGAAGTTTTTATGCAAAAAAGCCCATCACCAGGCCGGAAGATTTAAAAGGACTGAAGATCCGCGTTCAGGCCAGTCCGACAACGTTAAAAATGGTCGAATTAATGGGCGGTTCCCCAACCCCCATCTCCTTTGGTGAAGTTTATACCGCCATGCAGCAGGGGGTGGTGGACGGCGCGGAGAATAACGTTCCCTCCTGGGTGCAGACGCGCCATATCGAAATCGCGAAAGTATTCTCTGAAGATGAGCATGCCTCCATCCCTGATTTCCTCGTTATCTCCAGTAAAACCTGGGACAAGCTGACGCCGGATCAGCAACAAATCCTGATCAAAGCGGCGAAAGCGTCAGAGGTTTTTCAGCAACAGCTGTGGCGGAAAATCGACGCCGATACCCGCGCGCAGGCCAAAGCCATGGGGGGCGAAATTATCAAAGTGGATAAAGCGCCGTTCCGCGCCGCCGTGCAGCCGCTATTCGATGACTTTAAAAAAGATCCTGTACAGGCCGCCCTGCTGGCCAAATTTGAAGCTGCCGCAGAATAACCTTTAACGGGCCAGCCGCTGGCCCGTCTTCATCAGGAAATCAACGATGATACTTAACCGCATCAAGCTGGCGGTGGACCGCACCATCGCCGCCTTCTCTGTCGCTGTAATGATTGCGCTGGTTGTCTGCGTCGTCTGGCAGGTATTCAGCCGCTACGTGCTTAACCAGCCAAGCACCCTGACCGATGAGCTGGCGCGCTTCTTAATGATCTGGGTCGGGCTACTGGGCGCGGCCTACACCGTCGGCGCCCAGCGTCACCTGGCGATTGATTTACTCACCATGACGCTCTCTCCCCGCAGGCAGGCGCTGTTCAGCGTCATTATTAACCTGCTGATCCTACTGTTTGCCGGCGCAGTGATTGTGACCGGCGGCGTAAAACTGATTGCAAAAACGCTGTCGACCGCCCAGGTCTCAGCCGCGATGCAGATCCCCATGGGCTACGTGTATCTGATCCTGCCGCTCACCGGCATCATGATGATGTTTTACGCATTGTGTTTTATCAGTAACGGCCTGAAAACCATGAAACATGCAGAAGAAGGAGCAACTCATGGATAGCGCTATTGCACTGACGCTATTTGGCGTTTTCTTTATTCTGGTTTTTATCGGCGTTCCCATCTCCTTCGCCATCGGTATCGCTACCGTTGGCTCGATGCTGCTGATGTTTCCCTGGGATATCGCGGTGATAACCGTGTCTCAACGCCTGGCGAACGGGCTTGATAACTTCGCGCTGCTGGCCATCCCCTTTTTTATCTTTGCCGGAACCCTGATGAACAGCGGCGGGATTGCAATACGCTTAATCAATCTGGCGCAGGTGATGGTTGGGCGAGTGCCCGGATCGCTGGGGCACGTTAACGTGCTGGCCAATATGATGTTCGGCTCGATTTCCGGTTCAGCCGTCGCGGCCGCCGCGGCGGTAGGCGGGACGCTGAATCCCATTCAGAGGCAAAAAGGCTACGATCCGACCTTTTCCACAGCGGTAAACGTCTCATCCTGCATCACGGGTCTGCTTATTCCGCCGTCAAACGTGCTGATCGTCTTTTCCCTGACAGCCGGCGGCGTCTCGGTCGCCTCGCTGTTTATGGCCGGTTATCTGCCGGGCATTCTGATGGGTCTGTCCATCATGCTGGTCTGCGGCTGCATCGCTAAACGCCGCGGCTATCCGGTTTCCGAACGGCCGACCTGTGCCCAGGCGGCCAAGGCCTTTTTCGACGCCCTACCCAGCCTGCTGCTGGTCATTATTGTGATGGGCGGGATCCTCGGCGGTATTTTCACCGCCACTGAGGCGTCCGCCATCGCCGTGGTCTACACCTTTATTCTCTCGGTGCTGATCTATCGTGAAGTCAAATGGCGCGATCTTCCGCAGCTGATTCTGGAGTCGGTGGTGATGACCTCTATCGTTCTGCTGCTGATCGGCTTTTCGGTCGGCATGTCGTGGGCGATGACCAATGCCGATATTCCCTACATGATAAGCGATGCGCTAATGGGGGTGTCGGAAAACCCAGTGGTGATCCTGCTGCTGATTAACATTGTGCTGCTAATCGTCGGCATTTTTATGGATATGACCCCAGCGGTGCTGATTTTCACGCCGATATTTCTGCCCATTGCTGAGGATTTGGGCATGAACCCGGTTCATTTCGGCATCATGATGGTCGCTAACCTGTGCATCGGCCTGCTGACCCCGCCGGTTGGCAGTGCGCTGTTTGTCGGCTGCTCCATTTCAGGGGTGAAAATTCAGCAGCTCATCAAACCGTTGCTGCCGTTCTACGCCGCCCTGCTGATCGCGCTGATGATGATTGTTTATATCCCGCCGATCTCGCTGTTTATTCCACAGCTGCTGGGGCTGATGTGATCGCCTGAGCGTCGTCGCTACCTGCGGGCGCAGGTAGCGAAATCAAGCTATTTTAACGAGCCAACCAGCGCTTTGCGGCTGTCCTCAAGGGAGACCACCCGGCTGCAGACGTCTTTACCAAACTGCTGGAAATCGGCCTCCTGGTTTTTCCACTCATCCTGGATAGCGGTTTGCAGACCGCCGAGGCTGCCGAGAATGCCCTGCAGCGGGTTGCCGCCGCCTTTGAGCACCGCTTTCGCCCCCATCTCGTTAATGCTGTCCTGCAAAATACCGCCCATCGCCTGATTTACCAGCTGCTGGCCGTCGGCGCGCACCTGGTCGATGGCTTTATAGTGGAAGGTCAGGCCATCGCTGCGGCGCTCAATGATGCGGTTCATCTGTTCTTTCAGCTGCGCGTCCAGCTTGGTCAGACGACCGTGCATACTGCTATTGGCGCCGACCTGTTCGGTAATGATTTTATCCAGCGCCTTGCGGCCTTTTTCGACTCGCGAACGCGCGCCTTCGTCAATCCACGGCAGGCTGCTGCGCAGACTGGCCTGGTAATCCTGCGCCTGTTCGCGCTGGGCGGCGCTGAGCGCATAAGCCTTGCCGTTAAAGGTCAGGTTGCCGTCCGGTTTGATCACCAGATTGCCGTTTTCCCCTTTCACCTGTACCTGCTGAGGGGTGAGGATCACATCGTCACGCGGCGTGACGCTACACTGGTAGTCCGCATGGGCAGACAAAGCGGTGACGGAGAGCGCCACCGCCAGCAGCGTTTTACGCATCATAAAACTCCCTTAAGACAAAACGGGCCGGCAGTTGCCGACCCTTGTCAAACTTAGTCCCACCAGACGTCAAAAAGTTCGCTGGTGCGCACATCCTCTAACTTACGCGCTTCCAGCCATTTGCGCACGATGGCCTGATGCTCTTCGGTGCATTTACCGATCTCCTGCATGCAGATCAGCCCCTCCCAGGAGAGATAGCCGCTGCCGTCAAAGGCCAGCTTGTTCGGCTCAATCACCTCTTCGATCAGATCGTTGACCGTCTGGTCGATCTGCTCTTCACTGGTCCCTTCCGGGAAACGCCAGGCGACGGAGAAGCCTAACTCCTGAAACTCGTCGATATGCATTTTTTTCCGCAGACGACGGCTACGATTCTTGGCCATTATTTCACCCTCTCGAACATTAAGTCCCATACGCCGTGGCCGAGACGATGGCCACGCTGTTCAAATTTGGTTACCGGGCGCGATTCCGGGCGCGGTACGTAATCGTTGCTTGCCGACTGGTTACGATATCCTTCCAGCGAGGACATCACTTCCAGCATATGGACGGCATAGGCTTCCCAGTCGGTCGCCATATGGAAGACGCCGCCGAGCTTCAGTTTACTTTTCACCAGCTCGGCGAAAGGCGGCTGTACGATACGACGTTTATTATGGCGCGCTTTATGCCACGGGTCAGGGAAAAACAGCTGCACCATATTCAGCGAGTTATCCGGAATCATAGTGTGCAGCACTTCCACCGCATCGTGACACATCACGCGCAGGTTTTGCACACCTTCTTCTTCGGCCGAGGCCAGACAGGCGCCGACGCCCGGGGAGTGCACTTCGATGCCGAGGAAATTCTGTTCCGGTTTGGCTTTTGCCATCGCCACCAGCGATGCGCCCATCCCGAAGCCAATTTCGAGGGTGACCGGCGCTTCGCGGCCAAACAGGGCGGCGAAATCGAGCGGCGCATCGTTGAATTCAACGCCCATCACCGGCCAAATGTTATCCAGCGCATGCTGCTGCCCTTTCGTCAGGCGGCCCTGGCGACGGACGAAGCTACGAATACGGCGCAGCGGGCGACCGTTTTCATCGAATTCCGGAGAAATGACGTCGTTTTTCATAAAAGTTTGGTCTGCTTGTGAATGTGTTCGGAAAACGGGCATTATCCAAAGTTACCCGGCGGATGCAAGGGTTTACAGCCACTCGCCCTTATGCTGCAATCTGCCCCCCTGTAATCGCGATCCCGGAGCCGTAGCTTTGACTTTTCTCGCCACGCAATTTTCAGCCCAGGTCCTGGACTGGTACGACAAATACGGGCGTAAAACCCTGCCCTGGCAAATCGCCAAGACGCCCTACAAAGTATGGCTCTCCGAAGTGATGTTGCAACAAACCCAGGTGACCACGGTTATCCCCTATTTTGAACGCTTTATGGCGCGTTTCCCTACGGTGGTCGATCTCGCCAACGCGCCGCTGGATGAAGTGCTGCATCTGTGGACCGGACTGGGTTATTACGCGCGGGCGCGCAACTTACACAAAGCGGCGCAGCAGGTGGCGACGCAGCACGGCGGCGAATTCCCGCAGACCTTTGACGAAGTGGCGGCGCTTCCCGGCGTCGGGCGCTCAACGGCGGGGGCCATTTTATCGCTTTCGCTCGGTCAGCATTATCCGATTCTCGACGGCAACGTGAAGCGCGTGCTCGCCCGCTGCTATGCTGTCAGCGGCTGGCCGGGGAAAAAAGAGGTGGAAAAACGGCTGTGGGAGATCAGCGAAGCGGTCACGCCGGCGAAGGGCGTGGAGCGTTTTAACCAGGCGATGATGGATCTCGGGGCGATGGTTTGCACCCGCTCGAAGCCGAAGTGCGAACTGTGCCCGCTGAGCAACGGCTGCGTGGCCTACGCCAATCATTCATGGGCAGAATATCCGGGCAAAAAACCGAAGCAGACCATTCCGGAACGCACCGGCTATTTTCTGCTGATGCAGCACGGTGACGAGGTGTTTCTCGCCCAACGTCCGCCGGTGGGTCTGTGGGGCGGATTGTTCTGTTTTCCGCAGTTTGCCGACGAAGCGGGCCTGCGCGAGTGGCTGGCACAGCGCCAGATTAAGGCCGATAATCTGACGCAGCTCACCGCTTTTCGCCATACTTTCAGCCATTTCCACCTGGATATTGTGCCGATGTGGCTTACAGTGCACTCATCTGGCGCATGCATGGATGAAGGCAACGCACTCTGGTATAACTTAGCGCAGCCGCCGTCGGTCGGTCTGGCGGCCCCCGTGGAGCGCTTGTTGCAACAGTTAAAAGCCGGAACGCCGGTATAAATTTTCGGCTATCAAAGAGGATTGATTATGAGCAGAACCATTTTTTGTACCTTCCTGCAGCGTGAAGCGGACGGCCAGGATTTTCAGCTGTATCCGGGCGAACTCGGGAAGCGCATTTACAACGAAATCTCCAAAGAAGCCTGGGCGCAGTGGCAGCACAAGCAGACCATGCTGATCAACGAGAAAAAGCTCAGCATGATGAACCCGGAGCACCGCAAGCTGCTGGAGCAGGAAATGGTGCAGTTCCTGTTTGAAGGGAAAGATGTGCACATCGAAGGCTATACGCCGCCGGAAAAACAGTAAGGGCCCTGCGGCCTTTTAAAAACAAACACAACACGCACGCCCGGAATGATGAAAAAATACTTAGCGCTCGCGCTGATTGCGCCGTTGCTCGTTTCGTGTTCCAGCTCCAATAAAAAAGGCGCCGAATACAACGAGGCCTGGGTCAAGGATACCAACGGTTTTGATATCCTGATGGGCCAGTTTGCCCACAACATCGAGAACATTTGGGGGTACAACGAAGTCCTGCTCGCCGGGCCGAAGGACTACGTCAAATACACCGACCAGTATCAAACCCGCAGCCACATCAACTTCGATGAAGGGACGATCACCGTCGAGACCATCGCCGGCACCGATCCGCGCGGACGACTGCGCCAGGCGATCGTCAAAACCCTGCTGATGGGCGATGACCCCAACTCCATCGACCTCTATTCCGATGTCGATGACATTCAGATCTCCAAAGAGCCGTTCCTCTATGGCCAGGTGGTGGATAACACCGGGGCATCAATTCGTTGGGAGTGGCGCGCCGCGCGCTTTGCCGACTATCTGCTGCAAACACGCCTGAAGAGCCGCAACAACGGCCTGCGCGTGGTCTACAGCATCACCATCAACCTGGTGCCGAACCACCTCGACAAACGTGCGCATAAATACCTCGGCATGGTGCGTCAGGCCTCGCGTAAGTATGGGGTTGATGAGTCGCTGATCCTCGCGATTATGCAGACCGAATCCTCCTTTAACCCTTATGCGGTCAGCCATGCCGACGCCATGGGGCTGATGCAGGTAGTCCAGCACAGCGCCGGCAGAGACGTCTTCCGTTCCCAGGGTAAATCGGGCCTGCCAAGCCGCAGCTATCTGTTCGACCCGGCGAATAACATTGACACCGGTACTGCCTACCTGGCGATGCTGAACAATGTCTACCTTGCTGGCATCGATAACCCCACCTCGCGTCGCTACGCGGTGATCACCGCCTATAACGGCGGCGCCGGCAGCGTGCTGCGGGTCTTCTCCAGCGATAAAGTCCAGGCGGCCAATATCATCAACAGCATGGCGCCAGGTGACGTCTACCAGACGCTGACCACCCGTCACCCGTCGGCGGAATCGCGCCGCTATCTGTATAAAGTTAACACGGCGCAGAAAAGCTACCGCCGTAAATAACCCCCTCCTGACACCGGCCTCAGCCACGCGCTGAGGCCGCTTTTTTTCTGCGCCATACTGTGGAATATCTTTCGGTTTTCTGCGGCAGTTAACAGAAGCCTTCAGCTGGTGAATGATAGAATCGCATCAAAATAACGGGATTAATGTTATTTTAAAAACATAACAAGCCCACATTCGTGAGGATAACTACATGAATCTTAAGCTGCAGCTCAAAATACTGTCGTTCCTGCAGTTCTGCCTTTGGGGGAGCTGGCTCACCACGCTTGGCTCATACATGTTTGTCACGCTGAAGTTTGATGGCGCGGCTATCGGCGCAGTGTATAGCTCGCTCGGTATCGCCGCGGTGTTGATGCCGACGCTGCTCGGCATCGTCGCCGATAAGTGGATCAGCGCCAAATGGGTGTATGCCGCTTGCCACCTGGTGGGCGCGCTGACGCTGTATCTGGCGGCGCAGGTCACCACGCCGGGCGAGATGTTCCTTGTGATCCTCCTCAACTCGCTGGCCTATATGCCGACGCTGGGGCTGATTAACACCATCTCTTACTACCGCCTGCAGTCGGCGGGGCTGGATATCGTCACCGATTTCCCGCCGATCCGGATCTGGGGCACCATCGGCTTTATCTTCGCCATGTGGGGCGTCAGCTTCTCCGGCTTCGAACTGAGCCATATGCAGCTGTACATTGGCGCGACGCTGTCGGTCCTGCTGACGCTGTTCACCCTGACGCTGCCGACGATCCCGGTGGCTAACGCCCAGCGTAATCAAAGCTGGACGGAGATGCTGGGGCTTAACGCTTTTGCGCTGTTTAAAAACAAGCGCATGGCAATCTTCTTTATCTTCTCGATGATGCTAGGCGCCGAGCTGCAAATCACCAACATGTTCGGTAATACCTTCCTGCACAGCTTCGATAAAGATCCGCTGTTTGCCGGCAGCTTTATCGTCGAACACGCCTCGGTGCTGATGTCGATCTCGCAGATCTCCGAGACGCTGTTTATCCTGACCATTCCGTTCTTCCTCAGCCGCTACGGCATTAAGAACGTGATGCTTATCAGTATCGTGGCGTGGATGCTGCGCTTCGGCCTGTTCGCCTTCGGCGATCCGACACCGTTCGGCACCGTGCTGCTGGTGCTGTCGATGATCGTCTACGGCTGCGCTTTCGACTTCTTCAACATCTCTGGTTCAGTGTTCGTGGAGAAAGAGGTGCGTCCGGAAATCCGCGCTAGCGCCCAGGGCATGTTCCTGATGATGACCAACGGCTTCGGCTGTATCCTCGGTGGCATGGTGAGCGGCAAAGTGGTGGAGCACTTTACCGTCGAAGGGATCACTAACTGGCAGAGCGTGTGGCTGATTTTCGCCGGCTATTCGCTGGTGCTGGCTTTTGCCTTCGTGGCGCTGTTCAAATACAAACACGTCAGACAACCGACCGCCGCGCAGCAGAGCGCGTGATCGTCAAAAGCAAAACGCCCCGCCGGTTCAGCGGGGCATTTTTTATCCCTTCAGCACGTAGCCATACAGCCGCTTAATGCCGTCCGGATCCGTCTCGCTATATACCCCCTGCAGCTCCGGCGAGAAGCCCGGCAGCATATTAACCCCCTCCTCCAGCGCGAGGAAATAGCGCAGTACAGCGCCACCCCAGACCTCACCGGGCACCACGCATAATACCCCCGGCGGATACGGCAGCGCCCCTTCCGCCGCGACGCGGCCCTCCGCCTCGCTCAGACGCACCAGCTCCACGTCGCCGCGGATAAATTCGCGGTTGGCATCCTGGGGATTCATCACCACCCGCGGGAAGCTCCGTTTACGGAACATCTCTTTTTGCAGGCTCTTCACGTCAAAGCTGACGTACAGATCGTGCATCTCCTGGCACAGTTCGCGCAGGGTATAGTCGCGATAACGCACCGGGTATTTGTTATAGATGGTCGGCAACACATCGGCCAGCGGCGTATCCGCTTCAATATGCTGTTCAAACTGCCCCAGCATCGCCACCAGCTGCGCCATTTTTTCGGCGCTTTCCGCCGGCGTCAGCAGGAACAGAATCGAGTTGAGATCGCACTTCTCCGGCACGATGCCGTTTTCCCGCAGGTAATGCGCCAGAATGGTCGCCGGGATGCCGAACTCACTGTACTCCCCGCTCTCCGCGTCGATGCCCGGGGTGGTCAACAACAGCTTGCACGGGTCGACAAAATACTGGTCGTCGGCATAGCCCTCGAAGCCATGCCAGCGCGCGCCCGGTTCGAAGCTGAAGAAACGGCGCTCCCGGGCGATCGCCTCAGTCGGGTGATCCTGCCACGGGCGCCCCGCCACTATCGGCGGAATAAAAGGCTGGATCATCTTGCAATTGGCGATGATCGCTTTGCGCGCCTCGATGCCCAGCGCCACGCATTCGGCCCACAGGCGGCGGCCGCTCTCGCCTTCGTGGATTTTGGCGTTGACGTCCAGTGCGGCGAACAGCGGATAAAACGGGCTGGTAGAGGCATGCAGCATAAAGGCGTTATTCAGCCGCTTGTGCGGACAGAAGCGCGCCTGGCCGCGCAGATGGTTATCCTTTTTATGGATCTGCGACGTCTGCGAGAAACCGGCCTGCTGCTTGTGAACGGACTGGGTGACAAAAATGCCCGGATCGTCCGGGGTCAGCTCCAGCAGCAGCGGCGAACAGTCGGCCATCATCGGGATAAACTGCTCATAGCCCACCCACGCCGAGTCGAACAGGATGTAATCGCAGAGGTGGCCGATTTTATCGACCACCTGGCGGGCGTTATAGACCGTGCCGTCATAGGTTCCGAGCTGGATCACCGCCAGACGAAACGGGCGAGAGGCCGTGGCTTTCTCTGGCGCCGCTTCACGGATGAGATCCCGCAGGTAGCGCTCATCAAAGCAGCGCTCGTCAATACCGCCGATAAAGCCGAACGGATTGCGCGCGGCTTCAAGATAGACAGGCGTCGCTCCAGCCTGAATCAGCGCCCCGTGATGGTTTGACTTGTGGTTGTTGCGATCGAACAGCACCAGATCGCCGCGGGTCAACAGCGCGTTGGTCACGACTTTGTTGGCCGCCGAGGTGCCGTTAAGGACGAAGTAGGTTTTATCCGCATTAAAGACCTTCGCGGCGAACTTCTGCGCGTGCTTGGCCGACCCTTCGTGGATCAGCAGATCGCCTAATTTTACGTCGGCGTTACACATATCGGCGCGAAAGACGTTTTCGCCAAAAAAGTCATAGAACTGGCGGCCTGCGGGATGCTTTTTGAAAAAGGCCCCGTGCTGGTGTCCCGGACAGGCAAAGGTGCTGTTATCCATTTCGACGTACTGGGTCAGCGTATTGAAAAACGGCGGCAGCAGACGCGCTTCATAATCGCAGGCCGCCGCTTCCAGCTCCAGCCACTCCTGATCTTTACCGGCGATCACCGCCTGTACCCCCTCCGGCTTATCGACCGCCGTCTCGCTCAGCAGGTAGACCGGCAGGTTAAATCCGCTACGCCTGAGAAGGGCGAGGATGCCGCTGCGACTGTCCGCCGCGGTGATGACGACTGCCGCCACATCGGTAAAATCGGTACTGTCCAGCGCCACAACGCGACGGTGGGTGGACAAGCGGGTGACCAGCTCGCAGCTGGCGGCAATGTGCATGGATTTCATAAGCGCAAATGCCCGTATCGGGAGTGTAAAAATCTCAGGCAAGGGAAACCTTGCCCAACGATGTGTCCGGGTCTGACGGATTCAGCTCCGACCGCCGGACATCAGTAAAAGCAGACGCGTCCGATCTTACTGTTGCCCTACAGTGAGCATACGTGTCCTTCACCGCATGGTGAACAGAGGGGTAAGCGTAGCAAGATGAGGCAGCCCACGCATCTGTGCGCGGCGTCGCTGGCGAGGTAATGGCAGTGTCGTCATCGGCGGCCTCATATCAGGGAGGAGAAAATTCGCGCAATCATGGCACCTTTCCCCGACAGGCGCAAGATGAAAACCGTATGCACTTATATCACGGATACACAAGCTTTCACGGCGGGTTAACGTCATAATCATTCGGTTATCAGGGATATTTAACAGGAGTCAGCGTGGTTACAGGACCTTTTATTAATGCCAGCGCGGTGCTGGTCGGCGGCGTGTTAGGCGCCTTACTCAGCCAGCGGTTGCCGGAACGGATCCGCACATCCATGACCTCAATTTTTGGTCTGGCGTCATTAGGCATCGGCATTTTACTGGTGATCAAATGCGCCAATCTGCCGGTGATGGTGCTGTCGACCCTGGTGGGGACGCTGCTCGGCGAAATTTGTAATATGGAAAAAGGGATTAATACGCTGGTCAGTCAGCTCCAGCAACTGCTGACGCCGAAGGGTAAGAAAAAAGCCTCGGCTCATGACTCCTATATTCAGAGCTATGTGGCGATTATCGTCCTGTTCTGCGCCAGCGGCACCGGCGTCTTCGGCGCCATGCGCGAAGGGATGACCGGCGACGCCAGCATTCTGATTGCCAAAGCGTTTCTCGATTTTTTCACCGCCACCATTTTCGCTTGTACCCTGGGCATTGCCGTCGCCGCCATCAGCGTACCGATGCTACTTATCCAGCTGACTCTCGCGGCCTGCGCGGCGATCATTATGCCGCTCACCACGCCGATGATGCTGGCGGATTTCAGCGCCGTCGGCGGTATGCTGCTGGTGGCCACCGGGCTGCGCATCTGCGGAATAAAAATGTTTGCCGTGGTGAATATGCTGCCTGCGCTGGTGCTGGCGATGCCGATCTCAGCGGCCTGGACGCTGTTTTTTGCCTGAAGACGCGTGCTTTTAGCGCAATGTGGTGATAGATTGTTCAGTCTGCTGCAAAACAGATAAATTTCGTTGACGAGGCGCGGCGATTACGGTTTAATGCGCCCCGTTGCCCGGATAGCTCAGTCGGTAGAGCAGGGGATTGAAAATCCCCGTGTCCTTGGTTCGATTCCGAGTCCGGGCACCACTATTTAAAGAACCCGCCTACAAGGCGGGTTTTTGCTTTTCTGTAGCCGGACTCTTCATCGAACTCCGTTCGATTATTCGCCGCGCAGCGGCTCACCCCTTCGGGGCCAGCGCGACACGCGCGCTGTTCAACGCCTGCGGCGTTAGTCCGAGTCCGGGCACCACTATTTAAAGAACCCGCCCACAAGGCGGGTTTTTGCGTTTCTGTAGCCGGACTCTTCATCGAACAACGCTAACACGTGATTCTCTGCTGCACTTTTCTCCTGGTGAGCCAGCTGCCACTTAACGGCCAGCGCAGACCGCCTCTCCCCATAGAATCTTTTCGCAAATACATTTTCAAATATCAGATAACCCGCTGATTCAAATCGCCATTCTGTCGTTAAAAGCGGCTAAAAACGCCCTTTTCTGGCAATCGATCCGCCCAGGCGGCTACCCTGCTTTCCCTCTGGATGGCTGAACAGCATCTTATATTCCATTTTGCGCTAAATGACAGAGAAATGTTCTTTAAATTACCGATTTCACAGACCTACCATGCAAAAATATCTTAAACGAGTGGGTAAATGGTTATGTCACTGTTTCATTCCGTGAGCGACCTGATAGGTCATACTCCCCTGCTCCAGTTGCACAAACTGGATACCGGGCCCTGCAGTCTGTTTTTAAAACTGGAAAATCAGAACCCGGGCGGATCAATTAAAGATCGGGTTGCGCTGTCGATGATTAACGAAGCCGAGCGTCAGGGTAAACTGGCGCCCGGCGGGACAATTATCGAAGCCACTGCCGGCAATACCGGCCTCGGCCTGGCGCTGATCGCGGCGCAGAAAAATTACCGCCTGATCCTGGTGGTGCCGGACAAAATGAGCCGCGAGAAAATCTTTCACCTGCGGGCGCTGGGCGCGACGGTGCTGCTCACCCGTTCCGACGTCAATAAAGGTCACCCGGCCTATTACCAGGATTATGCCCGCCGCCTTGCCGATGAAACGCCGGGGGCTTTTTATATCGACCAGTTTAACAACGACGCTAATCCGCTGGCGCACGCGACCTCCACCGCGCCAGAACTTTTCCAGCAGCTGGAGGGCGACATCGACGCCATCGTCGTCGGCGTTGGCTCTGGCGGCACGCTGGGCGGGCTTCAGGCCTGGTTTGCAGAACACTCGCCGAAAACGGAATTTATCCTCGCCGATCCGGCGGGCTCGATCCTTGCAGATCAGGTTGATACCGGACGCTACGGCGAAACGGGATCCTGGCTGGTCGAAGGGATTGGAGAAGATTTCATCCCGCCGCTGGCCAGGCTGGAGGGGGTGCATACCGCCTATCGCGTCAGCGACCGCGAAGCGTTCCACACCGCGCGCCAGCTGCTGCAGGTCGAGGGTGTGCTGGCCGGATCCTCCACTGGCACCCTGCTCAGCGCCGCGCTGCGCTACTGCCGGGCGCAAAGCCGTCCGAAGCGGGTGGTGACCTTCGCCTGCGACAGCGGCAATAAATACCTGTCAAAAATGTTCAACGACGACTGGATGCGCCAGCAAGGGCTGATCGCCCGCCCCGAACAGGGCGATCTCAGCGATTTTATCGCCCTGCGCCATGACGAAGGCGCTACCGTCACGGCCGCGCCGGACGACACCCTGGCCGCGGTCTTTACCCGCATGCGGCTGTATGACATCTCCCAGCTGCCGGTTCTGGAGGATGGCCGCGTGGTCGGCATCGTCGATGAGTGGGATTTGATCCGCCACGTACAGGGCGATCGCCAACGCTTCTCCCTGCCGGTCAGCGAAGCGATGAGCCGCCATGTTGAAACTCTCGATAAGCGTGCGCCAGAGAGCGAACTGCAGGCCATTCTCGATCGCGGTCTGGTGGCGGTGATCGCTGACAACGCGCGTTTTCTTGGCCTGGTCACCCGCAGCGATGTACTGACCGCCTGGCGTAACCAAGTAGCACAATAAGGAATTTTTTATGTCATCTATCCACACCCTGAGCGTACATAGCGGAACCTTCACCGACAGCCACGGCGCAGTGATGCCGCCTATTTATGCCACCTCCACTTTCGCTCAGCCGGCGCCGGGGCAGCATACCGGCTATGAATATTCCCGCAGCGGGAATCCTACCCGCCATGCGCTGGAGACGGCGATCGCCGACCTGGAAAACGGTACGCGCGGCTACGCGTTCGCCTCCGGGCTGGCCGCCATCGCCACCGTGCTGGAGCTGCTGGATAAGGACAGTCACCTGGTGGCGGTCGATGATGTGTATGGCGGCACTTACCGCCTGCTGGAAAACGTACGCCGCCGTAGCGCTGGTCTGCAGGTGAGCTGGGTGAAACCCGACGACCTGGCGGGAATTGAAGCGGCGATCCGCCCCGATACGCGCATGATCTGGGTGGAAACGCCCACCAACCCGCTGCTGAAGCTGGCGGATCTCAGCGCTATCGCCGCTATCGCGCGCCGTCATAACCTGATCAGCGTCGCCGATAACACTTTCGCCTCGCCGGCGATCCATCGCCCGCTGGAGCACGGGTTTGATATTGTGGTCCACTCCGCGACTAAGTACCTCAATGGCCATTCCGATGTCGTCGCCGGCCTGGCGGTGGTCGGCGATAACGCCGCACTCGCGGAGAAGCTTGGCTACCTGCAGAATGCGGTAGGCGGCGTACTCGACCCGTTCAGCAGCTTCCTGACGCTACGCGGCATCCGCACCCTGGCGCTGCGGATGGAGCGCCACAGCGCGAACGCGCTGCAGCTCGCCGAATGGCTGGAACAGCAGCCGGAGGTAGAGCGAGTCTGGTTCCCCTGGCTGTCCTCGCACCCGCACCATCAGCTGGCGCGCCGGCAAATGGCCCTGCCCGGCGGCATGATTTCGGTAGTGGTGAAAGGCGATGACGGTTACGCCGAACGCATCATCAGCAAGCTGCGCTGGTTCACCCTTGCGGAGAGTCTGGGCGGCGTCGAGAGCCTGGTGAGCCAGCCCTTCAGCATGACCCATGCCTCGATCCCGCTGGAGAAGCGCCTGGCGAACGGCATCACGCCGCAGCTGATCCGCCTGTCGGTCGGGATCGAAGATCCTCACGATCTGATTGCCGACTGGCAGCAGGCGCTTCGGGAGGAGTGATTATTCCGACGCGCAGGTCGTCGCCAGCGCGTCAGGCATTCCCTGCTGAAGGTGGGCGATAAACTGCGTCAGCTTCGGCAGGGGCCGGCGATCCTGGCGCCAGAGCAGATGCACGGGCCGCGGCTGTGGGGTCCACGCCTCCAGCACCCGCACCAGGCTGCCGCTGGCCAGCGCATCGGCCAGCAGCACCTCCGGCTGCATCAGCAGCCCAGCCCCGGCGATCGCCGCCTGGCGCAGCGCATAGCCATCGTTGCAGCGCAAAACCGCATCGCGCTTCCAGCGCACTTCCCCCTCCATGCCCGGCAGCCGCCACTCGTTGCGGGCGGTCCAGACCGTATGGGACAGGCAGAGATGATCGGCGAGATCTTCCGGCCTCCCGGGCGTTCCGTAACGCGCCAGATAAGCCGGTGCGGCGCAGATCACCATCCGATAGGGCGCCAGATA
Organism: Klebsiella sp. 7-CIP_Kleb.; assembly: GCF_050378655.1. Classification (NCBI taxonomy): domain Bacteria; kingdom Pseudomonadati; phylum Pseudomonadota; class Gammaproteobacteria; order Enterobacterales; family Enterobacteriaceae; genus Klebsiella; species Klebsiella sp. 7-CIP_Kleb. The sequence continues at coordinate 91,696 of NZ_JBNRLJ010000005.1, forward strand.
GCGGGCCACCAGATCCTCCTGATGGATCTCGCCAATGCGGATCGCCAGGTCGAACCCCTCATCCACCAGATCGACCATCCGGTTGGTCAGATCCAGTTCCACCCGGACCGCTGGCCAGGCTTGCAGAAAGGTGGCGGTCAGGGGCGCAATCACGCTGGCGCCGAACGAGGTGGGCGCGCTCACCCGCAGGGTGCCGGCGGGCGCCAGCCGCAGCCGCTCGACCGCGCTTTCGGCGATGGAGACCTGCTCCATCACCCGTTTCGCTTCGTCAAAATAGACCCGCCCGGCGTCGGTGAGGCTCTGGCGTCGGGTGTTACGCTCCAGCAGGCGCGTCGCCAGCTGGGTTTCCAGCTGGGCGATATATTTCCCGACCATCACCGCCGACAGCCCCAGGCGCGACGCCGCCCCGGTAAAGCTGCCGCACTCCACCACGGCAATAAACGTCTCCATCCCTCGCAGCTTATCCATATTGCTAACCTCTGGTTAGTAATGTTCTAACTTTTAGCCAGTTTATCCGATATCCGTTTTATTAAAGAATAGCCTCTCACCTCATCAGGAGTCTGCCATGAAAATTATCGTTATCGGTGCCAGCGGCACCATCGGTCGCGCGGTCAGCGAAGAACTGAGTCAGAGACATGACGTTATCCGCGTCGGCCGCACCCGGGGAGATTATCAGGTGGATATCACCTCGCAGGAGAGCGTCGAGACGCTATTTGCCCAAACGGGTGAAGTAGATGCCATCGTCTCCACCACCGGCAATCTGCACTTTGGGCCGTTAAGCACCATGACCGACAGCCAGTTCAACCTCGGTCTGCAGGACAAGCTGCTGGGGCAAATTCGCCTGGCGCTGGTCGGCCAGCATTTCCTGGGCGACGGCGGGTCGATTACCCTGGTCAGCGGTATTGTCGCGCAGGAACCCATTGCTCAGGGCGTCAATGCCACGACGGTCAACGCCGGTCTGGAAGGCTTTGTGCGGGCCGCCGCCTGCGAACTGCCGCGCGGGATCCGCATCAATCTCATCAGCCCCACCGTGCTCAGCGAGTCGCTGGCGGCCTACGGCGACTTTTTCCCTGGCTTTGCCAGCGTTCCCGCCGCCGCCGTAGCACAGGCCTATCGCCGCAGCATTGAAGGGGTGCAAACCGGCCGCATCTACCCGGTCGGCTACTAGCCAGTGCCGGCCCGCCGGGGCCGGCGCTTACATCAGGCCGTCGTTGCAGGTACACTGACGGCTGATTGTCTCCGGCCGAAAAACTGATGTTGAAAAAATTACTCTTTATTATCCCGCTGCTGGCGCTTACCGTGCTGCTGGTCTGGTGGTTCACTCCGCATTACACCGAGGAAGACGAAGCTTACTACCGGGCGGTATTTTGCGTGATCGATCATGACGACAGCCGCCAGTTCCTCCACGATATGCAAAACATCGTCGAGGGGGGGAATTCTGACTACGCGCTGCATAAAGCACATTACCTGCCGGCGCTGGGGCAGCGGATGCTGGACACCTGGCATCAGCTCAGCCCGCAGGAACAGCAGGCGCTGCGTCAGGACCAGCAGCGCTGTGGCGAGATATTACGAGCAAAACAGCAGGGTAAATAATCCCGGCGGGCTGGCGAAACCGCAGCCCGTCACAGCGCCCGATAAGATCCCGCTGTTGACGAGCCGATCGCTGTCACAAAATCCTCCTCTATCACCGAGCCACAGGAGGACGTTTTTTTCTGCAGTCGTATACGATAAAAAGTAGTTGATCTGGTACGAACTAACTCTTATTTTGCTTCTCAGTTTTCAAAATGAGATAAAACTGATGCCTGTCATTATTGCCAGTAGTGTTAAAGAAGCCAAAGCGTTAATTAACGGTGGGGAATACAGGGAAATTATTCTTAACTTCGATATTGATGCCGATGACTTTTTCTCTCTCGCCAGCCATTCGGCTGGGACAAAAATCTCCATCTCCGACCGAAACGATCGTTCTCCGGTAAAATCAGCAAAATAATTAACCCGTGAGGGACATCTATGTGGTTGTTTATTGGTACCTTTGCGGTGGCTTTTCTCGCAGCGCTGATGTTGGTCTGGCTGGATGATCGCATCGTCGATACGGAGTGACCCCAGCGCTGAACGCTAGCGTCACTCCCTCTCGCTATTGAAGCGAAGAGGATGCGCCGCCGCTAAGCGGCGCACAGCAGGGCCGTTACAGGGAGGCCGCCAGCCGCTCAACGGCGGTCAGCAGCCCGGCTTCCGACACCGTTGAGTAGGAAAGACGCAGGGTACGGGTATCCGGATTATCGTGATAAAACGCTTCCCCCGGAACGTATACCACGCCGTTTTCCAGCGTTTTCTTCATCCATTCCATGGTATCGAACGGATAGCGGAAACGCGCCCACAGGAACATCCCCCCCTGCGGGCGGCTGAATTCCAGATGCTCGCCAAGGCGACTCTCCAGCGCGTCGGCCAGCGCCACGCACTTCTTGCGATAGTCTTCGCGAATCAACGCAATCTGGTTATCCAGCCGGTTCAGACTGAGGTATTCCGCGGTGATCACCTGCGACAGCATATTGGTATGCAGATCCGCCGCCTGCTTCACGATCACCGTCTGCTGCGCCAGCCAGTCCGGCATGACGATCCAGCCGATACGCATCCCCGGCGCGAGGATCTTTGAAAACGTCGAGGTGTAAACCACCTGATCTTCACAGCCCAGCTCAACGGCGTGCTGATAGAGCGGGCGTCGCACGGCGTCAGTAAAGCTAATTTCACCGTAGGGATCGTCTTCCAGAATGACGAAGTCATATTTTTTCGCCAGCTCGACCAGCCGGCGACGACGCGCCTCGCTCAGCGTTTTACCGCCGGGGTTGCCGAACGTCGGCACCAGGTAAACAGCTTTGACGCGGGTGGTCTCCAGCAGGTCAGCCAGCTGCTCCACCAGCATCCCGTCATCATCGGTATCGACGCTGAGAATATTGGCCTGCGCCAGCTGAAACACCTGCAGCGCCGCCAGATAGGTGGGTCGCTCAACGACGATAGTATCGCCTGGATCGAGCAGCGTGCGGGCAACGATATCCAGCGATTGCTGGGAGCCGGAGGTGATATAGACCTGAGCGGCTGAACAGGTCACGCCACGGGAGTGGCAGATTTCACTCACCGCCTGACGCAGCGGCGGGTAGCCTTCCGTCAGACCGTACTGAAATGCGTCATGAAAACGCTCGCTCATCACCTTCTGCACCGCCAGCTCCAGGCCTTCGGTATCAAACAGTTCCGGGGCCGGAATGCCGCCGCCAAGCGAGATCACGCCCGGCAGTTTACTGTGCTTGAGAAGTTCGCGGACGGCGGAGGGCTTGAGTTCACCCGCGCGGGCGGCGAGACGCCGATCGTGCATACTATTTTCCTTTTCTGTCTTGTTGTTGTGTTAATTATCTTGGCTTTGTTGCAGGTGTTCCCCGGCGGCGCTTACCAGTCCGGGCTATCCTTGTTCGTGTCTCTGCGCTCTCCCCGGACAGGGCAGGAGCCGCTATCCGGGGTCAGCACGTCACGCTTTGTCTTTCAATACGATCAGCGGCTCTATGTCGCTCTCTTTTTTCACCACCAGCGACGAATCGCCGCGCAGGCAGGTACCGCCGTAGTTACCGCCGACGGTAAAGGTGCACACCTGGATATACTTGCCATCCACTTTCGGCAGGCACCACAGCTGCTGGTAGATATTCTTGCGATCGACAAACTGGCCGCTGGTCTTATCCAGAACCTCATCCTGAGGCCCGATCAGGTCGATATTGTTCCCGCAGCGTCCGGAAATGGGCTTCACGGCATAGCCGGTTTTCGCCAGCTCGTCGTTAACCACAAAATCGGTATCCAGCAGATAGCGATGATGCGGGAACAGCGACCACAGCACCGGCAGGATCGCTTTGTTGCCCGGGATCACCGTCCACAGGGGTTCGAATACCAATACTTCAGGACGCAGCAGGACGTCAATCAGTCGCACCTCATTCTGCGGATGCCCGGTACGAATCGGCACCGCCGCGTACTCATCGGCGCTGACTTCGCGCACCTGCTCAATGGCGGTTTCCCATGCCCAGGTTTTCCAGACGCAGTTGACCAGCCGCCCGTCGGCATCAATCAGCTGGCCGGCAGCGTCCCAGCGCAGCTCATCGAGGCCAAAGAGAATTTTGCTCTCGAAACCGGCCTGGGTCAGCGAACGCTGGATAAACTTCGCGTGGTAATTCTCCTCCAGATCCTTGTCCTGCATGATGTGCACGAAAGGCCGCGCCCGGCTGTGTTTCCACGCTCCCGCCAGCTCATCGAGCAGACCTTCCGCCGGATTGTGACCAGTGCCATAGTAGCCCTGCTTCAACCACTGCTCGAGGATCAGCCCGCCTTCGGTATGGCAGGAGGCGGAGTCGGCATTGTACTCGTATACCTTCAGCCCGCGCTCGTCCATGCAAAAATCCATGCGCCCGGTGATCATATGATGACGCCGGCGCTGCCAGGAGAGACGCAGACGCGGCCAGAGGATTTTCGGGATATCGAACAGCGCCAGCAGGTTATCATCCTTCATCACCTTATCGGTGGCGTGCAGATACATCAGGTGCAGCTCGTTGGTGGCTTTAATCAGCTCCTGTTCGGCGCTTTCGCTGATAGTGAAATACTGATAAGGATCCTGATTGATAAAATGGCCGTTGGCCGCCACGTAGGCTTTCTGCAGCGGATCTTTCTCGTTCAGCCATTTGCCGCGGAACTGGCCGTTGTTCGGCAGCCGCGCGCCCTTGATCGCCATCGCCTCACCCGGCAGTACCGGCTGCGGCAGGCTGTGTTCGGTATCGGCGGTCTGGATCATCCAGCCTAAAATTTCGGTATCGGCAAAGGTATCTTTGATGGTGTACCGGCCGGCGTTGACCTCGAGGGTCAGCTCGCGGGTCCACTGCTGGCCCTGCGGCAGCGGCGAGTGAATGACGTTCTGCTCGGCGATACGCACCTTATTGCCGACAAGCTGGGTGATCACCGCGACATGGCCGGTGTGCTTGAACTCGCCGCCCTTCTGCCAGATCAGCAGCGAACCAGCGATCGGCGGACGACGGGAGCCGTTGGCGAAGGCCTGAAGCGGGAGAATGTTGTCATTGACCACTTCGCGCAGAAAGCGCAGGGAGAAGATTTCATAGGCCATCCCCACATCGGTAAAGACAAACCCGTAGGTCAGGAACAGAAAGCGGCGCGCAAACTCCACGCACTGCCATTTATGCCCCATATACTCATTGCCGATGTAGCTGCGAAACGTCGCGTCATCCGGATAATCCTGTGGATTTAAGCTACTGTAATTCGATGAATAAATCGCTACGCCGCCGGGCGCGTAGCCTAACAATGTCCCAAACGGGGCGTCACTGCTTGTCGATCCTTTGCTCATTTAGCCTGACCTCAAATTAATGCAGCCCGGGCAGTTGGCGAAACAAAACTCCCTCTTCTTATCCTGCCGCAGGCACTTACCAGACAGAGGTGTAACGATGATACCACTCATTCGTTTCGCTAATCGTGCCGTTAAGGAAAATAACCCTGCAGCCGGAAGCAGAAGTGATATCGTTATCGGTGATATAACAAAAAACAACGCAACATCAGGAGTCGACAATGAGCACACACTCGCATCTGAATGCCCAACCGCTGGTCTGGGGACACGGCCCGCGGACGTTTGAGGTGTTCCTTGAGCCCACCTGCCCCTACTCTGTCCGCGCGTTTAATAAACTCGACGATCTGCTCGATGAGGTCGGCGCCGATAACGTCACCATCAAGATACGGCTGCAATCGCAGCCGTGGCATCTGTTCTCTGGGGTGATTGTCCGCTGCATCCTCGCCGCGTCCACCCTGCCGCATGGCAGAGAGCAGGCGCATAAGGTGATGCAGGCCGTGGCAGACCATCGGGAAGAGTTTGAGTTTACCGATCACTGCAGCGGGCCGAACATGAACGCCACCCCGCAGCAAATCATTGAACGCATTGAGCGCTACAGTCACGTGCTGCTGGGGGCCGCCTTTGCCCGCCCGGAGCTGCAGGACGTGATCAAATGGCACAGTAAATATGCCCGCCAGAACGGCATCCATGTCTCGCCGACCTTTATGGTCAATGGCCTGGTGCAGCCGGATCTGGGCAGCGGCGATGATGTCAGCGTGTGGGCCGCGCGGATTATGGCCTGAGGTCACCTGCTACACTTTTTGTACATCCACGAAAAAGGCAAACCAGCATGTCAGAGCAAAACTACCAGCCACCAAAAGTGTGGGAATGGAAGCAAAACAGCGGCGGCGCGTTCGCCAACATCAACCGTCCCGTTTCCGGCGCGACTCATGAACGCGTCCTGCCGGTGGGAACCCATCCGCTCCAGCTATACTCACTCGGCACGCCCAACGGCCAGAAGGTGACGATCATGCTGGAGGAGCTGCTGGCGTTAGGCGTCAGCGGCGCGGAGTACGACGCCTGGCTGATACGCATTGGCGAAGGGGATCAGTTTTCCAGCGGCTTTGTCGAGATCAACCCGAACTCGAAGATCCCGGCCCTCAGCGACCATTCCACCACGCCGCCGACCCGGGTATTTGAGTCCGGCAACATTCTTCTCTATCTGGCGGAAAAATTTGGTTTCTTCCTGCCGAAAGATCCTGCCGGTCGCACCGAAACCCTCAACTGGCTGTTCTGGCTGCAGGGCGCGGCGCCGTTCCTCGGCGGCGGCTTCGGCCACTTCTATAACTATGCGCCGGTGAAGATCGAGTACGCGATCGACCGCTTTACGATGGAAGCCAAACGCCAGCTCGACGTGCTGGACAAACAGCTCGCCCGCGGTCGCTATGTAGCCGGCGAGGAGTACACCATCGCCGATATGGCTGTCTGGCCGTGGTACGGCAACGTCGTGCTGGGCAATGTCTATAACGCAGCGGAGTTTCTCGACGCCGGGAGCTATAAAAACGTGCTGCGCTGGGCGCAGGATGTGGGCAACCGCCCGGCGGTCAAGCGGGGACGCATCGTGAACCGCACCAACGGCCCGCTCAATGAGCAGCTGCATGAGCGCCACGACGCCCGCGACTTTGACACCCAAACGGAAGATAAGCGCCAGGCGTAACGCTCTGACCCACCGGAGGCAACCGCCTCCGGTTGTTAGCTTTCCAGCCGATAGCCCGCCATAAAGTAGCGCATCGCGGTCGAGGAACCACTCTCTTTGAAGAAGTCCATCACCATATCTCTGTCAAGGCCATAGCGACGGGTCAGGATCCCCGCCTCCCACGCGCTGAGCTGGCGGTCGCCGGTTTTTTCAAACATGCGGTGCGAGTAACCAAGCACAAACCCGCGTTTATAGTCGGCGCAAAAATTCGCCGCATGCGCGGCGGTATCAGCATAGGATGCCTGTAGCCCCGCCATTAAGCCTTTGCCAAAATGATTTTCCATCAAGCTCTCCCAATCGTTATATAATAAATTATATAGCGTTTTTTTGAGCGAGCGGTAGCGCTATTTATGACGTTTGCGTTAGCGTAAATACTTATCAAACCATGCCAGCGTGCGTTGCCAGGCCAGATCAGCCGCAGCCCGATCGTAGCGCGGCGTAGAATCATTATGAAAGCCGTGATTCACGCCCTGATAGATATAGGCCTCGTAGACTTTATGGTGTTCCTTCAACGCCTGTTCATAGGCAGGCCAGCCTTCATTAATGCCGCTATCGAGGCCGGCATAGTGCAACAGCAGCGGCGCTTTAATTTTATCGACCTCCTTCAGCGGCGGCTGGCGGCCGTAAAATGGCACCGCGCAGGCCAGCTCCGGAATGGCGACCGCCGCCGCGTTGCTGACGCCGCCGCCGTAACAAAAACCGGTGATACCGACCTTCCCCGTCGCCTGCGGATGCTTCGCCATAAACGCGACCGCCGCAAAAAAATCATTCATCAGCTTCACGGGATCGACTTTCTGCTGGAGCGCGCGGCCTTCATCATCATTCCCCGGATAGCCGCCGACGGAGCTCAGGCCATCCGGCGCCAGCGCGATATACCCCGCTTTCGCTACCCGCCGGGCGACGTCTTCAATATAGGGATTCAGGCCGCGGTTCTCATGTACCACCACAACGGCGGGCGCTTTATCGGCTATTTTCGTCGGCGTCACCAGGTAAGCCCGCACTTCGCCGTGGCCGTCAGGAGAGGGATAATGAATATACTCCGGGCGGATATCCGGTTCGGTGAACGGTACCTGCTCTGCCAGGGCATAGTCGGGCTTCAGCAGATTAAACAGCGCCAGCGCGGTCATCCCGCCGACGGCATATTTCCCCGCCAGCTGGAGAAACTCGCGTTTGCTGATTTTACCGTGGGCATAGTAGTCATAATACTCGAGCAGCTGCTGCGGGAAATCTTTGGCCGTTAATCGCGTCATCACCCTGCCTCCATTGTTTATCGCCTTTTAAGCAAAGCAGAAGCCCGGACATACGCCAGCGCAGTAAAGCAGAAACGGGGAGAAAAAAGCCCGGCAGCTGCCACCGCCGGGAGAGAAGGGATTAGTGTTTCACTTTGGTCAGACGATCGAGGTAGCCCATCACAAAGGCCGACAGCACGAAGGTCAGGTGGATAATCACGTACCACATCAGCTTATTGTCCGGGACGTTTTTCGCATCCATAAACACCCGCAGCAGGTGAATAGAGGAGATCGCCACGATGGAGGCGGCAACCTTATTTTTCAGCGAAGTCGCGTCCATTTTGCCCAGCCAACTGAGTTTTTCTTTACCCTCGTTAATATCCAGCTGCGAGACAAAATTTTCATATCCAGAGAACATCACCATCACCAGCAAACCGCCCACCAGGGTCATATCCACCAGCGACAGCAGGGTCAGAATCATATCCGACTCACTGACGCTAAAAATATGCGGCAGTATGTGGAAGATCTCCTGAAAAAATTTGATGGTCAGCGCAATCAGACCGAGCGAGAGGCCAAAATAAACCGGCGCCAGCAGCCAGCGCGAGGCGTACATAGCATTTTCCAGAAAGCGTTCCATAAGATCCTGTCAGTTAACAAAAAGAAGCGACATTATATCCCAGACAGATAACGTGATGGCAACGCCAGGCCAACACTTCGCTGGCAGACGACAATAAAAAAGGCCGGCGCGCGGCCAGCCTTTTCAGGAAAAGCATCGGGTTATTTGGCTTTGACGGTCTCTTCGCCCACCAGCCCGATCTTGAGATATCCCGCCTGATGCAGGGTATCCATCACTTTCATCATCGTCTCGTAATCGACGGTTTTATCCGCGCGGAAGAAGACGGTGGTATCTTTTTTGCCGGCGGTCAGGCTATCCAGGGCGTTAATCATATTCGCTTCGGTCACCGGGTCGTTGCCGAGGAACATGCTCTTATCCGCCTTCACCGACAGGTAGATAGGTTTTTCCGGTCGCGGTTGCGGCTGGCTGGAGGAGGCCGGCAGATTCACCTTCACGTCGACCGTCGCCAGCGGCGCGGCCACCATAAAGATAATCAGCAGAACCAGCATGACGTCGATAAACGGCGTCACGTTGATCTCATGCATTTCGCCGTTATCGTCCAGATTTTCATTAAGACGCATCGCCATAGCCGATCAACCTACCCGTAATTTCTGCGCGCTGCGCACCGGCTTCACGCCGCTGGCGCTGAGGTCCAGATCGCGGCTTTGCAGCAGGAGTACCTGAGCGGCGACGTCACCGAGCGAGGCCTTATAGCTGCCGATCATGCGGGCGAAGATGTTATAGATGACCACCGCCGGGATGGCGGCGAACAGGCCGATGGCCGTCGCCAGCAGCGCTTCCGCGATGCCCGGCGCCACCACCGCAAGGTTGGTGGTCTGGGTCTGAGCGATGCCGATAAAGCTGTTCATGATGCCCCAGACGGTCCCGAATAGGCCAACGAACGGCGAAATGGCGCCGATGGTGGCCAGGTAGCCGTTGCCGCGCCCCATATGGCGACCGACGGCCGCGACGCGGCGCTCAAGGCGGAAACCGGTTCGTTCCTTGATGCCTTCATTGTCTTCGGCGCCGGCGGAGAGTTCGAGTTCGTTCTGCGCTTCATTGATAAGCTGGGTGGTGAGGCTTTTCGCCTCAAAGGCGCTGGCGATATCGCTGGCCTGATCGAGAGAGCGGGCTTCCGCCAGCTGCTGCTGTTCGCGTTTGAGGCGACGCTTACTGGCGAGGATTTCCGCCCCTTTGCCGAAGAAGATGGCCCAGGTGACGACTGACGCCAGAATCAGGCCAATCATCACCACCTTAACGACAATATCAGCATGATGATACATACCCCAAACGGAGAGATCCGCCTGCATCAAATTATTACCCACGCTCTATCTCCACGACGATAATCACAAAATCTGCCCTCAATAATATCAAAACGACATCGAATTGATAGTGGTTCTCATTAGTATTTACACTGTGCAGCAAATCACGTTTCTTTTCCTTGCGCTTACGCAGTAAAAAAGTGGCTAACCGCGGGCCTGGTAAAATTTTCGCCTGTATCGGCAGCGCGCTGGTACAGAAAAGAAGAATCATGCTAGTTTAGACGTCCAGACGTATAAAAACAGGTTCATCAACATGGCTGATAAACATCTTGATACCGCGCTGGTCAACGCCGGGCGGAGCAAAAAGTACACCCAGGGCTCAGTGAACAGCGTGATCCAGCGCGCGTCATCGCTGGTTTTCGACACCGTAGAGGCCAAAAAGCACGCCACTCGCAATCGGGCCAACGGCGAGCTGTTTTACGGGCGTCGCGGCACCCTGACCCACTTCTCGCTGCAGGAAGCGATGTGCGAGCTGGAAGGCGGCGCCGGCTGCGCCCTCTTCCCCTGCGGCGCCGCCGCGGTAGCCAACACTATCCTGGCGTTTGTCGAGCAGGGCGACCATGTGCTGATGACCAATACCGCCTATGAGCCAAGCCAGGACTTTTGTACCAAAATTCTCGCTAAACTCGGCGTCACCACCAGCTGGTTCGATCCCTTAATCGGCGCTGATATTGCCCAACTTATTCGGCCGGAGACCCGCGTGGTGTTCCTGGAATCGCCCGGATCCATCACCATGGAAGTGCATGATGTGCCAGCGATTGTCGCCGCCGTGCGTCAGGTCGCGCCGGAAGCGATTATCATGATCGATAACACCTGGGCGGCGGGGATCCTGTTCAAAGCGCTGGATTTTGGCATTGATATTTCCATCCAGGCAGGCACCAAATACCTGATCGGCCACTCCGACGCCATGGTCGGCACCGCGGTGGCGAACGCGCGCTGCTGGCCGCAGCTGCGTGAGAATGCCTATCTGATGGGGCAAATGCTGGACGCCGATACCGCCTATATGACCAGCCGCGGCCTGCGCACGCTGGGCGTCCGCCTGCGTCAGCATCATGAAAGCAGCCTGCGCATCGCCGAGTGGCTGGCGCAGCATCCGCAGGTGGCGCGGGTCAACCACCCCGCCCTGCCCGGCAGTAAAGGCCATGAGTTCTGGAAACGCGATTTTACCGGCAGCAGCGGGCTGTTCTCGTTTGTGCTCAACAAGCGTCTCAACGACGCTGAGCTGACAGAGTATCTCGACAACTTCAGCCTGTTCAGCATGGCCTACTCGTGGGGCGGCTTTGAATCGCTGATACTGGCCAATCAGCCGGAGCAAATCGCTCACATCCGACCGGATGCGGAAGTCGACTTCAGCGGCACGCTGATCCGTTTGCACATTGGTCTCGAAAATGTTGACGATCTGCAGGCGGATTTAGCAGCGGGCTTCGCGCGTATCGTGTAAAGTGACAGTCAGTGGCAACAATAGCGGACGCTTTTTATCGGAGCGGCCGCTTTTGTTGCGCCCGGGATCAAGGTGCTCGGGTCTCTTCAGGAGTACACTAGTCAACAATACGGTACCACTTAGGAAAGTCCATGGTTGTCATTCAAGAGATTGTCGCCGCGCTGTGGCAACATGATTTTGCCGCACTGGCGAACCCTCATGTTGTGGGCGTTGTATATCTGGTTATGTTCGCGACCCTGTTTCTGGAAAACGGGCTGCTGCCTGCCTCCTTTTTACCTGGAGACAGCCTGCTGCTGCTCGCCGGCGCGCTGATTGCTAAAGGCGTCATGGACTTTGTGCCCACTATCGCCATTCTGACCGCCGCCGCCAGCCTCGGCTGCTGGCTGAGCTATGTACAGGGGCGCTGGCTGGGCAATACGCAAACGGTGAAAGGCTGGCTGGCGCACCTGCCGCATAAGTACCATCAGCGCGCCACCTGCATGTTTGACCGCCACGGTCTGCTGGCGCTGCTCGCGGGCCGCTTTCTGGCCTTTGTCCGTACCCTGCTGCCAACCATGGCGGGGATTTCCGGTCTGCCTAACCGCCGCTTCCAGTTCTTCAACTGGCTGAGCGCCCTGCTGTGGGTCGGCGTGGTCACGGGCCTCGGCTATGCGCTGAGCATGATCCCGTTTGTGAAACGTCATGAAGATCAGGTGATGACCTGCCTGATGATCCTGCCAATTGCCCTGCTGCTGGCTGGCCTGCTCGGCACGCTGTTCGTGGTGATCAAAAAGAAATACTGCAGCGCCTGACGTTGACTGCCGGGGGGGCTGCGCCCGCCCGGCCTGCTCCCTCCCCCGGTCTTACATCCCCTGCATCATACGAATACGCGCGGCGTCTTCCCCGGGCGTCATCCCGAAGTAGCGCTTAAACTCGCGGCTGAACTGGGAAGGACTTTCATAGCCCACCTGTATCGCCGCCGCACTGGCCTTCATGCCGTCATGGATCATCAGCATGCGCGCCTTGTGCAAACGGTAGGTTTTCAGATACTGCAGCGGCGAAGTGCTGGTCACCGCTTTAAAATTATGGTGAAACGCCGACACGCTCATATTCGCTTCGGCCGCCAGCCGATCGACGCTGAGGTTTTCGGTGTACTGACTCTCGATATGCTTGAGCACGCGGCTAATCAGGCTGAAGTGGGTCTGCCGGCTGACCAGCGCCAGCAGCGCGCCGCCGCAGGGTCCCGTCAGCACATAGTAGAGGATTTCACGGACGATCTGCTTGCCAAGGATCCGCGCGTCCAACGGCCGCTCCATCACGTCGAGCAGCCGTTCAGCAGCGCACAAGATGTCCTCCGAAAGCACTGCGGAGTTTATCCCGCTGGAGGCAACGGCGGGCTGAAACAGCGGATCCTCGCCAATGTCCATCAGCAGCTCCTGCAGCTGCAGGATATCGACGTTCAGGCGCATCCCGGCCAGGGGCACCTCCGGGGTGGCAAAGGTTTCGCACTCGAAGGGCAGCGGTACGGTCAGCAGTAGATATTCGTTTGTATCGTAGCGAAACGTCCGCTCATTGATATAACCAATTTTATGGCCAGAAAAGAGAAAAACGATCCCCGGCTGGTACATCACCGGCATCCGCGGTCCGGGCTGCGTCCCGTACAGCAGCCGAACGTCAGGTAGCAGCGAACTTAACATTTCGTGCTTATCTTTCAGCTGGTTAACCTTCTCTGTCAGTGTCCGACATATCTCTGCGTGTTGCATTGCCACCGTCTCTCCCGATGTTTCTTCACCTATATATTGTGCGCAGGTCGCCGCGGATTCTCCAGCTATATGGAGAAATAGGCAAGACATAGGCAGAAATGTGCATTGAGGGGCAACGGCGCGAGGACCACAATAACCGTCATCGGGCAGCGGTATCGTCCCTGTCGGCAGTTTTACTCTTTGGAGGACCCAAGCAATGAATAATTTTGACCTGCATACCCCAACCCGCATTCTGTTTGGCAAAGGCGCGATTGAAAAGTTGCGTGAACAGATCCCGGCGGAAGCTCGCGTACTGATCACCTACGGCGGCGGCAGCGTGAAAAAAACGGGCGTCCTGGATCAGGTACTGACCGCCCTGAATGGCCTGGACGTCCTTGAATTTGGCGGCATCGAGCCGAACCCGTCTTACGAAACCCTGATGAATGCGGTGAAGCTCGCCCGCGAAGAGAAGGTCACTTTCCTGCTGGCGGTCGGCGGCGGTTCGGTGCTGGATGGCACCAAATTTATCGCGGCAGCAGCCCACTATGACGCCAACATTGATCCGTGGGAAATTCTGGAAACCTATGGCAGTAAGATCGCCAGCGCCATTCCAATGGGCTCGGTTCTCACTCTGCCGGCGACCGGTTCTGAATCAAACAAAGGGGCGGTGATTTCGCGGAAAACTACCGGCGACAAACGCGCGTTTATGTCTTCGCACGTTCAGCCGCAGTTCGCGATCCTCGACCCGGTCTACACCTATACCCTGCCGCCGCGCCAGGTCGCCAACGGCGTGGTTGACGCCTTCGTCCATACCGTCGAACAGTACGTCACCTACCCGGTTGACGGCAAAATTCAGGACCGCTTCGCCGAAGGCATTCTCCTGACCCTGATCGAGGATGGCCCGAAAGCGCTGCAGGAGCCGGAAAATTATAACGTGCGCGCCAACATTATGTGGGCCGCGACCCAGGCGCTGAACGGCCTGATCGGCGCTGGCGTGCCGCAGGACTGGGCAACGCATATGCTTGGTCACGAACTGACGGCGATGCATGGTCTCGATCACGCCCAGACGCTGGCTATCGTTCTGCCGGCGCTGTGGAATGAGAAGCGCGATACCAAGCGCGACAAGCTGCTGCAATATGCTGAGCGCGTGTGGCATATCACCGAGGGCTCCGACGACCAGCGTATCGATGCCGCCATCGCCGCGACGCGCCAGTTCTTCGAGCAGATGGGCGTGCCGACCCGCCTTTCCGATTACGGTCTCGACGGGAGCTCCATCCCGGCGCTGCTGGCGAAACTGGAAGAGCACGGCATGACCAAACTGGGCGAGCATCAGGATATCACCCTGGACGTCAGCCGCCGTATCTACGAGGCTGCCCGCTAAGTTACCCCGCCTGATTCACCTCTCCTTACGTTAAACAAACGTCGGGGAGGGGTGTTTTTACTACCGTTTTTAGCTATTTCGTCCAGACTTAATGCTACCCCTCGGCGGATCCTGCTTCGCCGAGTTCATTAACAGGAGGAAGGCATGACACATCCAACCGTTATAAAACTACACGACGGCAACCTGATGCCGCAGCTGGGTCTCGGCGTGTGGAAAGCTGGCAACGAGGAAGTCGTCTCCGCCATTCATAAGGCGCTGGAAGTCGGTTATCGCTCTTTTGACACCGCCGCCGCGTACCAAAATGAGGCTGGCGTCGGCAACGCGCTGCAAAGCGCTGGCGTCAATCGCGATGAGCTGTTCATCACCACCAAGCTATGGAACGACGATCAAAAACGGCCACACGAGGCGCTGAAAGAGAGTCTCAGCAAGCTGAAACTGGACTATGTGGATCTCTATTTAATCCACTGGCCGGTGCCGGCTATCGGCCATTACGTCGAGGCCTGGCAGGCGCTGATTGAGCTGCAGCAGCAGGGGCTGGCGAAGAGCATCGGCGTGTGTAATTTCCAGGTACCGCATCTGCAGAAGCTGATTGATGAAACCGGCGTCGCGCCGGTGATCAACCAGATAGAGCTGCATCCGCTGCTTCAGCAGCGGCAGCTGCACGCCTGGAACGCCACCCACAAGATCCAGACCGAATCCTGGAGCCCGCTGGCCCAGGGCGGTAAGGGCGTCTTCGATCAGAAAGTCATCCATCAGCTGGCTGATAAATATGGTAAAACGCCGGCGCAGATTGTCATCCGCTGGCATCTCGACAGCGGTCTGGTGGTGATCCCGAAATCCGTCACGCCGTCGCGCATCGCTGAAAACTTTAACGTCTGGGATTTCCGCCTGGATAAAGAGGAGCTGGGTGAGATTGCGAAGCTGGATCAGGGCAAGCGTCTGGGTCCTGACCCGGATCAGTTCGGCGGATAACAGGTAAAAAAGCCGGGCTGCGCTGATGCGTGCCCGGCTTGAGAAACCACCCGGCCAGCGAAACGCAGCCGGGCGCAAAGTCAGGCTTAACGCCCGGCGACTTTACCCCGTTTGACGGGCTTTTTCGCCGTTGCGCCACCGTTAGAACGCTGATGCGCAATCGGCGTGTGCTTGGTCAGCGCCGGGCGGGTATGACGGTTCTGGCGACGCGCTTCGCGCATCTCATCCAGGGTCGGCGCCGGCACCAGGCAGTCGCGACGAGAGCCAATCAGGTGTTTCTTGCCCATCGTCTCCAGCGCCTGACGGATCAGCGGCCAGTTGGCCGGATCGTGGTAGCGCAGCAGCGCTTTGTGCAGACGGCGCTGTTTATCACCCTTCGGCACCACCACCTCTTCACTCTTATAGCCGATCTTGCCCAGCGGGTTTTTGCCGGTGTAATACATGGTGGTCGAGTTCGCCAGCGGCGACGGATAGAAGTTCTGCACCTGGTCGAGACGGAAGCGGTGCTTCTTCAGCCACAGCGCCAGGTTCACCATGTCTTCATCACGGGTCCCCGGGTGGGCGGAGATAAAGTACGGGATCAGATACTGCTCTTTACCCGCCTGCTTCGAATAGGTGTCGAACAGCTCTTTAAAGCGGTCGTAGCTGCCCATTCCCGGCTTCATCATCTTCGACAGCGGGCCCTCTTCGGTATGCTCCGGCGCGATCTTCAGATAGCCGCCGACGTGGTGGGTCGCCAGCTCTTTAATATAGCGCGGATCTTCGACCGCGATGTCATAGCGTACCCCGGAGGCGATAAGGATCTTCTTGATGCCCTTCAGCTCGCGGGCGCGACGGTAAAGGTTGATCGTCGGCTCATGGTTGGTATCCATGTGCGGGCAGATATCCGGGTAGACGCAGGAGAGACGGCGACAGGTCTGCTCGGCTCGTGGCGATTTGCAGCGCAGCATATACATGTTGGCGGTGGGTCCGCCGAGATCGGAGATCACTCCGGTAAAGCCCGGCACCGTGTCGCGAATGGCTTCGATCTCATTGATGATCGAATCCTCAGAACGGCTCTGGATAATGCGTCCTTCGTGCTCGGTGATCGAGCAGAACGAACAGCCGCCGAAGCAGCCGCGCATGATGTTGATAGAGAAGCGGATCATCTCATACGCCGGGATGCGCGCATCGCCATAGGAAGGATGCGGCACGCGCTTGTAGGGCAGCGCGAAAACGCTGTCCATCTCTTCGGTGGAGAGCGGGATTGCCGGCGGGTTGATCCAGATGTAGCGCTCGCCGTGCTTTTGCATCAGCGCCCGGGCGCAGCCGGGGTTGGTTTCATGGTGCAGAATGCGCGAGGCGTGAGCGTACAGGACCTTATCGCCTTTCACCTTCTCGAAGGAGGGCAGCAGCACATAGGTCTTTTCCCACGGTTTTGGCCGCGGCGGCTGCACGACAACGGCTTTAGCCTCGGCTTTTTTCGGGGCCACCGGTTTGTTGTCTGCACACGGCAGATCTTCACCATACGGGTGCGGGATGGGGTCGATTTTGCCCGGGGTATCCAGACGGGTGGAGTCAACGCCGCTCCAGCCCGGGAGGGCCTCTTTCACCATGATGGCGGTATTGCGCACATCGCGGATCTGATCTATGGTTTCGCCCATCGCCAGGCGATGAGCCACTTCCACCAGCGGACGCTCGCCGTTGCCGAACATCAGCATATCGGCCTTGGAGTCCACCAGCACCGAGCGGCGCACGGTATCGGACCAGTAATCATAGTGGGCGGTACGGCGCAGGCTGGCTTCGATGCCGCCGAGGATCACGGGCACATCTTTCCACGCCTCTTTACAGCGCTGGGTGTAGACCAGGGTGGCGCGGTCCGGACGCTTGCCCGCCACGTTGCCGGCGGTGTAAGCGTCATCATGACGCAGCTTACGGTCGGCGGTGTAGCGGTTGATCATCGAGTCCATGTTGCCGGCGGTCACGCCGAAGAACAGGTTCGGTTTGCCCAGACGCATGAAGTCGTCTTTGGTGTTCCAGTCCGGCTGGGAGATGATCCCCACGCGGAACCCCTGCGCTTCCAGCATTCGGCCGCAGATGGCCATCCCGAAGCTCGGGTGGTCGACGTAGGCGTCGCCGGTCACCAGAATAATGTCGCAGCTATCCCAGCCAAGTTGATCCATCTCTTCACGCGACATCGGTAAAAATGGCGCAGGGCCGAAACAGGCAGCCCAGTATTGCGGCCAGGAAAAAAGGTCACGATCCGGTTGGATCAGGGATATTGCGCTCATATTGCTTCCGGGGAAAATGATAAAAAAATAACCAAAAGGGCGTGGATTATAAGCCGGAATGATAGTGGAAATGAAGGAGGATTTTCTCAAACCCTGACCGTATGCCGGCCAGGGTCGAAGAGATTATGGCGCAGGATTCACCAGCATCTGGCCAATCGAACCGCGGTCGGCCAGCTCCAGCGTCTGGCTCAGATACTGGAACGGGAAGTGCGGCCACGACGGCTGGGCGTAGTAGACCAGCAGTTCGACCTGCCCGTCGACCCACACGGTGTCCTTCCAGCCGCGGTCTTCCGGGAAAGGGGTCGAACCGTTGACGTTACGGATCTGGAACATCACCCCTTCAATATGGAACGACTGCGGGCGGTCGGCGCGCACTGTCCAGCGCTCCCAGGTCCCCTGCTGCGCCGTAATATCAATACGCTGCGGATCCCATAGCTGGCCGTTAATCCCTGGATCGTCGCCGAGGGTGATATCCCGGCTGCGGATCGGCGTACCGGAGAGCAGCTCGGTCGGCAGCAGACGCACCGGCAGACTGTCGGTGACCAGCGGCAGCAGCCCGGTCGGGCGCAGGGTCAGCACCAGCGTGGAGACCAGAATGCTGGACGGTTCAAAAAAGCCGCGGATACGGTCGACAATGCTCGCCGCTTCGCCGCAGGTAATGGACACTTCATCGCCGTTGGTCATATCGACCAGGATTTCACGCCGTTCCCCCGGCGCCAGCGACAGCTGCTTGAGCGAAACCGGCGCCGGCAGGAACCCCTGGTCGCCGGAAATGACATGCAGCAGTCGGCCATCGCTCATCTGTAGCTGATAGCGCCGGGAGTTGGAGGCGTTCAGCAGGCGCAGTCGCACCCAGCCGCGCGACACTTCGACATAGGGGCTCTGCACGCCATTGACCAGCAGCGTGTCGCCGACGAAGCCGCCGCTGCCCGGTTCGCTATATTCCGGCGTGCCGAAGTTATCCAGCCGTTTATCCTGAATTATCACCGGGAAGTCATCGACGCCATAGTGGTTAGGGATCGGCAGGTTCTTGCTCACCTCATCCTCCACCAGCCACATGCCGGCCAGACCGTTATAGACCTGCTTCGCCATCCGGTTCGGCGTATTGGCCTGGTACCACAGCGTCGCCGCACTCTGGCGGATCGGCAGCACCGGCGCCCAGTCGGCGTTCGGCGACATCATGCGCGCCGCGCCGCCGATCAGCGGGCCCGGCACCTGCAGGCCGCGGATGGTCATCGCGACGTTCTCTGTCAGACGGTTGCTGTAGATAAGCTTGACGTCGTCTCCGCTCCAGACGCGGATCGTCGGCCCCATATAGCGGCCATTGATCCCCCAGACGGGGGCGCGGGTGCCTGGCGTAAACGACCAGTGCGAACGCTGCAGCGTCAGAAACAGCGGCTGACCGCGACGGGATTCCAGCAGCGGCGGAACCGGCAGCGCAGGCTGCTGGCCGGCGGCATGGGCCTTCAGCGGCGCGGCGCCAGCGCACAGCGCTACGCCGGAAGCCTTAATAAACTGACGCCGACTGAGTGACATATTAACTCCATGACATACTGACAAATGAAAAAGGGAATTCGTTTCCCGCCAGCAATACGCGCGCGGTGGCGGCGTTTCCTGTCTTATTGCTTGCCGGCCGCTTCGCGCTCGGCCACTTCGTTGTCCAGCTCAGCGATTTTGGCGGCCATCAGCTCGCGGCAATGCGTCGCCAGCGCGCGCACGTTGTCTTTACCGAACTGGCTGGTATCCACCGGCGGCAGCATTTCCACAATCACCAGACCGTTGTTCCAGCGATTGAGCTTTATTTTATTCGATGTATTCGAGACACACACCGGAATAATCGGCACTCCGGCGGCAATAGCCGCGTGGAAGGCGCCGGTTTTAAACGGCAGCAGACCGCGGCCGCGGCTGCGGGTCCCTTCCGGGAACATCCAGAACGAAATTTTACGCTTTTTAAAGGCGTTAACGACCTCGGCAATGGTGCCGTGCGCTTTGGTTCGATTATTACGGTCAATCAGCAGATTACCGGTCAGCCAGTACAGCTGGCCAAAGAACGGGATCCACAGCAGGCTCTTTTTCCCCACGGTAACCGTCGGGGCCTGCACGATGTTAGACGCCGTCACCATATCATAGTTGTTCTGGTGGTTAGCGATGTAGATCGCGTTGCCATAGCTTTCCGCGTCGGCAGGTTTGCGCAGCTCCACCTTCAGGCCAAACACCGGGGATAAGCGGCCAAACAGATGGCCGAAAGTGGCAACGTGTTTTGGATTACGCGGGCTGAACAAGCAGTACAGACAGCCAAGTATGCACACCACGATGCAATAAATGACCACGAAAATTACTCGAAAAATGAATAGCATAGCTACCTCTAAAACCCAAACCGCTTAGAATTATTCGCTGCTGGCAGAAGGCAGGCTCACGAGTTCTGCGCAGGCCGGGACCGTTCTTCCTGGGTCCCTGATGATGGACATTGTTAATCGCAACGCCTGAATAAACAACGATTTTGCGGCATTTTTTCGCCTCCTCCCGTCAAAGACGGGAGGAGAAGCGCTTACTCTTCGCTATCGCCTGCCGCGGCACGGCGCGGCGAGTCAATTTCAACACGGTCAATTTTCTGCAGCCCGCGCATCAGCGAACCGCGGCGGCCGCGCTCGCCGGTGACTTTTTGCAGCTCTTCCGGACGCAGTTTGATCTTCCGTTTGCCGACGTGAATGGTCAGCGTACTCTGCGGCGGCAGGACAAACAGATGTGCGAGGCCGTCCTGGCCGGCGGCGGCTTCCGCCGCGGGAATGTTGATGATTTTGTTGCCCTTGCCTTTCGACAGCTGCGGCAGATCGCTGACCGGGAACATCAGCATCCGCCCGGCGGCGGTGATGGCCAGCAGCATATCGGACTCGTCCTCAATGACCAGCGGCGGCATCACATGCGCGTTGTCAGGCAGGGTGATCAACGCTTTACCGGCGCGGTTGCGCGCCACCAGATCGTTAAAGGTGCAGACAAAACCGTAGCCGGCGTCGGAGGCCATCAGCAGTTTCTGATCGTCGCCTTCCATCAGCATATGTTCCACGGTCGCGCCCGGCGGCAGCGTGAGCTTACCGGTCAGCGGCTCACCCTGGCCACGCGCCGAGGGCAGAGTAATCGGATCAATGGCATAGCTGCGCCCGGTGGTATCGATAAACACCACCGGCTGGTTGCTCTTGCCCTTCGCCGAGGCTTTCCAGCTGTCGCCCGCCTTATAGCTTAAGCCCTGGGCGTCAATGTCGTGCCCTTTGGCGCTGCGCACCCAGCCCATCTGCGACAGAACGATAGTCACCGGCTCAGACGGCAGCATGTCATGCTCGCTCATCGCTTTCGCTTCTTCACGCTCGTGAAGCGGCGAGCGGCGATCGTCGCCGAAAGCATCGGCATCGGCCTGCAGCTCTTTCTTCAGCAGATTGTTCATCTTACGTTCAGAGGCCAGAATCGCCTGCAGCTGATCGCGCTCTTTTTCCAGCTCGTTCTGCTCGCCGCGGATCTTCATCTCTTCCAGTTTGGCGAGATGGCGCAGCTTCAGTTCCAGAATCGCTTCCGCCTGGGTTTCGCTGATGGCAAAGCGCGACATCAGAGCTGGCTTCGGCTCATCTTCCGTGCGGATGATCTCAATGACTTCATCGATATTAAGGAACGCCACCAGCAAACCTTCGAGGATATGCAGGCGCTTAAGGACCTTCTCTAACCGGTGGTTCAGACGGCGACGTACGGTATCACGACGGAACACCAGCCATTCGCTGAGGATCTCCAGCAGGTTTTTTACCGCCGGGCGGCCGTCGAGACCGATCATATTGAGGTTGATGCGGTAGCTCTTCTCCAGATCGGTGGTGGCGAACAGATGGTTCATCACCTGCTCCATATCCACCCGGTTGGAGCGCGGGACGATCACCAGACGGGTCGGATTTTCGTGGTCCGATTCGTCGCGCAGGTCATCCACCATCGGCAGCTTTTTATTGCGCATCTGCGCCGCAATTTGCTCCAGAACTTTGGCGCCGGAGACCTGGTGCGGCAGCGCGCTGATCACTACCGCGCCGTCCTCTTTGCTCCACACCGCGCGCATGCGCACAGAGCCGCGTCCGTTCTGGTAGATTTTGCGAATTTCCGCCCGCGAAGTGATGATCTCCGCCTCGGTCGGGAAATCCGGCCCCTGGACGATATCCAGCAGTTCGTCGAGGGTCGTTTTCGGCTGCTCAATGAGCGTAATCGCCGCTTTCGCTACTTCACGCAGGTTGTGCGGCGGAATATCGGTCGCCATGCCCACCGCGATGCCGGTGGTGCCGTTGAGCAGAATGTTTGGCAGGCGCGCCGGCAGCATTTTCGGCTCCTGCAGCGTGCCGTCAAAGTTTGGCACCCAGTCGACCGTCCCCTGCCCCAGCTCGCTGAGCAGCAGCTCGGCATACTTCGACAGGCGGGATTCGGTGTAACGCATGGCGGCGAAGGATTTCGGATCGTCCGGCGCCCCCCAGTTCCCCTGGCCATCCACCAGCGGATAGCGATAGGAGAAGGGTTGCGCCATCAGCACCATCGCTTCATAGCAGGCGCTGTCGCCGTGCGGGTGATATTTACCCAGCACGTCGCCGACGGTGCGGGCGGACTTTTTGAATTTGGCGCTGGCGTTCAGCCCCAGTTCGGACATCGCATAGACGATGCGACGCTGGACCGGTTTTAAGCCATCGCCAATAAACGGTAATGCCCTGTCCATGATCACGTACATGGAGTAGTTCAGGTAAGCATTTTCCGTAAATTCATGCAGCGCAAGGCGCTCTGCCATATCGCTCATTAATCGTGGATCCTCAATCTGGGTACCGACCGTTCGGACGGCAAAACTACCCGCGATAATACCCGATCTCACGCCCTGAGTCACAGGCCGTGAGATCGGTTGAGGATTCCGTCACCTTAATCAGGCCAGCGGCAGATAAATATCGGTTTGCAGCTCATGCTCAGCCACCTCATGGACAAAATTGAGGTAACGGAAGTACACCGGAAAATCCCGTAACGTCTCGCCTGAAGCGGGTAACCAGTCGCGATAGAGAAACCAAACGCTGTTCGCCAGCGTGTCCAGCGAGCCGTGATGGCGCACGACGGCGCAGCGTCCGCCGGGGATTTCGCCGTTAATCACGCCAAAGGCGTTTTCACCGACCGGCCGTGCGACCGTACCGCAGATGTCAAAACGAAATTCCCCCTGCGGGGTGGTCTGCGGATCGTCCCAGGCGATCCCCCAGGTATCGCAGGTGGTGATGGGCGATAATCCGCTCGTTTTACGCCAGGCAATAAAACGCGCGGCGGTGGCGTTGACAAGGTCCGGGCTGCCGCGATGTTGCAGTACGGCTATCCGGGTGGTGGGGAACGAAATAATGTTGACGTCCATCGACGTTTGCTCCTGTAGCGTATGTTTCGGTACGCGCCGATGCCACTCGGCCCAGTCCGGTTGCTGACGGAACTGGGTCGGGCTTTGGTCAAACGCGGTACGGAAGGCACGACTGAACGACTCCGCATTCTGAAATCCGGCATCAAGGGCAATATCGATGACTTTATCGCGGGGGTTGAACGCCAGGCGCCAACAGGCGCGTCGCAGACGCAACCACTGAATATACCGGTACAAGGGAATGCCGGTATAAGCGCTAAATTGCCGGTGAAAATGGTAAGGCGAACTGTGCGCTATCGCGCTCAGCATCTCCAGCGACAGCGGCTCATCAAGATGGTGCGCAATGTACCTACAGACGCGCTGAAAGCGCCCGACATACGCCGGGCTGGCCTTAATATCGTTCATCGTCTCCTCCTCGCGACATACTCTGACAGAGCGAGGATAGCGATGCCTGACCGATCTTGCGCTTATCCGACGGAGACTTATGGCGCGATTTTACGGATCTGTTTAACGTCGATTTCCACCGAGTTCCAGTCCTTATCGACTTCCCCCTGAATTTCTACCGTGTCCTGTGGGCCGACGGTGACGCCGTTCCAGCGTTTGTGGTCGATATCGACATTGATCACTCCGGTAGCATCCTGGAACTTATACAGATCGTCGGAAACGCGCTCGGTGATTTTGCCGCGCAGGGTCACCCAGGTATCGTCCCGCAGCGATTTGACATTGGTGACGGTGGTGACCGCGCCGCTCGGGCCGGTGAAGCCGCCGCCCTGGGTGGTTGAACTTGCCGGCGTGGTCGCAGAAGGACCGGTATACCCGCCCTGTCCGGCAGCCAGCACCGGCATGGAAACCAGGGCAACGATCGCGGTCATCGCAGCAATTTTCTTCATGATGTGTTCTCCCTTCGTGTTGATATGGCTCCTATTACGCCCGACAAAACTTAACGACTTCTTAAGCGGAAAAAAGAAATTTTAATGCTGTACATCACCCGCTTCAACGCGGTTTACTGCGCAAAGAATCAGGATCGTCAGAGGGAAACATGCGCATATTATTGGTGGAAGATGACAAGTTAATCGGCGATGGCATCAAGGCCGGGCTGAGCAAAATGGGCTTCAGCATCGACTGGTTTACCGCCGGGCTGGAGGGCAAAAACGCCCTATACAGCGCCCCCTACGACGCGGCAATTCTTGATCTCACTCTTCCTGGCGTTGATGGCCTCGATATTCTGCGCGAGTGGCGCGACAAAGGCCGCCATGAACCGGTGCTGATCCTCACCGCCCGCGATGCGCTCAGCCAGCGGGTGGAGGGGCTGCGCCTGGGCGCCGATGATTATCTGTGCAAACCTTTCGCCCTGATTGAGGTAGCGGCCCGCCTCGAAGCATTGATCCGCCGTGCCCACGGCCAGAGCAGCAGCGAGTTGCGCCACGGCAAGGTACGCCTTGACCCGAACCGCTTAACCGCCAGCCTCGACGGCGAAAGCCTGACGCTGAAGCCGAAGGAGTTCGCCCTGCTGGAACTGCTGCTGCGTAACGCCGGGCGCGTGCTGCCGCGTAAGCTTATTGAAGAAAAGCTCTACAACTGGGACGACGAGGTCTCCAGCAACGCCGTGGAAGTTCACGTCCACCATCTGCGGCGCAAACTCGGCAGTGAATTTATCCGCACCGTCCACGGCATCGGCTATACCCTGGGTGACGCATGAAACGACTTGCCCGCCTGAGCCTGCGCCTGCGCCTGACGCTGCTGTTTGCCGTGCTGACCGCCGCTGCCTGGGGCGTGGCCAGCGTGATCGCCTGGCAGCAGACCAGTAAAAAGCTGGATAAGCTGTTTGATACCCAGCAGCTGCTGTTCGCCCGCCGCCTGAGCGCCATGCATTTCGATGAACTGCGCGCCCCGCCGGCATCGCTCGGGGAAAAGAAAAAGGTGCGCCACGGGCATATCGACGACGATGCGCTAGCGTTCGCCATCTTCACCCGCGACGGCAAAATGGTGCTTAACGACGGCGAGAACGGAGAGGATATACAGTGGCACTCGCAGCGTGAGGGCTTTAGCGATGGCTACCTGCGCGGCGATGATGACGAGTGGCGCTTCCTGTGGTTAACCACCGCCGATGGCCGCCACCGCATCGCCGTCGGCCAGGAGTGGGATTATCGCCGCGAAATGGCGATGGACATTGTCACCTCGCAGCTCACTCCGTGGATGGTCGCCCTGCCGCTGATGTTCGTGCTGCTCATCGTGCTGTTAAGCCGCGAACTGGCGCCGTTGAAACATCTGGCGCGCACGCTGCGTCTGCGCGCGCCGGACTCGGCGGAATCGCTCAGCGTGGAGAAGATCCCCCCTGAAGTCCGCCCACTGGTCGAAGCGCTGAATCAGCTGTTCCAGCGCACCCACGACGTCATGCTGCGCGAGCGTCGGTTTACCTCTGATGCCGCCCACGAGCTGCGCAGCCCGTTGGCGGCGCTGAAGGTGCAGACTGAAGTCGCCCAGCTCTCTCTGGACGATCCACAAGGGCGGGAGAAAGCCCTGGCTCAGCTCCATCAGGGGATCGATCGCGCCACCCGTCTGGTGGATCAGCTGCTGACGCTGTCGCGGCTGGACTCGCTCGCCCAGCTGGACGACCTGCAGCCGGTCGCCCTCGACGACCTGCTGCAGTCGGCGGTAATGGAGATGTACCACCCGGCGCAGCAGTCCGGGATTGAGCTGCGCCTGCATCTTAATGCCTCTGGCATCTCCCGCACCGGCCAGCCGCTGCTCCTCAGCCTGCTGGTGCGCAATCTGCTGGATAACGCGGTGCGCTACAGCCCGCGCGGCAGCCAGGTCGATATCACCCTCAACGCCCGCGAGTTTCGGGTCCGCGATAACGGCCCCGGCATCAGCCCGCAGGCGCTGGCGCGCATCGGCGAGCGTTTCTATCGCCCACCGGGTCAGGATGCTCCGGGCAGCGGCCTGGGCTTGTCTATCGTCCGGCGCATCGCCTCGCTGCATGGCATGCGCGTCGAGTTTGCCAACGCCCGCGACGGCGGCTTCGAAGCCCGCGTTGGCTGGTAGCGGGATTATTGCTCATTTAGCAAAAGACTTTGCACATTTTGCTCATTTTACTGCCCCGCTTCGCGGGGTAAGATCGTCGGCAAATTTTCAAGATTGAGGACAAATGATGAGCAACATCCTGATTATCAATGGCGCAAAAAAATTCGCCCACTCGAATGGCCAACTGAACGACACCCTGACCGAGGTCGCGGAGAGTTATCTGCGCGACGCCGGGCACGATGTTAAAAGCGTTCGCGCCGAAAGCGAGTACGACGTAAAAGCCGAAGTGCAGAATTTCCTCTGGGCCGATGTGGTGATCTGGCAGATGCCGGGCTGGTGGATGGGCGCCCCGTGGACGGTGAAAAAATATATGGATGACGTCTTTACCGAAGGCCACGGTTCGCTGTACGCCAGCGACGGCCGTACCCGCTCCGACGCCAGCAAAAAATATGGCTCCGGCGGCCTGGTGCAGGGGAAAAAATATATGCTCTCCCTGACCTGGAACGCGCCAATGGAGGCCTTCACCGACAAAGAGCAGTTCTTCCACGGCGTTGGCGTTGACGGCGTTTACCTGCCGTTCCATAAAGCCAACCAGTTCCTGGGTATGGAGGCGCTGCCAACCTTTATCGCCAACGACGTGATAAAAATGCCTGATGTCCCACGGTATATCGCAGAATATCGCAAGCATCTGGCGGAAATTTTTGGTTAACTAGAGGTCTATGCTCTACATATTTCGAGTTATTGG
The DNA here is from genome assembly GCF_050378655.1 of Klebsiella sp. 7-CIP_Kleb. Taxonomy (NCBI): domain Bacteria; kingdom Pseudomonadati; phylum Pseudomonadota; class Gammaproteobacteria; order Enterobacterales; family Enterobacteriaceae; genus Klebsiella; species Klebsiella sp. 7-CIP_Kleb. The sequence continues at coordinate 118,921 of NZ_JBNRLJ010000005.1, forward strand.
AACCTGGAGTATGACAAGATCCACACAGAAGGAGTTGAGTTAACCATGTTAACAGTGATTGCAGAAATCCGTACCCGTCCGGGCCAGCACCACCGCCAGGCGGTTCTCGATCAGTTCGCGAAAATTATTCCGACCGTTTTGCAGGAAGCCGGCTGCCACGGCTATGCGCCTATGGTGGATCATGCCGCTGGCGTCAGCTTCCAGACCACCGCTCCTGACTCTATCGTCATGGTGGAGCAGTGGGAAAGCGTCGCGCATCTTGAAGCGCACCTGCAGACCCCGCACATGAAAGCCTGGTCGGAAGCGGTCAAAGGCGATGTGCTGGAGACCACCATCCGTATCCTGCAGGCCGGCGTCTAAGCCCGCCGACGCTGAAACGGAATAAGAAAAGGGAGCCTGAGGCTCCCTTTTACGTCTGGCGCAGCGTGCGGTCTTACACTTCCAGGTCCGCCATATCGCCCTTCTCCTGCAGCCAGTTGCGACGGTCTTCAGAACGCTTCTTGGCCAACAGCATATCCATCATCGCCGTGGTCTGCTGCTCATCCTCATCGCTGATCACCAGCTGCACCAGGCGGCGGGTATTCGGGTCGAGGGTAGTTTCCCGCAGCTGCATCGGGTTCATCTCGCCGAGACCTTTAAAGCGCTGGACGTTTGGCTTGCCTTTCTTGCGCTTCAGCTGCTCCAGCACGCCGGTTTTTTCTTCTTCCGTTAGCGCGTAGTAAACCTCTTTGCCGAGGTCGATACGGTACAGCGGCGGCAGCGCCACGTAGACGTGCCCCTCTTTCACCAGAGTACGGAAATGTCTCACGAACAGCGCGCACAGCAGCGTGGCAATGTGCAGGCCATCGGAGTCCGCATCCGCCAGAATACAAATTTTGCCGTAGCGCAGCTGGCTTAAATCATCGCTATCCGGGTCAATACCAATCGCCACCGAAATGTCGTGCACTTCTTGCGAAGCTAACACTTCATCGGAAGAGACTTCCCAGGTATTAAGGATCTTGCCTTTCAGCGGCATGATCGCCTGATATTCACGATCGCGCGCCTGCTTGGCTGACCCGCCCGCCGAGTCCCCTTCGACGAGGAACAGTTCGGTACGGTTCAGATCCTGGGCGGTGCAGTCGGCCAGCTTACCCGGCAGCGCCGGACCGCTGGTCAGCTTTTTGCGCACCACTTTCTTGGCGGCGCGCAGACGACGCTGGGCGCTGGAGATGGCCATCTCCGCCAGCAGCTCCGCAGCCTGCACGTTCTGGTTCAGCCACAGGCTGAAGGCGTCTTTCACCACGCCGGAGACGAACGCCGCGCACTGACGCGACGACAGGCGCTCTTTGGTTTGCCCGGCGAACTGCGGATCCTGCATCTTCACCGACAGCACGTAGGCGCAGCGATCCCAGATATCTTCCGCCGACAGTTTCACCCCGCGCGGCAGAATATTACGGTACTCGCAGAACTCACGCATCGCGTCCAGCAGCCCCTGGCGCAGGCCGTTGACGTGCGTCCCGCCCTGCATGGTCGGGATCAGGTTGACATAACTCTCGGTCAGCAGCTCGCCGCCTTCCGGCAGCCACAGCAGCGCCCAGTCCACCGCCTCCGTCTCACCTGAGAAGGTGCCTACGAAGGGTTTTTCCGGCAGCAGCGGCAGGCCGTTCACCGCTTCGCTAAGGTAGTCGTTAAGGCCATCGGCATAGCACCAGCTCTGCTCGCTGTTGTTGACCTGATCGCGGAAAACAATTTCCACGCCCGGGCACAGCACCGCTTTCGCTTTTAACAAGTGGGTCAAACGCGAAACGGAGAAGCGCGGGCTATCGAAGAAGCTTTCGTCAGGCCAGAAATGGACGCTGGTCCCGGTGTTGCGTTTACCGCAGGTGCCGGTGACGTGCAGGTCTTCTACTTTCTCACCATTCTCAAAGGCGATGCTGTAGACCTGACCGTCGCGACGCACGTTGACCTCCACGCGTTTAGACAGGGCGTTGACCACCGAAATCCCCACCCCGTGCAGGCCGCCGGAAAACTGGTAGTTTTTGTTGGAAAACTTACCGCCCGCGTGCAGTCGGCAGAGGATCAGCTCAACCGCCGGCACCCCCTCTTCCGGGTGAATGTCGACCGGCATCCCGCGCCCGTCGTCAATCACCTCGAGGGACTGGTCGGCGTGAAGGATCACTTCCACGCGTTTGGCGTGGCCTGCCAGCGCTTCGTCCACACTGTTATCAATCACTTCCTGACCAAGATGGTTAGGACGGGTGGTGTCGGTATACATGCCCGGACGGCGGCGCACCGGCTCTAGCCCGGTGAGTACCTCAATGGCATCAGCGTTATATGAAGATTGCGTCATGGTGTGTATTCGTAGGTCGTTCAGGGCCGTTTAGCGCAGGCCGAGAAATTCGATAATCTGAGTGAAATGATCGTCAAAGCCGACAAATGCGTGATTACCGCCCTCCTCCACCGTCTGCCGGCAGGAGGCGTAGTAATGAACGGCCTGGCGGTAATCAAGCACTTCATCCCCGGTCTGCTGCAGCAGCCAGAGTAAATCCGGCGCTTCGAGCGGGTCGATTTGCATGACTTTGAGATCGTAAATATGGCGAGACTCTAGCACATATTGCTGCCCGGTGTACGGATTCTCATTGTGGCCGAGAAAATTGTTCAGCAGCTCAAACGGCCGCACCGCCGGGTTAACCACGACCGCTGGCAGCATAAAGCATTGCGACAGCCAGGTGGCGTAGTAGCCGCCCAGCGACGACCCTACGACCCCCAGCGGCTCGCCGCCGTGCTCCAGCACGATGGACTCCAGCAGCTCCGCCGTTTCCGCCGGGTAAGGCGGCAGCTCAGGCACCACCATGGCGATCTCAGGATAGTGCTGCGCCAGCCAGGTCTTTAACGCCGTCGCCTTCGCCGAGCGCGGGGAACTGTTAAAGCCGTGCAGATAAAGAAGCGTCGCCATCAGTAGCCTTCTGAAGCAATATCCGGATGAAACGCCGCGCCTTCCAGGCGGCACACTTCGGTGGTCAGCGTTCCGTCAGGGTGAAGCTCCAGCCAGCGCCAGCCCGGCGACACCGTATCGAGGGTGAAATTGGCGCAGTGCGGCTTGAACTGAACGCAGGTCGACGGCGTCGCCATCATACGTCGGCCATTCCAGTCGAGATCCAGTTCCTGATGAATATGGCCGCACAGCAGATGCTTCACCCGCGGCCAGGCGCTCAGCGCGCTGTCCAGCGCGCCGGCGTTGCGCAGACTGTGTTGATCCAGCCAGCTGCAGCCGGCCGGCAGCGGATGATGATGCAGCAGAAGTAAGGTATAACGCTCCGGCGCCTCCGCCAGCTTATGTTCGAGCCATTCCAGCTGGAAGTCGCTCAGCTCGCCATGGGGAACGCCGAACACCTGGCTGTCCAGCAGCAGGATCTGCCAGTGGTCGCCGAGAAACACGCGCTTGGCGGGGGAAATGCCCGACTCCTGCAGGGTGCTGTACATCGCCGGCTGGAAATCATGGTTGCCCGGTAGCCAGACGCAGGGTGCAGCAAAACTCGCGATGCCCTCAGCAAAATGCTGGTAGGCCGCGGAGGAGTGATCCTGCGCCAGATCGCCTGTTGCGACAATCAAATCGCATGGACGCTGTGAGGCATGAATGGCCGACAGTACGGCCTGATAGCTTTCCCAGGTATTGATGCCTAACAACGTTTCATGTTTTTCAGCAAACAGGTGAGTATCAGTAATTTGTAAGATCCTGACTCTGGCCTCACCAGCCAGAGGTAGGTTTAACAGGCTTTCCAAATGGTGTCCTTAGGTTTAACGACGCTAACAAACCGGAATCGCCATCGCTCCATGTGCTAAACAGTAACGCAGCCAGTCGGCCAGAAACTGGTTAATTTGATGCTTTTCGTCGCGTTGATGCAACTTTTTATTAGGATAATCATATCGCGCTTTGAAGCGAAAGATCTGCTGACTCGAACACACTTCGGCCACCATGGCGTCATGGTAGAGGCGAACGGTCATGGATGGCAGACTCCAGTAGCTCACCGCTGGCAGAGTCTGCTCTATCGCCACCAGAGTAGTGTAGCGGGTTGATTCCGTTATCGTTAACCGATATTGCGCGCTTCCCACCTGATAGCTCACCTTCTCACCCGCTGCATCCGTTCGCGGCAACAGGCGGCGCAACTGGGCGAAATTGGTCTCGCACAGGCGCATCATCTCAGGGAAGTCAGGTGTATAACGCTTCATTTTGTCCACTCGTTTCGTAAATTGTGATAATGCAATTGCAGCCATTGCAAGGCGATGACAGAGGCTGCGTTGTCGATTTTCCCCTCTTCTACCCACTGGTAAGCCTGCTCCCGGCTTACCACATGCACCCGAATATCCTCATTTTCCTCGGCCAGGCCGTGAATGCCTTTTGCCGTCGATGCATCAACTTCGCCCACCAGGATCGATAACCGTTCACTGGTGCCGCCAGGACTGGCCAGATAGCTTAATATTGGTTTCGTCCGCCCAACTTCAAGCCCGGCCTCTTCCAGCGCTTCCCGACGGGCGACATCTTCCACCGTCTCACCCGCCTCGATCATGCCGGCGACCATTTCCAGCAGCCACGGGCTCTCGCTGGTATCATAGGCGGCGATACGGATTTGTTCGACCAGCACCACTTCGTCCCGCACCGGGTCAAAGGGTAGCAAGACGGCGGCATGCCCGCGCTCAAAAATTTCACGGGTGACTTCGCCGCTCATGCCGCCGTTAAACAGGCGGTGGCGAAAACGGTATAAATCGAGTGAAAAAAAACCACGATACAGCGTTTCGCGTGCAATAATTTCTACATCATTTTTGGAGAAGGTAATTCCCTGGTGGATGGGTTTGCTCATTGTTATGTCCTGCTAATCCGAAATGAGGGATTTCCAGACCGTTTGGCTACCGTTTTACGGTCCGTATGTTAGATTGGTGCAAATTACCGCCGGATGGCACGTAACGCCAACTTTTTACGGCGGCAGAATCGATACAATCAGCGGAATTTTTCTTAGAATTAGACCAGCGCTAAATGCTTCACAACAAGGAATGCAAATGAAGAAATTGCTCCCCATTCTTATCGGCCTGAGCCTGACCGGGTTCAGCGCCATGAGCCAGGCGGAAAACCTGCTTCAGGTTTACCAGCAGGCGCGCATCAGCAACCCCGATCTGCGTAAATCGGCAGCCGATCGTGACGCCGCATTCGAAAAGATCAACGAAGCGCGCAGTCCATTACTGCCTCAGCTCGGGCTGGGAGCGGATTATACCTATACCAGCGGCTTCCGTGATTATAAAGACCAGAATTCTAACGTCACCAGCGGCTCGCTGCAGTTAACGCAGGTTCTGTTTGATATGTCGAAATGGCGCGCCCTGACGCTGCAGGAAAAAGCGGCAGGCATTCAGGATGTCACGTATCAGACCGATCAGCAAACGCTGATTCTGAATACCGCGACGGCCTATTTCAAAGTGCTGGCCGCCATCGATACGCTCTCTTATACCGAAGCGCAGAAACAGGCTATTTACCGTCAGTTGGATCAAACCACCCAGCGCTTTAACGTCGGTCTGGTGGCGATCACCGACGTGCAGAACGCCCGCTCACAATACGACGCCGTGCTGGCGAACGAAGTGACCGCGCGTAACGATCTCGACAACGCCGTGGAAGAACTGCGCCAGGTTACCGGCAACTACTACCCGGAGCTGGCCTCCCTGAACGTAGACGGCTTCAAAACCAGCAAACCGCAGGCGGTGAACGCCCTGCTGAAGGAAGCGGAGAACCGCAACCTGTCGCTGCTGCAGGCGCGTCTGAATCAGGACCTGGCCCGCGAGCAGATTCGCCAGGCGCAGGACGGCCATTTGCCGACCCTGGATTTAAACGCCTCGTCTGGCGTTTCCAACAACCGCTACAGCGGCTCAAAAAGCATCTCGCAAGATGCTGATATCGGTCAGAATAAAATCGGCCTGAGCTTCTCCCTGCCGCTGTACCAGGGCGGGATGGTTAACTCGCAGGTCAAACAGGCGCAGTACAATTTCGTCGGCGCCAGCGAGCAACTGGAAAGCGCTCACCGCAGCGTGGTCCAGACCGTGCGTTCTTCGTTTAACAACGTGAATGCCTCTATCAGCAGCATCAACGCCTACAAACAGGCGGTGGTCTCTGCGCAAAGCTCCCTGGATGCGATGGAAGCTGGCTATTCGGTGGGTACCCGTACTATCGTTGACGTCCTCGACGCCACCACCACGCTGTACAACGCCAAACAGCAGCTCTCTAATGCGCGCTACAACTACCTGATCAACGAGCTGAACATCAAGTCGGCGTTAGGTACGCTGAACGAGCAGGATCTGATCGCCCTGAACAACACCCTGGGCAAACCGATCTCGACCTCTGCCGACAGCGTCGCGCCGGAGAATCCGCAGCAGGATGCCACTGCCGATGGTTACGGCAACACGACTGCGGCTATGAAGCCGGCGTCCGCACGGACGACGACCCATAGCAGCGGCAGCAATCCGTTCCGTCAGTAATTTTCATACTGTGACGCGCATCGCCTGTCCGTCGGACAGGCGATGCGTTAAACGTAAGGCAACGTAAAGATCCCCCGCTTATCGCCCCTCTTCGCTTCATTTTCCACCACTCATCCTCTATCCTGAGCGTTAACACACGCCATACCACTGGGTCCTGGAAGACAAATATGAAACGGACAAAAAATATTAATCATTCGTCGTTCCGCAAAAGCTGGAGCGCACGCCACCTGACGCCGGTCGCCCTGGCCGTCACCGCGGTCTTTATGCTTGCCGGTTGTGAAAAAAGCGACGAAACGGTCTCGCTGTACCAGAACGCCGATGACTGCTCCGCCGCCAACCCGGGCAAAGCAGCCGAATGCACCACGGCCTACACCAACGCGGTGAAAGAGGCAGAGCGCACCGCGCCGAAATATGCCACCCGCGAAGACTGCGTCGCCGAGTTTGGCGAAGGTCAGTGCCAGCAAACGCCTGCCCAGGCGGGCGTCGCCCCGGAAAACCAGGCCCAGGCGCAAAGCAGCGGCAGCTTCTGGATGCCGCTGATGGCCGGCTACATGATGGGCCGCCTGATGGGCGGCGGCATGGCGCAACAGCAGCCGCTGTTCAGCTCCAAAAACCCTGCCAGCCCGGCCTACGGTCAGTACACTGACGCCAGCGGTAAGAGCTATGGCGCCGCCCAGCCGGGCCGCACCATGAACGTGCCGAAAACCGCGATGGCGCCGAAACCGGCAACCACCACGACCGTCACCCGCGGGGGCTTCGGCGAGTCGGTGGCGAAGCAGTCGACTATGCAGCGTAGCGCCGCAGGCTCAACCTCTTCTTCTCGCTCAATGGGCGGCTAAGCAACATGGAAAGAGTCAGCATTACCGAGCGCCCGGACTGGCGCGAGAAAGCGACCGAATACGGCTTCAACTTCCACACCATGTACGGCGAGCCCTACTGGAGCGAAGAGGCTTATTACAAGCTGAGCCTCGCCCAGGTGGAAAAGCTGGAGGAGGTCACCGCCGAGCTGCATCAGATGTGTCTTCAGGTGGTGGAAAAAGTGATCGCCAGCGATGAGCTGATGGCCAAATTCCGCATCCCTAAACACACCTGGGGCTTTGTGCGCCAGTCGTGGAAAACCAACCAGCCGTCACTTTACTCACGTCTCGACCTGGCCTGGGATGGCGTCGGCGAGCCGAAGCTGCTGGAGAACAATGCCGACACGCCAACCTCGCTGTATGAAGCGGCCTTCTTCCAGTGGATCTGGCTGGAAGACCAGCTCAACGCCGGCAAGCTGCCGGCGGGCAGCGACCAGTTCAATAGCCTGCAGGAGAAGCTGATCGATCGCTTCGGTGAGCTGCGCGAGCAGTTTGGCTTCCAGCTGCTGCATATGGCCTGCTGCCGCGATACCGTTGAAGATCGCGGCACCGTGCAATATCTGCAGGATTGCGCCGCCGAGGCGGGGCTGGCGACGGAATTCCTCTACATCGAAGATATTGGGCTGGGTGAAAAAGGCCAGTTTACCGATCTCCAGGATCAGGTGATTGGCAACCTGTTCAAGCTCTATCCGTGGGAGTTTATGCTGCGGGAGATGTTCTCCACCAAGCTGGAAGACGCCGGCGTTCGCTGGCTGGAGCCGGCGTGGAAGAGCATCATCTCCAACAAAGCGCTGCTGCCGATGCTGTGGGAAATGTTCCCCAATCACCCAAATCTGCTGGCGGCTTACTTCAGCGAAGATGCCCATCCGGAGATGGAGAAGTACGTCATTAAGCCGATCTTCTCTCGCGAAGGCGCCAACGTATCGATCGTTGAACAGGGCAAGGTGGTGGAGTCGGTGGAAGGTCCGTATGGGGAAGAAGGCACTATCGTGCAGGAATTTTACCCGCTGCCGAAGTTTGGTGACAGCTACACGCTGATTGGCAGCTGGCTCATCAACGATCAGCCCGCCGGGATCGGCATTCGTGAAGACCGGGCGCTGATTACCCAGGATCTGTCGCGTTTCTATCCGCACATTTTCGTCGAATAATGTCGCGCTCCGGCGACGATATCGCCGCCGGAGCTCAATTTTTATCAGGCGCCAACCACCACCGACAGCATACTCAGCGAGCCCATCTCGATGCCATCGACCGGGGTCGAAATCGCCTCCACGCCATCCCATGCCCCCAGCACGTATAACAGCGGCAGGAAATGCTCCGCCGTTGGGTTGGAGAGCGAGCCCCCTTCGTGTGCCAGGTAGTTAACCAGCGGGTGCTGATCGTCCGGGCCCTGCCACTGCAGATTCGCCTTCACGTAGTTGTTGAAGGACTCCGCCCACGGATACGGCGTGTTCTCGCCATGCCAGCGGGCGGTACGCAGGTTGTGCACCACGTTGCCGCTGGCCACCAGCATAATCCCTTCATCACGCAGCGAGGCCAGCTTTCGCCCCATTTCGAGATGCCAGGCCGGCGGTTTGGTGCTGTCGATGCTCAGCTGAACCATCGGGATATCCGCATGCGGATACATCTTGATCAGCACGCCCCACGAGCCATGGTCAAATCCCCAGGCTTCTTTATCGAGAGTGACCGGCACCGGCGAGAGCAGCTCCACCAGCCGTTGCGCCAGCGCCGGGGAGCCCGGCGCCGGGTAATGGGTGTCATACAGCGCCTGCGGGAAACCGCCGAAGTCGTGAATGGTCTTCGGGGCCTCCATCGCCGTCACGCCCGTACCGCGGGTGAACCAGTGCGCAGAGACCACCACGATCGCTTTCGGACGCGGCAGGGTTTCGCCCAGGTGAGCCCAGGCGCGGGTATAGCGGTTGTCTTCCAGCACGTTCATTGGGCTGCCATGGCCGAGAAACAACGCGGGCATTCGGGTACGGGACATGATGATATCCTTAGGGTGTCAATGTGATGTGCTCACATTACGCGCTTTTGCGCCAGGATAAACTCAGATAACCATGATGATGATCGTCAGAAAATTTGAATGTAATTCGCGGTAAAGGGAGCTGTCCCGTACGCGCATCCTCAGGCAATATACTCCTATGCACTTTTTTCGCAGGGAGAGAAGCGATGTCATCACCCTTAATATTGACGCTGTTAGCCGGTAGCGCAACCTTTATAGGCGCCATTTTCGGCGTGATTGGCCAGAAACCCTCTAACCGCCTGCTGGGCTTCTCCCTCGGCTTTGCCGCCGGGATCATGCTGTTGATTTCGTTGATGGAAATGCTGCCTGCCGCGCTGGCCGCCGAGGACATGTCGCCGCTGCTCGGCTACGGAATGTTTGTTTTCGGCCTGCTGGGCTACTTTGGTCTCGATCGCCTGCTGCCGCATGCCCACCCGCAGGATTTGATGACCCCCGCCGCGCCGCGCCCGCGCAATTTACGCCGCACCGCCATTCTGCTGACGTTGGGTATCAGCCTGCATAACTTTCCGGAAGGGATCGCCACCTATGTCACGGCCAGCAACAACCTCGAGCTTGGCATGGGAGTGGCGCTTGCCGTCGCCCTGCACAATATTCCTGAAGGACTGGCCGTTGCCGGGCCGGTATATGCCGCCACCGGATCGCGCAGTAAGGCGGTGCTCTGGGCCGGTCTTTCCGGCATGGCGGAGATTTTGGGCGGCGTGCTGGCGTGGCTGATTCTGGGTAGCCTGGTCTCGCCGATGGTCATGGGCGCGATCATGGCCGCCGTCGCCGGGATTATGGTGGCGCTGTCGGTCGATGAACTGATGCCGCTGGCGAAAGAGATCGATCCGCAAAGCAACCCGAGCTATGGCGTCCTGTGCGGGATGTCGGTGATGGGGCTGAGTCTGGTGGTGCTCCAGACGATGGGCATCGGTTAAGGCACAGAAACAAAACAGCCCACTAATAAGCGGGCTGTTTTCACTGGCGTTGTGAGCCGCTGATTAGCTGGCTTTACGCTCATGTTCGCGACGATAGGCCACCAGATCTTCAATCGTGACCACCGCCATATTGTGCTGCTGAGCGAACGCGATGCACTCCGGCGCGCGCGCCATGGTGCCATCGTCATTGGTCAGCTCGCACAGCACGCCTGCCGGTTTGAAGCCAGCGAGGGTCACGAGGTCAATAGTGGCTTCAGTGTGGCCGCCGCGGGTCAGTACGCCGCCCGGCTGCGCCCGCAGCGGGAAAACGTGGCCAGGACGGTTGAGATCGGAAGGTTTCGCGCCGTCGGCAATCGCCGCGCGGACGGTGGTCACGCGGTCAGCAGCGGAAACGCCGGTGGTCACGCCTTCCGCCGCTTCGATGGTGACGGTAAATCCGGTGCCGTAGGCGCTGGTGTTGTTCTCCACCATCATCGGCAGATCCAGCTGTTTGCGGCGATCTTCGGTCAGGCACAGGCACACAATGCCGCTGCCGTGACGAATGGTCAGCGCCATCTGCTCTACGGTCATGGTTTCGGCGGCGAAGATCATATCGCCTTCGTTTTCACGGTCTTCATCGTCAAGCACCATCACGCCGCGGCCTTCGCGCAGGGCGTCCAAAGCGTGTTCCACACGTTCAAAAGCGGTACCAAAAGAAGAAAGGAGCGTCTGATTCATGGTAAAAAAACCTCATTAAAATTATGGTTACCAGAATCAGGGCAGTCTTAGGAGCGCCGGTTTAGCGGCAAAAGTCAACGCGAGCGGGCCTGGGCCCGACTGTGCCGTTACTCTCTCCCATCCGGACTTTAACCGTCGGCCCCGGAATTACACCGGATCTGCTGACCTTCCCGTAGTCACGGGAAGCGCTCGCGGGCTTTCAACGCCATGGTTGATTTACCGCCGGTGGGGAATTTCGCCCCGCCCTGAGAATAAGCGAGATAACTATAACGCTATTGACTATCCTCGGCAATGCATAAGCTTCAAACATTTCTGGTTTATAGGCGGCCTGGTTCGCACTACAATGATCAATCATCCGACCCGAGCAGGAAACCACCATGATTGACCCGAAAAAAATTGAACAAATCGCCCGCCAGGTCCATGAGTCGATGCCAAAAGGACTTCGCGATCTGGGTGAGGATGTTGAAAAGAAAATCCGCCAGGCGCTGCAGTCGCAGCTGACCCGTCTGGACCTGGTCAGCCGCGAAGAGTTTGACGTGCAGACTCAGGTTCTGCTGCGGACCCGCGAAAAACTGGCGCTGCTGGAACAGCGCCTGAATGACCTCGAAAACCGCCCGGCGACGACGCCTGGCAGCGAAGAGCAGCAGTAAAAAAACGGGCCCTCAGGGGCCCGTTTGCGTTGGCTTAGTGTGCGGCTTCCGCCGGGCTGTTCACCTGACGACAGTACAGTTCATAGCGCTGGCAAAACCATTCACGATGTTCTTCATCCATATTGCCGACAATGGCCTGAAGATCAACTGGCTGGCCCTGGGCGTGCATTCTGGCGAAACTCCGTGCCAAAAAATCAAAATTCTTCATTGAATACATGTCGTTATGGTTCATGCGCATACTCCTTCAGCGGTGGATGTTCTGATCAGTCATATGCCTTTTACTCACTTCAGTATTTACGCTTACCTTAACGCCATCTGTACGAAAAATGCGCTTAATATGATTATTTATTGCGCCAAATCATTTTCCACATCATTAAATAAAAACGGCCCGCGATATCGCTATCGCAGGCCGTGATGCCGCACCGTTATGGCGGGGGAATAACGAAACGGTTATTTTTCGCTATCTTTTTGTATTTTCTTAATAATGTTGGTGGTTGAGCAACCATCTTCAAAGTTGAGCACCAGCACTTCGCCACCGTTCGCCCAGACCTCTTCACTGCCGGCGATCTGCTCCGGTTTGTAGTCGCCGCCTTTCACCAGCAGATCCGGCAGGATCCCGGCAATCAGGCGCTGCGGTGTATCTTCTTCGAAGGAGACCACCCAGTCGACCGCCTCCAGCGCCCCCAGCACGATCATCCGCTGCTCCAGCGGGTTTACCGGGCGGGTTTCGCCTTTCAGTCGTTTGGTGGAGGCATCGCTGTTGACCGCCACGATCAGACGGTCGCCCAGTTTGCGCGCATTCGCCAGATAGGAGACATGGCCGGCGTGCAGAATGTCGAAGACGCCGTTGGTCATCACCACTTTCTCGCCGCGCTTGCGCGCCGCCGCAACCGCCTGTTTGAGTTCTTCTTCGCTCATCACGCCAAAGCCGGTCTCAGCCCGGCCGCGGACCGCGTTTTCCAGCTCGACAGGGGAAACGGTGGATGTACCCAGCTTACCGACCACCACGCCCGCCGCGGCGTTAGCGAAATAGCAGGCCTCTTCCAGGGTGTTGCCGGACGCCAGGGTCGCCGCCAGCACGCCAATCACCGTGTCGCCGGCGCCGGTGACATCGTACACTTCCTGAGCCTGGGTCGGCATATGCAGCGGCGGACGCCCCGGCTGCAGCAGCGTCATCCCCTGCTCAGAGCGCGTCACCAGCAGCGCTGACAGTTCGAATTCGGCGATAAGCTTCATGCCGCGCTCAACGATCTCCGCTTCGTCCTGGCACTTGCCCACCACCGCTTCAAACTCAGAGAGGTTCGGGGTGAGCAGCGTCGCGCCGCGATAGCGTTCGAAATCGGTGCCTTTCGGATCGATCAGTACCGGCACGCCTGCTTCACGGGCGAGCTTGATCATCGTCTGGACGCTGGTCAGCGCCCCTTTGGCGTAATCCGAGAGAACCAGCGCGCCAATGGCGCCCAGCGCCTGCTGAATGCGCTCGTGCATCGGCTGCGGATCAACGCCGGAGAAGCCCTCTTCAAAGTCGAGGCGGATCAGCTGCTGGTTGCGCGACAGCACCCGCAGCTTGGTGATGGTCGGGTGAGTTGGGACGGAGACGAAGTCGCACTTCACATTGACGTTGGCCAGCGCCTGGCTCAGCGCGCGAGCGGCGTCATCAATCCCGGTCAATCCCACCAGGCGCGACGTCGCCCCCAGGGAGGCGATGTTCATCGCTACGTTTGCCGCGCCGCCAGGACGTTCTTCGATATTTTCCACCTTCACCACCGGCACCGGGGCTTCCGGGGAAATACGACTGGTGGGGCCGTACCAGTAGCGGTCCAGCATCACATCACCCACCACCAACACTCCTGCACGTTCAAACTCCGGCAGCGTTACTTTCATGACTCTCTCCTGCGAGACGCAAACTTTGCGCGCGATAATAGCACACCCGATTTTATAGTTAAGCCATCAGCCACTTCTGCCAGCTGGCGCTGACCTGCTCACGCTCCCGGCTGAATGCCTCCGGCGCCACGTGTCCCGGCAGCTCCTGCAGGGCCAGGTGATGGAGCGCATCACGCAAGGTGGTGTACGCGTGCGTTAAAGCTCGCGCTTCCTCCTCGTCCATGATCTCGTTCTGCGCCAGCAGCTCGAGAATACGCACGTTATCAGACCAGCGGGTCAGCTTTGGCTTGTCGCTGGCATAGCGTAGGACCAGATACTGGGTAATAAATTCAATATCCGTGATCCCACCGGCATCGGCTTTGATATCAAAACGATCGGCATGTTTGTTGCCAAGGTGGGCGCGCATCTTCTCGCGCATCTCGCGAACCTCGGTCTGCAGGGTCGCGCCATCCCGCACGGTGGTCAGAATATCGCGCCGAATGGCGTCAAATCGCGCCTGCAGCGCCGGGTCGCCATAGACCACGCGAGCGCGCACCAGCGCCTGATGTTCCCATGTCCAGGCTTCGTTCTGCTGATAGTCGGCAAACGCGTCGGCGGTGGTGACCAGCATCCCCGCCGCGCCGGAAGGGCGCAGCCGGGCGTCAACTTCGTAGAGAATACCGGACGAAGTGCGGGTGCTGAACAGATGCATGATCCGCTGAGCCAGCCGCAGGTAGAACTGACGGCCGTCGATCTCCCGCTCGCCGTCGGTCATCACCTCCGGCGGGCAGTCATGGAGGAACACCAGGTCGAGATCGGAACTGTAGCCCAGCTCCCAGCCGCCGAGCTTGCCGTAGCCGACGACGGCGAAGCCGCGCCCCTGGCGATCGTGCAGATGGGTCGGCTGGCCGTAGCGGGCCACCATCTGTCCCCATGCCTGCTGCACCACCGCGTCGAGGATGGCTTCGGCAAGCCAGGTTAAGTGATCGCTAACCTTCATCACCGGTAGCGTGCCAGCGATATCCGCCGCGGCGATATGCAGCTGCTGCGCCTGCTTGAACTGGCGCAATGCCTCCAGCTGCTGCTCTTCATCCTCTTCCGGCACCCGCAGCAGATACTGACGCAGCTCATCGCGATAGGCATCGGTCGCCGTCGGCTGATAGAGGGTGTTGGGATCCAGTAGCTCATCAAGCAGCAGCGGGTGGCGCGCCAGCTGGCTGGCGACCATCGGCGACGCGGCGCAGAGCGTAATCAGGTGCTTCAGCGCGCCGGGGAATTCGCTCAGCAGTTCAAGATAGGTGGTGCGAGTGACGATCCCGGTCAACAGCGGCGTGATCCGAGCCAGAGGCAGCGGCGCATCGGCGCGCGAGCAGATTTCGCTCAGCAGATGCGGCATCAGTTGATCCAGCACCTGGCGGCCGCGCGGGCCGATGGTGCGCCGATCCAGCTCTTTACGGAAATCGGCAATCAGCGCCAGCACGCTGCGGCGGTCGGCGTCGTTTAAATGCGCCAGCGCCGGGCTGGCGTCATCTTCTTCCAGCGCATCCTGCCACAGCTCGCGCCAGTACTCGGCGAGCTGCTCATCCGGCGACTGAGCCTCATCATCGCCGATCAGCTCATTAAACACCCGCCGCACGCTGGCCATATGGCTCGCCAGCTGCGCGCTCAGCGTCTCCCAGTCGTCAGTATGCATCCCCCACGCCAGCCTGGCGCGGTTCAGTTCATCCTGCGGCAGAGTCTGGGTCTGCTCATCGTTGATGCTCTGCAGCAGATTTTCCAGCCGGCGCAGGAACAGATAGGCCGCGCGCAGCAGCGCCGCGTCGCCTTCCGGCAGCAGATGCAGCTCATCAATCGCCGCCAGCGTCGGCAGCAGCGCCCGCTGCTGCAGCGCAGGTTCGCGACCGCCGCGGATCAGCTGAAAGACCTGCACGATAAACTCAATTTCACGGATCCCGCCGGCGCCGAGCTTGATGTTGTCTTTCAGCCCGCGACGCCGCACTTCACGAGCGATCATCCCTTTCATGTTACGCAGCGACTGGATCACGCTGAAGTCGATATAGCGGCGGAAGACGAAGGGGCGAAGCATCGCGCGCAGCTCGCTGGCGTAGGCGTCGTCGTTATCGCCCATGATCCGCGCTTTCACCATCGCGTAGCGTTCCCAGTCCCGGCCCTGCTCCTGGTAATAATCCTCCAGCGCCGCAAAGCTGAGCACCAGCGGCCCGCTGTCGCCAAACGGTCGCAGGCGCATGTCCACCCGATAGACAAAGCCGTCCTGCGTCGGCTGGTCGAGCGCCTTGATCAGCCGCTGCCCCAGGCGGGTAAAGAACTGGGCGTTATCCAGCTCGCGGCGGCCGCCGCGGGTGGCACCATGCTCAGGCCAGGCAAAAATCAGATCGATATCGGAAGAGAAGTTCAGCTCGCCGCCGCCCAGCTTTCCCATCCCGAGGATCAGCAGCGGCTGCGGCTGGCCCTCGGCGTTGCAGGGCGTTCCCCACTCCTTACAGCAGGCGGCATACAGCCAGTCGCGAGCGGCGACAATCAGGGTCTCTGCCAGGACGCTCAGCTGCTGCAGCGTCTCTTCTTCGCTTACCAGCGACAGCGCCTGCGCCCAGGCAATGCGGACCATCATCTGGCGGCGGAAAAGACGCAGCTCTCGCATCAACCCCGCTTCGTCAGCCACCGCTTGCAGGCGCTCCTGCAGCCAGGTCTCGTAATGCCGCCACTCTTCCGCCTCCGGCGAGGAGTCCGCAAGCTCGTTCAGCCAGCCTGGCTGGGCGATCACACTCTGTTCGACAAAATCACTGAACGCCATCACCGACCGGGCCTGCGGGCTCAGTTCGGCGACGGGAAAATCCGCTGGCAGGCGGTCAGCGACCGTCTGCCAGTGCTGCTGTAACTGCGAAGAAAGCGGCATCATAGGGGCTCCCTGGCCTGTAATTATCGTTTTCCACTATGCAGCCAGAACGGCTCGGCAGCCAGCGCCTGGCGACGGAAATATTCAAAGACGCTGCGGTCGTCATGCTCTATCGCACGCTGAAGCTCCTGCCAGTTCTCCAGCCACGGCGCGACGGCGTCGCCATAGGCGCCCGCCAGCAGCTGGACGCTGTCGATATCGCGGGACAGCTTCGGCAACTGGTCGGCGGCATCTTCAACCGCCAGATGCTGCACGGCGCTGCGCAGCTCGGCCGCCACCCGCGAGAGGTTAATATCGGCAAACCGTTTGAACGATCCGGCTATTTTTTTCTCTCCCGCCTCGTTGAGGAACGGACGCCAGCCGCGCTGGACCAGCCATTCGGTCAGCGCCAGTTTGGCGGCGACGACCTCGGTGCGGAATAACGCCTCCTCGGCGGTGTCCGCGGCCAGCAGCGCGGCTTCGGCGTCGTTCAGCAAGGCGCGGAGGTGGGTGGTCGCCTTCCGCGGCACGATGCCGCCGAACAGCACGAGGGCATGGCGCACGCGGGCCAACGCCAGCAGGATTTCCGCTTTAGCTTTCGCGTTGCCGCGCAGCCAGACCTCATCGTGATACAGCCAGTGCGCCAGGGCGCTCTCCAGCGCCGCCTCCAGCCCCTGCTCCACGCTGGCCTTCGCCGCCACCGGCAGCACCGCCAGCCGGGCCACCGGGCGCTCATTGTTGCCTTGCGCCAGATGATACCCGCGCGCGGCTTTGCTCAGGCTCCCCTGACGCAGGACGCCGCTCTCCAGCAAACGCTGCGCGAAGCGCAGCAGATCGGCGGTCTCCCCGGCGAGCAACTCCAGCTCCAGCTCGCAGATCGGCTCCTGATGCTCGCCCGCCTTCACTTCGCCGCGATCGAGAGCAATCTCAATCTCACTCTTTCCTTCCTGGATCACCCAGCGTTCACGGGCAAAATCGGTGCTGAACAGCGGCTGGACATGCTCCGCCAGCGCGGTCGGAAGTTCCCCTTGCGGCCAAACCTCCGCCGGCAGGCGCTCAAGCGCCAGCTCCGGTTTATCCAGGGGAATATTGTATTCCGGGCGCTGGTGCAGGCCGCCCACCACCCGACCGGCGATTTTCAGCGTCATTTCATAACGCCCCTGATCGCCGCGGATGCGCAGCCCCATGTCGTGACGACGCAGCCAGTTATCGGCGGTTTCGTAATAAATGTTCAGCAACTGGCCCGCGGGCGTATGTTTCGCCTCGAGCGCATTGAGCTGCTCGCGCAGCGTCTCTACCCCATCCTGAGCGACGATAAACTTAAGTTCGATTTCTTGAGCCATGACTGAATTCTTCCGCTTCTGTGCTGCGCCGACAAATTGCGGCGAACTTACGACGATATTTTTTGTCAGTAGATAGTATTTTGCGGCGAATCGCCATGCAACGCGCTTTTTGCCGGGCCACCTCCTGGATGATTCCGATTGTGGCGGAAAACTTTGCGTCGCTCTGGCGATGCCTCTACTATCGTTCCACTTTTTATGACCAAACGATGACCTGATGCCAAAATTACGCCTGATTACTTTTACTTTGCTCGCGCTTAGCGCCGCCACGGCGGTTCACGCAGAAGAAAAGCGCTACGTTTCCGATGAGCTGAACACCTGGGTTCGCAGCGGCCCGGGCGATAATTATCGTCTGGTCGGCACCATCAACGCCGGGGAAGAAGTGGCGGTGCTGCAAACCAACGACAGCACCAGTTACGCGCAGATCCGCGACGCCAATGGGCGTACTGCCTGGATCCCGCTGAAAGAGCTGAGCAACGAGCCCAGCCTGCGCACCCGCGTCCCGGATCTGGAAAACCAGGTCAAAACGCTGACCGATAAGCTGAATAATATCGACGCCACCTGGAACCAGCGCACGGCGGATATGCAGAAGAAAGTCGCCGGCAGCGACAGCGTGATCAACGCGCTGAAAGACGAGAACCAAAAGTTGAAAAATGAGCTGGTTGTCGCACAGAAGAAGGTGAATGCGGCGAATCTGCAGCTTGATGACAAACAGCGCACCATTATCATGCAGTGGTTTATGTACGGCGGCGGCGTGTTGGGCGTCGGTCTGCTGCTGGGTCTGGTGCTGCCGCATCTGGTGCCAAGCCGCAAACGTAAAGACCGGTGGATGAACTAATTCGTCTTCTCTGCCAGACTTACGTATCATCTTGCAAAAAACAGATACGGGAGAATCAGGCGTGAAGAGTTATCTGGTCGGCGGTGCGGTGCGCGACGCGCTGTTAGGACTGCCGGTCAAAGACCGAGACTGGGTGGTGGTGGGCGCCACCCCGCAACAGATGCTTGACGCGGGCTATCAGCAGGTAGGCCGCGACTTTCCCGTGTTCCTTCATCCGCAAAGCCGGGAAGAGTATGCCCTGGCCCGCACCGAGCGCAAATCCGGCGCAGGCTATACCGGTTTTACCTGCTATGCCGCCCCGGACGTCACCCTCGAAGCGGATCTGCTGCGCCGTGACCTGACGGTCAACGCCCTCGCCCAGGACGCCGACGGCGCAATTATCGACCCCTACGGCGGACAAAACGATCTCCGCCAGCGTCTGCTGCGCCATGTCTCCCCTGCCTTTAGCGAAGATCCGCTGCGCGTGCTGCGCGTGGCGCGCTTTGCCGCCCGCTATGCCCATCTCGGTTTTCGCATTGCCGAAGAGACCCAGACCCTGATGGCCGCCATGGTTGAGGCCGGCGAACTGGCCCATTTAACGCCGGAGCGGGTGTGGAAAGAGACGGAAAGCGCGTTGACCACCCGCAACCCGCAGGTCTTTTTTCAGACGCTGCGCGACTGCCAGGCCCTCAAGGTGCTGTTCCCGGAGATTGACGCCCTGTACGGCGTGCCGGCCCCGGCCAAATGGCACCCGGAAATCGACACCGGCCTGCACACCCTGATGACCGTCACGATGGCCGCGATGCTGTCGCCGGACGTCGATGTGCGCTTCGCCACCCTATGCCATGACCTCGGCAAAGGGCTGACGCCGAAAGCGCTCTGGCCGCGTCACCACGGCCATGGCCCGGCGGGAGTCAAGCTGGTGGAGCAGCTCTGCGCGCGTCTGCGGGTGCCGAACGATATCCGCGATCTCGCGAAACTGGTGGCGGAGTATCATGATCTGATCCACACCCTGCCGATCCTGCAGCCGAAAACCCTCGTCAAACTCTTCGACAGCATTGACGCCTGGCGTAAACCGCAGCGCGTGCAGCAGATCGCCCTCACCAGCGAAGCCGACGTTCGCGGGCGCACCGGTTTCGAGGCTAGCGATTATCCGCAGGGGCGCCTGCTATTAGAGGCCTGGGAAGTGGCGCGGTCGGTCTCCACCAAAGAGGTGGTGGCGGCGGGGTTTAAAGGGGCGGAAATTCGCGAGGAGCTGACGCGGCGGAGAATTGCGGCGGTGGCGCAGTGGAAGGAACAGCGTTGCCCCCAGCCGCAAGGCTGAGGGCGCAGGCCTTAGAAGAAGACCACGTAAACCGCTGCCGCGACGATAAAGCGGTAGATAGCGAACGGAATGAACGAGATCCGTTTGATCAGCTGCAGGAAGGTTTTAATCGCAATCAGCGCCACGATAAACGCCATCACGAAGCCGACGGCAAACATCGGGACATCGCCCATGTTGAGGAAGCCGATGCTCTTGTAGACGTCCAGCACCGTGGCGCCCATCATCATCGGTACCGCCAGCAGGAATGAGAATTCCGACGCCGCGTAGCGGCTGACGCCCATCAGCATGCCGCCGGAGATGGTCGCCCCTGAGCGGGAGAAGCCCGGCCACAGCGCCAGGCACTGGAAGCAGCCGATAACGAACGCCTGACGATAGGTCATATCGTCAATCCCGACCGCGCGCGGCTGTTTCGGCTTCAGCACTTCCGCCGCAATTAACAGCACACCGCCGACAATCAGGGCGTACATCACGTTTACCGGGTTAAACAAAGACTTAATGGTGTCGTGGAAAATAAGCCCCATTACCACCGCGGGGATCATGCCGAGAAGGATATGGATAAGCGACAAGCGACCGCTGCCTTTGCCTTCGTGCTCCGGCGGCCTGCCGAAATGGATGCCGATCAGGCCGAACAGGCGACGCCAGAACATGACCACCACGGCGAGTATCGAGCCTAGCTGAATAACCACTTCAAAGGTATTTGCCGTATCACCTTCAAACCCCAGCAGGTGACCAACAATAATCATATGACCGGTACTGGAAACAGGTAAAAACTCTGTCAACCCCTCAACCACACCCAATATTGCCGCCACCAGCAGCGAGTGTATATCGCTCATCCAATTAAACCCTTTAAAAAAGTAAAATGAAAAAAACCAGGAACACGGTATCGTTCAACAGGCACAACCCGACTGCCAGAGGGCGCACAATCCGCAGCATACACGGCGTACACAAGGATTCGCCTGCCGTTCTGGTAGAAGATCGCCAGTAAAATTGCCTGATGACCGGATGCTATGACCGGTATAAACGCAATTTGTTTAACAAGTATGACCTGAAAAGTTTTGTTTCAGATTAAGGCCACGTTCAATAATCACCCCGACGTTTGCCGCGCGAGCCACGGCGCCAGGTTTGCTGACTTTAATGCGCACCCATGGCGACTGGAATGTCTCCAGCAGCAGGTCGGCCACCTCTTCCGCCACCCGCTCCACTAACGCGAATTTTCCCCCCTCAACATGCGCGATGACGCGCTCGCTGATATCAGCATAGCTGAGGCAATCGCTGACATCATCGCTGGCGGCCGCCTTGCGGTTATCCCATGCAATTTCGATATCGAACACCAGCTTCTGCTCAATGGTTTGTTCCCAGTCATAAACACCAATGGTGGTGATTACCGAAAGTTGCTCTATAAATACAATATCCATCACGCCCTGCCTGCTTTTTAGCTAAACCGGATACCACTTCCGGCGAATTATGCGTATTATCCACAGATGCAGAGAATACAACGACATTTTCAAAACGGAACAGCGTTATGAGTGCAATCGCGCCTGGACTGGTACTCCTCGCCTACCTCTGCGGCTCCATTTCCAGCGCCATTCTGGTATGTCGCCTTGCTGGCCTGCCCGACCCACGCGACAGCGGCTCAGGCAACCCCGGGGCCACTAACGTACTACGAATTGGCGGAAAAGGGGCGGCCGTAGCGGTACTTATTTTTGATGTGCTGAAGGGCATGCTGCCGGTATGGGGCGCCTGGGCGCTGGGCCTGACGCCGTTCTGGCTGGGTTTAGTGGCGATTGCCGCCTGCGTGGGCCATATCTGGCCGGTTTTCTTTCATTTCCGCGGCGGTAAAGGCGTCGCCACGGCCTTCGGCGCTATCGCCCCCATCGGCCTCGACCTGACCGGCGTGATGGCCGGGACCTGGCTGCTGACCATCCTGCTCAGCGGTTACTCTTCCCTTGGCGCTATCGTCAGCGCGCTGATCGCTCCGTTCTACGTCTGGTGGTTTAAACCGCAGTACACCTTCCCGGTGTCGATGCTCTCCTGCCTGATCCTCCTGCGCCATCACGACAACATTCAGCGTCTGTGGCGCCGCCAGGAGAGCAAAATCTGGACGCGTGTGAAGAAGAAAAAAACGCCAGAAGAGAAGTAATCTCCCCTCCCGGCCCCGCCAGCCGGAGGGATCGCCGCTTCTATTTACCTGTCTCACCCGCCTTTTCGCCTTACGTCGTCATGATTGGCGATCTTCACCACATCCCTCTTTTGTAACAATGCGTTAGCGGTGACCCTCAGCAAAAATCACGCCAGCGACCAGCGGCGCGGCGTCCCCCCCGCTGGCGCCTTTTCCGCAGCGGCCAGGCAGCGGATCAGGATATTGACGGCAATGATTATCCGGGTGAATAATCCGGAGCGGTTATGCCGCTTTCCCCTTGCGCCCAATGCGACGCTGCGGGTAACAGATGACATAAGCGTTTCGTATGACCGGGATAATCTCCCGCCGATCAATACTCATTGCTGCTGTTTTATCTTGATTTTGCAGGGGCGCAACATTGCACGGCACCGTGTTACCACCACTCAAAAAAGGCTGGCAGGCCACGCTGGATCTGCGCTTTCAGCAGGCCGGCGGCAAGACCGTTCTCGCCAGCGCCCAACACGTCGGCCCGCTGACCGTCCAGCGCCCGTTTTACCCGGAAGAAGAGACCTGTCACCTCTATCTGCTTCACCCCCCCGGCGGCATCGTCGGCGGTGATGAACTGACGATTAGCGCCCACCTTGATCCCGGCTGCCATACCCTGATCACCATGCCTGGCGCCAGCAAGTTTTACCGCAGCAGCGGCGCGCAAGCGCTTTTGCGCCAGCAGTTGACCCTCGCCCCGCAGGCGACCCTGGAGTGGCTCCCGCAGGATGCCATCTTCTTTCCCGGGGCGAACGCCCGACTGTCCACCACCTTTCACCTGTGTGCCTCCAGCACCCTGCTGGCCTGGGATCTGCTCTGCCTTGGCCGCCCGGTGATCGGCGAAACCTTCAGCCACGGCACCCTCAGCAACCGGCTGGAGGTATGGGTGGACAATGAGCCGCTGCTGGTCGAGCGCCTGCACCTGCAGGAGGGAGAGCTCTCCAGCATCGCTGGACGTCCCTGGGTCGGCACGCTGCTGTGCTATCCGGCAACCGATGCCCTGCTCGACGGGGTGCGCGACGCGCTGGCGCCGCTCGGCCTCTACGCCGGCGCCAGCTTGACCGACCACCTACTGACGGTGCGCTTCCTCAGTGACGATAATCTGATTTGCCAGCAGGTGATGCGCGACGTCTGGCAGTTTCTGCGTCCTCATCTCACCGGCAAGTCCCCCGTACTCCCCCGAATCTGGCTGACTTAAGAGAACGTTATGGAACTGACCCCCCGAGAAAAAGACAAGCTGTTGCTGTTTACCGCCGCGCTGGTGGCGGAACGCCGCCTGGCCCGCGGCCTGAAGCTCAACTATCCGGAATCCGTGGCCCTGATCAGCGCCTTTATTATGGAAGGCGCCCGCGACGGCAAAAGCGTGGCCTCGCTAATGGAGGAAGGTCGTCACGTCCTGACCCGCGAGCAGGTGATGGAAGGCGTCCCGGAAATGATCCCGGATATCCAGGTCGAAGCCACCTTCCCGGACGGCTCGAAGCTGGTCACCGTTCACAACCCGATTATCTGAGGCAGCGCCATGATCCCTGGTGAATATCACGTTAAGCCCGGCCAGATAGCCCTCAACACCGGCCGGGCGACCTGTCGCGTGGTCGTTGAAAACCACGGCGATCGGCCGATTCAGGTCGGTTCGCACTACCATTTCGCCGAGGTCAACCCGGCGCTGAAGTTCGACCGTCAGCAGGCCACCGGCTATCGCCTGAATATCCCGGCCGGCACGGCGGTACGCTTTGAACCTGGCCAGAAACGCGAGATTGAGCTGGTGGCCTTCGCCGGTCACCGCGCCGTCTTCGGCTTCCGCAGCGAAGTCATGGGCCCACTGGAGGCAAACGATGAGTAATATTTCACGCCAGGCCTATGCCGACATGTTCGGCCCCACCGTCGGCGATAAGGTGCGCCTGGCCGACACCGAGCTGTGGATCGAGGTGGAGGACGATTTGACCACCTACGGGGAAGAGGTCAAATTCGGCGGCGGCAAAGTGATCCGCGACGGGATGGGCCAGGGACAGATGCTGGCCGCCGACTGTGTTGACCTGGTGCTCACCAACGCGCTGATCGTCGATCACTGGGGCATCGTTAAGGCCGATATCGGCGTGAAGGACGGCCGGATCTTCGCCATCGGCAAAGCCGGCAACCCCGACATCCAGCCCAACGTCACCATCCCCATCGGCGCCGCGACGGAAGTGATTGCCGCCGAAGGAAAAATCGTCACCGCCGGCGGGATCGATACCCATATTCACTGGATCTGTCCGCAGCAGGCGGAAGAGGCGCTGGTCTCCGGCGTGACCACCATGGTCGGCGGCGGCACCGGCCCGGCGGCGGGTACCCATGCCACCACCTGCACCCCGGGGCCTTGGTATATCTCACGCATGCTGCAGGCGGCCGACAGCCTGCCGGTTAATGTCGGCCTGTTGGGCAAGGGCAACGTTTCTCAGCCGGACGCTCTACGCGAGCAGGTGGCGGCGGGCGTTATTGGCCTGAAGATCCATGAGGACTGGGGCGCCACCCCGGCGGCGATCGACTGCGCATTAACCGTCGCCGATGAGATGGATATTCAGGTCGCCCTGCACAGCGACACCCTCAATGAGTCCGGTTTTGTGGAAGATACCCTCGCCGCCATCGGCGGGCGCACCATCCACACCTTCCATACCGAAGGGGCCGGCGGCGGCCATGCGCCGGACATCATCACCGCCTGCGCCCACCCGAACATTTTGCCGTCCTCCACCAACCCAACGCTGCCCTACACCCTCAACACCATCGACGAACATCTCGATATGCTGATGGTCTGCCACCATCTGGACCCGGACATCGCCGAGGACGTGGCCTTTGCCGAGTCGCGCATTCGCCGGGAAACCATCGCCGCAGAAGACGTGCTGCACGACCTTGGCGCCTTCTCGCTCACCTCCTCCGATTCGCAGGCCATGGGCCGCGTCGGAGAAGTGGTTCTCCGCACCTGGCAGGTGGCGCACCGCATGAAGGTGCAGCGCGGCGCGCTGGCGGAGGAGACCGGGGATAACGACAACTTCCGCGTGAAGCGCTACATCGCCAAATACACCATCAACCCGGCGCTGACCCACGGCATCGCGCACGAAGTCGGCTCCATTGAGGTGGGTAAGCTGGCGGACCTGGTGGTCTGGTCGCCTGCCTTCTTCGGCGTGAAACCGGCCACCGTGATCAAGGGCGGCATGATCGCCATCGCGCCGATGGGCGATATCAATGCCTCTATTCCGACCCCGCAGCCGGTACACTACCGTCCGATGTTTGGCGCGCTGGGCAGCGCCCGCCATCACTGCCGCCTCACCTTCCTGTCGCAGGCAGCGGCGGACCATGGCGTAGCCGAGCGGCTGAACCTGCGCAGCGCGATTGCCGTGGTGAAAGGCTGCCGCACGGTGCAGAAAGCCGACATGGTGCACAACAGCCTGCAGCCTAACATCACCGTCGACGCGCAGACCTATGAGGTGCGGGTGGATGGCGAACTCATCACCAGCGAGCCGGCAGAGGTTCTGCCGATGGCGCAACGTTATTTTCTGTTTTAAGGAGTGCGGATGCTTTATTTAACTCAACGTCTGGAGACCCCCGCCGCCGCGACCGCCAGCGTTACGCTGCCGATTGATGTTCGCGTCAAAAGCCGGGTAAAAGTCACCCTCAACGATGGCCGGGAAGCCGGTCTGCTGCTGCCCCGCGGCCTGCTGCTGCGCGGCGGCGATGTGCTGAGTAACGAAGACGGCACCGAATTTGTGCAGGTGATTGCCGCTGATGAAGGGGTGTCGGTGGTGCGCTGCGACGACCCGTTTATGCTGGCGAAGGCCTGCTATCACCTCGGCAACCGTCACGTACCGCTGCAGATTATGCCAGGCGAGCTGCGCTACCATCACGATCACGTGCTGGACGATATGCTGCGCCAGTTCGGCCTGACGGTGACCTTTGGCCAGCTGCCGTTCGAGCCGGAAGCCGGCGCTTACGCCAGCGAAAGCCACGGTCATCATCATGCTCATCATGACCACCACGCTCACAGCCACTAGCATGTCGACAGCGGAACAACGCCTGCGGCTGATGCAGCTGGCCAGCAGCAACCTGCCGGTAGGAGGTTACAGCTGGTCCCAGGGGCTGGAGTGGGCTGTGGAAGCCGGCTGGGTGCCGGACGTCGCGGCCTTCGAGCGCTGGCAGCGACGGCAGATGACGGAAGGCTTTTTTACCGTTGACCTGCCGCTGTTCGCCCGCCTGTACCGCGCCTGCGACCAAGGCGATATCGCCGCGGCCCGGCGCTGGACGGCTTATCTGCTGGCCTGCCGGGAGACCCGTGAACTGCGGGAGGAAGAGCGCAACCGCGGCGCGGCGTTTGCCCGCCTGCTGGGCGACTGGCAGCCGGACTGTCCGCCGCCGTGGCGCACGCTGTGCCAGCAAAGCCAGCTCGCCGGGATGGCCTGGCTCGGCGTGCGCTGGCGCATCGCGCTGCCCGAGATGGCCTTAAGCCTGGGCTACAGCTGGATTGAGAGCGCCGTAATGGCCGGCGTCAAGCTGGTGCCCTTCGGCCAGCAGGCCGCCCAGCAGCTCATTTTACGTCTTTGCGACCACTATGCAGCGGCGATGCCCCGCGCACTGGCCGCGCCGGACGGCGATATCGGATCGGCCACGCCGCTCGCCGCCATCGCCTCTGCCCGGCATGAAACCCAATACTCCCGATTATTCCGTTCCTAGGAGAAGCCATGAATTCTTATAAACACCCGCTGCGCGTCGGCGTCGGCGGCCCGGTCGGCTCTGGTAAAACCGCCCTGCTGGAAGCGCTGTGCAAAGCGATGCGCGATACCTGGCAGCTGGCGGTGGTCACTAACGACATCTATACCAAAGAAGATCAGCGCATCCTCACCGAAGCGGGCGCGCTGGCCCCTGAACGCATTGTCGGTGTAGAAACCGGCGGCTGCCCGCACACAGCGATCCGCGAAGATGCCTCGATGAACCTCGCCGCCGTGGAAGCGCTGAGTGAAAAGTTCGGTAACCTCGACCTTATCTTCGTGGAAAGCGGCGGCGATAACCTGAGCGCCACCTTCAGCCCGGAGCTGGCGGATCTGACCATCTACGTCATTGACGTGGCCGAAGGGGAGAAGATCCCGCGCAAAGGCGGGCCGGGGATCACCAAATCCGATTTTCTGGTGATCAATAAAACCGACCTTGCCCCCTATGTCGGCGCTTCGCTGGAGGTGATGGCCAGCGATACCCAGCGTATGCGCGGCGATCGCCCGTGGACCTTCACCAATCTGAAGCAGGGAGACGGCCTGAGCACCATTATCGCCTTCCTCGAAGACAAAGGCATGCTCGGCAAATAGGCCTGTTGCACCAGCCGGGCGCAGACGCGTCCGGATGGTGCAACCCCTGCTCTCTCTTCTATCACCCTGCGCTCCCCTCCCCGCCACGCCTGCCCTGCAATATGGCATAAGGTTTGCTAATTCAAGTCATGCCTAACCATTAAGGAATGACTATGTCATCACTGGATCTCAACCCTGAATTACCCGCGACAGCGCGGACTTCCGGCTCCCGGGAAACCTTAGAAGATTACACCTTACGTTACGCCCCGCTGAGCTTCCGCCGCTGGGGACCGGGCGTCGTCGCGGTCACGGCGCTGGGCGGCATCGCCTATCTGGCGGACTTTTCCATCGGCGCCAGCATCGGTATGGCCTGGGGCACCAGCAACGCCATCTATTCGATCCTGGTGGCGGCGCTGATGATCTTCCTCACCGGCATTCCGCTGGCGATCACCGCCGCGCGCTACAACATTGACCTTGACCTGATCACCCGCAGCGCCGGCTTCGGCTATTTCGGCTCGGTGATCACCAGCATTATTTTTGCCGGCTTCACCTTTATCTTCTTCGCCCTCGAAGGCTCGATCATGGCCCAGGGGCTGCTGGTGGGCCTCGGGATACCGCTGTGGATGGGGTATCTGATCGCCACCCTGATGGTGCTCCCGCTGGTGGTCTATGGCATGAAAGCCCTGACCCGCCTGCAGGTATGGACCACTCCACTGTGGCTGGTGCTGATGGTGGTGCCGGTGGTGTGGCTGATTGTCAAAGATCCGCAGCTGGTGGACGGCTTCCTGCATTTCGCTGGTAAAAACAGCGCGTCGACGGTGGATATCACCGCCATCATGCTCGGCGCCGGGGTATGCCTGTCGCTTATCATGCAAATTGGCGAGCAAATTGATTACCTGCGCTTTATGCCGCCTAAAACCGCGGAGAACCGTAAAACCTGGTGGCTGGCGGTCTTTTCCGCCGGTCCGGGCTGGGTGGTGCTAGGCGCGATCAAACAGATCATCGGCGCCTTCCTCGGCTTCTATCTATTGACCCGTTTTCCGGCGGTGCACAATACCGAACCGGTGCAGCAGTTCGTCAGCGTCTTCGATAATCTGGTGCCCGGCTGGCTGGCCCTGACGCTGGCGGTGGTGCTGGTGGTGATCTCGCAGATCAAAATTAACGTCACCAATGCCTACTCCGGCTCGTTGGCGTGGACCAGCGCCTGGACCCGCACCACCAAACGCTATCCGGGGCGGATTATTTTTGTGGTGGTCAATCTGGCGATTGCCCTGGCGCTGATGGAAGGCGATATGTTCAGCGCCCTGTCGTGGATCCTCGGCTTTTACTCCAACTTCGCTATCGCCTGGGTCGTGGTGGTGGCGACCGACATCACCTTTAATAAAGGCTTGCTCAAGCTGGCCCCGGCGCAGCCGGAATATCGTCGCGGCATGATCTACAACGTTAACCCGGTGGGCGTGGTTTCCTTTGGCCTGGCCGCCGGGCTGTCGATCTGCGCTTTCTTCGGCCTGCTGGGGACGACGCTGGCGCCGTTCTCGCCGCTGATCGCGCTGGTCGTCGCCTTTGTCATGACCCCGCTGATGGGGATCCTCACCCGCGGGCGCTACTATATTAAGCAGGTGGATGACGGGATCGCCGAACCGCGCTATGACGCGGCGGGGAACGCCTCGACCACCGTGTATCAATGCGTTAGCTGTGAGGAAGAGTACGAGCGCCCGGACGTGATGCATTCACATAAGCATCAGGGTGCCATCTGCTCACTGTGTAAAAGTATGGAGTAGTCAGGTAGGCAGGCCGACGTGACGTCGGCCTGTTTCAGGACGCTTTAGGCGGCAGGTAGTTCGGCCAGCGGCCAGCGCGGGCGGACCGTCACGCCGAGCTCAGCTTTGGCGCCGGTTTGCAGACGCACCATGCCGGCGTAGGCGATCATCGCGCCGTTATCGGTACAGAACTCAGGGCGGGCGTAGAATACCTCACCGCCGCGTTTTTGCATCATCTCCGCCAGCTTCGCCCGCAGGGTGCGGTTGGCGCTCACGCCTCCCGCCATCACCAGACGCTTAAAGCCGGTTTGCTCCAGCGCGCGGCGACATTTAATCATCAGCGTATCGACAACCGCATCCTCAAACGCGCGAGCGATGTCGGCGCGGGTTTGTTCATCGTCGCCGTTGCTGCGAATGGTGTTGGCGGCGAAGGTCTTCAGTCCGGAGAAGCTGAAGTCCAGCCCCGGACGGTCGGTCATCGGACGCGGGAAGACGAAGCGGCCTTCAGTACCCTGGGACGCCATTTTCGACAGCATCGGCCCGCCGGGATAATCCAGCCCCAGCAGTTTCGCGGTTTTATCAAAGGCTTCGCCCGCCGCATCGTCAATCGACTCGCCCAGCAGTTCGTACTGGCCGATACCGGTGACGCTGATCAGCTGCGTATGGCCGCCGGAAACCAGCAGCGCGACGAACGGGAACGCCGGCGGGTTATCTTCCAGCATCGGCGCCAGCAGGTGCCCTTCCATATGGTGTACCGGGATCGCCGGCACGTTCCAGGCGAAGGCCAGCGACCGGCCAACGGTCGCCCCGACCAGCAGCGCGCCGACCAGCCCAGGACCCGCCGTATAGGCGACGGCGTCGATATCTTTCGCCGTCAGGCCGGCCTCTTTCAGCGCCGCCTGGATCAGCGGCACCGTTTTGCGCACGTGGTCGCGCGATGCCAGCTCCGGCACCACGCCGCCGTAGTCCGCATGCAGTTTCACCTGACTATACAATTGGTTGGCTAACAGACCTTGCTGGTCGTCATAAATCGCGATGCCGGTTTCATCGCAGGATGTTTCAATGCCCAGTACACGCATGAGTTGTTTTACCTCGCTTCAATACCGCGCAGTGTAGGTCCAATGACCGGCGATGTAAAACTTTGCTCACCCCTGGTGCTCTCTTCGTGTATACTCCTCACCCTTATAAAAGTCCCTTTCAAAAAAGGCGCAGGTGCTTTACAAAGCAGCAGTAGTTGCAGTAAAATTCCGCACCATTTTGAAATAAGCTGGCATTGCGGCCAGCGGCAAACCGAATTAATCAAAGGTGAGAGGCACATGCCGGTAATTAAAGTACGTGAAAACGAGCCGTTCGACGTAGCTCTGCGTCGCTTCAAGCGTTCCTGCGAAAAAGCAGGTGTTCTGGCGGAAGTTCGTCGTCGTGAGTTCTATGAAAAACCGACTACCGAACGTAAGCGCGCTAAAGCTTCTGCAGTGAAACGTCACGCGAAGAAACTGGCTCGCGAAAACGCACGCCGTACTCGTCTGTACTAATCTGTTGAGAGCGACGCTCTCAATTCAGACCGAGTTGTAGTTGTAAGGCCGTGCTTCCGAAAGGAATGCGCGGCTTATTTTCGTTTATAGTCATCAGAAATAACGGGGCTTATGGCTGGACGAATTCCACGTGTATTTATTAGCGATCTGCTTGCCAGAACCGACATCGTCGATCTGATCGATGCGCGGGTAAAGCTGAAAAAGCAGGGCAAAAATTTTCACGCGTGCTGTCCGTTCCATAACGAAAAAACCCCCTCTTTCACCGTCAACGGTGAAAAACAGTTTTACCACTGCTTCGGCTGCGGGGCGCACGGCAATGCTATCGATTTCCTGATGAACTACGACAAGCTCGAGTTCGTGGAAACGGTCGAAGAGCTGGCCGCCATGCACAACCTCGAAGTGCCTTATGAAGCAGGCAACGGACCCAGCCAGATAGAGCGCCATCAACGGCAGAACCTCTACCAGTTACTGGATGGTCTGAATACGTTTTATCAACAGTCTCTGATGCAGCCCGCCGCCGACCCTGCGCGCCAGTACCTGGCAAAACGGGGGTTAAGCAGCGAGGTGATTACGCGCTTTGCCATCGGCTATGCTCCCCCAGGTTGGGATAACGTTTTAAAACGTTTTGGCGGCAATCAGGAAAACCGCCAGTCGCTTATTGATGCCGGCATGCTGGTCACCAACGATCAGGGACGCAGTTACGACCGCTTCCGCGAACGGGTGATGTTCCCCATCCGCGATAAGCGAGGCCGGGTGATTGGGTTTGGCGGACGGGTGCTGGGCGATGCCCTGCCGAAGTATCTCAACTCCCCGGAAACCGACATATTCCATAAAGGCCGTCAGCTATATGGCCTGTATGAAGCGCAGCAGGACAACCCCGAACCACCGCGTTTGCTGGTTGTCGAAGGCTATATGGACGTCGTGGCGCTGGCGCAGTACGACATCAATTATGCTGTCGCCTCGCTGGGTACCTCGACCACGGCCGATCATATCCAGCTGCTGTTCCGGGTGACCAATAACGTCATCTGCTGCTACGACGGCGACCGGGCCGGCCGCGATGCCGCCTGGCGCGCGCTGGAGACGGCGCTGCCGTACATGACCGATGGGCGCCAGCTGCGCTTTATGTTTCTGCCTGACGGCGAAGACCCGGATACGCTGGTGCGTAAAGAGGGCAAAGCGGCGTTCGAGACGCGGATGGAGCAGGCTCAGCCGCTCTCCACGTTCTTGTTTAACAGCCTGCTGCCGCAGGTCGACCTCAGCACGCCGGACGGGCGCGCGCAGCTGAGCACGCTGGCGCTGCCGCTGATAACCCAGGTGCCGGGCGAAACCCTGCGCATCTATTTGCGTCAGGAGCTGGGCAACAAGCTGGGCATTTTAGATGACGCCCAGCTTGAACGTTTAATGCCAAAACAGGCGGAAAATGGCGCCCCGCGCCCCGCACCACAGCTAAAACGCACGACCATGCGTATACTGATAGGACTGCTGGTGCAAAACCCGGATCTGGCGCCGTTAGTCCCACCGCTGGAGGGGCTGGACTCGCGCAAAATGCCGGGGCTGAGCCTGTTCGGCGAGCTGGTGAAGAGCTGTCTGGCGCAGCCTGGTCTGACAACCGGGCAACTTTTAGAGCAATATCGCGGCACAAAAGAGGCCGCAACCCTTGAAAAACTGTCGATGTGGGACGATATAGCAGATAAAGATATCGCTGAACAAACCTTCACCGACTCGCTCAACCATATGTTTGATTCACTGCTGGAACTGCGACAGGAAGAGTTGATTGCTCGCGATCGCACACACGGTTTAAGCAGTGAGGAACGCCGGGAGCTCTGGACCATCAGCCAGGAGCTGGCGAAAAAATAAATGACAGACTCAGTCATTCACGTTGCATTGATGCAGCAGCAGAACGCAGAGCAACGTGAAGGACACCGTATTTAACGGCTTAAGTGCCGAGTATCGATCGGGAAGCCCCCGACAGCCGCGCAGAGGCGCAGCGGCAATAATATAAGTACGCCCTCGCTTTAAATGTCGACAGCCCGCCTGCCGACACCAATCAAACGAATTAAGTGTGGATACCGTCTTATGGAGCAAAACCCGCAGTCACAGCTGAAGCTTCTTGTCCAACGTGGTAAGGAGCAAGGCTATCTGACCTATGCCGAGGTCAATGACCATCTGCCGGAAGATATCGTCGATTCCGATCAGATCGAAGACATCATCCAAATGATCAACGACATGGGCATTCAGGTGATGGAAGAAGCACCGGATGCCGATGATCTGATGCTTGCCGAAAACACCGCGGATGAAGATGCTGCCGAAGCCGCCGCGCAGGTGCTCTCCAGCGTGGAATCCGAAATCGGGCGTACGACCGACCCGGTGCGCATGTACATGCGTGAAATGGGTACCGTAGAGCTGCTGACCCGTGAAGGCGAAATCGACATCGCCAAACGCATTGAAGACGGCATCAACCAGGTGCAGTGCTCCGTTGCCGAATACCCGGAAGCGATCACCTACCTGCTTGAGCAGTACGACCGCGTGGAAGCGGAAGAAGCCCGTCTGTCCGATCTGATCACCGGTTTCGTCGATCCGAACGCCGAAGAAGATATGGCGCCGACCGCCACCCACGTTGGCTCCGAGCTGTCTCAGGAAGAGATGGATGACGACGAAGACGAAGACGAAGATGAAGACGCCGACGACAACAGCGATGACGACAACAGCATCGACCCTGAGCTGGCCCGTGAGAAGTTCGCCGAGCTGCGTACCCAGTACGAGCTGACGCGCGACACTATCAAAGCCAAAGGTCGTAGCCATGCCGCCGCCCAGGAAGAGATCCTGAAGCTGTCTGAAGTCTTCAAGCAGTTCCGCCTGGTGCCGAAGCAGTTCGATTACCTGGTCAACAGCATGCGTAGCATGATGGATCGCGTTCGTACTCAGGAACGTATCATCATGAAGCTGTGCGTTGAGCAGTGCAAAATGCCGAAGAAAAACTTCATCACCCTGTTCACCGGCAACGAAACCAGCGAAACCTGGTTCAACGCCGCGGTGGCGATGAACAAGCCGTGGTCCGAGAAGCTGCTGGAAGTGAAAGAAGACGTGCAGCGCGGCCTGCAGAAGCTGCAGCAGATCGAAGAAGAGACCGGCCTGACCATCGAGCAGGTGAAGGATATCAACCGTCGCATGTCCATCGGTGAAGCGAAAGCCCGCCGTGCGAAGAAAGAGATGGTGGAAGCGAACCTGCGTCTGGTTATCTCGATCGCCAAGAAATACACCAACCGCGGTCTGCAGTTCCTCGACCTGATTCAGGAAGGCAACATCGGTCTGATGAAAGCGGTGGATAAGTTCGAATACCGTCGCGGCTACAAGTTCTCGACCTACGCTACCTGGTGGATCCGTCAGGCGATCACCCGCTCCATCGCGGATCAGGCGCGCACCATCCGTATTCCGGTGCATATGATTGAGACCATTAACAAGCTCAACCGTATCTCCCGTCAGATGCTGCAGGAGATGGGCCGTGAACCGACCCCGGAAGAGCTGGCCGAGCGCATGCTGATGCCGGAAGACAAAATCCGTAAAGTGCTGAAGATCGCCAAAGAGCCTATCTCCATGGAAACGCCGATCGGCGACGATGAAGATTCGCATCTGGGGGATTTCATCGAGGATACCACCCTCGAGCTGCCGCTGGATTCCGCGACCACCGAGAGCCTGCGTGCGGCAACGCACGACGTGCTGGCCGGCCTTACCGCTCGTGAAGCGAAAGTCCTGCGTATGCGTTTCGGTATCGACATGAACACCGACCACACGCTGGAAGAAGTGGGTAAACAGTTCGACGTTACTCGCGAACGTATCCGTCAGATCGAAGCGAAGGCGCTGCGTAAACTGCGCCACCCGAGCCGTTCTGAAGTGCTGCGTAGCTTCCTCGACGATTAATCGTCGCGGGACAGCGTCCAAAGCCGGTTAAAAAGCTCCCTGCGGGGAGCTTTTTTTATGGCGTTTCGCTGGCCGCTCGGGGAAAGCCGCCGCTCTCCGCTACTGACCGCGGGTCGCCAGGGCATCATCCAGTTCACGATAGGCCGCCACCAGCTTATCGAGCGTCGCCCGGTTTAAACCGCTGGGATTGGGCAGCACCCACACCTGGGTCGTGCCAATGGTTATCGCCTGTTTCCCCCACTTCGCCCCGCGCTGGTTAAAGGCCAGCTCGAAGGCCTGCTTGCCGAGCACCGCCAGGGCCTGCGGCTGATACTCCTCAATCTTCTTCACCAGCTCACGGCCGCCGCTGCGCAGCTCCTGCAGGGCGACCTCGCTGGCCTGCACCGTCGGACGCTCAACCAGCATGGTGATGCCGCAGCGCGTATCCAGCAGCTGTAGCTCCTCTTCCGGCCTGAGCTGCCGATCGGTAAAGCCGGCCTGATGGATGACCTTCCAGAAGCGGTTGCCAGGATGGGCAAAATGAAAGCCGGTATGGGCGGAAGACTTCCCCGGGTTGATACCGCAAAAGACGACGCGCAGGCCCGGCGCAAGGATATCGCTAATCATGTTTTCTCCGGCTGTATGGCTAAAACATGATTATAAAGGATTGAAAATGCATTGTTTATAAAAACAGCAGCTGCGCGCTTTACGCTGGATTGCAACCGTCAGTTACTTTATAATCCCTCGCCACGGCCCCTTAGCTCAGTGGTTAGAGCAGGCGACTCATAATCGCTTGGTCGTTGGTTCAAACCCAACAGGGGCCACCAAATTTTAACAATAAATACATGCATTTAGGCCACTCTAGCGAGTGGCCTTTTTGTTATATGTTTTTTGAGTGGCGATAAAATGGCGGTGTATTTTTTCAGCCATGCTCATTCAGTGCTCATGCCCTAACAAATTTTCTGTCTCAATGCACAACCACTTTGCAATCTGGGTAAGAAAAAAGAAAAGCGGAACCCGTTTCCGAGCTCCGCTTCCCCCTTACAGCTTACCTTACAGAACTTAAGTTGTTAACAGTCACATTACTGTGAACATTAACAACCGTCACATTGATCAGTGGGTTAGCTAAAAGGTTTCCCTGGTCGCCGTGCACTAGCAATGCTCCTGAGACTGACAACAAGAATGTGATGAACATTGCAGGTAGCCCGCCCTTTTTTCCGCTCGATTTTTTACGTTTTTTTGGCATTTTAACCTCCTGGTTAAAGGAGGCTGTATCTCAAAAGATAGCGTCAGGGGCCGCAAAAATACTCATGAGCGACCAAAGGATCAACTTGCAGTCTCACAGCCTCGGGATTGAAGTCACTACCCTCGTAAAACGAGAACCCCACCAAACCGTGCCACCGGTGAGCAACTTATATTGAATTCAACAGATTAAGCCACATTAATAACTTTATCTGCTCTCATATTGAGAATGATAAGCATCTTGTACGTACGAAAAGGAAAGTTCGGTAGTTTGCGCTTATGCGCTAACGGCTACTCTCCAGCTCGGCGTTCAAAAGCCTCAATAGGCTTAGTCTTCTCGGAACTTACCCGACAAGGAATTTCGCTACCTTAGGACCGATTATCGCTTAACAACAGAGTTCAATAGCATCCACATTCTGATCAACCATAGAGCAAGAAGTCTTTGATCTAGGGAGATTATACGGCTGAAGCTTACTATCAGTCCAAAAACTTTTGCTTTGAACCATCCATTTCATGACGTTGATAGCATATAGCTATAAAGATGATG
Source organism: Klebsiella sp. 7-CIP_Kleb. (assembly GCF_050378655.1). Classification (NCBI taxonomy): domain Bacteria; kingdom Pseudomonadati; phylum Pseudomonadota; class Gammaproteobacteria; order Enterobacterales; family Enterobacteriaceae; genus Klebsiella; species Klebsiella sp. 7-CIP_Kleb. The sequence continues at coordinate 155,262 of NZ_JBNRLJ010000005.1, forward strand.
GGTTGACGTATGCGCTTAGGTGTTCGAAAATACATCTGATCAACTTGCAGTCTCACAGACTTTCATAAGTGGTCGCCAAACCATTTATCGAATTGATGTGACATAGCGCGAATCATGCCAAATTTCCGCTATAAAAAAACCCCATCTTTCGGTGGGGTTTTTTTATAGCGATGGTAGTCAGTTAGTCGCAACAACTATGGCAAAATTTTGTACTTCTACATTCACATACAAAGCTGACTTTGGCCACTGTGTAAGCGCACCCGTTTTAGTTCCACGCACTTTTTGAGATTTCGGGGGTTTTGACCCTAGCCCAAATTCAGTGCAGTGCTAAATCAGAGATCTTCGTCTTTCCGGAGACTTCGGATGAATTCAGCCGAATCCGGTGTGTTTTCTTGTGGTTAACAGGCCAGCCTTCCCGCCGCAACTGAATATGAATACGCGGGCAACCGTAGCGGATCCGGGTTTCCGCTATTTCCCGGATACGCAGGGTTATCGCCCGATCATCCCGCCGGCTCTGCCAGTGGTAAACGGTTCTGCTCTGTATCAGCAGTCCGCCCCCCCGTCGGACACTGATACGGTAAGCCTCCCGCAGAAAATGCACCGCCTGACGCTTCTGAGCCGGCCTCAGAACTTTTGTTTCAGTACCTCCTGCAGCATCTCCTTGTCCAGACTCAGGTCAGCCACCAGTTTCTTCAGCCGCTGATTTTCATCCTCCAGTTGCCGCAGACGCCGCAGTTCCGTTACGCCCAGACCGGCGAATTTCTTCTTCCAGTTATAAAAAGTGGCTTCAGAAATGCCCATCTTTCGGCAGACTTCCCGACGCGGGTGCCGGTTTCGGCCCGTTTCAGCGCAAACGCAATCTGTTCTTCGGTATAGCGGGTCTTTTTCATGGCGATGTGCCTCTCTGTGAGATGGAAGAAAGACCGGAGGCTTCAGTTTAGCCAGGCACTATTTGCAGGGAGGAGATCAGTGGCAAAAATGAGGAACAATGGGTAATCGCTGAAATGGAGGAGAACGGGCTAACCTTCTCGAAGCTTTGAGTAGTTGGATTGTAGTAACGGAAAACAATGCATCACAAATCGAGAAATTTTGGGGTGCATTTTTTGTCGCGATGACAAAAACTCTAACAACACCTTGATAAGGCAGAAGAAAAATATAGTTTTGTATCTCTATCTTTCCAACGTTTACCTTTGGATCACTAGGAGATCGACCAACGATAACTCTTATAGCATAATCAAGATAACTACTTTCTAGATCATCTTCGCTAGCATCAAAGCCTAAAGCATCAGCCGCATGCGATAGCACCTTATGGATTCGATCAATGTTGATCGCTTCCAAGTTACCATTTCGCTTTGTGACTAGTAATTGCTTCAATGCTTTTCCTCGTTACATTTACCCTAACGTTCCAGAAGAGCTACTCCTCTTCAACGGAAGCTAAAATGGAGGGGATTCCTCCGTTTTAAGTGGTTTTTATACTTCAGAAATCGTAGAAGATAGGGACGAATTACTCATAAGCCCTCCATTATTCTAAAAAAATCGTTTAAAAACCAATGACAGCAACTTCAAAACTACGCCTATTTTCTCCACAAGCGCTGGAAGGTGTTCTAACCAACCTAAGTCCCGCATAGATCTGTACATTGAAAAAGCACATGAAATAAATTGAAAAACTTTCAATGCCTTACATGAAATTTTGCTTTTTGCAACAGTTCGACTACAACGAGAAACTTGAACGCTTTTAGCGTAGGTTTTATGTTTTCTCTTAAGCTTCTTTTTCATATCCATTCCTTAGGGATTTAAGGGATATGAGGAAGCCACCTTGCCACTTTCAAACAAGCCAGTGCGGGTATACTCACGGCTTAATTCAAAATGTACGGCCATAGTTTCGTTGAAGCAACACCTCAAACAGTAAAGAAATGAAATGGCGATAAAGTTTCGGTAGAAATGGCGAATAATGGGTAATCATTGGCAAATGATGGCAATCTATGTCAATGATAAATAACGCAAAACATTGATTTTCGGTTGTTCAGGTAGGAACTCATAATCGCTTGGTCGTTGGTTCAAACCCAACAGGGGCCACCAAATTTTAGCAGTAAATACATACAGTTAGGCCACTCTAAAGAGTGGCTTTTTTGTTTCTAAATTTTAGAATAGCGATAAAATGGCAACATAAGCCGTTGAGCAATGCGCGTGGTCAGCATTTTCTTGCCATTCCGCTAAGAGGATAAAAAATCCGTTATCGCGAAAAGGAAAATTTACGCTTACGCTAAAATAGACAGTGCTCTATCCTGGCAAAAGTTTGCGCAGGCCATCTGCGTTGCCCACCTCCCGAAGCCAGTCCATCATTGCCGCGTTCCTGTTTACTCTGTCTTACTACGCAAGGTCGGCATAAAACACCTTTCATTCCCGCAACGCTGGAATTCATACTGCTCACGATAACTTTAACAATTCAGGCCAATTTCCGAAAAATACCCCTTCCCTGTACCAGCTGATCAAAATCAACGCCCCCCTCCCGTCGCTCATATATACAACCCGCTGACTCACACAAAAGGATGAAAATATGAAAATACGGGATATATCAGTCAGTACCTGTCTGGCACTGTTATTAACGGGTTGCGTAGCTAAACCACCGATGGCGACGGAAAGCGAAATGAAAGAAGCCGCCGCTTTTGCCTTTAATGTCGATGTTTCGCAGGTGACCATTTCCGATGCGAAGCAGCAGGATGTGAAAACCAACTTTGTGGCGACCATCGGCAACACCCGCCATCGCTGCTATGTGACTAAAGCCGCCGAGCCGAAACTGTATGGACTGATCCCGCTGGGCGGCAGTAGCACCGTCTCGGATGCCATCTGTGCCGGCGCCAACCCGACGCCAGCGAGCAAAACCTGCGACGCCCTGTCGAAAAAAGCGGGCCGCTGCTGATCTTCGGCGCAGAAATTGGCCGCTAACTGCACGTTTAGTCACTTTTTCTGCCGCTTTACCGCGGTCGCTTAGTTCAGCGACCGCACCTGCTGATAAGAATTGAGCCGTTCCCGCAGCGAAGTCAGCCAGGCATCTGGCTCCTGACGGCAGATTTCGGTGAGGATCGGCGTCAGCACCAGCTCGGCTTCATGGAAGTCGGTCCACTCCGGCGGCTGCAGGGAAAAAGGATCGTTCATCAGCCAGATCACCATCGGCGTCCAGGTGCGCGGATCCAGCTGCAGATAATCCTGACAGCGCATCATATCGCGCGTCCGCGCCTCAGTGGTCGTCACGTCCTTTCCCACCGCGGCGTTACTTATTGCCAGGACGATTATTCCTGCCATCAGACGTTTCCAAGCCCATTTTCGCCAGAGGCGGCGCTTTGCTTTTACCATTGTTATTATTTTACCTGCCAGCTGTCACCGGACGATATTCCCGGCACCTCACCTTAAAAAGCGCAGATTAATCGTTTGCATTTTTTTTAACAGCAGACAGCGCTGAAGCAAGCGAACGCCTTTTCCTACAGCTGTCATCCCGATATGCAAATATATTCGGCAGGCACACATCCACAATATTTTCCCGGCCGAAAACGATTTGTGTTACAATTGCGCCTTATTACGGCACCGATAAAAATAACCCCCGCCGCACCTGCATCAGGCATCGCCCTCTTTTTTCATATCAGGATTTACGCCCCCATGAATGCGATAATCATTGACGATCATCCATTGGCACGTATCGCCATTCGCAACCTTCTCGACAGCAACGGCATTACCGTCGCAGCGGAACTCGACAGCGGCGCCCATGCGGTACAGACCGCCGAAACCATGCAGCCTGACCTGCTGATCGTCGACGTTGATATTCCGGAACTCAGCGGCATAGACGTTCTGGAGCAGCTGCGAAAACGCCGCTACCGGGGAAAAATCATCGTCATTTCCGCCAAGAATGAACTGTTTTACGGCAAACGTAGCGCCGACTGCGGGGCCAATGGTTTTGTGAGTAAAAAAGAGGGAATGAATAATATCCTCGCCGCGATCGACGCGGCCAATAATGGCTACAGCTATTTCCCTTTTTCACTGGAGCGCTTCTGCACCCACGGCATCACCGATCAGGACCGACTGGATACGCTGTCAACGCAGGAGATGAAGGTCTTCCGCTATATTCTCAGCGGCATCGACTACACCACCATCGGCAGCAAAATGAATATCAGCAATAAGACGGTAAGCACCTATAAGGTCCGTCTGATGGATAAATTAGGCTGCAGCTCCCTGCTTGAGCTTTATGACTTTGCGCAACGCAATAAAATAGGGTGATGGCATGGTCGTTCGTCTTATTTTATCCCTGATTGTCGGGCTGGCGCTGAGTCTCTCTCCCTCCGCGTTTGCCATGAAGCAACTGGAGCTGAAAAGCCATGCCCACATTGCGGCGATCGACATTCCGCTCAACGATAAGGCAAAGGCCTGGCTGGCCGCCCAGCCAACGCTGATCGTCGGCACCTGGCTCCCTGAGATGACGCCCGTCGTCTACGACAGCGACGAAGAAAGCTATCAGGGGATTAACGCCGACTATCTGGCGCTGATGGCGCACAGCCTCGGGCTAAAGGTGGTTATCCGCCAATATGACACCGAGCAGCAGGCGCTGGCCGCCCTGGCCGACCGCCAGGTCGATACCCTGCTCACTCAGGTGGCGCACCGGGATGCGCTCGCCCCGGGCCTGGTTCAATCCGCACCGCTGATCAAAACCTGGCCGACGCTGGTCACCTCGCTAAAATCCCCCCTGCCGCCGCTAACCACCGACCGCCGCGTCAAGCTAGCCTGCACCCGCGATTGCGCCTTTTTCGATATTATTCAACAGGCGTTTCCCAACGCCAAAATCACCCTTTATGATAGCGACTATCAGGCCCTCGCCTCGGTGGTCAGCGGCGAGAATCAGTATTTCATCGGCAACAACATCACCACCGGCCACTGCATCTCGAAATATTTCTCGCAATCGCTGGTCATCACGCACTATTTTCGTCAGCAGGAGCAGCACAACCGCTTTGTCACCCGTGAAGATCGACCGGCGCTGCACCAGCTCCTTGACCGTTTTATCCACGCCATCGACAGCGATACCGCGATGCGGATCATGCAAAACTGGCTCAACCGCGGCGATCTGTCGTTTCTTAATACCCCGTTGCCTTTTACCGCTGAGGAGCAGCGCTGGCTGCGGAAGCATCGTCACATCCGCCTGCTGGTTAACCCCTACTTTCCACCTTTTACCCTGGTGGATGACGAAGATGAGCTGCGCGGCATCATGGCCGATATGCTGAATATTTTCTCACTACAGACCGGGCTGCAGTTTGACCCTATTCTGGTGCGCAATCGTCAGGATCTGGCAAAGCGCATGGAAAAAGAGGATTGGGCGATCATGCCCGCCGCGACCCTGACCCCGCAGCCGCAGGCTTACGTCACCCTCAGCGAGCCGCTCATTAACGTGGCCTTTGTGCTGGTCGCCCGCGGCAGCGCGCCCGACCCGCATCTGCTGACGCGCCCGGCACGGATCGCCCTGCCGGTGGGGCCGATCGCCGCCCACGACCTGAAAGCGCGCTTTCCGCAGGTTAACTGGGTGGAGACGGATAACGTTGGTGTCGCCATGAAGATGGTGGAGGAAGGCGAGGTGGATGCCGCCGTGGCCTCGGAGCTTTCCGCCCGCTATATGATCGATCACTACTATCCGCAAGATCTTCACTACACCCGCATCGATGGACTCCCGGTCGCCGCCATTCGGCTGGCGATCCCACGCGATGAACCGGTGCTGGCCGCCGTGCTCAACAAAGCGCTGCAGGCCATTCCGCCGCGGGACATTCTGCAGATGACCGAGAAGTGGTCGAAAATCTCCAGCCAGCAAATAGAGAACTGGAGCCAGTACAGCCGCCAGTTTTACCAGCTGATCGCCTTCGCGCTGGTGCTGATCGCCATCAGCCTCGGCTGGGGACTCTCCCTGTGCCGGGAAGTACGCAAACGCAAAGACTCTCAGCAGCGGCTGGAAGAGGAGCTGGCGCAGAAGGAAGCCCTCTCCTGCGCGCTGGAGCGGGAAAAAGACAAAGCGATTCAAGCGACAAAAGCCAAGAGTCGCTTTCTGGCCAGCATGAGCCACGAGCTGCGCACGCCGGTGAGCGCCATCGTCGGCTTTCTGGAACTGCTGGCGAAACCAGAGCTGAACGTCGGTCAGCGTAAAGAGGCGATCGAGCTGGCGGGGTCGACGGCGCAAACCCTGCTGGGACTTATCGGCAATATTCTCGATATCGACAAGATTGAGTCGGGAAAATACCAGATCACCCCACAGTGGAGCGATGTGGCGCAGGTGGTGTCGCAGCAGTGCCACACCTTCGGCGCGCTGGCGCAGCAGAAGGGGATCGCGCTGCATAGCCATCTCCCTCTGCAGGAGGGGATCGCGCTGTGGGTCGACCCTCAGGCGCTGCGGCAAATTCTCAATAATCTCATCGGCAATGCGCTGAAGTTTACCGCCGAGGGCGCGATTCAGATCTCATGCCGGCTGGCGCAGGCGGATGAGACACAGGGAGAGCTGACCCTCATCGTTAGCGACAGCGGCTGCGGGATCAGTGAAGCAGAGCAGGCCACCCTCTTTCATCGCTATGCCCAGGCGCGCCAGGGACGCCAGCAGACCGGCTCCGGGCTGGGGCTGGTCATTTGCCAGGAGCTGGTTACGCTGATGCAGGGCCGGCTGGAGATGGTCAGCCGTCCGGGCGTGGGGACCACTTTCACCATCACGCTGCCGGTCAGGGTGAGTCGCTGCGCGATTCACGCGCCACAGGCATTGCCCGTCAGGCCGCAGGCCCTGCCCGGGCTGTCGATATTGATAGCGGACGACCACCCCACCAACCGGCTGTTGCTCAAACGCCAGCTCAACACTATCGGCTACAGTGTCGATGAAGCCTGCGACGGTGAAGAAGCGGAGAATAAGCTCGCCGGCAAACATTACGATCTGCTGATCACGGACCTCAATATGCCGAAGAAAGATGGCCTGGCGCTGGCGGCGTCGTTACGCCGACGCTACCCGAGCCTGGTGATTTGGGGAGTGACCGCCAGCGCGCTGCCGCAGTCGCGGGAGGCATGTCTGGCCAGCGGCATGAATATGTGTCTGTTTAAGCCAGTGTCGGTTCAGACGCTGAGCCATGAGCTCAGCCGCTTAGCGGTGGGCCACGCATCACCTAACGCCGCCCGGCATCTGAAGCTCAGCGTGCTGACCGAAAATACGGGGGGAGACCAGGCGCTGATGGCTGAGATGCTGGAGACGTTCCGCGATGCGTCGGCCACAGATTTACAGGCCGCCGGACAGGCTATCGCCCGGCATGAACCGCAGACCTTTCTGCGGGCGCTGCACCGTCTGCACGGTTCAGCACAAATCCTGGGGATTACTGCGCTACAACAACTGTGCGCCCCTTTTGAGGCTAAGCGGCCTGATTCGCTGACGCCGGCAAGCTGTCTGGAGGTGGTACAGCGCATCACCGGCGTCATGCGCGAGATCGATGGCGAAATCGACGCCCTCATCGGCCGCTAGCCGTTCCGGTCGGGCAGTCCGCTGCCCGACCGTTAAGGGGACATCCTTGTCAGTCTCTTCCTCTGCGCTCTCTCAGGGTGGAACAGGTATCAGTTACCCGCCACCAGCATCTCGCTGTCCACCACGATGCCCTCTTCAGCGCCTTTCAGCACCAGATTCGCTTCGTAATACTTCCCGGCTTTCAGCAGTTTTTGCGCCTGCGCCACCGCCTTACGGGTCTGGTTAAGCGGCATCAGATACTGGTTCTCAATCACGCCAATACCGGCCAGGCGCAGGGTATCGATAGCCCCTTTCTGATCGCCTTTCGCCAGTTTTTCGTTGGCAGATTTAATGGCACTCTCTTTTTCCGGGGTGGCCACATAGTCTTCAGACAAGGCGATGGTCGCATTGATCACCACATAGCGATCGGCGATCATTTTGGCTGTCGCGTCGGTTTTCACGAACTTCGCCCAGCTGGCGTCATCGGCGGCCAGCAGCGCGGCGGCGTCGTCTGTCAGTTTTTTAGCGCTCTCCGGCTGGCCGTGAAACAACGCCAGGCGGGCGAACTGGACGTCGCGCATCGCGTTCGCGCCCTGAACCGCCACCTGTAACACATCGGCGGCTTCTTTCTGCACCTGCGCTGTGGCTGCCGCGGCAGGCGCTGCCGTCGCGTTATCTGCTGCCCACACCGGAGAGGTACCCATCATGGTTGCCAGCAGGCTCGCCAGAATGACTTTTTTCATCGTTAACTCCTGATTAAAATCGGTAAGCATCACCAAACGCAGCCAGCTTAAAAAATATCGTGGTTATTGAGAATCAGAGCCCGGAATCGATATTGCGGGCCTTGTCTGACAGCTGTCAGACAAGGCGTATAAAGTGACCTCAGCACTCTTATTTACGCCTGGCGATGGCACGGCCTACTATTTTCCTCAGACATTTCTTTTGGCCCGCTGAATAAATCATAACGTATTTTATTCAGCGTCAGGCCGCCAACCGGATCTGCGGAGCAATTATGTTTATGTTTAGCCATTACACCTTAAATGCGTTTAGCCCACGCGTCTTCATTCGATATAAACGGCATGCCGGCATGATGGCCACCCTGCTGTTTATCTGCGGAGCCTGTTGTCTGGCCTGGCCATTGGTCGCCGGCTGGTATCTCGCCACGGTGACCGGCATGTTGTTCATGATCTGCGGCTTCTATTCGCTATACAGCCTGATTGTTTTCCGTCAGCAGCACTGGAAATCACGCCTGGTGGCGCTGATCTTCGCCATCGCCTGGATCGTGCTCGGCCTGAGTTTTGTCGTCAATCCCCTCAACGGCATGAGCAGTCTGGCCTTTTTATTCGGCCTTTTATTTGTTCTCGGCGGTATTTCCCGCATCGTCAGCGGATGTAAAACCCGAAAACAAAGCGGCGCTGGCTGGAATATTTTTATCGGTCTGCTGGATTTAATTATCGCCTGCCTGTGGCTGGCAATGAACCCGCAGCAAAGCTGGTTATTTATTACCGCATTTATCGGCGTTGAAATGATATTTAGCGCCATCGGCTTTCTGGTCCTGAGAAATAAGATGAAGCATGCTCGGGCTTAAGCCGTATTTTATGACTGGAGAAGAAAATGAATTTACCTAAAGCACTCGTATTGACCGTGGCGGCGACCACATTCTGTCTGATGACCAGCCCGGCATTCGCGGTACAGGAAACCACACCGCAGAATATGACCTGTCAGGAATTTATGGATATGAACCCGAAAAGCATGACCCCGGTGGCCTTCTGGGTAGTGAATCGCAACACCGACTTCAGCGGCGGGGACTATGTCGACTGGCATGAAGTCGAGACCGTCTCGGTGCCGAAAATGCTGCAGCAGTGCCACAAGAACCCCGCCGCTAAACTCGGCGACCTCAACTCGGTTATTAAAAAATAAGCCATCCCCCGGCGCTCGCCGGGGAAAGTTAACCTCGTTACCCGCCGTTATGCGGCGGGCCCCGTCACACTCATCGCTAGCGCATTCGCACGGCAGAGGATGGCCAATTTGGCCCACTGCGCGACGCGCTCAAACGCTACAGCAATCGTCTGTCGGACGCCCTGTTCTCCATGGCGCGTATCGAGAAGACTAGGCCTGATGCTTGCGCTTGAACTGGCTGGCGTCGATATCGTACTGCTTCATTTTGCGCCACAGGGTGGTGCGGCCAATATTCAGCAGTTGCGACATCTCCTGCACCCGCCCGCTGGTCACCCGGGCAGCGTGAATGATGGCCTCTTTTTCGATGGCGCTAAAGGTCAGGCTGGCCGGCAGCAGCGATGAGCCGCTATCGACCCCCGGCCGATCGGAAAAGAGATATTCCGGCAGGTTGCTTAGCCGAATGTGGCCGTTGTCGCTGCTGATGGCAATGTTCTCTATCACGCTGTTAAGCTCAAAATCATTTCCCGGCCACGAGTAGGCCACCAGTTGGGCCAGCGCGTCATCGTCCACTTTCAGCCGCGAAGAGAAACGCTTCTCCAGGCTCTTCAGCCGGTTATGCACCAGCGACGGGATGCTGTTGCGCCGGGCGCGCAGCGGGGGGATGACAATCTCGAAGGAGTGCAGCGCATAGTACAGCTGGCGGCTAAAGCGGTTCTGTTCCACCAGGTTGGCCAGATCGACGGTGGTGGTGGCGATCACCTTCACATCCACCGGGATCAGGCGGCGGGCGTCGAGGCGGGTAAGCACTCCCTGCTTAATCACCTGCAGCAGGGCCGACTGCAGCTCCGGCGCCAGATACTCAATTTTTTCCAGAAACAGGGTGCCGCCATTGGCCAGCTCAAGGCGGCTCAGGCGGCCATTTTCATCGTCAGTGGGGGCGTTGCCCATAAAGTCCTGGCCCAGCACGCTGTCGGCATACAGCTGGCAGTTGACGGCGATATAGGGGCCGCCCGCCCGCTCGCTTTCATTGTGGATGGCCTGGCTCAGCAGCTCTTTCCCCACCCCTTCTTCACCGCACAGCAGCACCGGGAAGCCGCCGCGCGCCGCCTGGCGGCCAAAGTGGATCAGCCGCCGGGTTTCCGGATCGTCGGCTGACATCTGCTCAAAGGTGTGGCTGACTTTGCCCAGCTGGCTGGTCATCAGCTGCCGCATCTGCTCCACCGGGTGCAGCAGCAGAATAAAGCTGTTGCCTTGCGCCTCGACGATCGGTTTTAAGGTGATCACCGCGTCGATAAACTGGTGCTGGCTTTCAAAGGTAACTTCAACGTGATTCAGGCCGCGGGCGTGTTTGATGGCCCGGCGCAGCAGCGCCGGAAGGGTCACCAGATCGGCGATATTTTTCCCCTGGCTGGCCTGGGCATCAAGATGCAGCAGTCTCGCCGCCTGAACATTGAGAAATTGCAGCACCCCCTGTTCGTTCCACGCCATCACCCCGTCGTCCATGCTCTCCAGCAGGCCGTACATCTGATTAAGGTGGCGGTTGGATTCCGCCAGCAGGCTGTCGGTGAGCAGGGAATTGCCCACCTCGCGGGCGATGGCCAGCGTCAGGGAAAGGTCGGCGCTGGACTGGTGCTCCACCAGACAGCAAAGCGAGATAGAGCCGAACAGGCGCCCGTGGTTATCGAACACCGGCGTCGAACAAAAGCTCCATGGCTGCAGGGCCTGCTTAAAATGCCGATCGCCGGCGGTGTTGATCGGCTGCCCCTGCATCGCGGCCAGCGACAGCGCGCAGGTGCCGATAATGCTCTCCGCGCAGTAGCTGCCGTCGCGAAATCCCAGGTCAGCCAACTGCGCCAGCGTTTGCGGTTCGCCGCAGCGGCTCAGGATGCAGGCGGTCTCATCAAGAATAAACAGCGCGCAGGGGCGACCGTCCATAAACTCCCAGGCGTCCTCCAGCGCCGCCTGACCGATGGTCAGCAGCGCGGTTTTACGCCGACAGATAGAGTCAAAAGTCAGGCCCTGGGCCTGGTGCGGCGTTTGCCAGGTTTCACGCTGCATAAACTTGCTGCAGCGATGCCATGACTGGGCGATGACGGCAGAGACCGCCTTCCCGGTATCCTGAGTCTGAACAGTCATACTGTTTTCCGCGTTTTACCATAGAGAACCCCTCCGGCAGCCACTGCCAGAGGGGAGAAAGAAAAACCGCTGACCGGCGCCAGCGGTTTAGCCACCGCGAATTAACGCGCCAGCCACTGCTGGCCTAACAGATCGGCGGTGAGGATAGCGGCGTGCACGCTTTCCGGGGTCACCGCGAACGGCATATTGTGGATGGTCTCCCCTTCCGCGCAGGTGGCTTTCGCCACCGCGGCGATTTTCGCGTCGATCCCCTCTTTGACGCCCATCTGCGCGAGGGTCACCGGCAGGCCGACGCGCTGGCAGAAGCCCAGCACGGTTTCAATCTCGTCCATCGGGCTGTTCTGCAGCACCAGCTGCGCCAGGGTGCCGAAGGCCACTTTCTCGCCGTGATACAGGTGGTGACACTCTTCCAGAATGGTGAAACCGTTGTGGATCGCGTGGGCGGCAGCCAGGCCGCTACTTTCAAAGCCAATGCCGCTGAGGTAGGTGTTTGCCTCGATGATGCGCTCCAGCGCTTCGGTCACCACCCCGGCCTGCGCCGCCAGACGGGCCTTTTCGCCCTCCGCCAGCAGCGTATCATAGCACAGGCGGGCCAGGCTCAGCGCCGCCTCGGTGGACTGCCCCCCGGCCATGCTGGTGGCGCGCGCATCGTAGCAGGCTTTAGCCTCGAACCAGGTGGAGAGCGCATCGCCCATGCCGGAGACCAGCAGGCGTACCGGCGCTTTGGCGATAATCGCCGTGTCCATCACCACCATATCCGGGTTTTTCGGATAGATCAGATACTCTTCAAACTCGCCCGCTTCGGTGTAGATCACCGACAGCGCGCTGGTCGGCGCATCGGTCGAAGCGATGGTCGGGATCACCACCACCGGCAGCTTCTGGTAGTACCCGATCGCCTTCGCGGTATCGAGGGTCTTACCGCCGCCGATGCCGACCACGCCGCGGCAGCCCTGTTTTTGCAAAATCGCCATCAGGCGGTTAATTTCCGCATGGCTGCATTCGCCGTTAAACCGTTCCGCATGGCAGCGAATATCGTGACTCTGCAGGCCATTCACCACTTTCTCCCCCGCCAGCTTCATCACGAAGTCGTCAGCGATGACGAAGAAGCTCTCCGCCAGGTTTTTAGCATATTGACCGAACAGAACAGCAGCATCAGGACCCTGAAGATATTTGGCTGGAGATTGAATAACTTTTAGCATTCCTTTCACCCTCAAATAAGTGCGCATGTAGACATGATGAGCCCTGGCGTTATCCGCGCCGGCCGGTAAAGCGCGGCCTCAACGGAATGTACCGGAGCAGTGCGATCACTGTAGGGCCGGCAGGGAACAAAAAAATCTTTCGCCTTTTTGTTCTGATATGAAACACAGGTTAAATTTTTACGTTCCATATTGGAACAAAAAGCCCTGTTCTCCGTCAGGATTGCGATCCCGATCCGCTCCTCTGCCGCATAATTCCCCTACCATCCCCCTTTAGCGGCAGGCTTTTCCCGCGCAGCTGCGTGAAAATCAGCGAAAAATTTTTTCCGCCTACTGTGCCGGCTGCGATGACCGGGGCTTAAAGCAGGTGAAAAAAAGCGCGCCAGCTCGCATTTTCACCGTTTTCTCAGCAAAAACGTTCCATAAAGAAACAAAATAAGCAGGCGATGTTTCGTAATGAAACCCGATCGCCGGGGCATTCTTTTTTTCGTCCGCTCAGCCAGAATCATCATATCGCCAGGCATGCTGCACCGTCAGACGATACCCCTACGCGATGACCGCCTCCGCCAGCAGAGAGGCCGCATCGAACCTTCTCCAACGGAGCACTGAATAATGAAAAAGCTGATTAACCGTGTTGAAGATGTACTGAATGAACAATTACAGGGGCTGGCTAAAGCCCACCCGCAGCTGACCCTGCATCAGGACCCGCTGTACGTCACCCGCGCCGATGCGCCGGTGGCCGGCAAGGTCGCCCTCCTCTCCGGCGGCGGCAGCGGCCATGAGCCAATGCACTGTGGCTATATCGGCCAGGGGATGCTTTCTGGCGCCTGCCCGGGGGAAATCTTCACCTCGCCGACGCCGGATAAAATGTTCGAATGCGCGATGCAGATTGACGGCGGCGAAGGCGTCCTGCTGATTATCAAAAACTACACCGGCGACATCCTGAACTTCGAAACCGCCACCGAGCTGCTGCATGAGAGCGGCATTAAAGTCACCACCGTGGTGGTCGACGACGACGTGGCGGTGAAGGACAGTCTCTATACCGCAGGCCGCCGCGGCGTCGCCAATACCGTACTGATCGAAAAACTGGTCGGCGCCGCCGCCGAGCGCGGCGATTCGCTGGAGGCCTGCGCTGAACTGGGGCGCCGCCTGAATAATCTCGGCCACTCCATTGGCATCGCCCTCGGCGCCTGCACCGTACCGGCCGCCGGACAACCTTCCTTTACCCTGCAGGACGATGAAATGGAGTTCGGCGTCGGCATTCACGGCGAGCCGGGCATCGACCGCCGTCGCTTCAGCTCGCTGGACCAAACCGTCGATGAGATGTTCGATACCCTGCTGGAGAATGGCGCCTACAGCCGCACGCTGCGCCAGTGGGATACCGTCAAGGGCGCGTGGCAGGAAGTGAAGCAGAGCAAAACCGCGCTGCAAAACGGCGACCGGGTCATCGCGCTGGTCAATAACCTCGGCGCCACCCCGCTGTCCGAACTGTACGGCGTGTATCACCGTCTCGCCCAGCGCTGCGAAGCGTCCGGCATCATCATCGAACGCAACCTCGTCGGTAGCTACTGCACCTCGCTGGATATGGCGGGCTTCTCCATCACTCTGCTGAAAGTGGATGATGAGACGCTGGCGCTATGGGACGCCCCGGTTCATACCCCGGCGCTGAACTGGGGAAACTAAGGAGCACGACATGTCACTGAACAGAACGCAAATCGTCGACTGGCTGTACCGCTGCGGCGATATCTTCACCAAAGAGAGCGATTTTCTCACCGGCCTCGATAAAGAGATCGGCGATGCCGATCACGGCCTGAACATGCACCGCGGCTTCAGCAAGGTGGTGGAAAAGCTGCCGTCGATTGCCGATAAAGATATTGGCTTTATCCTCAAAAACACCGGCATGACGCTGCTCTCCAACGTCGGCGGCGCCAGCGGCCCGCTGTTCGGCACCTTCTTCATTCGCGCCGCGCAGGTCACTCAGGCTCACCAGAGCCTGACGCTCGACGAACTGTACCTGATGATCCGCGAAGGCGCGGACGGCGTCGTCAACCGCGGCAAAGCGGAGCCGGGGGATAAAACCATGTGCGACGTCTGGCTGCCGGTGGTGGACTCCCTGCGCCAGTCCAGCGAGCAGCACCTGTCGATCGCCGCCGCGCTGGATGCCGCCTGCAAAGCAGCGGAAGCCGGCGCCCACAGTACCATCACCATGCAGGCGCGCAAAGGCCGCGCCAGCTACCTTGGCGAACGCAGCATCGGCCATCAGGATCCGGGCGCCACGTCAGTGATGTTTATGATGCAGATGTTGGCCGCCGCGGCCAAAGAGTAAGGAAATCGCGATGGTAAACCTGGTTATTGTTTCTCATAGCGCCCGGCTGGGCGAAGGTGTCGGAGAACTGGCCCGGCAGATGTTAATCAACGACGGCTGCAAGCTGGCGATCGCCGCCGGGATCGACGACCCCGACAGCCCGATCGGCACCGACCCGATCAAGGTCATGGAAGCGATCGAATCCGTCGCCGACACCGACCACGTGCTGGTGATGATGGATATCGGCAGCGCGTTGCTCAGCGCCGAGACCGCTCTCGATCTGCTCGATCCGGCGATTGCCGCGAAGGTGCGGCTGTGCGCCGCGCCGCTGGTGGAGGGGACGCTGGCGGCCACCGTCAGCGCCGCCTCCGGCGCCGGGATCGACAAAGTGATCGCCGACGCCATGAACGCCCTGGAGGCCAAACGGATCCAGCTGGGTTTACCTTCGCCAACCCCTGACGCCGCCCCGACGCCGACGCTTGCCGACGATGGCGACAGCAAATCGCTTGCGGTGGTCATACAGAACCACAACGGCCTGCACGTGCGTCCGGCGTCGAAGCTGGTCGCCGCGCTGGCAGGCTTTAACGCCGATCTGCTGCTGGAGAAAAACGGGAAGTGCGTCAAACCGGACAGCCTCAACCAAATCGCCCTGTTGCAGGTGCGACGCAACGACAAGCTGCGCCTGCTGGCCCGTGGGCCAGAGGCCGATGCGGCGCTGGCGGCGTTTCAGGCGCTGGCCGCCGATAACTTCGGCGAATCGCCTGCGGCGCAACCGGCAGCGGCCCCGGCCACCTCCGGGCGCGTCGAAGGCATCGCGCTGCGCTATTCGCTGGCCCTGATCCAACCGGTGCGTCCAGCCGCCGCCGATGTCGCCCGCGAGCAGCAGCGACTGCGCCGGGCCATCGACCAGACGCTGGCGGAGCTCACCGCCCTGACCGGGCTGGCGGAGAATAAATTTAACGCCGACATCGCGGCGATTTTCGCCGGGCACCACACCCTGCTCGACGATGAGGATCTGTTTGATGCTGCCAACGATCGTCTGCTCACCGAGCCGTGCTCGGCGGAATGGGCGTGGCATCAGGTGCTGATGGAGCTCAGCCAGCAGTATCGCCAGCTGGATGACCCCTATCTGCAGGCGCGCTATATCGATATCGAAGATATTCTGCAGCGCACCCTGCGCCATCTGCAGGACGTTCAGGAGACGCTGCCGACGCCCGGCGAGCCGACCATTATTATCGCCGACAACATGTTCCCGTCGACCGTCCTGCAACTGGATGCCAGTCGCGTCAAAGGCCTGTGCCTGCGCGACGGCAGCGAACAGGCCCACGGCGCGATTATCGCCCGCGCGGCGGGGATCGCCTGGCTGTGCCAGCAGGGCGAGGCGCTGAACAGCGTGCAGCCCGGCGAGCCCATCACGCTCGATATGCGCCACCAGCGCCTTATCCGCCACTAAATCCACTTTGACCGTTACCGCTCCGGAGGTCTGCCTCCGGAGGGTGAGTTTTCGCTTACTCTTCAGGAACCACTATGTCTCAATTCTTTTTTAACCAGCGCGCCAGCCTCGTCAACGACGTGATTGAGGGAACCATCATCGCCAGTCCGTGGAATAACCTCGCCCGGCTGGAGAGCGACCCGGCGATCCGGGTGGTGGTCCGTCGCGACCTGAATAAAAACAACGTGGCGGTGATCTCCGGCGGCGGCGCCGGCCACGAACCGGCGCACGTCGGCTTTATTGGTAAAGGCATGCTGACCGCCGCAGTCTGTGGCGATCTGTTCGCCTCGCCGAGCGTCGACGCGGTGCTTACCGCCATTCAGGCGGTGACCGGCGAGGCGGGCTGCCTGCTGATCGTAAAAAACTATACCGGCGACCGGCTGAACTTTGGCCTGGCGGCGGAGAAAGCGCGCCGTCTTGGCTACAACGTGGAAATGCTGATCGTTGGCGACGACATTTCGCTGCCGGATAATAAACAGCCGCGGGGCATCGCCGGTACGCTATTCGTCCATAAGGTGGCGGGCTATTTTGCCGAACGCGGCTACAACCTCGCCACCGTTCTGCGCGAAGCGCGGTACGCCGCCAACCACACCGCCAGCATCGGGGTGGCGCTGGCCAGCTGCCATCTGCCACAGGAGGCCGACAGCGCGCCGCGCCATCAGGCCGGTCACGCCGAGCTGGGAATGGGCATCCACGGCGAGCCTGGCGCCTCCACCATCGCCACGCAAAACAGTGCGGACATCATCAACCTGATGGTGGAAAAACTGACCGCCGCCCTACCGGAAACCGGCCGTCTGGCGGTGATGCTCAATAACCTCGGCGGCGTGTCGGTGGCCGAAATGGCGATCCTGACCCGCGAACTGGCTAACACGCCGCTGCAGGCGCGCGTTGACTGGCTGATTGGCCCGGCCTCGCTGGTGACGGCCCTGGATATGAAGGGTTTCTCGCTGAGCGCCATCGTGCTGGAAGAGAGTATTGAGAAAGCGCTGCTGGCGGATGTGGAAACCGCCGGCTGGCCACGGCCGGTGCAGCCGCGGACAGTTAACATCATGCCCTCCACTCTCGCCAGCGCACGCGTCGACTTTACGCCCTCTGCCAACCCGCAGGTGGGCGATTACGTCGCGCAGGTGACCAGCACCCTCGTCGGGCTTGAAGATCATCTCAACGCGCTGGATGCCAAAGTGGGCGATGGCGATACCGGCTCCACCTTCGCCGCCGGGGCGCGTGAGATTGCCGACCTGCTGCAGCGCCAGCAGCTGCCGCTCAACGACCTGCCCACGCTGTTTGCGCTGACGGGCGAACGCCTGACGGTGGTGATGGGCGGCTCCAGCGGGGTATTGATGTCGATCTTCTACACCGCTGCCGGGCAGAAGCTGGAGCAAGGCGCCAGCGTGGCCGAGGCGCTGAACGCTGGTCTGGAGCAGATGAAATTTTACGGCGGCGCCGAGGAAGGCGACCGGACAATGATCGATGCTCTGCAGCCGGCGCTGACGGCGCTGCTGGCCGAACCGGAGAACCTGCAGGCCGCTTTTGCCGCGGCGCAGGCCGGCGCGGATCGCACCTGCCAGTCGAGCAAAGCCGGCGCCGGACGAGCGTCCTATCTCAACAGCGACAGCCTGCTCGGCAACATGGACCCAGGCGCCCACGCGGTGGCGATGGTGTTTAAGGCGCTGGCGGAACGATAAGCCTCCCCGGTGGCGCTGCGCTTACCGGGGCAACGTCACAGCGCCGAAGGGTAGGTCGGGTAAGGCGTTAGCCGACACCCGACAAAAAACGGCATCGCGGTTAGCCCGGATAAGGCACTACGCGCCGCTATCCGGGTTTTACCACGATGGCTTTTTACTTGCTGTGCCAGTACGCCTGCGAACGCACCAGCTGCTGATCGATGCTCTCATCTTCAAAGCGCGCCAGCAGCGATTTCACCACCGCGCCTTCACCGGTCAGCCAGATGAAATAATCCTCCGCCGGCACCTTCACCTGGGCCAGACGCTCGGCGACGAACGCCGGATTGTGGCCCACCACCCACTCGATGTTAAAGCCGTCGAGATCCGCCAAATAATCTTTATATGACGCATCAGCGATAGTGACGATGGCCGTCACCTGCGGCGTCACCGCCAGCTGACGCAATCCCAGCAGGCGACGACGCAGCGCCGGCATACCGGACTCATCGCAGACATATAACTGCCAGGCGTAATCCTCCGGCACCACCAGCGAGCCGCGCGGACCGCCGATCACCAGCTTATCGCCCACTTTTGCCTCCAGCGCCCAGCGGCTGGCAATTCCGCCATCGTGGATAAAGAAGTCATACGCCAGCTCATGGCGTTCGGCATCGTACAGCGGCGTATAGTCGCGGGTAGCAGGCCGCACGCCCTCACCCCAGTCGATCCCCTCCTCGGTCACCTGCGGCGGCGCAAACGCCGCGCCCGGCTCCGGGAAGAAAAGCTTGGTGTGGTCGTCAAAGCCGCGGGAAACGAAACCTTCCAGCGCCTCGCCTCCCAGCACGATGCGCTGGAAGGCCGCGCCTGCGCGCTCCACGCGCAGCACCGTCAGCTCACGGAAACGCAGCTCATTGCGGACACGCTGCGGGTACTTGTCTGCTTTGGTTTTTGTCATCATCGATCGCCTTCGTGAACAGTAAATAGATATATCTAAACTCGATGCAAATGATAATGATTGCCAACTAAAAAGAATGCAAGTCTTTTTTTGATATAGTCAAAACAAACCGCATTAAAATACGCATATCAAAAATAAATATATAAATATCAAAGCATTAAAAAATAAATCGTAAGTTGCATTGCGAATATTCACTTTTTAGATATAAATTAGATATATCAAAAAAAAACAACGAGAGGTAACCATGCGACATCATCATGAAGAGGGGCGTGGGCCACGCGGGCGCCACAGCGATCCCAGCGAACACGGCGAACATGGCCGCCGCGGCGGCGGACGTCGCCAGCGTTTCTTTGGCCACGGCGAACTGCGGCTGATTATTCTGGACATCCTCAGTCGCAGCGCCAGCCACGGCTATGAGCTGATCAAAGAGATCGAAACCCTCACCCAGGGGAACTACAGCCCCAGCCCGGGGGTGATCTACCCGACGCTGGATCTGCTCCAGGACCAGGGCCTTATCAGCGTGGAAGACGACAACGGACGCAAAAAAATCGTCATCAGCGAAGAGGGGAAACAGCTGCACGCGGAGAACCAGGAGCACCTGGCCCATATCCAGGAGCGTTTGCAGGCGCGGATGGTCGGCTGCGAGCTGCGCAGAGATCCGCAGATGAAGCGCGCGCTGGAGAATTTCAAAGCGGTCCTCGACCTGAAAGTGAACCAGCAGGCCAGCAGCGCCGCCCAGCTCAAGCAGATCATTGGCATTATCGACCGAGCGGCGATGGAGATCTCCCAGCTAGACTAAGCCTCTTTTCTCACCATCGGTTGCCCCGCGCTGGGGCAGCCCGCACCACGACGGATCGTCCCGCTAAAGTCCACAAGGCAGAAAATCTCGCCAGCTCAGGAATAAAACGTGCCAATAATGGCGCCATGAGATTAAATTTTACACATTTCGTCTTTTACTTTGCATTTATCCCGATTTTCACCGCTTCTGCCGAACTGGCGTAATCCCTGCAATACTTAATCCAGTATCGTGTGATACGTCCGCCCCAGGAGCACATTTTGAACAGGTTACCTTCCAGCGCATCGGCTCTGGCCTGCAGCGCACACGCACTGAATCTCATTGAAAAGCGCACGCTTGACCATGAGGAAATGAAAGCACTTAACCAGGAGGTTAGAGAATACTTTAAAGAGCATGTGAATCCGGGGTTTTTAGAGTATCGAAAATCGGTCACAGCCGGCGGGGATTACGGAGCCGTAGAGTGGCAAGCGGGAGGGTTAAATACGCTTGTCGACACCCAGGGACAGGAGTTTATCGACTGCCTTGGCGGGTTTGGCATCTTCAATGTAGGGCACCGTAATCCAGTTGTGGTATCCGCCGTCGAGAATCAACTCGCGAAACAACCGCTTCACAGTCAGGAACTGCTGGACCCGCTACGCGCGATGCTGGCGAAAACCCTGGCGGCCTTAACGCCCGGCAAACTGAAGTACAGCTTCTTCTGCAACAGCGGTACCGAATCGGTAGAGGCGGCCATCAAGCTGGCGAAAGCCTATCAGTCGCCGCGAGGTAAATTCACCTTCATCGCCACCAGCGGCGCCTTCCACGGCAAATCGCTGGGGGCGCTGTCGGCCACCGCCAAGTCGACTTTCCGCAAACCGTTTATGCCGCTGCTGCCGGGCTTCCGCCATGTGCCGTTCGGCGATATCAACGCCATGCGCACCATGCTGAGCGAGTGCAAGAAAACCGGTGACGACGTCGCAGCGGTGATCCTTGAGCCGATTCAGGGCGAAGGGGGGGTGATCCTGCCGCCGACGGGGTATTTGCCGGCGGTGCGCAAACTGTGCGACGAGTTTGGCGCCCTGCTGATCCTCGACGAAGTGCAGACCGGTATGGGCCGCACCGGCAAGATGTTCGCCTGCGAGCATGAGAACGTTCAGCCCGACATCCTGTGTCTGGCGAAAGCGCTCGGCGGCGGCGTGATGCCGATCGGCGCGACGGTGGCGACGGAGGAGGTCTTCTCGGTGCTGTTCGACAACCCGTTCCTGCACACCACCACCTTCGGCGGCAACCCGCTGGCCTGTGCGGCGGCGCTGGCGACCATCAACGTGCTGTTGACGCAAAACCTGCCGGCGCAGGCGGCGCAGAAAGGCGATATGCTGCTGGACGGTTTCCGCCTGCTGGCGCAGGAGTATCCGGACCTGGTGAATGAAGTGCGCGGGAAAGGCATGCTGATGGCCATCGAGTTTGTCGATAACGAGATTGGCTACGACTTTGCCAGCGAGATGTTCAGACAGCGGGTGCTGGTCGCCGGGACGTTAAACAACGCCAAGACGATCCGCGTTGAACCGCCGCTGACGCTCACCCTTGAGCAGTGCGAGCAGGTGCTGAAGGCGGCGCGTAAGGCGCTGGCGGCCCTGCGCGTCTCGGTTGCAGAGGCGTAATACACTGCCCCTCCCCCCGACCCTCTCTCCATGGGAGAGGGCCGGGGTTACCTTCTCCTCTGGTTTTCTCTCACACCTGCGGCAGCAGGCCGATAAAGCTGCGCTTCTGCCGCGGCTGCGACATCATCTCCTCCAGCTTTTCGACGCAGGCTAAATAGTGCGGGGTTTTCTTGTGCGCCAGCACCGCCTCATCGTCTTTATAGGCTTCGTAGATAAAAAAGCGGGTCTTCACTTCCGGATCCTGCAGGACATCAAAGCGCAGGTTGCCCGGCTCCCGCAGCGCGCCTTCGTGGTTGGCGCGAAATACCTCGAGAAACTCGTCGACCCGCTCCGGTTTGATATTGATCTCCACCAGCGTCACGTTCATTTCCGCTCTCCCTGTTTCTCTTCCTGCCAGAACTGGTACGCTTCGCGCGCGTTCAGATTCTCATGCACCACCTTTTTCACCGCCTTCAGCATCGCCCGTGGGGCGCTGGACTGGAAGATATTGCGTCCCATATCCACCCCGGACGCCCCCTGGTCGATCGCCCGCCAGCACATCTCCAGCGCCTCATGCTCCGGCAGCTTTTTGCCCCCGGCGATGACGATCGGTACCGGGCAGCTGGCGGTCACTTTCTCAAAACCGTCCTCAACAAAATAAGTCTTCACAAACTGCGCCCCCATTTCGGCGGCAATCCGGCTGGCCAGCGAGAAGTAGCGGGCGTCGCGGGCCATCTCTTTGCCGACGCCAGTGACCGCCAGGACCGGCATACCGTAGCGGTTGCCGGCGTCCACCAGTTTGATGATGTTATTGATCGACTGATGTTCGTATTCGCTGCCGATATAGACCTGCGCCGCCACCGCGCAAACGTTGAGACGCAGGGCGTCCTCCATCGCCACCGCCACGCATTCGTTGGAGAGTTCGCTTAAAATCGAGTTACCGCCGGAGGCGCGCAGCACCACCGGTTTATTGGTCGCCGCCGGTACCTGGCTGCGCAAAACGCCGCGGGTGCACATCAGCACGTCGGTCTCCTCGAACAGCGGCGCAATCGACAGGTCGATACGCTCCAGCCCGGTGGTTGGCCCCTGGAAGTAACCGTGGTCGAAGGCCAGCATGACCGTGCGGTTGCTGTGCGGATTAAAAATGCGCGCCAGCCGCGACTGCATGCCCCAGTCCAGCGAGCCGCAGCCTTTCAGGGTGTACAGCGTGTTCTGCTGCGGGCGGTCGAGGCCGAAGTCCTTGCCCTCTTTGATATCATCTAAATCAGCCATCTCATCCTCCGTCAGAAGTCGTAGTTATTGATGTTCTCTTTGCTGAACACCACGCGCTCCGGCAGCAACACGATACCGTTGCCCTTCGCCTCATACTGGTAGCCCTGCACGCTGTTCGGTTCGACCTTCAGCGAGCCGATATCTTTCACCTCAACGCTATCGCCGACGTTAAGATCGCCCTTTTTCAGTAATCGATCGGCGACGTTAACCGCAATTTTGCCCTGCTGAACCACATCCCACAGACCAAAGGCTTTCACCGTGCCGCGCTCCACGTAGGGGCGCATCACATTGGGTGTACTAAAGCCGACGATCGCCACGCCCTGACGCTTGAGGTTCTCCGCCGCCTGCGCCGCCGCCGGCAGGGCATTGGCATCCGGCGCGATAATGGCGTCGAGATCCGGATACGCTTTTAAGATCCCCTCGGCAGTTTGCAGCGATTTGGTGGCATCGTTATAGCCAAACTGGGTGGTGACGATTTGCCACTGCGGATGTTCTTTTTCGATTTTGGCTTTGGCTTCCTTCACCCACTGGTTCTGGTCGGTCACCGTCGGGCTGGAGTAGAAAAACGCCACTTTGGCAGCGGGCTTCGTCACCTGCTTTTCCGCCATCTCCACCAGCAGGCCGCCGAGCTGCTGCGGCGTGCCCTGATTGATATAGATGCTGCGGCACTCCGGCTTGGTATCGGAATCCCAGGTCAGGACTTTCACCCCGCGCTGCATCGCCCGCTTCAGCGCCGGACACAGGCCGTCCGGTGAGACGGCTGAGACGATAATCGCGTTGTAGCCCTGGTTGACGAAGTTGTTGATAAGCTGCACCTGGCCGGAGACGCTGGGCTCGGTTGGGCCGTCATAGGTGACATCCACGCCCAGCGCTTTCCCCGCCTCTTTCGCGCCGTTGCCGCCGCTGGTAAAGAAGCCGACGCCGACTAGCTTAGGAATAAAGGCGATGCGGTCCGCCGCTTGCGCGGTTGCCACGCTCATCGCCAGCGCCAGCGCGCTGACCTGCAGGATACGTTTTGTTTTCATTGTTGTGCTCCGATTGTTTTACGCGAGAAAAGACGCCGCCAGGTCGCGCGCACCCATTCACGGTGCAGGCTCAGCGAACGCCCCATCACCACCACAACCAACAGCGCCCCTGACAGCGCGCTCGACACCTGGTTGGGGATGCCGACCATCTGTAAACCCTGTTGCAGATACCCCACCAGCAATGCCGCCAGCGCGGTACCCAGTATCGATCCCGAGCCGCCGTAAATATTGGCCCCACCGAGCACCGCCGCGGTCAGCGCCGGCATCAGCAGGTCACGGCCTAAATCCGAACGCGCCGAGCCGAAATAGGAGACCATCACCAGCGCCGCGACCGCCGAGGCAATACCGACCAGGCCATACAGCACATACGGGATGCCGTTCACCGACAGCGCCGCATAGCGCGCGGCGCGCGGGTTTTGCCCGAGTAAAAAGAGGTGGCGGCCAAAGCGCCCGCGATGGGCCAGCAGCCAGAAGAGAAAGGTGATACCCGCGAACAGCACCAGCGGCAGCGGCAGCCCGCCCAGAGTTAAATTGGCGAAGGCGGTGAAGCTGTCGGGAAAGCCGCCGATCCCCTCATAACCGGTGGCGCCGGCCATGCCGGAAAGCAGCAGCGCGCCGCCGCCGTACAGATACAGCGTCCCGAGGGTAATCACCAACGGGCTGATGCCGGTGTAGTGGATCAGCGCGGCGTTGATTAGCCCGCACAGCAGCCCCAGCAGCAACGTCAGCGACACCGCCAGCCACAGCGGCCAGCCCGCCTGGGTCATCACCCCGAGGGCGATGGCGCACAGTCCGATGGTCGAGCCCAGCGAAATATCGATCCCGCCGCTGATAATCACCAGCGTCAGCGGCAGCGCGACGATGCCGATGCAGATAAAGTCGCTGGTGCTAAAGAGCAGCATATTGAGATCCAGCATGCGCGGATTCAGCGCGCCGAACAGCAGGATTTCCACGACTAATAACGCCAGCAGCGCGCTTTCCCAGTTAAGCTTCAGCTTCATTTAAGCCACCTCTTTGCTTTTGCGTTCGGGAAAGCGGGCAACCTGTTTGCCCCCTTTGTTGCCGGGCTGGAAACGACTGTACTTCAGCGCCCGCTGATGGCGGGCCAGCGCCTGGCGCAGGCGTCCATCAAGCACCAGCACCCCGAGCAGCACCAGGCCGGCGATAAAGTCATTCCACCAGGCAGGAAGGCGGAACAGCACCAGCACGGTGTCGATTTGGGTGAGGAAAAAGGCGCCGAGAAACGCGCCGAGCAGCGTACCGGTGCCGCCGAGCAGCGATATTCCGCCCAGCACGCAGGCGGCGATGGCTTTCATCTCCAGGCCGCTGCCGGTCTGATTGGGCACAAAGCCAATCTGCGCGGCGAAGACGATCCCGGCGCAGGCCGCCAGCATACCGTTGAGGGTAAAAGCCAGCATCCGTGTGCGATTGACCGCCACGCCCAGCTGGCGGGCAGCGGCGAGGTTATCGCCAACGGCGTAAAAATCACGACCAAAGGCGGTGCGCGACAGCAGCCAGCCGCCCGCCAGCAGCAACGCCAGCACCAGCCAGCCCAGCGGCGACACGCCGATAAACGCGGGCTCCGAGAGCGATTTCAGGCTGTCGGGCAAGCCTTCGATCCATTTCCCTCCGGTCCACAGCAGCATCACCCCGCGATACAACCCCAGCGTGCCGAGCGTCGCGACGATCGCCGGAATGCGCAGCCCCACCACCAGCAGGCCGTTAAAAGCCCCGGCCAGCGCGCCTATCGCCAGCGCGAAGGCGATCGCCGTCGCCAGCCCGTAGCCGTTGTTCAGCGCTACCCCAACGGCGATGGCGCTCAGGCCAACGGTGGAGCCCACCGACACGTCGATATTGCGGGTCAGCATCACCAGCGTCGCCCCCAGCGCCAGCAGGCACAGGATTTGTGAGCTGGCGAAAATCATCGCCAGCGTCTGCAGGCTGAAATAGGCCGGATTGAGCGCCACCAGCACGGCAAACAGCGCCACGATGGCAAAAAAGGCGCTCAGTTCGCGATTCTTGAATAACGTTTTCATGCCTGCCCTCCGAAGGCCAGGGTCATCATGCGATCGACGGTCACCGCCTGCCGCGCCAGCTCGCCGCTGTGGCGGCCCTGATGCATCACCAGCACCCGGTCGGCCAGACCGACGAACTCCTCCACATCGGAAGAGATCATCAGCACCGCCACATTTTGCGCGGCGACGCTTTTCAGCAGCTGATAGATATCGGCGCGGGCGGAGACATCCACGCCGCGCGTCGGCTCATCGACAATCAGCAGCAACGGATTAGCTTCCAGACAGCGCGCCAGCAGCACCTTCTGCTGGTTGCCGCCGGAGAGAGTGCGTACCGGCTGGTCGCCATCGGCCAGCTTGATCCCCAGCGCCCGGTGATAGCGCTCGACCACCGCTGCCTCCCGTTTCCCCTGCTGCCACCACGACGGCTGATTGAACATCACCGTGTTCCAGCGCACCGGCGCATCGAGAAACAGCCCGGAGACCTGGCGGTCTTCCGGCAGATAGACCAGCCCGCTGGCCAACCTGGCGCGGGTGCTCTCCTGACTAATCTCGCGGTTCTCCAGCCAGATCCTCCCGGCGCGCGGCGGACGCAGGCCGTATAAGGTTTCGGCAAATTCGGTGCGCCCGGATCCCACCAGCCCGGCAAGGCCGACGATCTCCCCGGCGCGGATCTCCAGACTGAGATCGATAAAACCTTCGCCAGTTAGATCCTCCACCCGCAGCACGGGAAAATCCTGCGCCTGGGTACGGCGATTGCCCGGTAGCGCCAGCCACAGCTTTTGCGTGTCGCTCAGCGCATGGTCGCGGCTGGCCGGCGTCATGGCGCTGATAAGCTGTTGGTCGCCGTAGCCCGCCGTTTCGCCACTGAGCACCACTGCCCCGTCGCGCATCACCGACACATGGCTGGCCAGCTGGCGGATTTCCGGCAGTTTGTGCGAGATAAAGACGATCCCAACGTCCAGCGCCTGTAACGCGCGGATCTGGCTAAACAGTCTCTCGGTTTCACCCGGCGTTAAAGAGGCGGTGGGTTCATCCAGGATCAGGATCCGCGCCTCGCGCATCAGGCCGCGCAGGATCTCGACCATCTGTTGATCGGCCACTTCCAACGTGCTGGCGCTGGCATCGAGGTTGATCTGGCAGTTCAGCTGCTGCAGTTTTTCCTGCAGCCGCGCGGTGGTATCCGCCCGCTTCGGCAGACGAAAGAGAATGTTCTCGCGCACGCTGAGGTTGGGAAACAGCATTGGCTCCTGCGGCACCAGATAGATGCCCAGCTGGTGGGCCAGCGCCGGGTTAAGGCGCGCAAACGCGCGTTCGCCGATCGTCAGTTCACCGCTATCCGGGGTTTCGACGCCGGCGATGATCTTCATCAGCGTCGATTTACCCGCGCCGTTGCCCCCCATCAGCGCATGCACCTGGCCCGCGCATAGCGTAAAGTCGATGCCCTTCAGCACGGCAACGCCGGAGAACTGTTTGCGGATCTGGCGAGCTTCAAGCAGTGGCTTCATCGTCGCGCCTCGTTTGAACAAATGATTTTTAAATTTAATAATGTTCAAAAGCGTAGACGGTGAACTATATTTACAACCGTGCGAAGATCACAGTTTGGCGCTTTAGATCGTCCGGAAAAAAGCGGCCAGAGATGAAAGATCCGTTTTGCCAGTCGGCTCACACTTTCCGGCCGCGCAATAGCGAACATATGATCTAAATTTTTATAAGAGTTCAATTTATGAGCGAAAAACGCATTACGGAAGACCATCGCTACGCCGGGCTGGCGTTAGCCGAGGAAGAGCTGGTGGCGCGGGTGGCGTGGTGTTACTACCACGACGGCCTGACGCAAAACGACATCGGCGAGCGTTTGGGGCTGCCGCGGCTGAAGATTTCCCGCCTGCTGGAGAAAGGCCGCCAGTCCGGGGTGATTCGCGTGCAGATCAACTCGCGCTATGAGGGCTGTCTGGCGCTGGAAAGTGAACTCCAGCAGCGCTTTGGCCTCAAGATTGCCCGTGTGCTGCCGGCGCTCAACACCCCGCCGATGAATACCCGGCTGGGGATCGGTGCCGCGCAGTCGCTGATGGGCATTCTGCAACCGGGACAGCTGCTGGCGGTCGGCTTCGGCGAAGCCACCATGAGCTGCCTGCAGCATCTCAGCGGCTTTATCGGCTCACAGCAGGTGCGACTGGTCACTCTCTCCGGCGGCGTCGGCCCCTATATGACCGGCATCGGCCAACTGGATGCCGCCTGCAGCGTCAGTATTATTCCGGCGCCGCTGCGGGTCTCGTCGGCGGAGGTCGCTGAGATCCTGCGCCGCGAATCCAGCGTGCGCGATGTGATGCTGGCGGCGACGGCGGCGGACGCGGCGGTGGTTGGCATTGGCGCTATCGATCAGCGGCGCGACGCGACCATTCTCCGCTCCGGCTATATCAGCGAGGGCGAACAGCTGATGTACGCCCGCAAAGGGGCGGTCGGCGACATTTTAGGTTATTTCCTGCAGGCCGACGGCCGGCCGGTAGAAGGACTGGAGATCCATCGGGAACTGCTCGGCGTGACCCTTGATGAGCTGGCGCAGCTGCCGACCATCGTCGGCGTCGCCGGGGGAGAACAAAAAGCGCAGGCGATTCATGCCGCTCTGATTGGCAAGCGCATTAATGGCCTGGTAACGGAAGAGACAACAGCACGCGCGGTGCTCGCACTGGCCTCCTGACGGCCCGGCGCCGCGCGACAACAGTGAGGCGCATGTCATGAGTTACCTGTTAGCGTTAGATGCCGGGACCGGCAGCATACGGGCGGTCATTTTCGATCTTAATGGCCGCCAGCTGGCGGTGGGCCAGGCCGAATGGAAACACCTGAGCGTCGATAACGTCCCCGGCTCGATGGAGTTCGACCTTACCACCAACTGGCAGCTGGCCTGCCAGTGCATTCGCCAGGCGCTCGACGCCGCCCGGCTCTCTGCCGCCGATATTCAGTCCGTCGCCTGCTGTTCGATGCGCGAAGGGATCGTCCTCTATGACCGCAACGGCGAGGCCATCTGGGCCTGCGCCAACGTTGATGCCCGCGCCAGCCGCGAAGTGGCGGAGCTTAAGGAGATCCACGACTATCGTTTTGAATCCGAGGTGTACGAGGTCTCCGGGCAAACGCTGGCGCTCAGCGCCATGCCACGCCTGCTGTGGCTGGTGCACCATCGTCCCGATATCTACCGCAAGGCGGCGACTATCACCATGATCAGCGACTGGCTGGCGGCGAAGCTTTCCGGCGAGCTGGCGGTCGACCCGTCAAACGCAGGCACCACCGGCATGCTCGATCTGTTCAGCCGCGACTGGCGTCCGGCGCTGCTGGATATGGCCGGGCTACGCGCCGATATGCTCTCGCCGGTGAAAGAGACCGGCACGCTGCTGGGCGCCGTCACCGAAGCAGCAGCCCAGCAGAGCGGCCTGCGCGTCGGGACGCCGGTGGTGATGGGCGGCGGCGACGTGCAGCTCGGCTGCCTCGGGCTCGGGGTGGTACGCGCCGGGCAAAGCGCGGTACTCGGCGGCACTTTCTGGCAGCAGGTGGTCAATCTGCCGCAGGTGCGCACCGACCCGCAGATGAATATCCGCGTCAATCCTCACGTGATCCCCGGCATGGCGCAGGCGGAATCGATCAGTTTCTTTACCGGACTGACCATGCGCTGGTTCCGCGACGCCTTCTGCGCTGAAGAAAAGCTGATTGCCGAGCGTCTCGGCGTCGATGCCTATTCGCTGCTGGAGGAGATGGCCAGCCGCGTACCCGCCGGTTCCCACGGCGTGATGCCTATTTTTTCCGACGCCATGCACTTTAAGCAGTGGTACCACGCTGCGCCATCGTTTATTAACCTCTCCATCGATCCGGAGAAGTGCAATAAAGCCACCCTGTTCCGGGCCCTGGAGGAGAACGCGGCGATTGTCTCCGCCTGCAACCTGGCGCAGATTTCGCAGTTTTCCGGGGTGACTTTCGACAGCCTGGTGTTTGCCGGCGGCGGCTCTAAAGGCGCGCTGTGGAGCCAGATCCTCAGCGACGTCACCGGCCTGCCGGTGCGGGTACCGGTGGTCCGCGAAGCCACTGCCCTCGGCTGCGCCATTGCCGCCGGCGCTGGCGCCGGGCTGTACGGCGATATGGCCAGCGCTGGAGAAAAGTTAGTGAGCTGGCACCGCGAATTCAGCCCTAATCCGCAACATCGCGAGCTTTATCAGGAGATGATGAGTAAATGGCAGTCGGTGTATGCCGATCAGCTTGGTCTTGTCGATAGCGGGCTGACAACATCGATGTGGCAGGCGCCGGGTCTGGAACGCCGCCAGCACGTTGCGTCTTCCCCGTCACCCTAACCACCGGTACCGATCCGCCTTTCTCCCTCTCCCTTTGGGAGAGGGCCGGGGTGAGGGGCAACGCTTCGCCGTTCTTTGAATCCCATCACAATCACCGCACTCCCCTTTTCCCTTTTTCTCCACGACGGCTAAATTAGTAACTCATCCGACCACATAACAATAATTTTACATTGGAAGCCATTATGAGCCGCTATCCGTCGCTTTTCGCCCCGCTTGAGCTGGGCTTCACCACCCTTAAAAACCGCGTGTTGATGGGCTCCATGCATACCGGTCTGGAAGAGCTGCCCGACGGCGCGCGGCGGTTAGCGGCCTTTTACGCCGAGCGTGCGCGTCACGGTGTGGCACTGATCGTCACCGGCGGCATCGCTCCCGCCCCGTCCGGGGTGACCATGGCTGGCGGCGCGGTGCTCAACGATGCCAGCCATCTGGCGCATCATCGCCAGATCACCGACGCGGTACATCAGGAAGGCGGCAAAATCGCTCTGCAGATCCTGCACACCGGGCGCTACAGCTACCAGCCCGCGCTGGTCGCCCCCTCGCCTCTGCAGGCGCCGATTAACCGGTTCACCCCTCATGAGCTGAGCCACAACGAGATCCTCACGCTGATCGATGATTTTGCCCACTGCGCCCAGCTCGCGCGGGAAGCGGGCTATGACGGCGTCGAGGTGATGGGCTCTGAGGGCTATCTGATTAACGAATTCCTCGCCGCGCGCACCAACCAGCGCAGCGATCAATGGGGCGGCGATTACGCGCGCCGTATGCGTTTCGCCGTTGAAGTGGTCAAGGCCGTGCGCCAGCGCGCCGGCCACGATTTCATTATCATCTACCGTCTGTCGATGCTCGATCTGGTCAACGACGGCAGCACGCTGACGGAAGTCACCGAGCTGGCCAAAGCCATCGAGGCGGCGGGGGCGACCATCATCAACACCGGGATCGGCTGGCACGAAGCGCGCATTCCAACCATCGCCACGCCGGTACCGCGCGGCGCCTTTAGCTGGGTCACCCGCAAGCTGAAAGGCGCGGTGTCGATCCCGCTGATCACCACCAACCGCATCAACGATCCGCAGGTCGCGGAGGATATTCTCGCCCGCGGCGATGCCGATATGGTATCAATGGCCCGCCCGTTCCTCGCCGACGCCGAATTTATGTCAAAAGCGCAGAACGATCGTGCCGATCAGATCAACACCTGCATCGGCTGCAACCAGGCGTGTCTCGATCGGATCTTCGTCGGCAAAGTCACCTCCTGTCTGGTCAACCCGCGCGCCTGTCATGAAACCCTGATGCCGGTCCTGCCTGCCAACGCGCCTAAACGGCTGGCGGTGGTCGGCGCCGGGCCGGCCGGTCTGGCCTTTGCCGTTAACGCCGCCGCCCGCGGCCATCAGGTCACGTTGTTCGATGCGCTGCCGGAGATCGGCGGCCAGTTTAATATCGCCAAACAGATCCCTGGCAAAGAGGAGTTCCACGAGACGCTGCGTTACTACCGCACCATGCTCGATCTTAACGGCGTCGATCTGCGCCTGAACACCCGCGTTACGGCAGATGATCTGCTGGCTTTCGATGAGACGATCCTCGCCACCGGTATCGCCCCGCGCCTGCCGGCGATCGCCGGGATCGATCATCCCAAGGTGCTCAGCTACCTGGATGTCTTGCGCGACAAAGCGCCGGTTGGCGCGAAGGTGGCGATCATCGGCTGCGGCGGCATCGGCTTCGACACCGCGATGTACCTAAGCCAGTCGGGCGTGGCCACCAGCCAGGATATCGGCGAGTTCTGTCGCGAATGGGGTATCGATACCAGCCTGCAAACGGCGGGAGGGCTGAGTCCTGAGGGCCCGCAACTGAGTCAAAGCCCGCGACAAATTGTGATGCTGCAGCGCAAAGCGAGCAAACCGGGCGAAGGGCTCGGCAAAACCACCGGCTGGATCCATCGCGCGACGCTGCTGGCGCGCGGCGTGAAAATGATCCCGGGGGTCAGCTATGAGAAGATCGATGATGAGGGGTTACATGTGACTATCGGCGGTGAACGCCAGCTGCTGGCGGTGGATCATGTGATTGTCTGCGCCGGTCAGGAGCCGCGCCGCGATCTGGCGGAACCGCTGCGCGCGGCAGGGAAAACGGTGCATTTGATCGGCGGCTGCGACGTGGCGGCGGAGCTGGATGCGCGCCGGGCGATTGCCCAGGGCACGAAGCTGGCGCTGACGATTTAGCCGTGTCCCGGGGGCGGCGCGATGCGCCTTCCCCGGGCTACCACGATAATCCCGCACGCTAGCCCGGCGAAGGCGTCAGCCGGTAGCCCGGCTAAGGCGACAGTCGGTAGCCCGGCTAAGGCGACAGCCGCAAGCCGGGGAAATAGCAACACGAATCAGCGCTGCTTACGCACCTTGGTCGCTTTCAAAATGACAAACTTATTGTTCGTCGCAATCGTCGTGCAATTACCAAACGCGCGCTTCAGCTTACGGAAGTAATCGAGGTGGCGGTTGCCGACGACGTACAGCTCGCCGCCGTATTTCAGGCTGCGGCGGGCGTCGTTAAACATCTGCCAGGCAATATGGTCGGTAATGGCGTGCTGCTGATGGAACGGCGGATTGCACAGGATCGCCGTAAAGCGGTCCGGCTCAATGCCGGAGAGCGAGTTGTTGACCATAAATTCACAGCGGTCGATATCGTCCGGCAGGTTGTGCTCGACGTTCAACCGGCTGGAAGCCACCGCCATGTGCGACTCATCGGTGAACATGACCCGCGCGTTCGGGTTCTGCGCCAGCGCCTGCAGGCCAATCACCCCGTTGCCGCAGCCGAGATCGGCGATCTCGCCTTCTAAATTAGACGGTAAATGCTGCAGGAAGAAGCGCGCGCCGATATCCAGACCGCTGCGGGCAAAAACGTTGGCATGGTTGTGGATGGTCCACGGCGTGCCGTCCAGCTTCCAGCTGTAGGTTTGCGGCGCATCCGCCAGCTCAGGGTCGGTGAAAACGCAGTGGATCAGACGCGCTTTTTTCCATGCCAGCGAGGTGGTGGTGGTACCGAGAATTTTTTCAAACAGCGCCAGCGTCGAGTTATGGACATCGCGGGCTTTCGCCGCGGCGATAATACGGGTTTCCGGCGTCACCACTTGGCGCAGGGCGCGCAGCTGCTGTTCCAGCAGCGCCAGCTGCTTTGGCACCTTAATCAGCACCAGCGCCGGCGCGGCCGGCAGCGGGCTCAGGCTATCCTGAAAGCGCACGCTCTCTTCATCAATGCCGTTCATCCGCAGGTTGTGGCGGGTCGCCAGCTCGGAAATAAAGGAATCGTTGATGCTGACGGGGTTGCGCTCCGCCAGCGCGCAGGCGAGCGCGCCGAAGCCGTCGTTGAAGATGAGCGTCAGGCCGTCGACGTCATTCACCTGTTGCAGCAGATATTCATCCGCCGCTTCCCACGCCTGAAGCGCTTCTTCTTCAGCGTTAGGTGGGAACCGCTCTAATGTGAATAACTCACCGTTTAACTCTGCCTGGCTCATCGCCTCTCCGCCTCCGGAATAGTAAAACCCGCGAGTTTATACGCAAATCCTGTCCAGTTGAAGAGAGATCGCTGATCATCGCCGCTCAGCGTAGATCGCCCTCGTCATCGGCTTGCAGCAGCGTTATCGACGCGCGGGCGCCGGGCATCAGCTGCTGCAGATAGCCTACCAGCCGCTCTCCCGCCTCTTGCAGGGCCGACAACGGCATCGCCGGCAGGCTTTCGAGAATAAACCACATCGTCTGCGCGCCGCTGTCCAGCCGGGTACGTACGCCCTGTCGCCAGTTCCAGCGTCGGCAGGTTACGCCTATATCATCCCGCCAGATGACTTCGGCCGGCTCCGGATATTCCACCACCGGCTCCGCCGATTTTAGCGTATCGAATGGCTCATCGCCGCGGGCAATGGCCAGCCGCGGTTCGCCATGGTAGGCGGCCAGATTTTCCCCACCGACCGGGACGGCATAGCGAATGCTGATCGCGTTGTAGATATCCACTACCGGATCGATGGCCGGCAGGCTCCCCTCTTTCAGCACCCGCTTGCGCAGCGCCTGCGCCGAACAGGGGGTACGTTTCGCCTTCGCGCCGAAGGCGCTGAACGCTTCATCCCATGCCGCCAGGTGCGCTTGCGCCCAGGGCACATCATCCTGCTGCACCGCCAGGCAGGCCTCGGCCAGCGCCTGTTCCGCGACGGCGGGATTGGCCACCGGCGCGCTCTCCACCACAATACTTAATGCCCGAAAGCCCGGCGCCAGGCGGCTGACCGCAGATTCGATTGACGGCGTTACGCTACGCATTCGATAATCCTGTAATGACCAATTTGTTTCATCATAGTGACCAATGAACGTAAAAGTCAATATAACGACCGATTCAGGAGCTGATGTCGACCAGGTAAGTCGCGCCGTCGCCACGCGGCTGAAGGCCTACCGTAAAGCGAAAAAAATGTCGCTGGACGAGCTATCGCGCCGGGCCAGCATCAGCAAAGGTATGCTGGTCGAGATGGAAAAAGAGGCCGCCAACCCCAGCATTGCGATCCTCTGCAAACTCGCCGCCGCGCTGGGCGTTTCGGTGGCGGATATCGTCAATGTGGCAAGCGAACCCGCGTTGCATATTATTCCCGCCGAGCAGATCCCCACCCTCTGGCAAGGCCCGCTGGGAGGCAGCGCCAGGCTTCTCGCCGGCACCGCCGGGCCGAATATGATTGAGCTGTGGCGCTGGGAGATGCAGCCCGGCGAAGCCTTTACCTCGCCCGGCCACCCGGCGACGACCTTCGAGCTGCTGCACGTGGAAGCCGGCGCGCTGACGCTGACGCTTGGCGAGACCTGCCGCACGGTGGCGGTCGGAGAATCCGCGGTGGCCCGCACCGAAATAGAGCACGGTTACCGCAATGAGGGTACTGCGCCGCTGGTCTTTACCATGACCGTGGCTGAACTGCCCTCCTGACAGACATAATGATAAGACGATGACAAAACTCATTTATTTACAGGGCTATCCTGAATCGCTGCTGGCGCAGGTGACCACGTTAATCGAGCAAGACCGCCTCGGCGAGGTGCTGCAAAAGCGCTATCCGCAAGGGCACGACGTTAACAGCGATAAAGCGCTATATCAGTACACCCAGGACTTGAAAAACCGCTTTCTGCGCGGCGCGGCGCCGATCAACAAAGTGATGTATGACAGTAAGATCCACGTGCTGAACAATGCGCTCGGCCTGCATACCTCCATTTCCCGCGTTCAGGGCGGCAAGCTGAAAGCCAAAGCGGAGATCCGCGTGGCGACGGTATTTCGCGACGCGCCGGAGGACTTTTTGCGGATGATCGTGGTCCATGAACTGGCGCATCTGAAAGAGAAGGAGCACAACAAAGCCTTCTACCAGCTGTGCTGCCATATGGAGCCGCAATACCACCAGCTGGAGTTCGACACCCGCCTGTGGCTGACGCACCTTTCGTTGAAGCGTTCTGCGTAGTCACGCACTGGTTTTGTCATGGGGGCATGATAGAGTGGCGACAGGTTCCCTTTAATGGAGTTCGTCACCGTTTATGATACGTTTCGCAGTTGTTGGCACAAACTGGATCACTAAGCAGTTTGTCGATGCCGCCCATGAAACCGGCAAATATAAACTTACCGCCATCTACTCCCGCAGCCTCGAACAGGCGCAAGCCTTCGCCAATGACTATCCGGTCGAGCATCTGTATACCTCGCTGGAGGCGCTGGCGCAAAGCGACGCCATTGATGCGGTGTATATCGCCAGCCCGAACTCCCTGCACTTCCCGCAGACGCGGCTGTTCCTGAGCCACAAGAAGCACGTCATTTGCGAAAAACCGCTGGCGTCGAATCTGCAGGAGGTCGAGGCGGCCATCGCGGTGGCGAAAGCCAACCACGTGGTGCTGTTTGAAGCCTTCAAAACCGCCAGCCTGCCCAACTTTCTGCTGCTGAAGGAAACCCTCGGCAAAGTGGGTAAACTGCGTAAAGCCTTCATTAACTACTGCCAGTACTCTTCGCGCTACCAGCGCTACCTCGACGGGGAAAACCCCAACACCTTTAATCCGGCGTTCTCCAACGGTTCGATTATGGATATCGGCTTCTATTGCCTGGCGTCCGCTGTGGCGCTGTGGGGCGAACCGCGGGCCGTTCATGCCACCGCCAGCCTGCTGGACAGCGGCGTGGACGCCCAGGGCACCGTGGTGCTGAGCTACGGCGACTTCGACGTGACGCTGCATCATTCCAAGGTGAGCGACTCGGCGATCCCCAGCGAAATTCAGGGGGAAGAGGGGGTACTGGTGATCGAAAAAATCTCCGAGTGCCAGAAGCTGGCGTTTGTGCCGCGCGGCGGCAAAGCCCAGGACCTGACGCAGCCGCAGCATATCAATACTATGCTGTATGAGGCGGAGACCTTCGCGCGGCTGGTGGAAACAGAGGATGTCGACCATCCGGGCCTGGCTGTGAGCCGTATCACGGCGAAACTGTCGAGCGAAATTCGTCGCCAGACCGGGGTGATCTTCCCGGCCGATACGCAGCCGCTGGCGTAAAAGAGTGTAAAGGCCCGTCTGGCCGCCATTGACGAAAACCGCCTCGTGACATATTTTGTTACGAGCAAAGGGGAGTAACTTCCTTGCCGGCCGATCGTCATTACGATGCGTGTAATACCGCATCCGGTCGCCGGGCAATCACCAAAGCCCATCGCGATGAACTTTGGTTGTTGTAAGTGAGACCTTGCCGGAAGGCGAGGTCTATGCATAAAAGCGCAGCGGCTGCCGTCTTCCGACGTCAGCCGTTTTTGTTTTTATGTAAGGAATATCAAATGAATACTGTCGGCACGCCGTTGCTATGG
Organism: Klebsiella sp. 7-CIP_Kleb.; assembly: GCF_050378655.1. Taxonomy (NCBI): domain Bacteria; kingdom Pseudomonadati; phylum Pseudomonadota; class Gammaproteobacteria; order Enterobacterales; family Enterobacteriaceae; genus Klebsiella; species Klebsiella sp. 7-CIP_Kleb. The sequence continues at coordinate 192,270 of NZ_JBNRLJ010000005.1, forward strand.
GGTGGATTCGCTGTCGTCGTCGCGATCATGTTGGCGATCGACCTGCTGCTTCAGGGACGACGCGGTTCGCATAGCATGACCATGAAGCAGGCCGCTGGCTGGTCTATCCTCTGGGTCACACTTTCTCTGTTGTTCAACGCCGCGTTCTGGTGGTATCTGGTGCAAACCCAGGGCCGCGCCGTCGCCGATCCGCAGGCCCTGGCCTTCCTCACCGGTTATCTGATTGAAAAAGCGCTGGCGGTCGATAACGTCTTCGTCTGGCTGATGCTGTTCAGCTACTTCGCCGTGCCGCCTGCTCTGCAGCGCCGGGTGCTGGTGTATGGCGTCCTCGGGGCGATTGTTCTGCGCACCATTATGATCTTCACCGGCAGCTGGCTTATCTCCCAGTTCGACTGGCTGTTGTACGTCTTCGGCGCCTTCCTGCTGTTTACCGGCGTGAAGATGGCGCTGGCGAAAGAGGATGATTCCGGCATCGGCGACAAACCGCTGGTGCGCTGGATCCGCAGCCATCTGCGAATGACCGATAAAATCGAGAGCGAGCGCTTCTTCACCCGTAAAAACGGGGTGCTGTTCGCCACGCCGCTGCTGCTGGTGTTGATTCTGGTCGAGCTGAGCGATGTGATATTCGCCGTCGACAGTATCCCGGCGATCTTCGCGGTCACCACCGACCCGTTTATCGTGCTGACCTCGAACCTGTTTGCCATTCTCGGCCTGCGCGCCATGTACTTCCTGCTGGCGGGGGTCGCTGAGCGCTTCTCGATGCTCAAATATGGCCTGTCGGTGATCCTGGTGTTTATTGGCGTGAAGATGCTGATCGTCGACTTCTACCATATCCCGGTCGCCATCTCGCTGGGGGTCGTGGGCGGCATCCTGACCGTCACGCTGTTGATTAACGCCTGGGTCAACAAGCAGCACGACAAGCAGCGCAAACTGCCTGAATAACCTGCCTGGCGCGCCGTCGGCTCCCGCTGGCGGCGCGGTAATCGGCTATAGCAGACCTTCTCATAACGAGAATGCCTGCTCATGTCACAATTATGTTACTGCGTGGTTAAAAAATAAGATCCAGATTAAAATCACAGTATTTTACGCTTCCCGCCAGGCTTTCTTTCCGTATACTCGGCTATGCAAACATCTATTTACATCCTGACATAAACGTAACAAATAATACGTGGCTGGGATGGCTTGCTACATCACTGGAAGGAATGAATTATGACAACACGCACTCCCCCATCAGGGTGGCTCTCCCGCCTGGCGCAAGGCAGCCTGGTGAAACAAATTTTAATCGGCCTGGTGCTTGGCGTGCTGCTGGCGCTGGTCTCTAAGCCAGCGGCTATCGCCGTCGGCCTGCTGGGGACCCTGTTCGTCGGCGCGTTAAAGGCGGTAGCGCCGGTGCTGGTATTGATGCTCGTCATGGCCTCGATCGCCAACCATCAGCACGGACAAAAAACCAGTATTCGCCCTATTCTGTTTCTCTATCTGCTGGGCACCTTTAGCGCGGCGCTGACTGCGGTGTTGTTCAGTTTTCTCTTTCCGTCGACTCTGCACTTAACCACCGCCGCCGACAGCATCACGCCGCCGTCGGGGATTGTTGAGGTGCTGCGTAGTCTGCTGATGAGCATGGTGTCCAACCCGGTCGACGCCCTGCTGAACGCCAACTATATCGGTATTCTGGTGTGGGCGGTGGGGCTTGGCTTCGCCCTGCGCCATGGTAACGACACCACGAAAAACCTGATCAACGATATCTCCCACGCGGTGACCTTTATCGTTAAAGTGGTGATCCGCTTTGCGCCGCTGGGGATCTTCGGCCTGGTCTCTTCCACCCTGGCGACCACCGGTTTTGAAACGCTGTGGGGCTACGCCCAGCTGCTGCTGGTACTGGTGGGCTGTATGCTGCTGGTGGCGCTGGTGATTAACCCGCTGCTGGTGTTCTGGAAGATTCGCCGTAACCCCTATCCGCTGGTGCTGACTTGCCTGCGCGAAAGCGGCGTCTACGCGTTTTTCACCCGCAGCTCCGCCGCCAATATTCCGGTGAATATGGCGCTATGCGAGAAGCTGAACCTGGATCGCGATACCTATTCGGTCTCCATTCCGCTGGGGGCGACCATCAATATGGCGGGCGCGGCAATCACGATTACCGTGCTGACGCTGGCGGCGGTCCATACGCTGAACATTCCGGTGGATCTGCCGACGGCGCTGTTGCTGAGCGTGGTCGCTTCGCTGTGCGCCTGCGGCGCCTCCGGCGTGGCGGGCGGTTCGCTGCTGCTGATCCCGCTGGCCTGTAATATGTTTGGTATTCCGAACGATGTGGCGATGCAGGTGGTTGCCGTCGGCTTTATCATCGGCGTGCTGCAGGATTCCTGCGAAACCGCGCTGAACTCCTCCACCGACGCCCTGTTTACCGCCGCCGCCTGCATGGCGGAAGACGACCAGCTGGCGAAAAACGCCCTGCGCAGTTAATGCCTTTCCCCTCCGCTACCGCGCGGAGGGGCTCTCTTCCTGCACCGCGTTTTCAACCCTGAACGGATCGATACCCCGCTTTTGCATCCGGCGGAAGCGAATGATATTCAGGCCGTTGACGATCAGGAAACTGCCTTCAATCAGCGTCCCGCCAATCGAACCCAGCCACAGGTTATGCGTCACCCAGCAGGCGGTGGAGCACCACATCACGCAGCGGACGGTCAGCCCTTTACAGCGAAACAGCGCCCAGGTGCTGGCGACAGTGCCAATAATCGGCAGCAGCTCCATAGCATGCTGCAGCTTGCCAAGGCCGAGGATCAACGTCAGCAGGATAAAGACTGTCATCACCCACAGGCTGCGGGTGCGCAGGGAAATGACCGTGCGGAGCGCATTAAGCCCGGCGCTCATCCCGGCAGGCGCGGCGCCCATCAGGAAAAAATGGACGCCGATAACGGCGCTATAGACCGCCAGCTGAAGCCTGAAGCGACGTTCGTCGCGGTTGATAAAGGTGGTAATGCCGATAAGAAAGGCGATGACGCCGACGCCCTGAGCCAGCCAATACGCGGTCATGAAAGCTCCCTGAGAGAAAAAACAAACGGCGCTTCACAGGCTGAAACGCCGCTGCTGCTTACCCGATGACGCTGCGCTATCAGGCCAATGCGCGATCAACGCCGCCCGGGCGCCAATATGAATGCGCCTTTACAGGGTAACACCGCTTTTAAAGATGGCCAGCTCGCGGAAGTCATTCTGCTCATTACAGGTCGGTTTGCCGTTGGCGAAAGCCACAATGGTATCCACGAACTCCTCCAGCAGCTGTGGCATCGCTTTGCCGTGGATCAGCTGTCCGGCATCGAAGTCGATCCAGTGCTTTTTCTTTGCCGCCAGCTCGCTGTTGGTGGCGATCTTCACCGTCGGCACAAAGCCGCCGTACGGCGTGCCGCGGCCGGTACTGAACAGCACCATATGGCAGCCGGCGCCGGCCAGCGCGCTGGTGGCGACGGCATCATTGCCTGGCGCGCTCAGCAAGTTCAGACCATGAACCTTCAGACGTTCGCCGTAGCGCAGGACATCCACGACCTGGCTGGAGCCCGCTTTCTGGGTACAGCCCAGCGACTTATCCTCGAGGGTGGTGATCCCCCCGGCCTTGTTGCCCGGAGAGGGGTTTTCGTAAATAGGCTGGTCGTGCGCGATAAAGTACTGCTTAAAGTCATTGACCATAGTCACCAGCTTGTCGAAGGTCGCTTCGTCGCGGCAGTGGCTCATCAGCAGCTGTTCAGCGCCGAACATCTCCGGCACTTCGGTCAGCACGGTGGTGCCGCCGTTGGCGATCACGTAGTCTGAGAAGCGCCCCAGCATCGGGTTGGCGGTAATACCGGACAGGCCGTCAGACCCGCCGCACTCGAGGCCAAACTTCAGCTCGCTCAGCTTACCCGGCTGACGTTTATCCTGACGCATCACGTCATACAGCTGGTGGAGATGCGCCACTCCCGCCTCCACTTCATCGTCCTGATGCTGACAAACCATAAAGTGCACGCGCTGCGGATCATACTCGCCCAGCGTTTCGCGAAAGGCCTCCACCTGGTTGTTTTCACAGCCAAGGCCCACCACCAGCACCGCCCCGGCGTTCGGATGGCGAACCATATTCTGCAGCATGGTGCGGGTATTGAGGTGATCGTCCCCGAGCTGCGAGCAGCCATAGGTATGGCTGAAGAGATGCACTCCATCGATGTCCTCAGCGCCGTTTGCCTCTTTCAGAAAACGGTTCTGCATCTGGCGGGCCATGGCGTTGACGCAGCCGACGGTCGGCAGGATCCACAGCTCATTGCGCACGCCGACGTCGCCATTGGCGCGACGATAAATCTGCACTTCGCGATCCGCTGGCTGCGGCGGTTGGGCAACCTGTTCCGGTTGATAGCGATACGCGTCAAGGTCGCTGAGATTGGTGCGCGTATTGTGCGCATGGACATGCTCGCCCGGCGCGATATCCGCCAGCGCATGGCCAATCGGCAGCCCATACTTAACGACGTTTTCCCCTTTCGCGATAGCGCGCAGTGCAAACTTGTGTCCGCGAACGATATCCTGACCGAGGGTGACCGGGTCATTGTCGATCGTCACCACGCTACCGGCCGTCATATCCGCCAGCGCGACCGCGACGTTATCCTGCGAATGGATTTTGATGTATTGCATATCAACCGACCTCTGGTCTTAGTTCAGTTCAATGGCGAAATAGTCACGCGCATTGTTAAAGCAAATGTTTTTCACCATCTCGCCCAGCAGCGCGATATCCGCAGGCGCTTCGCCGGCGGTCACCCAACGGCCGATCATCTGGCACAGAATGCGGCGGAAGTATTCGTGGCGCGTGTAGGAGAGGAAGCTGCGGCTGTCGGTCAGCATCCCGACAAAGCGGCTCAGCAGGCCGAGCTGCGCCAGCTGGGTCATCTGCCGCTCCATGCCGTCTTTCTGATCGTTGAACCACCAGCCGGAGCCGAACTGCATCTTGCCCGGCATCCCTTCGCCCTGGAAGTTACCGATCATGGTGCCCAGCACTTCGTTATCGCGCGGGTTCAGGCAGTAGAGAATGGTTTTCGGCAGCAGGTTCTCTTCGTTCTGCTTGCTCAGCAGCTTAGACAGCTCTTCAGCCATCGGACGATCGTTGATCGAGTCAAAGCCCACGTCCGGGCCTAACAGTTTGAACTGACGCAGGTTGTTATTGCGCAGCGCGCCGATGTGGTACTGCTGCACCCAGCCGCGACGAGCATACTCTGCGCCGAGGAACACCAGCACCGCGGTTTTGAACTGCGCCACTTCGCGTTCGCTAAGGGTTTCACCAGCCAGGCGACGCGCCAGAATGGCGTCCAGCTCGGCGTCGGTCGCTTCCGCAAACAGCACTACGTCCAGGGCGTGGTCGGAGACTTTGCAACCGTGAGCGGCAAAGTGGTCCAGACGTTTGGTCAGCGCGCTTTGCAGGTCCGCAAAACGGCGAATATCAGTGTCGGACACTTCACCCAGCTTAGCCATATAGTCATTGAAGGTCGCCTGCTCGATGTTGAACGCTTTATCCGGGCGCCAGCTCGGCAACACCTTGATATCAAATGAAGTGTCTTTGGCGACAGCCGCATGGTGTTCCAGGGAATCAATCGGATCGTCGGTGGTGCCGACCATCTTCACGTTCATCTGCTTCATGATCCCGCGGGCGGAGAAGGCGTCCTGCGCCAGTAACGCATTGCACTGTTCCCAGATCTCATCGGCGGTGGAAGGTGACAGCAGCTTACCTGTAATACCAAATGGGCGACGCAGCTCTAAATGGGTCCAGTGGTATAACGGGTTGCCAATTGTGTGAGGCACGGTGGCTGCCCAGGCGTCAAATTTCTCGCGATCGGAGGCATCCCCGGTACACAGACGCTCCGGCACGCCGTTAGTGCGCATCGCGCGCCATTTGTAGTGATCGCCTTTCAGCCAGATGTCATACAGATTTTTGAAACGATAATTTTCGGCAACCTGCTGCGGCGGAAGGTGGCAATGGTAGTCGAAAATAGGCTGATCTTTCGCGTAATCGTGGTACAGGCGGCGGGCAAATTCGCTATCGAGTAGAAAATCTTCGGTCATAAACGGTGTCATTCGTGTGTCCTCTTCGCTCCGGAACAGGAGCCTTTCAGATGATTGACTACAATGCTGACAAAGTTATCACACCAATTTCCACAGACCGAACTGTTTTTCGTGAGTTAGATCAATAAACGTTGATAAAAAAAACCGCCTCTCCACGGCAAACGTCTCGCCAGGGCGCGCCGTATCTGGCTTTCCTCGCCAGTCATAAAGACCACACTAACTTTCCCACTTTTGTGACAGCACTCAACTTTTAAAGTTGTATGACAAGTTATCTTTCTGCCGTCGCAACATATAAACCGACGGAATGCTTTACCGGTGTTGATGGCATCGGCTTATACGGAATGGATACCGACTTTTTACATAACAACTGATGGTAAGGTTCGGGCCAGAGGGGACCGCCCTCCTGAACCCTCCGTTTCGCTTTCCCGACCGCGTATCGCCGTCAGGAGAGGCCGCACCTGGTGCGGAGAAATTACAGACGATGAGGTTTACATGCGTAAAATTAAAGGGTTACGTTGGTACATGATCGCACTGGTGACGCTGGGCACCGTGCTGGGCTACCTGACCCGTAACACCGTGGCGGCGGCCGCGCCGACGCTGATGGAAGAGTTACACATCTCGACCCAACAGTACTCCTATATCATTGCAGCCTATTCCGCTGCCTATACCGTCATGCAGCCTGTCGCAGGCTATGTCCTTGATATTCTGGGGACTAAAGTTGGCTATGCCTTCTTCGCTATCGCCTGGGCGATATTCTGTGGCTCGACCGCCCTCGCCGGCAGCTGGGGTGGCCTGGCGCTGGCCCGCGGCGCGGTGGGCGCGGCGGAAGCAGCGATGATCCCCGCCGGGCTGAAAGCCAGCTCCGAATGGTTCCCGGCGAAAGAGCGCTCTATCGCGGTGGGCTACTTCAACGTGGGTTCCTCTATCGGCGCCATGATCGCGCCGCCGCTGGTGGTGTGGGCGATTGTCATGCACAGCTGGCAGATGGCGTTCATTATCTCCGGGGTGCTGAGCTTCGCCTGGGCCATCGCCTGGCTGATCTTCTACAAACACCCGCGCGATCAGAAGAAATTATCTGACGAAGAACGCGACTACATCATTGGCGGCCAGGAGTCTCAACACCAGACCAATAACGCGAAGAAAATGTCGCCGTGGCAGATCCTGCGCAACCGTCAGTTCTGGGGTATCGCCCTGCCGCGTTTTCTCGCCGAGCCGGCCTGGGGTACCTTTAACGCCTGGATCCCGCTGTTCATGTTTAAGGTTTACGGCTTTAACCTGAAAGAGATCGCCATGTTCGCCTGGATGCCGATGCTGTTCGCCGACCTCGGCTGCATCGTCGGTGGATACCTGCCGCCGCTGTTCCAGCGCTGGTTCGGCGTCAATCTGATCGTGTCGCGTAAAATGGTGGTCACCATGGGCGCCCTGCTGATGATTGGCCCGGGGATGATCGGCCTGTTCACCAGCCCGTACGTGGCGATTGCCCTGCTGTGCATCGGCGGGTTCGCTCACCAGGCGCTGTCCGGGGCGTTGATTACCCTCTCTTCCGACGTCTTTGGCCGTAACGAAGTCGCTACCGCCAACGGTCTGACCGGGATGGCCGCCTGGCTGGCGAGCACCATGTTCGCCCTGGTCGTCGGCGCGCTGGCAGACACCATCGGCTTCAGCCCGCTGTTTGCCGTACTGGCGGTCTTTGACCTGCTGGGCGCGCTGGTCATCTGGACGGTGCTGAAAAACAAACCGGCTGACGATGACACGCCGCCGCTTAGCAGCCGCAAACCGGCCACCCAGAGTTAGAGACGCTTATGCTGAGGTGATCGCCTGCCAAGCCGCCTTCTCAGGCGGCTTTTTCATCCCTGCCAGTGGTGGAAATCGCGTAAAAGTGGTATAACAAATCGAATATTGTCGCCATCTTGCGGGAGCGAATATGGAAATCATTGAACCACGCCGTCTTTATCAGCAGCTTGCCGCTGAGCTGAAGACGCGCATCGAACAAGGTGTCTACCTTGTAGGGGATAAGCTGCCCGCCGAGCGCTTTATCGCCGATGAAAAAAACGTTAGCCGTACCGTGGTTCGTGAAGCCATTATCATGCTGGAAGTGGAAGGGTATGTCGAAGTACGCAAAGGGTCGGGCATTCACGTTATCTCTAACCATCCGAAATACCAGCAAGTGGCCGATGAAAGCCTTGAGTTCGCCAACTATGGCCCCTTTGAGCTGCTGCAGGCGCGGCAGCTTATTGAAAGCAATATCGCCGAATTCGCGGCCACTCAGGTGACCAAGCAGGACATCATGAAGCTGATGGAGATTCAGGAGAAAGCGCGCAACGAGAAGTGTTTCCGCGACTCCGAGTGGGATCTGCAGTTTCATGTCCAGGTGGCGCTGGCCACGCAGAATAGCGCCCTGGCGGCGATCGTGGAAAAAATGTGGACCCAGCGCGTGCATAACCCGTACTGGAAAAAGCTGCATGAGCATATTGACCTGCGCACCGTCGATAACTGGTGCGACGACCACGATCAGATCCTGAAGGCGCTGCTGCGAAAAGATCCGAACGCCGCCAAACTGGCGATGTGGCAGCATCTGGAAAATACCAAGCAAATGCTGTTTAACGAAACCAGCGACGACTTTGAATTTAATGCCGATCGCTACTTATTTGCCGAAAACCCGGTGGTTCATCTCGATACGGCGGCCAACGGCGCGAAATAAGCCTTTATCCCCCCGGCGCGCGGCCCCTGCGCGCCTGTTCCCCAGGCAGGCTGAGGTAAGCAAAACATATATAGTGTCAGCCTGTGTAAATCCTCTCGCCTCACATCGCCGCAATCAGCAAAATCAACGAGCAACACCTTGCAATTTCTCTGACGGAAAGTCAGGCGATTTGTTACAATTAGATGCATTTTGCCGTTCTGGGAGTAGGTATTGACTTACTTCAGTTTTATACAGGGAAGCGTTCAGAGCGCCGAAGCAGCGACCATAATCTCATAAAAATCTTGTCGCCCTACATGCCACGCGCTCAGACGTGCCGTTAACCGATGTACCAGGAATCGTGAATGGAACTATTAACCCAGTTATTGAATGCCTTGTGGGCTCAGGATTACGAAACGCTCGCGAATCCCTCCATGATTGGCATGCTGTATTTTGTCTTGTTTATGATTTTGTTCCTTGAGAACGGGTTACTGCCTGCCGCGTTTTTGCCGGGGGACAGCCTGCTTGTGCTCGTGGGCGTGCTGATCGCCAAAGGGGCGATGGGCTTTCCGGAAACGTTGCTGCTGCTCACCGCCGCCGCCAGCCTCGGCTGCTGGCTGAGCTATATCCAGGGGCGCTGGCTAGGCAACACACGGATCGTGCAAAACTGGCTGTCGCATCTGCCCTCTCACTATCATCAGCGCGCGCATCACCTGTTTCATAAGCATGGCCTCTCCGCGCTGCTGATCGGCCGCTTCATCGCCTTCGTGCGCACGCTGCTGCCGACCATCGCCGGGCTTTCCGGTCTCAATAACGCCCGCTTTCAGTTCTTTAACTGGATGAGCGGCCTGCTGTGGGTGCTCATCCTGACCTCGCTGGGCTATCTGCTGGGCAAAACCCCGGTATTCCTTAAGTATGAAGATCAGCTGATGTCCTGCCTGATGCTCCTGCCGGTTGCGCTGTTGGTCTTCGGACTGATCGGCTCGCTGGTGGTGCTGTGGAAGAAAAAATACAGAAGCCGGGGCTGATGATGGTCATAAAACGCCCTTCCCTGCGCCAGCTCAGCTGGCTGCTGGGTGGCTCTCTTTTGCTCTGCGCGCTGTTCTGGCTCTGGCTGGCGGTGCAGCAGCAGGAGGCCACGCTGGCGATCCGTCCGGTTGGCCAGGGCGTCAGTATGCCGGATGGTTTCTCCGTCTGGCATCACCTCGACGCTAACGGTATCCGCTTCAAGAGCATTACGCCGCAAAAGGATGGCCTGCTGATTAAGTTTGATTCCACCGCCCAGGGCGCGGCGGCGAAAGAGGTTCTCGGTCGCGCTCTGCCACATGGTTATATTATCGCCTTGCTGGAGGACGATAACTCGCCCACCGCCTGGTTATCCCGCCTGCGTGACGCGCCGCATCGGCTCGGGTAAACGGCCACCAGACTGCGTTTTCAACACAGTCTGGTGGTTTCCCGCATTTGTTACTATGCTTAAACCTGCGTGAATCAACGCATTCACGTTTACCAACGGGAACGGGTTTATCCTCCGGGTATACCCTAAGACAATGGAAGGTACTATCCATGAAACACCGCATCGCTCTGCTTCTGGCCCTGTCTTCACTTAGCGCCAGCGCCATAGCCGCCTCTCCCTGCCAGGAAAAAGAGCAGGATATTCAACGAGAGATCAGCTATGCCGAAAAGCATCACAATCAAAGTCGCATTGATGGGCTAAATACCGCGCTACGTCAGGTACGGGAGAACTGCAGCGACAGTAAACTCAAAGCCGATCATCAGCAAAAAATTGCCAAACAGCGGGAAGAGATCGCTGAACGTCAGCGCGATCTGCAGGAAGCCCGGAAGAAAGGCGATGCGGACAAAATCAACAAACGCCAGCATAAACTCAATGAAGCGCAACAGGAGTTGAAAATGCTGGAGTCTCGGGATTACTAATCACCATTAACTTTCGCAATACGGACCACGCTACAGGAGAACGACATGGCTAAAGAGAATGTGACTGACGACCTTCGTGCAGAACTGAAAACGCTGGCGGACACCCTGGAGGAAGTACTGAATTCCTCGGCGGACAAGTCGAAAGAAGAGATGGGTAAACTGCGCAGTAAAGCGGAGAGCGCGCTGAAAGAGAGCCGCGCCCGCCTGGGTGAGACCAGCGAAGCGATTCTGCGTCAAACTCGTGAGACCGCCGCGCGAGCGGATGATTATGTTCGCGAAAATCCGTGGACTGGGGTCGGGATTGGCGCCGCCGTCGGGCTGGTGCTGGGTGTCCTGCTGTCGCGTCGCTGATTATGGCGAATACACAACACACGCAGGGGCCGGGTCAGCGCGTCTTCTCCATTGGCCAGCGTATCGTTACGCTGCTGGTCGAAATGGTGGAAACAAGGCTGCGCCTGGTCGTCGTGGAGCTGGAGGAGGAGAAAGCCAACCTCTTCCAGTTGCTGATCATGACCGGACTGACGCTGCTGTTTGCCGCGTTTGGCCTCATGAGTCTGCTGGTGCTGGTTATCTGGGCCGTTGACGCTCAGTACCGCCTGCACGTCATGATCGCCACCACCGTCGTGCTGCTACTCGCCGCCGCGATTGTCGGAATCCTTACCTTACGTAAGGCGCGACGCTCCACACTGCTGCGCCTGACCCGAAGAGAGCTGGAGAACGACCGTGCCCTTCTGGAGGAAGATAAACCATGAATGGCCGAGAGGAGCGTGAACGGCAAAAGGCGCAACTGCTGCGCCAGATCCAGCAGCAACGGCTGGAGCTGAGCGCCTGTCGCCGCCACTGGCTGGATGCGACTGCGCCCTTAGACCGAGGCTGGCATACGCTGCTCAGTTTACGTTCGTGGCTGATGGTAGGCAGCGGTCTGATGGCCGTGTGGTCCGTACGGCACCCGCATTTTTTAATGCGCTGGACCAAACGCGGACTGGGTTTATGGAGTACCTGGCGGCTGGTCCGCGGGATCCTGCGCCAGTCGACAGTCCGCTAGCCGCCCGGAGCGCGGGCGCTTTTCCCGGCGTCCCGCTCTGCCACTTCCCCGCCCGATACGCAACGCCGTTCGTAACAGCTTGCCTCCTGGCCGCCATCCGCGGTCAGCCAGTCCTCTTACCCGCCTGGCCAGGCCTATACCAGGAGCGGTAGTGATCCATCGCGTTCAGGAATCTTTCGCCCCCCTCTTGCCGATTACTCAGAAACTTTGAACTAGATCTACAGTTTTCCTTGCTAACAATTCCCTCTCCGCCTCGCTACTATCCTCTCCATCGACAGCAACACCGTGTAACTACGCGGGATTGCGCTAAAAAACAAAACCGCCGCCCTTTGGGTTTTCTGGAGTAAGAAATGAAAAAATTAGAAGATGTTGGTGTACTGGTAGCGCGCATTCTGATGCCGATTCTGTTTATCACTGCAGGATGGGGCAAAATCACCGGTTATGCGGGAACCCAGCAGTATATGGAAGCCATGGGCGTACCGGGTGCGCTGCTGCCGCTGACCATCCTCCTTGAATTCGGCGGCGGACTGGCGATTCTGTTCGGTTTCCTGACCCGGACCACCGCGCTGTTCACCGCAGGCTTTACCCTGTTGACCGCGTTCCTGTTCCACAGCAACTTTGCGGAAGGCGTGAACTCCCTGATGTTCATGAAAAACCTGACCATCGCTGGCGGTTACCTGCTGCTGGCCATTACCGGACCGGGCGCATTCAGCATCGACCGTGTACTGAATAAGAAATGGTAAGCGCACTATACTGAATGAAAAAAGCGAGGAGACCACTCCTCGCTTTTGCTATCTGAAGTCTGAAGGAGGAACAAAGATGGGACAATTAGTCGACGGCGTCTGGCAGGATACCTGGTATGACACAAAATCCACCGGTGGGCGTTTTAAGCGTTCCGTTTCCGCCTTCCGTAACTGGCTCACCGCCGATGGCGCGGCCGGCCCGAGTGGCGAAGGGGGATTTGCGGCGGAAAAAGATCGCTATCATCTGTACGTCTCTCTCGCCTGCCCGTGGGCGCATCGCACGTTAATTATGCGTAAGCTGAAAGGACTGGAGCCCTTTCTTCCTGTCTCCGTGGTCCATCCGCTGATGCTGGAAAACGGCTGGACCTTTGACGACAGCTTCCCGGAAGCCACCGGTGACACCCTTTATCAGCACGATTTTCTCTATCAGCTGTATCTGCACGCCGACCCGCACTACACCGGCCGCGTCACCGTCCCGGTACTCTGGGATAAAAAACAGCAGACCATCGTCAGCAATGAGTCGGCAGAAATCATCCGTATGTTTAATACCGCCTTCGATGGCCTGGGCGCCAGAGCCGGGGATTACTACCCGCCGGCGCTGCGGGAACAAATTGATGAGCTGAACGGCTGGATCTACGACAACGTCAATAACGGCGTGTATAAAGCCGGCTTTGCCACCAGTCAGCAGGCTTACGACGAAGCGGTGGATGCGGTGTTTACCTCACTGGAGCGGCTGGAGCAGATCCTCGGTCAGCATCGTTACCTGACGGGCAATCAGCTGACGGAAGCGGATATTCGCCTGTGGACGACGCTGGTACGCTTCGACCCGGTGTATGTGACCCATTTTAAATGCGACAAACGACGCATCAGCGATTATCTCAATCTCTACGGTTTCCTGCGCGACATCTACCAGATGCCGGGTATCGCGGAGACGGTGAGTCTTCCGCATATTCGTCACCACTATTACCGCAGCCATAAAACCATTAACCCTACCGGCATCATCTCCATTGGGCCGCAGCAGGATCTCAGCGAACCGCACGGTCGCGACCAGCGCTTCCGTTGATCCGTCGGGCGCCAGTGATGGCGCCCAATAATTCATAAAACAGATATTTACCCACCATTCATTCACGTCTATTCTTATTGCGATCGCTTAAAAAACAAGTGATTGACGGTTAATTGAGGCGTAGAAATGGACTGGTATCTCAAGGTATTAAAAAACTATATAGGATTTGGCGGCCGTGCGCGGCGCAAAGAGTACTGGATGTTTATTCTGGTCAACCTCATCCTGACCGGCGTATTGAGCATCATCGATAAAATGCTGGGCTGGCAGCGGGCGGGCGGCGAAGGCATTCTGACGACCATCTATGGCATACTGGTCTTTTTACCGTGGTGGGCGGTGCAGTTTCGGCGTCTGCACGACACCGACCGCTCGGCATGGTGGCTGCTGCTGCTGTTGATCCCGGTCATCGGCTGGCTGGTGATTCTGATCTTTAACTGCCAGCGCGGAACGGAAGGCAACAACCGATTCGGGCCCGATCCAAAACCCTTTTCATACTAAATCTTCCTGCTCCTCCCGCTAGCGGGAGGAGCGTTCTCGACTATCTGCCGGCAAAAAGCTTAGGGATCTCGCGCAGGCACCAGGACTTCGCTTCGCCCATGCTGTCCCGTCGCCAGGCCATGATAATGTCAATTTCATTGGTATATTCCGGACTAACCACCCGCAAGCGTCCTTCGGCAATATCCTTCTCCACCAGCGGATAGGGCATGGTCGCCACGCCTAACCCGGCCAGAAGCGCCTGGCGCTTATCTTCAATGGTGCTCACCGTTAAGCGCGGCTGTTTATCCAGCAGCTGAACGGTGAGAACGGGCCGCTCGCGCGCGGTATCCGCCACCGCGACGCCACGATATTTCACGCGGGTGACCTCAGAGAGCGGTTCAGGCTCCTGGTGGATCGGGTGGTCCGGCGCCGCGACGTACACGCTGAGCACCGAATAGAGTTTGCGCGAGTTAATCTCCGAGGAGGAACGAAAATGCATATCCGGCGCGACAACGATATCCGCCCGCCCCTGCTCCAGCCGCTCCCAGGCACCGGCCAGCACCTCAGTGATAATCGACAGCTGGGTGTTAGACTTGGTCGCCAGTTTCTCAATCAGCGGAAACAGATCCGGCGTGGGCACCAGCGCTTCAGTGACGATCGTCAGGTGAGTTTCCCAACCGCGTGACAGGGCTTCGGCGTCGGTGGTGAGCTTGTCCGCCGCCTCAAGCAGCACGCGCCCGCGCTCCAGCAGCATCCGTCCGACATTGGTGAACTTTGTGCGATGACCTGAGCGGTCAAACAGCACCACGTCCAGCTCCTCCTCCAGTTTTTGCATGGTGTAGCTCAGGGCGGAAGGCACGCGTCCCAGCTCATCAGCCGCGGCAGCGAAGCTCCCGCGACGGTCGATAGCATCCATCACGCGTAACGCTTCCAGCGTTAATGCTCTCTCTTTGGCCATCGCTTTCTCATTCAGGAAATTTGAACATACCGGGCAGAATATCTGGCTAACAATACAGCGTCCATACCTTTACCATTGATTTAGTGTAAAGAGAGGTCAAGAACATGATTACTACCCGAACAGCCAAACAATGCGGACAAGCAGACTTCGGCTGGCTGCAGGCCCGCTACACCTTCTCCTTTGGCCACTACTTCGACCCGAAATTACTGGGCTTCGCGTCCTTACGCGTTCTCAATCAGGAAGTGCTGGCGCCAGGCGCTTCCTTCCAGGCCAGAACGTACCCAAAAGTCGATATCCTGAACCTGATTCTGGAAGGCGAAGCGGAGTATCGCGACAGCGACGGCAACCACGTGCAGGCCAAAGCCGGTGAAGCACTGCTGATCGCCACCCAGCCTGGCGTGAGCTATAGCGAGCACAATCTGAACAAAGAGCAGTCGTTAACGCGGATGCAGCTGTGGCTCGATGCCTGCCCGCAGCGGGAAAACCCGTTGCAGCAGAAAATCGAGGTCGCCAACGCGCCGCTACAGCTGCTGGCCTCACCGGATGGGGGGAATAATAGCCTCCAGCTTCGCCAGCAGGCCTGGGTCTATCATATCGCGCTGGAAAAAGGTGAGCAGATCAACGTGCAATTGCATGGGCCACGCGCCTACCTGCAGTCGATCCACGGCACGGTCCATGCCGTCGCGCAGGAACAACCAAAACAGGCTCTCACCTGTGGTGATGGGGCATTTATTCGTGACGAAGCTAACATTACCCTCGTCGCCGATACGCCGCTGCGCGCTTTGCTGATAGATTTACCGGTGTAACAACGGAAGTGATGGAGTCTGTCAGTGAGTAAGAAGAAAAACAGAAAAAAGGCGTCTCCGACGCCGCTAGCCCCGACGCCGCCGGAAACCGTCGGCGTCGTCAGCTTTGGTTATGATGAGATGCTTAGCGAACTGGAAGCCATTGTTGCCGAGGCGGAGATTCGCCTGCGGGATGAAGAAAGTCTCGCCTGAACCTGCAGTATGGATTATTCGGCTATCCTTGATGACTTCCCACTTATATCGGCCCCGAAAGGGGCCGATGGCATTATTCACTCAGCGCGTCGGCAAGATCTTTTTTCACCTGGGTACGCTGCTCGGGTGTTAGTACTTGATTCACATCAAAATAGTACTTCACGCGATAATAACGTACCTGTTGATCAATTTTACTGAAAGCCGCCAGCTGATCCTTCACCGCTTTCTCATTCCATTTACCGGAATCAATCACGTTAATCAGCGCGCCATCTTTAATGTCTTGCTGTGAAATCTGCTGCACATTATTTTCCAGCTGCTGATGCAGGCTTTTAATTTTCGCCACCTGATCGCTGGTGAGTTTTAAGTGCTGGACAATAGGATCCTGCGCTGGCGCTGGCGCCGCCTGCACGTCCGCGGCCTGTGCCGTCAGAGAGAAACCGCTGGTCAGAAGGGTGGCGAACGCAATACGGGTTATTAATTTCATTGTCTTATCCTGATGTGAAATTGCCAGAAATAGCGGTTTATTATTTTACAGCCGGGAGTGAATAATTGTAAAAAATAATACCTAAAGATTATTTTCATTCGTGATAAGAATAAAAACACCAAACACATTGATTACATGAATGAGGTCACTATGTTAATTCGTACACTCCATACAACAACATTAACTCATTACTTTCAATTAAAGAAGCAGATCAAATAGTTGACAGTGGTGACTTTTTCTTTAATTTAATCAGCGCACATCACGTTATCCAGTGAATCAGGGATATCATTAAAAAAATAAATAGGGAGATAGGTATGTTATTACGCTTTCGTGTATTACCGTTGGTATTTTTCATATTGTTGTTAAGCGGCTGCGGCCTGGCCTCTAAAGCCTTTTATTCCGCAGGCGATAAATTATTTCAGCCGGGAGATGACGCCGTCGCTTCGATGCAAACGTATTCCGTCGCGCAGTTTCTGCAGCCGTTTACTCTCAATCCGGCGAAGGCCAGCAGCGATTATCTGGGTAAATGGGTTAAAGTGCGCGGCGTGATTGCCGACATTCGCAGAATGAGCGGCATCGCCGGCAGCTACTATTTTACCGTGACCATGCGCGATGAGCAGAATAAAACGGATAAACATCTGACCTTTAATTTTGGATCGCATAACAGCGCAGACGTCGAGTCTTTAAGCAACGGCAGCATCGCCACGATTATCGGCCAGGTTCATCAGGTGCAAGATACCAGGATACCGACGCTACAGAATCCTAAGGTGGTTAAATAACGCTAGCTGACCGCTACGCCGCGCGTTTTTGGTATAGCGTCGTGGACAGTCATTCATTCGCGTCACGGATTCAGATAGCAAAAACCCCGCCGGAGCGGGGTTTTGACATAAAGAGGTGAAACTGACCGGTAAGCCGCGTGCTTTTGGTATAGCGTCGTGGACAGTCATTCATCCTGCGTCCGGTATTTAGATAGCAAAAACCCCGCCGAAGCGGGGTTTTGACATAAAGAGGTGAAACTGACCGGTAAGCCGCGTGCTTTTGGTATAGCGTCGTGGACAGTCATTCATTCTGCGTCCGGTATTCAGATAGCAAAAACCCCGCCGAAGCGGGGTTTTCTAAGGAGTGAAACTGACCGATAAGCCGGGTTCTGTCGTGGACAGTCATTCATCTAGGCCAGCAATCGCTCACTGGCTCAAGCAGCCTACCCGGGTTCAGTACGGGCCGTACCTTATGAACCCCTATTTGGCCTTGCTCCGGGTGGAGTTTACCGTGCCACGGACTGTTACCAGCCGCGCGGTGCGCTCTTACCGCACCCTTTCACCCTTACCTGATCCCGCTTGCGCGGGCCATCGGCGGTTTGCTCTCTGTTGCACTGGTCGTGGGCTGTGACACCCCCCAGGCGTTACCTGGCACCTTGCCCTATGGAGCCCGGACTTTCCTCCCCTCCGCCCGTCTCCCCCCGAAGGGGGACGACGACGAAGCGGCGACTGTCTGGTCAGCTTCGGCGCGCAGTATAGTGGGTTTACCGCCCGTTGTCATCCTTCTGTCGTCATCCCGACCAGCAGGGTGGCGACGATATTGCGCGATGCATGATAAATATTATCAAACGCGCCGCGAAACGCCGCTTCCTGCGTCGCAACTGAGGTTAACACGCGGAAACGGCATCAATACCGCGTCCATGCTAGCCCCGCCGTGGCAGTCTGGCACTGTTGCACCAGGCATAACCACCAGGCCGCGCAGGGGCTCTTCTTGTTAGCGAGTCACTTCCACTTTCGCCAGCTTTTCGTAGTAGCATGCCAGCGCGCTATGGTCAGCGGTGCCCAGACCGTCCGCACGCAGCGCCTGCATCATCTCCATTACCGCCGCTGTCAGCGGCAGTTGAGCGCCCACGCCATGGGAGGTATCCAGCGCATTGGCCAGATCTTTAATATGCAGATCGATCCGGAAGCCCGGCTTGAAGTTACGATCCATCACCATCGGCGCTTTGGCATCCAGCACGGTACTCCCCGCCAGACCGCCGCGGATCGCCTGATAAACCAGATCCGGATTGACGCCGGCTTTGGTGGCCAGGGTCAGCGCTTCGGACATGGCAGCGATGTTCAGGGCGACGATCACCTGATTGGCCAGTTTGGTCACATTGCCCGCGCCAATGTCGCCGGTATGCACCACGGAGCCGGCCATCGCTTTCATCAGATCGTAATATTTGTCGAAGATCGCCTTGTCGCCGCCGACCATCACCGACAGGGTGCCGTCGATCGCTTTTGGTTCGCCGCCGCTTACTGGCGCGTCCAGCATATCAATACCTTTGGCCTTCAGCGCTTCGCTAATTTCCCGGCTGGCCAGCGGCGCAATAGAGCTCATGTCGATCACCACGGTGCCCGGTTTCGCGCCTTCAATAATGCCGTTTTCCCCCAGCGCCACCTCTTTGACATGCGGCGAGTTCGGCAGCATGGTGATGATCACATCGCACTGCTCGGCAATCGCCTTCGGCGTGGCCGCGGTCTCTGCGCCCGCGGCGATTACGTCGGCAATCGCTTCCGGATTACGGTCAGACACCACCAGCGAGTAACCCGCCTTCAGCAAATTTTTGCTCATCGGCTTGCCCATAATGCCAAGACCGATAAAACCCACTTTGATTGTCATATTGTTCTCTCTCTTCATCCTGGTGATTATTTTTTAAAGGCATCAGCAAGTTTCTGGGTTGCGGAACGGAAGACCCCCAGATCGCTGCCGACGGCGACAAAAGTGGCGCCCCACTCCAGGTAGCGCCGCGCATCGGCCTCTACCGGCGCCAGAATGCCGCTTGGCTTACCGTGCTTCTTCGCGCTGGCGAAGATATGCTGGATGGCGCGCTGCACCTCAGGATGGGCGGCATTGCCCAGATGACCTAACGCGGCGGCCAGGTCGCTCGGGCCGACGAACAGGCCGTCGACACCTTCGGTCGCGGCAATCGCCTCGACGTTGTCCACCCCGGTCTGGCTCTCAATCTGTACCAGAATGGAAATGTTTTTATTGGACTGGGCGAAGTAGTCCGGCACGGTGCCGAACATATTGCCGCGATGGGAAACGGAGACTCCGCGGATCCCTTCCGGCGGGTAGCGAGTAGAAGCCACCGCCTGCGCCGCCTGTTCCGCTGTCTCGACAAATGGCACCAGGAAGTTATAGAAGCCGATATCCAGCATGCGCTTAATGATGATGGGCTCGTTGGTCGGCACGCGCACCACCTGAGCGCTGGAGCTGCCTTTCAGCGCCATAAGCTGTGGGATAAGCGTGGTGACGTCGTTCGGCGCATGTTCCGCGTCCAGTACCAGCCAGTCGAAACCCGCCAGACCCAACACCTCGGTGCTGATCGGATTGGCCAGCGCGCACCAGCAGCCAATCTGCACCTGATGAGCCGCCAGCGCGGCCTTAAATTTGTTCGGGAAAATTGCGTTATCCATGATTTTTACCTTGCGTTAATCGTTGCTAACTTCTGCAATTCATTCGTTATATCACCAGCCCGGCGAGAGAGCCCCATTAGGCTGGAAAAGCGTATCGCCTGACCCCAAATATTATCCGCAGAATAAACCAGCGAATGGGTGTCCTTTTTTATTTCCTGCCCTTGAGTCCGGAAAATGTAAGCCCATCGCAAATTAACCATCTTTTAATATTCGTTAGGTGACTGCTAAATTATTAACCCGCGATTAAAAGGCAAACCATGCGCATATCGGACGTCACAAAAACACGACTCAGTATAGTCAGCTCCCACTCGCCAGACACTATGCATAAACACAATATAAACACATTTTTTAAAGCCTTAGTTGGGCAATCGCCTTAAGCTATGGGCGCTAATCCACACTTCTTACGATTCCCCACCCTCCGCGCGCGTCCATGGCGACAAGGAGTGATTCAGATCACATCTTCACGCCGACACACCTGACATGCTTTATTTCATTATTCTGCTTAACAGCGCCAGAATTACCATTTAATGATATTTTTAGCACCTGTTTGGAGATAACTGGACAATGGCTGATATTTCAATTCGACAACAATCGCCTACCGCGTTTTATATAAAAGTTGACCCGACAGATAATGTGGCGATTATTGTCAACGATCGGGGATTAACCGCCGGAACGCGTTTCCCGGACGGCCTGACGCTCATCGAGCACATTCCACAGGGTCATAAAGTCGCCCTGGTGGATATCCCAGCCCACGGTGAAATTATCCGTTACGGAGAAGTCATTGGCTTGGCAATGCGCGACATCCCCAAAGGAAGCTGGATTGACGAGTCGTTAGTGGCGTTGCCCACCGCCCCGCCGTTGAACACCCTGCCGCTGGCCACCAAAGTGCCGGCCCCGCTGCCGCCGCTGGAAGGCTATACCTTCGCAGGCTACCGCAATGCCGACGGCAGCGTGGGCACCAAAAATCTGCTGGGTATCACCACCAGCGTGCACTGCGTTGCGGGCGTGGTCGATTACGTGGTGAAACTCATTGAACGCGACCTGCTGCCGAAATATCCCAACGTCGACGGCGTGGTGGGTCTGAATCACCTCTATGGCTGCGGCGTAGCGATTAATGCGCCAGCGGCGGTGGTACCAATACGCACCATCCACAATATCGCCCTTAACCCGAACTTCGGCGGCGAAGTGATGGTCATTGGCCTTGGCTGTGAAAAGCTGCAGCCCGAGCGGCTGCTGCAGGGGACGGAAGATGTCAAAAGCATCCCGGTGGACAGCGCCAGTATCGTCAGCCTGCAGGATGAAAAGCACGTGGGCTTTAAATCGATGGTCGATGACATTCTGCAGGTCGCCGAGCGCCATCTGGCGAAACTCAACCAGCGTCAGCGGGAAACCTGCCCGGCTTCTGAACTGGTGGTGGGTATGCAGTGCGGCGGCAGCGACGCTTTCTCCGGCGTGACCGCCAACCCGGCGGTGGGTTACGCTTCCGATCTGCTGGTGCGCTGCGGCGCGACGGTGATGTTCTCAGAGGTGACCGAAGTCCGCGACGCTATCCATCTGCTGACGCCGCGGGCGATCAACGAAGAGGTGGGTAAACGCCTGCTGGAAGAGATGGCCTGGTACGATAACTATCTCGATATGGGCAAAACCGACCGCAGCGCCAACCCCTCACCCGGTAACAAGAAAGGCGGCCTGGCCAACGTGGTGGAAAAAGCGCTGGGGTCGATTGCCAAATCAGGAAAAAGCGCCATCGTTGAGGTGCTTTCCCCCGGGCAGCGCCCGACCAAACGTGGCCTGATTTACGCCGCCACCCCCGCCAGCGATTTTGTCTGCGGCACCCAGCAGGTGGCCTCTGGCATCACGGTGCAGGTGTTCACCACCGGCCGCGGCACGCCTTACGGACTGATGGCGGTACCGGTGATAAAAATGGCGACTCGCACCGAGCTGGCTAACCGCTGGTATGACTTAATGGACATTAACGCCGGCACCATCGCCACCGGCGAAGAGACGATTGAGGAGGTGGGGCTGAAGCTGTTCGAATTTATTCTCGACGTCGCCAGCGGACGCAAGAAAACCTTCTCCGATCAGTGGGGCTTGCATAACCAACTGGCGGTATTCAACCCGGCGCCGGTAACCTGATCGCGACACTGGCAGCCCACTCCCCTTCAGCCCGGATTTATCCGGGCTTGTTGATTAAGCGTGCTGTGCGGCAAGAAAAGCGCTGATCTGCGCCTGCGTCGAGGTACCTTCCATCGGTCCACGCTGGCTAATCGCCAGCGAGCCGCTGGCATTTGCCCATCTCAGCGCCTCCTGCGGCGTGGCGCCATTGAGGAACAGGCTGACAAAGGTGGCGCCAAAGCAGTCCCCGGCGCCTGTCGGATCCACCACTGGCACGTTGAAGCCGGCGACATGGTGTGTCTCGTTGGCGCTAAAGTAGCTGGCGCCACGCGGCCCGCGTTTAATCACCACATGCTTCACGCCGCGTTTCAGTAGCTTATCAACCAGGACCTGCTCATTGCGCTCCGGATTGAGGCCAAAGTAATCCAGCTCGCCGTCGCTCGGCAGGAAGATATCGGTGTAGTCGAGGATATATTCAAAAGCCTGCGACATCTCCGGGATGTTAAGCATCTCTTTGCGAATATTGGGGTCGAACGACACCGTCCCGTTGCGGCCTTTTATATTTTCAATCGCTTTACGCATCGCATCGATAATACGGAACGAGAACAACGACGATCCCATAATGTGAAAATGCTGACACCGGTTGAGCAGCGCCTCATCAATGTGGTCGGCGGTCAGTAAACCGCAGGCGCTATTGGGCATGTTAAAAATAAAATCGCGCTGCGCCTGACTACGATAGCTGACGAAGGCGCTACCGGTGGTCGCTTTCTGCAGCATGGCGATACCGTTGACGTTAACGCCGTCTTTCTCCAGCCGCGCAATGTTCATCTCACCAAAGGCGTCGCTGCCCACGCAGCTAAACAGCACGGAACCAAAACCCAGCTTAGCTACCTGATCGGCAAAGATTGCCGGCGCCCCGCTCGGATAGGGCCCCCAAAATTCACCGGGGCGGGAAAAACCCTGATTCTCTTCCTTGGCGAGAAACTCCACCAGCAGCTCGCCGATGGTGCAAATGGTTACGTTCATCACCGCTCCTGGTTTGTCTTATGCAAAGCCGTGTTGAGCCATGTCAGGCATTCATTGTTGGTATAGCTGTTGGTCAAACCCGCAGCGAGGAAGCAGGCATGGTACTCTGCCGCGACCACCTGCGGGGTCACGACGCTGCTGATCTGTTGCAATTCACCCACAGCATAACGTTTCTCGCCATAGACTGGTCGGGACGCGACAATCGCAATGACTCGTTTACTCTGGGCGACAGCCTCGTTTAGTAAATGTGCTGTGACCTCGTTACGCACGCTCAGCGTGCCGTCTTCGGCAATATGATCCACCGCTATCAGGGCACGTGAAGGGCGGTAATGGCCTAACGCCTTCAGCGCCAGATCGCCCTCCACAATCCGCCCCTGGCCTGACAGCACCCCGCCAAGCAGAACGGTTTCCCCATTTAAAAACTCCTGCGCCAGCGCGACATGGCCCAGATCGTTTAACAGCAGGCAAAGCTCTTCTCTGTTGGCCAGAAAGGGGATCACTTTGCGCAAAATAGAACCCTGACCTAAAAACAGCGTTTCGCCATCTTCTATCTGCGCCGCCACCTGGCGAGCCATTTCCGTCTCCAGCGCTTTATCCCTGACGGCCGGTGCTTCCCGGGTCACCGCAACCGGCGCGCCAGCCTGGGCAGTATAAATCGCCCCGCCGAAGGAGCGTTTCAAGTAGCCCTGCTGCTCGAGGTAGTTGAGATCGTTACGGATTGTCACCCCGGAAACAGCCAGCATTTCGGCCAGATCGTCGACTTTGATCTCGCCGTTCTTACGAACGATCTCTGCGATGTCCAAGCGCCTTTTCAGCAGGCTGGTTGACGGTTTTGCCACGGTTTATGCCTTATTATTTTCTCCTGGAATAACTTTCATTTTTAAATTTCCCTGGTGCAATGTCAAACCGCGGCTGTATACCCACTCCGCCACAAATAAAATAATCAATAATAATCATATAGTTACAAAAACACACCTTCCCGGCGAAAACTTTAAAAAAGAAACATTAAAAATATTATTAACTTTCATTTTAAAAATCAATTCATCATTGTGTGCGGTTGATCACACCTAAAAGCCGAGACGATCGGTACATTACTTTCAAATTGAAGGTTATTAGAGACAAATAGCTTACAACTTGAAAATAGAGGACTAAAATGTACATCATTTCCAGTAAAAACATGCTGTTGAAAGCTCAACGACAGGGTTATGCCGTGCCGGCTTTCAATATCCATAACCTCGAAACTATGCAGGTCGTCGTTGAAACGGCAGCTGAGCTACACTCCCCCCTGATCCTTGCCGGCACGCCCGGTACCTATAGCTATGCCGGCACCGGCAACGTGGTGGCGATCGCCCGCGATCTGGCGAAAAAGTGGGATCTCCCGCTCGCTCTGCACCTCGATCATCATGAGGATCTGGCTGATATCACACGCAAAGTCCAGGCAGGGATCCGCTCGGTCATGATCGATGGCTCTCACTCGCCGTTCGAAGAGAACGTGGCGCTGGTAAAAAGCGTAGTGGAGTTGAGCCACCGCTATGATGCCAGCGTAGAAGCCGAGCTGGGCCGTCTGGGCGGGGTAGAAGACGATCTGGTGGTCGATGCAAAAGATGCGCTCTATACCAACCCCGAACAGGCCCGCGAATTTGTCGCTCGTACCGGTATTGATTCGCTGGCCGTTGCCATCGGTACCGCGCATGGCCTTTACACCGCCGAACCGAAGCTTGATTTTGAGCGCCTGGCGGCTATTCGCGACCGCGTTGACGTTCCGCTGGTCCTGCATGGCGCTTCCGGCCTGCCGGATAGTGATATTCGCCGCGCCATTTCTCTGGGCGTCTGCAAAGTCAACGTCGCCACCGAACTAAAAATTGCTTTCTCGGATGCACTGAAAGCCTACTTCCTGGAAAATCCGGGCGCCAACGATCCTCGCCACTATATGAAACCGGCGAAAGCGGCAATGAAAGAGGTCGTTCGCAAAGTGATTCACGTTTGTGGCTGCGAAGGACAACTGTAATCAGCGAATCGAAGGAGCCTTGTCGTGATCCACACCCTGACACTGAATACCGCGATTGATATGAATATCTTTTGCGATCCGCTCCAGCCGGCGGCAGTCAACCGCACCCGGCAGACGGAATATTGCCCGAATGGTAAAGGGGTTAACGTCTCGCTGGTATTACATCATTACCAGCAGCCAACCCATGTTATGGGCATATTCGGCGGTTTTACCGGCCGCTATATCGTTGAGGAACTACGCAAACAGCATATTAACGTCACGCCGGCATGGGTCGCTGAACCCACCCGTATTAATATCTTTATTAACGACGGCAGCGATGAATACAAACTGGTAAATCCCGGCGCGCGGATTGACGATGAAGGAAAAGAACAAATTCTTCATCATTTACAGTGCGTCGCGCCTGGTGATTATTTAGTTATCAGCGGCAGTCTGCCACCGGGAATAGAGAGCCGGTTTTATAGCGAGATTCTAGTGCTGTGTCAGCAAAAAGGGTGTGAAGTCATCTTAGATATCAGCCACCCGGTGCTGCGCCAGCTGTTAGAGTGGCGTCCGCTATTGATTAAGCCCAATGACGACGAGCTGAAAGAGATCTTTGGTCTGGATGTCAGCAACCCACGGCGGGTACGCGAAGCAATGCAAACGCTCCACCAGCTCGGGGCCCGTAACGTGCTGCTGACCCTTGGCGCGCAAGGACTCTACTTTTCGAATGGCGAGCAGCTGTGGTTCTGCTCGGCCCCGAAAATCGAGCTGGTCAGCTCGGCCTGCGCTGGCGATGCCGCGCTGGGCGCGTTCCTCAGCCAATGGCTTAACACAGACGATATTCCCCAGGCGCTGGCGCTGGCCAGCGCCACCGGCGCCGATGTTGCCGCCTCCGCCGGGCTTGGCAAATTAAACCGTACACAAGAATTATTACAACAACTTCAGATCGTCCAATTATAAAGGTCCGATTATGAAAAAAATTATTGCCGTTACCGGCTGCCCTACAGGTATTGCTCATACATTTATGGCTGAAGAGGCCTTAAAAACCGCAGCGAAAAAATTAAACGTTGAAATAAAAGTCGAAACCAATGGCGCTTCCGGCGTAGAAAATGCCATTACGCCGGAAGACCTGAAGGATATTTATGGCGTAATTATCGCTGCCGATAAAGATGTTAATGCCGAACGTTTTAATGGCTTACCCGTTATCGAGGTGCCGGTTAAAGAAGCCATTCACCATCCGGCGGAATTAATTAATAAAGTCGTTAACGGTCAGGCGCAGCGTCGCCAGGGACTCTCCGCGACGACGGATCCCGCCGAGAAATATGAGCGAGAATCCTTCGGCCGACAGATTTACAAACATCTGATGAGCGGCGTTTCCAACATGCTGCCGTTCGTTGTCGCCGGCGGGATCTTAATCGCCGTTTCTTTCCTGTGGGGCATCTACTCCGCCGATCCGAATTCACCGCAGTATAACGTGATTGCCGCCACCCTGATGAAAGTCGGTCAGCAGGCGTTCTCGATCATGGTGCCGGTGTTTACCGCCTACATTGCCTGGTCGATATCTGGCCGCCCGGGTATGGTTGCCGGTTTTGTCGGCGGCCTGCTGGCGAACGCCACCGGCGCCGGGTTCCTCGGTGGGATCATCGCCGGTTTTGCAGCTGGGTATTTTATGCTGCTGATCCGTCATCTGCTCGACGGTCTGCCGCGGCAGTACGAAGGGCTGAAGTCGATCTTCATTATGCCGCTGATCGGCGTCCTGGTGATTGGCGTGATGATGGTCCTGCTCGGCCAGCCGGTGGCAGCGATCAACAATGGCATGATGAACTGGCTCAGTTCTCTGCAGGAAGCCAACCCCATCCTGCTGGGGATCGTGGTCGGCGCAATGTGTTCCTTCGATTTCGGCGGGCCGGTCAACAAAGCGGCCTATGTCACCGGTACGCTGCTGCTGGGGCAAGGTAACTATTTCTTTATGGCCGGTGTGTCTGCCGCCTGCATTACGCCGCCGCTGGTCATCGCCCTGGCGACCACGTTCTTTCCGAAAGGCTTTAGCGAGGAAGAACGCGCCGCCGGGATGGTCAACTATATCCTCGGCTGCACGCACATTACCGAAGGTGCAATTCCCTTCGCCGCCAAGGATCCACTGCGGGTGATCCCGATGATGATGATCGCCTCCTCAATTTCTGCGGTACTCAGCTACAGCTTGCATATTCAGGTTCCGGCACCGCACGGCGGCTTCTTAATCCTGCCGCTGGTCAGCAAACCGTTGATGTGGGTGCTGTGCATTCTCGCCGGTTCCGCCTGCGGCGCACTTATGCTGGGATGCTGGCGGCTGTGGCAAAAACGCACTGACAAAGCGACAGCTCTTGCTGGCGCCATGAAATAAGGAGCACGCTATGCAACTGACTTCTGCCGATATTTGTTTCGATCGTCAGGTCAAAACGAAAGACGAGGCGCTACAGCGTGTCGTTGCAGCCCTGACTCAGGCCGGACATACGCAAGCAGCCTATCTGCAAGGCATGCGCGAGCGCGAGGAGCAAATCAGCACCTATCTGGGCAACGGCATCGCCATTCCCCACGGTACGCCGCACAGTCGCGACGCAGTGCTCAAAACGGGCGTTAAGGTGCTGGCTTGTCCGCAGGGGATTGACTGGGGTGAGGAGCAAACCGCCTATCTGATTGTCGGTATTGCGGCTCAGGACAATGAGCATCTCGATATTTTGCGCCAGCTCACCCATGCCCTGGGCGACGATCGGGTGCCTGAGGCGCTGACGCGCGCCGATACCCCTCAGGCGGTGCTGGAAATTCTCGCTGGCGATATCCCTCTGCCGGCAGGCGAAGAACCGCAACCCGCGCCGCATTTTGACGAAGAGGCCACCTTTACCCTGCGCAATCCGCACGGTCTTCATGCCCGCCCCAGCGCGGTGCTGGTGAAAGCCGTCAAGCAGTGGCGATCGCAAATCCAGGTCGAAAACCTGGATACGCGCTCCGCGATTGTTGATGCCAAAAATCTGATGCGCGTCGTATCGCTGGGTGCCAAACAGGGTCATCGTCTGCACTTTATGGCCAGCGGCAACGATGCGCAGCAGGCGTTAAAAGCCATTGGCGACGCTTTTAACGCCGGTCTCGGCGAAATTGCCGCCCAGCCGCAGCAGGTCTCTCAGGAAACCGTCAAAACGAAACGCAGCTGGCTCTCCCGACTATTTAGTTAATTTTCAATCAATTAAAAACGCCCTGCCTTCCTGGTCAGGGCGTTTTTGTCTCGAAAGACGACACCTTTCACTGCGTTACATCACTATTTATCGATACAGATCACAATTCAAAACAAAGCCATTTGCGACCAAAACAAAACATAACGAATATATTCGAAAGAAAACGGAGGTTGTAAATGAAAGAAATTATCTCTCGCCACAAGTCCGGCGAACATATCGGCATCTGTTCAGTGTGTTCAGCGCATCCGCTGGTTATCGAAGCGGCGTTACGTTTCGATCTGCCGACCAACAACAAGGTGCTGATCGAAGCGACGTCCAACCAGGTAAATCAGTTTGGTGGCTACACCGGCATGCAGCCGGCCGATTTCCGCGACTTCGTCTACAACATCGCGCGTACCGTCGGTTTCCCGGCTGAGCGCATTATTCTTGGCGGCGATCATCTCGGGCCGAACTGCTGGCAAGATGAACCAGCAGCCGTGGCGATGGAAAAATCAATCGACCTGATCAAGGCCTACGTCGCCGCCGGCTTTAGCAAAATCCATCTTGATGCGTCAATGTCCTGTGCTGACGATCCGGTGCCGTTGGATCCTGGTGTGGTTGCTGAGCGCGCCGCCCGCCTGTGTCAGGCTGCCGAAGAGAACGCCAGCGCTGAGCAAAAGCGCCACCTGACCTACGTCATCGGGACCGAAGTTCCGGTTCCCGGCGGTGAGGCCAGCACCATCGGCAGCGTACATGTCACCCGGGCGCAGGATGCCGCCGCGACGCTCGAAACCCATGAAGCCGCCTTCCGCAAGCTGGGCCTCGACGCCGCGCTGGAACGCGTGATCGCCATCGTCGTGCAGCCAGGCGTGGAGTTTGACCATACGCAAATCATTCATTACCAGCCGCAGGAAGCGAAAGCGCTTTCCGCCTGGATCGAAAGCACCCCGATGGTCTACGAAGCGCACTCCACCGACTACCAAACCCGCCAGGCTTATCGTGCGCTGGTCCGCGACCACTTCGCCATTCTGAAAGTCGGCCCGGCGCTCACCTTTGCCCTGCGTGAAGCCATCTTTGCCCTCGCCCAAATGGAAAATGAGCTGATCGCCCCGGAGTCTCGCAGCCGCGTAATGGAGGTGATCGACGAAGTGATGCTTAACGAGCCGGGCTACTGGAAAAAATACTATCGCCCCACCTGGAGCCAGGCGATGGTCGATATCCACTTCAGCCTTTCCGACCGTATCCGTTATTACTGGCCGCATCCGCGTATTCGCCAGAGCGTTGAGAAACTTATCGCTAATCTGACCGACGCTAAGCTGCCGCTGGGGCTTATCAGCCAGTATATGCCGGTGCAGTTTGAACGACTGTCGCTGAATGAACTGAACGCCGAGCCGCACGCGCTGATCCTCGACAAAATCCAGGATGTCCTGCGTGCCTATCGCTACGGCTGTTCTTCTGAAACCGCCTGAAGTTAAGAGGATATATGAGTCAACTGTTTGTTCGTACCGGCATTCATTTCAGTTCCAGCCAACAGGCACTGGAACACATTGGCGCAGAGATGCTGGCGCGAGGCGTCGTACACGATAGCTATCCCGCCGCCCTGCTCGAACGCGAAGCGACTTTTCCCACCGGCATCGCCCTGGAACAACACGCTGTCGCTATCCCGCACTGCGAAGCGGTTCACGCGAAATCGCCGGCCATTTACCTGATACGTCCGGACATGCCGGTCCCTTTTCAGCGCGCTGACGACGACGGCGAAATCGATGTTTCGCTCATCATCGCGCTGATTGTTGAAAACCCGGCGGCACAGCTGAAGCTGCTGCGCCGGTTATTTAGTGAGCTACAAAATCCGCACACACTGGAGGCACTGCTCGCCGCTTCCGACGATCAGCTACCGGTGCGGTTCCAGCAATTTATCCTTGAGCCCGAGCTTAACGCCGTGGCTTCATAAGATACTGATAATAAAAGGGGTACCCTATGAAACGTAAAGTTATCGTCGCCTGTGGCGGTGCCGTCGCCACCTCCACGATGGCGGCTGAAGAGATTAAAGAGCTATGTGCAGACCACAATATTGAACTGGATTTGGTGCAGTGCCGGGTTAATGAAATCGAAACCTACATGGACGGGGCGGATCTTATCTGCACCACCGCACGCGTGGAGCGAACCTTCGGCGACATTCCGGTGGTGCACGGCATGCCGTTCGTTTCGGGCGTCGGCATTGAAGCCTTACAACAGAAAATTCTCGGCATCCTCGCGGAGTAAACGCCATGTTTAGCGAAATCATGCGTTATATCCTCGATCTTGGTCCGACGGTGATGCTGCCGATCGTGATCATTATCTTCTCCAAATTACTGGGGATGAAGCTCGGGGATTGTTTTAAATCTGGTCTGCATATCGGGATCGGTTTCGTCGGTATCGGGCTGGTCATTGGCCTGATGCTCGACTCCATCGGCCCGGCGGCAAAGGCGATGGCGGAGCATTTCCAGATTAATCTTCATGTGATCGATATCGGTTGGCCGGGTTCATCACCGATGACCTGGGCGTCGCAAATCGCCCTGGTGGCAATCCCGGTGGCCATCGTGGTCAATATCGTGATGCTGGTTACCCGTATGACCCGCGTGGTGAACGTCGATATCTGGAACATCTGGCATATGACCTTTACCGGCGCGATGCTGCACATCGCTACCGGGTCGTACTGGATAGGTATTCTCGGCGTGGTGGTGCATGCCGCCTTTGTGTATAAGCTGGGCGACTGGTTTGCCAAAGATACCCGCGATTTCTTCGGCCTTGAGGGTATTGCGATACCCCACGGTAGTTCGGCGTATTTAGGGCCGGTTGCTGTCCTCGTGGATACCATCATCGACAAGATCCCCGGCCTTAACCGCATTCACTTTAGCGCCGATGACATTCAGAAACGCTTCGGTCCCTTCGGTGAACCGGTTACCGTTGGCTTCGTCATGGGGCTGGTGATTGGCGCGCTGGCGGGTTACGACCTGAAGGGCATTCTTCAGCTGGCGGTGAAAACCGCAGCGGTGATGCTGCTGATGCCACGGGTGATCAAGCCGATTATGGATGGCCTTACGCCGATAGCCAAACAGGCGCGTAAGCGTCTGCAGGCCAAATTTGGCGGCCAGGAGTTCCTGATTGGTCTCGACCCGGCGCTGCTGCTCGGCCATACCTCGGTGGTCTCGGCCAGCCTGATCTTCATCCCGCTGACCATTCTTATCGCCGTCGTGGTTCCTGGCAACCAGGTTCTGCCGTTTGGCGATCTGGCCACCATCGGCTTCTTCGTGGCAATGGCAGTGGCGGTACATCAGGGTAACCTGTTCCGCACGTTGATTTCCGGGGTCATCATTATGGGTATCACCCTGTGGATCGCCACCCAGACGATTGGCCTGCACACCCAGCTGGCGGCAAACGCCGGGGCCCTGAAAGCCGGCGGCATGGTGGCCTCAATGGACCAGGGTGGTTCGCCGATTACCTGGCTGCTGATCCAGCTCTTTACCTGGCAAAATGTGGTTGGCTTCGCGGTCATCGGTATCATTTATCTGGCCGGCGTTTTACTAACCTGGCGTCGCGCTCGCGGCTTCATCGCGGCGGAAAAAGCAGAAAAAAGCGCTGCCCCGCAACAAAGTACAGGCATGTCTTGATCTAAAAGGGGAGCGTTCGCTCCCCTCAATCTTATAGCTGGAGAATGTTATGAAATCAGTGGTAATCCATGCTGAGGGGAACGTCTGCGTTGAAGAACGCCCTATCCCTACGCTGCAAACGGAAAACGATGTCCTGGTCAAAGTAGTCAGTTCCGGATTATGCGGCTCTGATATCCCGCGCATTTTCGCCAAAGGCGCGCATTACTACCCTATTACGCTGGGACACGAATTCAGCGGCTATGTGGAATCCTACGGCGCGGCGGTAACCGACCTGCAGCCCGGCGATGCCGTCGCCTGCGTGCCGCTGCTGCCCTGCTTCCAGTGCCCGCAGTGCCAGCGCGAGTATTTCTCTTTATGTAAACAGTATCAGTTCGTCGGCTCACGCAGCGAAGGCGGCAACGCCGAATATGTGGTGGTAAAGCGCGCCAACCTGTTCCGCCTGCCGGACCAGATGCCAATTGATGACGGCGCGTTTATCGAACCGATAACCGTTGGCCTGCACGCTTTCCATCTGGCGCAGGGCTGCGAAGGTAAAAACGTGATTATTATCGGTGCCGGCACCATTGGCCTGCTGGCGCTGCAGTGCGCCCGCGAACTGGGCGCCAACAGCGTCACGGCGATCGATATCAATCCGCAGAAACTGGAACTGGCCAAAACCCTTGGCGCAACCCGTGTGTTCAACAGCCGCGAGATGAGCGGCCAGGCGATTCAGCAGGCGCTGGAAGCCATTCAGTTCGACCAGTTAGTCCTCGAGACCGCCGGTACGCCGCAGACCGTCGCATTAGCGATTGAAGCCGCCGGGCCGCGGGCGCAGCTGGCGCTGGTCGGCACGCTCCATTACGATTTAACCCTCCCGGCCGCCACCTTCGGGCAGATCCTGCGCAAGGAGTTGAATATTGTCGGTAGCTGGATGAACTACTCTGGCCCGTGGCCAGGAGAAGAGTGGCAAACGGTCACCCGCCTGCTGACAGAAAAACGCCTGCAGCTGGCGCCGCTGATCGCCCACCGCGGTGACGCGGAGAGCTTTGCGCGTGAAGTGCAGGCGCTCAACGGCGCGCCGATGCAGGGCAAAATCCTGCTCAAACTCTCCTGACCGCCCGAGCCAGCCCTCGGCGCTGGCTCATCAAACCTTTCGAAAATTATCGTTCAACTTTCGTTACCCTTCGATTACACTGAGATGAGTTAATTATCAGGCAAATCAAGATGAACTCATTTGAACGAAGGAACAAAATCGTCGATATGGTGAATACGCAGGGTAGCGTATTGGTTCTAGACCTTTCGAATCTCTTTGGCATCTCTGAGGTAACGATTCGCGCCGATCTCCGCTTACTGGAAGAGAAAGGGCTGTTAACCCGTTTTCACGGCGGCGCCGCCCGTGCGGGCAGCGACCTGACCGACGCCGAAAATCAGGAAGTGGTACTGGAAGATCGTTATCAGCTTGCCAGCGATCCCAAAAAGCGCATCGCCCAGGCCGCCGCGGCAATGATCCGTGAAGGTATGACGGTGATCCTCGATAGCGGCAGCACAACCCTGCTGATTGCCGAGGCGCTGGTGCGGATGACCAATATCACCGTGATCACCAACAGCCTGCCCGCCGCGTTTACCCTGGCGGAAAATAAAGACATCACCCTGGTGGTATGCGGCGGTACCGTGCGGCACAAAACGCATTCGATGCACGGCACAATTGCCGAACGTTCGCTGCAGGGAATTTGCGCCGATTTGATGTTTGTCGGCGCCGACGGTATCGACGCCACCAACGGTATCACCACCTTTAACGAAGGTTACTCCATCAGCAGCGTGATGGCCGCCGCCGCGCATCAGGTGATCGCCGTGCTCGACGCCAGCAAATTCAATCGCCGGGGCTTTAACCAGGTACTGCCGATGGAAAAAATAGACTGCGTGATCACCGACGACGGCATTAGCGAAAATGACCGTGCAGCGTTAAGCAGCAAAAAGGTGGAACTGAAGATAGTGTGATTGCGCTTAGCGATGCGAAAACTCAGCATTGGTATCGCAAGTGAATCTGCACTTTTCTTCCGACATTTCTTCCGACATGTAGGAGGACGCTCAAGCAGCTCTTCACTATCTGAAGGGCTGCTTGCCAGACTTCAATTGGGTCTACAGGATCACTCCCCCTGCTGCTCCAGGGCATACTTATACAACGCATTTTTCTTCACGCCGTGGATTTCCGCGGCCAGCGCGGCGGCTTTCTTCAGCGGCAGTTCCGCCTGCAGCAGCGCCAGAGTCCGCAGCGCGGCCGCCGGCAGCGCCTCTTCCTGCGCCTTAAAGCCTTCGACGATCAGCACCATCTCGCCTTTGCGACGGTTTTCGTCTTCCTTGACCCACGCCACCAGCTCGCCAATCGGCGCGCCGTGGATCGATTCCCAGGTTTTGGTCAGCTCGCGGGCCAGCACCACATAGCGAGATTCTCCCAGTACCGCGCAGATATCTTCCAGACTCTCCACCAGCCGGTGGGTCGACTCATAGAAGATAAGGGTGCGCGGCTCTTCTTCCAGCGCTTTAAGGGTATCGCGACGGCCTTTCGATTTCGCCGGCAGGAAGCCTTCATAACAGAAACGGTCGGAAGGCAGGCCAGCGGCGCTCAGGGCGGCGATAGCCGCACAAGGACCCGGCAGCGGCACGACGCGGATATTGGCTTCGCGGCAGGTACGCACCAGATGATAGCCTGGGTCGTTAATCAGCGGCGTGCCCGCATCGGAGACCAGCGCGATGTTTTGCCCTTCTTTCAGTTTAGCGAGAAGTGTTTCCGCCTTTTGCTGCTCGTTATGGTCGTGAAGCGCAAATAAACGGGCGTTAATCGCAAAATGTTGCAGCAGCAAACCGGTGTGGCGGGTATCCTCCGCAGCAATTAAATCAACGGCTTGCAACACTTCCAGTGCGCGCTGCGTGATATCAGACAGATTTCCTATCGGAGTGGGCACAATATAGAGCTGCCCCTGAGAATTATCCGCTGATTCGTGTTGTTTCATTGTCTCGTCCGTATTGCCGATTTAATATTGAGCATTGAGCCAAAAAAATATCACTGGACACTTATGGTACCGTCAACATTTCTTCGCTCTAAGCCCGCGCGCTGTCTGCCCGTATTGCTGGCGACTCTTCTTTTTGCTGGCTGCGGCACCCACACGCAGGATCAAAGCACGGCGTTTATGCAGGGTACGTCGCAGGCCAACTCCAGTTTCTACTTGCAGCAGATGCAGCAAAGCACGAATGATAGCAAGACCAACTGGCAATTACTCGCCATTCGTGCACTGCTGCAGGAAGGAAAGCAGCAGCAGGCCATCGACCTGTTTAACCAGCTGCCGTCCAACCTGGACAGCACCCAGGCCCGTGAACAGTCACTGCTGGCAATAGAAGTAAAGCTGGCGCAGAACGACTATCAGGGGGCCCGTATTCTGCTGGCTAAGCTTGACCCGGCAAGCCTGGAGCAGCCTCAGCAGGCGCGCTACTGGCAGGCGCAAATCGATGCCAGCCAGGGCAAACCCTCGGTGACTCTGCTGCGCGCCTTAATCGCCCAGCAGCCGCTGCTGAGCGATGCCAAACAGCGCCAGCAAAATATTGACGCGACCTGGCAAGCGCTGACTGCGATGACCCAGGATCAGGCCAATGAGCTGGTGATCAATGCCGATGAAAACACCCTCCAGGGCTGGCTGGATCTGCAGCGGATGTGGTTTGACAACCGCAACGATCCCACGCTGCTGAAAGCCGGCGTCAAAGACTGGCAGACGCGCTACCCGCAAAACCCTGGCGCCAAAATGCTGCCAACGGCGCTGGTGAACATGCAAAACTATAAGCCCGCCTCCATCAACAAGATTGCGCTTTTCCTGCCGCTGAACGGCCAGGCCTCGATCTTCGGCCGCACCATCCAGCAGGGCTTCGAAGCCGCCAAAAACGGCGCGCCGTCGGTGACGGGCAGCGCGGTTCCCGCTCAGGTTGCTCAGGCGGCGAACACGTCCGGTAACGATGACGTGGTAAGCCCGTCGCAGGCGGAAATTAGCGATCTGACGGCTGCCGGAAGTCGCGCTGAACCGGTGCAGGCCCCGGCGCAAACTCAGGCAACGCCAGCGGCGGAGCCGGCGGCTCAGGCGCCGGAAGCGACCACCACGCCGCAGACCACCGCGTCCCCGGTCACCCAGCCGGTCACCGCCCCGGCCGCACAGCCGCAGCCAGTGGTCGCCACCGCCGCCAATCCCTCTGCGGAACTGAAAATTTACGATACCACCAGCCAGCCGATCGGCCAGCTCCTTGCCCTGGCTCAGCAGGACGGCGCCACCCTGGTCGTCGGGCCGCTGCTAAAAGAGAATGTCGAAGATGTTCTCAAGAGCAATACGCCGCTCAACGTGCTGGCGCTCAACCAGCCGGAGAAGGTCGAAGGCCGCGCTAATATCTGCTATTTCGCGCTGTCACCGGAAGACGAAGCGCGTGACGCCGCCCGACACATCCATCAACAGGGCAAACAGACGCCGTTGTTGCTGGTTCCGCGCGGCGCGCTGGGCGATCGTGTGGTCAACGCGTTTGCCGACGAGTGGCTGAAGCTGGGCGGCGCCAGCGTCCTGCAGCAGCGTTTTGGCTCCACGGCGGAGCTGCGCGCCGGCGTTAACGGCGGAGGGGGCATTGCGCTGAGCGGCACCCCGGTCTCCACCCTGCCATCAGCGCAGAACAGCGTCCTCGGCACGGCGGATGAAATGCCGGTTAGCAGCGGCGGCAGCGTCGACGCGGCCTATATCCTCGCCACCCCGGAACAGATTGGCTATATCAAACCCATGATCGCGATGCGCAACGGCAGCCAGAGCAATGTCACCCTGTACGCCAGCTCGCGCAGCGCACAGGGCACCGCAGGTCCGGATTTCCGTCTGGAGATGGAAGGCCTGCAGTATAGCGAAATCCCGATGCTGGCTGGCAGCAACCCGGCGTTGATGCAGCAGGCGCTGTCTGCGGTGCGCAATGACTACTCGCTGGCGCGTCTGTATGCGATGGGCGCTGACGCCTGGTCGCTGGCAAACCACTTCACGCAAATGCGCCAGACAACGGGCTTCGAGTTGAACGGGAATACCGGCGATCTGACGGCGACTCAGGACTGCGTGATTACCAGGAAACTGTCATGGCTCAAATACCAGCAGGGACAAATCGTCCCGGCCAGCTAAGCAAACAGACCGGCGATGCATGGGAAAACCGTGCTCGCCGCTGGCTTGAAAGCCAGGGCCTGCGTTTTATTGCCGCCAATGCTCGCGAGCGTGGCGGCGAAATTGACCTCATTATGCGCGACGGCGCCGTCACCGTCTTTGTCGAGGTGCGCTACCGCCGCAGCGCTCTGTACGGTGACGCGGCGGCCAGCGTCACCCCGCAAAAACAGCAACGCCTGCTTAAAGCCGCCCGTTTGTGGCTCTGCCGACAGAATGGGAGCTTTGAGACTGTGGATTGCCGTTTCGATGTGGTAGCCTTCACCGGAAACGACATCCAATGGCTAAAAAACGCCTTTGGCGAATAGCGTAATACCAGAAGTAAGGGATCCCGTGCTCGACAGAATCAAAGCCTGCTTTACCGAAAGCATTCAAACCCAAATTGCCGCAGCAGAAGCACTCCCGGACGCCATCTCCCGGGCGGCGATGACGCTCGTGCAGTCCCTGCTCAACGGCAACAAAATCCTCTGTTGTGGTAATGGCACTTCCGCCGCCAACGCACAGCATTTTGCTGCCAGCATGATTAATCGTTTTGAAACGGAACGCCCTGGTTTACCCGCCATTGCACTAAACACCGATAATGTGGTCTTAACTGCCATCGCTAACGATCGCCTGCATGACGAGATTTACGCCAAGCAGGTGCGCGCCCTGGGACACGCTGGCGATGTGCTGCTGGCAATCTCCACGCGCGGTAACAGTCGGGACATCGTCAAGGCGGTGGAAGCCGCCGTGACCCGCGACATGACCATCGTCGCGTTAACCGGCTATGACGGCGGTGAGCTGGCGGGCCTGTTAGGTCAGCAGGATGTCGAAATCCGCATCCCCTCACACCGCAGCGCGCGTATCCAGGAGATGCATATGCTGACCGTCAACTGTCTGTGCGATTTGATAGATAACACTCTTTTTCCACACCAGGACGATTAAGGAGAACACATGAAGGCTCTCTCGCCCCTCGCCATCCTGCTTTCAGCACTACTGCTGCAGGGCTGCGTTGCCGCCGCGGTTGTCGGAACGGCAGCAGTCGGCACTAAAGCCGCAACGGACCCGCGTACGGTGGGAACCCAGGTCGATGACAGCACCCTGGAACTGCGCGTTAATAGCGCCTTGTCGAAAGATGAACAGATTAAGAAACAGGCCCGCATCAACGTTACCGCTTATCAGGGCAAAGTCCTGCTGACCGGTCAGTCGCCGACGCCAGATCTCTCTGCCCGCGCCAAGCAAATCGCCATGGGTGTGGAAGGAACCACGGAAGTGTTTAACGAAGTGCGCCAGGGCCAGCCGATTGGTTTAGGCACCGCCTCTTCTGATACCTGGATTACCACCAAGGTGCGTTCGCAGCTGCTGAGCACCGATCAGGTCAAATCCTCGAACGTGAAGGTGACCACGGAAAACAGCGAAGTCTTCCTGATGGGACTGGTGACCGACCGTGAAGGCCGCGCGGCGGCGGATATCGCCAGCCGGGTGAGCGGCGTGTCCCGGGTGACCACCGCCTTTACCTATATAAAATAAAGCTGCAATTTCCCGGCTGGCGCTACGCTTAGCCGGGCTACCGCCCCCTGTCCGTTGTGTGCCGGGTAAGGCGTAGCCGCCGCCCGACACTCCATCCGGCTATCCGTACGTTTACGGCAAACTACACCAGCGCCAGCGCACCGACAATCGCCCCGCACAGCGCCACCAGCCCGCCAGTCAGCCACAGCGCTTTGGCCGGAAAGGCTTTGCGCAGCATAATCAACGATGGCACGCTCACTGCCGGCAACGTAATCAGCAGCGCCAGCGCCGGCGCAACGCCCATCCCCGCCAGCATCATCGTCTGGACAATCGGAATTTCCGCCGCGGTAGGGATCACAAACAGACAGCCGGCAATCGCCATCGCGATGACCCAGAACAAGGTATTATCCACCACGCCATCGGCGTGCGGGAACAGCCAGACGCGCGCCGCCCCCAGCACCAGTACCGCGAGGATATAAACCGGGATGGTGTTCCAGAACAGCGTCCACAGCGCCCGCAGCCAGCGGCTAAAGAAGCCGCTCTGGGCCGCTTTCGCTTGCGCTTCAGGCACCACGGCAGGCTGCGTCGCCGCCTCTTTTACCCATTTCTGCACCAGCGTCGCGACAATCAACACCGTCGCCAGGCCCGCCACCAGGCGAACCAACGCAAACTGCCAGCCCAGCACGAAGCCCATAAACACCAACGTCGCCGGGTTGAGCAGCGGGTTGCCCATCCAGAACGCCAGCGCCCCGCCCATCGACACCTGCTGTTTGCGCATCCCGGCCGCGACCGGCGCGGCGCAGCAGGTGCACATCATGCCTGGCAGCGAGAAAATCGTCCCCAGCAGCGTCCCCTGAAAACGCGATTGTCCCAGGGTGCGCAGCAGCCAGTCGCGCGGGATCAGCACCTGAATCAGCGACCCGAGCAGCACGCCGAGCACCGCCGCTTTCCAGACGGCAAGGAAGTAAACCACCGCGTAGTCCCACGCCGCCTTCAGCGGGTTAGCGTCGGCCTGGGCGAGAATGGATTTACCGATACTGTGGGTTTCCGCAGCGGTGAAGGCTTTCCCGTAGTATGGCTGCCATTTGACGAACCACAGGCCGACAATCACGACGAGAAAGAAAAGCGCGGGCTTCCACCATTGAAATGGTGACGCCGCCTGAGATGAAGACTGACCAGCCATAGCATTCCCCAGCAAGAAATGTGGATATGAATTGAAGCCGTGAATACTACGCCGGAAGCCTGCGTTTGCAAACCGCTATTCCGCCTGCCGCGCGGCACGCTCCCGCAGCTCGGACGATGAGAGAATTTGCACCCCTTCGTGAGTAGGCGACAGCGCCTCCGCCAGCAGGGCAATCGCCACGTCGCGGGCCGCAATGGATTTCCAGTTCCCCGGTAAGAGTCGGAACAGCGGTTCGAGGAAGGTCTCATTGGCCCGCTTTTTTTCCCGCTCGCCTGAGAGCATCGACGGCCGGGCAATGGTCAGCCGCGGCCAACCCTGCTCGATCAGCGCCGCCTCCATTTCCCCCTTCACCCGATTGTAGAAAAACGGCGAGTGGGCGTTGGCGCCCATCGCGCTGACCACCAGCATATGTTGCGCACCCAGCCGTTTGCCGGTCAGCGCGGTATCAACCACCAGCGTGTAGTCAGCATGGACAAAGGCCTCTTTGCTCCCGGCCTCCCGGCGCGTCGTTCCCAGACAGCAGAAAACGATATCCACCGGGTCAACCACCTGCGCCAGGGCATCGGTCAACTGGGGATCGTGCGGATTAAAAACCCCTTCCGCCGGCGCCAGTGGACGACGCGTCGGGGCGGCGATGGCGCTGATGCTCGGCTCATTCTGCAGCAGCCGAAGTAAGTGACCGCCAACTAACCCGGTCGCGCCGGTCAATAATACCTGACTCATTGATTCTCCTTTACAGAATTCTCCGCCTTGCACTTTCGGGCTCATGTTCCAGGCTTAATACCTTACAAGGTAAGTATCCACCATCATCATGGAATTACCTCATTGACCATCCAGATAGCGGAGGAAACATGAGTAAAAAGATAGCCGTGCTCATTACCGACGACTTTGAAGATTCTGAATTTACCTCTCCCGCCGAGGCGTTTAAGCTCGCCGGGCATCAGGTCGTGACCATCGAAAAGCAGGCTGGCAAGACGGTGAAGGGTAAACAGGGAGAAGCAGAGGTCGCCATCGATCGGGCCATTGATGACGTCACACCGGGTGAATTTGATGCCTTGTTGCTGCCCGGGGGCTATTCCCCTGACCAGCTGCGCGGGGATGAACGCTTTGTCACCTTTACCCGCGATTTTGTCAACGGCGGGAAGCCGGTCTTCGCCATCTGCCACGGCCCGCAGCTGCTGATCAGCGCCGATGTGATCCGCGGGCGTAAGCTCACGGCGGTAAAACCGATCGTGGTGGATGTGAAAAACGCCGGGGGCGAGTTTTACGACCAGGAGGTGGTGGTCGATAACGAACAGCTGGTCACCAGCAGAACGCCGGACGATCTGCCGGCCTTCAATCGCGAAGCGCTACGCCTGCTCGGCGCCGGCATCGCGCCGCCAGTGTAGCTTTTTCCCGAACCCCAGCGTGTTGTCGGTAAACTTGATTTCGTCCGGACGAATCTCCCAAACCGGCGCCGACAGCATGCGGGCCACCGGGAAGCGCTTGACGTAGCGCTGACGCATACGCGCCTCTTCGTCGCCGCGCAGTCGGCGGATCTCGCCCTGGAACTGCACGCCGCGGATCAGGGCCACGGTTTTTGGCTGGCCGTTGACCGTGCCGGCCACCTTCGCCCGCTCGCCGGTCATCTGGCCGTGGCGGGTGTGCTCATCGCTGAGCAGATAAAAGGCCACGCTATCCGGGTCATAGACGTAAAAGGCGTTCGCACACCACAGCTCGTCGTCGCGGGAGACGCACCAGGTGACGACGTGCTGTTTACTCAGCCAGCGGCCAATGGCGGCAAGCGTATCCATCTTTCTTCTCCATTATGCTATGGTGCCTACACCTTACCATAGTGACTTTATAACCGTGTGCTGGTTTCTGTATCTCATTCGAACCGCGGATAATCGCCTCTATACCGGCATCACCACCGATGTGCCGCGCCGCTTTCGCCAGCATCAGGCAGGGAAAGGCGCGAAGGCGTTGCGCGGCAAAGGCGACCTGCAGCTGGCCTTTAGCCATGAAGTTGGTGAACACTCACTTGCTTTGCGGCTGGAATACCGCATTAAGCAGCTAACGAAGCGCGAAAAAGAGCGCCTCGTTGCCGGAGAAGATACCGTCGAAACCCTGCTGGCAAGGCTCAAAAACGATTAAAGTGGTCGCTGTATTCGACCTGGCCGTGGACACCTTCGAGGGCGTCATCCGCCAGGCGGTGCACCTGGAACGCCTCCGCGCTGTCCGGCCAGCGGCAGCGGAGATCGAAGCGCGCGGCCGGTTCAAAACCAAAGCGACGGTATAACTCCGGGTCGCCCAGCGTCACCACCGCGGCATAGCCAAACTCATTCAGCGAATCCAGCCCTTCATAGACCAGCTGCCGGCCAATGCCCTGTCCACGGTAGCGTTCATCCACCGCCAGCGGCGCCAGGCCGACCCACTGTAGCTCTTCACCTTCCACCGCAACCGGGCTGAAGGCAACGTAGCCGATCACCTGGCCTTCATCATCCGTCGCCACTACCCCCAGCGTGATCAGTCCATCTTCACGCAGATCGTGCACCAGCTGCGCTTCGGCATCGCGGCCGAAGGTACGACGCAGCAGCGCGTCGATTCCCGGTGCATCAATCCCAATTTCCACTCGAATCAGCATGCCTCACCTACCGATGTCTGTTCAGGTTTCTGCGGGCTCTTCAGTCCAGCTTCGACAAAATCCGCCAGTTGCAGCAACATCACGCGCAGCGCTTTGGGCATCTGCTCGAGCTCAATGGCGTCCATCAAATTTTTTACATACAGCCCCAGCTCCGTATCGCCTTCAATAACCAGACGACGCTGGAAGAATAGCGTATCCGGATCCTGCTTGCGCGCGGCGATCATTAACAGATCGCTGGCGTCGGCGCTGAAGCTGACGTCGGCGTCCGCCTGCTGGCTGACCACCAGGCGACCATCGACTACCGAGGTATACCACAGCAGACCGATGTCACGCACATGAATACTTAACCAGCGCCCCTCGAGAAACTCCAGCTCTCCCTCCGCCAGCGCCTGGCGAAACTGCCAACTAAGCACCTGCTCCAGCACCTGGCGCTTGAGGGCAAAAGGTGCCAGCTTAACCGGCACGCTCATTAAAGACGGGCCAAAGTGGACCAGCCGGGAACGCAGTTTATCCAACACAAGCTTTACTCCATGAATGCAATTGTGCCGCTATTGTGCCATATCACATAAACAACATAGCGGCGTAAATCAACAAAAACGCGATGACGGCAGCCCGTTATTGGCGCCGCCAATACACTTTTAACTGCCTCAAATCAAAAATTGTCACCAGAAGGTTAACTAAAATCCCTGCTCGTTAACCATTCAGCGTCCCTGACGGGCCGCATTTTTCAGGAAAAATTATGGAGCTGCTCTGCCCAGCCGGTAACCTTCCGGCGCTTAAGGCGGCCATCGAAAACGGCGCCGATGCCGTCTATATCGGGCTGAAAGATGACACCAACGCCCGCCACTTTGCCGGCCTTAATTTCACCGAAAAGAAACTGCAGGAAGCCGTCAGCTTTGTGCATCAGCACCGTCGTAAGCTGCATATCGCCATCAACACCTTCGCCCACCCCGACGGCTACGCCCGCTGGCAGCGCGCGGTGGATATGGCGGCTCAGCTGGGCGCCGATGCGCTCATTCTGGCCGATATCGCCATGCTGGAGTACGCCGCGGAGCGCTATCCGCATATAGAACGCCATGTCTCGGTACAGGCTTCCGCCACCAATGAAGAGGCCATTCGCTTCTATCATCGCAACTTCGACGTGGCGCGCGTCGTACTGCCGCGGGTGTTATCTATTCACCAGGTGAAACAGTTGGCTCGCGCCACGCCGGTGCCGCTGGAAGTCTTTGCCTTCGGCAGCCTGTGCATCATGGCGGAAGGCCGCTGCTATCTCTCTTCCTACCTGACCGGCGAATCGCCCAACACCGTCGGCGCCTGCTCGCCTGCGCGCTTCGTGCGCTGGCAGCAAACCCCACAGGGGCTGGAATCGCGTCTCAATGAAGTGCTGATTGACCGCTATCAGGATGGGGAAAACGCCGGTTATCCGACCTTGTGTAAAGGCCGCTACCTGGTCGATGGCGAGCGCTATCACGCGCTGGAGGAGCCCACCAGCCTCAATACCCTGGAACTGTTGCCGGAGTTGATGGCCGCCAATATCGCCTCAGTGAAAATCGAAGGCCGTCAGCGCAGCCCGGCCTACGTCACCCAGGTAGCGAAAGTCTGGCGCCAGGCGATCGATCGCTGCAAAGCCGATCCACAGAATTTCGTGCCGCAATCCGCATGGATGGAAACCCTTGGCTCCATGTCCGAAGGGACACAAACCACCCTTGGCGCCTACCACCGTAAATGGCAGTGAGAAACATGAAATATTCATTAGGGCCAGTGCTTTACTACTGGCCAAAAGAGACGCTGGAAAATTTTTACCAGCAGGCAGCCAACTGCAGCGCCGACACCATTTATCTCGGCGAAGCGGTGTGCAGCAAACGCCGCGCTACCAAAGTCGGCGACTGGATTGAGATGGCGAAAGCGCTGGCGAGCAGCGGCAAACAGGTGGTGCTGTCTACCCTCGCGCTGGTGCAGGCCTCCTCCGAACTGGGCGAGCTGAAGCGCTATGTCGATAACGGGGAGTTCCTGATTGAGGCCAGCGATTTGGGCGTGGTTAACCTCTGCGCCGAACGCAAGCTGCCGTTCGTCGCCGGGCATGCGCTGAACTGCTACAACGCCGTTACCCTGCGCCTGCTGTTAAAACAGGGCATGGTGCGCTGGTGCATGCCGGTGGAGCTTTCCCGCGACTGGCTGGCTAATTTACTGACCCAGTGCGAAGAGCTGGGCATTCGCAATCAGTTTGAAGTCGAA
The DNA here is from genome assembly GCF_050378655.1 of Klebsiella sp. 7-CIP_Kleb. Taxonomy (NCBI): domain Bacteria; kingdom Pseudomonadati; phylum Pseudomonadota; class Gammaproteobacteria; order Enterobacterales; family Enterobacteriaceae; genus Klebsiella; species Klebsiella sp. 7-CIP_Kleb. Next base: position 236,840 of record NZ_JBNRLJ010000005.1, read on the forward strand.
GTGCTGAGCTACGGCCATCTGCCGCTGGCTTATTCCGCCCGCTGCTTTACCGCCCGCTCGGAAGATAGGCCAAAGGATGAGTGCGAGACCTGCTGCATCAAATACCCAACCGGACGCAGCATGCTGTCCCAGGAGAACCAGCAGGTGTTCGTGCTCAACGGTATCCAGACCATGAGCGGCTATGTCTACAACCTGGGCAATGAGCTGACGTCCATGCACGGCCTGGTGGATATGGTACGCCTGTCGCCGATGGGCAACGAGACCTTCGCCATGCTCGACGCCTTCCGCGCCAATGAAAACGGCGCTGCACCGTTGGCGCTCACCGGCAACAGCGATTGCAACGGCTACTGGAAACGGCTGCCCGGGCTGGCGCTGCAGGCCTGATAAACCGCTCACTTTGTTAACAGCAGTGCTCAGATTTTAATGCATTATTAAAGATGCAGCTTTTCTGGCTGGCGCGTCCTGGATGCGCCAGGCTGGAAGAAGACCTTCAATCTGATGACGATGCTGTAGCAAAGTGAGCCTTTATGACTGACAAACCTGTTCCGTTCTCGGTGCTCGATCTGGCGCCGATCCCGCAAGGATCTTCTGCCAAAGAAGCCTTTACCCACTCTCTGGATCTCGCCCGGCTGGCCGAATCGCGCGGTTATCACCGCTACTGGCTGGCGGAGCACCACAATATGGTCGGCATTGCCAGCGCAGCGACCTCGGTGCTGATTGGCTATCTCGCCGCCAATACCACTACCCTGCATCTGGGTTCCGGTGGCGTGATGTTGCCCAACCATTCGCCGCTGGTGATCGCCGAGCAGTTCGGCACCCTGAACACCCTCTATCCCGGGCGTATCGACCTCGGCCTTGGCCGCGCGCCGGGCAGCGATCAGCCCACCATGCGCGCCCTGCGTCGCCATATGAGCGGCGATGTCGATAACTTCCCGCGCGACGTGGCGGAACTGGTGGACTGGTTTGACGCCCGCGATCCGAACCCGCACGTGCGCCCGGTTCCCGGCTACGGGGAGCGCATTCCGGTGTGGCTGCTGGGTTCAAGCCTCTACAGCGCCCAGCTGGCGGCGCAGCTCGGTTTGCCGTTCGCGTTCGCCTCGCACTTCGCGCCGGATATGCTGTTCCAGGCCCTGCACCTGTATCGCAGCAACTTTACGCCCTCCGCGCGGCTGGAAAAACCGTATGCCATGGTGTGCATCAATATCATCGCCGCCGACAGCAACCGCGATGCGGAGTTTCTCTTCACTTCCATGCAGCAGGCGTTTGTGAAGCTGCGTCGCGGCGAAACCGGACAGCTGCCGCCGCCGGTGGAAAATATGCATCAGCTGTGGTCAGCGTCCGAGCAGTATGGCGTGCAGCAGGCGCTGCGCATGTCGCTGGTGGGTGATAAAACTAAAGTCCGCCACGGCTTAGAGTCGATTTTGCGGGAAACCGAGGCGGACGAAATCATGGTCAATGGCCAGATCTTCGACCACCAGGCGCGGCTGCATTCTTTCGATTTAGCGATGCAGGTGAAAGAGGAATTGTTGGGTTAATCAAAATCCAGGCCCGGTGGACGTCGCGCCACCGGGTAAGCCTCTTACTGGTAAACCGGCAGCAGATTAACGCTCGACAGAATGTGTACAACCGCATTGCCAAGGCCAAACAGTAGGATCAGCACAATCATCGGTGTTCCGCCCCATACGCGGAACTGTGGGCTGCCGAAGCGTTTACGCGAGGCGCGAGCCAGCAGCGCCGGTACAATCGCCGCCCAGATCGTCGCCGCCAGGCCGGCATAGCCGATGGCGTAGAGGAAGCCATCGGGTTTCACCAGCCCGCCCATCATCGGCGGAATAAATGTCAGCAGCGCAGTTTTAAAGCGCCCCAGCGCGCTGTCGTCAAAACCAAACAGATCCGCCAGGTAGTCGAACAGCCCCAGCGTGACGCCAAGGAACGAGCTGGCGACGGCAAAGTTAGAGAATACCACCAGCAGCAGATCCAGGCTCCGGCTGTTCAGCACCCCGCTCAGGGCCTGCACCAGCACATCAATATTGCCGCCCTTCTGCGCGATGTCGATAAACTGCGGACGCGGGATATTGCCCATCGTCACCAGCAGCCAGACCACGTACAGACCCAGCGCCAGCAGCGTACCGTAGGTTAAGCAGCGGATAATGGTGCGTGGATCTTTGCCGTAGTATTTCATCAGGCTCGGCACGTTGCCGTGGTAGCCAAACGAGGCCAGGCAGAACGGCAGCGTCATCAGCAGATATGGCGCATAGGAGGCGTTCTTTTCCGCAACGTTAAACAGCGTCGTCGGCTCGACGTGCCCCAGCAGACTGCCGAAGGTCAGGAAGAAAGTGATCACCTTGGCGCCGAGCACAACAGCCGTCATGCGGCTCACCGCCCTGGTGCTCATCCAGACGATAAATGCCACCAGCAGCGCAAAGCCAAAACCCGCCGCCCGCGCCGGCACCTTCAGCGACATCTCGCTAAACGTATGATGCAGTATCGAGCCGCTGGCTGAAATATAGGCGTAGGTCAGGATATACAGCACAAAGGCGATCGACACGCCGTTGACCAGGTTCCAGCCCTTGCCGAGCAGATCTTTGGTAATGGTGTCGAAGCTGGAGCCGATCCGGTAGTTAAGGTTGGCCTCGAGGATCATCAGACCGGAGTGCAGCATGCAGAACCAGGTGAAAACCAGCGCCGCCAGCGACCAGAAAAACCACGCGCCGGACATCACCACCGGCAGCGAGAACATACCCGCGCCGATAATCGTGCCGCCGATGATCACCACGCCGCCAAACAGGGACGGACGGGTTGCCGTAGTGGTTAGTGTCGCCATTTACCGAAATCTCCAGTCAAAAATACTTTCCCACGATGGGTGTGACGCACTGTACCAGTACACGAGTACAAAAGAAATAAAAAAAGCCCCAATCATGACGATCGGGGCTGTATTATTTAGTTTACGCTAGCGGGCTGCGTTAATTATGCATCGCCACCGAAGCGACGGCGACCGGCAGAGTCATCGCGGCGCGGCGCGGATGCATCGTCACGACGCGGCGCACGGCCTTCACGACGTTCGCCGCTGAAACGACGACCATCACCACGACCACCTTCACGACGCTCGCCACCGAAGCCACGACCGCCTTCACGACGCTCACCGCCGAAGCTACGACCACCTTCACGACGTTCACCACCGCCACGACGTTCGGTGCGCGGCTGCGCATCGCCCAGCAGCTGCATGTTCATCGGCTTGTTCAGGATGCGGGTACGAGTAAAGTGCTGCAGCACTTCGCCCGGCATCCCTTTCGGCAGTTCGATGGTGGAGTGAGAAGCGAACAGCTTGATGTTACCGATGTAGCGGCTGCTGATATCGCCTTCATTAGCGATCGCGCCAACGATATGACGCACTTCAACACCGTCATCGCGACCCACTTCAATGCGATACAGTTCCATATCGCCTACGTCACGACGCTCACGCTTCGGACGATCTTCGCGATCGCCACGCGGAGCGCGATCGTTGCGGTCGCCACGACGCTCGAAGCGATCGTCACGGTCACGGAACTCACGACGCGGACGCATCGGCGCATCCGGCGGCACGATCAGCGAGCGTTCGCCCTGGGCCATTTTCAGCAGCGCGGCAGCCAGCGTTTCCACGTCCAGCTCTTCGCCTTCCGCCGTCGGCTGGATTTTCGCCAGCAGCGCACGGTACTGGTCCAGATCGCTGCTTTCCAGCTGCTGCTGGACTTTCGCGGCGAATTTTTCCAGACGACGTTTGCTCAGCAGCTCTGCGTTCGGCAGCTCCACTTCCGGGATGGTCAGCTTCATCGTACGTTCGATGTTGCGCAGCAGACGACGTTCACGGTTCTCAACGAACAGCAACGCGCGGCCCGCGCGGCCCGCACGACCGGTACGACCGATACGGTGAACGTAGGATTCAGAATCCATCGGGATGTCGTAGTTCACCACCAGGCTGATACGTTCAACGTCCAGACCACGGGCTGCCACGTCAGTCGCAATCAGGATATCCAGACGACCGTCTTTCAGACGCTCCAGGGTCTGCTCACGCAGCGCCTGGTTCATGTCGCCGTTCAGCGCCGCGCTGTTGTAGCCGTTACGCTCCAGCGCTTCAGCCACTTCCAGGGTCGCGTTTTTGGTACGGACGAAGATAATCGCCGCATCAAAATCTTCCGCTTCCAGGAAACGCACCAGCGCTTCGTTTTTACGCATACCGTAGGCAGTCCAGTAGCTCTGGCTGATGTCCGGACGAGTGGTCACGCTGGACTGAATACGCACTTCCTGCGGCTCTTTCATAAAGCGGCGGGTAATGCGACGGATCGCTTCCGGCATGGTGGCGGAGAACAGCGCGGTCTGATGCCCTTCCGGGATCTGCGCCATAATGGTTTCTACGTCTTCGATAAAGCCCATGCGCAGCATTTCATCTGCTTCATCCAGTACCAGACCGCTCAGTTTAGAGAGGTCCAGGGTGCCGCGCTTCAGGTGGTCCAGCAGACGACCCGGGGTACCGACAACGATCTGCGGACCCTGACGCAGGGCGCGCAGCTGCACGTCATAACGCTGGCCGCCGTACAGGGCAACCACGTTTACGCCGCGCATATGTTTAGAGAATTCCGTCATTGCTTCAGCAACCTGTACCGCCAGCTCGCGGGTCGGCGCCAGCACCAGGATCTGTGGTGCTCTCAGCTCAGGATCGATGTTGTTCAGCAGCGGTAAAGAGAACGCTGCGGTTTTACCGCTACCGGTCTGGGCCATACCCAGAACGTCGCGGCCGTCCAGCAGATGCGGAATGCACTCAGCCTGGATCGGAGATGGTTTTTCGTAACCCAGATCGTTAAGCGCTTCAAGGATAGGAGCCTTCAGGCCCAGATCTGCAAAAGTGGTTTCGAATTCAGCCATGTAGTACGTGTGCCTCAAAATTAATGGCGGCCAGTCTACATAACTCATCGTGAAAATTTACGGTAATTTTCATTGAAAAGTGTGAACCGGCTCAAAGTAGGTGTATTAACGAACAACAACGCCCTCACCCGCGAAGGTGATGGCAAGCAAAAAACTATGGGCTGATGTGTTCGTCAGCTATTGCTGGTCCGATTCTGCCAGGTCATCTTGCTCCTGGCCCAAGAGCGATAATTCCAACAATGCGTATCGGTGCTCAACGTAGTTATGTACGTTGTTGGCGACCGCCAGTTTGAACAGTGCCGTAGCGCTGTCCTTGTCCCCCAGACTTAGGTAGTACTTACCTAAATAGAAGTTGGTTTCACTGAGATGCTCAGCGAGCGAGGTGTTATCCGTTGCGTCTGCCTTCAGACGAGTCATCAGCTCTTTTTCGCTAATGTCGCCAAGGTAGAACTCGACAATGTTCCATCCCCATTGCTCTTTGTCCGACTTGTCTAAGCGCTCTCTGAGTGCTTCAAGCGCCCGCTTCTCGTCGAGTTTACGCTCGGCGATATAAAGCCACAGGCTACGGAAAGGATCATTGGGATCGTCTTGATAAAACGCCAGCAGATCATCTTGCGCTAACTTAGCCCGGCCGCCGTAATACAGGGCGATACCGCGGTTCAAGTGCGCGTAGTTGTAAGTTGGATCAAGCTCAAGTACAGAATCAAACGCTTCATAGGCAGCATCAAAATTGCCTGCCTGCGTTAAGTAAATACCTAAGTAATTGAATACTTCAGGCATATCGGGTCGGATTGCCAGCGCTTGTGAAAAATCATTTCGCGCTAATGCCCTCAGACCGAGACTATCATACAACACTCCGCGCTCATATAAAAGCTGTGCGCGTTCGTCATCGGATAAAGCCCGACTGGCAAGAATTTGTTCCATACGTGCCAGAATCACTTCTTGCTGTAAAGTCGGTTGCAATGGTACTGCGAGGACGGCGTCCTTACGCCAGGCGGTGCTACTGCATCCTGCCAGCGTGAGAGCTGTCGCCACGAAACACCAGCGCAAAAAAGGCTTCATTTCCCACTCCCGAAGACAACGATTGGATGAACGTCCTGTTCCCCGGCTGCAAACGAGGCGTCCTGCCCGTAAAACGCCCTCCGCAAAAGCGGAGGGCTAACGGCAACCTTACTCGCCCTGCTCGGCAGCCGGAACTTCCGGCGCTGCGGCAGACGGAGTCTGTTCAGTTGCTTCTTTGATGCTCAGACGGACACGGCCCTGGCGGTCAACTTCCAGAACCTTAACCGGCACTTCCTGACCCATCTGCAGGTAGTCAGTCACTTTCTCAACGCGCTTGTCAGCGATCTGCGAGATGTGAACCAGACCTTCTTTACCGCCGCCGATGGCAACGAACGCGCCAAAGTCAACGATACGGGTCACTTTACCATTGTAGATACGGCCAACTTCGATCTCAGCGGTGATCTCTTCGATACGACGGATAGCATGCTGTGCTTTGTCGCCGTCAGTCGCTGCGATCTTCACAGTACCGTCATCTTCGATTTCGATGGTGGTACCGGTCTCTTCGGTCAGGGCACGGATAACAGAACCGCCTTTACCGATAACGTCTTTGATCTTGTCCGGGTTGATCTTGATGGTATGGATACGCGGTGCGAATTCAGAGATATCGCCGCGCGGCGCGTTAATCGCCTGCTCCATCACGCCCAGGATGTGCAGACGCGCACCTTTAGCCTGGTTCAATGCAGCCTGCATGATTTCTTTGGTGATACCTTCAATTTTGATATCCATCTGCAGCGCAGAGATACCGTCGCGGGAGCCCGCTACTTTGAAGTCCATATCGCCAAGGTGGTCTTCGTCACCGAGGATGTCAGACAGCACGACGAAGTTGTCGCCTTCTTTCACCAGGCCCATGGCGATACCCGCCACGGCGGCTTTCACCGGCACACCAGCGTCCATCAGCGCCAGAGAGGCACCGCAGACGGAAGCCATGGAAGAAGAGCCGTTAGATTCGGTGATTTCAGACACCACGCGTACGGTGTACGGGAATTCTTCGATAGTCGGCATCACGGCCAGAACGCCGCGCTTAGCCAGACGACCGTGACCGATTTCACGACGCTTCGGAGACCCCACCATGCCAGTTTCACCTACGGAGTACGGAGGGAAGTTGTAGTGGAACAGGAAGGAGTCGGTACGCTCGCCCATCAGTTCATCGATGTTCTGCGCATCGCGTGCGGTACCCAGCGTCGCGGTAACCAGCGCCTGCGTTTCGCCACGGGTGAACAGTGCGGAACCGTGAGTACGCGGCAGAACGCCGGTACGAACGTCCAGACCACGGATCATATCTTTTTCGCGACCATCGATACGCGGCTCACCGGCCAGCACGCGGCTACGAACCACGTTTTTCTCGATAGCGTGCAGGATTTCACCCAGTTCGTTAGCGTCCAGGGTTTCATCTTCTGCAACCAGCGTAGCGATGGTTTCAGATTTGATCACATCAACCTGAGCGTAACGCTCTTGTTTGTCGGTGATACGGTAAGCATCGCTCAGGCGGGATTCAGCCAGCGCAGCAACGCGCGCGTTCAGCGCTTCGTTGACGGCTTCCGGCTGCCAGTCCCAACGTGGTTTACCGGCTTCTTTCACCAGGTCGTTGATGTTCTGGATAACAATCTGCTGCTGCTCGTGGCCAAAGACCACCGCGCCCAGCATCTGGTCTTCGCTCAGCAGTTCCGCTTCGGATTCCACCATCAGTACGGCCGCTTCGGTACCGGCCACCACCAGATCCAGTTTGCTGGACTTCAGCTCTTCCTGGGTCGGGTTCAGTACGTACTGGTCGTTGATGTAACCCACGCGCGCGGCGCCGATTGGGCCATTGAACGGAATACCAGACAGGGACAGCGCTGCGGAAGCGCCGATCATCGCGACGATATCCGGGTTAACCTGCGGGTTAACGGAAACAACGGTGGCGATAACCTGTACTTCGTTAACGAAGCCTTCCGGGAACAGCGGGCGAACCGGGCGGTCAATCAGACGCGCGATCAGGGTTTCGCCTTCGCTTGGGCGGCCTTCACGACGGAAGAAACCACCCGGGATTTTACCGGCAGCGTAGGTGCGCTCCTGGTAGTTAACCGTCAGCGGGAAAAAGTCCTGGCCTGGCTTCGCTTTTTTCTGGCCCACAACGGTCACGAATACCGCAGTGTCATCCATGCTAACCATCACAGCGGCCGTTGCCTGGCGCGCCATCATGCCGGTTTCCAGGGTCACGGTATGCTGGCCGTACTGGAATTTACGAACGATCGGATTAAGCAAAATTCTATCCTTTTTATCTATAAATCACGCCATATCCACGACATAGCGTCTATTGACCCGATCCTCTGCATCCTCGCGACTAATGACAACCTTTACCCGCCCCTGCGGATGAAGCCTCTCATTAGCCGCGCGAACCTCTGCATGAAGATCATTACTAGCAACAATACATGAGTTTTGAATGAATTGCTGCCGCCCGGTCGAAAAAAGGGGCCGTCAGGCCCCTTTTTCTGAAACTCGCAGAATTAGCGACGCAGACCCAGACGCTCGATCAGCGCGGAGTAACGTGCAACATCTTTACGTTTCAGGTAGTCGAGCAGTTTACGACGCTGAGAAACCATGCGCAGCAGACCACGACGGCTGTGGTGATCTTTTTTGTGCTCTGCAAAGTGGCCCTGCAGGTGGTTGATCTGTGCAGTCAGCAGTGCAACCTGAACTTCGGTAGAACCGCTGTCGTTTTCGCCACGACCAAACTCAGAAACGATTTTTGCTTTAGCTTCAACGCTTAGAGACATTTTAGAACTCCAGAAATTAAAAGAAAGAAAGGGTGCCGATCTCTAATTCAGCGACCCCTGATGCAACGCCCGAAAATGTTAAAACACTTTAGCGGACGTTAAGCGGCGATATTCTACTCGTAGCAGGCTTTTATCGCAAGAAAAGCGCTTACGCCGGGTATTCCACCACCAGACGACGCGGCGCCACGCGGCCTTCATCGTCAATTTCGCCCATGCCGAGAAACTTGCCGGATTCGCTTTCCATCACCCGCACCAGCCCGTTAAGCGGCGCGCCTGACTGACGTACCGGGTTGCCGTTTTTAAAATAGACCGCGGAGGTCTCCGGGATGGTCACCAGCGGATAGTCCGAGGCCGGGCTGTCCATGGGCATCAGCAGCGGATCGAGCAGCTGCGCGGCAGGAATATCCTGCGCCGCCGCCTGATCGACCAGCGCCTGCAGCTGCTCGAGGGTTACCATCCGCTCAACCGGGTATTTGCTCACCGCCAGGCGACGCAGGAAAATCACGTGCGCGCCGCAGCCGAGCTTCTCACCTAAATCATCGATAATCGTCCGGATGTAGGTGCCTTTCGAGCAGTGGATCTCCAGCTCCAGCTCATCGCCTTCGTGGCGGATAAACAGCAGCTCATAGACGGTAATCGGCCGGGATTCCCGCGGGACGTCAATCCCCTGACGGGCATACTCGTACAGCTTCTTGCCCTGATATTTCAGCGCCGAGTACATCGACGGCACCTGCTGCGTTTCGCCGCGGAAGCTGTCCAGCGCCGCCGCCAGCTGTTCGTCGCTAAAGGTCAGCGGGCGCTCTTCCACCACCTGGCCGTCGGCATCGGAGGTATCGGTGCGCTGGCCAAGTTTGGCGATCACGCGGTAGCGCTTATCGGAATCCAGCAGGTATTGGGAAAACTTAGTCGCTTCGCCAAGGCAGATCGGCAGCATGCCGGTCGCCAGCGGATCCAGCGCGCCGGTGTGTCCGGCGCGGTTGGCGTTATATATACGCTTTACTTTCTGCAGCACATCGTTGCTGGAGGCGCCCTGAGGCTTATCCAGCAGCAATACGCCGTGCACGTCGCGGCCGCGACGACGAGGACGACTCATCAGTCCTCCTTGCTGTCGTCCGGGTTCACACGACGCTCATCGTCGTGTTTCACCACGCTGGTGACCAGGTTGGACATGCGCATCCCTTCCACCAGTGAGTTGTCGTAGAAGAAGGTCAGCTCCGGCACGATGCGCAGGCGCATCGCTTTTCCCAGCAGAGAGCGGATAAAGCCAGAGGCTTCCTGCAGCGCTTTGATGCCCGCTTTCACCGCGGCTTCATCTTTGTCGTTGAGGAAGGTGACATACACCTTGGCATAGGCCAGGTCACGGGACATTTCCACACCGGAAACGGTGGTCATCATGCCCAGACGCGGGTCTTTGATTTCACGCTGCAGGATAATCGCAATCTCTTTTTGCATCTCCTGGGCCACGCGCTGCGGGCGACCAAATTCTTTCGCCATAATAAATTCTCCAGAATAAAGACAAAAAAGGGGCCTAAAGCCCCTTTTTAAAATGATTGCCGGGTGGCGCTTCGCTTCCCCGGCGGCTTAGCCATCCGATGATTAATCGATGCTACGCTGGATTTCGATGATTTCGAACACTTCGATCATATCGCCAACGCGAACGTCGTTGTAGTTCTTCACACCGATACCACATTCCATGCCGTTACGGACTTCGTTAACGTCATCTTTGAAGCGGCGCAGGGATTCCAGCTCGCCTTCATAGATAACCACGTTGTCACGCAGCACGCGGATTGGGTTGTGACGTTTGATGGTCCCTTCGGTAACCATACAGCCCGCGATGGCGCCGAATTTCGGCGATTTAAAGACATCGCGCACTTCAGCCAGACCGATGATCTGCTGTTTCAGTTCCGGAGACAGCATACCGCTCATCGCCGCTTTCACTTCGTCGATCAGGTTATAGATGACGGAGTAGTAGCGCAGATCCAGGCTTTCCGCTTCGATAACTTTACGCGCAGAGGCATCGGCACGAACGTTGAAGCCAACCAGAATCGCGTTGGATGCTGCAGCCAGGGTGGCGTCGGTTTCGGTGATACCACCTACGCCGGAACCGATGATCTTCACTTTCACTTCGTCGGTAGACAGTTTCAGTAAGGAATCGGAAATCGCTTCGACAGAACCCTGTACGTCCGCTTTCAGCACGATGTTCACTTCGTGAACTTCGCCTTCGGTCATGTTAGCGAACATGTTTTCCAGTTTAGATTTCTGCTGACGCGCCAGCTTAACTTCACGGAATTTGCCCTGACGATACAGCGCCACTTCACGCGCTTTTTTCTCGTCACGAACCACGGTCACTTCGTCACCGGCAGCCGGCACACCGGACAGGCCGAGGATTTCCACCGGAATGGACGGACCCGCTTCCAGCACTTCGCGACCCAGTTCGTCACGCATCGCACGCACACGGCCGTATTCGAAGCCGCACAGAACGATATCACCCTTGTGCAGAGTACCTTCGCGAACCAGAACGGTAGCGACCGGACCACGACCTTTATCAAGGAAGGATTCGATCACTGCGCCGCTCGCCATCCCGTTACGGACCGCTTTCAGCTCGAGGACTTCAGCCTGCAGCAGGATCGCGTCCAGCAGGTCGTCGATACCGGTACCGGCTTTCGCGGAGACGTGGACGAACTGGCTCTCGCCGCCCCACTCTTCCGGCAGGATGCCGTACTGGGACAGTTCATTCTTCACGCGGTCCGGATCGGCTTCAGGCTTATCGATCTTGTTCACCGCAACTACCACCGGCACCTGCGCCGCTTTGGCGTGCTGGATAGCTTCGATAGTCTGCGGCATCACGCCGTCGTCTGCCGCCACCACCAGAACCACGATATCCGTCGCCTGCGCACCACGAGCACGCATGGAGGTAAACGCGGCGTGGCCCGGGGTATCCAGGAAGGTGATCATGCCGTTGTCGGTTTCTACATGGTAAGCACCGATGTGCTGGGTAATACCACCCGCTTCGCCGGAGGCAACCTTAGTAGAACGAATATAGTCCAGCAGCGAGGTTTTACCGTGGTCAACGTGACCCATGATGGTCACAACCGGTGCGCGCGGTTCAGCCGCCGCGCCGGTGTCACGGTCGCTCATTACCGCTTCTTCCAGCTCGTTTTCACGACGCAGGATAACTTTGTGGCCCATCTCTTCGGCAACCAGCTGTGCGGTTTCCTGGTCGATGACCTGGTTGATGGTCGCCATGGCGCCCAGCTTCATCATCGCTTTGATGACCTGAGAACCTTTCACCGCCATCTTGTTAGCCAGTTCGCCAACGGTGATGGTTTCGCCGATCACCACGTCACGGTTAACGGCCTGCGCCGGCTTCTGGAAGCCCTGCTGCAGAGCAGAACCCTTACGGTGCTTACCGCCTTTACCGCCGCGAACGGCCGCACGGGCTTCTTCACGATCGGCTTTCGATTCAGCGTGTTTGTTGCCTTTCTTCGCCGGACGCGCCGCTTTGCTGCTGCGGCTGCGGCCGCGACCGCCTTCGACTTCACGATCGTTATCATCTTCAGCCTGACGAGCATGCTGTGACGTGGTGACGTGATAGTCGCTGGTGTCTTCCGGGCTGTCTGAAGTTTCAGACCAATTTTTTTCGTTTTCTTCTGCCATACGGCGTGCTTCTTCCGCTACACGGCGCGCTTCTTCTTCAAGTTTGCGGCGTGCTTCTTCTTCCGATTTGCGCTTCAGTTCCGCGGCTTCGTTCTCGCGACGGATCTTTTCAGCCTGGGCGGTTTTGGTCATTTCGTCGGTATGTTGATTGCTCACTTTGTCTTTTTCCGCAGCTTCACGTTTCGCTTTATCAGCGACTTCACGTTTAGCTTGTTCTGCGGCCTCACGTTCAGCTTTTAATTGCGCCTCGCGTTTCGCTGCTTCTTCAGCTTCACGACGGGCCTGCTCTTCCGCTTCACGCTGCGCCTGCTCTTCCGCGGCCAGGCGTTCAGCCTCTTGCGGATCGCGTTTCACAAAGGTGCGTTTCTTGCGGACTTCGATTTGTACCGATTTACTCTTTCCACCGGTACCTGGAATATTCAACGTACTGCGCGTCTTACGCTGTAACGTCAGCTTGTCTGGCGCCGAACCATGCTCACGGTTCAGGTGCGTCAACAAAGTTTGTTTCTCTTGCGAGGTCACAGAATCATCAGCCGTTTTGCGGATGCCTGCGTCAGCAAATTGCTGTATCAGGCGATCCACAGAGGTCTGAATCTCTGAGGCCAGCGCTTTAATAGTCACATCTGTCATGCTGTTCCTTCCTGCTACAGTTTATTACGCTTCGTCGCCGAACCAACAAATGTTGCGAGCGGCCATGATGAGCTCGCCAGCTTTCTCGTCGGTCATCCCTTCGATATCAGCCAGGTCATCAACGCCCTGCTCAGCGAGATCTTCCAGCGTACAAACACCACGGGCAGCCAGTTTGAATGCCAGGGCACGATCCAGACCTTCGAGATTCAACAGATCATCGGCAGGTTTGTTATCTCCCAGGCTTTCTTCCTGAGCCAGCGCCAGCGTAGTCAGTGCGTTTTTCGCACGCTCACGAAGTGCTTCAACGGTGGCTTCATCCAGACCGTCGATTTCCAGCAGTTCTTTCATCGGCACATAGGCCAGCTCTTCCAGCGAGGAGAAGCCTTCTTCAACCAGCACTGTCGCGAAATCTTCATCAATATCGAGATATTTGGTGAAGGTATCGATAGCGGCATGCGCTTCCGCCTGGTGCTTAGCCTGCAGATCGTCAACGGTCATCACGTTGAGTTCCCAGCCGCTAAGCTGCGAGGCCAGGCGGACGTTCTGACCGTTACGGCCAATCGCCTGCGCCAGGTTGCCCGCTTCTACCGCGATATCCATGGTGTGTTTATCTTCATCCACCACGATGGACGCGACGTCTGCCGGCGCCATAGCGTTAATCACGAACTGCGCCGGGTTATCATCCCAGAGGACGATATCGATACGCTCGCCGCCCAGCTCAGTGGAAACCGCCTGCACGCGCGCGCCGCGCATACCGACGCAAGCGCCAACCGGGTCGATACGCTTGTCGTTGGTTTTCACCGCGATTTTGGCACGAGATCCCGGATCGCGAGCCGCCGCTTTGATTTCCAGCACTTCTTCACCGATTTCCGGCACTTCGATGCGGAACAGTTCGATCAGCATCTCAGGTTTGGAACGGGTCACGAACAGCTGGGCGCCACGCGCTTCCGGACGGACTGCGTACAGTACGCCGCGAATGCGGTCGCCCGGGCGGAAGTTCTCACGCGGCAGCATATCTTCACGCAGGATCACGGCTTCAGCGTTGTTGCCCAGATCCAGAGTGATGTTGTCGCGGTTCACTTTTTTCACCACGCCGGTGATGATCTCACCTTCGTGCTCGCGGAACTGATCGACCACCATTGCGCGCTCGGCTTCGCGAACTTTCTGCACGATAACCTGTTTAGCGGTCTGGGTGGTGATGCGGTCGAAAGTGACAGACTCAATCTGATCTTCGACGTAGTCACCGACGTTCATGCTTTCATCTTCGAAACGCGCGGCTTCCAGCGTGATCTCGCGCGTCGGCTGGGTCACTTCTTCTACAACCAGCCAGCGACGGAAAGTGTCGAAATCGCCGCTCTTACGGTCGATTTCAACGCGAACGTCGATCTCTTGTTCGTATTTTTTCTTGGTGGCCGTTGCCAGCGCGCTTTCCAGCGCTTCGAAAATTTTCTCACGCGGCAGCGCTTTTTCGTTGGAAACGGCTTCAACAACAGCCAAAATTTCTTTGTTCATCGGGGCCTTTCACCTCAATCCAGACTGTTAAAAGTGGGGAACCAGGTTCGCCTTCTGGATGTTACTCAGCGCGAACACTTCATCTTTGCCTTCGACGGTTACCGTGATCATTTCACCGTCTACCGCTTTGATAATGCCCTGCCATTTGCGACGGTTCTGAACCGCCATGCGCAGCACCAGCGCAACTTCTTCGCCAGTGAAACGTTGATAGTGTTCGGCGGTGAACATCGGACGGTCGAGACCAGGCGAAGAGACTTCCAGGTTGTAAGCGACAGTGATCGGGTCTTCGACATCCATGACGGCGCTTACCTGGTGGCTCACATCAGCACAATCATCAACGTTGATGCCATCTTCACTATCAATATAGATGCGCAGTGTGGATGTGCGACCGCGAATAAATTCGATGCCGACCAGCTCAAAGCCAAGCGCTTCAACCGGCGCAGTGAGCATCTCTGTCAATTTTTGCTCTAATGTGGACAAACCCACCCCCAAGACATAAAAAAAGGGCGTATAGCCCAGTTATTCTGAAGTCAGATAACAAAAAACCCCGATAAATCGGGGCTTTAGATAACTGAACCCTGAGATCGCCATGGCGATCTGGAACACCTTCCGCAAGAATTCTTTCAAATTCGGCTACGAAGGACACCTAGTCCTCACAGTATATTTGAAAAAGTACTTAATGGGAAAGTGGTTGCGGGGGCCGGATTTGAACCGACGACCTTCGGGTTATGAGCCCGACGAGCTACCAGGCTGCTCCACCCCGCGCCTGAAACGTGGCATATTTTACTCTTTTTGAGCAAAAGACGCAAATACTGCTGGGATTTGGTACCGAAGACGGGACATAAAATCGGGATGAATTGTAACGGCAACTAGTATATTTTGTCAACATGCATTTTAGCGCCCCCGATTGCCGTTTGTGCTGGTATTTCAGGCTTTTTTAGCAAAAAGATGATGAAGCCCTTCCTGTCGCCAGTAAAAGATGGTTAAATGAATACTCACAATTAATGCATAAAAATGCAGTTAAGGTTGTTGGGTCGAACTCACCACAGTCTATCGAGCAGGGTTTTATTTTATGACGACGATTCTCAAGCATCTCCCGGTTGGTCAACGTATTGGTATCGCTTTCTCTGGTGGACTGGATACCAGCGCCGCGCTGTTATGGATGCGCAAAAAAGGCGCCGTGCCTTATGCATATACCGCTAACCTGGGTCAACCGGACGAAGACGACTACGATGCTATTCCGCGCCGCGCGAAAGAGTACGGCGCCGAAGGTGCCCGTCTGATCGACTGCCGCAAACAGCTGGTCGCAGAAGGGATCGCCGCGATTCAGTGTGGCGCTTTCCATAACACCACTGGCGGGTTGACCTATTTCAACACCACGCCGCTGGGCCGCGCGGTCACCGGCACCATGCTGGTAGCGGCAATGAAAGAAGACGGCGTTAACATCTGGGGCGATGGCAGCACCTATAAAGGCAACGATATCGAACGTTTCTATCGCTACGGCCTGCTGACCAACGCTGAACTGCAGATCTACAAACCGTGGCTGGACAGCGATTTCATCAATGAACTCGGCGGCCGTCACGAAATGTCCGAATTTATGATCGCCTGCGGCTTTGACTACAAGATGTCGGTCGAGAAAGCCTATTCCACCGACTCCAACATGCTCGGCGCTACCCACGAAGCGAAAGATCTGGAGTTTCTGAATTCCAGCGTCAAGATCGTCAACCCGATTATGGGCGTGAAGTTCTGGGACGAAAACGTGAAGATCCCTGCGGAAGAAGTCACCGTACGCTTTGAGCAAGGCCACCCGGTGGCGCTGAATGGCAAAGCCTTCGCCGATGACGTTGAAATGATGCTGGAAGCCAACCGCATCGGCGGTCGTCACGGCCTGGGCATGAGCGACCAGATCGAAAACCGCATTATCGAAGCGAAAAGCCGCGGCATTTATGAAGCCCCGGGGATGGCGCTGCTGCATATCGCCTACGAGCGTCTGCTGACCGGTATTCATAACGAAGATACTATCGAGCAGTATCACGCTCACGGTCGCCAGCTGGGCCGTCTGCTGTATCAGGGCCGCTGGTTCGATTCCCAGGCGCTGATGCTGCGTGATTCGCTGCAGCGCTGGGTCGCCAGCCAGATCACCGGCGAAGTCACCCTTGAGCTGCGTCGCGGCAATGACTACTCGATCCTCAATACGGTATCAGACAACCTGACCTATAAAGCAGAGCGCCTGACCATGGAAAAAGGCGATTCCATGTTTACCGCTGAAGACCGTATCGGCCAGTTGACCATGCGTAATCTGGATATCACCGATACCCGCGAGAAGCTGTTCGGCTACGCGCAGTCTGGCCTGCTGAGCGCCTCCTCAGCGACGGGTTTACCGCAGGTTGAAAATCTGGAAAACAAAGGCAAATAATCGCCTGACGATGTTTACTCTCTCTGCCGGCGGCTCTCCGCCGGCTTTTTATTTTTTGTTACCAGTCAGCAGCAGAAAAATCGAAAAGAGGCATTTTTTCCTTATCACCCGGCCGGCAAAATTGTTGACTATAATAGCCTCAATTGATTAATTCATATCTGGTGATAAACATCATGAATATTAAACCGCCGATCAGGCCGCAAAAGGCCATTGACCGACTGATCGATGTGCTTGAGCCACACGCGACGCCCGTTAACGCGATCGCCAGAAAAAGACTAACGTGGGAATATAAAGGTAAGACCCAACTCTTTATTTTTAAAAAAGGCGAGCTGTCGATTATTCGTAATTCCGACAAGCTATTGATGGTGACCGTCTATGAGCCGCATCTGTTCGGCGTGGCGGAAATGCTGCAGCCCAGCCGCAGCCATAGTCTGCGGGCGGAGGTCTCTTCCGAACTGCTGCGTATCGATTATGACCTGGCGTCGGCGCTATTCCGTCAGCACAACCTGTGGGAAGAAGTCACCAGCCTGCTGGCTTATCATACCTCGTATATGGTATATCGTGACGATCTGGTCCTGCAGCAGCGAACCTATTCGGTGATCCGTAACCATCTGCTGGAAATGATGCTCTTAACCGAAGAGACCCGGCAGCGCGTGTCTATTCTGGAATATATTCAGGACCGGACCCATCTGTCGCGCAGCAGTATTCTCAATGTCTTATCAGCCTTAAAGAAAGGTGGTTATATTGCCTTTGCCCGCGGCGGTTATTTGCAAAGTATCGCCTCGCTTCCGGAAAAATTCTAACCCGCGCCCGTCACCATCTTTTTGTCGTTATTCACCTTACTGTTGAAAATGTTTAAATTTAAATCAATAAACGCTAACGGTAAAAAAAGAAAAATTTTATGCTGAGTTCCTGAATTTACCGGTGGACAACATGTCCCTGAGCTCAACCAGCAGACTGCCACTCACGGCGTTAACCGCCGGGCCTGCATCAGCTCAGGATATGCCACCGGAAATCGGCCAGGCGTGAGCAGCGGCAGCGGGAGTTGACCCCTCTTGTTTGCCGTCTGCAGCGACCATAACGATGAGATCCAAGAACCCGTTAATTTTGCCCGAACGCCCGTATCGGGCTTTTTTTTATCTGAAGGAATTCAACAATGAAGTCTATTGCTCCAAAAATGGTTGCCGTGATGATCGCTTTAGGGGCCAGCAGCGCTGCCTGCGCATCCGTTAACCTGCATGGTGAAGCCGGCGCCGAGTTTACCAATCTGTCCGCCAGCTTTGGTGCCGGGGAACCTGGCATGACGTTCAACACGCAGTGGGCCCACAGCGACAATGACGGGGACAGCGTAGGACTGGGAATGGGTTACAACTTTAACCTCGGGCCCTTTCTGATGACGCTGGGCGGTAAAGGGGTCTATTTGAACCCTAAAGACGGTGATGAAGGTTACGCTATCGCCGCAGGTGGCAGAGCAGAACTCCCACTCGGCCAGTACTTCACGCTCTTCGGTGAGGGCTATTACTCGCCGGACTCGATGTCCAGCGGCGTCGATGATTATGTGGAGGCCAATGCCGGGGTACGCCTTAACGTGCTGCCGTCGCTGAATATCGAAGCAGGCTATCGATATATCGATATGGCGGGGAAAGACGGCCATCGCGACAACACCCTCGCCGACGGGGCCTACGCCGGGGTTAACTTCCGCTTTTAATCCATGCACAGGGATTGCCATCCGGCAGTCCCTGCTTCATTCTTAACTGGCCTGCGGCACGCTTTTCAGTACGCGGTTAATCTCCTGCAGGCCAGCAACATTATTCTCTTTGCGGTAAACCTCATTCATGGACGCCATCTGCTCCAGGCGGGTCAGAGCGCCATACACCTGATACGCCTCGCTGTGTCTGTCGAACACATCGCGGCGCTCAACATCCTGCAGATAATTGCTTTTCAATGAATGGTTAAGGCGGCCAATCAGTGCCGTATTGTCCTGGAAATAGCGCGTCACCGCCTGGGGATTATTCGCTGCAACGCCAGGCTCACTGTATGATACCGGTACGGTTAGCGCATTAATCGTCTCCACCGTTTTGGATGGCGATGTTGAACTGCATCCCGCTAAACCGAGCACGCCGGCGACGATAAGCAACCCGATCTTGTTCATTGTGTCACTTCACCTCTGTTAATTTGACGAGGCGACTTTAACGACAGCAAAAGGAGGGGACCAGCGAAGAGATGTTTAATAATAAATGGTCGGTGGGGACAAAAACAAAAAAAGACGCTTTTCAGCGTCTTTCTTCTGGAATATTGGTACCGAGGATGGGACTCGAACCCACAAGCCCGTTAGGGCACTACCACCTCAAGGTAGCGTGTCTACCAATTCCACCACCTCGGTACAGAATACTTAGTGCGGGATATCGCTGGTCGGCTGAGCCGGCGCAGTTGGCTGAGTTTGCTCTGTTTTCGGCGCGCTCAGGTTATCCCACTCACTTCCTTTACTGGTCTTGTTGCTGTTGATATTACCCAGCGCCAGACTGATGATGAAGAACAGCGCAGCCAGGATGCCGGTCATACGGGTCATGAAGTTACCAGAACCGCTGGACCCAAACAGTGTGCCGGAAGCTCCTGCACCGAAGGAGGCTCCCATATCAGCGCCTTTACCTTGCTGCAGCATAACCAGACCTACGAGGCCAATCGCTACAATAAGGAAAACAACCAAAAGAGCTTCGTACATAATCAACCTGTTCCTTGCGGATTCGCCGCATACCAAGTGCTTCGACCAATAAAGCGGGGCGTTTTAACGTTTCCCACTGAAGCGGGTGTGAATACTAACCAAAGCGAATGACCTTCGCAAGGGCAATTTCGACACATTGTATCAACTGCAGAAAAAAACAGCAAAAAGCCGGTATTCGATCATAAAAAAGGCGGCAAGCGCCGCCTTTTTAACCACTTAGCCGGCAAGCTTAGACGCTTTTTACCGCTTCGGCGATGCGATGCGCAAACTCGTGCACCTGATCTTCATGCTCGCCTTCCACCATGACGCGGATCAGCGGCTCCGTACCCGATTTACGCAGCAGGACGCGGCCACGCTTACCTAATGCCGCTTCCACTTCTGCGGTCACCGCTTTGACATGCTCATTCTCCAGAGGGTTGCCGCTGCCCTCGGTAAAGCGCACATTCACCAGCAGCTGAGGGAACATCTTCATGCCGCTGCACAGGTCATGCAGGCTCATGTGGTTGCGTACCATCGCCGCGACCACCTGCAGACTGGCGACGATGCCATCGCCGGTGGTGGTTTTATCCAGCAGGATCACATGGCCGGAGTTTTCCGCACCGATGCGCCAGCCTTTTTCCTGCAGCATCTCCAGCACATAGCGGTCGCCCACCTTCGCGCGGGCAAACGGGATGCCTAGCTGCTTGAGCGCCAGCTCCAGGCCCATATTGCTCATCAGCGTACCGACGGCGCCGCCGCGCAGCTGTCCCTGACGCAGCCCTTCCCGGGCGATGATGTAGAGGATTTGGTCACCATCGACTTTATTGCCTTCATGGTCAACCATGATCACCCGATCGCCATCGCCGTCGTAGGCAATGCCCAGATCGGCTTTTTCCGCCAGCACGCGCGCCTGCAGCGCCCGCACGTCGGTAGCCCCGACCTCTTCGTTGATGTTGAGGCCGTCAGGCTCGCAGCCCATCGCGATAACCTGGGCGCCCAGCTCGCGGAATACATTGGGAGCGATGTGGTAGGTTGCGCCATGCGCACAGTCCACCACCACTTTCAGCGTGGAGAGGCTCAGTTCATTGGGAAAGGTGCCTTTACAAAACTCAATGTAGCGCCCCGCGGCATCGACGATACGGCTGGCTTTACCCAGCTCAGCCGAGTCCACACAGGTGAGTTCTTTCTCCATTTCGGCTTCAATCGCCTCTTCCACATCATCAGGCAGCTTGGTGCCCTCAATGGAGAAGAACTTGATGCCGTTGTCGTAGAAAGGGTTATGTGAAGCGGAGATGACGATCCCCGCCTCGGCGCGAAAGGCGCGCGTCAGGTAGGCGATCGCCGGCGTCGGCATTGGCCCGGTGAACGATGCAGAGAGTCCCGCTGCCGCCAGCCCGGCTTCCAGCGCCGATTCCAGCATATAGCCCGAAATACGGGTATCCTTGCCGATGATAATTTTACGCGAGCCGTGGCGCGCTAACACTTTACCCGCCGCCCAGCCGAGCTTAAGCACAAATTCCGGAGTGATCGGCGCATCGCCGACGCGGCCACGAATACCATCGGTGCCAAAATACTTGCGGTTACTCATAACGTTTTTTTCCCTTAGCGGCGAGGGTGGCTTCCACCACGCGCAGCGCTTCTACCGTTTCTTTGACATCATGGACGCGGATAATCTGCGCGCCCTGCATTGCTGCTATGACGGCACACGCCAGGCTGCCGTTCAGCCGTTCCGACGGCCCAACGTTCAGCAACTGACCTACCATCGACTTACGCGACATACCGACCAGCAGCGGCAGACCAAAGTGATGAAACTCTCCCAGCCTGGCCAGCAACTGATAATTGTGGGTGAGATTTTTACCGAAACCGAATCCCGGGTCGAGCAGCAATTTTTCTTTTGCGATCCCCGCCTGTTCGCAGCGCACGATGTGTTCATTAAAAAAGCGCTCTACATCGGCGAAGACATCCTCATACTTCGGCGCCTCCTGCATGGTTTTCGGCTGTCCCTGCATATGCATCAGACACACCGGCAACCCGGTTTCCGCCGCAGCCTGCAGCGCGCCGGGTTCGGTCAGCGAACGAATATCGTTAATGATATGCGCCCCCGCTCGGGCCGATTCGCGGATAACCTCCGCTTTGGAGGTGTCCACTGAGATCCACACCTCAAAGCGCTGGGCGATAGCCTCCACTACCGGGATCACCCGCGCAAGCTCCTCTTCCACGCTAACCTCAGCCGCCCCTGGCCGCGTCGATTCACCGCCGATATCAATGATGGTCGCCCCGGCGTTGATCATCAGATTGGCATGCTTCACCGCCTCAATCAGCGAATTATGGGCGCCGCCATCAGAGAAGGAGTCAGGCGTCACATTAAGAATACCCATCACGTGGGGGTGAGAGAGATCGAGGGTTGAGCCCTGGGCTACAAGTTTCATCACAAAATCCCTGAGACAGAAGAGGTTAAAAAAGAAAAACCCCGGAGCGGGCGCCCCGGGGTTTTAAGGTTAAAACAAGACATCAACAGCGGCAGCTTATTTGTCGCCCAGCTGCTCTGACATGGTATTGCCCGGGTTCGGCGTACGCGGTTCATCAACCGGACGCGGCGCACGAGGCGTGCCATTGTTGTCAGAGTTGTTAGAAGAACCTGGTTCTTCCCAACCCGCTGGCGGACGAACATCGCGACGAGCCATCAGGTCGTCAATCTGCGGCGCATCGATGGTCTCATACTTCATGAGCGCATCTTTCATCGCGTGCAGAATATCCATGTTGTCGTTCAGCAACTGGCGAGCACGACCATAGTTACGCTCAATCAGCGATTTCACTTCCTGGTCGATGATACGCGCGGTTTCATCGGACATATGCTTCGCTTTCGCGACGCTGCGGCCGAGGAACACTTCACCCTCTTCTTCCGCATACAGCAGCGGACCGAGTTTGTCGGAGAAGCCCCACTGGGTCACCATGTTACGCGCCAGGTTCGTCGCCACTTTAATGTCGTTGGACGCGCCGGTAGAAACATGTTCCGGACCGTAGATAATCTCTTCCGCCAGACGACCGCCGTACAAGGTGGAGATCTGACTTTCCAGTTTCTGACGGCTGGCGCTGATCGCATCGCCTTCCGGCAGGAAGAAGGTCACACCCAGCGCACGACCGCGCGGGATAATCGTCACTTTGTGTACCGGATCGTGCTCCGGCACCAGGCGACCGATAATCGCGTGGCCCGCTTCGTGGTAAGCGGTAGACTCTTTCTGCGCTTCCGTCATCACCATGGAGCGGCGTTCCGCACCCATCATGATTTTGTCTTTCGCTTTTTCGAACTCAACCATCGAGACGACGCGTTTGTTGCCGCGGGCAGCAAACAGGGCCGCTTCGTTGACCAGGTTGGCCAGGTCGGCACCGGAGAAGCCAGGGGTACCGCGAGCAATGATTGCCGCATCGATATCCGGCGCCAGCGGAACGCGACGCATATGCACTTTCAGGATCTGCTCACGACCGCGAACATCCGGCAGGCCAACCACCACCTGGCGGTCAAAACGACCCGGACGCAACAGCGCGGGGTCAAGAACGTCCGGACGGTTAGTCGCCGCGATAACGATAATGCCTTCGTTACCTTCAAAGCCGTCCATCTCAACCAGCATCTGGTTCAGGGTCTGCTCACGTTCATCGTGGCCACCGCCAAGACCGGCGCCACGCTGGCGGCCGACGGCGTCGATTTCATCGATGAAGATGATGCAAGGCGCTGCTTTCTTAGCCTGTTCGAACATGTCACGCACACGAGATGCACCAACACCGACGAACATTTCTACGAAGTCAGAACCGGAAATAGTAAAGAACGGCACTTTTGCTTCGCCAGCGATCGCTTTCGCCAGCAACGTTTTACCGGTACCCGGAGGACCGACCATCAGGACGCCTTTCGGGATCTTACCGCCCAGCTTCTGGAAGCGGCTCGGCTCACGCAGGTATTCCACCAGTTCGCCGACCTCCTCTTTCGCTTCGTCACACCCGGCAACGTCAGCAAAAGTGGTTTTGATCTGATCTTCCGTCAGCATACGGGCTTTGCTTTTGCCGAAGGACATCGCGCCCTTCCCGCCGCCGCCCTGCATTTGCCGCATAAAAAAGATCCAGACGCCGATCAACAGCAGCATAGGGAACCAGGAGATGAAGATGGAAGCCAGCAGGCTTGGCTCTTCTGGTGGTTCACCAACCACTTTGACGTTTTTAGTCAACAGGTTATCGAGCAGCTTCGGATCGTTAACCGGAATGTAAGTCGTGTAACGGTTACTATCTTTCTTGGTAACGTTGATCTCACGTCCGTTGATACGCGCTTCGCGAACCTGGTCCTGATTGACCTCTTGCAGGAAGGTAGAATAATCCACCTTGCGGCCATTCGACTCGCTGGGCCCAAAGCTCTGGAATACTGACATCAGCACAACGGCAATGACCAGCCAGAGTATTAGGTTTTTCGCCATGTCACTCAAGGGATTAACCTCTTATTACAACTGTGTTAAAAACAGCGTCAGGATACTCTATATCCAGTTTCTTTCAAACTTTCGTTTGAAATCTGCCGGTTATGGTTTACGCCCGGTCGCTACAATATACACTTCACGCGAACGAGCGCGGGAAGAGTCCGGCTTACGAACTTTGACCTTCGTAAACAGGGAGCGAATTTCTCGAAGATACTCATCGAAGCCTTCGCCCTGGAACACCTTCACTACAAAACTACCACCTGGCGCTAATACATCACGAGACATTTCAAGCGCCAGTTCTACCAGATACATAGCCCGGGGAATATCCACCGCCGGTGTTCCGCACATATTCGGCGCCATATCGGACATGACCACTTGTACTTTACTGTCGCCCACTCGCTCAAGTAACGCTTTCAGGACTAATTCATCACGAAAATCGCCCTGAAGGAAGTCCACACCAACAATTGGATCCATTGGTAAAAGATCGCAAGCGATGATGCGGCCGCTGTTGCCGATCTGCGTGACCGCATACTGCGACCAGCCACCGGGAGCAGCACCGAGGTCGACTACCGTCATCCCCGGCTTAAAAATTTTGTCACTTTGCTGTATTTCATCAAGTTTAAACCAGGCACGGGAACGTAACCCCTTTTTCTGTGCCTGTTGAACATATTTATCGCTAAAGTGTTCCTGAAGCCAGCGGCTTGAGCTGGCAGAACGCTTTTTACCTGTCATTTAACATTCCCGTTCGGGTTCATCGTACTTTACTGCGTAAAAATCGACGCGGTAGTTTGGCGATATATGGGAGATGGCGGTAGAATGACCCGTTTTCAATCCCAACGTAAGCAAAAAAATACGATGAATCTGAGTACTAAACAAAAACAGCACCTGAAAGGTCTGGCACATCCGCTCAAGCCGGTAGTTATGCTTGGCAACAATGGTTTGACCGAAGGGGTACTGGCCGAGATCGAACAAGCGTTAGGGCACCATGAACTCATCAAGGTGAAGATCGCCTCAGAAGATCGCGAAACTAAAGCCTTGATCGTGGAAGCCATCGTGCGCGAAACCGGCGCCTGTAACGTACAGGTCATCGGTAAAACGCTGGTTCTGTACCGCCCAACGCCAGAGCGTAAAATCTCGCTGCCACGCTAAGAATATCCTCAATCCCGACACAACTTTGTGTAAAACGAGGGATTTCTGTGGCCAGGCGAGCAAAATGCCATGCTCGTGACGTTGATAAAAGGCCGCTATGCGGCCTTTTTCCTTTCTTTACAATCTATAAACATCGTAGCGGGAAATACGCCTTACAGGTATTCAACCTTGGTAATTTCGTATTCCACTTCCCCACCCGGTGTACGGATAGTCACGACGTCATCCTGCTCTTTACCGATCAGACCACGGGCAATCGGCGAGTTCACGGAGATCAGATTCTGCTTAAAATCAGCTTCGTCATCGCCCACGATACGGTAGGTCTGCTCCTCGTCAGTATCGAGGTTCAGCACACTGACGGTTGAACCAAAAATCACCCGGCCATTGTTCGGCATTTTGGTGATATCGATAACCTGCGCGTTGGACAGCTTCGCTTCGATGTCCTTGATACGCCCTTCGCAGAAGCCCTGCTGTTCACGCGCAGCGTGATACTCGGCATTCTCTTTCAGATCGCCGTGTTCACGGGCCTCAGCAATAGCGGCAATGATTTCAGGACGACGCACAGACTTCAGATAATCCAGTTCTTCGCGCAGTTTTTCAGCGCCACGTAAGGTCATCGGAATCGCTTGCATTAGTTATACCTCTTTATCATTCCTTCAGGGAACGGATAGCCCCGCTCCGCCACCTGTCCTGTACACGGGCAGGACACGAGCAAAAAGAAACCGACCCGGGAAACACTCCCCAGGTCAGCAGCAATTTTTCATTTGATAGGTATTTTACCCCGAAGTTCATTATGGGTCATCGTTTACTTTACTGGGCGTTGCACCGTAGTATGACGGCCTGGCTTCAGGTTGTTAGCGCGAGATTATGCGATTTCCCAGATTTATCATCGGATTGACTGCCGGTATAGCGCTTAGCGCTCAGGCGGCGAATATTGACGAGTACATCACCCAGCTTCCCGCCGGTGCGAACCTTGCCTTTATGGCGCAAAAGGTCGGCGCGTCGACGCCGGAAATCGACTATCACAGCCAGCAAATGGCACTTCCAGCCAGTACGCAAAAGGTCATCACCGCGCTGGCGGCGCTGCTGCAACTGGGGCCCGATTTTCGCTTCACCACCACGCTGGAAACCAAAGGCTCACTGGACGGCGGCGTGCTGAAAGGCGATCTGATCGCCCGCTTCGGCGGCGACCCAACGCTGAAGCGGCAGGATATTCGCAACATGGTAGCGACGCTAAAAAAAGCTGGCGTGCAGCGTATCGACGGCAATGTGCTTATCGATACCTCGGTCTTCGCCAGCCATGATAAAGCGCCGGGGTGGCCGTGGAACGACATGACGCAATGCTTCAGCGCTCCGCCTGCGGCGGCGATTGTCGACCGCAACTGCTTCTCGGTCTCGCTGTATAGCGCGCAGAAGCCGGGCGATCTCGCCTTCATTCGCGTCGCCTCCTATTATCCGGTCACCATGTTCAGTCAGGTTCGCACCCTGGCGCGCGGCTCATCGGAAGCCCAGTATTGCGAACTGGACGTGGTGCCGGGCGACCTCAACCGCTATACCCTCACCGGCTGCCTGCCGCAGCGTAGCGAACCGCTGCCGCTGGCCTTTGCGATACAGGATGGTGCCAGCTATGCCGGGGCGATCCTTAAAGCGGAGCTGAAGCAGGCGGGGATCGCCTATAGCGGCACGCTGCTGCGTCAGACACTGGCCAATGAGCCCGGTACGGTATTAGCCACCACCCAGTCGGCGCCGCTGCACGATCTGCTGCGGATCATGCTGAAGAAATCCGACAACATGATTGCGGATACCGTTTTTCGTACCATCGGTCATGCCCGGTTCGGCGTACCAGGGACCTGGCGGGCAGGATCCGATGCCGTACGTCAGATCCTGCGTCAACAGGCTGGTGTTGATCTTGGCAACACCATCATCGCCGACGGCTCTGGCCTGTCGCGCCACAACCTGATCGCCCCGGCGACCATGATGCAGGTGTTGCAGTATATCGCCCAGCACGACACCGAGCTCAACTTCATCTCTATGCTGCCGCTGGCGGGCCATGACGGCTCGCTGCAGTATCGCGCCGGCCTCCATCAGGCGGGCGTCGATGGCAAAGTCTCGGCGAAAACTGGGTCACTGCAGGGGGTTTATAACCTTGCGGGCTTCATCACTACCGCCAGCGGGCAAAAGGTGGCCTTCGTGCAATACCTCTCCGGCTACGCCGTGGAGCCAGCCGATCAGCGTAATCGCCGCATACCGTTGGTGCGCTTTGAAAGCCGGCTTTATAAGGATCTGTACCAGAACAACTAAAAACAAAAGGGCCGCATCAGATGCGGCCCTTTTTGATCCAGAGAAGTCAGGATTAGCGTTTGTAGATGAATTCGACGCCTTCTTCGTCGTCTTCGTCCCAGTCGTCATCCCAGTCTTCGTCATCTTCCACTTCGGCTTCGGCCTCTTCAAGCTGCTGACGGTGATAGTCGTCCCACATAAACTCGACTTTCTCCGGCTTCTGCTCTTCTTCCGCCTGCACGATGGGGTTTTCGATGATGAAGGTCATCACGTCCCAGCACAGATCTTTCACGCCCTGCTGGCTGGCGGCGGAGATCAGGTAGAATTTCTCTTCCCAACCAAGCGCTTCAGCAATCGCCTTCGCTTTAGCTTCGGCTTCCGCTTTGTCCATCAGGTCAATCTTGTTAAAGACTAACCAGCGCGGTTTGGAGGCCAGCTTCTCGCTGTATTTCTCCAGTTCGCCGATGATGATGCGCGCGTTCTCAACCGGATCGGAACCGTCGATAGGCTCGATGTCGATCAAGTGCAGCAATACGCGGCAGCGCTCAAGGTGCTTGAGGAAGCGGATACCGAGGCCTGCGCCTTCCGCTGCGCCTTCAATCAGCCCCGGGATATCGGCGACCACAAAGCTCTTCTCGTTGTCCATACGCACCACGCCCAGGCTTGGTACCAGGGTGGTAAACGGATAGTCAGCCACTTTTGGCTTGGCGGCGGAGACCGCACGGATGAAGGTGGATTTACCGGCGTTCGGCATCCCCAGCATTCCGACGTCCGCCAGCAGCATCAGCTCCAGCTGCAGGTCGCGCTTATCACCCGGCGTACCCATGGTCTTCTGACGCGGGGTACGGTTAACGGATGATTTAAAACGGGTGTTGCCCAGACCGTGCCAGCCGCCCTTCGCCACCATCAGACGCTGACCGTGTTTGGTCATATCGCCCATGGTCTCGCCGGTGCCCTGGTCGATAACCCGGGTCCCGACCGGCACTTTTACCGTCACGTCTTTACCACGCTTACCGGTACAGTCGCGGCTCTGGCCATTCTGCCCGCGTTCGGCGCGGAAAGATTTTTCAAAACGGTAGTCGATCAGGGTATTCAGGTTCTCGTCCGCTTCCAGCCAGACATCGCCGCCGTCACCGCCATCGCCGCCGTCCGGGCCGCCTTTCGGAATATATTTTTCGCGGCGGAAGCTTACGCAACCATTGCCGCCGTCACCTGCTACGACCAGGATCGTTGCTTCATCTACAAACTTCATTTTACTCTCCGTAAATCATTCGCCTGAGCGGGGCAGCGGTACTACCGCCTCTCGCTTACGCCAACGTCCCCAAAGACGATGACCGATGGCGGAATACATCGCGCCCGCAACCACGACAAACGCACCGAGATAACCAATCAGGTTTAACATCGGTCTGGCGAAAACATCGGGCCAGGCCATTGATAATAAATCAGAAAACAGTAGCGTAAACAGTGGCGTCAAGGTGATTAACGCGCTGACCTGCGCCGCCTGCCAGCGCGCCATGGCTTCCGCCAGCGCGCCGTAGCCGACCAGGGTATTTAGCCCGCAAAAAATCAGGCATGCCAGTTGCCAGCTGCTTAACCGGGATATCACCCCAGGCTCAGCGAGCGGCAGTAATGCAATCGTACATAAAGTGTACAGCAAAAATAGTATCTGCTGCGATGCCAGACGGCGCAATAACACCTTTTGCGCGACGCCGTAGCTTACCCACACCGTGGCGGCAGCAACGCCGAAAATTACCCCCCACGTGTAGTCCGTCAGGCGGGTAAAGATTTCAATCAGGCTGGTGTTGAAGAACATCACCAGCCCGCTGAGCAGCATCAACGCGCCCACCACCTGGGTGCCGCGCATGCGCTCTTTCAGAATCACGACGCTAGCCACCATCATGCCCACCGGCGATAGCTGGCCGATGACCTGAGAAGCCGTGGGGCTGAGATACTGCAGGGAAGAACTGAACAGAATGAAGTTACCGAACAGACCGCCGGTGGCAATCGCTAATAAGACCAGCCAGCGCGGCTTGCGAAAAATCCGCAGCGGCGGCAGTTTGCCTTTGATCGCGAGGATCGCGCCAAGGCCAATACTGGCCATCAGGAAGCGATAAAACACCACCGTTGGCGGCGCCATCACCTCAAGAACCTGCTTCATTGCAATCGGCAACGCTCCCCAACACATCGCGGTGGTAAGCGCCAGAATAATGCCAATCCCAGCCTGCTGCTTCATGCCTGTTTCCCTGCAAAAATTTTCCGGTAGACGAATGTAAAAAGCCCCGCAACGTGTTGCGGGGCTTTCATCCGTTACCGGGACGCGAAAAACTTATTCAGCAACGATGCTGATGAATTTACGGTTTTTCGGGCCTTTAACTTCGAACTTGACTTTACCGTCAGTCAAAGCGAACAGAGTGTGGTCACGGCCGCAACCAACATTGGTGCCAGCGTGGAATTTGGTACCACGTTGACGAACGATGATGCTACCTGCCAGAACTGCTTCACCGCCGAAACGTTTTACGCCCAGACGTTTAGCTTCTGAATCGCGACCGTTACGAGTCGAGCCGCCAGCCTTTTTATGTGCCATTTAAATCTACTCCTCAGGTCTTAGGCGCTGATGCCAGTGATTTTCACATCAGTGAACCACTGACGATGGCCCTGCTGCTTACGATAGTGTTTACGACGACGAAACTTAACGATTTTAACTTTCTCGCCACGACCGTGAGCAACAACTTCAGCTTTGATTACGCCGCCCTCAACGAAAGGAACGCCGATCTTGATTTCTTCACCGTTTGCGATCATCAGCACTTCAGCGAACTCAACAGCTTCGCCAGTTGCGATGTCCAGCTTTTCCAGGCGAACGGTCTGACCTTCGCTTACTCGGTGTTGTTTACCACCACTTTGGAAAACCGCGTACATATAAAACTCCGCTTCCGCGCACCTCTTCGTGTGATTCAGAGTGCGCTATAAATATTCACAATAGGGCGCGAATATTACGCAAAACGCGAGCCTTTGACAAGAGCGATTAGCGATCAATGCAGAAAAAAAACACAACTTTCACGACAACGTTTATCTACGGCAATTTTTCAGTACAATCATATCTTCTTTTAATTCTGTCTTAATCCTTCTGTGATCCCACCTGGATTCATGGTAACAGGACATTTGGCCCGGCTTTTGCGATGAATTTAGAAAAAATCAATGAGTTAACCGCGCAAGATATGGCGGGTGTCAATGCGACGATTCTTGAGCAACTCAACTCCGATGTTCAGCTTATCAATCAGTTAGGCTATTACATCGTCAGCGGCGGCGGCAAACGCATTCGCCCGATGATTGCTGTGCTCGCCGCGCGCGCGGTGGGTTATCAGGGGAGCGCGCATGTCACCATTGCTGCGCTGATTGAATTTATTCATACCGCCACCCTGCTGCATGACGACGTCGTCGATGAGTCTGATATGCGTCGCGGCAAAGCCACGGCAAATGCGGCGTTTGGCAATGCCGCCAGCGTGCTGGTCGGCGATTTTATCTATACCCGCGCCTTTCAGATGATGACCCAGCTGGGCTCGCTGAAGATCCTCGAGGTCATGTCGGAAGCGGTGAACGTCATTGCCGAAGGCGAAGTGCTGCAGCTGATGAACGTCAATGACCCGGATATCACGGAAGAGAACTACATGCGCGTCATCTACAGCAAGACGGCGCGTCTGTTTGAGGCAGCCTCGCAGTGTGCGGGACTGTTGGCCGACTGCACTGCGGAAGAAGAGCGCGCGTTGCAGGATTATGGCCGCTATCTCGGCACCGCTTTCCAGCTGATCGACGATTTACTCGATTACAGCTCCGACGGAGAGCGGCTCGGTAAAAACGTCGGTGACGACCTCAACGAAGGTAAACCGACGCTACCGCTGCTGCACGCCATGCACCATGGTACCGCCGATCAATCGGCGATGATCCGCGGGGCTATCGAGCAGGGCAACGGCCGCCATCTGCTGGATGCCGTCCTGGAAACGATGGCTGCCTGCGGTTCGCTGGAGTGGACGCAGAAACGTGCTGAAGAAGAAGCTGACAAAGCGATTGCCGCGCTGCAGATTCTCCCGGACACCCCCTGGCGTGAAGCCTTGATCGGGCTGGCGCATATCGCGGTTCAGCGCGATCATTAATCCCCTCTCCTTCCCGCGCAGTGCGCGGGAAAGTTCCAGTAAAAACCCATTCCCTACCGTAAATTTCCGGATATCTTGATACATTCTGAATATTCCGACGCTTTAACAGAACTTGTTAGAACCTTACCTGGTGCGCGGGTATAGTGTCTCCGTCGCCCATATGGGCCGTTCAGGATCTTTATCACCAGGAGAATTTATGGATAAGTTCATCGACTGGCATCCCGCAGATATTGTTGCTGGATTACGTAAACGGGGAACATCGCTGGCGGCAGAATCGCGACGGCACGGTCTGAGTTCTTCAACGCTGGCGAACGCCCTGACCCGCCCCTGGCCGAAAGGCGAATTAATCATCGCCACGGCGCTGGATACACAGCCATGGGTCATCTGGCCGTCACGCTACCATGATCCGGTAACGCATGAGTTTATCGACAGAACGCAGATGATGCGTCAGAAGAAGATGGACAAGTGATGGGATTATGCGACAAGGACCCGGGAGAGACGCCCGGGCCCTGTCAGGACGCGATTACTCGCCTTTCACGCGCTGAATATTGGCACCCAGCGCCTGCAGTTTATCTTCGATACGCTCATAGCCACGATCGATATGATAGATGCGATCGACGATGGTGGTTCCCTCAGCGATACAACCTGCCAGCACGAGGCTCGCCGAAGCACGCAAATCGGTCGCCATCACCTGCGCGCCCGAAAGCTGCTTCACGCCGTGGCAGATCGCGGTATTGCTCTCGATCTCCGCGTGAGCACCCATACGGATCAGTTCCGGAATGTGCATAAAGCGGTTTTCAAAGATCGTTTCGGTGATCACGCCAGTCCCTTCCGCGACCAGGTTGAGCAGCGTGAACTGGGCCTGCATATCGGTCGGGAAGCCCGGATGCGGCGCGGTACGCACGTTAACCGCTTTCGGACGGTTGCCATGCATATCAAGGCTGATCCAGTCTTCGCCCGTTTCGATGTCCGCTCCGGCGTCGCGCAGCTTCGCCAGTACGGCATCGAGGGTATCTGGTTGCGCGTTACGGCAGAGGATCTTGCCGCCGGAAATGGCTGCGGCCACCAGGAAGGTCCCGGTTTCAATACGGTCCGGCAGCACACGGTAAACGCCGCCACCCAGACGCTGCACGCCTTCGATGGTGATGCGATCGGTACCCTGGCCGCTGATTTTTGCGCCCAGCGCGTTAAGGAAGTTCGCGGTATCGACGATCTCCGGCTCGCGAGCGGCGTTTTCGATAATCGTCGTCCCCTCGGCGAGGGTCGCTGCGCTCATGATAGTGACGGTGGCGCCGACGCTCACTTTATCCATCACGATATGCGCGCCTTTCAGACGACCATTGACCGAAG
The DNA here is from genome assembly GCF_050378655.1 of Klebsiella sp. 7-CIP_Kleb. Classification (NCBI taxonomy): domain Bacteria; kingdom Pseudomonadati; phylum Pseudomonadota; class Gammaproteobacteria; order Enterobacterales; family Enterobacteriaceae; genus Klebsiella; species Klebsiella sp. 7-CIP_Kleb. The sequence goes on from NZ_JBNRLJ010000005.1 coordinate 269,854, forward strand.
CTTTTACATAACCTTCTTCCAGTTTGATCTCGGCGCCCAGCTGTTCCAGGCCGCTAATATGCAGATCGACCGGACGCGCGCCGATGGCGCAGCCGCCAGGCAGAGAGACTTGTCCCTGACCGAAACGCGCCACCAGCGGCCCCAGCGCCCAGATAGAGGCGCGCATGGTTTTCACCAGATCGTACGGAGCACAGAATACATCGACCGGGCCGGCGTCAATCCACACCGAACCATTGCGCTCTACCTTCGCGCCCAGCTGACTCAGCAGCTTCATGGTGGTATCGATGTCTTTCAGCTTAGGTACGTTCTGGATCTCTACCGGCTCTTCGGCAAGCAGCGCGGAAAAAAGGATTGGCAGGGCGGCGTTTTTTGCACCGGAGATGGTGACTTCGCCCTGAAGGCGAGTCGGCCCCTGAACACGGAATTTATCCATTGATTCTGTTCTCTATTAAAAATTCACATACGCTGCAGGGGATCCCCCACAGCTTAGAAGCCATTTAGTTTGCGGTCTCGCGCCCACTCCTGCGGAGTAAAGGCCTTGATCGACAGCGCATGGATGCGGTTGTCAGCAATATATTCCATCAGCGGCGCGTAGACGCTCTGCTGCTTTTTAACCCGACTCATGCCATCGAACATCTCACCCACAGCAATAACCTGAAAGTGGCTGCCATCGCCAGAGACGTGGACTTCCTGGAGGGGGAGTGCGTTCATCAGCACGGTCTGAATTTCATGATTTTCCATGGGCTCAAATTTATCTGATAGTGAAAACAGCCCAACATCTTAGAGGAAAGTGGCGCGGTCTTAAACAAGCAAAAAGCCCCGGCGAAAAGATTGCCGGGGCTTTCGGAATAGCTTCAGCGCTAAGACACTGAAAAGATTATGGGATCATATCGACAGGCAGGTTGTAAAGACCGACCAGCGTTTGCAGATTTTCGCTCTTGCCGATCAGCCGCGCTTCCCGGCCCTGGCGGCGAATCAGCGCCACAAAATGTACTAACAGCGCCAGGCCCGCCGTGTCCACGCGCGTGGTCTGACTGAGATCGATGATCGCTGTCCCGGCTGTCGCCTGGGCGCGTGCCTCCCAGAGCGGGACCAGCAGATCCTGGTCCAGCTCTCCGTGCAGCGCCAGCGTCTCGCCATCACGAGTCCAGCTCAGCTGCCCGCTCATTATTTTTTCTGTTCCAGGGTGATCGGCTGAGCGGAGATCGCTTTGAGCTGCGCGGTCAGGCCATCAACGCCCTTGGTACGCAGCAGGTCGCTCCACTCGTTTTGTTTGGTGGTGATCATGCTGACCCCTTCCGCAATCATATCGTAGGCCTGCCAGTTGCCGGTCTGGGTATTTTTACGCCACTGGAAGTCGAGACGTACCGGCGGACGGCCGTTCGGGTCGATGATAGTGACGCGGATCGGAATGATGGTCGCGCTGCCCAGCGGCTGTTCCGGGGCAATCTGGTAGGTCTGACCATGGTACATTGCCAACGCCTGGCCATAGGCCTGCTTCAGGTATTCACGGAAGGCGGCAAAATAAGCTTCACGCTGCGCCGGGGTAGCTTCTTTGTAATAGCGGCCCAGCACCAGCGCGCCGGCATACTTCACCTGCACATAAGGCAGAAGCTCCTGGTCGACGATGTCGCGCAGATAGTTAGGGTTGGCCTTGATCTTCGGCTGTTCATTCTTCAGGCGATCGAAGGTTTTCTGCGCCGCTTCATTCATCAGCTTATACGGATTGGACTGGTCTGCCGCCTGGGCGGCGGTCAGCGGGGCAATCACCAGCATGGCGACCATGAGTAAGCGTTTAAACATATCGTGTTTCTCCTGAAATTAATGCGTCGTGCCGGCTGCCGGCGTCGCGTCAGTATGACCTTCTGCCTCGGCCTTATCATTGCCAGAATTCTGATTGTCGCCGCCCTTACTGTTATAAAGGAACTGACCAATCAGATCTTCCAGCACCATAGCGGACTTGGTGTCCTGGATAGTACCGCCGTCTTTAAGAATAGTCGTCCCGAGGTCCGGGTCTTCAAAACCGACGTTCAGCGCCAGATACTGCTCGCCCAGCAGGCCAGAGGTGCGGATCGCCAGCGAACTGGTATCAGGGATATGGTTGTAGCGCTCATCGATATCGAGCTCCACGCGCGGCAGATAGGTTTTCGGGTCGAGGGTGATGTCCGCCACGCGGCCAACAACCACACCGCCGATGCGCACCGGCGAGCGTGCTTTCAGGCCGCCGATATTATCGAAGGTCGCGTAAAGACGGTAAGTCGGCTCAGTACGTAGCGAGGTGACGTTCGCCGCCTTCAGGCAGACAAACAGCGCCGCCAGCAGCGCCACCAGTAAGAACACCCCTACCCAGATTTCATTTTTTTTCGTTTGCATGAACTCAATTCCCAAACATCAGCGCAGTCAGCACAAAATCCAGCCCCAGAACCGCCAGCGACGCATGCACCACGGTGCGCGTAGTCGCACGGCTAATCCCGGCGGAAGTGGGGATAGCGTCATAACCATTGAATAACGCAATCCAGGTTACCGTAATGGCGAATACCAGGCTCTTAATCAGGCAGTTCACCAGATCCATTCGCCAGTCGACGGCATTTTGCATCGCGGTCCAGAAAAAACCACCATCAATGCCTTTCCAGCTCACGCCCACCAGCGCTCCACCCCAGATCCCCACCGCAACGAAGATAATCGTCAGCAGCGGCAGCGAAATGACGCCGGCCCAGAAACGGGGAGAAATGACGCGGCGCAGCGGATCCACCGCCATCATCTCCATACTGGAGAGCTGTTCCGTGGCCCGCATCAGGCCAATCTCGGCGGTCAGCGCCGACCCGGCGCGACCGGCAAACAGCAGCGCGGCGACCACCGGCCCCAGCTCGCGCAGCAGCGACAGCGCCACCAGCATGCCAAGACTGGTCTCTGCGCTGTAGGTGGTTAAGACCAGATACCCCTGCAGCCCGAGCACCATACCGATAAACAGGCCCGATACAATGATAATCAGCATCGACAGAACGCCGACGTTGTAGAGCTGACGAACCAGCAGCGGCGCGTGCTTGCGAAACTCTGGCTTGCCGACAACGGCGTTGAACAGCATTAATCCGGCGCGTCCAAAGGTCGCGGTGGTTTTAATACCGCGATGGCCTAGCGCGGCCAGCGCATTAAACAACATCAGTCGCTCAACTCCCTATGCCTAATAAATCATGGTGATAGTCGCCAGCCGGATAACGGAACGGCACCGGGCCGTCGGCAATACCATCAATGAACTGACGAACCCGAGGGTCAGCATTCTCACGTAGCGACTGGGCGCTGCCGTGGGCGACAATCTTTTTATCCGCCACGATATACGCATAGTCCGCAATGCTCAGCACCTCAGGCACATCGTGCGAAACCACGATGCAGGTGACACCCAGCGTGCTGTTGAGTTCAGAAATCAGCTTCACCAGCACGCCCATGGTGATGGGATCCTGCCCGACGAACGGTTCGTCGAACATAATGAGATCCGGCTCCAGGGCAATGGCCCTCGCCAGGGCGGCGCGGCGCGCCATGCCGCCGGAAAGCTCAGAGGGCATTAACTTCGCCGCACCGCGCAGCCCTACCGCCTCCAGCTTCATCATCACCGTCGTATGCAGCAGCGCAGGCGGCAGATGCGTATGTTCGCGCAGCGGGTAGGCGACGTTGTCAAAGACATTGAGGTCGGTGAACAGCGCCCCGGACTGGAACAGCATGCTCATCCGCTTACGCACCGTGTACAGACGCGAACGGGTCATCTGCGGCACGTTCTCGCCATCGAACAGGATCTCTCCCCTGTCCGGCGGGATCTGTCCGCCGATCAGGCGTAACAGGGTAGTCTTGCCGATCCCCGAAGGTCCCATAATCGCAGTAATTTTACCGCGCGGCACCGACAGCGAGATGTCGTCGAAGATCACGCGATCGCCGCGAGAAAAGCGGATACCGCGCACTTCAACTAAATTCGCCTGAGTTTGGCTCATAAAATCATCCTTACTAAGCACCTGATGGGCAAGCATCGCCCTTTCTTACGCCACAATCACAACATTTTTACAGAATCTTACCTGCACAGGTTAGCGAAAGCTGGCATTTGTTTTACTTTTGGCACGCATAAAGTCAAAATTAAGAATTCGTTACGCTGCGTAGGGATAACCCAGCGAGGCGACGATTATACCTGAAGAAAGGACTTTAGATGCTCTTAGCGACGGCTCTGTTAATTATTGGTTTATTGCTGGTTGTCTACAGTGCCGATCGTCTGGTCTATGCCGCCTCCATCCTCTGTCGCATGTTGGGGATCCCGCCGCTGATCATCGGTATGACGGTGGTGAGTATTGGCACTTGCCTGCCAGAGATCATGGTTTCCACCGCGGCCTCGCTGCATGGACAGACCGATCTGGCGGTGGGCACCGCGCTCGGCTCCAACATTACTAATATTCTCCTGATCCTCGGTCTGGCTGCCTTACTCAGGCCATTTACCGTGCATTCTGATATTCTGCGCCGCGAATTACCGCTAATGTTGCTGGTCAGCGTACTGGCAGGGCTGGTGCTCTATGATGGTCAACTGTCCCGTCTCGACGGCCTGTTTTTACTGGCGCTGGCGCTGCTATGGCTGCTGTTCACCATCAAAATCGCCCGTCTGGCGGAACGCCAGGGAAGCGATAGCCTGACCCGCGAACAGCTGGCCGAACTGCCGCGTGAAGGGTCGCTGCCGGTCGCTCTGCTGTGGTTAGGGGTGGCGATGATCGTCATGCCGATGGCCACCCGCATGGTGGTAGATAACAGTACGGTGCTGGCAAACTATTTTGCCATCAGTGAACTGACCGTCGGCCTGACGGTAGTGGCGATAGGCACCAGCCTGCCGGAGCTGGCCACCGCCATCGCCGGGGCGCGCAAAGGGGAAGATGACATTGCCATCGGCAATATCATCGGCGCAAATATCCTCAATATTGCGCTGGTGCTGGGTTTGCCGGCGCTGATCGCGCCGGGAGCCTTTGCGGCGGAAGCCTTTACCCGCGACTATGGCGTGATGTTGCTGGTCAGCCTGATCTTCGCCGTGCTGTGCTGGCGCCGCCAGCAGCAGCCGGGACGACTGGTTGGCGCGCTGCTGGTCGGCGGTTTTGTGGTTTGGTTGGCGATGCTGTTCTGGACAGCGCCGCTCTTCGTTGAATGACTCGGGATAACATCATGTCGCAAATAGATTTGCCCACGGATTTTGACTTTCAACAGGCAGGCCGTCAGGTGCTGGAAATTGAACGTGAAGGTCTGGCCCAGCTCGATCAGTATATAAATGACGATTTCACCCGCGCCTGCGAAACGATTTTCCGCTGCGGCGGGAAGGTCGTGGTGATGGGGATGGGCAAATCCGGCCATATCGGCCGCAAAATGGCGGCAACCTTCGCCAGTACCGGCACGTCGGCATTTTTTGTCCACCCAGGCGAAGCCGCGCACGGCGATTTGGGCATGGTTACGCCGCAGGACGTGGTGATTGCGTTGTCGAACTCCGGCGAATCGAACGAAATCCTCGCGCTGATCCCGGTACTGAAACGTCAGCAGGTGAAGCTTATCTGCATCACCAGCCGGCCTGAAAGCAGCATGGCGCGCGCGGCGGATATCCATCTGTGCGTGAAAGTGCCGAAGGAGGCCTGTCCGTTAGGGCTGGCGCCCACCTCCAGCACCACCGCCGCGCTGGTGATGGGCGATGCCCTCGCCGTCGCCCTGCTGGAAGCCCGCGGCTTTACCGCTGAGGATTTCGCCCTCTCGCATCCGGGTGGCGCACTCGGTCGTAAGCTGTTGCTGCGCGTCAATGATATTATGCATACCGGTGATGAGATCCCGCACGTCGGCCTGCAGGCCACCCTGCGCGATGCGCTGCTGGAAATCACCCGTAAAAATTTAGGTATGACCGCTATCTGCGATGACGACATGAACATCATCGGTATCTTTACCGACGGTGACCTGCGGCGGGTCTTCGACACCGGCATTGATATGCGCGATGCCAGCATTGCCGACGTCATGACCCGGGGAGGGATCCGTATCCGTCCCGGCACCCTGGCGGTGGATGCGCTAAACCTGATGCAATCCCGTCATATCACCTGCGTGCTGGTTGCCGATGGCGACCATCTGCTGGGTGTGGTACATATGCACGATCTCCTGCGCGCGGGCGTAGTGTAAGTAAGGAAAAAATAATGAATAATGCTGATGCTCAGTTAGCGACCTGCTATGGGCCGGTAAGCCAGACGTTTCTCGATCGCGCGGCTAAGATCCGTTTACTGATCCTTGATGTCGACGGTGTATTATCCGACGGGCTTATCTATATGGGTAATCACGGCGAGGAGCTGAAAGCGTTCAACGTCCGCGATGGCTATGGTATCCGCTGCGCGCTGACCTCTGGCATTGAAGTGGCGATTATTACCGGACGAAAAGCTAAACTGGTAGAAGATCGCTGTCAGACGCTGGGCATCACGCATTTGTATCAGGGGCAGTCGGACAAGCTGCTGGCGTTCCGCGATCTCACTGACAAACTGGGCGTGCGGCCAGAGGAAGTCGCCTACATCGGCGACGATCTGATTGACTGGCCGGTGATGGCCGAAGTGGGGCTTAGCGTCGCCGTCGCGGATGCGCATCCGCTGCTGCTGCCGCGCGCCGATTACATCACCCGGATTAATGGCGGACGCGGCGCGGTACGCGAAGTCTGCGATTTGTTACTATTGGCGCAGGGCAAGCTGGATGAGGCCAAAGGGCAATCAATATGAGTAAAACCAGACGTTGGGTTATCATTTTACTGTCGCTGCTCGCGCTGATCCTCATCGGCCTGAATTTGGCGAATACGGACGACACGGCCCAGCAGGAGGTCAATCCCAACGACCCGACGTATAAAAGCGAACACACTGACACCGTGGTGTACAGTCCGGAAGGCGCCCTGAGCTATCGGCTGATTGCCGAGCATGTGGAGTATTTTTCCGATCAGGAGGTCTCCTGGTTTACCAAACCAGTGATGACCACCTTTGATACCAATAAGGTGCCGACCTGGTCAGTCAGAGCAGATAAAGCGAAGCTGACAAATGACCGGATGCTCTATCTTTACGGGCACGTTGAGGTGAATGCGCTCGCGCCTGACTCTCAACTGCGCAAAATTACGACGGATAACGCCCAGATAAATCTGGTAACGCAGGACGTTACCTCTGATGACATGGTGACGTTATACGGCACCACATTTAATTCCAGCGGCCTGAAAATGCGTGGAAACCTTCGCAGCAAAAATGCCGAGCTGATTGAAAAGGTGAGAACCTCTTATGAAATTCAGAACAAACAAACTCAGCCTTAAGATTGCGCTCGCCGGCGCGTTACTGGCCGCCAGCCTGCCGGCCCTCGCCAAGACGGGCGATACCGATCAGCCGATCCATATCGAATCCGATCAGCAGTCGCTGGATATGCAGGGCAATGTCGTCACCTTCACCGGTAACGTGGTCGTGACTCAGGGGACGATCAAAATTAACGCTGATAAAGTGGTGGTCACCCGTCCGGGCAATGAAAAAGGCAAAGAGGTGATCGAAGGTTTCGGTAACCCGGCCACCTTCTACCAGATGCAGGATAACGGCAAACCGGTAAAAGGCCGGGCGTCGAAAATGCGCTATGAGCTGCAGAACGATTACGTCGTGCTGACCGGCAACGCGTACCTTGAACAGCTCGACAGCAACATCAAGGGCGACAAGATCACCTATCTGGTGAAAGAGCAAAAAATGCAGGCCTTCAGCGACAAAGGTCGACGCGTCACCACCGTTCTGGTGCCGTCCGAGCTGCAGGACAAAAGCGGCAACCAGCAAAAGAAGAGTAACTAATCCGTTATGGCAACCTTAACTGCGAAGAATCTCGCTAAAGCGTATAAAGGCCGCCGCGTGGTGGAAGATGTCAGTCTCACCGTTAACTCGGGGGAGATTGTCGGCTTGCTTGGCCCCAACGGCGCCGGTAAAACCACCACCTTCTACATGGTGGTCGGGATTGTGCCGCGCGACGCGGGCAATATTATCATTGATGACGAAGACATCAGCCTGCTGCCGCTGCACGCGCGCGCGCGCCGGGGGATCGGCTATCTGCCGCAGGAAGCCTCGATTTTCCGTCGCCTGAGCGTTTATGACAACCTGATGGCGGTCCTGCAGATTCGTGACGATTTGAGCAGCGAGCAGCGGGAAGATCGCGCCAAAGAGCTGATGGAAGAGTTTCATATTGAGCACCTGCGCGACAGCCTCGGTCAGGCGCTCTCCGGTGGTGAACGCCGCCGCGTCGAAATCGCCCGCGCGCTGGCGGCCAACCCGAAATTTATACTTCTGGATGAACCCTTTGCCGGCGTGGATCCGATCTCGGTTATCGACATCAAACGCATCATTGAGCATTTGCGCGACAGCGGCCTCGGCGTACTGATTACCGACCATAACGTCAGAGAGACTCTCGCGGTCTGCGAACGCGCGTATATTGTCAGTCAGGGACACCTTATCGCTCATGGTACACCGCAGCAGATCCTCGAAGATGAGCAGGTTAAGCGCGTGTATCTTGGGGAAGACTTCAGACTCTGATAGGGTAGAGGTTACAGACGTTTTAGCCGGAGATATTTACCCTGAACATGAAGCAAGGTTTGCAATTAAGGCTTAGCCAACAGCTTGCCATGACGCCGCAGCTGCAGCAGGCGATTCGTTTGCTGCAGTTGTCCACGTTAGAACTCCAGCAAGAGCTCCAGCAAGCGCTGGAAAGTAACCCGTTGCTTGAGCAAACCGATCTTCACGACGAGGTAGAGGCGAAAGAGGTGGAGGACCGCGAGTCTCTCGATACCGTCGACGCACTTGAGCAAAAAGAGATGCCCGACGAGCTTCCTCTCGATGCCAGCTGGGATGAAATCTATACCGCCGGTACGCCGTCAGGCAACGGCGTGGATTACCAGGACGACGAACTCCCCGTTTATCAAGGCGAGACCACCCAGACGCTGCAGGATTACCTGATGTGGCAGGTCGAGCTGACGCCCTTCACCGATACCGACCGCGCCATCGCCACCTCCATTGTCGACGCCGTCGACGATACGGGCTACCTCACCGTTCAGATTGAAGATATCGTCGACAGCATCGGCGATGAGGAGATCGGCCTCGAAGAAGTGGAAGCCGTCCTGAAGCGCATCCAGCGTTTTGATCCGGTTGGCGTCGCGGCGAAAGATCTGCGCGACTGTCTGCTGATCCAGCTCTCGCAATTCGCCAAAGAGACGCCGTGGCTGGAAGAGGCCCGGCTGATTATCAGCGATCATCTCGATCTTCTGGCCAACCATGATTTCCGCACCCTGATGCGGGTGACCCGGCTAAAAGAAGAGGTGCTGAAAGAGGCGGTGAACCTGATCCAGTCCCTGGATCCCCGTCCAGGCCAGTCCATTCAAACCAGCGAACCGGAATATGTCATTCCCGACGTGCTGGTGCGCAAGGTCAGCGGCCGCTGGACCGTGGAGCTCAACGCCGACAGCATTCCACGGCTGAAAATTAATCAGCAGTATGCGGCAATGGGCAACAGCGCCCGCAATGACGCCGACGGCCAGTTCATTCGCAGCAATCTGCAGGAAGCCCGCTGGCTGATTAAAAGTCTGGAAAGCCGCAACGATACCCTGCTGCGCGTGAGCCGCTGCATCGTAGAACAACAGCAGGCTTTTTTCGAACAGGGTGAAGAGTATATGAAGCCGATGGTGCTGGCCGATATCGCCCAGGCCGTCGAGATGCATGAATCGACGATTTCCCGTGTCACCACGCAAAAATATCTGCACAGTCCGCGCGGTATTTTTGAACTGAAGTATTTCTTCTCCAGCCATGTCAATACCGAAGGCGGCGGCGAAGCCTCGTCGACGGCGATTCGCGCGCTGGTGAAGAAACTCATCGCCGCGGAAAATCCCGCGAAGCCGTTGAGCGACAGTAAGCTCACCTCCATGCTGTCCGAGCAGGGTATCATGGTCGCGCGCCGCACTGTCGCGAAGTACAGAGAGTCTTTATCCATCCCGCCGTCAAACCAGCGTAAACAACTGGTCTGACACAACCGATAAGGAAGACACTATGCAGCTCAACATTACAGGACACAACGTCGAGATCACTCCCGCGATGCGCGACTTCGTCACGGCGAAGTTCAGCAAGCTGGAACAATTTTTCGACCGGATCAATCAGGTCTATATTGTGTTAAAAGTAGAGAAAGTGACGCAAATTGCGGACGCGAATCTGCATGTCAACGGTGGCGAAATCCATGCCAGTGCGGAAGGGCAGGATATGTATGCAGCTGTCGATGGTCTTATCGACAAGCTGGCAAGGCAGTTAACGAAGCATAAAGATAAACTAAAACAACACTAATTGTCCGGGCCCCCCTGCGTCAGCCGCCAGGTAACATCGGCGACGGGCGCGGGGGCGCTCAGGTGAAATTATGATGAACAACGATTCGGCTCTACAACTGAGCAACGTCCTGAACCAGGAATGTACCCGTAGCCAGGTTCACTGCCAGAGCAAGAAGCGTGCTCTGGAAATCATTAGCGAACTGGCCGCCAAACAGTTAAGTTTGCCGCCGCAGGTGGTGTTCGAAGCGATCCTCACCCGCGAAAAAATGGGCAGTACCGGGATTGGCAATGGTATCGCCATTCCCCACGGAAAACTGGAAGAGGATACGCTGCGTGCTGTCGGCGTTTTTGTCCAGCTGGAAACCCCCATCGCCTTCGACGCGATCGACAATCAGCCTGTCGACCTGCTGTTCGCGCTGCTGGTGCCGGCCGATCAGACAAAAACCCACCTGCATACGCTCTCCCTGGTGGCCAAACGGCTGGCCGACAAAGCGATTTGTCGTCGCCTGCGCGCGGCGCAGAGCGATGAAGAGTTGTATGAGATCATCACCGAAGCAGGAAGCAGCGATGACGCATAACGGCAGTCGCACCTTATCCTTTATCGTACTGAGGAGAAACGGTACATGGTACTGATGATCGTCAGCGGCCGCTCGGGCTCGGGTAAATCCGTCGCTCTGCGAGCGCTGGAAGATATGGGCTTTTACTGCGTGGATAACCTGCCGGTCGTGCTGCTGCCCGATCTGGCACGGTCGCTGGCTGACCGCAATATTTCGGCGGCCGTCAGCATCGACGTGCGGAACATGCCGGAATCACCGGAGATCTTCGAGCAGGCGATGAAAAACCTGCCGGAGTGCTTTTCGCCGCAGCTGCTGTTTCTCGATGCCGATCGCAACACGCTGATCCGTCGATACAGCGACACCCGTCGCCTGCATCCGCTGTCGAGCAAGAATTTGTCGCTGGAAAGCGCCATCGATGAAGAGAGCGATCTGCTGGAGCCCCTGCGCTCGCGGGCCGATCTGATTGTCGATACCTCGGAGATGTCGGTTCACGAGCTGGCGGAAATGTTGCGCACCCGGCTGCTGGGTAAACGAGAACGCGAACTGACCATGGTCTTCGAATCCTTCGGCTTTAAGCACGGTATCCCGATCGATGCCGATTACGTCTTTGACGTGCGCTTTCTGCCAAACCCGCACTGGGATCCGAAGCTGCGTCCCATGACCGGTCTGGATAAGCCGGTGGCCGCCTTCCTCGATCGGCACACCGAAGTGCACAACTTTATTTACCAGACCCGGAGCTATCTTGAGCTATGGTTACCGATGCTGGAGACCAACAATCGCAGCTATCTGACGGTGGCCATTGGCTGCACCGGCGGTAAACATCGTTCGGTTTATATTGCTGAACAACTGGCTGACTACTTCCGCTCGCGCGGCAAAAACGTGCAGTCTCGTCATCGGACGCTGGAAAAACGTAAATCATGACCGTAAAGCAGACCGTTGAAATCACCAATAAGCTGGGCATGCACGCCCGCCCGGCGATGAAGCTGTTCGAACTGATGCAGAATTTCGATGCCGAGGTGTTGCTGCGCAACGATGAAGGCACGGAGGCGGAAGCCAACAGCGTCATTGCCCTGCTGATGCTGGACTCGGCGAAAGGACGGCAGATAGAGGTGGAGGCCAGCGGTCCGCAGGAAGTGGAAGCCCTCGCCGCGGTGATTGCCCTGTTTAATGCCGGGTTTGACGAAGACTAAAGGTGACGCTTCCCGGCGACGGAGACTGGCGACGGTACCAGCCCCGGCGCCGGATTTACCCGCTAATAGAGCTTATGCTCACGCATGAACCCTTCCCCACCCAGCTGTCGCATCTGGCGTAAGATCCAGGCCTGGCGGTTGCGCACATAGCCCGAAGGCGCGTCGGCGCGATAGCGGATCGGGTTTGGCAGCACCGCGGCCAGCAGAGCCGCTTCCCCCGGCGTCAACTGGCTGGCGGGCTTATGAAAATAGCGCTGGGCGGCCGCTTCCACACCAAAAATCCCCTCGCCAAATTCGGCAATATTCAGGTAGACGGTCAGGATCCGCTTTTTACTCCACACGGTTTCCATGCCGACGGTCAATCCGGCCTCCAGCCCCTTGCGCAGCCAGCTACGACCATCCCACAAAAACAGGTTTTTCGCCGTCTGCTGCGACAGCGTTGACGCGCCGCGGATGCGGGTATCGTGACGCTCATTGTGCGCCAGCGCCTTTTCGATTGCCGAGACGTCAAACCCCCAGTGTTCTGGGAACTTCTGATCTTCGGCGGCAATCACCGCCAGCCCCATCCACGGGGAGATCTTATCCATGGCGACCCAGTCGGAGTGCGCCAGATAGTGGACATCGCCGGACAGCCAGGCGCTTATCTGCCGCTCAAGCATGACTGCCGAAAAGGGCACCGGCAGCACGCTAAACAGCGCGATCCCCCCGCCCCAGAAGACGGCGGCGATCAGCAGCAGACGCAGCGCCAGTCGTTTGAGCAGCGCGAAGGGCGCAATGCGGAGCTTCATGCGCTCAGCGCCAGCACGCGGGCGACCAGTTTTTCGATCCCAGTGGCGGCTTGCACAATATTCTCCGCCAGCATATACGCCGGGGTGGTGACCACTTTATTCTCTTCATCCACCACGATGTCGTCGACCGGGCAAGGCACATGCTCCGCCCCCATCTCCTCCACCACATCGGCAGTGTCGAGATCGGTCCCGATAGTCATCCGCAGCGGAAACGCAAAGATCTTCGGCAGCAGCGCCGGAGCGATGCACATAAAGCCCAGCGGCTTGCCGGCCTGATGCATCGCCAGCGCCAGGGCCCGCAGATCGTGGTCCACCTCGCATTTGCTGCCCTCGGCAGCGAAGCTGCTTAAGTTTTTCGCCGCGCCGAAGCCGCCGGGGACGATCAGCGCGTCCAGCGTCTCCTCACGCGCTTGCGCCAGCGGCAGGATGTCGCCGCGGGCGATGCGCGCCGCTTCCACCAGCACGTTGCGCTGCTCCGTCAACGGTTCACCCGTCAGATGGTTGATGACGTCGCGCTGCGGTTTATCGGGCGCAAAGCAGACCGCCTGCGCGCCGTTGCGCGCGATCGCCAGCAGGGTAATCACTGCCTCATGAATTTCACTGCCGTCGTACACGCCGCAGCCGCTCAGTACCACACCAATTTTTTTCATCGCCTTCGCTCCTCCATGCAACTCACTGAAACCAGTCAAAAATGTCGATTTACTCGCTATGCTTCACATATTTTACTGATTCATGTAACAAATTAGTTAAGCTTTGCTATCTTAATGAGCGAGCAATCCACTTCTCAGGTTGCGCCACGTAAAAACATCACTCAAATCACACTGGCTCAACCACCAGTTCCCTGGTGTTGGCGCAGTATTCGCGCACCCCGGTCTGTCCGGGGTCATTTTTTCCCGGCCTTCGCCACCCATGCCTTCAGAATCGCCACGTCGTTTTGCCACTCGGATTTCATCTCTTCAACCCATTCAGCGACATTATCAGACCAGGCAGGCAGGTCCGGCGTCTGGATCTGCTGACCCAGCTGCTGGATGTGGCGCAGGCCAATAGAACCCGCAGCCCCTTTGATCTTATGCCCCTCTTCGACGATCCCTTTTTGATCGCGGGCGGTGAGATTAGACTCAAGGACGGACATATAGCCCGGCATCATCTTCTCAAACACCGCGAGACCATCGTTGATAAGCTTCGGTCCCACCAGTTCGATGTATTGCTCCAGCATATCGGTATCCAGCACCGCGTCGGCTTTATGCAGATCGGCCGCCGGCGCTTCCTGCGCCTCCTCTTCCGGCGCATCCCAGAATTTTTTGATCATGGCCGTCAGCGCCGGCACCGATAGCGGCTTGCTCAGCACATCGTCCATGCCGGCATCAAGATACTCTTTCTTATTCTTCAGCACGTTGGCGGTCAGGGCTACCAGCGGCGGCAGCTCATCCGCGGCAAAATTCTGTTTTAGCTGACGAGAGATATCCAGACCCGTCATATCCGGCAGCTGGATATCCAGCAGCACCAGGTCGTACTCGCCAGGCTCAAACATCTCCAGCGCGGCTTTACCGGTCATCGCGACATCCACGCTGTTACCCAGCTTTTCCAGCACCGAGCGCGCCACGATGACGTTGAGCTCAATATCTTCTACCAGCAGCACGTTGAGCGCCGGTAATGGCATGTCGTCTTCCGCCAGGGTATCTTCCACTTCTTCCGCAATGGCAGGCGCATGGACGGTGAGCGTAAAGGTCGCCCCTTTACCCGGCTGGCTGGTGACGCTGATATCGCCGCCCATATTGCGCGCCAGGCGGCGCGATACGGCGAGGCCAATCCCGGTGCCGGTGGCTGGTTTGCCGCCGTGACTATCTTTGACCTGGTAATACATGGCGAATATTTTGTCCTGTTCCGCTTCAGGAATACCAATCCCGGAGTCTTCCACTTCGAAGTGCAGGATATCGCCTTCGTCATAGCGCACGCGGACGTTCACCCCACCGCCCTGTGGGGTAAATTTCACGGCGTTGCTGATAAGATTCCACAGGATCTGCCGCAGGCGGGTGCCGTCGGTGATCACCTTGTGCGGCAGCGGCAGGCTCGGCTCCAGCTCAAAGCGCAGTCCCTTCTGCTGCGCCTGCAGACCGGAAAGGTTTTCAAGGTCGGCAAGGAAGCTGGTGAAGTCCACCGGCTGGTTATCGAGCTGTACCTTACGGCGCTCCATTTTATCCATGTCGATAATATCATTGAAGATATTCCCCAGCGTCACCGCCGAGACATGGATGGTTTTCAGGTATTTTTCCTGCTCGCTGGTCAGTTCGGTATCCAGCAAAATTCGGCTCAGCCCGACGATCCCGTTCAGCGGGGTACGCAGCTCATGGCTGATGGTGGAGATGAAGGTGGTTTTATCCCGGCTGGCGCGTTCGAGTGCGTCCTGATAGCGTTTTCGTTCGGTGATATCGCGCCCGAAGCCCATCAGGCCGCGACGCTTACCGACGCGATCGTAGTACGGGACCTTGCGGATTTCGAAGCACGCTTTACGGCCATCGGGATAGTCCAGCCACTGCTCATAGGTCAGCGATACATTGTGGCGGAACACCTTCTCATCGGTTTCCAGCACCTTTTCCGCTGCTTCTTCGCTATAGACGTCCTGTGGTTTGAGGTGGATCAGCTGTTTCTCGCTTTTGCCGGTCAGCAGCTCCATCGCCCGGTTACAGCCGGAAAACTCTTTATCCTCATTGCGGTAAAAGACCAGGTCCGGGGAGGCGTCGAGGAAAGAGCGCAAAAAGGAGGATTGCTGTTCGAGCTGGATCTGCGTCTCTTCACGCTCTTTCATCTCGATCTTCAGCTGCTCAAGGGTGGTCTCACGCTCGGCTTCCGCCTTTTCACGTTCGCCAATCTCCTGATTCAACTGCGCGATATTGTCTTTCAGCTGCACATTCAGCTTCAGATCGCGCTCGCGCATCTCCTCCAGCTTCTCCACCAGCCGCGAAAGACGCTGGCGGGACTCTTCGAGTTGCTCCACCACCACCGAGAGAAAGTAGACCGCCCAAGGGGTGATGAGCAGACCGAAGAAGATAGAGCGGATAACGTCGATGCTTTCAACCTGGCCATGCAGCACCATGGTGACCGCCATCTGTACCACGATGGCCAGCACCACCAGCGCAAGAGCCAACAGCATTGAAAAGCGGACCAGACCCAGCTTCATCATCAGGTCGACATAATACTGCGCCAGCATACGAATTTGCTTCATAGGGGATTCCTTCACGACAACTCCGCACAATAATACTCAATTCTGAGCAATGCGCTGTAAGTTGTGCAAAAAATGCGGGAAGGAGCCGATATGACGGCTGGCCGCCAAGGCGAACCAGCCGCTAAAAAGAGGCATGGTCAGGAGGAGGCTAGCGCTTGCTTAGCGCCTCCCAGAGACCTTTGAGGTAGGTCACCCCGAGTGCGCGATCGTATAAACCATAGCCCGGGCGTCCGGTCTCTCCCCAGATAAAGCGGCCATGATCCGGGCGTATATAGCCGTCGAAGCCGTTATCGTGCAACGCTTGCATCACCTTGTACATATCCAGGGAGCCGTATTCTGACGGATGGGCGCACTCGTAAAAGTCTTTATCCTGCATCAGTTTAATATTGCGGACGTGGGCAAAATGGATCCGCTTGCGGCGGGTAAACTCAGCCAGAATAGCGTATACGTCGTTATCCGGATCTTCGGCAATCGAGCCGGTGCAGAGGGTAATGCCGTTGGCGGGTGAATCGACAGCCCGGCAGATCCAGTCCAGATCGTCGCGGTTTTTCACCACCCGCGGCAGGCCAAATATCGAGTACGGCGGATCGTCAGGATGGATCGCCATTTTCACGCCCACCTCTTCGCAAACCGGGATCACCGCCTGCAGAAAATAGACCAGGTTCTCCCGCAGCTTGTGGTCATCCACCGCGCTATATTTGGCAAACAGGGTCTGCACCTCCGCCAGCCGTTCCGGCTCCCAGCCCGGCAACGCGAAGCCGTTTGAATTCTCCAGGACCTCCTTCACCACGTCTTCCAGCCGCTTATCGATATCTTTCTTCTCAAAAGCCATCGTTAACGAGCCATCCGGCAGGACGTAGTTCATATCCGTCTTCATCCAGTCAAACACCGGCATGAAGTTATAGCAGATGACTTTGACGCCGAAGCGGGCAAGGTGGCGAATGGTCTGCTGATAGTTGGCAATATAGCGGTCACGGGAAGGGAGGCCGATTTTGATGTCGTCATGGATGTTGACGCTCTCTATCACCTCCATTTTCAGGCCTGCGGCATGGGCCTGGCTGACCAGACGCTCAATTTTATCCTCCGGCCATACCTCGCCGACCGCGACGTCATAGAGCGCGCCGACCACTCCCTCCACGCCGGGCACCTGGCGTATATGCTCTAATGAAACCTTATCTTCCTCTGGTCCAAACCAGCGCATTGTCATCTGCATCGTCATCACCTGCTCAACATAGTTTAATTTCACCCTACTACCATACCAGTAATCATAATTGATTGAGCCTTAACTGTCGTGATGACGATCACATTCCTGCTGACCGGCTCGTCGGTAAGGTCGCTTTCGCGGCATTCATAATTTTTCTCAATTTATTTCAATAGATTAATCATTCCCGGGCTTTTTCTGACGACCTTCGCCAAATGTGATCCAGAGCTAGTTATGATCAATTGCATACTTGTATGGTAATAAAAATAACGCTATTTGTTCAGAAAACAGACAAGGGAAGGAACAGAAATGAGAAGCGTCGTTGTCAAAGAGCCAGGCCAACTGAACATCGAATCCCGTCCGGTTCCCGCTCCGGGCGCCCACGAAGTCCGGGTGAAAATCGCCTTTGCCGGGATCTGCGGGTCCGATGTGCATATCTATCAAGGCCATAACCCCTTCGCGAAATATCCCCGCGTTATCGGCCATGAATTCTTCGGCATCATTGATGCCGTCGGCGAGCAGGTCTCTTCGGCACGCATCGGCGAGCGCGTCGCGGTCGACCCTGTCGTCAGCTGCGGCCATTGTTATCCCTGCTCGGTGGGGCGGCCGAATGTCTGTGCGCAGCTCCAGGTCATCGGGGTTCACCGCGACGGCGGATTCAGCGACTACGCCTGCGTGCCGGCGAAAAACGCCTGGCGCATTCCGGAGGCCATCAGCGATCGTCAGGCGACGATGGTTGAGCCTTTTACCATTGCGGCAAACATTACCGCCCAGCTGCAGCCCACGGCGCAGGATATCGCCCTGATCTACGGCGCAGGTCCGATGGGTCTGACGGCGATCCAGGCGCTGAAAGGGGTGTATGGCGTTAAGCAGGTGATCGTAGTGGACCGCATTGCCGAACGTCTGCAGATGGCGCGGGACAACGGCGCCGATTTGACGCTGGATAACACTCACCAGCCGCTGGCGGAACAGCTGGCGCAGCGGCAGATAGCCCCCACGCTGATCATCGATGCCGCCTGCCATCCGGCGATCCTTCAGGAGGCCATTCTCCTCGCCTCTCCCGCCGCACGCATCGGCATACTCGGCTTCTCCGGCGAGCCGTCCACCCTGACCCAGCAAAGCATCACCAGTAAAGAGATCTCCATTTTCTCCTCCCGGCTAAACAGCGGGCGTTTTCCGCTGGTTATCGACTGGATGGAGAAAGGCCTTATCCAGCCTGAGGCGTTAATCACCCACTGCATGCCGCTGGAGCAGGTAAAAGAGGCGATGGAGATTTTCGCCAACGATCGGAAAACTTGCTGCAAGGTATTGCTGCAGCTGGGTTAAATGCTAAATAACGGGCGACGTGAATATTGATATCCGTCGCGCCAGAGCTCAATAATATAATCATCATGGTGTCATCATGGGAAAAAATATCCGCTGGATTATCGTCCTGTTATTATTTTTAGTATATATGATTAATTATCTGGACCGGGTGGCGTTATCCATTACGGTACCAATGATTGAAAAGGATCTGGCGCTAAACGCTGAACAATTTGGTATTATTTTCGGCAGTTTTTTCTTCGGCTATGCGGTATTTAATTTTATTGGCGGTCTGGCCGTAGATAAGTTTGGCGCAACGCTGGTCCTGGGGCTGGCGGTGGGGATGTGGTCGCTGTTTTGCGGCTTAACTGCCTTTGCCACCGGCTTTTATTCCATGCTGATGCTGCGAGTCCTCTTCGGGATGGCTGAGGGCCCGATTTGCGCGTCGGCGAACAAGATGATCAACGGCTGGTTTCCCAAGAAGCAAGCGGCCACCGCCGTGGGGCTGCTCAGCGCCGGCTCTCCGCTGGGCGGCGCGGTTGCCGGCCCCATCGTCGGTTATCTGGCCCTGGCATTCGGCTGGCGCCCGGCGTTTATGATTATTTTCGCCATCGGCATTGTGTGGATGATAGTGTGGTTTTTTATTGCCGCTAACTCGCCGGAAAAACATAAACATGTCAGCCGGGAAGAGCTCATGCTCATTAATAATATGAAGCAAGAGGAGTCTGCGCTGGAATCAACTGAAAATCAAACCGCCCACTCGCTGGGTTATTATCTCAAACAACCTATTATACTGGTGACGGCCTTTGCCTTCTTTTGCTACAACTATATTCTTTTTTTTTCTCAGCTGGTTTCCGTCCTATCTGGTTCAGCAGCACCATCTCGATATTAAACAGATGAGCCTCACCACCATGATCCCATGGATAGTCGGCTTTGTCGGTCTGGCGCTGGGGGGCTATATTTCCGATAAAATTTTTAAACTCACCGGACGCCTGCTGCTGTCACGCAAAATTGTGCTGGTGGTATGTCTGCTGATGGCCGCCATCTGTGTGGGGCTTGCCGGTACCGTCAGCAGCGTCGTTCCTGCCGTTCTGCTGATGTCGGTCTCCATCTTTTTCCTCTATGTCACCGGAGCGATCTACTGGGCGATTATCCAGGACGTGGTGCATAAATCCCGCGTTGGCGGCACCAGCGGCTTTATCCACCTTATCGGCAGCGTCTCCGGCATCGTGGGACCGATTGTCACCGGCTATATCGTACAGTCTACCGATAAATTCGACAGCGCCTTTGTCCTCGCCGGCACTATCGCCGCGCTCGGCGCCCTGCTGGTGCTGTTCGTGATCAAAACGCCGCGTGTGACGATGAAAGCCAGTCAGGCTTAGTTGACAGGAAAGCCATGCCCGGCGCAGCCATCACGCCGGGCATCCTCTTAGACTATTTCGCCGACTGGGGCGCGACCCAGCTGCGGCCCAGCGCCGAACCCTGAGCGCCCTGCTCATTCAGATAACGATCCAGTTCAACCATTCCGGTCCAGCGATTTTCGCACCACAGCGGCGCGAGCAGCGTCGGCCGACGGGCGCTGGCCGATATGCGATGGTAGATCACCTCCGGCGGGGTATGGCGGATCATCTCCCCGGCGGTGACGGTATACGCCTCCAGTTCGATGCCATCGAGACGACCGGCCTGCCATGCTTTTGCCATAATGCTGCCTTTCACAATATGCAGCGGATGCAGCTTTATGCCATCCACGCCGGTGGTCACGACCCGCTCCACCGTCTCGAGGCCATGCTCCTGGCTCTCCCCGGGCAGGCCGACGATCAGATGCGCGCATACCTTCAGTCCGCGCTCACGCGCCAGACGCGCAGTGCGCTGGTAACAGGCGAAATCATGCCCGCGGTTAATGCGATGCAGGGTCTTATCATGGGTGGTCTGCAGCCCCAGCTCCAGCCAAACCTCATACCCCTGCTGGTGGTATTCACTGAGCAGGTCGAGAACCGCCTCCGGCACGCAGTCCGGGCGGGTGCCAACGCAGAGGCCAACGATATTCGCCTCGCTGACGGCCTGACGATACATCGAGCGGAGCACCTGCACTTCAGCAAAGGTGCTGGTATAGGCCTGAAAGTAGGCCAGATAACGCTTTGCCCGGTTAACAAGCTGCGCCTGATGGGCGAGCTGTTCGGCGATGGATCGATGCTGCTGCGCTTCATCCGCAAATGAGGCCACGTTACAGAATGTGCAACCGCCACGGCCCAGCGTACCGTCGCGGTTCGGGCAGCTAAAACCGCCGTGCAGCGTTAGCTTATGGACCTTTTCACCATAGCGGCGCAGAAGATCCCCACCAAACATATTGACTAATTTCTGTAACTGCATAATCTGATAGACCGGCCTCAACAAAGGGGGCCAAGCCTGCCACTTTTCGTCACCGACGGCGATGACCTGGATCAATCGTCAGCGCGGCGAATCATCCCATTGCATAAACAATCATGATTACTGCAATTTCATTCACCCACAGGGTAATGAGTTTTCCTTATATTTCATCATCGCGCGGCCCTAATCTGCTTTATGGTAAAAAACAGTATTAATATCCATCACACACATTTATAGCAGTCAAATGTGCTAATAATGAAATATATTTCAGCGTAGATCGGTAATGCAAAGCCGCGCGCACAGTGAGACAGATCACACTAGCCTTACCCTCTGCAGGCGTATCCAAAGCATAAAAAATAGCATTATTTATTTTAAAAACAACAGCTTAATACCTGCATAGCACATTTTTGTATTAATAAGATTGCCATTTGACGTAAGTGTGGATTCCCGATAAGTTGGGAATCCGCTGGAAGCTTTCTGGATGAGCACTCTGCTCATCATATTTATGCAGTAATTGAGATTCCCTCTTAACAGCAAGTCCTCAAACTTGTGTACCGATGCGAAAAGGATTTAAAGAGGGCGAATGCGAGGTGCAAACCCCGTCGCCATGCTCTTTCTGTGCCTGTGCGCAATCGGTATCGGAGGGGGTCCGTAGAGCCTGGGGAGGTTCACTGATATGTTGTACGACAAATCCCTTGAGAGGGATAACTGTGGTTTCGGCCTGATCGCCCACATAGAAGGCGAACCTAGCCACAAGGTAGTGCGAACCGCGATACACGCACTGGCCCGCATGCAGCACCGTGGCGCAATCCTTGCCGATGGTAAAACCGGCGACGGTTGCGGTCTGCTGCTGCAAAAACCCGATCGTTTCTTCCGCATCGTTGCCGAAGAGCGCGGCTGGCGTTTAGCCAAAAACTACGCCGTTGGGATGCTGTTCCTGAATAAAGATCCTGAACTGGCGAAAGCGGCGCGCCGCATCGTTGAAGAAGAACTTCAGCTTGAGACCCTGTCGATCGTCGGCTGGCGCGATGTGCCGACCAACGAAGGCGTGCTCGGTGAAATCGCCCTCTCCTCGCTGCCCCGTATTGAGCAAATCTTTGTTAACGCCCCGGCCGGCTGGCGCCCGCGCGATATGGAGCGCCGTCTGTTTATTGCGCGTCGTCGCATTGAAAAACGCCTGCAGGAAGATAAAGATTTCTACGTTTGTAGCTTGTCCAACCTGGTCAACATCTATAAAGGTCTGTGTATGCCGGCGGATTTGCCGCGCTTCTACCTGGACCTCGCGGACCTGCGCCTGGAGTCGGCTATCTGCCTGTTCCACCAGCGCTTCTCCACCAACACCGTACCACGCTGGCCGCTGGCACAGCCGTTCCGCTACCTGGCGCACAACGGTGAAATCAACACCATCACCGGCAACCGCCAGTGGGCTCGCGCCCGTACCTATAAGTTCCAGACCCCGCTGATCCCGGACCTGCACGACGCTGCGCCGTTCGTTAACGAAACCGGCTCCGACTCCAGTTCAATGGACAACATGCTGGAGCTGCTGCTGGCCGGCGGGATGGACATCGTGCGCGCCATGCGTCTGCTGGTGCCGCCAGCCTGGCAGAACAACCCGGATATGGATCCGGAGCTGCGTTCGTTCTTCGACTTTAACTCCATGCATATGGAGCCATGGGACGGCCCGGCGGGCATCGTCATGTCCGACGGTCGCTACGCGGCCTGTAACCTCGACCGTAATGGCCTGCGCCCGGCGCGCTACGTCATTACCAAAGATAAGCTCATCACCTGCGCCTCTGAAGTCGGCATCTGGGACTACCAGCCGGACGAAGTGGTTGAAAAAGGCCGCGTGGGCCCGGGCGAGCTGATGGTTATCGATACCCGTGCCGGACGCATTCTGCACTCGGCGGAAACCGATGACGATCTGAAGAGCCGCCATCCGTATAAAGAGTGGATGGAGAAAAACGTTCGTCGCCTGGTGCCGTTTGAAGATCTGCCGGACGAAGAGGTTGGCAGCCGCCAGCTGGACGACGATCTGCTGGCCAGCTACCAGAAACAGTTTAACTACAGCGCGGAAGAGCTGGACTCGGTTCTGCGCGTGCTCGGCGAAAATGGCCAGGAGGCGGTCGGCTCTATGGGCGATGACACGCCGTTTGCCGTCCTTTCCAGCCAGCCGCGCATTATCTACGATTACTTCCGTCAGCAGTTCGCCCAGGTGACGAACCCGCCTATCGATCCGCTGCGTGAAGCGCACGTCATGTCGCTGGCCACCAGTATCGGTCGCGAAATGAACGTCTTCTGCGAAGCGGAAGGCCAGGCGCATCGTCTGAGCTTCAAATCGCCGATCCTGCTGTATTCCGATTTCAAACAGCTGACGACGATGGAAGAAGAGCACTATCGTGCCGACGTCCTCGACATCACCTTCAACCCGGCAGAGGCTTCCCTCAGCGAGACGGTGAAGGCCCTGTGCGACAAAGCGGAGCAGATGGTACGCGATGGTACCGTGCTGCTGGTCCTCTCCGACCGTAACATCGCCAAAGACCGCCTGCCGGTGCCGGCGCCGATGGCCGTTGGCGCGATCCAGACCCGTCTGGTCGATAAAAGTCTGCGCTGCGATGCCAACATCATCGTTGAAACCGCCAGCGCCCGCGATCCGCACCACTTCGCCGTGCTGCTGGGCTTCGGCGCGACAGCTATCTATCCGTACCTCGCCTATGAAACGCTGGCGAAGCTGGTCGACAGCAAAGCCATCGATAAACCGTACCGTGCGGTGATGCTGAACTATCGCAACGGTATCAACAAAGGTCTGTATAAGATCATGTCCAAGATGGGGATCTCGACCATCGCCTCCTACCGCTGCTCGAAGCTGTTCGAAGCGGTCGGTCTGCATCGCGATGTCTCCGACCTCTGCTTCCAGGGCGTGGTCAGCCGCATCGGCGGCGCCGGCTTCGACGATTTCCAGCAGGATCTGCTGAATCTGTCGAAACGCGCATGGCTGGCGCGCAAGCCGCTGGCTCAGGGCGGTCTGCTGAAGTACGTTCACGGCGGCGAATATCACGCCTACAACCCGGACGTGGTGCGCACCCTGCAGCAGGCTGTGCAGAGCGGTGAGTACAGCGATTATCAACAATACGCGAAGCTGGTTAACGAACGCCCGGCGGCCACGCTGCGCGATCTGCTGGCGCTCAACCCGGGCGAAGATGCCATCAGCATCGACGACGTGGAGCCGGCGAAGGAGCTGTTTAAACGCTTCGATACCGCAGCGATGTCGATCGGCGCCCTGAGTCCGGAAGCGCACGAATCGCTGGCGGAAGCGATGAACAGCATCGGCGGCTTCTCCAACTCCGGTGAAGGCGGTGAAGACCCGGCGCGCTACGGCACCAACAAAGTGTCGCGCATCAAGCAGGTGGCATCCGGCCGCTTCGGCGTCACCCCAGCCTATCTGGTCAATGCCGACGTTATCCAGATCAAAGTCGCCCAGGGCGCGAAGCCGGGTGAAGGCGGTCAGCTGCCGGGTGATAAAGTCACCCCGTACATCGCCAAACTACGCTATTCGGTACCGGGCGTGACGCTGATCTCCCCGCCGCCGCACCACGATATCTACTCTATCGAGGATCTGGCGCAGCTGATTTTCGACCTCAAGCAGGTCAACCCGAAAGCGATGATCTCGGTCAAGCTGGTTTCGGAACCGGGCGTGGGCACCATCGCCACCGGCGTAGCCAAGGCTTATGCCGATCTGATCACCATCGCCGGCTACGACGGCGGCACCGGAGCAAGCCCGCTCACTTCAGTGAAATATGCCGGCTGTCCGTGGGAGCTTGGTCTGGTGGAAACCCAGCAGGCGCTGGTCGCTAACGGTCTGCGTCACAAGATCCGTCTGCAGGTGGATGGCGGCCTGAAAACCGGCCTCGATATCATCAAAGCGGCGATCCTTGGCGCGGAAAGCTTCGGCTTCGGCACCGGCCCGATGGTGGCGCTGGGCTGTAAATACCTGCGTATTTGTCACCTGAACAACTGCGCGACCGGCGTGGCGACCCAGGATGACAAACTGCGTAAGAACCACTATCACGGTCTGCCGTTCAAAGTGACCAACTACTTTGAATTTATCGCCCGTGAAACCCGCGAGCTGATGGCCCAGCTGGGCGTCAAGCGACTGGTGGATCTGATTGGCCGCACCGATCTGCTCAAAGAGCTGGATGGGTTCACCGCCAAGCAGCAGAAACTGGATCTGGGTAAACTGCTGGAGACCGCAGAGCCGCATCCTGGCAAAGCGCTGTACTGCACCGAAAATAACCCGCCGTTCGATAACGGCGTGCTCAACGCCCAGCTGCTGCAGCAGGCGAAACCGTACGTTGATGAAAAGCAGAGCAAAACGTTCTGGTTCGATATCCGCAATACCGACCGCTCCGTGGGGGCCTCGCTGTCCGGGTATATCGCCCAGACCCATGGCGACCAGGGACTGGCGGGCGACCCGATCGTCGCTCACTTTAGCGGCACCGCGGGCCAGAGCTTCGGCGTGTGGAACGCCGGCGGCGTGGAACTGCATCTGACGGGCGACGCCAACGACTATGTCGGCAAAGGCATGGCGGGCGGTCTGCTGGCCATTCGTCCTCCGGTGGGCTCCGCTTTCCGCAGTCACGAAGCCAGCATTATCGGCAACACCTGCCTGTACGGCGCGACCGGTGGTCGTCTGTACGCCGCAGGCCGCGCAGGTGAGCGTTTCGCGGTGCGTAACTCCGGCGCCATTACCGTGGTGGAAGGCATCGGCGACAACGGCTGTGAATATATGACCGGCGGCATCGTCTGCGTGCTCGGTAAAACCGGCGTCAACTTTGGCGCAGGGATGACCGGCGGCTTTGCCTATGTCCTGGATGAAGATGGCGACTTCCGCAAGCGCGTGAATCCGGAGCTGGTGGAAGTGCTGGACGTTGACTCTCTGGCCATCCATGAAGAGCACCTGCGCGGTTTAATCACCGAGCACGTACAGCTTACCGGTTCGCAACGCGGCGAAGAGATCCTCGCCAACTGGCCGGCCTTCTCCGCGAAGTTTGCGCTGGTTAAACCGAAGTCCAGCGATGTTAAAGCACTGTTGGGTCACCGTAGTCGTTCCGCAGCTGAGCTGCGGGTGCAGGCGCAGTAAGGGGTTAAGATGAGTCAGAACGTTTATCAATTTATCGACCTGCAGCGCGTTGATCCGCCAAAGAAACCGCTGAAGATCCGTAAAATTGAATTTGTGGAAATTTACGAGCCGTTTTCAGAAGGCCAGGCCAAGGCGCAGGCAGATCGCTGCCTGTCCTGCGGCAACCCGTACTGCGAATGGAAGTGCCCGGTGCATAACTACATCCCGAACTGGCTGAAGCTGGCCAACGAGGGACGTATTTTTGAGGCGGCTGAGCTGTCGCACCAGACCAACACCCTGCCGGAAGTCTGCGGGCGCGTTTGCCCGCAGGACCGCCTGTGTGAAGGCTCCTGTACGCTGAACGATGAGTTCGGCGCGGTGACCATCGGCAACATCGAACGCTATATCAACGATAAAGCATTCGAGATGGGCTGGCGTCCGGATCTCTCCGGCGTGAAACCGACCGGTAAAACCGTCGCTATCATCGGCGCTGGCCCGGCGGGCCTCGCCTGTGCCGACGTCCTGACCCGTAACGGCGTCAAGGCGGTGGTGTTTGACCGCCATCCGGAAATCGGCGGCCTGCTGACCTTCGGTATCCCGGCGTTCAAGCTGGAAAAAGAGGTGATGACCCGCCGCCGGGAGATCTTCACTGGCATGGGCATTGAGTTCAAACTCAATACCGAAGTGGGCCGTGACGTGCAGCTTGACGACCTGCTGAAAGAGTACGATGCGGTGTTCCTCGGCGTTGGCACCTATCAGTCAATGCGCGGCGGGCTGGACAACGAAGACGCCCAGGGCGTCTACGACGCGCTGCCGTTCCTGATCGCCAATACCAAGCAGATCATGGGCTTTGGCGAAACCGCCGATGAGCCCTACGTCAGCATGGAAGGCAAACGCGTGGTGGTTCTCGGCGGTGGCGACACCGCGATGGACTGCGTACGCACCTCCGTCCGTCAGAATGCGGCTCACGTGATCTGCGCCTATCGTCGTGACGAAGAGAACATGCCGGGTTCAAAACGCGAAGTGAAAAACGCGCGTGAAGAAGGCGTGGAGTTCCAGTTCAACGTCCAGCCGCTGGGTGTGGAAGTGAATGCCAACGGCAAAGTGTGCGGCGTGAAGATGGCGCGCACCGAGATGGGCCAGCCGGATGCCAAAGGCCGCCGTCGCGCGGAGATCGTTCCCGGCTCTGAGCACGTGGTGCCGGCAGACGCCGTCGTCATGGCGTTTGGCTTCCGTCCCCACAGCATGGAGTGGCTGGCGAAGCACAGCGTCGAGCTGGACTCCCAGGGCCGCATCATTGCCCCGGAAGGCAGCGAGAACGCCTTCCAGACCAGCAACCCGAAAATCTTCGCCGGTGGCGATATCGTGCGCGGTTCCGACCTGGTGGTCACCGCGATTGCCGAAGGACGTAAAGCGGCGGACGGGATCCTGAACTACCTGGAAGTGTAATGCGAATACCCGGATAGCGGTTTTATCCGGGTATGGGACTCAGGCCCGATGGTTAATCCCATCGGGCTTATTTATGCGCTTAACAAATTTGCGCTTACTTTAATCACCACTTTTTTTATCTCTGCGGGCTCGGTTATTACGCATCCTGGCTTATGCGGTTCACCCGGCATAAAGATCGCGAACATACCTGGCCTCAGAATGACCGACTGTTCGCCATCAATCGCGTTGCACAGCTGATAATCCTCCTCAACGTGCATCTCCTCGCACTGCATTGCGGAGCCGGCTACACCGAAAAAAATCTGCTCTTCGCCCGCCAGTAATATCTGGATATCGATAAACTTCGTATGTAGTTCAGCCTTTTTATCTGCCGGTAACTCCGTCATAAACTGCATCACATTCATAAAGACATTATCCCCTTGAAGTTCAACGCTTCCGGGAGAAAGACTCGATAAATCATGATCCAGGGCGAGGGATATCGCCTGTTGTAGTCCCGACGACACGCCAGCCAACAATGGGTTGTTTACATCACCGATTATCATGGCTTCTCTCATTGCCCCATAGCGCCGCTCCCAGCAGGCCAGCATCATGGCGATAGTGTGCTGCGCATAATGGAACCTGGTAAATAGCCGGTTCTTGCGCCAGATAGTCCTTCACCAACGGTAAGTACCCATCCGCCAGGCCAATACTGCCGCCAACGACCACGCACTGGCAATCGGTCAACGCTTTAAGATCGGCAATCATCCGCGCCAAAGTTTGTGCCGAGTGCTGAATGAGTAAACGCGCCTGCGGGTGGCCTTGCGCCGCAAAAGTAAAAATAGATTTCGCATCCAGTCCGCAGAGATCGTCAGTTGCCGCCGCGGCGATTCCCCGTCCGGAAGCAATAGCCTCTACGCAGCCGACGCGACCGCAGCCGCAAAGCGGTCCGTCAGGATCGGCTAACGAGTGCCCCAGGTGTCCGGCCAGGCCTCCGGCCCCGGTAAGTAAAGTACCGTTGCTCACCACGCCGCCGCCAACACCGGTAGAAACGGTAATAAACGCCATATCGCTGACCTTATCAGCCATCGCCTGGTATTCCGCCCAGGCTGCCGCCTGAGCATCATTTATCGCCAGCGTTGGCAGACCGGTTATTTCGCGTAACGTTTTTACCAGCGGGAAGTGCATGAGTCCGCCAAGATTCTGTGGATTAATTGCAATCAGGTTTCCTTCACGAATAATCCCGGTCGAGGCTATCGCGACGCGCTTTGCCCGCATGCACAGAGGCCTGACAAGCGCCTCCAGCGCCGTGTTCAGAGCATCCGCTGTTTTGCTGGCAGGAGTGGGTAGCTCGCGACGATCGCAGAGCAGCAGGTCATCCGTTACCAGCGCCGCAGCAAGCTTCGTACCGCCAATATCTATCGCCAGCGTCGTCATGACTTCGTCTCTTTTAACGCCGTGTTATACCACTGGCAAATATGTTCCAGGCGGGTAATCGCAGAACCAACGGTCACCGCCCACGCACCGTGGCGTATGGCTTCCGCTGCCTGAGCCGGTGTGTTGTAGCGCCCTTCCGCATTCACCCTGCAGCCGGCCTCCGCCAGCGCTTTCACCAGCTCCAGATCTGGTTCATCCGGGGTATACGCCATGGTATAGCCCGACAGCGTAGTGCCGATGATTTCCGCGCCAAGAGCCTGACAGGCCAGGCCATCCTCAAGAGAGGAGCAGTCGGCCATCGCCACTAGCTTATGCTGGTGGATACGCGCCAGTAGCGTTGCCACTGGAACAGGGCGCGCTCGCTCTGTGCCATCAACGGCGATAATATCGGCGCCAGCCTGCATCAATGCATCGATATCTTCCAGATAGGGCGTGATCCTTACCGGCGAATCATCCAGATCGCGTTTAATAATGCCGATAATCGGCACCTTTACCTGCGCGCGTACCGCGCGCAGATTCTCTACGCCTTCAATGCGCAACGCGACCGCCCCGGCCTGCTCCGCCGCCAGCGCCATCGCGGCAACGATCTCCGGCTTATCCAATGGGCTGCCGGGTACCGGTTGACAGGAAACAATAAGACCGCCGTTAGCGCTAATGCGTAAATCCAATTCTTTAAGCAAAGACATACTCGCTCCCTGATAAATATGAATACCCGGCACCGCAGCCGGGCTGTTGTTATCTGGTCTTAACTAAGCCGCTTTTGTTACCACCAAAAGGCACCGCTCCGATTAGAGGTTTACCATCGATCGCATCATGAGTTCGTATCGCTTCCGGCCGAATCCAGCGCTGTACGCGGGACGGCATATCCAGCCCAATCAGCAGGATTACAACGAAGGTCAGACCAAAAGAGAGCGATCCCAACGCGGTACCCAAATCCAAACGCTGGGCAATTAAGGCACCCAGCACCGGCGCAATCGCGCCTCCCAGCGCCCCCACGTTGTAGGTAAAACCAAGTCCAGCCGCCCGCTGATCGGTATCGAAATAGCCGCCAATCAGTTTTGGCAAGATCCCGGAGATCCCCTGCCCTAACATCTGCTGGAAAAACAGAAGCAGGCCAAGAACCCAGATGTTTGTGCCGCCAATTGCAAAGACCGGAATAATCAACAACTGTGAAGCCAGCAGGCTGTAAACATAGGCCTTGCGGGTGCCCAGCCAGTCCCCGAGAAATCCGCCCACACAGCAGCCAACCGCCGCGCCAAACCCGCTGAAAAACAAAATCTTTGCCACCGTCGTCGGGTCATAGGCCAGCTCGGTTTTCAGATAAGTCGGCAGCAGCGCCTGAATTGGCCATGAATAAAGGAAGGCGAAAAGTACCACCACCATCAGCATCACGCCCGTAGGCCAGCGTTTACCGCTGCTCTGCACCATAAAGCTGATAAATATCACCGCGCACATTACGCCCAGCAGCAGAACGATACCTGCATTTTGTAAGCCACCGGCAAAACAGAACCATA
Source organism: Klebsiella sp. 7-CIP_Kleb. (assembly GCF_050378655.1). Lineage (NCBI taxonomy): Bacteria > Pseudomonadati > Pseudomonadota > Gammaproteobacteria > Enterobacterales > Enterobacteriaceae > Klebsiella > Klebsiella sp. 7-CIP_Kleb. Next base: position 300,310 of record NZ_JBNRLJ010000005.1, read on the forward strand.
GGGCAGTCGCCGCCACGATGGTCATCAGGATGTTAATAACCCGATGCTTGCCGCGATAAAGCAGATCGACCATAGTCTGTACCGGTTCTTTGCCTTCATGATTCTCTTTCCAGTCTTCGGCTTCCGGAATATTTTTCCGCAGCCAGAGGGCAAATACGATGGGAACAATGCCGATGAAAAAAAGCGCGCGCCAGCCCCAGACGGGTACCACCAGGCTATAAACCTGTGCGGCGATAACTGCGCCAACGGAAAACCCGGAAATCAGAAAACCGCTGGCCTTATTGCGTAAATGCCTTGGCCAGCTTTCGATAACGTAAGTGGCGCTGGAGCCGTACTCTCCAGCCATTCCCATACCGATAACCAGACGCGCGATAAACATTGTTGTGTAACCCGGCGCAAAACCGCAGGCCAGAGTACCGAGAGAGAACAGAATAATGCTGGTCACCATCGCCAGGCGTCGACCATAGCGATCGCCCATCGCACCAAGCATCAGACCGCCAAACCAGCGAGAAATGAAAGCCGCTGAGATGAGACTTGCAGCCTGAACGGTCGTCAGGCCAAAATCCCCCTGCACTTCGGTGAGCACCAGGGCGATTAATACAAAATCAAAACCATCAAGCAAATACCCGAGCCAGGCGGCGGAAAAAGCCCGCCACTGGGGACGGCTAAGATGGCGGTACCACGGGATGTTCTGGGGCAGTGTACTCATTTTACTCTCCCGACGATGTTTGTTGTCGCGCCAGGGGGCTTCGCTTGCCCGGCCAGGAAAGAGCAACCGCAGGCCGTAAAGCACTGTCGCCACCCGGCTACCGATCAGCCGTGTTCCTGCATTAGCTGCTGCGCCAGCGCTTTCAGCTCCGGCAAGAATTTTTCGTCTACCGGTGCAAACGGCTTACGGCACAGCGGCACAGAGACCACATCCATATAGTGCAATACGGTTTTCAAACCACGGAATACGCCGGTTTTAATCAACAGGTCGATTACCTTATTGCACTCACATTGCAGCTGCTGTGCTTTGGCAACATCACCCACTTTCAGCGCCGCGACCATTCCCTGGTAACGCCAGCCCATGATGTTGTAAGTACTCCCAATACCGCCATCAGCTCCTGCCAACAGGCCTGAGGCAAATATCTCATCGTAACCGTTGTACAACACCAGATCCGGATGAGCCCGTCGGATCTGTTCCATCTGGAATAGATCGCCTGAAGTCTGCTTTAGCGCACCGACGCCAGGCAGCGTCACCAGGGTATTGATTTGATCGAGGGTCAGCTTCACGCCGCTTAGCGCCGGGATGTTGTACACCACCATCGGCAAGCCATCAGCCGACTCAATAATGGCCTGATAATGCGCGCAGTGTTCTTCGAAACTAAACGGATAATAGAACGGCGTGACGGCGGAGACAGCATCGTAGCCATAACCTACCGCAGCCCTTGCCAGTTGCTGGCTTTCGAGGGTACTCACGCAGCCGACATGGGCGATAAGAGTCATTTTGCCTTTCGCCTCTTCCGCTACGATCTCCAGCACTTCCTGACGCTCTGTGCCGCTCTGGACAAAGGCTTCACCGGTAGATCCTCCAACATAGAGTCCATCAACACCCTGACGCAGATTAAATCGCACCAGTCGACGCAGGCTCTCTTTATCCAGTTTTTGCTGCCCATCGAACGGCGTAAGCAACGCCGCCATAACCCCACGTAAATTGACCGCCATATCTACCTCTTTGTGAATTTTTGATGATTAACTATGTACCTTTATACCTGTTATACCAGATCAAATAAGCAGCAGAGTAATAGAGAACGCTTATAATGCGATCTACTTCACTAAACGATCCTCAGGATCGTGAGGGTAAACTATGAGATCAGGCTTTCTGACCTAAGGCGTGCCAGGTGGCGGATACGCTATTGAGGTGGGTCTGGAGGGCGCGATCGGCTTCGTCAGGATCGCGACGACGAATAGCATCAACAATAGCGATATGCTGTTGATAGCTGACGCTGTTATGTTCGTGCAGTTCGCGCTCGGGCACCGTTGGCCGGGCGGCGATTAGCCAGTCCAGCAGGGCCACATGGATAGCCATAAAGATTGGATTACCGGGGATTTCCGCAAGCACGCGGTGAAATTCAACGTCAGAGCGGATAAACAGCGCATTGTCATCCAGCGATTGACTGTTGATCTTTAGCGCTTGCGTCAGCTTTTCCAACTGCTCATTGCTGGCGTGTTCTGCGGCATAGCGAACCAGACTGGACTCAAAAAACAGACGCAGCTGTTCAAAATGCGCGATACCGCCAGGGTGAGACAAAAAGTCTTTCGCCATGCCGGAAAGCTCGCCAATGATGGTGTCCGCTGAAGGCCGGGAAACGCGAGCGCGTTCGCCGTTGCTGATCTGCACCAGTCCCTTACGCTTCAGCGCCGCCAGCGCTTCACGAACCGAAGGACGTCCGACGTTAAAAAAGGTCATTAGCTCACGTTCGGACGGCAGCTGTTCACCCTCCGCAAACTCCCGGCGCCGGATCATCTGCTCCAGCTCTTCTTCCACCATTTCAGACAGTTTTTTGCGCGCCAGAGGACGGCGGCCAAGGCTGTTGCCAATGGAGGACGGGGTATCTTCGGCTTGTGGATCAAATGCGCTCATAGGGACCATTGCGTGATTTGTGACAGCATGTGACGGCTGTTCCATCTTAACACAAGAATTTTGCAGAGAGCATAAAACAGGCCCCGAAGGGCCTGGTAAGGATTATTTCACGACGCGCAGCGCCGGGCGGCCACCGCGCGGCGGCGGCGTGTCGTCAGGATCGTCGTCGTGATTGTCCGGCTTATCGCCATCAATCACCGACATCACCGTTTCGCTTTCACTCTCAGGCGCGACGTCATCATCGTTGAGGCTGCTGACGTCTTCGTCATAGGCCGCTTCCGGTTCAAACATCGTGCCAGCGCCGTTCTCACGGGCATAGATGGCGAGTACCGCAGCCAGCGGGACAGACACGTTGCGCGGCACGCCGCCAAAGCGCGCGTTGAAGCGCACTTCGTCGTTCGCCAGCTCAAGATTACCTACCGCACGCGGAGCAATATTGAGAACGATTTGCCCGTCGCGCGCGTACTCCATCGGCACGAGCACGCCCGGCAGTGTGACATCCACCACCAGGTGCGGCGTCAGCTGGTTATCCAGCAGCCAGTCATAAAACGCCCGCAGCAGATACGGGCGACGCGGCGTCAGCTGTGATACATCCATTATTTAGCCCCGACCGAGGCGCATTTCACGCTCGGCTTCAGTTAAAGAAGCGAGGAAGGAATCACGCTCAAATACGCGAGTCATATAGCCTTTGAGCTCTTTCGCGCCTGCGCCAACCAGCTCCACACCGAGAACCGGCAAACGCCACAGCAGCGGCGCCAGGTAGCAATCCACCAGGCTGAACTCATCGCTCAGGAAGTAAGGTTTCTGGGTGAAGACCGGCGCGATGGCCAGCAGTTCTTCACGCAGCTGCTTACGCGCAGCATCAGCTTGCGCTGCGGTACCGCTCTGGATGGTGTTCATCAGCGAATACCAGTCCTTCTCGATACGTTGCATATACAGACGGCTTTCGCCACGCGCCACCGGATAAACCGGCATTAACGGCGGGTGCGGGAAACGCTCATCCAGGTATTCCATAATGATGCGGGATTCCCACAGAGTGAGCTCACGATCCACCAGCGTCGGTACGCTTTGATTCGGGTTGAGGTCAATCAGATCCTGAGGCGGGTTGTCCTTCTCCACGTGCTCTATCTCAAAACTGACACCCTTCTCGGCCAGCACAATGCGGACCTGATGGCTATAGATGTCAGTAGGACCAGAAAACAGCGTCATTACCGAACGTTTGTTGGCAGCGACAGCCATGAAAACCTCCAGGTATATTCAGAATTTTGTACTGCTGCCAGCCACTCATGGCCAGCCAGATGTAAAAACCCCATTAGCGCGATGTCACCTTCGTTCACGAATAAAACAAAAAATGAACAATCACCAGCATTTGGGCAGAAAATTGGATGATAGTTTACCAGATTTTGAAGACGTTGTGGTGAGGGGATTCTGGAAATGCTGAAAAAGTGGCGAGAACCGGCGGTAAGCTTGTGGATAACAGTCGTTTTATCCATAAAAAAACCCGCCGAAGCGGGTTTTTTCGCAAATTGTTCTGCGTGAGCAGAAAACAATTAACGTTTGGAGAACTGCGGACGACGACGTGCTTTACGCAGACCGACTTTCTTACGTTCAACCTGACGAGCGTCACGAGTGACGAAGCCAGCTTTACGCAGTTCAGAACGCAGGGACTCGTCGTACTCCATCAGAGCGCGGGTGATACCGTGACGGATCGCACCAGCCTGACCAGAGATACCACCACCTTTAACAGTGATGTACAGATCCAGTTTCTCAACCATGTCGACCAGTTCCAGCGGCTGACGAACTACCATGCGGGCAGTTTCACGACCGAAGTACTGTTCCAGAGAACGCTGGTTGATAACGATTTTGCCGTTGCCCGGTTTGATGAAAACGCGAGCTGCGGAACTTTTGCGGCGACCAGTGCCGTAGTATTGATTTTCAGCCATTGCCTATAATCCCGATTAGATGTCAAGAACTTGCGGTTGCTGTGCCGCGTGGTTGTGCTCGTTACCCGCGTAAACTTTCAGTTTACGGTACATAGCACGACCCAGCGGGCCTTTTGGCAGCATGCCTTTAACCGCGATTTCAATCACACGCTCAGGACGGCGGGCAATCATCTCTTCAAAGGTCGCTTCTTTGATACCACCGATGTGGCCGGTGTGGTGGTAGTACATTTTGTCTTCGCGCTTGTTGCCGGTAACAGCAACTTTTTCTGCGTTCAGAACGATGATGTAATCACCGGTATCAACGTGCGGAGTGTATTCCGCTTTGTGCTTACCGCGCAGGCGACGAGCCAGTTCAGTAGCCAGACGGCCCAGAGTTTTACCGGTCGCGTCAACAACATACCAGTCGCGTTTTACGGTTTCTGGTTTAGCTGTAAAAGTTTTCATTAAAAGCTTACCCAAATAATAAGTTACACGTTGGTGAACACCCAAACGTTTAGTCAGTTGAGGTTCACACGACATTGTCCAGCAAACCTACCCCTTCGAATAGCCTATGCCGGCACATAGAAAGTTTCGGGAAAAAAACCTTCTCGTAACGTGGGGTCGCAAGATTATAGAGAAGTCGGGGTCAAAGATCGACCCCTTTATGAGATTTTTCAGGCAGCTCCCGGGGCGGCCCTGCGGCCCTGAATTCGCCGGGAAAAGTGTCCTGTCAGGGCATATGCGGGCGCTTGAGGTACTCTTCGCTCTGCATCTCCTGCAGGCGCGACAGACAGCGCTGGAACTCAAACTTCAGCCGCTCTCCCTGATAAATGTCGTACAGCGGCACCGCCGCGCTGACCACCAGCTTCACGTGGCGCTCATAGAACTCATCCACCAGGGCGATAAAGCGCCGGGCTTCGCTCTCCAGCTGCGCGGTCATCACCGGCACGTCGAACAGCATCACGGTGTGGAACAGGCGGGAGAGCGCAATATAGTCATGCTGGCTGCGGGCATCCACGCACAGCGTGGCGAACGACGCCGCCAGCGTCTGGTTTTCCACGCCGAGGGTCGGCAGCTCGCGATGGTTGATCTCCAGCGTCGGCCCGGCAGCGCGCGGCGCGCCGGCCAGCGCCAGCCACAGTTTATCCATCTGTTCGCGGGTGTCGTTATTCAGCGGCGACAACCACAGGTGCGCTTGGGTCAGGGTACGCAAGCGATAATCGATGCCGGCATCAACGTTCATAATATCGCAATGCTGCTTGATGGCGTCGATAGCGGGCAGAAAACGGGCGCGCTGTAGACCATTGCGATAGAGCTCATCCGGCGGAATATTGGAGGTCGCCACCAGCGTGATGCCGCGGGCGAACAGGGCTTTCATCAGACCGCCCAACAGCATGGCGTCAGTAATATCGGAGACAAAAAACTCGTCGAAACAGAGCACGTCAGTTTCCGCTTTAAAGCGGTCGGCGACAATCTCCAGCGGGTCGCTATGGCCCTGCAGGGTGGTCAGCTCTTCATGCACCCGCAGCATAAAGCGATGGAAATGCAGGCGCTGCTTACGCTCGCCCGGCAGGCTCTGGTAAAACAGGTCCATCAGCCAGGTTTTCCCTCGCCCCACGCCGCCCCACATATACAGGCCGCGGACAGGCGTCGCCTCGGCTGCTGGTTCGCGCTTACCCAGCAGTTTGCCGAATTTCGCGCGCAAACCGCCGCCTGACGCGACGGGCGCGGGCTGAGTCTGCAGCTCCTGGTAAATGGTATCAAGGCGGCTCACCGCTTCTTGTTGGACGTCGTCGGGTTGATGGCTGCCCTCTTTCAGGGCTGAAAGGTAACGCGATGTTGGAGACAGGCTTTGCATGATCTAATTGTTATTCCTTGAAAACCGTGATGTCGAAGCTCACGATTGACGAAAAAAAGGCCGTTCTACACTACGCGATGATACGCCAGGATTCCACTTCTGTGGAATTAGCGGTTATAGTGGCACTATCGGGCGCAGGCGGAGAGCCTAAGAGCCACCCTACGGAACCACAATACAACGGGAGATGTTCATGACCTGGGAATACGCGCTAATTGGGTTAGTCGTCGGTATCATCATTGGTGCCGTCGCCATGCGTTTCGGCAACCGCAAACTGCGCCAGCAGCAGGCGCTGCAGTTCGAACTGGAAAAGAATAAAGCCGAGCTTGAAGAGTACCGTGAAGAGCTGGTCAGCCATTTTGCGCGCAGCGCCGAGCTGCTGGATAACATGGCGCACGACTACCGTCAGCTGTATCAGCATATGGCGAAAAGCTCTAACAACCTGCTGCCGGACTCCATGGCAGACGCCAACCCGTTCCGCAACCGCCTGGCAGAGTCTGAAGCCAGCAACGATCAGGCGCCGGTCCAGATGCCGCGCGACTACTCCGAAGGCGCATCCGGTTTACTGCGCGGTGACGCAAAACGAGATTAATCGATCGCCTCTGCTAAAATATTCTCCGGGCGCGCCCATCGCGCCCGCTCCTTCCCCCACTTCCCGGCTACAATTTAAACCAGTCCCCACATTGTTACCTGCGCAAAAATTCAATAACATCAGGTTATTCAGGACATTTTTCCATACACCTCAGGTTACGAGAGCCAGCATCTAATGAAGAAACAGACTTTGCTGTTGAGTGCGTTAGCGTTAAGCATTGGGTTATCGTTGTCGGTTCTGCCTCCGGCAGCAGCATCCTTACCGACTCAGGTGCCCGGCCAGGGCGCGTTACCAAGCCTGGCGCCGATGCTGGAAAAGGTCCTGCCGGCGGTAGTCAGCGTGCAGGTGGAAGGCACTGCCTCGCCGACGCTCAATATGCCGGAAGAGCTGAAGAAATATTTTGGCGATAACGCCCCGCAAGAACAGGCGCAGCCTTTCGAAGGGCTCGGGTCCGGCGTCATCATCGACGCAGCGAAAGGCTACGTGCTGACCAATAATCACGTCATCAATCAGGCGCAGAAGATTAGCGTCCAGCTGAACGATGGCCGTGAATTTGATGCCAAACTGGTCGGCAGCGATGAACAGAGCGATATTGCTCTACTGCAGCTGATTAAGCCGTCAAACCTGACGCAAATCGCCATTGCTGACTCCGATAAACTGCGCGTCGGCGACTTCGCCGTCGCCGTCGGCAACCCGTTCGGCCTTGGCCAGACCGCCACCTCCGGCATTATCTCTGCCCTTGGCCGTAGCGGCCTGAACCTTGAAGGGCTGGAGAATTTCATCCAGACCGATGCCTCCATCAACCGCGGCAACTCCGGCGGCGCGCTGTTGAACCTCAACGGCGAGCTTATCGGGATCAACACCGCGATCCTGGCGCCGGGCGGCGGCAGCATCGGCATCGGCTTCGCCATCCCGAGCAACATGGCGAAAACCCTCGCCGACCAGCTCATTCAGTTTGGCGAAATCAAGCGCGGCCTGCTGGGCATTAAAGGCATGGAAATGAGCGCCGATATCGCCAAGGCGATGAACCTCAACGTTCAGCGCGGCGCCTTCGTCAGTGAAGTGCTGCCAAACTCCGGCTCCGCCAAAGCGGGGATCAAATCCGGCGACGTCATCGTTAGCCTGAACGGCAAACCGCTGAACAGTTTTGCCGAGCTGCGCTCGCGCATTGCCACTACCGAGCCGGGGACCAAAGTCAAACTGGGCCTGCTGCGCGACGGAAAACCGGTCGATGTCGAAGTGACGCTGGATAAGAGCACCTCCTCCACCGCCAGCGCTGAGCTGATTATCCCGGCTCTGCAGGGTGCCTCGTTTAGCGACGGTCAGATGAAAGATGGTACCAAAGGGGTGGTGATCGATAATGTCGATAAAGGCAGCGCCGCCGCCCAGGTCGGCCTGCATAAGGATGACATTATCATTGGCCTTAACCGGGAGCGTATTCATTCGATTGCCGAACTACGCAAAGTGCTCGAAGGCAAACCGCCGGTCATCGCCCTGAACGTGATCCGCGGCAACGAAAGCATCTATCTGCTGCTGCGCTGATTGTCTCCCCGGACATCGCCGCCATGTGCGATGTCCGGACAACTCATGCTATGCTGCGCCTGACCATTCATTAACGATATCTGCATCATGCCTGGAAAGTTATTACGTTCAGTACTCATCGGTTTGCTTGTCGGGGGCCTGCTGTTGGCCTTGATGCCTTCGCTGCGCCAGTGGCAGCTGGCGCCGACCACTCAGAACGATACGGCAGACGACTCCCCTGCGAGCTATAACGCCGCCGTACGCCGCGCGGCGCCCGCCGTAGTGAACGTCTATAACCGCGCCCTGAACAGCACCAGCCATAATCAGCTGACGCTTGGCTCCGGGGTGATCATGGACCAGCGCGGCTATATCCTGACCAACAAGCATGTGATTAACGATGCCGACCAGATTATCGTCGCGCTGCAGGACGGCCGGGTCTTCGAAGCGCTGCTGGTAGGCTCCGATTCCCTGACCGACCTCGCGGTGCTGAAGATCAACGCCACCGGCGGGCTGCCGGTGATCCCGATCAACCCGAAACGCACCCCGCATATTGGCGATGTGGTGCTGGCGATTGGCAACCCCTATAACCTGGGACAGACCATCACCCAGGGGATCATCAGCGCCACAGGGCGCATTGGCCTCAACCCCACCGGGCGCCAGAATTTCCTGCAGACTGACGCGTCGATCAACCACGGTAACTCCGGCGGGGCGCTAGTGAACTCCCTCGGCGAGCTGATGGGCATTAACACCCTCTCCTTTGATAAGAGCAACGACGGCGAAACGCCGGAAGGCATTGGCTTTGCGATCCCGTTCCAGTTAGCGACCAAAATTATGGATAAGCTGATCCGCGATGGCCGGGTGATCCGCGGCTATATCGGCATTAGCGGCCGGGAGATCGCCCCGCTACACGCGCAGGGCGGCGGGATCGATCAGATCCAGGGGATCGTGGTTAACGATGTCGCGCCGGACGGACCGGCCGCACAGGCGGGGATCCGCGCCAACGACGTGATCATCTCCGTGAATGACAAACCTGCGGTCTCTGCACTGGAAACGATGGATCAGGTGGCCGAGATCCGTCCGGGATCGGAAATTCCGGTGGTCATCATGCGAGATGATAAGAAAATCACGCTCCATATCGCCGTCCAGGAATACCCGGCCACCAACTAAGCGGCTCTCCGGCTGGGGGCTACGTTATTTGCTAGATGCCGGATCGGCCGGGAATCTGACCAGAAACCCGGTCACCATGAATGCAAGGCAATAAAAAGCCGGAACAACGGTTCCGGCTTTTTTGCACGTGCGAGGTTACTTGTTAACGAAGTCTTCGCCGAGCGCGATATCTTTCTTCAGGGTGTCCAGCATGCCTTCCAGCGCCTGTTGCTCAAAGGCGCTGAGTTTGCCGATAGACTGACGCTCTTCCACGCCGTTTTTCCCCAGCAGCAGCGGCTGGGAGAAGAAACGCGCATACTCGCCGTCGCCTTCCACGTAGGCACACTCCACTACACCTTTTTCTCCCTGCATGGCGCGAACCAGAGAGAGACCAAAGCGCGCAGCCGCCTGACCCATCGACAAAGTCGCCGACCCGCCGCCCGCTTTCGCTTCCACGACCTCGGTACCGGCGTTTTGAATGCGTTTAGTCAGATCGGCCACTTCCTGATCGCTAAAGCTGACGCCCGGGATCTGCGACAGTAAAGGCAGAATGGTGACCCCGGAGTGACCGCCAATGACCGGGACTTCCACCTCGGTTGCCGATTTACCTTTCAGCTCCGCCACAAAGGTATTGGAGCGGATGATGTCCAGCGTAGTCACGCCGAACAGTTTGTTTTTATCGTACACGCCAGCTTTTTTCAGCACTTCGGCGGCGATAGCCACGGTGGTATTCACCGGGTTGGTGATAATGCCGATGCAGGCCTGCGGGCAGGTTTTGGCAATCTGCTGCACGAGGTTCTTAACGATACCCGCATTCACATTAAACAGGTCTGAACGATCCATGCCGGGCTTACGCGCTACGCCCGCGGAGATCAGCACCACATCAGCGCCTTCCAGCGCCGGGGTAGCATCTTCACCGGAAAATCCTTTAATTTTTACATCTGTGGGGATATGACTTAGATCTACCGCCACGCCCGGCGTAACCGGAGCGATGTCGTACAACGAGAGCTCTGAACCTGAAGGCAGTTGGGTCTTAAGTAGTAGGGCAAGCGCCTGGCCGATACCACCGGCAGCGCCAAGGACTGCAACTTTCATCCTAAACTCCTTATTATGGTTAATTTAGTCTTTCGTTATTCCGTCGCCTGGACCTTAATTCACAAGATGAACAATTACAATGATTATGGCTGAAGAATGCATGATTGTGCGTAGCAATAGAACAGCGGCGCACGTTATGCTTCCTGACTGACCATCCAGCAAAGCGAAGTACCGGATCGACTATTGGTTACAATACACCCAGCCAGTTGCGCAAAACAACACCAACTCAATAACATTTCATTTACTTTTACATGGCTTTAAGCGTTGTGATGAGAACATGTTCCTTATACGGTTTTTTTGCTAAAATATGCCCCCTTCATAACATTATTGACCTATCCCTTCGCGGATTATTTGCATAAAAATTCACGGTTATGCATAATGATGTTGATTTTACCACCATAATCTGGGTGACTTATGCGAAGTTCGGCAAAACAAGAAGAACTGGTTAAAGCGTTTAAAGCGCTGCTTAAAGAAGAGAAATTCAGCTCGCAGGGAGAGATCGTTCAGGCGCTGCAGGAAGAGGGCTTCGAGAATATCAACCAATCGAAGGTTTCCCGCATGCTCACCAAATTTGGCGCGGTTCGTACCCGTAACGCCAAAATGGAAATGGTCTATTGCCTGCCTGCCGAGCTTGGCGTGCCGACCACCTCCAGCCCGCTGAAAAATCTGGTGCTGGATATCGACTATAACGATGCCGTCGTGGTGATCCATACCAGCCCCGGTGCAGCGCAGCTGATCGCCCGTCTTCTCGACTCGCTGGGCAAGGCGGAAGGTATTCTTGGCAGCATCGCCGGGGATGACACCATCTTCACCACGCCAGCGCGTGGTTTCACAGTGAAAGATCTGCACGACGCTATCCTGGTGCTGTTCGAACAGGAACTCTGAGCATTCCCCTCTGGCAATCGTCAGAGGGTGGATTACCTCCTCTTCTCTCTTCCCCCTTTCAACTCAACAAAAATTTAACATTTTGTGTGATTTAGCCTGTCTATACGTTCTTTTACGTAAGGCAAACGCCTAAAACGCACAAAAGATCAAAATCATATACCTTTATGATTTTATTAGAAATAAAACTTATCTCCGTCTACGACTTGTCATTTTTAATTCTTATCGGTTATAAAAAGCGCAATCCATTGTAACTATTAACGCACAAAACAATTAGCATGGTATTAATATTTTTGGTGATTAGTGTATACTTGTTTTTGTGATGAGGGTCACGAAACAAAGACCCTCAACAAAAAGATTCGACGAGGTGAACATCATGAAAATCAAAACCACTGTAGCAGCTCTCAGCATCCTGTCCGTCATGTCGTTTGGCGCTTTCGCCGCTGACGTTATCAACAGCGAGCAGGCCCAGGGCCGCGAGGCCATCGGCACAGTATCCGTCGGCGCGGTAGCATCATCCCCGATGGATATGCATGAAATGCTGAACAAAAAAGCGCAGGAAGAAGGAGCTTCTTCTTACCGCATTATCGAAGCCCGCACTGGCGACCACTGGCATGCCACTGCTGAGCTGTATAAATAAGTTTTAGATCGTCAACGATTAACCGACAAAAATTCTCTACCGCGGCCCGGCCCCATTCATCGCCCGCCGCGGCGAAACAAAGACTGGAGTAAAGATTATGAAACGCGCAATGATCATCGCATCCCTTGGCCTGGCTTCCCTTCTCTCTTTCGGCGCAAGTGCGGCCGTTCAACAAGTGAACGCTGAACAAGCACAAAACCTGCAGTCCATGGGCACCATCTCGGTTTCCCAGGTAGGTAGTGCGCCAATGGACATGCGTCAGGAACTGGCCGCTAAAGCTGAGAAAGAAGGCGCCAGCAGCTACCGTATTATTGAAGCACGTACCGGCGATAGCTGGCACGCCACCGCTGAGCTGTACAAATAAACCCTCGTCGTCTTATTTCGACGACTTGCCCCCGCCTGCCGGGGGCTTTTTTATGCCTGCCGGGCGTTAAAACGTAACTCCCCCTCCAGCTCTTCTTCTGCTTCATCAAATAATAAAATTAATGCCCCAAAGCGCCGACGCTGCTTGTCATTTAAATGGATGAACTCAATGTCCAGCGGCAGCGGCAGCAGCCCACCGGTCACCGCGTCCCATAGCGAATCAAGGTTGTTGACCTTATCCTGAGCCAGCTCGAAGGTCCGGGAGAACTCCCGGTAGAAATCCTGTTGCTCGGCGATTTCGTCAAAATCAAACGTATAGGTGGTCATGACAGCCCCTCCCGCTTCTCTTCCTGTCGCCGTTAAGTATAGCGATAAAAAAACCGACGCCTGGGCGTCGGTTTATGGGTTAACTGCTGGTCAGCACATGCTGGTACTTGTGCAACATCTCAACCAGTCGCCGTACCGGCTCGGTCACCTGCGGCGAAGCCTCCCAGACCCGCAGCTTCTCCTGATAAACATCAAGCTCCGCCAGCAGCCGGGTAAAGTAGCGCCGACGCTTATCATCGCTCCCGGCGGAGATGACATGATCCGCAGTACGTCGCAGCTGGCGATGGAACGCCGACAAATCCTCGTTCACCGGCACGGGCGCATCGCGCAGGCGCTGGTGGGCAATGATTAACGTCAACGCCAGACGGAAACGGGCGACATCGCCGGGAAATTTGTTGAGCAACAAAAACAGCTGCTGATAGAGCGCGGGCAGATGATTCTCTTTGCGACGCGCCGAATTGGTGGTCAGCGAAGAGACCGCCGCTGAGACAAACTGGTTCAGCAGCACCCGACCGGTTCTTGCCCGGGAGTTATCCCTGACAATCAGAATCACCATCAGGGCGAGGAAACAGCCGACGATCTGCCCCAGCGCGCTGTCGAGGAACTGACTGAACTGGAATTGCATCGGGTTATCCAGCACCAAAATGTTGATGGTGCTCGCCAGCGCCCCCAGCGATCCGAGGCGCCTTTTCTGCACTTCGATACCGATAAAAAACGCCATCGCCGCCAGGCTGATACAGAGCAGCAGCATACTCTGCTGCGTCGCCGGCATGATCACCAGAAAGTACAGGGTACCCAGCGGTAACGCCGCCAGAGTACCGTAGAGGAAGTCTATCGCCACCATTCTCGGGTTAGGTAGACGCATCGCCAGCGCGGTAACCACGGCAATCATTACCATCGCCCCGCTGCCTGAGGTCCAGCCCGTCCACAGCCAGAACAGCGTCCCGAGGATACAGGAGACGGAGGTGCGCCAGAAGTTCACCATCGCGTGGTGACGCTCGGCGGACTCCACTTTAACCACCGTTTCGCCGCGCAATACACCGTCTTCGATGCGGCTGATTTTGGTATTGCCCACCACGCCACGCTTAAGCAGCAGGTAACGGGTGGCTGCGCCTACCCAGCTGTAGATGGTGACCGGCGTATTATGCTCGCCTTTCCAGGTCAGGAAGCGACGCATACGCTTCAGCTGCTGGTGAACATCCTGCACTGTCTCAACCGGCTCAGCAAACAGCTCGCGGTAGTCGTCCGTCACCATTTCCGGTCGCGAGTTCTGAATCAGGTAGGTTTCGCAAGCCTGGGTGATAAGCGTTAGCGAGAGGGTATTGATCGCCTTCAGGCGTTGATTCGCCTTAGCCCAGCGAGAGGATTCCATAATCAGGTTACTGCGCATGCCTTCCAGCGCGGTGGTGCGACGCACCAGCGCACCCCAGGCCTGATCCACTTCCTCTTTTTCGCCGTGCGCAACGCATAACTGCATCAGCTTATACTGTGCAATCAGCAGGTTATCCAGCTCAAGGTCGATCTCTTTTTTAATCGAACGTGGGGAGAACAGCAGATCGGCGACGATGGCGCTGACAATCCCGATGACAATTTCGCTGCAGCGCTCAACGGCAAACTGCGGCGCCAGCATCGGATCGGTGTGGATGGTAATAATGATAATCAGCGCGGTGTAGCCGGCCAGCCCCCAGGCATAGGAGTTTTCGACCTTGACCAGCGACGAAACCCAGGTACAAAACCCTGCCCACAGGCAGCATACCAGCATCATCAGCAGAGGGGCGCGGATCATCAGGATGATGATAACCAGCGCCGCAATACAGCCGATAAAGGTCCCGGCAATACGCAACATGCCGCGATAGCGGATCGCGCCGGAGTACGGCTCTCCCCCGGCGGCAAAGGCCGGGCCAGCGGCGACGATTGCCGCGGTCAGCACCGCCCAGCGTGGCGTTTCGAGCTGAAAATGGAAGCCGACGAACAGCGCCAGCACCACCGCGCATGCAAGCTTAATGGCAAAGCGGAGATGCTGGGGAGCAATAGTATATGTCCCCATAGCGATTAACCGAATTCGCGCAGGCGCATAGCCAGTTTCTGGAAGAAGTTGGCCTGGCTGGTATCACGGTCTTCTTTACCGGTGATCACCACCGTCGCCGTGGTGCCCGATGGCCACAGATTCCCCTGCTGGTGGTCAAGACGAATACGTACCGGCACACGCTGCGCCAGACGCACCCATTCAAGGTTGGAATCCACCGAGGCCATCCCTTTCGAGTCGCTGCTGCTGCTGGCGTTGGTTACCCCCGCAGCGATACTGTCCACCGTGCCTTTAATGGTTTTGCTGCTGCCAAGCGGGGTAATTTCCGCCCGATAGCCAGGACGGACGCCTTCCAGTTTGGTCTCTTCCAGATAGGCCATGACGTAAAATGTATTCTCTTTCACCAGCGCCACCGCCGTGGAGCCGCGGGTGATAAATTCCCCGGTATAGACGTTAAGGTTGGTTACCCAACCATCCGCAGGGGCACGAATCTCCGTGCGCTCCAGGTCCAGTCTGGCCAGGTCGCGGCTGGCCACCGCTTTCGCCAGCTGATGCTCAACCGTCTGCAGCACATTGTTCGCCTGGTCAATCTCTTCCCGCGACATCGCCTGGACGCCAAGCTTATTACGCCGACCGGCTTCGACACGTTTTTCCTGGGCTAACGTCTGGTAGTAGGCAACATCGGCTTCCGCCTGCGCCAGCGCTTTTTGGTAACGAGGCTGGTCAATAACGAACAATACCTGGTCTTTCTTAACCAGTTGGTTATCCTTGACGTTTACCTGGGAGATCAGCCCGGAGACGTCGGGGGCAATGGCCACAATGTCGGCGCTAAAGCGCGCATCCCGCGTCCACGGCGAGGCGGTGTAGTAAACCCAGGCGCGGAAAATCGCTACGAAGGCCAAAATGACCAGTATCACGGTAATAGCAGTACGGAGGATATTTCTTGTTAGTGTTTTCACATCAACCTCAAACGAACAAGCGCGATATCAAATAAAAAAGGCAGCAATATAGCGCCGTATTAAACAGTGCAGGGTGCCAGACAAAATCGTAAATGCCGGTCGGAACCAGCAATCGGTGCACCAGCCAGAAGATGGCCAGCGACAACAGCAACTCGAAGAAGATCGGCGGAAACGATAAGCCGAAAATCACGATGACAGGAAACAGACTCATGATGACCTTGAATAAGAAGCGTACAGGTAGTGAGCAGATGCGTTTATTATGTAGCTAACAATATATTAACGTAACGATTGCCGCATTATCTACAATGTGTGATCTAAATCACTTTTAAGCCAGAGTGAATAATGGAACGATTAAAGCGCATGTCCGTTTTCGCCAAAGTGGTCGAATTAGGTTCCTTCACCGCAGCGGCCCGCCAGCTTCAGATGAGCGTTTCCTCAATCAGTCAGACCGTCGCCAAACTGGAAGATGAACTGCAGGTGAAGCTGCTCAACCGCAGCACCCGCAGCCTTGGCTTAACGGAAGCGGGTAAAATTTACTATCAGGGCTGCCGTAGGATGCTGTTTGAAGCGCAGGATGTCCATGAGCAATTATACGCATTTAACAACACCCCCATCGGGACGCTGCGTATCGGCTGCTCTTCAACTATGGCACAGAATGTTCTGGCGCGCATAACGGCGAAAATGCTGAAAGAATACCCCGGGCTCTCCGTCAATCTGGTCACCGGCATACCTGCGCCGGACCTGATCGCCGACGGTCTTGACGTGGTGATCCGCGTGGGTGCCCTGCAGGATTCCAGCCTTTTTTCCCGCCGCCTGGGATCAATGCCGATGGTATTATGCGCCGCGAAAAGCTATCTGGCGCAGGCTGGCAATCCGGAGAAACCGGCCGATCTTACCGGGCATGCCTGGCTGGAATATAGCGTGCGGCCGGACAATGAGTTTGTCATTATCGCGCCGGAAGGGATCTCAACCCGCCTGACCCCGCAGGGGCGCTTTGTGACCAACGACCCCATGACGCTGGTGCGCTGGCTGACCGCCGGGGTGGGTATCGCCTATGTGCCGTTGATGTGGGCGATCGAAGAGATCAATCGTGGTGAGCTTGAGATCCTGCTGCCGAGCTACCAGTCCGATCCGCGGCCGGTTTACGCCTTGTATACCGAAAAGGATAAACTGCCGCTGAAAGTGCAGGTCTGTATCAACTATCTGACGGAATATTTTGTCGACGTGGCGAAGATCTATCAGGGGATGCACGGGAGAGGGATCGCCCGCTGAAGCGGTTCCCGGAGAAGCCGGGAACCCGGTCAGGATCAGGCGGTGCCGCCGACGGTAAGATTATCAACCTTCAGGGTCGGCTGGCCAACGCCCACCGGCACGCTCTGGCCCTCTTTGCCACAGACGCCGACGCCGTTATCCAGACGCAGATCGTTACCCACCATCGAAATCTGCTGCATGGTCTCAATCCCGGAGCCGATCAGGGTCGCCCCTTTCACCGCCTTCGTGACCTTGCCTTTTTCGATCAGATAGGCCTCGGAGGTGGAGAAGACAAACTTACCGGAGGTAATATCCACCTGCCCGCCGCCGAAGTTAGGCGCGAAGATACCATAGTCCACCGACTCGATAATCTCCTGCGGCGTGGACTGGCCCGCCAGCATATAGGTGTTGGTCATACGCGGCATTGGCAGATGGGCATAGGATTCACGGCGGCCGTTGCCGGTCGGCGCGACGCCCATCAGACGCGCATTGAGTTTATCCTGCATGTAGCCTTTCAGGATGCCGTTTTCGATCAGCACATTGTATTGACCCGGCGTGCCTTCATCATCGATAGCCACCGAGCCACGACGGTCGACGATGGTGCCGTCGTCCACGACGGTGCACAGTTCAGACGCGACTAATTCCCCCATATGGCCGCTGAAGACCGAGGTGCCGCGACGGTTGAAATCGCCTTCCAGGCCATGACCGACCGCTTCGTGCAGCAGGACGCCAGGCCAGCCGGCGCCGAGCACCACCGGCAGCATTCCCGCCGGGGCGGCGACCGCCGAGAGGTTAACCAGCGCCATGCGCACCGCTTCTTTCGCCCAGGCATCGGCCCGCACTTCGCCCTCCTGAGAGGCGAGGAAATAGTCATAGCCAAAACGCCCGCCACCGCCGCTGCTGCCGCGCTCGCGTTTGCCGTCCTCTTCCACCAGTACGCTGACCGAGAGGCGCACCAGCGGACGAACGTCCGCGGCCAGAGTGCCGTCGGTGGCGGCCACCAGAATCAGTTCATAGACGCCGCTCAGGCTGGCCGAAACCTCCTGCACACGCTGATCCGCCGCGCGAGCGACTTTGTCGACCCGGCGGAGAATATCCAGCTTCTCTTCCCGGCTCATACTCTGCAGCGGGTCGATGCTGGTATAGAGGGCGCTGTGCTCTACGGCGCCGAGGGTCTGTACTTTGCCATTGCCGGTCTCGCGCACAATGGTCCGCGCCGCCTGGGCGCTCTGCTCCAGCGCCAGCTTGCTGATCTGGTCAGCGTAGGCAAAGCCCGTTTTTTCGCCGCTGACGGCGCGCACGCCTACGCCCTGGTCGATATTGTACGACCCATCTTTAATGATGCTGTCTTCCAGAACCCAGGATTCGTGATAGCTCGACTGAAAATAAAGATCGCCGTAATCGAGGCGGCGCTCGGTCAGTTGACCAAGAATGGCAAACAGGTCCTGATGATTCAGGCCATTTGCCGACAGTAATTGTTCACTTACCAGGTTCAGACTCATCGTTATGCTACTCGTTTGTTGCCGCCTGACAGGCGGAAATACAGAAGGCTATCTATTGAGATTGCGGCAATTCCCGGCAATCGTCAAATCATTGCTTTTTGTTGCTGCGCGCCTGGCGCAGCACTTCATTGATCTGCGGCTGGTCAATCGGGCCGGTGATGCGATAGCGCAGTATCGAGACTTTGTTCCACAGCGGCCCCAGCACCTTGCTGGCGGCAAACACCGCCGCGCCGACAATCGGGTTGACAGCAAAAGCCGCCGCCACGCCGACGGTCGCGGAGATCTCCGGCGCGACCACCGCCTGCAGATCCAGCTGGCGACGCACCAGATCGACCGACCCTTTCATGGCAATGTCCGCCTCCAGACCATCCACCAGCGTATCATCGGTATGCAGTACGCCATCCTTAATCCATGCCGTACTGTTAATCGAGTCAAAGTAAAAACCTTCGCTGAAGGTATCGCTGAAGTCGAAGCGCAGTTTGCGCAGTAGGGCATCGACGCTCAGCAAACGCAGCAGCTGGCCTGCATGCCCGGTACTCAGGTCGGTAAACTGCCCCTTGCCGAGGTGGCTTTTAATGATCCCATTGAGCGAGGCGACATCGGGTGACCAGGGCGGCGCGCGCCAGTGGAGATCGTAGTCGATATCAAACGGCGAATCCTTCACCGGTGTGGAAACGCCAAAGAAATCCGCAAATTCATCCGTTTTATTGCCATGCAGTCTGCCTTTCAGCGAGGTGCGCACCCCGGAAGGGGCGTTAACCCACACGCCGTCGGTCGTCAGCCGGCCAAACCCGGTATCCACCAGGCCGTTGGAGAGCGTTAAGGTATCGCCCTTGATCGTCACATCGCCGTCGATGCGGCCATATTTTTGCCCCCACAGCCAGCATTCCGCGCAGCGCAGTTGCAGATCGGGCCAGCCGTGGAAATCCAGCCGCGTCTCCGCCTGAGAAGTCACGTTCTCCGTTCCGCCCTTGCCGCTGGCGCTGGCCGGGTTGAAATAGAGATAACGCACATTTGCCAGCCACGGGGCATTGTCGCGCATCGTCAGGGTGGCGTTGATCTCACGCCCCTGCGCCTCAACCTGCGAGCCGCCGGCGACCGGCTGCGACATCAGGCTGACGTTGTTCCATTGCTGGCCGGCCAGCGCCAGCGACGGCGTACGCAGCACAATGCGCGGTGGAAAGAGGACGCTGCTGCTGACTTCATTCGCCGCGCCCTTCTGGAACAGCGCCAGCCACTGCGCGCCATCCATCGGCGGCAGATTGAGTTCAACGCCGGGCTGGTCGGGCAGCGGAGAGAGGCCTTTGCTATCCGTCGTGAGGATCGCTCTGTCCAGCGTCAGCTTACGGTTCAGCAACCAGCGGCTGTTAATATGATTCTTCGCGCCAACGGATCCGGTCAGGTCGAAGCTGCTCAGACCGCCGGCGACGTTAATTTTGACCGGCAGGGGTTCGCCAGCGGACTTGTTGACCGGTGAAGGTAAGTGACTGCTCACATTCTTCAGATCGCCATTGATATCAACCTTATAGCTGGCATTGCCGTGGTACGGCAGCTCGATAGCGACCTTGCCCTCCCACGGAACGCTACCGCTCAGCGTCTCATTAACCGCTTTCGGCAGCAGTCCGGTGCGCGACGGCTGCCAGCTGGCGTTCATCCCGACATCCACCAGAAACGCTTTTTCGCCTTCGCGGGTGGAAAAATTGAGGTTCAGCGGCTGATTAAACCAGGTCGCGCTCAACGTTTGACTATTGAGATCGCCATTCACAAAGCTGAAATTACCGCTTAGGTTCTGCAACGTAGTATCTAATGGTTTGATAAACAAGCTATTATTCTGCAGCCGTACATCGCCTTTCGCGGTGGTCATCTCGCCATCGAGGGGGATATTCAGATGTAAGCGAGCGCTCACATCCCCATCCAGCTGCAGGGAATCCAGCGCTGCCCCGAGCGACGCTTTCAATGGCGTGGTGTTGAAATAAGGGCCCACCTCTTTGCCCGGGCCTTTGATGTCAGCATCAATCAGCAGTTTTTCCTGCGCATAATCCGGGATCACGGCATCGAGATTGCTGGCGGTCACATTGCCGAGCATCGCTTTATCCGCCCGCATCCACAGGCCGCTGTTGATAAAATTGAGGTCGATATTCAGCCCGGTCAGCGCCGGCCAGTCCGGTTGAAAAGCGAAAGTGGCATTCTTCAGCGGGACGTAAACCTGGAACTGGCCTTCATTGTGCGGATACGGGAACAGATGTGGGTTACCGCCATACACCAGCGTCGCATCGCGGGCCTGCCCGGCTTTAATCGCGCCGCTAAGATAGTCCACCAGCGCTTTGCCCATCAGGTTTTCCGGGAAGTAACGCCACGCCTGGCCGCCATCGTTGGTGCTGATCCCCGCCAGAATGCCCAGCCACGGATCGTCCCCCTGCGGTTGCAGATAGCGGAAGCCGCCGCGGGCGCGTACCCCCGTCGCCTGCACGTCAATATCGCGGCCATCAAGCATAAAGCCTTTGTCATTTTTCACCCAGCTGAGGGTGGCTTCGCCAGCGGCGATCTCCAGCGGGGCCCGGAAAACTCCGGCATACGGCATCTGCGCCTTCGTCATGCGGGCGCGCAGTTCCCCGTGCTCCACGCTGCCATTCAGGCTGCCGGAAAAGTGTTCCGCTCCCGGCAGGAGTTTCCACTGCTTCCACGCCAGATCGCTCCACTGCGCCTGAAAGCGCGTTTTCTCCGTCGCCTGCAGGGGAATATCGAGAGCCAGCAGATTGATTTTGCCGCTGGGCTGCGTGGTGCGCCAGAGTTCGCCCAAAGAAGGCGCCAGCTTATCGGCAAACGGCTGCAATCCGCTCAGGCCACTGAGCGCTAAATTGCTGGCGCGAATACGTAATTCATCGCTACGCTGATGACCGTCGCCACCGACATCCTGCCCCGGGATCCACGCCATCGCCAGCGCGCCGCTTGGCCACGGTTTATCGTCGATCGCGATCCGCGTATCGGGAATATAGAAGCCCCAGCTCTGCTTGTCGTGAGAGAGATGCGCCGTCAGGTTATCCACTGACAGATGATGAACCTCGCTATCCCCTTGCCAGCTGGCGCCCCCTTTTTTCAGCCATACGTCGCCGCTGGCTACATCGCCTTTTTCAATAGTCATCCAGCCTTCGAGGCTGAAGCGGGCGCTTTTCAGCGCGATATTGTCCTGCATCCAGCGGCCTAGCCAGGGTTTGACGTCAATATCGTCAGCCTGCAGCCAGACCCGGCCTTTATTCAGCAGGCCATCCTCATCGCGGAGATCCATCCGCACCTGCATGACGCCATGCTGGCCGGTGAGACTGGAAAGGCTGAGCTGCCCCTCGGCGCGGTGACGGTTCCTGCCGTTAAGCCAGGTCAGCTGCGGGACCGCCAGCTCCGCCCGCTGACCAGAAATGGTCAGGAAGCTCAGATGGCTGTCGCGCAGAGTAAAGTGGTCGAACTGACGTAAAAAGAGATCGCTGATGCGGTCGGTTTTCAGACTTTCGCCGCCGTCATTGGTCTGAATCGGGGTATTGGTATGGACCTGCAGCTGCCAGAAGGTGAGATCGCGAAACTGCCAGCGCATATGCAGCAGACTTTGCCAGACGTCCAGCGCCAGGGTCACGCGCTTGACCGCCATTGTCCCGCCATCCTTCAGCCCAACATGAATATCGCGGACATCTAATGTTGGGCCAAAAGTTTGCCAGCTGGCGGCGATCTGCGAGGCATCCACCGGCGTGCCGGTGAGGGCGGAGATTTTCTCCAGCAGCTGCGGACGCCAGGCGTCGAGCTGCGGCAACACGAGACGCAAGCCACTCACCAGCAGCGCGACGATAACAATCAATGTTGCCACGGTGAGCAATAAAATCCCGGGCAGTCGCCTCACGCCTCTCTCCTTGTCAGCCGCACAATGACGCGGTGTCTTACATCATAACCACATCGAACTGCTCTTGATTATAGAGCGGCTCAATTTGTACCTTCACCTGCTTGCCGACAAAGATCTCCACTTCAGCCAGCGCATGCGACTCTTCCCCTTTCAGGGTTTCCGCCACCGCAGGGGAAGCATAGACCAGGAAGCGATCGGAATCATAAGCATGATGCACGCGAACGATCTCACGCATAATCTCATAGCATACCGTTTCCACGGACTTTACCGTTCCGCGTCCGTGGCAGGTCGGGCATTCGTTGCACAGCACATGCTCCACGCTTTCGCGGGTGCGTTTCCGCGTCATCTCCACCAGACCCAGCTGGGAGAAACCGTTGATGCTGGTCTTCACCCGGTCTTTGCTGAGGGCCTGCTCCAGGGAGTGCAACACCCGCCGGCGATGGTCTTCATTGTTCATGTCGATGAAATCAATGATGATAATGCCGCCGAGGTTACGCAAACGCAGCTGGCGGGCTATCGCCTGGGTGGCTTCGATATTGGTATTGAAGATAGTATCGTCAAGATTGCGGTGTCCAACAAACGCCCCGGTGTTGATATCGATGGTGGTCATCGCCTCGGTCTGGTCGATGATCAGATACCCCCCGGACTTGAGCTCGACTTTACGCTCCAGCGCGCGCTGAATTTCGTTCTCAACGTCAAAGAGATCGAATATCGGCTGACGGCCGCTGTAGTGTTCCAGCTTGCTGGTCATTTCCGGGATATATTCGGCGGTAAATTCGAGCAGCGCCTCGTAGGTCAGCCGCGAGTCGACGCGAATACGGTCGAGATGCGCGTCGGCAAAATCACGCAGTACGCGCTGAGCCAGGGCCAGCTCGCCGTACAGCTGATAGCGGGTCTGGTTGCGCTTTTTGCGCTCCATCACTTTGGTCCATACGCGCTTAAGATAGGCGGCATCGGCGGCCATCTCTTGCTCATGGACCCCTTCCGCGGCGGTGCGAATGATAAACCCGCCCTGCTCGTCGCAGTACTCTGCCACGACCTTTTTCAGCCGCTCGCGCTCGGCTTCGCTTTCAATGCGCTGAGAGACCCCCACGTGGGAGGCGCCCGGCATAAAGACCAGATAGCGGGAAGGCAGGGTGATATCGGTGGTCAGACGTGCGCCTTTGGTACCGAGCGGATCTTTAACCACCTGAACCATCAGGTCCTGGCCCTGACGCACCAGTTCCGAAATATCGCGCACGGTAAACTGCTTTTGCTCCTCACCGGCAACGCATTCGGTATGCGGCATGATATCGGAGGCGTGGAGGAACGCCGCCTTATCCAGACCAATATCTACAAAAGCCGCCTGCATTCCCGGCAGCACTCGGCTAACACGACCTTTGTAGATATTGCCTACTATTCCGCGTCGCGCTTCACGCTCAATATGGATTTCCTGCAGAATACCGCCATCAATATACGCAACGCGCGTTTCGGATGGCGTTACGTTCACTAATAATTCAGCCGTCATCTTTATCCCTTTTCTTTACGCAGTGAGTTAAAGTTACTGAGCAACTCATACGTTTCCACCAGCGGTAAGCCGACTACGGCGTGATAGCTGCCATTAATCTTCCTGACGAAGCAGCCACCCAACCCTTGAATACCGTATGCACCTGCTTTATCTAAAGGCTCGCCGCTGGCCACATAATCGGCGATATCCTGCTCGCTGAGCGTTCGGAAGGTCACTTCCGTGACCACCAGACAATCCAACGTCTGCTGCTTATCCGCCAGCGCCACCGCGGTCATGACCTGATGGGTTTGGCCGGAAAGCAGGCGCAGCATCGCTGCAGCGTGTTCGGCGTCGCGCGGTTTTTCCAGCACTTCGCCGTTCAAAATAACAATCGTATCCGCTCCCAACACCGGCAAATCCCGCGATGCCAGCGCCACTCCGGCCTGCGCCTTTTCACGCGCCAGACGGACGACATAGTGCTGTGCGCTCTCCTGCGGCTGGCGCTGCTCCTCGATACCAGGAACCAGACGCTCGAACGCGAGACCAAGCTGAGTCAGCAGTTCCTGCCGACGCGGGGAACCAGAAGCAAGATACAGAGTTGTCATATCAACCTTATTGCACTGCAAATTGCTGACGCACTTTACGCATCAGCAGGAAGAGCCATGGCCAGAGGATACCGTTTACTACACTACTCCAGAATACTTCCGGACGGAAAGAGACGTTGATCACTAAAAACTCTGCCCAGAAAACAATGATATCCACGGCGAGGGATAACAGCATGACCACCAGCGCCTGTTGCCACAGCGCCAGGTTACGGAACAGCTGATACTTCAGCGCCACCAGATAGGCGACGATGCTTAAGGACAGCGCGCGAACGCCCAGCGTCGAGCCGCTGATGAGATCAAGAATAGCCCCCATCACGAAGCCCGTCCCCACGTTCACCCGGTGCGGCAGCGCGAGGATCCAGTACAGCAGGATCAATAATACCCAGTTGGGCCGGAAAACGCTGATGTCCGCCGGCCAGGGCATAATTTGCAGCAATAGCGCGATAAGAAACGAGAGCCAGATAACCCAGCGTCCCTGGCTACGGTAACTTGCCACTATTGCCCCCCTACAGGCTGCGACGGCTGAGACGGCGTCAGCCCGGTGGCGGGCGCCGGCATCTGCGGCCCCATCGCATCCGGCGCAGGCAACACCTGCGGCATCATCTGCATCAGGCGTTCGTTAGCCACGCGATGAACCTCTTCCGGAGTCATCGGGTTAGCGCCATTGCGATCGGCGCCCCACAGCAGCAGCAGATAGCGCAAACGCTGCAGACCGGCCGTCGGACGCGCCTGGATCACCGTGTAGGCGCGCTGGGTGTCAAGTTTCACTGAAGAGACAACCCCAACCGGATACCCTTCCGGGAAACGGCCGCCAAGACCGGAGGTCACCAGCACATCGCCGACGCGAATATCGGTATTGGCCGGCAGATGCTCAAGCTGGAGGTCGTCGGTGCAGCCGTTACCGGCGGCAATGACGCGAATGTCGTTACGCAGGACCTGGATCGGCAACGCATGGGTGGCATCACAGATCAGCAGTACCCGGCTGGTCATTTTCGCTACCGCCACGACCTGCCCCACCACGCCTTTATCGCTGATAACCGGCTGGCCTTCGTAGACGCCGTTGACGCTGCCCTTATCGATAACCACCTGATCGCTGTAGGGGTCGTTGACCGTTGAGATGACCTGGGTCACCATTTTTTGCTCGTCCTGGCGCAGCGGCGAGCCAAGCAGTTCACGCAGGCGTGCGTTCTCCTGCTTGTACTGGCCCAGCATCAGCAGATCGCTGTTTTTCAACAACAGCTCCTGACGCAGCGCGCGGTTTTCCAGTTCGAGCTGGTCACGGGTAGCCAGCGTCTGCGATACGCTGTCAAGCAGTTCCCGGGGACCATTAGAGACAAAGTAGAAAGGGCTGACGGCTGTATCCATGTACGTTCTGATTTGACTGAACGTACCCAGGCGGCTGTCGGCGATAATCACGCCAAGCGCCACCAGCACCGCCAGAATAAGGCGAATCTGTAGCGAGGGGCCACGGCTAAAAATTGGCTTCATAGGCTATGCGTATTCTCGTGTCAGTAAAGACCTGGGGCAGCGGGTAAGCCACCCCGGACCTTCAGGCTGACTACTCTTCGCTAAACAGGTCGCCGCCGTGCATGTCGATCATTTCCAGCGCCTTGCCGCCGCCACGCGCTACGCAGGTCAGCGGATCTTCAGCAACCACGACTGGAATACCGGTTTCTTCCATTAACAGACGGTCCAGGTTGCGCAGCAGCGCACCACCGCCGGTAAGAACCATCCCGCGCTCGGAGATATCAGACGCCAGTTCCGGCGGGCACTGCTCAAGGGCAACCATGACCGCGCTCACGATGCCGGTCAGCGGCTCCTGCAGCGCTTCAAGAATTTCGTTTGAGTTCAGGGTGAAACCGCGTGGCACGCCTTCCGCCAGGTTACGGCCGCGCACTTCAATTTCACGCACTTCATCGCCCGGGTAAGCCGAACCGATTTCATGTTTGATACGCTCAGCGGTCGCTTCACCGATCAGGGAGCCGTAGTTACGACGCACGTAATTGATGACGGCTTCGTCGAAACGGTCGCCGCCGATACGCACGGAAGAAGAGTAAACCACGCCGTTCAGGGAGATAACCGCCACCTCGGTGGTACCGCCGCCGATATCCACCACCATGGAACCGGTCGCTTCAGAAACCGGCAGGCCAGCGCCGATCGCGGCCGCCATCGGTTCTTCAATCAGGAACACTTCGCGAGCGCCTGCGCCCTGCGCGGATTCACGGATAGCACGACGCTCAACCTGGGTGGCGCCAACCGGCACGCAGACCAGTACGCGCGGGCTCGGGCGCATAAAGCTGTTGCTGTGCACTTGTTTGATAAAGTGCTGCAGCATCTTTTCCGTCACGAAGAAGTCAGCGATAACGCCGTCCTTCATCGGGCGAATCGCCGCGATATTACCCGGGGTACGGCCGAGCATCTGCTTCGCTTCATGACCCACGGCGGCGACGCTTTTCGGCGATCCGGCACGATCCTGACGAATGGCCACCACGGAAGGCTCATTCAATACGATGCCTTGTCCTTTTACGTAAATAAGGGTATTCGCGGTACCCAGGTCAATGGACAGGTCATTGGAAAACATGCCACGAAATTTTTTTAACATACTAAGGGATAATCCTGAAAGCTGGGGCGGAAAACAAAATCCGCTTACTTTACCAACCACACGCAGCAGCGACAAGGCGCAAAAATCACCTGCTGCGGTGAAAATTAGTGCAGTTCATTTCCTTTGTTACAAATTTTTCCGACTCCGTTCATTGCTGAAATCTTCAGCAGCGCTCCACGCCTGAATTTGTAACCTGTCAAAGGAGGGTCACTGGCATTTACATTGCGATGATCCGGCAGGTAGACAAGCACACCCCCTTCACGATGGCGCGCGTTATTCTACGTGAAATCACGCTAAACGGCAGATCAAACCGAGTATCTTTGCGAATATTTTTTCACATTTGTGTCAAGTGGCTGTGAGGCGGCAAAAAATTCCCCCTGCCCGCCCGTGACACCGCATTGGGACAGTACCAGCCACTCGCTGCGGCTGCGTACGCCCGTCGCAAAAACTTGCATAGGCATGCCTTTACAGGCTTCCACCAGGCTTTGCACCAGCAGCTGGTTCTCGCTGCGCTTTTCGATGTTGCGCGCCAGCCCCGGATGCAGTTTGATCAGCTCCGCATCCAGCTGCTTGATCCAGCTAGTTCCCACCAGGGTTAACCCTGCCTGAACCACCGCCACCCGAACGCCAAGCGCGTTAACCAACCGCATAACCGGCTGTAGACGGCCGATATATTGACAAACATCTGCCTCAGCAAGTTCAAAAATAATCCGCTGACGCTGCGATTTTTCGCACTGCATCAGAGCATCACGCAGCCAGCGCTGGAATCGCGGACGGATCAGCGACTCCACCGACAGCTGGAGCGCCAGATTCTCCTCGGGCCAGAAGCCTAAAAATGGCAGCAGGCGCGTCACCTGCAGGCGGTCATACTCCTCCGCCAGGCCAAACTGCAGCACCATCGGCATATACTCGGCGGCGATCACCTCTTCCTTACCGTCGTACATCCGCGACATCAGTTCACGGTGATGCACCCGGCCATCGCGAGTGACGGCAGGTTTCTGATACAACCGCGGCCCGCCGCGGCTCAGCATCTGTTCGATCAGCGTCCGCCAGCGAACGTTGCCGCGGCCTTTCTCCGGAAGGGTATCGTCATAGACCGACCAGCTGTTGCTGCCCTGCAGCACCGCGTTGCGCGTTGCTGCTTCAGCATGTTCCATCACTTGCGCCGCCGATTGTCCACTGCGGAAAGAACAGATGCCGATATGCATCATATCGTCACGATCGAGAATGCGCGTCGGAGGCAGCGCGTCCATGGCCTTCAGCAACAGTCCAGCGATGCTATCCGCCTCTTTTAACGTGCGGTGCGGCAGCAGCACGGCGAAGTCGCTACGGTGATAGCGGGCCAGCAGCGCGCCAGGGTAACGCATAATAAAGGTAGAGAGCAGGTTGATTAGCGTGAAGTAATGTTCTTCGGCCGCCGCTCGTCCCCAGTTGTCCCGCAGCAGATCAAACTCCGGCAGACGGATCATCATCACGATGCCGTACGCCCCCACCTTCTCCTGATCTTCGAGCAGCGTGGCCAACTGATTGTCAAAAAACAGGCGATTGTTCAGCCCGGTTTTGGAATCCTGTGCCGCATAGGAGCGAATCAGCGTATCCATCCGGCTGCGCTGATCGCTGGCGAATTGCAGCTCCGACAGCAGCATATCCAGCGCGCTACTGGTGCTGGCAGGCCATTCATAGACTGACCCGCGCACCTGCGGCCCGCGCTCGCCGCTCAGGATGCGCGTGGAACGAAGCTCAAGCAGTTCCTGACCTGCCAGCTGGCGGCGTATCCAGCGGACGGCGAAGAAAATAATCACCACCATGAAGCCGATGGAGATCGACAGCGGGGCGGTGATTGACAGCGAACGGAAATAGTTCACCATCGGGTCAACGTAGACCAGATGCAGGGTGATACCGGGATGTTTCAACGACGGGACCGTGATCTCACGGAATTGCTCATGACTGCCCAGCGGGCGGTAGCTGTCGGTTCGGGAGTGGCTGTAGAGCGGTTTACCGTTAAGCATGAAATCGATATGCACGATCTCTATCGGCGTCATCAGCTCATCCAGCTGCGGCTCAAGCTTATCAAAAGAGGTGGTGATGAGCCGGTTATCCAGCATGGTCGCCACCGCCTGAACCCGGTTTTCGACCTTATTCTCAATGCCGTTGTAAAAACTCAGCGAAGCGCCAATCAGCGTGACAAAGATGGTCAGGCTAGTTAGCAGCGTGATAAAGGCTGAGAACTTCGTCGTTAATCGCATCCCTGTGTTAACTCCGCGAGTGAATGACTGCCCGATGAACCATCAGGCTCCCGTGCCGGCGCGCGCCTTGACGCTAGCATTAACCTTTTAAAGCGCGACGCATACTATCAAAGATGGCGAGTCTGGCAATGGAATGCGTATTATCGGCGAAAGTATGCCGATAGCGAGTATAGTCGGCAGAAAAAATTTGCCAAACGCCGCCCGCCTGCGGCCTGCGCCAGAAGCGCTTTAATTTTAGACGCTGGATGGCAAACCCGCGCCAGCGGCGCACATTATTGCTAATTTTCCATCCTGCCAGCCTCCCGCCCGCTTTTTTCCCCTGCTAAAGATGCCGGGTCAGGCGCGTTAAAGGAAACGTCTTGCGCCACTTTCCGATGATTCCTGGACGACCGCGCCCCAGCTTCGGCGGTGGCGAATGCGCCTAATGTGCAATTTTTCGTGACATATTCGCGATTCATCGCCGCCTCCGTCATGCTTAGGGAAACGCATGACGGAGGACACCATGAAAAGAAAAAAACTGACGGAAGCCGACGTCACGGCCGAATCCGTTTTTATGCTCCAGCGGCGCCAGGTGCTGAAAATGCTGGGCATCAGCGCGACCGCCCTTTCGCTTCCCGCCGCCGCACAGGCCGACCTGCTGGACTGGTTTAAAGGCCACGACCGTCCGCCAGCCCCGGCGGGCAAGGCCCTGGACTTTGCTAAACCCGCTGAATGGCAGGCTAACCTGACGCTTACTCCGGAAGATAAAGTCTCCGGCTACAATAACTTTTATGAATTCGGCCTCGATAAAGCCGATCCGGCGGCGAACGCGGGTAGTCTGCGCACCGATCCCTGGACGTTGACCATCGGCGGTGAGGTGGCGAAGCCGCTGACCCTTGACCATGACGATCTGACCAAACGCTTCCCGCTGGAAGAGCGTATTTACCGTATGCGCTGCGTGGAAGCCTGGTCGATGGTGGTCCCCTGGGTCGGCTTCCCGCTGCATAAGCTGTTGGCGCTGGTGGAGCCCACCAGCAACGCGCGCTATGTGGCCTTCAAAACCCTCTATGCCCCGGATCAAATGCCCGGGCAGAAAGATCGGTTTATCGGCGGCGGGCTCGCTTACCCTTACGTGGAGGGGTTGCGGCTGGATGAAGCGCTGCACCCGCTGACGCTGCTCACCGTCGGGGTGTATGGCAAAGCGCTGCCGCCGCAAAACGGCGCGCCGGTCCGCCTTACCGTGCCGTGGAAGTACGGTTTCAAAGGCATTAAATCCATCGTCAGCATTGAACTGACCCGCGAGCGGCCACCGACCACCTGGAACCTCGCGGCGCCGGACGAATACGGCTTCTTCGCCAACGTCAATCCGCACGTCGATCACCCCCGCTGGTCACAGGCTAGCGAGCGGTTTATCGGTGCCGGCGGCGTGCTCGATGTGAAACGTCAACCGACGCTGCTGTTTAACGGCTATGCCGACGAGGTGGCGTCGCTGTATCGCGGCATGAATCTGCGGGAGAACTTCTAGTGCGTTTCACCGTCAAACAGATCGCCTGGTTGAAGGTTTTACTTCATCTGGCGGGGTTTTTGCCGCTGGTCTGGTTATTCTGGGCCGGGCACCAGGGCTACTTTAGCGCCGATCCGGCCAAGGATATCCAGCATTTTACCGGCAGGATGGCGCTGAAGTTTCTGCTGGCGACGCTGCTGGTCTCCCCGCTGGCGCGCTACGCGAAACAGCCATTATTGATTCGCGTTCGCCGCCTGTTAGGTTTATGGTGTTTCGCCTGGGCGACCCTGCACCTGACCAGCTATACCCTGCTGGAGCTGGGCATTAACAATCTGGCGCTGCTGGGCTCGGAGATTATCAACCGCCCCTATCTGACGTTAGGCATGGTCAGTTGGGCGATCCTGCTGGCGCTGGCGGCGACGTCGACGCAGGCGATGCAGCGAAAACTGGGCCGCCGTTGGCAACTTTTACACAACTTCGTCTATCTGGTGGCGATCCTCGCGCCGATTCACTACCTGTGGTCAGTGAAGATCCTCTCACCGCAGCCCATCATTTATGCCCTGCTGGCAGTCGCGCTCCTGGCATGGCGTTACAAGAAGTTTCGCCAGTGGTGGCGCTGAATCCGGTAATGTGCAGTTTCCCGCAGATCCTTTATCAACCGCGACTCTTTTTAAGATAGCGGTTGATAATCTTCCCTGATAAGACCAGTATTTAGCTGCCAATTGCTACGAAATCGTTATAATGTGCGACTTTGGCTTTCCTGACAGGGTTTTCTGACCCTGAAAAGGTGACAAGGGCGCATTGAAGGTATATGTTGTTTTTTACCCGAAAATGGCAGGAGATGGCCACACGATGGCAGACAAGTTTCACATTTTGCTTTTGAATGGTCCAAACATTAACATGCTCGGTACCCGCGAGCCAGAGAAGTATGGATCTCTCACGCTGGCTGAGATTGTTAACCATTTAACATCTGAAGCAGCGGCGCTGAATGTGAGCCTGGATCACCTGCAGTCCAACGCGGAGCATGCGTTAATCGACCGAATTCATCAGGCTAAAGACAACGTGGACTATATCCTGATTAATCCGGCCGCGTTCACGCATACCAGCGTAGCAATCCGTGACGCGTTGCTTGCCGTGAACATCCCGTTTATCGAGATTCACCTGAGCAATGTGCATGCACGCGAACCCTTCCGCCAGCATTCGTATCTGTCAGATATCGCCGCTGGCGTTATCTGCGGACTGGGGGCGGACGGCTATTCATACGCTTTACAGACGGCGGTAAAACGCCTGTCACAATCACACTAAACAAAGAGTACGGAACCCACTCATGGATATTCGTAAGATTAAAAAACTGATCGAGCTGGTTGAAGAATCAGGTATCTCCGAACTGGAAATTTCTGAAGGCGAAGAGTCTGTTCGCATCAGCCGCTCTGCACCGGCCGCAAGCTATCCGGTTATGCAGCAGGCTTATGCTGCGCCGATGATGCAGCCTCAGGCACCTGCCGCCGCGGCTGCCGCGCCAGCTGCAGCAGCAGAAGCGCCGGCAAAAGCGGAAATCAGTGGTCACATCGTACGTTCCCCGATGGTTGGTACTTTCTATCGTACGCCAAGCCCGGACGCGAAAGCGTTTGTGGAAGTTGGCCAGAAAGTTAACGTGGGCGACACCCTGTGCATCGTCGAAGCGATGAAAATGATGAACCAGATCGAAGCCGACAAAGCCGGCGTGGTGAAAGCCATTCTGATCGAAAGCGGCCAACCGGTAGAATTCGACGAGCCGCTGGTAGTTATCGAGTAACGAGGCGAACATGCTGGATAAAATTGTCATCGCTAACCGTGGCGAGATCGCACTGCGCATCCTGCGTGCCTGTAAAGAACTGGGCATCAAGACCGTTGCTGTGCATTCCACCGCGGATCGCGATCTAAAACACGTATTGTTAGCGGATGAGACGGTCTGCATCGGTCCGGCTCCGTCCGTAAAAAGCTATCTGAACATCCCGGCTATCATCAGCGCCGCTGAGATCACCGGCGCGGTAGCAATTCACCCGGGGTATGGCTTCCTCTCTGAGAACGCCAACTTTGCTGAGCAGGTTGAGCGCTCCGGCTTTATCTTCATCGGCCCGAAAGCCGACACCATCCGCCTGATGGGCGACAAAGTGTCCGCGATCACCGCCATGAAAAAAGCCGGCGTCCCGACCGTACCCGGTTCTGACGGCCCGCTGACCGACGACATGGACGCTAACCGCGCCCATGCCAAACGCATCGGCTATCCGGTGATCATCAAGGCCTCCGGCGGCGGCGGCGGTCGCGGTATGCGCGTTGTGCGCAGCGATGCTGAACTGGCCCAGTCCATCTCCATGACCAAAGCGGAAGCCAAAGCGGCTTTCAACAACGACATGGTCTACATGGAGAAATACCTGGAAAACCCGCGTCACATCGAAATTCAGGTGCTGGCGGACGGTCAGGGTAACGCTATCTATCTGGCTGAACGTGATTGCTCCATGCAGCGCCGTCACCAGAAAGTGGTCGAAGAAGCGCCGGCGCCGGGCATCACCCCGGAACTGCGTCGCTACATCGGCGAGCGTTGCGCGAAAGCCTGTGTCGATATCGGCTACCGCGGGGCGGGTACCTTTGAGTTCCTGTTCGAAAACGGCGAGTTCTACTTCATTGAAATGAACACCCGTATCCAGGTAGAGCATCCGGTAACTGAAATGATCACCGGCGTTGACCTGATCAAAGAGCAGCTGCGTATCGCAGCCGGTCAGCCGCTGTCCATCAAGCAGGATGAAGTGGTGGTTCGCGGCCATGCGGTGGAATGCCGTATCAACGCCGAAGACCCGAACACCTTCCTGCCGAGCCCGGGTAAAATTACCCGTTTCCACGCGCCGGGCGGCTTTGGCGTGCGCTGGGAGTCCCATATTTACGCCGGTTACACCGTACCGCCGTACTATGACTCCATGATCGGCAAACTGATCTGCTACGGCGAAAGCCGTGACGTGGCGATTGCCCGCATGAAGAATGCGCTGCAGGAGCTGATCATCGATGGCATCAAGACCAACGTCGATCTGCAGATGCGCATTATGAGCGACGAGAACTTCCAGCATGGTGGCACCAACATCCACTATCTGGAGAAAAAACTCGGCTTGCAGGAAAAATAATTCTGCACTCTCAGCAAAAGGCCGGATTTTCCGGCCTTTTTTCTTTTTCTCTCTCCTCATCTATACCATGCGGTACAATCCCCGCTTTCTTCATCCTCAAGGGACAAAAAATGGACAAACGCTTTGTTCAGGCCCACAAAGAAGCGCGCTGGGCGCTGTGGCTGACCCTTCTCTATCTTGCCGCCTGGCTGGCCGCCGCCTATCTGCCGGGGGTGGCTATCGGTTTTACCGGCCTGCCCCACTGGTTTGAAATGGCCTGCCTGCTGGTTCCGCTGCTGTTTATTCTGCTGTGCTGGGCGATGGTCAAACTGGTTTTTCGCGACATTCCTCTGGAGGACGATGATGCAGTTTGAGGTCATTATTCCCCTGATCGCCTATCTGGTGGTGGTGTTCGGCTTATCCCTCTACGCCATGCGAAAACGCGCCTCAGGAAGCTTTCTGAATGAGTACTTTCTCGGCAGCCGCTCGATGGGCGGCTTCGTGCTGGCCATGACGCTAACCGCCACCTATATCAGCGCCAGCTCATTTATCGGCGGACCCGGCGCCGCCTATAAATACGGCCTGGGCTGGGTGCTGCTGGCAATGATCCAGCTCCCCGCCATCTGGCTGTCGCTGGGCGTACTGGGAAAAAAATTCGCCATTCTTGCGCGCCGTTACAACGCCGTCACCCTCAATGACATGCTGTTTGCGCGCTACCAGAGTCGTCTGCTGGTCTGGCTGGCCAGCCTGAGTCTGCTGGTAGCCTTCGTTGGCGCCATGACCGTCCAGTTTATCGGCGGCGCCCGCCTGCTGGAGACGGCTGCGGGTATTCCCTACGATACCGGTCTGCTGATCTTCGGCATCAGCATCGCGCTGTATACCGCTTATGGCGGCTTTCGCGCCAGCGTGCTCAACGACACCATGCAGGGCATGGTGATGCTGATCGGCACGATCGTGCTGCTGGTGGGGGTGATCCACGCCGCCGGCGGGATTGGCCATGCGGTAGAGACCCTGCAGTCGATCGATGTCAAGCTGGTGTCCCCTCAGGGGGCGGAAGATATCCTCTCGCCAACCTTTATGGCCTCGTTTTGGGTGCTGGTCTGCTTCGGCGTGATAGGCCTCCCGCATACCGCCGTGCGCTGTATCTCCTACAAAGACAGCAAAGCCGTGCATCGCGGCATCATTATCGGCACCATCGTGGTGGCGATCCTGATGTTTGGCATGCACCTGGCCGGCGCGTTAGGTCGGGCGGTGATCCCTGACCTCACCGTACCGGATCTGGTGATCCCGACGCTGATGGTCAAAGTGCTCCCGCCCTTTGCGGCAGGGATCTTTCTGGCCGCGCCGATGGCGGCGATTATGTCGACGATCAATGCCCAACTTCTGCAAAGTTCCGCTACGATCATCAAGGATCTGTATCTGAATTGGCGTCCGGATCAGGCGACTAACGAAAAGCGGCTAAAACGCATGTCCGCCGGCATTACGCTCCTGTTGGGTGTCCTGCTGCTGCTCGCGGCCTGGCGACCGCCAGAGATGATTATCTGGCTGAACCTGCTGGCCTTCGGCGGCCTGGAAGCCGTCTTTCTGTGGCCGCTGGTGCTGGGCCTGTATTGGGAACGTGCCAACGCGGCTGGCGCGCTGAGCGCGATGATCGTGGGTGGTGTACTGTATGCCGTACTTGCCACGCTGAAAGTGCAGTTTCTCGGCTTCCATCCGATCGTTCCCGCGCTGCTGCTGAGTTTACTGGCGTTTGTGGCAGGGAATCGTTTCGGCCGTCCCGCACCACAGCCACCTATTTTGACTACTGATAAATAAAGAGTTTTGCTATGCCATGGATCCAACTGAAACTAAATACCACCGGCGCGAACGCTGAAGATCTTAGCGATGCGCTGATGGAGGCCGGATCGGTCTCGATCACCTTCCAGGAT
Organism: Klebsiella sp. 7-CIP_Kleb.; assembly: GCF_050378655.1. NCBI lineage: Bacteria > Pseudomonadati > Pseudomonadota > Gammaproteobacteria > Enterobacterales > Enterobacteriaceae > Klebsiella > Klebsiella sp. 7-CIP_Kleb. Next base: position 336,387 of record NZ_JBNRLJ010000005.1, read on the forward strand.
ACGCACGATACGCCGGTATTTGAGCCGTTACCCGGGGAAACCCGGCTGTGGGGCGACACCGACGTGATCGGCCTGTTCGATGCCGAAACCGATATGAAAGCGGTCGTTGCCCAACTGGAGCAGCACCCGCTGCTGGGCGCCGGATTCGCGCATAAGATCGAGCAGCTGGAAGATAAAGACTGGGAGCGGGAATGGATGGATAACTTCCATCCGATGCGCTTCGGTGAGCGGCTGTGGATCTGCCCGAGCTGGCGCGACGTTCCGGATGAAAATGCCGTCAACGTGATGCTCGATCCGGGTCTGGCCTTCGGTACCGGCACGCACCCGACGACATCCCTGTGCCTGCAGTGGCTCGATGGACTCGACCTCAACGGAAAAACGGTCATTGATTTCGGCTGCGGTTCCGGCATCCTGGCGATTGCCGCGCTGAAGCTGGGAGCCGCAAAAGCGATCGGCATTGATATCGACCCGCAGGCTATTCAGGCCAGCCGCGATAACGCACAGCGTAACGGCGTCTCTGAGCGTCTGGAGCTCTATCTTCCTCAGGACCAGCCCGAGTCGATGAAAGCCGACGTCGTGGTCGCCAATATCCTGGCTGGCCCGTTACGTGAGCTGGCGCCGTTAATCAGCGTCCTGCCTGTTTCAGGCGGTTTGCTGGGGCTTTCCGGCATCCTTGCCAGCCAGGCGGAGAGCGTCTGTGAAGCCTACGCCGATATCTTCACACTTGACCCGGTGGTCGAGAAAGAGGAGTGGTGCCGGATCACCGGCCGGAAAAACTAAGTGCAATGCGGCCTGTGGGCCGCATTTTTGTTTCCAGTAGCCACCAAATAATGCCAGGAAATGAGAGGCAGATCGCACTACAGAGCACTTTTTTGACTATAAAAACAGCGTTTTATATCGCCTGGTAGCGAGTTTGTCTAAGAAAAATCGAGAAGTTTTATGATTTTATAAATGGACACAAATTATCCATCAGCCATTAAATCAATGATTAATATAAGTATTTATTCATCCCTTTTACGTTAGTCCCGGATTCATTGATCTGCAACAGAGGATTGCTCAAAGTTTGGCCTTTCATCTCGTGCAAAAAATGCGTAATATACGCCGCCTTGCAGTCACAGTATGGTCATTTCTTAACTCATGCGCATCGGACACCACCAGCTCAGAAATCGCCTGATCGCAGCGCCCATGGCTGGCATTACTGACAGACCATTCCGGACGCTGTGCTACGAGATGGGAGCGGGTTTAACCGTTTCCGAGATGATGTCCTCTAACCCACAGGTGTGGGAGAGCGACAAGTCCCGTTTACGGATGGTGCATATTGATGAGCCCGGTATTCGTACCGTGCAAATCGCCGGTAGCGTGCCGGAAGAGATGGCTGCCGCCGCGCGGATTAACGTGGAAAGCGGCGCCCAGATTATTGATATCAATATGGGATGCCCGGCGAAAAAGGTGAATCGCAAGCTTGCAGGTTCAGCCCTCTTGCAGTACCCCGACCAGGTGAAGTCGATCCTGACGGCGGTCGTGAATGCGGTGGACGTTCCTGTGACTCTCAAGATTCGCACCGGTTGGGAACCGGAACACCGTAACTGCGTAGAGATTGCCCAACTGGCCGAAGAGTGTGGCATTCAGGCTCTGACTATTCACGGACGCACCCGCGCCTGCTTGTTTAACGGAGACGCTGAGTACGACAGTATTCGGGCAGTTAAGCAGAAAGTTTCCATTCCGATTATCGCGAATGGCGACATTACTGACCCGCTTAAAGCCAGAGCTGTGCTCGACTATACAGGGGCTGATGCCCTGATGATAGGCCGTGCAGCTCAGGGAAGACCCTGGATCTTTCGGGAAATCCAGCATTATCTGGACACTGGAGAGCTGCTGCCCCCGCTGCCGCTGGCAGAGGTCAAGCGCTTGCTTTGTGCGCACGTTCGGGAATTGCATGACTTTTATGGTCAGGCAAAAGGGTACCGAATCGCGCGTAAACACGTCTCCTGGTATCTTCAGGAACATGCTCCAGATGACCAGTTTCGGCGCACATTCAACGCCATTGAGGATGCCAGCGAACAGCTGGAGGCGTTGGAGGCATACTTCGAAAATTTTGCGTAATAGAAATAAAGAGCTGACAGAACTATGTTCGAACAACGCGTAAATTCTGACGTACTGACCGTTTCTACCGTTAACTCTCAGGATCAGGTAACTCAAAAGCCCCTGCGTGACTCGGTTAAACAGGCACTGAAGAACTATTTTGCTCAACTGAACGGTCAGGATGTGAATGACCTGTATGAGCTGGTACTGGCTGAAGTTGAACAGCCCCTGTTGGACATGGTGATGCAATACACCCGTGGTAACCAGACCCGCGCTGCCCTGATGATGGGCATCAACCGCGGTACGCTGCGTAAAAAACTGAAAAAATACGGCATGAACTGATACTAGTCAGTTGCTTGCTTGATATAAAAGGCGCTCTTCGGCATGGGGAAGCGCCTTTTTTATTACCTGCGACAGCGGGACACATCACTGATTCACCGCCCGCAGTACCGGCGCCTCCGATACATGAGCAGCACAGACTACCGCCATAACATTATCCACCAGCGCAGGCGCCTGCTGATAAAGATCGAAGCGTTGCGGATCGAGCAGCCAGTTTTTAATCAGCCCGGAAAAGGCGCTGTGTAAAACAATTAATATCACTTCAATATTTGTTTCGGCTGGCAATATATTGTTACGCACACAGCGCTGAAGCATGCCGCCAATCAGCGAATAATTAAAACCAATGCGCTGGCGAATTTCGTTTTCCGAAAGCATATCATTGGCAAACTCGCAGCGCTGATAAAGAATTTGCATCAGCGCGCGCTGGCGAGGATTCGCAGCAATATAGCGGAGCCCGGTAATAAACCGCTCGCGCAATGCATTTAACGGCTCCTGTTCATTCTCTGTTACGAGGCTATGCTGAATCAAATCCCTGAGCGGTGGCTGCTGCTGCCACATTTCATTAAACAGCTCAGTCTTACTGGCAAAATGCCAGTATACGGCGCCGCGGGTCACTCCCGCCGCATCAGCAATATCCGTCAGGGTTGTGTTGGTCACTCCCCGCAGGGCGAACTGCTGGATCGCGGACTCAATCAGGAGCTGCCGCGTGCGTAGCGCCTCTTCTTTCGTTTTTCTAGCCATACAAGCCCCTTCCCGTCAGACAGGTTATTCAGGATTTTCTGAAGATCGCTTAACCTAACATTTGTCATGGAATATTTTTTAGCAAAAATGCAGACAAGTTAATTCTGAAGCTGTCGCCAAATAAATTACCCAAAAGAATATTAATAAATAACCCATTCACTGAATTGATGTCTATTTATTAAGTTTTACAATTGAGGTAAATAGCAAAAAAATCCTGCGCGCTTTTTTGTTTTTGCGTGCCTTGCTGATTGCTCAAAAATAAGTATCCCTTACATCCAGCGGCGTTTATTTGTAGGATGGCAAACTGCTTTTTAATTCCCTCTTTCTTTCACAGATTCGCCGCCGAATTTGGCACGTAATCTATAAGGAACCGCCATGACAACTCACGCCAGAGTGACACTTTTATCCGGTTTAATTATCTCGGCCTTATTGCTTACCGGCTGCGATAATTCGGACAACCCGCAACCCCATGCCCAGGCGCCGCAGGTGACGGTCCATGTCGTGAACAGCGCGCCGCTGTCGGTCACCACCGAACTGCCAGGCCGAACTTCAGCTTTTCGCGTGGCGGAAGTCCGCCCTCAGGTAAGCGGTATCATCCTGAAGCGTAACTTTGTTGAAGGAAGCGATGTCGAAGCAGGCCAGTCGCTCTATCAGATCGATCCGGCAACCTACCAGGCGGCGTGGAACAGCGCCAAGGGCGATGAGGCAAAAGCCGAAGCCGCAGCCGCCATCGCCCACTTAACGGTGAAACGCTACGTTCCGCTGCTGGGCACCAAGTATATCAGTCAGCAGGAATACGATCAGGCGGTGGCCACCGCCCGCCAGGCCGACGCTGACGTCATCGCCACCAAAGCCTCCGTGGAAAGCGCCCGCATCAACCTGGCCTACACCAAAGTGACTTCTCCCATTAGCGGACGCATCGGTAAATCGAGCGTCACCGAGGGAGCGTTGGTCACCAACGGTCAGTCGGATGCCCTGGCTACCGTCCAGCAGCTCGATCCGATCTACGTCGACGTGACGGAATCCAGCAATGACTTCATGCGCCTTAAGCAGGAAAGCCTGCAACGCGGCGGCGACACCAAAAGCGTTGAGCTGGTGATGGAGAACGGTCAGGCCTATCCGCTTAAGGGTTCGCTGCAGTTCTCCGACGTGACTGTCGATGAAAGTACAGGCTCAATTACCCTGCGCGCTATCTTCCCTAACCCACAGCATGTCCTGCTGCCGGGAATGTTCGTTCGCGCCCGCATCGATGAAGGCACCGATCCGCAGGCCATCCTGGTGCCGCAGCAGGGGGTGACCCGTACGCCGCGGGGCGATGCCTCCGTCATGCTGGTGAATGACAAAAACCAGGTTGAAACCCGTCAGGTGGTAGCTTCCCAGGCCGTGGGCGATAAGTGGCTTATCACCAGCGGGCTGAAGCCGGGCGATAAGGTGATTATCAGCGGCTTACAGAAAGTCCGTCCAGGCGTCACCGTGAAAGCAGAAGCGGAGCATGCGGCACCGGTCGCACAATAAGGATACCCAGCCATGTCTAAGTTTTTTATCCATCGACCAGTCTTTGCCTGGGTGCTGGCCATCATCATGATGATTGCCGGAGGTCTGGCCATTCTGCAGTTGCCGATAGCGCAGTATCCGACGATAGCGCCCCCTGCGGTGGCGATCTCCGCTACCTATCCCGGTGCGGATGCCCAGACCGTGCAGGACACGGTCACTCAGGTTATTGAGCAGAACATGAACGGTATCGACAACCTGATGTATATGTCGTCGACCAGCGATTCCGCCGGCTCAGTAACCATCACGCTTACCTTTAAGTCCGGCACCGATCCGGATATCGCCCAGGTGCAGGTGCAAAACAAACTGCAGCTGGCCACCCCGCTGCTGCCTCAGGAAGTCCAGCAGCAGGGAATTAGCGTAGAAAAGTCCAGCAGCAGCTTCCTGCTGGTGGCCGGCTTTATCTCTGATAACCCGGTCACTACCCAGGACGATATTTCCGACTATGTCGCCTCTAATGTTAAAGATCCCATCAGCCGCCTCAACGGTGTGGGCGATGTCCAGCTGTTTGGCGCACAGTACGCCATGCGCATCTGGCTGGATGGCAACCTGCTGAACAAATACAACCTGACGCCAGTGGATGTCATTAATGCGCTGCAGGTTCAGAACGATCAGATCGCCGCCGGCCAGCTGGGCGGTACGCCAGCGCTAAAAGGCCAGCAGCTCAATGCGTCGATCATTGCCCAGACGCGGCTTAAAGATCCGCAGGAGTTTGGCAAGGTCACGCTGCGGGTCAATGCCGATGGCTCTGTCGTCCATTTGAAAGACGTCGCCCGCATTGAGCTGGGCAGAGAGAACTACAACGTCGTCGCCAGAATTAACGGTAAGCCCGCCTCTGGTCTGGGTATTAAGCTTGCGACCGGCGCCAACGCGCTGGATACCGCCACGGCGATTAAAGCGAAGCTGGCCGAACTGCAGCCTTACTTCCCCCAGGGAATGAAGGTGGTCTATCCGTACGATACGACCCCTTTCGTTAAAATCTCTATTCACGAAGTGGTCAAAACGCTATTTGAAGCGATTATTCTCGTCTTCCTTGTCATGTATCTGTTCCTGCAGAACATGCGCGCAACGCTCATTCCGACCATTGCCGTGCCCGTCGTGCTGTTGGGCACCTTCGCCGTACTGTCGATGTTTGGCTACTCCATCAACACCCTGACGATGTTTGGCATGGTGCTGGCGATAGGTCTGCTGGTCGATGACGCTATCGTAGTAGTGGAAAACGTTGAGCGCGTGATGGTTGAGGAAAAACTCTCGCCAAAAGAAGCGACGGAAAAGTCGATGTCGCAGATCCAGGGGGCGCTGGTGGGTATCGCCATGGTGCTCTCTGCGGTATTCGTGCCGATGGCCTTCTTCGGCGGTTCCACCGGCGCGATTTATCGCCAGTTTTCGATCACCATCGTTTCCGCCATGGCGCTCTCCGTGCTGGTTGCCCTGGTCCTGACGCCAGCGCTCTGCGCCACGTTGTTAAAGCCGTCCTCGGTCGAACACCATGAGAAAAAAGGCTTCTTCGGCTGGTTTAACGCCCGCTTTGACCAGAGCGTTAACCACTACACCAACAGCGTCAGCGGTATTTTGCGTGGAACCGGCCGTTACCTGGTGATCTATCTGCTGATCGTCGTGGGAATGGCCGTGCTGTTTATGCGTCTCCCGACATCCTTTCTACCCGATGAAGACCAGGGGGTCTTCCTGACCATGATCCAGCTGCCCTCCGGCGCCACCCAGGAGCGGACACAGAAAGTGCTGGATACCGTGACCGACTACTATCTGCATAACGAGAAGGCTAACGTCGACAGCGTCTTTACCGTGAACGGCTTCAGCTTCAGCGGCCAGGGGCAAAACTCCGGCATGGCGTTTGTCAGCCTGAAACCCTGGGAGGCGCGTAGCGGTGATGAAAACAGCGTGGAGTCCATCATCAAGCGAGCCACTGTGGCTTTCAGCCAGATCAAGGACGCCATGGTTTTCCCGTTCAACATGCCTGCCATTATTGAGCTGGGTACCGCCACCGGCTTCGACTTTGAGCTGATCGACCAGGGCGGGCTAGGTCATACCGCCCTGACGCAGGCGCGCAATCAACTGCTGGGCATGGTGAAACAGCATCCGGATCAGCTGGTGCGGGTACGGCCTAATGGGCTGGAAGATACGCCGCAGTTCAAACTGGATGTCGACCAGGAAAAAGCGCAGGCGCTGGGCGTATCGCTCTCCGATATCAATGAAACGATATCAGCCGCGCTGGGCGGGTACTACGTCAATGACTTTATTGACCGTGGTCGCGTCAAGAAAGTGTACGTCCAGGCTGATGCCCATTTCCGTATGCTGCCGAGCGACATTAACAATATGTATGTTCGTAGCGCCAATGGCGAAATGGTCCCGTTCTCCGCCTTCGTCACTTCGCGCTGGATTTATGGCTCGCCGCGTCTGGAACGCTACAACGGTTTACCCTCCATGGAAATCCTCGGTGAAGCCTCGCCGGGTAAAAGTACCGGGGAAGCCATGGCGCTGATGGAAGCGCTGGCCAGTAAGCTGCCGAGCGGCATTGGTTACGACTGGACCGGGATGTCTTACCAGGAACGCCTTTCCGGCAACCAGGCTCCCGCGCTTTATGCCATCTCGCTGATTGTCGTCTTCCTGTGCCTGGCGGCGCTGTATGAGAGCTGGTCGATTCCATTCTCAGTCATGTTAGTGGTTCCGCTGGGGGTGATCGGCGCGCTGTTAGCCGCCACGCTGCGTGGGCTGAATAATGACGTGTACTTTCAGGTAGGCCTTCTGACCACGATCGGTTTGTCGGCGAAGAACGCGATCCTGATCGTCGAATTCGCCAAGGATCTGATGGAGAAAGAGGGGAAAGGGATCATTGAAGCAACCCTGGAGGCATCGCGGATGCGCCTGCGACCCATTCTGATGACCTCTCTGGCTTTTATTCTCGGAGTCATGCCGCTGGTGATTAGCCATGGTGCCGGCAGCGGGGCGCAGAATGCGGTAGGTACCGGCGTCATGGGCGGGATGCTAACCGCGACACTGCTGGCGATCTTCTTTGTTCCGGTCTTCTTTGTGGTCGTCAGACGACGTTTTACCCGGCACGCTGAATAACCCGGCCTGGTTTTAAAGGCGCCCCCTGCGGGCGCTTTTTTTTCGCCTGGCATATTAGCAACCCGCTCAGCTTCCCGCTATCTGACAACCTCTATCGCATGCGGCAGCGCGGGGAGACGATCTTTCTCTCCATCTTTTCTGCATATTCCCCTGCTTATCTTCACGATATTTACGTGGCTCATATATTGAGATGATTTCGGCATCCGGGCCGGACAATCCGCGGTGATAAAATAAGCCATTCCGTTCTGCACTGGCTCTCAGTACAACCCTGCGGATTATCCAGAGGTAATATCATGAAAAAGTATTTAATCGTGGCGCTGCTGGCCTCTCTGCTGGCAGGCTGTGCCCATGACTCTCCCTGCGTGCCGGTTTATGACTCGCAAGGCCGCTTAGTCCACACCAATACCTGTATGAAGGGCACAACAGAAGACAACTGGGACACGGCAGGCGCGATCGCCGGGGGAGCCGCCGCGGTAGCCGGCCTCACGTTAGGGATCGTCGCGCTGACCCGCTAATTCACCCCCGACCAGCAGATACTGGGGCTAGCGTCGAACCTGTATCTGTTCTTCTGCGCATCATCCACATGACAACCGGGCAAATAAACTCTCTGTCCCTTGCTGCATTACGAGCAAATCGACTTTGACGGGTTTCCCCCTGGTGGCAGGACTGTTTATCAACAGATAACAGATAACACAAAAGCAGAAGGCCCAGTCTTTCGACTGGGCCTTCTGCTTTATTTGATGCCTGGCGATTCCCTACTCTCACATGGGGAGACCCCACACTACCATCGGCGCTACGACGTTTCACTTCTGAGTTCGGCATGGGGTCAGGTGGGACCGCCGCGCTATTGTCGCCAGGCAAATTCTTTACAACGTGCCGAACTTTAACCTAAAAAGTGGTGCTGATACCCAGAGTCGAACTGGGGACCTCACCCTTACCAAGGGTGCGCTCTACCAACTGAGCCATATCAGCACGCTAAATTTGATGCCTGGCAGTTCCCTACTCTCACATGGGGAGACCCCACACTACCATCGGCGCTACGGCGTTTCACTTCTGAGTTCGGCATGGGGTCAGGTGGGACCACCGCGC